>NZ_VLKO01000027.1 GCF_007830355.1 Flavobacterium tiangeerense | reverse complement strand
AACCTCGCTTAAAAATCCTTAAACGAGGTTGTTTTTTATGCTTATCTTGAAATTTTACTTTTTTAAGAGAGTTGCGCAACAGCTACGTGTGTTAGTGGCTGGCTTTATTTCCAAAACTTCCACCACTCAGTTTCAGTTTTATTTTCTTTTTGGTCAAATTGACTTAACAATTTATCTTCTGAATCGGGTTTTCCATAAGCGTCTGCTTCTGTCAAATGTCCGTCTTGGTCACTTATTCTCGTTAATTTCTTTCCTTGCCGAAATACAAGCTGAAGTCCGTGTTCCTGTTCCCAATCACATTCACAAGCAATTTGAATATAAATGTCTCGTTCATTGTAAGGGCGTCTCGTTACATAAATTTCAGATGGTTGAATGAAATTCCAAACTTCGTTTTTGTTTTTTATTTGTCTTAATGCTTCGTCCGCTGAGTCAATTTCAACTGCTTCTAAAAAGTCCATACAGTTTTTATAAGCAAGGTTGGAAATTGCGTTTCTAGCGTCAGAGTTTAATTTCAAAAAGGATGTCAAAGCTTGGTCAGCTTCGGCAATAAATGTTTTGTCGTGTTCGGGTTCAAAATCCATAAATATTATGGATAATTTTTCTTTGTCAAAAAACGGAATTTCAATTTCGCCACTTTTCCACCAATCAGAAAAATTTTCTTCTTGTCTTAGTTGTCCAATTATTTTTGAAGTAATTTCAATGCTCATCGTCTGTCGTTTTTTCTTAAGCTAGCCACTAACGTCCCGCCGCTTGGCGAGGTTGGGGACTAAATTAAGATTAATATTTCGGTTAAGCACAAAATTTCCAAATACAAAACCAACTTTAAATTAAGCCTAAAACCCCAATCTCGCCAAACGGCTGTTGTGCGTTCGGTTTTTTATTTATTTTGTTTTCCGATTAGTTCAATTTCGCTTTTCGTTTCTTCAACTTCTTTTCGTGTAAGTAAAAATGGTAATATTAAACCTAAAAAAATGAAAAATAAAGAATATTGCTTAAATGGTTCTACTCGTAAATATTCTGGAATTAGCGGATTTTGTGATGGACTTCCGATTCTCGAAATTAATATTAATAATCCAATACTAAAAGTTAACAAGCAAGTCAAACAAATAATTAAGTTGTCTTTCAGAATTTCGGATAAATTTTTCCGTTTTCTTTTTTCCGTTAACATTAAACCGCAAATTGGAATTGATGAGATTAAAAGATAATCAAAAGTATTTATGTCAACTCCGAAAAAGTAACCTGTCTTATTCTGTATAAATCCCGCTAGACCAAATACAGAAGTTGGGCCAACAAAGAAGTTCAATAATATGAATAACACAATTGAAATTGAGATTGATAAGTAAAGATGTTTTTTATTTAGATTATCCAACATTGGTTAGTTAATTTTCTGTTTGACTTCGGATTTTCTGCGTTCCGCTAAACTGACGCACAACGTCCCCGCGCTACAAGCAGTTTGGGACTAAATTAAGCCC
>NZ_VLKO01000026.1 GCF_007830355.1 Flavobacterium tiangeerense | reverse complement strand
CCAATTGCCCAAATCCGTTGTAGTATCTATGTAAAAGCATAACTTAGAGTTACTAAAAACGAAGATTATGCAATTACAAGATGCCTTAACTATTCCAAAGATATTCATTGGTTTAGATATTCACAAAAAAAGCTGGAGCGTTTCCATTCAAACGGATTTGTTTTTTCACAGAACGTTTTCAATGCCTTCTGTTGCCGAGGATTTATACCAATATGTGGAGCGAACATTTCCAAATCACGAAGTAGCTTTAGTTTACGAAGCAGGATGTTGCGGATTTTCTGCAGCGCGCTATTTTTTAAAATTAGGTTGGCATGTTTTGGTGGTCAATCCCTCCGATGTCAAGACAGGAGATAAGGAGCGGTATCAAAAAACTGACGCTTTAGATTCCAAAAATCTGTCCAATCAATTAAAGGCAGGTGTTCTCAAGGGAGTTTATATTCCTACCGAAGAACACGAACAGTTTACCACCTTGGCTCGTCATAGAACGCAAGTCACTAAGAAACTCCGACAAAGCAAATCGCATATCAAAAGTATGTTGCTCTTTCATGGGATTGAAATACCTCCAGCATTTGATAATTCAAATTGGAACAAAGATTTTATGGTATGGCTGGAAAATATAGAATTTAGCACGAGTTGCGGAAAATTGGCTTTGCAAGGCAAAATACGGATGTATAATTTTATAAGGTCAGAGTATTTGGAAATTGCCAATCAAATGCGTGCGCATTGCAGAAAGACCTGTAAGAACGATTATAATCTCTTGAGGAGCATTCCAGGAATTGGCGGTTATCTGTCCAGTGTAATTTTGGCTGAATGTGGTGATTTGCGCCGATTCAATAACGAAGGACAATTTATCTCATACATCGGATTAGTACCAGGGATTTATAATAGCGGCGGATCAGAAAAATGTTTGGGGATAACCCCCAGAAGTCGTTCCCAATTACGAAGTTATTTAGTAGAAGCAGCCTGGATTGCCATTAGAAAAGATGCCGAAATGCAGCAATATTACCGGAAACATCAAGGTAAGAATGTAAAGAGTGTCATCATTAAAATAGCTCATAAATTAGCACGAAGAATACTCTCGGTCATTAAAACCGAAACACCCTATCAAATCAATAGAAACTTAGTATTAGAAAAATAAAAATAACCTTCTTAAAAAGCTCAATCATACCAGAGAATAGACTGCAAAACAGCTAGGGCGGTTCTTTAAAAGAAGCCGCATTTTGTAGTAGGCAGCTATTTTTATTCTTACAATCAAACCGATGCTGGTGGTCTCGTTCTCAAAACGAGAACCACATATAGGAGTGGGAGCTTTAAGAATTTAAAAAGAAAGACAATGAAATAAAAGAGATTAAAATACGTGGCATTATTGAAAAAGTTAGAATAACTTTTTCAGTCTAAGCCTTCGGCAGACAAAAAGTTGTTTCCAACTTTTTCAACAAGCCGTTGGAACGGCATTTTATACTCGAAAAATAACCAACATATAACCCTTTTAAAAGTTGTGAATAACTTTATGATGCTTTACATAGGAGT
>NZ_VLKO01000025.1 GCF_007830355.1 Flavobacterium tiangeerense | reverse complement strand
ACAAGCCGTTGGAACGGCATTTTATACTCGAAAAATAACCAACATATAACCCTTTTAAAAGTTGTGAATAACTTTATGATGCTTTACATAGGAGTAGCTGTTGGCGGTAGGTTTTTTTATCCGTAACACCCAAAATTTATATCAATCATTTTCCCGTCTTTAGATTGTCCTATCATAATTATTGATTTGTCATTCAATAATGTATCCTTGTTTTTCAATAATTCTGAAGGAGACAATCTTTTGCAATCATTGGAATAAATTAATGTATTGGAATCAATTAGGTAGGTTCTTATTTTAGAATTATCATTGACTATTACTCGTTCGTCTATGTTTTTGAACTTAATTTGTACCATGTCAATTTCCACATAAACATTTCCGTTTTTTTTATAAATATTTTTTGCAATGGCATTAATCTCATCAATGTTTTCTCCAAGTTTGATTTTGTCAACTAATTGCAGTCTAACAATTGTTGTGTCATTTTTTATAAATTGATATTCTGTTGTTTCGCCGGCTTGATTAGAAACAGAAGGAATTGTGTCGGTTTTATAGCCTTCTTTAACAAAGATTAAATCTCCTAGCCAATCTTGACTTCTGTCTAATTTAAAATATCCATCCTTATCTGTTTTAGTATGTTTATCAATTCGGTCTTCTGCTACTATTACGCCTTCGAGTGGTTTGTTGTTCTCATCTGTTACCTGCCCCTGATAAAAGTTGTTTGTTTGATTGCAAGAAAAAAGGATCAGTGCCATTAAGAAGATAATATATTTCATATAGTCAAATTGTCAGTTTTATATCGGTCGCAAAATTACGCACAACGTTCCCGCGCTTGGCGAGGTTGCGAACTTCGGAATCGATTATTTTCTATCAAAGATAAAATTTCTTGCGAGAAATAAACGTGAATTTACTACAAAATTCGCAATCTTGCCAAACGCCTGTTATGTGACGTTTCTATTCAAATTCTACTTTTCCATAATTTATTTTTTCGGTATCATAAGTAAAGCTATTATAAGAATCCACAATCCATTTTCCATTTCGGTAAATAAAAGATAAGTACTTTTTGATGAATTTTGCAGGATTATAGATTTGAAGATTATCACCTTCGTTTGGATTATAACTAAAATCGAAGCAGTTTCTGTTGTTAAGTTCTTCTGACATCTTTTCTGCCGAAAGAGTTTCTGATAAAGCATCATCAGGATAAATTAGCATTCCATCCATTGGATATTCAGTAAGACCAACATATTTATACAATGTCCAAGTATATTTATCCTGATTCTTTTTTTCTTTTGCTTTTTTATTGTGGACAATTGTATTCAAACCATTCGGAATACAAGTACAAAGTTTAATTTCTTTTCCTATTTCGCACATAAAATTCAATATTTACATAAAGTTGGCTCAAATGTCACATAACGTTCCGCCGCTTCTCGTCAGTTGCGAACTTCGGAACTTTATATTTTCTGTTAAAGATAAAAATTCTTGCGAAACGTGAACGTGAACTTACCACAAAATTCGCAATTGCGAGAAACGGCTGTGCTTGTTGCACAACTCGAACAAATATATCAAAAAAAACTTGCAAAAAAGTAAAAGAAATTGTATTTTTAACTATGCAAGGAAGAAAAGAACT
>NZ_VLKO01000024.1 GCF_007830355.1 Flavobacterium tiangeerense | reverse complement strand
CTTAATTTGAAGTTGGTTTTGTATTTGGAAGATTTGGCAAATCCGAAAATAGGGCTTAATTTAGTCCCAAACTGCTTGTAGCGCGGGGACGTTGTAGGCTATTTTAACGACATCCACAAAAGATTATGAGTAACAACATACAATTACACAGAAAAGAAACCAAAGATAAATTTGACACTTACGCAACTGACGATTTTTTTGAGAACGAAGAAAATCTTGAAAAGTTTTCACAAGAGCAGAAACAGCAACTCTTTGACAGACTCGTTAGATACGGATATGCTGTTGAGACCGAAAAAGAAAATGAAACCACTTTTGGCTTTAAGAATGATAAGACTGTTAGAGCATTATTAACAGAAAATGGTTTGTATTTAACTGCTTCAGGTGTAGATGGAATATTTGAAATAAATATGACAGCATCTGAGTTTACGGACACAGGAGAATTTTTAAAATATGACCCACAAGATGCTGAGTGGGAAGAACCAATGTAATATGACAAAACTTGAAAAATTTGCTGAAATTCTTATACAGAAATTGCGAGATGAAAACTATGAGTTTTATTTAAGCCAAAAGAATTATTCGCAGTCAATGACACTTGACGAGTATAACCAAAAGTCGAAAAATCCAAATTATGATACAGAATCTCAAAAAACAGATGATGAACGTTTTGAGTTTTTAAATAGCTTGAGTGCCAAACAAATTGAACAATTAGACAAACTTATACTTAGTACATTGGACTCAACTGCATTTAATTTTCTAAGAGAAGTTGAAGAAAATTTGTTAACAGATAAAAGCATTGGAATGACAATAGAAAAGCATAATGTAGAACAGTTTACCAAAGAGTTATTATCAGGAACATTATTTGGGGAATATTTCCTTTGGTGTAAACAGAAAAGCAAATTTGGAAAATACCAATATTGAGAACAAAACAGCCTACAACACTTGCTACAAGAGATTTGGGCATTTGGCTTAATTTAAAAATGGTCTTGTATTTGGGAAGTTTAGGCAAATCCGAAAATAAGGCTTAATTTAACCCCAAACCTCTTGTAGCAAGGGGACGTTACAGGGCAGTTATGCCGAAATTACGCAGATGAAAACAATCAGAAAATAAGCATTGATTCCGCAAGAAGTTCACAAAGCAGAAGCGTGAAAATTGGAATCGATAGCAGAAGTCGGAAAGTTGGAATCTGAAAACAGAAGCGTGAAAAGCAGAAACGTGAAAATCGGAATTTGCCAACGGAAACTTGAAAAGCAGAAACTTGATTTTTTTTTGCGCAGATTTTTAAAACGAAAAGAAAATATTTGAAATAATGAAACGAAAATTACGAGCAGAAAAGCAGAAACGTGAAAATTGGATTTTGCCAACAGAAGCGTGAAAGTTTTGTGTGAAAATCGTAATTTCGACAAAAATAACCGCCCTGTAACACACGCTACAACGGATTTGGGCAATTGGCTTAATTTAAAAATCGTCTTGTATTTGAAAGATTTGGCAAATCCGAAAATAGTGTTTAATTTAGTCCCAAACCCGCTGTAGCGCGAGAACGTTGGTGGCAATAATCCAGAAAATCGTAACTAAAAAGAAAAAATATGTTTTCATTTTTTAATAAGAAAAACATCAAGACAGAAATACCAAAT
>NZ_VLKO01000023.1 GCF_007830355.1 Flavobacterium tiangeerense | reverse complement strand
TTTATCACCAAAAAAACAAAAACAAAAGCCGGAGTTGTAAGTGAAATACAAGCAAAAGTACCAACTTCTCTAAAAACAGCTTTCATAGACTTGAATACCGACTTTTTAAGGCATTTTATTTTTACAAACTACAACCTAAAACCAAAAATAAACCTCGCTTAAATGTCCTTAAACGAGGTTGTTTTTTATCCTTATCTTGAAATTTTACTTTTTTAAGAGAGTTGCGCAACAGCTACGTGTGTTATGTGAGGTTCCTTATAGTCTGCTTTTTAAATCCATCATTCCATGAAGAATTCTTGCGATTTCTATTTCGTTCTTTGATATAATTGAGTAGAAGATAATATGTTCACCTGATTTAAAACCTAATATTCCTTTTGTTACTATATCATAGTTTCTGCCAAGTTCTGGATTATTTGCTAAATCATCACAGGATGCCAAAAGTAAATCATAATACTTTTCAGCTTGCATTTCAGACCAAGTTTCGATTGTATAATCCCAAATTTCAGTTAAGTCATCAACAGCTTTATTTGTTAAATAATATTTAGCCATTTGATTTTTTTCTTGCTTTTAAAACGTTAAGATGTTTTTTAGCATCAAAATCTACTGCACGTCCACTATCAATTCCATCATTAATCGCTTTTCTTAAAGCTACAATTTTATTTTCCTCATCTTCTAAAAGACGAAGACCGGCTCTGACAACTTCACTTGCGTTATTGAATCTTCCATCATTTACACTGTGTTCGATAAAACTTTCGAAATGATTACCTAGCGATATAGAAGTATTTCGTCCCATAATTTTTTTTAGCTAAGTTACCAAAAAATGGTAACTTTTCAAATTATCCCGTATTTTTTTTTGGAATCTCACATAACGTCCCGGCGCTTGGCGAGTTTGGGGATTAAGGAAGCCTAATTTTTCGATTAAAGACTAAACTTTGCAAGTACAAGACCATCTTTAAATTAAGCCTAAAACCCCAATCTTGCCAAACGCCTGTTGTGTGCAGTATTTATGAGACAATGCAATTTCCAGTCTTTTTATAAATTCCATTTGATTTCATTTTAAAATAACCGTTAAAGTTAATCTCAAAAAATACTGATTCGTAAGTTTCTGGACAACCATTATACTTTAAAAGGTTCATCTCATAGCCCTTTTTAGTTTTTTTATAAGACCCTCCTCTTTCATTCTCTTTATCTATCCAGAGTCCTTGTGTTTTACCAACTAAAATTGCTTCTGAGATATTGTCAATTTTTCCAATAAAATTTAATAATGTCTTTTCATCTGTGACATAATTCAACCCATTATTGTCAATGTAAATTATATATGAATAGCAAAATCCAGGGTGGCATTCTACAAAAAAACCTTGATTAGGTTCTTCTATTTTGTAACTTGATAATAATTTTTTGTCACCAACTTCTTTGACTACTTTATTTGAAGATGTCTCTACATATTTCCAGTACAAAATTGTTTTATTTGGAAGTATGCTGTTTATTAGTTGATCTCTGTCAGTAAATTTTTTCTCAATTCTTAAATATCTGCTATTTTGTTTACAGGATAAAAATGTTGTCAAAACGGTAATTGTAAGTATAATTTTTAATGTCATTTCAACTCTAAGGTTTTTTTAATATTGCACACAACGTTCTGGCACTACAGCGGGTTTGGGACTAAATTAAGCC
>NZ_VLKO01000022.1 GCF_007830355.1 Flavobacterium tiangeerense | reverse complement strand
TTACCCGATAGTATCAAACCTGGTAAAACATCGGTAACCGTTACATTGTTTAATGGCGTGTTTCCTGTATTGCTTACCGCAAAACTGTAGGTAATGGTCTCTCCTGCTTGTGCAAAACCATCTCCATTTTCGTCATTGAATACGGCTGTTTTAACAATGGCAATCATTGGCGTTTCTGCAATAACAACTGTAACTGTGGCTGTGGTACAATTCAACGGATTAGAGCCCGTTTCACATACTTGATACGTAATGGTATACGTTCCTGCTATTGTATTTGGCGCTACGGTTAAGTTTCCATTAGCATCTATACTCAATGGACCACTTGTTACTGGCGTCACATCGGTATTGGCAGCTGTAACCGGCACTCCGTTAATGGTATCATTTGCTAGAACATTTCCTCCCGTGGCTGGTAGTGTATCATTATTGGCTACAATAACATTGTTTACCACCACCGTTGCGGTAGCTGTGGTGCAATTTGCTGGTGTTGCACCTACTTCACAGATTTGATACGTTATCGTATATGTGCCACTTGGGGTATTTGGTGCTACTGTTAAATTACCATTTGTATCTATACTCAATGGTCCATTTGTTACTGGAGTTACATCAGTATTAGCTGTAGTTACCGGTACTCCGTTTAACGTATCGTTACCTGTTACATTTCCTCCAGTAAATGGGAATGTATTGTTATTGGCTAAAATTGGGTTTGCTACAACTACTGTTGCAGTAGCTCGTGAACAATTTGATGGTGTTGCTCCTACTTCACAGATTTCATATACTACTGTGTATGTTCCTGATGGTGTGTTAGGAGCTACTGTCAAGTTTCCATTAGCATCTATACTCAATGGACCACTTGTTACTGGTGTTACATCGGTATTAGATGGTGTGGATGGTACGCCATTAACAGTATCATTTAATGTTACATTACCGCCTGTTGGTGGAAATGTAATGTTATTGGCAACAATGATATTGTTTACTACAACCGTTACTGTAGCTGTGGTACAGTTTGCAGGTGTCATTCCTGTTTGACAAATTTCATAAACGATAGTGTAGGTACCACTTGGTGTATTTGGCGCCAATGTTACATTTCCAGCAGTATCTATACTTAATGGACCATTATTTACTGGTGTCACAACAATATTTGTCATGGTTGCCGGTGCTCCATTTACACTATCATTTCCTAACACATTCCCTCCTGCTGCTGTAAAAGTATCATTACTAGCAACTAATGGATTTACATAATTAACAGTAACCGTAGCTGTGGTACAATTTACTGGTACCGCTCCTGCTTCACAAATTTCATACGTGATGGTGTACGTACCATTTGGTGTATTTGGCGCTACTGTTAAATTTCCATCTGCATCAATACTCAATGGTCCATTTGTTACTGGAGTTACATCAGTATTAACTATAGTTACCGGTACTCCATTTAAAGTATCGTTTGCTGTAACATTTCCTCCTGCAGATGGAATTGTATCTTCGTTAGCTATGATTGGATTGCTTACCACTACTGTAGCGGTTGCTTGCTTACAGTTTACTGGACTCGCGCCTACTTCACAGATTTCATAAACTACAGTGTAAGTTCCTGATGGGGTGTTCGCATTTACTGTAATACTTCCGTCTGCATTCAATGTCAAGCCTGCTGGAACGGTTATTCCTGTTAAGCTTACATTTCCTGGGTTAGTGCC
>NZ_VLKO01000021.1 GCF_007830355.1 Flavobacterium tiangeerense | reverse complement strand
CAATGCTGCGGAAAAAGCACTAAGTATAAAAAGATAGATCACAGCATCCACAAAGAACACTACGATCGAATGCACCAAAAACTGACTCAAAACGCACGCTATGCCAAGCAAATGGTGCGTGTGAGAAGTAAAACCGTAGAACCAGTCATAGGAACATTGGTCAATTTTACCAATATGAAGCGCGTAAACACAAGAGGAATCAAGCAAGCCAACAAACACGTTTTAATGGCAGCTTTAACCTATAATCTTAAGAAATACTTGAAGTTTATCACCAAAAAAACAAAAACAAAAGCCGGAGTTGTAAGTGAAATACAAGCAAAAGTATCAACTTCTTTAAAAACAGCTTTCATAGACTTGAAAACCGACTTTTTAAGGCATTTTATGTTTACAAACTACAACCTAAAACTAAAAATAAACCTCGCTTAAATATCCTTAAACGAGGTTGTTTTTTATCCTTATCTTGAAATTTTACTTTTTTTAGAGAGTTGCGCAACAGCTACGTGTGTTGGCAGTAGTTTTTTATTTCATTTTAACTTCAAATTCTTTTTTAACACCATAAATTGGTTCATAAAGTATAAAAACATTTTCAATGTTAGAAACACCGGCTAAAACTAAATACAAACCTTTTTCGGAAATAACATTTTCAAACTTATTTTGTTTTTTGAACTCTTCTAATGTATAGTTTTCATTTTGTGATATAAATTCAAAATAACTTTTTTCACATTCCTCTGTTGAAATTAATGAATTTTTTGAATTTTCATCAAATACAATTAGTTCATTTTTTTTATCGAAAATTAATAACTTGATGTTATTTTCATAATTTGTATCATAAAGTTTTTTTAATACAACTTTATTCATACGAATTTCTACAAGTTCATATTTCAGATTATTTAACTCAATTATTGAACCAATTTTACTTTTATCTAATTTCAAAATTGAGTAATCTGTCAAAAAGGATATTTCATAAAATAAACTTCCTTTTAAATTTGTTTCTTTGTTTTTACGTGTAATAGTTTGATTTTGAATAGTCTGATATTCAAGTTCGGTATTAGAATCATTTTTAAATTTACCACCGAAATTATTAGAAGAAGATTTTGACAATTCAACTTTATCCATTTTTGAATTGAATAAATTGCTTTTTACGCTATTTAATTTTACGAGACCGAATAATTCTTCTTTAAAATAGGGAGGAAATTGAGAATTTAAGATTATGTCAACTTGATTATCGTCTTTTTTCTCAATTGTTATAGTTGCCTTTTCAGCGAATGCATCAGCTGAATTTTGTAAAATTTCTTTGTCAGATTTTGTGTTAATATAAATGTCATCGGGGTTGTATTTTTTATATATGATTTTATAATTAGGTTGTTTTTTAAATTCTTTTGACATCTCATATTTAAACTGATAAATCTGTTCTTGAGTTTGAGAAAATGAATTGAAAAAAGTAAAGATTGATATTAATGCTATTATATACTTCATATTTCTGTTTTTTACGGTAAAATTACTGCCAACGTCCCCGCGCTACAAGCAGTTTGGGACTAAATTAAGCCCATTATTCGGATTTGCCAAATCTTCCAAATACAAAACCAATTTTCAAATCAAGCCTAATACCCAAATTGCTTGTAGCGTGTGTGCTTGTTGCACAACTCGAACAAATATATCA
>NZ_VLKO01000020.1 GCF_007830355.1 Flavobacterium tiangeerense | reverse complement strand
AAGTATATCGGGTACAGGATTAGTAACCGCCAATGCAGGAACGTATACCTTTACACAAACGAATGCAGCAGGATGTACTTCGCCATCATCATCAAGTATAATTATTTTTAATGTAATTTGTGTCAATGATGATAACATCCTTTCAACAGGCGGTAATGTATTGTCCAATGATACACTAAATGGTACGGCAGTAACTACATCAAACACTGATGTCACACCCGTAACTTCAGGTCCATTGAGTATTGATGCAAATGGAAATCTAACTGTTATTCCAAATACACCAACCGGAACGTACACTATTATGTATGAATTATGTGAAGTTGGAGCTACCCCAGCTAATTGTGGTACAGCTACGGCAACAGTTGTGGTAAACAATCCAATCGATGCTGTAACCGATCCATCAGTAACTGTAGTCTCAAATAATACGGTTGTAACAGCATTGAACGCATTAGCAAATGATACCTTAAGTAACCTAGGGGCGACAACTACGAATACCAATGTAACACCACTAACCACAGGACCATTGAGCATCAATGCAGATGGAATAGTAACCGTTGCTGCCAATACCCCAAGTGGCACGTACAGCATTACTTACCAATTATGCGAAGCCAATCCATCAACAGGATTGAATGTAAACCCAGCAAATTGTGATACCGCTACAGCCACAGTCGTGGTAAACAATCCAGTAGATGCAGTGAATGATCCATCGGTAACCGTTGCATCAAACAACACGGTAGTAACGGCATTGAACGCATTGACAAATGATACGTTAAGTAACCTAGCAGCAACTACGACCAATACCAATGTAACGCCCTTAACGACAGGACCATTGAGCATTGATGCTAACGGAATAGTAACCGTTGCAGCCAATACACCAAGTGGTACGTACAGCATCACCTACCAATTATGCGAAGCCAATCCATCAACAGGATTGAATGTAAGCCCATCGAATTGTGATAATGCAACAGCTACTGTAGTAGTTTTAAATCCAATAGATGCGGTAAATGACGGCCCAACAACAATTGCGTCAGCTACTACGCCGGTTACCGTACAAATTGTAACATCAAATGATAGGTTGAATGGAGTATTCGTTACAGCAACTAATAGTGATGTAACACCAATAACTACAGGGCCTTTAAGTGTAGATGTTAACGGTAATTTAATATTAGCAGCAAACACAGCTTCTGGAACTTATACAATAACATACCAGTTGTGTGAATCTGGGGCAAGTCCAGCCAATTGTGATTCTGCTACAGCGACAGTTGTAGTTCAGAATCCGTTACTTGCAGTAAATGATGGACCTATTACGGTATCGACTGCTGCAGTTGCTAAAGTTGTTCTAAATGTAACTGCAAATGATACTTTACATGGAGATCCAGTTACAGATGCTAATACTAATGTTACACCCCAAACATCAGGACCATTAAGTATAGCTAGTAATGGAGATATAACTTTGGCAGCAAATACACCTTCAGGTACATATACAATTACATACGAAATATGTGAAGTAGGAGCAAATCCTGTAAATTGTACAACAGCAACAGCAACGATTGTAGTTTTAAATGCTATAGTAGCAAATCCTGATACAACTGGAGGGCTTCCAGGCGCTACCACAGGATCTGTTTTGGGGAATGATACTTTAAGTGGAATTCCGCCTATCAATCCTACTGATGTGATTTTGACAACTACAGCTTTAAATCCGGTATTAACTTTAAATCCAGACGGTACCATTACAATAGCACCAGGTACACCTGCAGGACCTCAAACTCTGGAGTATCAAATATGTGAAATTGGTTCAAATCCGGCTAATTGCAGCACCGCATCAGTAACAGTAAACGTTTTCCAAGCAGCAGTTGATGCTATTGTTGATGATTTTACAGCAATACCATATACAGGTGGTATTGGAGGCACTACTACATCAGTATTGAATAACGATACCCTTAATGGAGTAGTTTTAAATCCAGCAGATGTTAATTTAACATTAAGTGGAACTACGCCTACAGGATTCGTACTGAATAGTAACGGTACAATAACGGTACCTTCAGGACAGATTTCAGGCACCTATATGGTTTTTTACCAAATATGTGAAGTCATAAATTCAGGTAACTGCGATATAGCCAATGCAAAAATCCTTATTAGTAATAGTATTGTAGCATTTGATGATACTTTCTCAACACAAGTTCCAAGTACTACAGTTGGTACAACAGTTGGAAGTGTGTTATCTAATAACGGTAATGGATCAGATAGTTTAAATGGAACAGCAGTTACATCAGCAAATACAGATGTTACACCAATAACCACAGGCCCATTGAGTATTGATGCAGATGGGAATTTGACACTATCACCTAATACAGTTTCTGGAACCTATAGTATCACTTATCAGTTGTGTGAAACGGGAGCAGACCCTGTAAATTGTACAAACGCTACTGCAACAGTAGTTGTTTTAAATCCAATTGATGCACTTAATGATAATCCAGTTGCAGTAAACACAGGAGTAAATCCAAAAGTAGTGTTTAATGTAACAGATAATGATACTTTGAATACTGTTTTAGTAAGTCCGACCAATACGAATGTTACACCAGTTTCTTCAGGTCCATTGAGTATAGATTCAAATGGTGTAGTAATATTAGCAGGAAATACACCAAGTGGAAGTTATAGTATTACCTATGAATTGTGTGAAGTTAATCCATCAACAGGATTGGCTGTAACACCATCGAATTGTAATACAGCAACAGCAACCATTATAGTTTTAAATCCAATAGATGCAGTAGACGATCCATCAGTAACTGTTGGGTCAAACAATACGGTTGTAACGGCCTTAAATGCCCTAACAAATGATATATTTAACTTAGTTGCAGCTACAACAACTAACACCAATGTAACACCGCTAACCACTGGTCCATTGAGTATTAATGCTGATGGGATAGTAACTGTTGCGCCTAATACCCCAAGTGGTACGTACAGCATCACTTATCAATTGTGCGAGGCCAATCCAGCAACAGGATTGAATGTAGTACCAACGAACTGTAACACCGGTACAGCAACAGTTGTGGTGAGCAACCCATTGGTAGCAGTAAACGATACACCAGTAGCGGTTTCAGTAGGCGATAGCACAGCAAGTGTT
>NZ_VLKO01000019.1 GCF_007830355.1 Flavobacterium tiangeerense | reverse complement strand
GACTTTATGACCTTAGACTTTATAACTTTCGAGCTAAATAAAGTTCATTGACATATTGAGATAAGAAATAATAAAAAGTAGAAAGCGTTTTTTACTATTTATAGTAAAAGACAAAAAAAAACGGTCTTAATTAAATTTAAGATTGGTACAATAAGCAAAATAAGGGCGTATGGGGGATGCCTTGGCTCTCAGAGGCGATGAAAGGCGTGATAAGCTGCGAAAAGTTACGGGGAGCAGCACACATGCGTTGATCCGTAAATACCTGAATGGGGCAACCCACTATCTTGAAGAGATAGTACACCGATAGGTGGGCAAACCCGCTGAACTGAAACATCTAAGTAGGCGGAGGAGAAGAAAACAAAAGTGATTCCGTAAGTAGTGGCGAGCGAACGCGGATTAGCCCAAACCAATGTTGTTACGGCAATGTTGGGGTTGTAGGACCACGAGATTTTATGTACAAGGAACCGGAAGTTACTGGAAAGTGACACCATAGAGGGTGATAGTCCCGTATGGGTAACGAGTATAATGAATAGTGGTATCCTGAGTAGGGCGGGGCACGTGAAACCCTGTCTGAATTTGGCGGGACCATCCGCTAAGGCTAAATACTCCTGAGAGACCGATAGTGAACCAGTACCGTGAGGGAAAGGTGAAAAGAACCGTGAATAACGGAGTGAAATAGATCCTGAAACCATACGCTTACAAGCGGTCGGAGCCCTTTCGTGGGGTGACGGCGTGCCTTTTGCATAATGAGCCTACGAGTTAACGTTGCTGGCAAGGATAAGTGGTTAAGCCACGGATCCGTAGCGAAAGCGAGTCTGAATAGGGCGCTTTAGTCAGTAGTGTTAGACGCGAAACCGTGTGATCTACCCATGGGCAGGATGAAGCGCTGGTAACACAGTGTGGAGGTCCGAACCGGTTGACGTTGAAAAGTCTTCGGATGACCTGTGGGTAGGGGTGAAAGGCCAATCAAACTCGGAAATAGCTCGTACTCCCCGAAATGCATTTAGGTGCAGCGCACGGCGTAAAGTTATATAGAGGTAGAGCTACTGATTGGATGCGGGGGCTTCACCGCCTACCAATTCCTGACAAACTCCGAATGCTATATAATGTTTCCGTGCAGTGAGGGCTTGGGTGCTAAGGTCCAAGTCCGAGAGGGAAAGAACCCAGACCATCAGCTAAGGTCCCCAAATATACGCTAAGTTGAAAGAACGAGGTTTGTCTGCCCAGACAGCTAGGATGTTGGCTTGGAAGCAGCCATTCATTTAAAGAGTGCGTAACAGCTCACTAGTCGAGCGGACGAGCATGGATAATAATCGGGCATAAGCGTATTACCGAAGCTATGGATTTCATATTAAATTATGGAGTGGTAGGGGAGCATTCTAACAGGGTTGAAGGTGTGTCGTAAGGCATGCTGGACTGGTTAGAAAAGAAAATGTAGGCATAAGTAACGATAATGCGGGCGAGAAACCCGCACACCGAAAGACTAAGGTTTCCACAGCTATGCTAATCAGCTGTGGGTTAGTCGGGACCTAAGGCGAACCCGAAAGGGACAGTCGATGGACAACGGGTTAATATTCCCGTACTAGTTATTACTGTGATGGGGTGACGGAGTGATGAAAGCGCCGCGAACTGACGGAATAGTTCGTTGAAGTACCTACCTATAAGACCCGCAGGCAAATCCACGGGTTTTGGGGAAATACGATAGTACTCGGATACTTCGGTAGAAGAGATAGTGCGCCTAAGGGCTTCCAAGAAAAACCTCTAAACTTCAGGTAATAAGTACCCGTACCGCAAACCGACACAGGTAGTCGAGGAGAGAATCCTAAGGTGCTCGAGAGATTCATGGCTAAGGAATTAGGCAAAATAGACCCGTAACTTCGGGAGAAGGGTCGCCAGCAGCAATGCTGGCCGCAGTGAAGAGGTCCAGGCGACTGTTTATCAAAAACACAGGGCTCTGCAAAATCGTAAGATGAAGTATAGGGCCTGACACCTGCCCGGTGCTGGAAGGTTAAGAGGAGATGTTATCTTCGGAGAAGCATTGAATTGAAGCCCCAGTAAACGGCGGCCGTAACTATAACGGTCCTAAGGTAGCGAAATTCCTTGTCGGGTAAGTTCCGACCTGCACGAATGGTGTAACGATCTGGACACTGTCTCAGCCATGAGCTCGGTGAAATTGTAGTAGCGGTGAAGATGCCGCTTACCCGCAGTGGGACGAAAAGACCCTGTGCACCTTTACTATAGCTTAGTATTGACCTTGGATAAATGATGTGTAGGATAGGTTGGAGACTGTGAAGTGGCGTCGCTAGGCGTTGTGGAGTCATTGTTGAAATACAACCCTTTGTTTATCTGAGGCCTAACCCCATAATGTGGGGGACATTGCTTGGTGGGTAGTTTGACTGGGGTGGTCGCCTCCAAAAGAGTAACGGAGGCTTCTAAAGGTTCCCTCAGTACGCTTGGTAACCGTGCGTAGAGTGCAATGGCATAAGGGAGCTTGACTGAGAGACATACAGGTCGATCAGGTACGAAAGTAGAGCATAGTGATCCGGTGGTTCCGCATGGAAGGGCCATCGCTCAAAGGATAAAAGGTACGCCGGGGATAACAGGCTGATCTCCCCCAAGAGCTCATATCGACGGGGGGGTTTGGCACCTCGATGTCGGCTCGTCACATCCTGGGGCTGGAGAAGGTCCCAAGGGTTGGGCTGTTCGCCCATTAAAGTGGCACGCGAGCTGGGTTCAGAACGTCGTGAGACAGTTCGGTCTCTATCTACTGTGGGCGCAAGAAATTTGAGTGGATCTGATTCTAGTACGAGAGGACCGAATTGGACAAACCTCTAGTGTATCTGTTGTCACGCCAGTGGCACCGCAGAGTAGCTACGTTTGGAAGGGATAAGCGCTGAAAGCATATAAGCGCGAAACCCACCACAAGATGAGATTTCTTTTAAGGGTCGTGGGAGATGACCACGTTGATAGGCTATAGATGTAAAGGCAGTAATGTCATAGTCGAGTAGTACTAATAACCCGTAAGCTTATGTACACCCTTTTCCTCCCGAGCAATCGGGAGGGAGAAACTTTCTAATACACTTTTTATATTCTTTATCTCAGTATGTTAAGATATTTGCTCGACGCAAGAGCAGTCAAAAGACGAAAGTCACAAGTCCAAAAGGTAACTTTAGACTTTAAGACCTTCGACTTTAGACTAACAACCTTAAGGTGGTTATTGCGGCGGGGCTCACCTCTTCCCATCCCGAACAGAGTAGTTAAGCCCGCCTGCGCAGATGGTACTGCAGTTATGTGGGAGAGTATGTCGTCGCCTTTCTTTGAAAAGCCTATCTGCAAAGATAGGCTTTTTTT
>NZ_VLKO01000018.1 GCF_007830355.1 Flavobacterium tiangeerense | reverse complement strand
TAGCCCAAGAGTTGAGAAATATATTTGAGAAAACAACAGATAAAATCATTGGACTCTCAAGATTAGCTAAATGGCATGAAAAAGTAAGTCAATCTGGATTTAAGTCTTTCAATACAATCTCAAGATCTATAATAAATCATTACCAAACCATACTAAACTATTTTGATAACAGAAGCACAAACGCATCTGCAGAGTCGTTCAATGCTAAAATAAAAGCTTTTAGAACTCAATTTAGAGGCGTTAAAAATGTTGCATTCTTCCTTTTTAGGCTAACAACTATTTATGCTTAATTTTTCATTCCCCACAGGTTTTGGGATTGATCCGTGTTTTTCTGATGTCTTGGTGTAGTGAGTTCTTTGTTTTTCTAATGGCTTAAAACAGGAATTAAACCGCATTTAGTAGTCCTGAATAGTTAAGCTTGCTTTGGAAGGAAGCGATCTGTTTTATGTTTATAAAGTGTTAGGAAGTACGATTTGTATTTCTAGATTATTTTAGATTTTAAAATAAAAAATACGCCTCAAAGTAATGCGAGGCGTATTTTTTTGCACAAGGGATAGTAGTGAAAATCCTCCCGATTTTTTTTCGGGAGATTGTAACGGATAGCCCGACCTTGCTGTAACGCTAGTGAAAGCGAGGATGTGCCCTAGAGATTATTATTTTTTATCTACTACGGGTCTGTTTTCTCTATTTGCAAGTTCCCATGCTATTGCAAATGCATACTGTGCTCTTTTAGTAAGTGCATCGTATTCAATCTTGTCAGGACTATCTGTAGGTTGGTGGTAATCTGCATGTACACCATTAAATAAGAAAACGGAAGGGATTCCAAATTTTGCAAAATTATAATGGTCAGAACGCTCGTAAAAATGATTTGGATCTTTAGGATCGTTGAATTTATAATCTAAGTTTAGGTTTGTGTATTTAGTATTTGCAGCAGCGCAAATATTGTCTAAATCTGTCGAAAGTCGGTTTGCTCCAATAACATACACATAATTATTGCTGTCTGCGTGCTCCTTATCTCTGCGGCCAATCATGTCGATATTGATGTTGGCAATGGTATTTGCAATAGGGAAAAGTGGATTTTCAGAGTAGTATCTGGATCCATGCAAGCCGTGCTCTTCGCCTGTTACGTGTAAAAACATAATAGAGCGCTTTGGACCGTGGCCGTCTTTTTTTGCTTTTTGAAAGGCTTGAGCAATTTCAAGTAATGCTACAGTTCCAGAACCATCATCATCAGCTCCATTGTAAATTTCTCCGTTTTTGGCACCTACGTGGTCGTAATGTGCTGATATCACCAATACTTCATTTGGTTTCTCCGAACCTTCAATGTAGGCCCAAATGTTTTCAGAGTCTGGTAGATTTTCATTGTATTGTGCGTTCAAGAAAGCAGCTGGAATTTTTTGATAGTAATCAGTTGCAGCTGTGGGAAAGCCAATATTATTTTTTTTGTACTCATCGATGAGGTAGTTTCCCGCTTTTTTTTGACCAGCAGAGCCTGTTTCTCTGCCTTCCATTTCATCTGAAGCTACGATGTATAAATGAGTTTTTAGCTCCTTTTCGGTTATGGTTTTTAAATAAGCGGTAGGCTCCACGGGCGTGGTAATGTTTTGCTGACTGGAGCAACTAAGTGTAAAAGTGGTAATGATACCAAGAAAAGCAATTTTTTTCATTTCATTGTTAATTAATAGAGAATATACAAATAGCGTTATTGTAAAAATAACATGTACGAAGTTACTAAAAAATAACAATTTTTTTTTGATAAATTAATTTAGTAATAAAATTATGAGTAACGACTTTTGAGTTTATGAAGTTTTTTTTGCGCTACGTAGACTAAACGTATTAGATGCTACAATAAAGTGTTAGTATTTTACGCTAACAAGCCAAAGTTGCTATTCATTTTTTTTGAAAAAATATTTTGGACATAAAAAAACAGTATAAATTCAGTTTTTATATTTTACATCCATTATAAATGTAAAAAAAACTGAATTTATACTGTTATTACTTTTTGTAGCTATTATTTCAATACGTCCTTTAAGAAAACATTCATACGCTCCCAAGAACGCTTATCTGCTTTCTCATTGTAGGCAGCTCCTTTTGAATTGTCATTGCCAGCTTCAGGATCTGAAAAGGCGTGAACCGAATCAGCGTAGTAGATCATTTCCCAATCTGCTTTTGCAGTTCTCATTTCTTGCTGAAATGCAGCCACTTCAGCAACTGGAACATAAGGGTCATCAGCACCATGAAGTACAAGGACTCTTGTTTTGATAGGGTTAGTGGTTCTAGAAGCATCGCGGCCTAAGCCACCGTGAAACGAAACAACACCTTGAAATTTCATACCAGCTCTAGCAGCTTCAAGAACTCCAGTTCCCCCAAAACAGTATCCTATAACAACAATATTATCAGGATTTGCGCCTGCTTTTACTAATTGGTCTAGTGCTAATTGAATTCGTCTTTGATAATCGCCTACATTATTTTTGTAAAAGCCAGCTTGTTTTCCTGCTTCTTCAGTATTCTTAGGATAATTGCCTTCACCGTAAATATCAGCAACAAAGGCATAATACCCCATTTTTGATAATTTTTCAGCAGATTGTTTGGCATGCGTATCAATACCTTTCCAAGCAGGTAGAATTAGAACTCCTGGTTTTGTTTTCGTTGCTTTTTGAGGTTTAACCGCAAGGCCATTTAATTTTTGAGCAGCATCAGTATAAGCTACGGGCTTTAATTGAGCCTGAGCACCAGTGGAACTTAGTAGAACGCCAATAAGGGCTAAAAAGATGTTTTTCATAGTAGTATTTATTAGGATTACAAATTTCTGATTTAATTATGCTAGTTTGCTTTATCTAATATCCTATTATCTTATATCAGTATTTTTAAATCATATAGTAGTTAATCCATGGCTTATTCCCCAGGATGATACGTTTTTTCAGTATGTTTCAATACGTCTTCTTTGTAAAACAAAACCTCTTTGAATTGTCCCTCTTGATATCTTTTGGCTTGATCAAAGAAATGTTTTGATGTAGGGTTGCCGCTATTACCTCCCGCAAGTAATGATTTTGCTTTGATTTTTGTGCCGAATTCCACCGCACATACAAAACTATTGCCGTTGCTACCGTAGCGTTTTTGGGTATCTTTTTGAAAACTACTTTTGAATGCCGGTAGGCTTCCCCAAACTGCAGGTCCAAAACCAATTGGCAAACTTTCTTGCGCGTCATCATATTCTAATGCTAGAGCGCCAGAGGTTCTTTGAAAACGGTTGATCTGACCCCACGGAATTTCCCAAGAACCAAATTTGTTTTTTAAATCGCTAAGAACTTTTTGTAATGGGGGAAGCAAATCATTTTGTTGTGCATTTTTCAAAAATTGAATAGTGTTTTGCACCTGATCTAATTCGCCTTCGTTAGTATATACTTTTTGAATTATAGGTTCTAATTGATAAGCCCATTCTACGGCAAGTGTTGTTGCTACTGAATTTTCATGAGCATAATAATTCCAATTTTTCAAAACAGTTATGGGAGCAATGAGTTCATTATAAAGTGGTGTATTGGTTTTAATGTTCTTTTCAAAACTGGAAATTAAAGTCGGAATCAAAAATTCGAATACGGTTAATTTAGTGTCATAACCATCCGCAATTACACGGTCTAAAGTATACTGATTTCCTTTGCTTAACAATCGTACGGCATTGAGTCCTCTAAAATTTTCACCATCAGGAGCCATGTAAGGTGGGTAATTTTCGGGTTTTGGACTGTTTGTTCCAGCAACAGTGAAGGGTGTGGAGTTGCAGTTTTGCAACCATCCGTTTTCAGGATTGTAAGAATGCACAATTTCTGAAACATCGTGCAGTCCTTTCCATTGTGTTGCGGTTGTTGTTCCGTCTACTACTTTTGACCAATTCAATTTAGGATCTCTTATTGGGACAAAATTACCATGCCAGTAGGCTATATTTCCTTCTTTGTCAGCATAGACCGTATTGTTTGAAGTATTGGCTTTTATATCCATTGCTTTTTTATAGTCAACAAAATTTTTGGATTTAGTTCGAATCCAACTTTGTTCTAAACTTTTTACAGAGCGATTGTATGATTTCAAACTGATCCATTTTCCGTCTCTTTTAGCCATAATGGGGCCGTGGTTGGTGAAATAGGAGGTAAATGTTTTAGGAATTAATTTTCCGTTTTCAAGGTACTTGATGGTTATTTTTTTTTCGACAACGGGTAGGAGTTGGCCGTTATATTCATAAAATAGTTTCTTATTTTTAGTCACGATATTTTCTGCATACAAATCGGCTACATCCACATTTGATGATGTGTGCATCCAACCGCAATTTTCATTAAACCCTTGGTAAATAAAAAATTGTCCCCACGTAACCGCACCATAAGCCTGCAAGCCTTCGTCACTACTGATTTGTATTTCGGGTCTAAAATAAAACGTAGTATGCGGATTAATGTATAAAATGGCATTTCCAGATGCTGTTTTTGATGGTGCAATAGCAAAACCGTTGGATCCTGTTTGCACATTAATTTCACGTTCTACGTATGCGATTTTGTCACCTGCAGAGCCGTAAAAAGATTTAAGTTCACTTGTAGTAAGTCCTGCCGTGCTAATTGCTCCAATGCTCCCATCAGTCCAAAGTAAAGGAAACCATGGCTCAAAATGGGTTAATAAAGCCGGTTGTACTTCGGGGTGTTTGTATAGGTAATAGTTGATGCCGTCTGCATAACTGTTGAGTAATTTTTGTAACCAAGGTGCTGCTTTTTTATAGTCAGCTTTTGCTTCATCAATGTCTATGAGTAATTTGATTTCTAGATCATTGTAGAGAAATTCTTGTCCTTTTACTTCGGAAAGTCGCCCTAATTTTTCGATGTAATTCATCTCTACACGTTTAAAATCATCTTCGCATTGGACATACAACATTCCAAAAACGGCATCGGCATCAGTCTTGCCATATACGTGAGCAATTCCCCAATTGTCTCTAATGATAGTTACTTGTTGCGATTGTTTTTGGAGTCTTGCTAGTTCTGACGTAGTCATTTTTTGAGCAAAAAGAACACTTGAAGCTAAAAAGCATAGAGCAACTGTGCTGTAAATGTTGAAATACTTCATTTTTTTTTGTTTTTAAAGACTTACATTACGTTTGAATGCGCAACCCAATTCAATTATAGAATCTGTCTTGGCAATTCCAGGTATTGTATCAATTTTTTCATAAAGTACACGGCGCATGTGTTCGTGATCTTTTGCAATAATTTTGATGTATAAAGTAAAAGAGCCCGTAATATAGTAGCATTCTGTAATTTCGGGAATTTTTTTAAGTTCTTCAATAATACGATCTGAATCTTGGTCCTTATTTAAGGTAATACCAGTAAAGGAGCCCCAATCATACCCAATTTTCTTTTCGTTAATAATAGGTTTTATCCCCGTAATGATTCCATGATCAATCAGCCTATTAATGCGCTGGTGTACCATGGTATTTGATATTTTCAAAGTACTAGCTATGGCAGAATAGGCCATGCGTCCGTCTTTTTCTAGTTCTTTAATAATATTTATATCAAATTCGTCTAATATATCCATGTTGTTAAAATTAAAATTGATGCAGCTGTATTGGTATAAAAGTACATATTTTTATTGACTTCAAAAAAAGCTAAAATTGATTTATAGTACTTTAATATGACTTAATTTTGGTCTAAATTAAATAAATATTTACAATTAGTAGCTTTTTTAAAGTCAAAAAATTTAATTTCGTTGGTAAATTAAAAAATAATGCTAGTTTTGTAATCTTAAAATGTAAATCCTTAACATCATGGCACATACAGAACAAAACCTTTCATCAAAATCTGAAGCTTTAATTGCTAAAGAAAATCAATATGGAGCACACAATTACCATCCTTTACCAGTAGTTTTAGAAAGAGGCGAAGGCGTTTATGTTTGGGATGTTGATGGTAAACAATATTACGATTTTTTATCTGCTTACTCAGCTGTGAATCAAGGTCATTGTCATCCAAAAATTGTAGGTGCAATGATCAAACAAGCACAAACACTAACATTGATTTCACGTGCTTTTCATAACGATCAATTAGGTCCTTTTGAAGAATATGTAACTAAGTATTTTGGTTTTGATAAAGTATTACCTATGAATACTGGTGCCGAGGCGGTTGAAACAGCTTTGAAATTGTGTAGAAAATGGGCTTATGAAGTAAAAGGAATTCCAGAAAACCAAGCACAAATTATTGTTTGTGAAAATAATTTTCATGGTCGTACCACAACAATTGTATCGTTTTCTAATGATGAAAATGCACGCAAAAGCTTCGGACCTTTTACCGCTGGATTCATCAAAATTCCTTATGATGATGTTGATGCCTTAGAAGCGGTTTTGAAATCAACAACAACTATTGCCGGATTTCTTGTAGAGCCTATTCAAGGGGAGGCAGGAGTTTATGTTCCTAGTGAAGGGTATTTGGCAAAAGCCAAAGCTTTATGTGCAGCACACAATGTATTGTTTATTGCGGATGAAGTGCAAACAGGAATAGCACGTACAGGAAGATTACTAGCTACTTGTGGTAATTGCGATTGTAAAAAAGGTTGCGAAAACACGCCAGAAGTAAAACCAGATATATTAATTTTAGGAAAAGCAATTTCAGGTGGGGTTTATCCTGTTTCGGCAGTTTTGGCAAATGATGCTATCATGAACGTTATTCAACCAGGACAGCACGGTTCTACTTTTGGAGGGAATCCTATTGCTGCAGCGGTAGCTATTGCTGCACTTGAAGTTGTACAAGATGAAAATTTAGCGCAAAATGCGGCTTATTTAGGTGAAGTTTTAAGAAAAGGGTTGAATGAAATTGCAGCAAGAAATCCTATCATTACCTTAGTGAGAGGAAAAGGATTATTGAATGCGATTGTTGTAAATTGTGACGAGGAGTCTGATCTTGCTTGGAATATATGCATGAAGTTTAGTGAATACGGTTTATTGGCTAAGCCAACACATGGAAATAAAATTCGTTTTGCACCACCATTAGTTATTACAGAAACACAAATTCACGAATGTTTAGCGATTATCGAACGAGCATTAAATGATTTTAGATAACATACAGATCCATGGGAAAAACAATAAAATTAATAAAGAACAGATCTGATATAGGTGCAGGAACGCGCGGGTCTGATTTGGGTATTGATGCCATAGAAATTGCTGCTATAAATCAAAACAGTGATTATTTCAACCGCTTCCTTTTTGAAGATGTTAAAACGCACAATGAAACCATATATGATAAAGACCGTAGCTCTAGTGCCAAGCGAATTGAACATGTTTTAGAACAGTGTATTAGAGTGAACAATGTGGTAAAACAAAGTATTGTTGAGAATTACTTTCCAATTGTTTTGTCAGGAGATCACTCGTCAGCTTTGGGAACATTAAGCGGAATAAAAGCGGCTTATCCGGAGCAAAATATAGGAGTTTTTTGGATTGATGCGCATGCGGATTTGCATTCACCTTATACATCACCTTCTGGAAATATTCATGGAATGCCTTTGTCAGCGGCACTTGGAGATGATAATTTGAGTTGTCAAAATAACGAAGTAACTCTAGAAACGCATAAGGACTGGGAGGAAATGAAAAACATTGGTCATCAAGGTCCAAAAGTTCTACCTGAAAATCTAATCTATTTTGGAGTTCGTGATACGGAGGAAGAGGAGGACAAACAAATCGAGAAATTAAAAATCAAGAATTATAAAGTTGACGAAGTCAGGTATCGAGGTTTGCAAACTTGCGTTACTGAGGCTTTAGCAAAAGTAGCTCATTGCGAGGTTTTGTATATTTCCTTTGACGTTGATTCTATGGATTGTGATATGATTTCTTATGGTACAGGTACACCAGTTGCTAAAGGATTTGATCAGTATGAAATAATCGCAATCATAAATCAAATCATCCAAACGAAGAAAGTGGTTTGCGTTGAATTTGTTGAGGTCAACCCTTTATTGGATACAAAAGGAAATAAAATGGCCGAAACTGCTTTTGAAGTTTTAGAAGCAATTACTCCAAATTTAATGAGTGTAAATCTATAGTTCAATAAAAATAGATTTTAAGTATCTTTTTTAAAATGGGATGCTTATCGTTTTTCTACATGATATAAAAGGCTTGATTTCAAATTGTATTGAAGTCAAGCCTTTCTTTGTAATTGTTATTTTCGAAATAATTTGACAAATCTAATAATTTTGAAAATAAAATTTCTAAGTTATATGTGAGTACTCAATCGTAAATTACATTAATCTTTTCCTAGAGGTTACTCGACGATTTTATTCTTGAAAAAACATAAAATAATTCAGTTGCAATTTGTAAACTACGTTCCTCATATTTTTCTTCTTGTTGTGGTGTTTGATCAAATGCTTTAGGATCTTCATAAGTAATCGGAATTCGTTTTTCAGCACCAGCAATAAAAGGGCAGTCGCCATCTGCTTGGGAACAAGTCATAATGGCTGCAAATTCGCTTATTGGATTAAAGTCGGCATCATATGTTTTAGAAAAACCAATAATTGGATGTTCATTTTCCCCATTTTTTATAGCATAAATAGGATTGTTTCCATCTGCAATTTTTTTAACTTCAAAACCAGATTTTTCTAATGTTTTGGTTACCATTGGGAATAAAGCCGTTGCTTCAGTGCCGCCAGAATAGCAATTTATATTTTGTATCTTAAAATGTGTTGCAGCAGTTTGCGCCCAAACCTGTGATAAATGGCTTCTTCTGGAATTATGAGTACAAATAAAGTTTAGTCTAACTTCTTGGTGATTACTAACTTTTGTCTGAATATAATCAATAAGTGGTTGCAAAACACTTTTTCGATCAGTCAAAATGTTTTCGAAATCAAAAGCACTTATTACTTTTTCTAGTTCTGGAAGTAGGATGGTTTTAATGGGTTCCATTTTATAGTGTTAAATTTAGCAACAACCTCCGCCTGGAGAACAGCTATTAGTTTGACTTTGAATCTCAGATAATTTTACTTTTTGTTTGTTATCAGGAATTCCACATTGATCTTCAGCCAAACAAGCCGTTAATTTGTTTAATAAAGTAAAAGCAGTTCCGTTGAAACCCATATCGTATTTCCCTATAGTTTCAGCTTGATATTCTACTTCCACTTCAAAATCCTGGATTCCGAGAACCTTTTCCGAAAGGGTGATGATATCCAAAAGTTTTTTGGGTTTTAAACGGTGATCAAAGTCATTGGCATCCCATAATTGAAAGTTAACAACGGTTTCATTTCGAAGTTTCCCGCCGCAGTCAATAAAATTTTTAGTGATTAAGCCTACTTCGGTTACATGAAAATGTTCTGGAACATAAGTACCGTTTGGTAATACAAAAGCAACATTTTCTAACGTGCTTAACTCATTTTTTACTTCTGATAATTTCATTTTTCTTATAATTAAAAATTAACAACATTGATTTTTCTTATTTTCTAAATAGGTGTTTATGTGATCAAAAAAACTTTTGATAGAGTTAAAACCCTCTTCATTGATACAATAACAAATCGCATTCCCTTCAATGTTACCTTTTATAAGACCAGCATTTTTGAGTTCTTTTAAATGTTGCGAAACGGTAGGTTGGGCCAGAGGGAGTTCATTTACAATGTCACCGCATATACAGCTATTCACTTTTAGGAGATGTTGCACAATAGCAATTCTTGCAGGATGTCCTAAGGCTTTTGCCAATGTTGCTAATTCGTTTTGTTCGTCTGTAAAATGTTCCGACTTGGTAATACCCATGGCTATATATCTATATTGCAATATTACGATATTAATTAATACAAACTCTTTAAACGGGTAGTTTTTTGCTAAGTAGTTATTTCATTAGGGCGTTACCCTTTTTGCAATCTCTTTCGCAGTAGCTTCAGGAATTGCAAAAGGGTCGGGCTCTTCGCTTCAAGTCCTCGTTCCTTCCTTTAGGTCGTCACTGTGGGCTTTCCGCTGCTATCCCTAACGCGGTTAATCAAGTAAGAAGGCGTTTTTTGTTAGAGAAGCATAAGCATTACTTATATCTAATGGTGTATCATGTTATAATCGTGACCATAGTAAAGGAAGTAGCTACATATATTAGTGTATGATGTTAATGTTGTTACCGTAGTAAAGGGTAGTATCTATATATAATGGTATATAATTTTATAATTGTTACAGCAGTAAACGGTAGTGTCTATATATAATAGTACCTTTTTTTATAGTAGTAAACGATAGTAACTATATATAATAGATTAGGGTGTACTAATTGCAACACTAGAAAAACCAGTACTCCTTATATATAGCGGTAAAACTATGAAATACCCTTTAAAGGCATGATCTCACTTTATAAATGCAGGACTTTAAATGAAAAGATAAAAAGTTCTAGTATTAAGAAACATGTAATCAGATAATTAGAAAATAAATCAAAAAAAGGTTCAAAAAAAGCTTGTAAAAGCGAATAAAGGTTGTAGTTTTGCACCCGCAATAGCGCAGACGTTCATTAAAATACTGGCAAGAAAAACAAAGTAATTAGGGATTTAATCTTTAGAAAAAACTTTAAAAAAAGCTTGTGAGATTTAAAAACGAAAGTTATCTTTGCACCCCGCAAAACAACGGAAGTTCTTTGAGAGATTGATAAGAGAAAGAGAAGCAAACGAGATAAAATTTATATCAAAAAAACTTCAAATTTTTCTTGCCGGTTAAAAAAGAATAACTACTTTTGCACCCGCTTTGAGAAACAAACGAAAGGCGAAAAAATAGTAAGACACGTTCCTAGACATATTGAATTGACAGCCGTTTTGTTCGCAAGAACAGAACAAAAGAATAAGAGTAATAGAATCGGAAGATTTGAAAAAACCACTAGAATTTAGTCGAATAACAATAGC
>NZ_VLKO01000017.1 GCF_007830355.1 Flavobacterium tiangeerense | reverse complement strand
TTGATAAGTTCTTTAAAAGAATCCTGCATTTCTGTATTTTTTAAAATACAAATAACCGGTTTTTAATATTTCCCCACAACTTTCAGACTTGATCCAAAATATGTCAATACAATTGGATCAAGTTCAAAAGGGATCCAGGTAAAAAGTTGAGGATTACACAAAAAGATTATATAATCTGAATAGGAAAAAAAACAATTTTCCTTCCCCCTCTAAACTAGCTTCTAAAGGTTTTTTACGAAATAAATTCACAATACATTTTAATAGAAATTATTAAAGAGTAAAATGGTTCTTACTCTTTAATAATTTCTTTTCTGTATGCTGTACCCCAAATAGCAAGTTGTTTAATTGAGTCCTTTAATTTAATCCCGTGTTCAGTAAGTTCGTATTCTACGGTTATTGGCTGCGTTTCTAAAACGGTTCTTTTTAAAAGCTGATTCAATTCCATATCCTTTAATTCTTTGCTCAACATTTTCCCTGATATTCCTTTAATTTCTTTTAAAAGATCAGAATACCTTTTTTTACTGAAACAAAGTACCGCAATAATTGGAATCTTCCATTTGCCATTAAGTACATCCATTGCATCGTGTGCGGCTCTAATTATTAAAGTACACTCTGATTCTTCATTTAGTTTTTCTTCCATAAGTTACTATGTTACCTTATTGTTACCATTACTTTTTGTTACTATATTACAAAAGTAAACTAATTTGCTTTAGTTTTGTAAATCATTAAAAGATAAATTCATACAGATATAGTAATCAATATTAAATTACTAGACCTACTCAAATTATAGTATAAAACGATGAATAAATTAATTTATATAATGGATCCGCTTTGTGGTTGGTGTTATGGAAACAGCAACAACACCCAAAAATTATACGATAAATACAAAGACAAGCTAACTTTTGAGATTTTACCTGCTGGAATGTGGATTGGAGAAAATGCCAGAAAACAATCCAAACCAATGGCACAATTTATCAAAAAGCACGATCCACAAGTACAGCAAACTACAGGAACTGAATTTGGAAAAGGCTATTTTGAATTTATAGAAAATGAAAGTATCATTTTAGACAGCGAAATTCCATCAAGAGCGATTGTTACTGTAAAGAAATTATGGGCTTCAGAAGCTATTCCTTTCGCTATTGAAGTTCAGAAAGCAAGGTATCTACACGGAAAAGATTTGAATGATGACCAAACGTATTTGAATATTTGTGAAAATTTAGGATTAGATAAAAGCGATTTTTTAGAGGTGTTTTATTCTGAAACCATCAAAAAAGAAACACAAGAAAACTTTACTTTGGCACAACAATACGCCAGTTCTTATCCAACACTTCTGGCAGAAAAAGAAGGCAATCTGTATATTTTAGAACAAGGTTATGCTCCATTTGAAGCGATTCAAAAACAAATTGACATACTTTTTTTGAACTAATTTAATAATTGAAAAATGAAACAAATTTTTGCAACAATATTTTTAGCAACCTTAATCCTATTAAACATGGAAACACAAGCACAAACTTTCAAAACAATCGAAACTAAAGACTTAACAATTCAAGTTTACAACGCATCAGAAAATAGTTTTGGTGTAGCATCGGTAATAGTATCGGGTAAAAAAGATGCCGTTCTCATCGATGCACAATTCACTTTGGCGGATGCCGAAAAAGTAGCTGCAGAAATCAAAGCAAGTGGCAAAAAACTAACCGCTATTTACGTTTCTCACGCAGATCCGGATTATTATTTTGGATTGGAAATATTCAAAAAATATTTCCCTGATGCTGTGGCTTATGCTTCGCCAGCTACAGTAGAGGCAATCAAAGTTACAGCTCAAAAAAAACTAGATGTTTGGGGCGAACGATTAGGTAAAGCCATCACTTCAAATGTTGTTTTGCCACAAGTTTTAAAAGGAAACAGTATTGAAATAGAAGGACAGCAATTAGAAATAATTGGTTTGGATGAATTTCCTAAAAAAACATTTATTTGTATTCCTTCTATCAAAGCAGCTGTTGGCGGAATTAATGTTTTTGGAACGACTTTTCATCTTTGGATGGCAGATGCACAAACTACAGAAGCTCGCGAAAACTGGATTTCTGTTTTAGATAAAATCTCTGCTTTGAAACCTGAAATTGTAGTTCCGGCTCACGCCAATTCAAATTCCCCATTTGATGTAACTGCCGTAAATCATACGAAAACTTACATACAATTCTATGAAGAAGCTTTAAAAACTAACAAAACTTCTGAGGCTTTAATTACAGCTTTAAAATCAAAATATCCAACACTTACTTTTGAAACTGCCTTGATGATAGGTGCAAAAGTAAACACTGGAGAAATGAAATGGTAAAATCAACTCTATAGAGCTTGGCGATGTTATTGGCATTGTCAAGCTGTTCTTTAAATAAAGAAGCAATGACAAATCTTGACATTATAAAAAGTACTTACGAAGGAAAAACTTCGGAAGAAAACGGTAAAAATTTGGCTAAATATGTAGCGGATGACATTTCTTGGACAGAAGCCAAAGGTTTTCCGTATGCAGGAACTTACACTGGTTTAGAAGACGTATCTAAAAATGTTTTTAGCCGATTAGGAAGCGAATGGATCGATTATAAATTTACGCCAGAGGATTATGTTGCTAGTGATGATAAAGTTGTTGCTTATGGCACCTATACAGGAACTTATAAAATTACAGGCAAATCATTCACCGCCAGAGTGGCTCACGTTTGGAAATTAAAAGACAGTAAAATTATTAGTTTCGAACAGTTTGTAGATAGCCAAACGGTGAATGATGCAATAAAATAAAAATCATTTTTTGTATCTTACATTGTCATTAATACGGCTATCAAACAGTAAATTTGTTCTTTTTCAGCTTGCCTCTTTTAATTTAATCATCAAAATCGATGCACCAAAATCTTATTACCTACATCAACCAATATGCTTCTTCACCACTTACAAACGAAGAACAAGCCTTGATCGTAGCTACTTTTCAACCCAAAAAGTTAAGAAAAAAACAATATTTTTTACAAGAAGGCGATGTTTGTAAATACGCTGGTTTTATTGTAAAAGGAGCAATGCGACAATACCGAGTAGACGAAAAAGGTGTAGAACATATGGTACAACTATTCATTGAAAATTATTGGGCAAACGACCGAGAAAGTTCTACCATGCTTACACCTTCTATTTATAATATTGATGCTTGGGAAGATACCGATATATTACTTGTAACCAGAGCCGACATGCTAGATTTAATGGCAAAAATTCCTTCTATTACAGAAATGATCCGCTTAATGGACGAACGAAATGCCATTGCTAACCAACGAAGATTAAATTCTACTATTAGCAATACAGCCGAAAAACGCTATGAAGAGTTTGCTAAAAATCATCCTCAATTTATTCAACGGTTTCCGCAACATCTTATCGCTTCTTTTTTAGGGATAACCAAAGAAACCTTGAGCCGAATTAGAAAACAAGCTATAAAGTAAAGACTCAATTTAAAATTTTACCAAAACCGTTGACATTTGTCAACGGTTTTTTTTATCATATCTCATTGTAACAAGTCTTGCCATTGATGCAACTTTGTCCTATCAAAATGAATAAAAAAAAATAATACTCAAAATTTAAAGAAAAATGGAAAATTCAAAAAACACACCAGCAACTCAATTACTTCGTAACACTTTAGACAGATTTCTTGCCAAAGATATGAAAGGTTGGTCAGAGCTTTGTGCCGAAGACGTAGTAGCCGAATTCCCTTTTGCACCAGAAGGTATGCAAGCGAGATTTGAAGGTCGTGAAGCGTTATATGCTTACTTAAAAGACTATCCCAGTTTTATTGATGTAAAATCGTTACCAACCTTAAAAATATATGGTACTGATGACGAAAATGTTGCTATTGCCGAATGGAGTGTATCTGGTGTGGTAATTGGAAACAGTAATCCGTACGAAATGAGTTATGCTACTTTTGTAACTTTTCGTGATGGGTTGGTTGTAAACTACCGTGAATACTGGAATCCTCAAGCTTTTCAAAAAGCGATGAGTGGTGGAAGTTTTGCAGAATAATAATTCCAATTAAAACCTAATAGTTTTAAGTTAATTTCAAAACCGTTGATATTTGTCAGCGGTTTTTTTATCATAACGCATTGTTTTAAAAGGTATTTCTGTTGCAATTTTACATTGTAAAATAAATAAAAACTTGTTAATGTTTTTTTCTGCAAGCCATTTTAATAGTAAAAAAAACAGAAGTTAAGTTAAATTAAAGTTGATAATGAATTAAATGCTGCACGCATGAAAAAAGAAACCAGTTTTTCAACAAAAGGTAATATAACCAATCTTGGTCCTTTGACTATCAATCGAATATTGCCAAATCATTATACAAAAAAAGTTGGGCCATTTGTATTTCTTGATTATGTGGCTCCGGCTATTAAAACAAGTACCACTAAAAATGGTATGGGGGCTCATCCACATCGTGGTATTGCAACCTTAACCTATATTCTTCAGGGCGAAGTAGAGCATTTTGACAGTGCAGGACATACTGGTAAAATACATTCGGGCGGTATGCAATGGATGAAAGCTGGTAATGGAATCGTACACGACGAAAATTTTAATTATGATTCTCAAACCGATAGTAAAATAATTCACGGCTTTCAGTTTTGGATCAATCTGCCTGCAAAAAACAAAGCAGAAAGTCCAGCTCATATAGCCATTCAAGCAGATCAAGTGCCTAAAAAAATATTGCCAGACAACGCTGGTTGGATAAAAGTAATTGTAGGCAACTATGAAAATTTGAGTTCTAAAATTCCAAATTATTCCGAGCAGTTTTTATATCACATTTATTTAGAATCAGGAAAACAATTTTCAATCAATTTGGAAAATAAAATTGAAGCTGCCACTTTTTTGACCACGCAAAATGCAATACTCAATGATGCCGAATTTCAAGCGGGAGAGTTCGTGGAATTTGGAAGAAAAGCAGGAGAAATCGAAATAAAAAACAGCTCTCAAACCGGAATTGATGTTATAGTATTTGGTGGCGAAGAATATACAGAACCCATTGTATCAGAAGGTCCGTTTGTGATGAACTCACTAGCTGAAATATGTAATGCCTATCGAGATTTTTATGATGGTAAATACGGAGAAATTAATCTAAATAAGAAAAATGAAATTATTACAATCAAATAAAATTGGAAACTTAAGTCTAGCAGACAGTATAGCAATGGCACCTATGACAGGTGCTCGTGGAGAAGGCAAAGGAATCCCCAATGATTTAACCGTTTTGTATTTTACCCAAAGAGCCACCGCTGGTTTGATAATTACTGAAGGAATCAATATTTCGGAACAAGCATTGGGTAGCCCATTTACGCTGGGAATTTATATCGAAGAACAAATTGACTAGCACCGGCGCGGTCCCCATCATTTTTAGAAACAGGATGGCCAAATAAATAATCGACACAGTCCACCACTTTGGCTTCTGCTTTTTTACAATCTTCCTTCAACTCCAGCGGGTATTGGTCGAGATCGTTGAGATTTTGTGCAAATGGTTTAGTTTTAATAACCATAATATTATTAGGAATAGACTTATTCTTCTTAATATACCAATCGGCAGGTTCTCTATGATTAAAAAAAACTTTAATTACTTCTAAAACAGCAATTACTTTTCTTGAGCCAATGCCTTTTTTATTTGTAACATAAAATATAATATCTTCTATATTTAGTTTTTATGCAAAACCTAGTCTACATAATCCAGTAATACAAGGAAATTCATTTTCAAAATCTGGTTCGCTTCTGCATGAACCATCTGTGTATTTTGGTAACCCGAACATTTTAATAGCTTTGATCCCTTTGCTGTTGCAACAAAGAGGATAAAATGAGTTCAGATACTTTTTTTGATTAGACATGTTTTAAATCTTTAAACCAACTCTCCACTAAACGTCTTTTTCCATATACTCTGCCTCAATGCCTCAGCTTGTTGCAAGCTTTGGTTAATACTTTCCTCCATTTTATCAGCAACAATTAAACGGCTTTCGATTTCTTGAACGATAAGGTGTTGTTCTTTTGGTTTAGGAAGCAGAATTAATACATTTGAGTTGTAATTTTAATTGATAATCAATCAATTAACAACTTATCAATATTATCACATGCTATTTGTTCGGGATTTTGGATATTCATCCTTAGCTATTAATTTGGTTTTAAACAAACTTAACATTTGATCCCCACTTTATCAATTTTATCGCCCCTCTATTTCTGCTCTTTCACAAATATAAAAACCGTAAAAGGATTAGTTTTACGTTTCTTTGTAAAAATTTTTACAGCTATATTTTTTTTTCTTACTCACTTGCTTACTAGTTAAATTGTAGGTAGTCCCAAAAAAAAGCCAATTCTATATTACTCAGTGGTTATATCTTTTATTTGAATTTCTGCAGCGAGTATTCTATCGGCATCATTTGTATAAATACTTTTAATTTGATTTACTCTTTTAAAAGTTAGACTAAAGGTAAATACTTTTTTTTCTCTTTTGCCAATTAGGGCACTGACACCAGGAAAAAAAGAATTAAAATTTAAATCAACCACATTAATAGATACGCCTAGCGAAAAACCAAAGGCAAACATACTATTACTTCTAAAACTTGTGTGAAGTATTCTTGCAATTGTTGGCTTATATTTAGAGGTGTTATTTTCAACTATTTGAAATGTAGAATCTTTAACCTTTTATATTTCGTATTCTTGATTTTTATACCAAAATCAAATACGGGACCAAAACTTACACCCCATCTATGCCTTGTCTTACATATTCTATATAAGTAAAATCTTTATCATTTTCTTTTATAATAGAGCTTCCTAGTTCGTTGTTTTGCTTTATTTTTACTTTAAACTCTATGTAATCTTAGTGTAGTTGTACCGGATTTGATACCACAGTAAAGGCTCTTTTTTTTTGATAAAATATTATTGATAATTTCAACATTGTTTAGTTTTTTTCTCAATCCAGTAATATCTACCGATAGATAAAGCACTTCAACATCTCTTTTTAATGTATCAATTTGTGTCTTTACTAATTTCGCATAACTTCCATCTAAATTATTTATTTCATAGAACAATTCATCATTATGAAAGAAGTTGTATTCTTGAATGAAATCAGCATAAGCTTCATCAAATATTGAGACATCAGAATAATGTCCATTCCTCTTATCAGTTTTTAAAATAGAGCAAACTCCTTCTGAATCATTATTGTACTGATTAAAGTTTAAAGAGGGATTGATGATATAATTGCAAAAGTTATCATAAGCATAATTTATTTTATTAATATCTTTAATTTTTCCGTAAACACAGTTATATTTTGCCAGTAAAGAATTGGTTTTAATTGTAAATTTCCCTAAATCATCACTGAGCTTTATCAGCTCATTTTTTTTATTTACAAGGGTAGATTGTTCTTCGAGAATGTTATTTTTTAATATGAGTATTTCATTTCCAATAGTTGTAATAGTGCTGAAATAGTTAGCGGTTGTTTGATTGTCAGTAAGTTCTCCTTTTCTCTGTTCGTCGGCTTTCTTTATTTGATAGTCATTTAATATTTTTTGTTTTTGATCTAAAAGATTTGAATTTAATTGAATTTTATTTTCAAGGCCTGCCATTTCTATATTTAATTGCTTAAATTCCTTATTTAATTCTTTTATACTGATGTCAGGGCTGATACTATTTTTTGTATTTTCATCATCATCATCCTTTTTAACCTTATTGGCTACTTTATTTTCATCACCATTTAAAAAATCATGGTTTATCTTTACAACATTTGAAGTGATTTCCACTTTGTTTGGAATTTTATTGATGTTATCTATTTTGAATACAATTGGTTGTTTGTGTTTGGGTTTTAATTGATTTGAAGTATAAGCTTGTGTTTCAAAATCATTAATAACAGTTTGAACATTGCTCTTTTTATTTATTACTGCTATTTTCTTTATGATTTTTTCGACTTTTTTTGAGTCATGTGGATTTTTATTTAATTCAGTCTTTTGTTCTTTCTCCAATTCTTCCTTTGTTGTTTGTTTATCCTCAGGATTAGTTTGAGAATAAATACTTACCCCTGATAAGAGTAAAAATGCGAGTAATAGTTTTTTCATGTTTCTAGTTTTTAGAATTGTTTAAAATTGAAATAAACACCAAATAGAGTTACCAAATCTAATCTTTATTAAAAAGCCAGACATGAGTATAAACACTTGTTTTTCAGATGTAAACGTAAAAATTATTGATAAATATAACTAGGGGAAAAATACCCTTTTTTATCAGGCAGATACATCCTTTAAACCCAAATGAACATTCCTTAGCGTCAAACTGGCAACCATGAAACAAACTAAAGTATTGAACAAAAAAAAAACGGCTTCCTACCCACTGGAAGCCGTCTAATCAAATTTTTAATTTAAACTAAACAATTATTATCTCATTATATCTTAGACTATATTTTGAAAAAGTTAAGCCTTAAGCCATTTGAACATTTTGCAAGTTAAATGTAAATGAGGTAGAAGAAGGGCCAGGACCGCCGCCAGTCATCACAATATCGGCACTAGAGATCCCTAACAAACTAATCTCAGTGTTTATTTGCGACATAATGGCTGAATTTATTACTTCACCTTCGGTTATTTGAGAAACAACTCCAATCCAAATAGTAGGTTTAAATGAAAACACTGCTTTTTGACTTGGCGCTATATTATGAGTTGAAGCATATAAACTACCACTACGATATACATTCCCGCTAATAGAACCCGTAGGTAAATTATTAGCAATCTCTATTTCAGTAGAACTCATAGCAGGTTGCCCACTCAATTGCAGAACATCCCCAGAAGTATTCTTAATCATCTCAAATTGCTGTCCGTACTGGGCTAATAACTCAGTGGTATAATTCCCATAAGAATCTCCAGCCGAAACATACACATTTAGATCATAAGTTAAAGGATGATGTTCTCCTATACCGCAATTTTCGATTACTTTCCAGGCAATAGGCAGCTCGTCAAAATCTGTAGCACTATTTTTAGAAAAAATAACAATACTACTATTATTGATGTCATTTGAATGATTAATGAAATTTAATTTTATACCCTTCATAACTTATGGTGTTGTAAGACAGTGTCTTGGTTATTTCTTAAAATTAATATTTTCTTTAGAAATTAATGTGTTTTAAAAGTTAAGTAGCCCGTTGGGTGTAGTTATGATTTCAAGCCCATTATTTCGACCTACTGTCACTCTCCTGGCTCTGATTGTAATGGATACAATCAATTTAAAATGTGTTTTTTAATTCTACCCATCCGGTTTGAATAAGCCAAAAGTGTAAGGCTGTCCATAATCTATTGATCTATGGAAACCTTACACTTTTAAACTCTTTTCAATCTATTACTGAATTAACTTAACCTTTTTTCCTGAGATAGAATCTCCTCTTCTAATATCAGCATACACGTGACTTAAAAAATTAGGGTCTAAAGTAGGTGTAGGCGACTTATAATCATGATGACAACTAAAACAAGAACCATTTGGGTTATAGGCCGTACTTTGATCATAGGTTTCCATTGTGCTATTTGCCAACTGACTTGTACCTATCGCCACACCGCTTGTGGTATTGGTAGCTGAATAACTTTGACCATTAGGTGCTGCGCCACCATCCGTCCAAGTGGATCCTATAAAAAGATAATTTTTTCGTATGTCATTACCAACCAATTGGGATAGCACCGAATTGTTAATCGATATGATCTGACTATTGGAAGCCGCTGCAGTCGCATTCTCAGGGTTTGGAACTCCTTTATTCGCCACACCCCAAGGCTTGGTTCTGGTAGTATTACTCGGGCTAATGGTATTATTTGCAGGCGGTAGAGGCTTAGTAGTCCACTGTGCAGAAATAGTATCGTTTTTAAACTTCATGTGAGAAATATTAATGTTGGTCGTATCTGCTGGTGCCGAATTCAAAACCCAAAGGCCTTTAGTATCTGCCGCAATCTTCTGTTGCTTCATTGCGGTATCTAGATAGGAGTAACTTAAATTAGGGGCATTGTTTTTATGTTCAAAAGTTGACCACACCATCTCTGGATGTCCAGCCGTACTTCCCACAATGTGCACACCCAACAGGGCCAATTTTATTTTTTGTGTTTTATTAGGAATGATAGTCCACTTTTTTGATGTTTTAATATAAGTAGGTACAAGTGCATCTATAGTAATGTAATTACTCAGATCTTTCACAGTACTGGCATCAACCCACGAAGTTTTAAGTTCAATGGCTAATGCCTTGGCGTCTGGTAAAACAATATTTTTGGTTTTAGCATAAGCTATAATAGTATTTAGTTCAGCTTGTGTGGTTGGAAATTGCTTGCCTTTCATTTTGCCTGCATTTACAGCCGCTATAAACTGTGCATATACATCATTTACCATCGTAATATAATAGAGAAGGGCACCATCTTTTGACATCAAAGCATCTCCTGTGGCCTGTCCTTCTTCACTGTCAACACCTATACTTTTTTCTAAACTAGGGAGTGCATTCAATAATACACCAGGTTTATGCGGAATTAATTTTCTTTCATTGGCACCAAATTCTGGTGAAACGGTAAAGAAAACAGGTGATTCAAAAACGGTCTTACTTTGTCCATAAATACCTGAGCTTGGCGAAGTAATCCACAAAAACATTTGCTCAGACCATCGGTAAAAATCACAATTGTCTGCATGACCAAAAGTCACACTGTTAGCAGGTTCTACAGCTCCGTTCTCAGTAGGATTACCACCCACAAACCAAGTCTTAAACTCAGAAGGAGTGACTACACAAGAAGGTAAAACATTAATTGGCAAGTAGCTTGAAGCTTCTGTTTTTTCTTGGGTTTTACAAGCTATAAAAATGGTGAGCCCTAATAAGGCTACGACACTTAATTTGGTAATTGTTTTTTTCATGGGGAGTAATGGTTTCGTTAGTATTAGTTTTTGTTAGTAATTGTTTAACCAAAAATATGACAAGCCAAGCAGATAGTTTAACGTATAAATACCTGCTTTTTATTTTTTTTGGCGTTCCCTCGTAATGCCTATTGCCTGAGGTACAACTGTTTTAAATCAATAGTCTTACTAAAACTGTTCATGGATAGACAGTAAATTGCAATTCGTGGAACTTCCTGTGTCATGCCACGAACTTTCCATTGTCATCCTTCACTAGTCACAAGTAATTAAATTACAGTGTCTTAACAGCAAATATTTGTTCTACAAAATAAGTGTGTTAAATTTCTTTGCCTAAACAAAAGGAGAAAAGAGTGATGCCATTAATGAATGATGGATTTGACTGACTAATAATGGGCGTTTTACAATAGTCCCTTTTTGTCTTTTCCAATAAATAGTATTGGTGCCAGATGTTGAAAAAAAGAAAATCTTTTCAGTTTGTATTAAAAATCTAAACAGTTTTTGAAGTTCTGAGTTATTTTATAGAGAAACGTATTTTAAAAAACAAAGACAACTTTTGTACTTGATAAATTACGACGCTTAACTTAAACTCTAATTTTTATTCATATCTAAATTAGGATCAATTTTCAACCAAACAAATCACAAAAGTAGTTATTCCTTCATCATTTCTATATGCCAAGTAGCCGCCATGCGCCTCTACGATGCTTTTAGATAAAGTTAAACCAATTCCAGCTCCTTCCTTTCGGGTGGTGAAAAAGGGTAAGAATATTTTGTTTTCTATTTCTTTTTCAATTCCGTTCCCTGTATCTGTAATCGTGATAAAAATTCGCTTTTCTTTGACTTCTGCCGATATGATAATTTGTTTTTTTTCTGAATTAGTTAGGGCGTAGATGCAATTTGTCAAAAGATTGATAAATACTTGCTCCATCTGTTGTGGGTCAATATGGAGTCTGCGGTCAAACGCAATTGTATTTATGACTTCTATGTGTTCCTTTTTAAACAATGGATTCATTATTTGACAACTGTTGTCAATCAATTTTGACAGTTCCATTATTTGTTTTTTGGGCGATGGCAACATGGCCAGTTTTCGATAACTTTCTACAAATTGCTGCAAATGGTCACTTCGTCTCAACATCGTCGTAACACTACTTTTCATATCGTCTAAATCTTCTGCCGAAATGGTTTCCTGCTGAACCAAGTCCTGCAAATTCTGAGAAAGTGACCGGATGGGAGTTATTGAATTCAAGAGTTCATGCGAGATGACTTTCATTAAATTGACCCAAGCTTCTTTCTCTTTTTTCTCAATTACATTTTGAATTGAATCCAGTAAAACAATAAAATAATCCCGATTGTAAATTTCGCTTCTTGAAGACTGCATCACAAATGTTTGTGTGTCTTGCTGATTGACACGAATCTCTAAAGATGTTTTAATTTCCTGAAAATCCTGTTTTTCGATAATTTCGCATAACGCAGACAAATGATTTTTTAGATACTTCCATTTAGATACTTTTGGGACATCAAAATGTTTCGAAAAAAAATCATTCATCAAAAAAATGTTCCAGTCACTTCCATCTTTTTGTAAGATAATAATTCCTGTTTCGATAGTATTTAAAATAGAACGGTAAACAATATCTTTTGAAACCTGCTCGTTTTCTTTGTTTTTTAGCGTTTCGTACAGCTTGAATAAATTAGAATAATTTTGATACGATTTATGTTTCGAAAAATCGGAGGTAAAATCATTTTGCAGAATCGAAGTGATTGTTCTGTCGTAAAGCTGAAACGTGTTTTTAATGTAAAAATACATTTCGATTAAGAGAATGAAAAGTACGAGTACCCCAAAAAGTGCTGTAAAGACCAATCCTTTTTGAAAAATAAATAGTGAAATTACAGAAAGGCAAAGAATAAAAATTAATCTAAGAAAAAGGAGTTGGTATATTTTTAAAGATGTAAACATATTAGTTGATGTTATATTTTTCTAAACGTCGGTACAATGCACCTCTGGACAATCCTAGTTCCTCGGCAGTTTTACTAATATTGTTGTTGTTTTTCAAAAGGATTTTCTCAATAGCCGTTTTTTCTATTGCCGAAAGTTGAATATCATCTTGATTGTCTTCGTACATTGTGATTTGTTCCAAATCCAAATCCGAAACGGTAATATAATTGTTCTCACAAAGAATCACGGCACGCTCTACTCGGTTTTCCATTTCTCGGATATTCCCGTTCCAAGCGTGTTTTGAGATTTGTTCCAATGCTTTTTCGTCAAAATAAATTTCGCTTCGCCCATATTTATCAGTCATTTTTTGCAAAAGATACTGCGCCAAAGGAATTTTATCTTCGATTCGCTCGCGCAATGGAGGCAACACGATTTCCATAGTATTGATGCGATAGTACAAATCTTCACGGAAATTCTTATCTGTAACTTCTTGTTTCAAATTCAGATTGGTGGCTGTAATAATGCGAACGTTCAGCGGTCTTGCTTTTGATTCTCCTAAACGGGTTACCATTTTGGTTTGAATGATCTGCAAGAGTTTAGATTGTAAATGCAATGGGACGTTTCCTATTTCATCCAAAAAAATAGTGCCGTTTTGAGCCATTTCAAAACGTCCTGGCGTATCAACCTTCGCATCTGTAAAAGCTCCTTTAGCATAACCAAATAATTCGCTTTCGAAAATATTAGAATTTAAAGAACCCAAATCAACGTGAATAAAAGGACTATTTTTTCGCTCTGATTGCAGATGGATATGATGTGACAATACAAATTTACCGGTTCCGTTCTCGCCAAGTATTAAAACATTGGCATCGGTTTTGGCCACTTTATCGGCCAGAGAATAAGCTTTTTTTATAACCTCTGAATTACCAACAAAAAATTCGTCTACAATCTCGATATTATTTGATTTCTTTTGTTCTTTCCGGCTTTTGTCAACTGCCTGTTTTACAACGCTAAGTAATTTTTCATTTTCCCAAGGTTTCAAAACATAATCAAAAGCACCTGCTTTTAAACCTTCTACAGCCGTTTCTACTTTACCAAAAGCGGTCATCAAAATAACGACCGTTTTTGGCGAAAGCGTTTTTATTTCTTTTAATAAATACAAGCCTTCTCTGCCGTCTTCAAATCCTATTCTGTAATTCATATCGAGCAAAACAACGTCAATGTTGTTTTGTGATAATAGGTCCACAACATTTGTAGGGTTACTAAGAGTATAAATATTTTCAAAATGCTTTTTAAGTAGCATTTTAGAAGCAAAAAGAATATCTTCTTGGTCGTCTATGACTAATATGGAGGCGTTTGTCTTTTTCATTCTAATGCAATAGCTGTATTTTTTTATTCAGAAAATGGAATCATTGTTCGGTATCGGACAAATAGTGTTCAATTATGGACACCGTGTAAATTTTATCAAAATTAAAAATATGATAATAAGATCATTACATTTTTTAATTTTCTGGTACGATTATCCTTATAGACTATTCAAATAATTAACAATGGACACCAAAATCGTACGTAAAACTAACAAAAATAAGTATCTTTTAATGGCTTTGCCAATTATCTTACTCTTTGGGTATTTTGTTTTTACATCAGCTACCAAAAAAAGAAGTTTGAACGTAAAAAAAGTTGAAATTACGATTAAGACTGTTGAAAATAATTTTTTCGAAGATTTTATCTCTTTTCAGGCAAAAGTAGTTCCTTTAAATTCAATGCTAGTGAATATCATTGAAGGCGGAGCCATTCAGGAAATATTTGTAGAAAACGGCGATATGGTTATAAAAGGACAACCATTGGCACGATTGTACAATCCCAATGCAGATCTGTCGTACATGCAACAGGAAACGGCCATTATCGAACAAATTAATAATTTAGATAAAGCCAAACTCGATTTGAGAAATCAGGAATTGAATTTAGAAAAAGACTTGATTGCCATTGAACACGATTATTTGGATTCCAAAAACTCATTTGAATTGAACCAAAAACTTTTTGAACAGGAAATACTTTCTAAAAATGAATGGGAAAAGACCCAGGAAAATTATCGTTTTCAAAAAGAACGTATGAATATCATCAAAAAAAGTGTCAAAAAAGAAAAATTAGCAAATCAAGTCCAGATTGGACAATTGAATCAATCCATTGGTTTCATGAATAAAAGTTTGGATATTTTGAAAATGAATAAAAAAAATTTCCTTATTACAGCACCAATTTCTGGAAGACTTTCTTCCTTTGAACCTATTCTTGGGAAAACCTATGCGCAAAATACAAGTATTGGTTCTATTGATGATAGGAAAGGCTATAAATTGATAGCTGACATCGATGAATTTTATTTGGATAAAATTGCAGCGCAACAAAAAGGAGCAGTAAATTTTGAAAACAAATCCATCGAAGTGCAAATAACCAAAGTGATTCCGGAAATTAAAAACGGAAGGTTTCAAGTAGAATTGGATTTTGTTTCAACTGAAAAATTAGATTTAAAACAAGGATTGAGTTTTGGCGTAAAATTAAACCTATCAGAAAAAACCAAGACGGTAGTCCTTTCCAAAGGAAGCTTTAGCGAAGAAACGAGCGGGAAATGGATTTTTGTAGTGAATGGCAACAAAGCAAAGAGAAAAGCAATCAAACTAGGAAGAGAAAATCCATTATATTATGAAATACTCGGCGGATTGAAAGCAGGTGAAAAAGTAATTACCTCATCTTATAAAGACTATAAAGAAGTCGAAGTTTTGAATTTGAAATAAGAAAAAATAGTAAAAAATTAGATAAAAATAACATCAATCAAAAAACGAATAATATTATGATTCAAATTAAAAACCTTTCAAAAGTATTTAGAACAGAAGAAGTAGAAACTATGGCATTGAGCGAAGTTTCACTAACCATTAATCAAGGTGATTTTGTGTCGATTATGGGACCATCGGGAAGCGGGAAGTCCACTTTGTTGAATATTGTTGGGTTGCTAGACAGCGCTTCAAGCGGAAGTTATCAGTTGTTAAACCAAGAAATGATTGGGCTGAAAGAGAAAGAAAAATCGAAAGCCAGAAAAGAAAATATTGGCTTTATTTTTCAGAATTTCAACTTGATAGACGAATTGTCAGTTTATGATAATATTGAATTGCCGCTGATTTACAATAAAGTTCCATCCTCTGACAGAAAGAAAAAAGTAGAAGCAATTGCCGAAAAATTAGGGATTTCCCACCGATTAAAACATTATCCGCAACAACTTTCTGGAGGACAGCAACAGCGTGTGGCGGTAGCAAGAGCCTTAATCAATGACCCAAAAATCATTCTTGCCGATGAGCCTACAGGAAATCTGGACAGTAAAAACGGAAATGAAGTAATGGAACTTCTAACTGATTTACATGCCAACGGTGCGACAATTTTGATGGTTACTCACTCTGATTATGATGCTTCTTTTTCCCAAAAAACCATTTTGATGAAAGATGGAGTTATCATTTCAGAAAAAACTAATCAAAGAAATGTGGATGTTTTTAAAGTATAAAAATGAAAACCATCCTGTTATCAATCGCCACAATCATTTTTGAGATGCTTTGCAAAATACTTTTGTAAACATCTTGAACCTCTTACATCAATCAAAATTAAATCAATCAAAAAGTTATGATACTCAACTGGATTAAAATATTTATTTACCACTTAAAGCAAAACAAATTGTTTTCTTTTCTCAACGTTTTGGGTTTGAGCATTGGTATTGCAGGAGTGATATTCGCCATTTTATATTGGAATGACGAACAAAGTTATGATGCTTGGAATCCTGAAAAAGAAAATGTGTTTTTGGTCGCTAATCAGATGAGCGAAAATACATTTTGGGCATCGAGTTCGGCTCCAATAGGGGCTGCGATAAAAGAGAAAAGTTCAGAAGTAGCATCGTATTGTTATTTAAGTGGAAATTATGAAAGCGATCTAATTCGGTTTAAAAATAAAAAAGTGCAATCAAGCAAAATTGTATTAGCACAAAAGAATTTTTTTGAATTTTTCCCTTATGAATTTGTAGAAGGCAACCAAAAATCAGCATTACCTGATGAAAATAGTATCAGTTTATCACAAGGTTTAGCTTTGCAGCTTTTTGGAAAAGAAACTGCTTTAGGAAAAGAAGTTCTTTTTCAAAATAAAAAAATCACTGTAAGAGGCGTTTACAAAATGGATAAAAAATCTTCTTATAATCCTTCTGCTGTTGTTAATTTCATTGACTTAAGAATTCGAAAATCTATTGTACAATGGGGGAATTTTCAGTTTGTATTATTTCTTAAAGTTAAAAATCCTAGCAAAGTTTCACTAGTCGAAAATGATTTGCAAAAACTTTATTACGATAATCTAACGGTTCGTTTTGCTCAAGAAAATGGAATTACTCCTGAGCAATACATTGAAAAATATGGAACTACAAAACCATCTTTAGAGCCTTTGTCTACTATTCGGTTACATACTAAAACGAGTGGTCTAATTGAGGAAAATGGTAATTTTCAGTTTTTGATGATTATGGTAGGATTATCTGTTTTAATTCTGCTACTTTCAATTGTAAATTACATCAATTCTGCAACAGCAAATGCTATAAAACGCGCCAAAGAAGTTGGCGTAAGAAAAGTTATAGGTTCTTCAAAAATTAATATAATTCAGCAATTTGTTTTTGAAACAGCAATACTGTCGTTGTTTTCAATTTTAATTGCTCTTGTACTTGTGGAACTGTCGTTACCTTATTATAATGATTTTTTAGATAAAACCATCGTTGTACAGGGCAGTCAATTTTATTTACAACTTATCATCATATTTAGTATTACGGTTTGTCTGGCAGGAGTTTTCCCAGCAATATATGTTTCTAATTTTGAAGCATTAAAGGTATTGAAAGGCAATTTTGGAAGAAGTAAAAGTGGCGTTTGGTTACGCAACGGAATGTTGATTTTTCAATTTTCAATTGCGACATTTTTTATTATCGGATTCTATATTGTTTATCAGCAAATAGACCATATCAATAAAAAGGATTTAGGTTTCAAGGCGAATCAAATTTTAAGTATTTCTTATCGCAATGTATATGGAGAAGAAATAACAGACAATTTTAGATTTGATCGCTACTTAACTATCAAAAATGAATTATTGCGCATTCCTGGTGTAAAACAAGTGGCAGCGGGTGGCTTTGCTTTTGGAGGATCTGCAAAATCAACAATAACGCTTCAATATAAAGATTTAAGTGTGGATGGAGACAATATTCCGATTGATTTTGGGATGTTAGAAATGATGCAAATAAAACTTGTAAAGGGAAGGTATTTGAGTCCAAAATTTGCTCAGGATACTATTAATACAATGCTCATAAATGAAACTGCCGCACGACTACTAAAAGAGAAAAAACCAATTGGGAAAAAGGTAAATTGGAATGGTAAAGAGTTAATCATCGTTGGGGTTGTAAAAGATTTTAACATAGGGAATCCAGCCGAAGCTATTCCGCCAATGTCAATATTCCATTTTAAAACAAATTCGTGGTTGACATTTGCTTTAAACAATATTTACATTGATGCCGTTGCAAAAACTATAGATCAAACAGTAGCTGATCTGGAAAATTTTTGGCTAAAAAAAGTAGATCCTGACTATCCGTTTGTATACGATTTTGTAGATAAAGATTACCAAAGATCGTATAGCAGTTATGTGAAGCAAAAAAACTTATTCTCAATACTCAATATTGAGGTAATCCTAATTGCACTTTTTGGTTTGTTCTGCCTAGCCTCCTTTTCTATCGAAAGACGCATGAAAGAAATTGCCGTCAGAAAAACATTGGGCGCCGAAACTAACATTTTATTAAAAGAATTATCCAAACAATACATTATTTATTGTGTTATAGGATTTTTGATCGCAGTCTTTCCAGCATATTATTTACTTAATAAATGGTTAGAGAATTTCGCTTATCGAATTGACATTTCAATCTATCCTTTTCTAATTGGCTTTATTGCCTTATTGTCACTAACATTATTAGTAGTGCTTTCAAAAGCATATCAGGCCACAAGAGTTGACGTTTTACAATACTTAAAATACGAGTAATCATGCTAAAAAACTGGATTAAAATATTTATTTACCACTTAAAGCAAAACAAATTGTTTTCTTTTCTCAATGTTTTCGGACTAGCCATAGGAATTGCAGGATTGATTTTCGCTCTACTATATTGGAACGACGAACAAAGTTATGATAAGTGGAATCCTGAAAAGGACAACGTATATCAAGTTTTGATACAATTGAGTGATATGCCTATTTGGTCTGAATGTTCTTTGTTTTTAAAACCTGTATTAGCCAAAGACTCAAATGTTGAAAGTATATTGTATGCTGACAGTTGGTATCAAAAGGATAAAATCATCTACAATGGAAAGAAAATAGTTGAAACTAAAATCATTAATGTTGAAAACAATTTCTTTTCGTTTTTCCCTTTCAAAATAATTAGCGGAGATGCTATCTCAGGATTAAAAGATGATTCTAGTGTCGCTATTTCAGACCTTATTGCTAAGCGCGTTTTTGGGAACGAAAATCCAATTGGGAAACAAATAAAATGTTTAGATCACATGTTTGTAGTTCGTGCGGTGTATCAAATTCCTGGAAACTCATCAATTGCTCCTAATGTTATAGTAAACAGAATGAAGGAATTGACAACAACAAATGTAACAGCTCCTTTTTTATTAAAATTAGTAGTAAAAGTCAAAGATCCATCAAAAATTGAACTTACGAGAAAAAGTCTTGAAAAAGAGTACAATACAAGCTTTGTTGGAAGAATAGCTAAACTTGAAGGATTTACTCAAGAAGAAATGGCTAAGAAAATAGGATACTTTAATGTTGTTATGGAGCCACTTTCAAAAGCAAGATTACATTCTATTACAGATGGTTATCCTGAAGGCAGAGGGAATTATCAGTTTTTAGTAATTATGGCTGGATTGTCCGTTTTAATTCTCATTTTATCTCTTGTAAATTATATCAATTTGGCTACTGCCAATGCTATACAGCGCGCCAAAGAAGTGGGTGTCCGTAAAGTTGTGGGTGCTTCAAAAGGTGCTATTGTAATTCAGTTTATTTTTGAAAGTGTCCTACTATGTTTGTTTTCTATTTTATTGGCTTTAGTGATTGTGGAGTTGTCATTACCATATTACAATGATTTTTTAAACAAGAATTTACATATTATTGGGAGTCAATTTTATCTTCAATTGCTACTCATTTTTATTGTTTCTGTTTTGTTAGCAGGAATATTCCCAGCGGTTTATGTCGCTAATTTTGAAACTTTAAAGGTGTTGAAAGGTAATTTTGGCAGAAGTAAAAGCGGAATTTGGCTGCGCAATGGAATGCTAATTTTTCAATATGCAGTTGCCACTTTTTTTATTGTAGGTTCTTATATTGTCTATCAACAAATCAACTATTTAACTCATAAAGATTTAGGTTTTAAAGGTGACCAAGTGATTACTGTACCATTAAATTTTTCAAACTCTGACTATGAAGTACAAAATCCGGGACAACATATTTATAACAAATACAGTACAATCAAGCAAGAATTATCAAAAATAAATGGAGTCAATGCAATATCTACTGGTCTTATTTCATTTGACGGCTCAAATAATGCTATAGTTCCAGTTTTATATAATGACGAACTTTTCAAGGAGCGAGGTATTCCTGTAGATTTTGGGATTTTTGAAATGCTAAATGTTAAGGTAACAAACGGAAGAAATTTTGATTTAAAAATTGCTTCAGACACAATTAATTCAGTTGTACTTAACGAAACTGCTGTGCAATTAATGAAGATAAAAAAACCAATTGGTGAGAGTGTCAGAATCAATAATCAAATTTTAAGAATTATAGGAGTTGTTAAGGATTTTAATATTTTGAGCCCCGAAGAAAAAGTGCCTCCCATCGTTTTTTATCATCTTAAAATAACGGGTAGTGCTCAATACATAGATAAAGTATATATAAAACTAAAAGCAGATAACATTGAAAATACGATTGCCGATATTGAAAAACTATGGAGCAAAGTCGATACTGAAAATCCGTTTAAATACGATTTTGTAGACAAACAATACGCTAGAACCTATGAAAATTATGTGAAGCAAAAGAATCTTTTTTCATTGTTAAATATTGTTGTAATTGGTATTGCGCTTTTTGGATTATTTGCTTTGGCATCGTATTCAATACAAAGGCGCATGAAAGAAATTGCTATTAGAAAAACTTTGGGTGCAGCAACCAATTCTTTGTTGATCGAATTATCAAAACAGTATATTTTGTATTGCACAATCGGATATTTAATTGCTTTGTTTCCGGTGTTTTATTTATTGAGCAAATGGCTCGAAAATTTTGCCTTTAGGATTCACATGACAGTATTTCCATTCGTATTTGGGTTTGTTGTTTTGCTACTTCTAACACTTTTGATAGTGCTTTCAAAAGCCTTTCAAGCAACTAAAACGGATGTTTTAAAATATTTAAAATATGAATAAGAATTCAATTTTTACGTTAGTCTTTTTTTTAATTTTTACTTTAGTAAGTGCTCAGGGAAATTCTTGGACACTTACTAAATGCATGGAAATAGCTTTGCAAAATAATATCGAAATAAAAATCAGACAACTTGAAATAAAAAAAACAGAAAAGTCCCAAAACTCAGTTTTGAATCGAATGTTACCCAGTATCAATTTATATGGTGAACAAGGCTATAATTTTGGTTCTACCATTGATCCGTCGACTAACGGAAGGGTGAGCTCTAACATTCAGAACAATAACTTTTATCTCAATGCCAGAACAAATTTAATAGATTTTAGTGCTTTTGCAAATGCACAAAAAGACAAAATTAATATTGCACTCGCCAAAGCGGATGTAGAAGTCATAGAAAATGAATACAAACTTCAAATTTTAGAAAGCTTTTATCAAGTGCTATACATACAGGAGTTATTGAAAATCCAAAAAGAACAACTCAAGCAGGCTTATTTCAACTTAGACAGAATAACTAAAGAAGTTGCCATTGGGAGTAAACCCCAAAGTGATTTGTATGACATGCAATTGAGCTTTTCAACAGAAGAAATCCGAAATCAGGAAACAGAACAATTGTATGCTATAAAAAAAACAGAATTGTTTCAGTTGATGAATGCTATTGATGTAAAAACTGATGAAGTTGTTTTAGAACCATATTTAAAGGAAGTGACAAAAGATTTTGATACTGAGCTTTTTAATCCTAAAATTAAACTTGCCGAACTCAATTATCAAAATAGTTTGAAGTCAATTCGATTGGAAAAAGCCAGCAATTATCCAGTTTTGTCAGCCTACTACGGATATTCTACTTTTTATTATAAAAATATAAAACAAGCAAATGCCAACACAGATTCTTTTTTCAATCAATTAGAAGATAATAAAAGTCAACAAGTTGGTATGCAGTTGAGCGTTCCTGTTTTCAATGGCTTTAGGAACAATAAAAAAATCAGTGCATCAAAAATAGCTGGGGATAAGGCAAAACTCACTATTGAAAAAGAAAAACAACAATTGGACAAACAAGTAGTATTGGAAGAACAAAACAAAAGAAATTATTTGCAGCTTCAGAATAAATTGGTGGAGAAAGAAAAGTATGCCAAAGCTTCTCTAGCAACTACTCAAGCTAAATTTATAAGCGGCAAAGTGGAAGCTATTGTATATTCCTCAGTGAAAAATCAATCGCTTTCGGCTGATTTTGAATTATTAAAAAATAGTCTTCAATTGCAATATATTGATTTGAAAATAAATCTGCTGACAAGGAATCAACTGTAAAAATTAACACGATTATACAAAAGTGTTTACCCTGCAAACGGTTATTTCTTTTCATCTGGAACAAAATGATTCATGAAGAAATTCACCCCGCCCACAAAACTTCTCAAAAAATGGAGAAGTTTTTTTTTGCAATGACCTGAACATTAACTTTCGGTTTAGCCGTGAATGGTTTCACTTGTTCCATAGTTCACAATTATCGAAGTTTCAAAGGCAATCCATTCCTTCCAGCGTTTATCCACATCTACATGATCCGCATATTTTTTGGCAAATCCTAAAAAAGTCGTGTAATGCCCCGCTTCACTAATCATTAAATCCCGATAAAATTTAGCTAATTCTGCATCAGCAATGTTTTCCGAAAGCACTTTGAAACGTTCACAACTTCTAGCTTCAATCATAGCCGAAAACAACAAACGTTCACACAAAGCATCATTCCTACTCCCATCTTTTTTCATGAACTTAAACAACTCATTCACATAATGATCCTTACGCTCGCGCCCTAACGAAAGCCCTTTCTTTTTTATCAAGTCGTGCACCATTTGCAAGTGCTCTAATTCTTCCCTAGCAATAATCATCAATTCAGTTACCAGTTCTTCTTTTTCTGAATTTTGAGTAATCAAACTTATTGCGTTCGATGCCGCTTTTTGTTCACACCAAGCGTGGTCTGTCAATATCTCTTCAATATTTGACTCTACTATATTCACCCATCTTGGGTCCGTAACTAATTTTAGTCCTAACATTTCAATATCATTTAATGTAGTACAAAATTAGTGATTTATTGCATAGACATATCCATCAAGATCAGATTGAACCCTTAATAAAATAAAAATAGTTAGAGCGTGCCACCAAAAAAAATGGCCTAGCACCATTCCACTCAGCCATTTTTTTGCTGTCGGGCTATCCGCTTCAAGTCCTCATTGCGTTTTTGCTACGCGACAACGCCATTGCGGGCTATACGCTCCTATCCCTCACGCGGCGTCTAACCTGAAATGAAAGCCTTTATATTCATCAGAATTTACAAGTTCCTAACGCTACAATACCACATTAAATTAGTATTTTGCAACCGTAATTTTCATCTCTTAAAAAAGTGCAATCACTCTTAATTATTGGTTTTGTTTGGCCTGAACCCAACTCCTCAGCTGCAGGCGGAAGAATGATACAATTAATTTCGCTGTATCAAAAACAAGGATTTAAAATCACCTTTGCCTCTCCAGCACAAGACAGCGCTTTTAGTACGGATCTTGAGTCCCTAAACGTTGACAAGAAAACAATCCTTCTCAATTCGTCTACTTTTGATGCGTTTATCAAAGAACTAAATCCGGCTGTAGTGCTCTTTGATCGCTTTATGATTGAAGAACAATTTGGCTGGAGAGTTGCCGAAAATTGCCCTAATGCTATCCGAATATTAGATACTGAGGACTTACATTGTTTGCGTCTTGCAAGACAAAAAGCTTTCAAGGAAAACCGAGTATACACAACCCAAGACTTAGTTGTTGAAGAAGTTGCCAAACGAGAAATTGCTAGTATTTTGCGCTGCGATATCTCCTTAATGATTTCTCAATATGAAATTGAAATACTAACCACTACTTTCAAAATTGACCAGGCGTTACTTTTATACCTGCCTCTTTTACTTGAGTCAGAGGCAATTTTAAATGCAACTACAACACCATCCTTTGAGAACAGAAGTGACTTTACTTTTATTGGTAATTTTTTACACGAACCCAATTGGAATGCGGTTCAGTATTTAAAACAAACCATTTGGCCCTTGATTAAAAAACAAGTACCTGAAGCGGTTTGCAAAATTTATGGTGCCTATCCTTCCCAAAAAGTGCTGCAACTACATAACGCTAAAGAAGGATTTTTAATTCTGGGTAGGGCAGAGGATGCGCAAGAAGTAGTAAAACAGGCCCGAGTTGTTCTAGCACCCTTGCGTTTTGGCGCAGGAATAAAAGGAAAATTGCTCGAAGCCATGCAATGCGGTACACCTAGCGTAACTACTACAATTGGCGCCGAATCGATGCATGGTGATTTGCCATGGAATGGTTTTATTCAAGACAATCCCGAACTTTTTGCCAACCAAGCAGTGTTGTTGTATCAAAACAAAAAAACGTGGCTAGCCTCTCAAGAAAATGGATTTGAAACAATCAAGCTACGTTATGCAAGAACATTATTTGAAACTGATTTCAAAAATCAAATGCAAAGCATACAGAAAAATCTAGAACAACACCGTTTGAACAATTTTATGGGTGCATTGCTACAACATCATACTTTGAAAAGCACCATGTACATGTCAAAATGGATTGCCGAGAAAAATAAAAACTAAAACGAAATTTGCTTCTATAATAATTTATTTCAAGTTGTATTTATTCAATAACAGCGATCGCTTCAATTTCAATGAGCCAATCTTTATTACCCAATACCGAAACGCCAACAAGAGTGCTTGCTGGATAATTCTCATTTCCTAAAAATTCATTTCTAATTTTTCTAAAAATCGGTAAATCGGTTTCTGGATTAAAATTTACAATATAGGTATTCATTTTAACCACATCCTTAAACGTAGCATTGCATTTATGCAATTGCTGTTCTAAGTTTTGAAAAGTAGCAATTACTTGGGCTTCTAGTGTATCCCCAATGCCAATTTGCCCTGAAATATAAAGAGTTTTAAAATCACCCGTTTTTACCAGTACTGTTTGTGAAAAACCTGCACTGGGATCAATGTATTCTTTTTGAATCATTTTGTAGCATATTAAGTCGATACAAAATTAATAGTTTATCTATTGAAAGTCCTATAAAAATACATTTTTTAAACCAACGCTACTACAACATCAAAACTACTTTGTTTGCCTTTCATTTTCAAAAATACGTAGACTACTACACCATTTTCTCTATTAAGATCTCATGTGCATGAAGGATAGGAGCGGCATCCTTTTATGAAGCGGTAGCGTAATAAAAGATATAGCGTATAGCCTGACCGTGCTGCAACGCTAGTGGAAGCTGGGACATGCCCAAAAACACAAAACCCATCAGCTCAAAAAAAGTGATGGGTTTTGTTATTAGATTGAATCCGTAGTTATGCAAGCATAGTCACTGGATTTTCAATGTATTGTTTTAGTGTTTGCAAGAACTGCGCTCCAGTTGCTCCATCGATAGTTCGGTGATCACAAGCAAGAGATAACATCATAGTGTTTCCTACTACAATTTGTCCGTTTTTAACAACTGGTTTCTCTACAATTGCACCTACAGATAGGATTGCAGAATTAGGCTGATTGATAATGGAATTGAATTCAACAATACCAAACATTCCTAAATTAGAAACAGTAAAAGTACTTCCTTCCATTTCTGCAGGTAATAGCTTTTTGTTTTTTGCTCTTCCGGCAAGATCTCGAACACTACCTCCAATTTGAGACAAACTCATAGCATCTGTAAATTTCAATACAGGAACTACTAGACCATCCTCAACTGCTACAGCAACTCCAATATTTACATGGTGATTGATTGTAATAGCATCATCTTTCCATTGTGAATTAATTTTTGGATGCTTTTTCAAAGCCATTGCACAAGCTTTAATTACCATATCGTTAAAAGACACTTTTGTATCAGGCACGGTATTAATTACTGCTCTTGAAGCCATTGCATCATCCATAGCTACTTCGATTACTAAGTTGTAATGCGGAGCAGTAAATAAGGATTCGGCCAATCGTTTTGCAATAATCTTGCGCATTTGAGAATTCTTGATTTCCTCTGTAAATGTTTCTCCAGTAGGAACAAACACTTTTGGTGCAGCAGGTGCAACAACAGTTTCTGCTTTTGCAGACGGTGCATCAGCAGTTGTTTTAGGAACAGCTGGTGTAAAGTTTTCGATATCGCTTTTTACGATCCTACCATTTTCACCCGAACCCTTAACTTGATTCAACTGAATTCCCTTATCACTTGCAATTTTCTTTGCTAATGGCGAAGCCAAAATACGTTGTCCATCAGGTGCAGCTTCTTGAGCAACTGGCTCAGTCGCTGCCGTTGTTGTTACAACTTCTTCTTTAACTTCTGCAGCAGGAGCAGTTGGCGTTGCTCCGCCTGCTTTATAATTTGTAGCAATTCCAGCAACATCAGTTCCCGCAGGACCAATAATTGCTAAAAGACTGTCAACAGGAGCTGTATTTCCTTCTTCAATACCTACATATAATAATGTACCCGCATTGAAAGACTCAAACTCCATTGTTGCTTTATCGGTTTCAATTTCAGCAAGAATATCACCTTCGGCAACTGCATCTCCTACTTTTTTCAACCAGGTTGCAACAGTTCCTTCGGTCATTGTATCACTTAAACGAGGCATTGTTATTACCACTACTCCTTTTGGTAAAGAAGTCGCTACTGCAGATGACTCTTTAGTAACTTCTGGAACAGCCACCGCTTCTGAAGCAGGTTTTGCTTCGTCTGCAGCAGGAGTTGCCTCAGCTGGTTTTCCTGCAAGTAATGCTGAAATGTCTTCGCCTTCTTTTCCTATGATGGCTAATAATGAGTCTACTGCTGCTGTTTCACCAGCAGGTATACCTATGTGTAAAAGAGTACCTTCGTTGAAAGACTCAAATTCCATTGTTGCTTTATCGGTTTCAATTTCGGCAAGAATATCTCCTTCGCTTACTTTATCACCTACTTTTTTTAGCCAAGTCGCTACCGTTCCTTCCGTCATCGTATCGCTCAAACGAGGCATTGTAATAATTGTTGCCATAATTGATTTATAGTTTATGAGGTATAAAAGGATAGTTTTCTTGTTCGTAGACTACGTCGTACAATTGTTGAATTGGTGGGTAATCAGACTCTTCGGCAAATGTAGCACACTCTTCAACCAAATCTTTCACTCTTTGATCAATAGCTTCTATTTCTTCGCTTGTAGCGTAGTTTTGATCTTTAATTACATCTAAAACTTGTGTAATAGGATCAATTTTTTTGTACTCTTCTACTTCTTCTTTAGAACGGTATAATTGAGCATCCGACATAGAGTGACCTCTATAACGGTATGTTTTCATTTCCAAGAACGTTGGTCCATCACCACGACGTGCTCTATCAATTGCTTCTGTCATTGCTTCAGCAACTTTTACAGGATTCATTCCGTCTACTGGACCACAAGGCATTTCATATCCTAAACCTAGTTTCCAAATATCCGTATGATTTGCAGTTCTTTCTACAGAGGTTCCCATAGCGTATCCATTGTTTTCAACAATAAAAACTACAGGTAATTTCCATAGCATAGCCATATTAAAAGCTTCGTGTAAAGAACCTTGTCGTGCTGCTCCATCCCCAAAATAAGTCATAGTCACACCGCCAGTATTAAAATATTTATCTGCAAATGCTAAACCAGCACCTACTGGAATTTGACCTCCTACGATACCGTGACCTCCATAAAAACGGTGTTCTTTTGAGAAAATGTGCATAGATCCACCCATTCCTTTTGAAGTACCCGTCACTTTACCAAGTAATTCTGCCATTACACGCTTAGGATCCACACCCATACCTATTGGTTGTACGTGATTTCTATAAGCGGTAATCATTTTATCTTTAGTCAAATCCATAGCGTGAAGCGCTCCTGCTAATACTGCTTCTTGACCGTTGTATAAATGTAAAAAACCTCTAACTTTTTGTTGAATGTATAATGCTGCCAGTTTATCCTCAAACTTTCTCCAAAATAGCATATCCTCATACCATTTCACATATACTTCTCTTGTAACTTCTTTCATCTGAATTTTTCTTTTGCTTAAGTGTTATTGTTGAATCAATTTGAACCTATAACGCAAAATAGTTTCCTCCCACAAATTTGCGAAACGCAAAAATAAGACATTCCGCGTAAGAACTAAAATATAATGGCTAGTTTTTGGGAATTTTAAAGGAATTTTTTATCAAACATAAATGGCAATAAATTTTTTAAGGAGTCTGATTTGTAAACCAAACCTATTTCCCCCATAAAATAGATTTCGATAGGCATTTCTTGTTTGATTTCATATTCTGCAATTGATTGCCTGCAGGATCCACAAGGCGGAATTGGCGCCGTAGTTTGATTGGTATCTGAAGCTGCTGTTATAGCCATTTTTAAAACTTTTGCATCAGGATACTTTGCACCAGCATAAAAAATAGCTACACGCTCTGCACACAATCCTGATGGATAAGCTGCATTTTCTTGATTCGAACCTACAATCACCTCTCCATTATCTAATAAAATTGCTACTCCAACTCTAAATTTTGAATAGGGTGCATAAGCATTTTTACGAACCTCTACAGCCTGTTTCATTAAATCTTGAACATCCGTTGGCATATCTTGTGCATCTTCGAAAACGGTAAACTGTGTTGAAATTATTATTTCTTTCATATTTGTAAGGGAAAAAAAATCCAAATTACACTTTTAACAAAGGTGCAATTTGGATTATCTATAAGTAATTAATCTAATTTTTAATATTCATCGTATTGATCTCCAAAATTAAATGTCAAGGAGAATCGTAATGTATTTTCTAGTGGGTTCCTAACCTTGGATGCCGAAAACAAATAAGAGACATCTACCTTGATAGTAGTGTACTTAAATCCTGCTCCTAACGAAAAAAATTGTCGTGCTCCTTTTTGTGGGCTTTCATGAAAATATCCCATTCGCATGGCAAATGAATCTTGATACAAATACTCAGCACCTACAGCATAGGTTACTTCTTTCAATTCTTCACTCATTCCGTCTGGTGCATCACCAAATGATTTAAAAATGCCAGAAGTCCATCCGATGGATCTGTAATTTTCTAAATTTTGATTTGCTTCTTCAGGTGTAGTAATTCCATCGCCATTCAAGTCGTTTTTTTGAAAAGTAGGAACTAGCAATTTATTGAATTCTACATTAAGTGCTACTTTATTAAAATCATCCAATATAAAATCAAATCCAGTACCTAACTTTAAATTAGCTGGTATAAAATTATTATTAACATCATCATTGTCGTAACTAATTTTTGGACCTAAATTTTGAAAATTAAATCCAGCTCTCCAACGTCCGTTAAAATCAGAATAGGCAATTTCTTCTGATTGAAAAAACCCTGCTACGTCTACTGCAAAAGTACTTGCAGCCGTTGCATCATTAGCATCTGAAGCTACCTTTAAGTTAGAATTGATAAATCGTCCTCCTACAGCCATCGAAAATTTCTCACTCAATTTTAAGGAGTACGATAAATCCACTGCAAATTCATTTGGTGAAACTACACGAGCAGCCTCATTAGGATCTCCAGTTTCACGTAGTTCAATTTCGCCAAGACCAAAATAACGAATGCTTCCAGCAAACGCACTTTTTTCATTTAGTTTGTTATAATACGTTAACTGACCTAATGAAATATCATTTACTAAATCAGTCAAATAAGGAGTATAACTTACTGAGAATCCTTGAGCATCTTTAGAAAATGCATACTTTGCAGGATTCCATTGTTGTGAGAAAGCATCAGCTGATGTTGCTACTCCCATATCAGCCATACCAGCTGCTCTAGCATCAGCAGCGACTAATAAAAATGGTACTCCAGGATTAATTGTCCTGTCTTGTGCGGATGTGATGTTCATGCAAAAAAGCAATACAAAAATTGGTATTATGTTTTTCATTACGAGGCTTCTATTTATTAAACAAATATAGTACATTATTAAAGTATTACAAGTTTTTCGAATTTTTCTGCTTTTTTATTAGTTGTATTCGATTTTACAGTTAGCTTATACACGTAAACTCCTTTTCCTAGCTTGTCGCCAAAATCATCTCTTCCATTCCAAGTGAGTTCTTTTGATAAGAAACCGTCCGTTGTTATAATTTGATTTTTTGTCCAGACAATTTTTCCAGTCACTGTCATCACTTGAACTTGAACTTCTAGCGGTTCAAATGGTTTGTTATGTGTAAACCAAAACTCTGTATAATTCACAAATGGGTTAGGATAGTTAAGTACATTACTCAAAGTAAGCGTGTCATTACCTACAACTACAAATTGTATTTCGGCAATTATAGGATTATTGTAAACATCCCAAGCTTTAAAGCTTATGGTGTGCAGACCTGGCGTAAGGTTCCGAAGTGGAAAACGCAGTGTTCCTTTTGTGAAATCGTCCAAATCTGCTTGGTAATAATCATTTAATATAAAAGGATTGTTTACATCACCATCTAAAACAGCAACTATATCATGACCTATTCCACTTGCCGTGTTGATTCCGCTTTCATCACTTAATTTTGCAAGTAAAAAAGGAGATTCATTCGTATTTCCGCCAGATACAAAATTTTCATCGTTCATATACAACTGTACTCTAGGACTTGTGTTATCAAGTGGCGCATTTTCATTAATCCCTCCTATTTTAATATTGCTATCAAAACCATTTTCGTTTTGCAAGGCGTCTTTCTTTTTGGCGTAAAAACTAATTCTTCCGTTTGCAAGAGGAATTCTAATATCTCTAGGCACGATAAAACTGTATTCAAATTGTCCATTTACAACACTAGCGCTTCCGCGAAAAATAGTTTCGCCCAATACATTAAAGTTAATGGGTAGACTATTGCCGTCATTATTAAGCGTTGTTCTGTTGAGCATTTTATCAAAAATCATCGAGGTAACTTCACCATTGTAATTTGAAATAATATTGTTGTTTTCATCACTAACTTCACCAGTAATTTTTATTTTTGACAAAGACTTAAAATCTTCTATCGTCTGACTTACAGGAACATCATTAACTTTTGTCAATCTAATTTTAGGTCTTGGAATAGCGAGCTTTAAAGCAGGGTCACCAATGTAAAAAACAACATTTGTAGCAGAGTTTGGATTGCTATTTTTTGAAATCCGAAGGGCTTCAGCTATAGAGGTGTATTGATTAGAACCATAAGAAAGTAAATTTTTTGTAAACGTATCATTGAATGTTTCAGCGCTAAACTGTCCTATTGATCGTATAGTAGTAATCATAGCTATGGCACCGCCTTTTGGATTCCAATACGTAAATTCACCCGCAGTAGGCCGCGAAGGGTTGTCAAATCTTGAAAACTCACAAGTGATAGTTATGAATAAAGGATATTTGAATTGATTACTTAAATTTTGACCATCTGATTTTTCCCAAATACGCTCAACTGATAGTCCGTCCTCGCCACCATGACCTAAGTAATTAAAAACCAACGCTCCTTTTTCAAAAGCATTAAAAAAATCTGTTCTAGCTTTTGGATATCGAGCACCGCCTGCAGCTGCCTCTTGAATGTATGAATCCAAAAGAATTTTATTGACATTAAAAAATGGTTTCTCAGTAGCTATCGTATTCGCTAGATTATTTTGTTTGTTTTGCAAATTGGCATCGGATAACACATCTGAATCATCTGAAATGAGCACGAAATTATTACGCCAGCTACCAAACGATTCTGAGTTGTGATATTCCAAAACTTTATTAATCATTTCATTAGCCTGTTTCGCATCGTTAACAAGCATTCTTCCCACAGCAATATCAATACCTCCAAAAGAAGAAGTAATATTACCTTCGTTAGCATCCATCAAGCCGTAAAAATCATCCGACGCATAAGAAGATTCTCCTGAACTGCTACTATTTAAGGCATGATATATAGGTACTACATTAGTATTATTTGCGATCCTATTCTTGTAATCATACGAAGAATCACCAAAAAGGTTAATGTATTTAAGTCTTTTGTCAGTACTTGACGCATTTTGATAAATATATTTAATGCAATTTCTAATCGCCGCAATATCTTGCTTTCCTGACGAAAACTCGTTATAAATTAACTCCAGCGGAATTACTTTTACATTTAAGCCCGAATTAGTGCGATGGAAATTAGCCAGTGTCTCTGCTTGCGACACAAGTACGGTAGGCGAAATAATTACATAGTCAATATCCTGAAAATTACCTGCTCTATTTGTAAAAAGCGTTCCTTTTAAATTTTGATTAGAAACTCGTGTTTGAGCATCTCTCAATGGCGTAAAAAAATCTGCATCTACAAGCGCAACATATTTTCTAATTTCACCTAAATTGGCTTTAAAATCAATTGTATTTTGATTGGAATTCACAACCGTTTTAACGTTATAAATATCCGTTACGTCCCAAATCTGCGAAATACCGGCTGCATTAGAAACCGTGTAATTCACAATTCCATTGGCGGCGTTACCAGCATCGTATTGAAACCGGAATTGCTTTCCGTTACCCTGAAGTTTCCTTTTTGCTATTAGTCGAATTTGATCAAGAAAACCCTTAGAACCAGGAACACCATTGTTATTATAATTGAGTTTTATTTTAACATTTTCAGAACCATTTATTGTGGTGTTATTAGGCAAATTACTAACGAAAAACTCCGTACTTGATGTATTACTAAGCGCAGGAAAAGTAAGTGTTGCAAGAGCACTTCCATTTGAAGTCACACTAAATGAAGTTGCCGTAAACGCAACCGATGCTGCAGACAGCATGATTTTTATAGGAACTGAGGTGTCAACATTTGGGAAATTAAAATCGAATTCTTGCTCGTTTTTAATTTCAAATGACTCCCCAAACCATTGCCTGCCCAATTTACCAATGTTTGTTATATCCTTTTCATAAAATTGATAATCATCAAATGTATTTAATAATAATGTAGGAGTTGCTGTGGGTTGTACCAAGGGACTAATTCTTTTACCATTTTCACCTTGAATATTGACGTAATAATAGGATTTGGAATCATATAAATTAATATTGGTCCGACTTTCTTCATTCCATGTATCAGTACCTTCACCATAAAAAAGCACATAGTCCGAGTCATCAAACGTGGTGTCATTTTCTCCAATAACTTGAATGGTATTTTCCATTAAATCATTTGGGTATGCTATGTTATTACTTAAAGGTAACATCCTGCCACCATTTCCGAATATTTTTATTTTCCTTGCGTCTACATTTTTAAAATCAATACCCAGCTGCTCTAAAAACCTTTTTGACAATTTGTAAACACCAGATTTTTCAATATAAAATTTATACCAATTTCCTTTAGATAATAAAGAATTAGAGATTCCAGCTGTAGCTTTAAAACTGCGGTTGGTTACAGATGTGTTAGCAGTAATAGAATAATTAAAAGAAATAATTTTCTTAAAACCAAAATCATCATTTATTATAGGTGCAAAAATAATTTGAGCAGTTACTAAATCTCTTGCAGTTGAAAGTACAAGATCAAAATCAGCTTCAGTCGGTATGTTTTTAAGATTTAAATCACCTAGCAATTCTTTATCTATGGGTTCATAAACTATAGAACTAACTTGTAAATTCCCATCTTGAAAACCCCTATAATTTGGAATTACATAATAAGCTTTAATAGTTTGTCTAGAATCATCATAATGAAACTCATCTCCAGAAAAATAGGGAATTACTATTTGATTTGCGCCGTAGTACATCTCTTTTTTTTCAAACCAATTCAATTTTATTTCACCATTTAGTTGTGAAAAACTGAGTACCGGACTGAAGACCAAAAAAAACAAAATTATTTTTCTCATTCTTTTTTTAACGTGATTTGTTTATTCCTAGTATTTATTGGTAAAAATAAATCAAAACATATCGTTTTAAATAATAATTATTATAAATTTGCGTTGTGATATATAAATTAATGTTAAAACTGAGTTTTACGTTATAATACAATTTTTACGCTGTTTATCATTAGTAAATATATTGCAGCACTAAATTATTACCTACTAAATAATATGAAAGCAAACAGAATTATGGGCCTACAAGTGTTACTCTCAATCATGTTGATTGTGGGTTTCTCTAGTTGTAGTAAAAAATCCAGCTCTAAAAACACATCAAGAGCAACCGGTTGGAACATGGATAGCAAGAAAGGAGCCAGCAAAAAGAAACAAGAAGCTGGACCAGGACTGGTTTTTGTTGAGGGAGGTACTTTTACCATGGGTAAAGTTGAAGATGACGTAATGCACGACTGGAACAACTCACCTACACAACAACACGTTCAGTCATTTTACATGGACGAAACCGAAGTTACAAACTCTATGTATCTTGATTACCTAGAATGGTTAAAAAGTGTATACCCTCCAACTGAAGAGAATTACAAAAACATATACGAAGGTGCTTCCCCTGACACATTAGTATGGAGAAATAGATTAGGTTATAATGAGACTATGACCAATAACTACTTGAGACACCCATCATATGCTGAATATCCAGTAGTAGGTGTAAATTGGATTCAAGCAGTGGAATTTAGCAACTGGAGAACACAACGTGTAAACGAAGCATTGTTAGAGAAAAATGGGTATTTGAAGAAAAATGCCAAGACAAATGACGTAACAGCCGAAAGTAATTTCGACACTGAAACTTATTTGAACTCTCCAACTTCTGCATACGGTGGAGACGAGACTATTGTTCTTAAAGGTAGAAATGCTAAAAAACAAACCAAAGGTGGTAAAAATGGTGCAGCCATTGAACCTAAAAATGTTTATGCACAAAGATCATCTGGAATTTTACTACCAGAATACAGATTACCAACTGAAGCAGAATGGGAATATGCTGCTGCTGCAGATGCAGGACAAAGAGAGTACAACATCTACAAGGGTCAAAAGAAATATCCATGGTCTGGTGGTTACACCCGTTCAGGAAAAAGACAATCAAAAGGCGATCAACTTGCTAATTTTAAACAAGGTAATGGAGATTACGGTGGAATTGCAGGATGGTCTGATGATGGTGCTGATATCACAAATGAGGTTAAAAAATATCCAGCAAATGATTTTGGTTTATACGATATGGCCGGAAACGTTGCAGAATGGGTACAAGATGTATACAGACCTATAGTAGATAATGAAGCAAATGATTTCAACTACTTTAGAGGTAACTTATATACCAAAAATATGATTGGTGCCGATGGCAAAATAGTTATTGTAACTAAAGACAATATTAAATATGACACCTTAAGTAATGGTAAAATTGTAGCGAGGAATTTACCAGGTCAAATTACACAAGTTCCTGTTGATGAACAAGAAACTTATTTGAGACAAAACTTTGATAAAAGCAATAACATCAACTACAGAGATGGAGATAAGCAGTCAACAAGATATTATGATTTTGGCGACTCAGATGATGACAAAGCAAAATCAGAAAGAACAATGTACAACTCTCCTAAACACAATGTAACTACAGACAGTTTAGGTAAAATGGTTCGTAAATTTGACAAATCTAGCAAAAGAACTACTTTAATAAACGATCAATCAAGAGTATACAAAGGCGGTTCTTGGAGAGACAGAGCATATTGGTTAGACCCAGCTCAAAGACGTTATTTCCCACAAGATATGGCTACTGATTATATCGGATTTAGATGTGCTATGTCAAGGGTTGGACCAAAAGCAGATAAGAAAAGATCTATTAGAAATAAATAAACACATTTTATAATATATACAATAATAGCCCTTTTTAGGGCTATTATTTTTTTAAATTATTTCATATGGATATACAGGAAATTCATAGTTTGTTTTTAAAATGCAGTTCCATTTCAATTGACACTCGAAAAATTGAAAAAAACTCCATGTTTGTAGCTTTAAAAGGAGATCGTTTTGATGCTAATACATTTGTTAAAGAAGCATTGCAAAAAGGTGCTGCATACGTCATAATTGACAATTCTGACTACTTTATAGATAACAGGACAATACTCGTTCTGGACAGTTTAAAAGCATTGCAACAACTATCACAATACCACAGAATTTTTTTAGGCTTACCTATTATTGCTCTTACCGGGAGCAATGGTAAAACAACTACAAAAGAACTTATTTCAAAAGTTCTTGCTATGAAATTTAATGTAAAATCAACAGTTGGGAACTTAAATAACCATATTGGAGTGCCCTTAACTTTACTTTCATTTACAAGTGAAACCGAAATAGGTATTGTTGAAATGGGCGCGAATCATCAACAAGAAATTGCTTTTCTTTGCGAGATAGCTAAACCAGATTACGGCTATATTACAAATTTTGGAAAAGCACATCTTGAAGGATTCGGAGGAATCGAAGGAGTTATAAAAGGGAAAAGCGAAATGTATGATTTTTTGCGAATCAATAATAAAGTTGTTTTTATAAATCTTGATGACGCTATTCAAGTAAAACAATCTCATGCAATTACTAATTATACATTTGGAATCCACAACCAACTAGCCAATGTATCAATTGATGCTGTTACGGCAAACCCACTAGTTACAGTCATATATAAAAATACCGCTATCAATTCCCAATTAATAGGTTTATATAACGCAAACAATATAAATGCAGCATTAACAATCGGGACATTTTTTAAGATATCAGATATAGATATTAAAGTAGCACTTGAAAATTACATACCTGAAAACAACAGGTCCCAATTGATTACAAAGAATACAAATTCGATTATTTTAGATGCCTATAATGCCAATCCAAGTAGTATGAAGGTAGCAATTGAAAACTTTTTACAGTTAGAAAACCAAAATAAAATTCTAGTATTAGGCGACATGTTTGAATTAGGGACAGATAGCATGAAGGAGCATGAAGGAATTGTTAAAATGATGTCCAATTCGAAAAATGTGTTTTGTTACTTTGTAGGCAAAGCATTTTACGAAACAAAAATAGACAAGACAAATTTTTGGTTTTATGAAACATTTGAAAGTTTTTCTAGTGCTTTTCTAAACGCAAAATTAAAAAATACTTCCATTTTAATAAAAGGATCTCGAGGAATGGCATTAGAACGAACCTTAGATTTAATATAAATTTAAGCTTTATCTTTAAAAAATAGAAAAGGATATTATTTATATCTTTTTCTATTTTCATAAACTAGATGAATAAATACTAGATTATTTTAAGACTTAAAATAAATTTCATCCTCTATATCATTAATATCATAGTCGCGTTCTAAAGGAGATAATACAGGCATAGAAACAGAAACTTCCTTTAAAAAATATCGTTTTTAATTCACTCTACTAAGCATACTGGGGTGTTAACTGAAGAAAAATTATAAAAAAGGAAAATTACTAATCATCAGTGGAATCCATCTTATGCATATAAAATGTGATTTGACAGCGATTTTTACCATCCAAAACAGAAAACTATATCATTAACACATTAAAGTAATTCGACCATTGTTTCGACTTATATTAGCAATGAGGTAATACCTACAAAACTTACACTTTGTAAAGTCTAATGCTAATACATCAGTTTTTGAAGATGAATATCTACAACCCTTTAATTAAATCTTTACCCGCATAGTAACACAATTAAAATTAGCAATTATTACCCACGCTGCTGCTTGTCTTGGACGATTACCCTTCATACCACAACATAATGTTAGACAATAATCATTGTTTAAACTAAGAAAAACATTTATAATAAAGTATTTTCTTATTTTAAAATAAATCGAAACTAGCTAATGTATTATTTTTTAAAGATAGTATCATTTGCAATAATGTGTTAAATCTTCCAATCCAAATAATTTTAATTAATGTCATATAATTATTAAAAGTATCACAAGAAATACAAATCTTTAGTTTATAGAAATTGATTACAAATCTAGAGCACTAGCTTGAAACAATCTGTTTCGAGTGAACCAGGACAATGTCTCCGATAATTATCCTTTATTAACAAAGAATATTGATACCTTATAAAACAGTAATCCTATAACACATCATATTTACTCTTATGCATTTATTACTCCCATACTAACAAAATTTAAAGATTTTTGAAAACAAAAAACCCCTCATCATTATACTTGATGTTTTCGGCTCAAGTCTAAAAGTTATGGAGGAATTACAATTTATTTCTTTGTAAAAATATTAATTAAAGAAATGGATTCATCAATCAACATACTAATCACGCTATTATTAGCAGAATATCTTGCTCACTATTTTGAATTAACATCAATAGATAAGCAAGATAAAATTTTTACACTTATGTTTAGAAAAATTAAATAAAGTTCTTTTAGAATTTTCGAAAAATAAATTGCAATCGAAAGGTTTGTTGAACCTATGAAAATTCGCGACTTGCCATAAAGAGAATCCAAAGTTTATCTTATCTAAAGAGAAGAAGATTGCTAAACATAACTATTGATAAAGTTGTTATTAGAGATTGGGATTTGGTAGCAAAAGCCACTCGATTAAAATAAAAAGTTTAACTCTTTTTTAAAAGAAATTAATAGATTCAAAGCCTACTGATTGCAATACTATTTATTCTTTTTATGGTTTTAGTTATGAAAACTTACAATATCAACACAAAGCTTTCTTAATTGATTTTGAATATGGAATGTAAAACCAAACACTAAAGAATAGATACTTTTTCCTGAAAACATTGCAAACCAATTATCAATAAACAAAACCTGCTTATCTAATGGCAAACTCAATACTACTTTAACTAACAAAACAGCAAAAGTTAAAAAGGAATAATAGTAGCAATAATTGCTAGAACTAAAGCAGATATCGTTGTATCTATTACAAAAAAAACTAATCAAGCAACGCAAAAAAATCACTGAGAAACCCTGAACATGTCAGCAAATATGAGCTTCATTACCAAGAAATGTTTCTCAAACGCAACTTGCGACATAGATATGATTCAAGTGCAAAAACTAGCACTAGAAGCATTACAAGAAATAGAACTAGAAAATGAAGCTATAGAAAAAAGCTAAAAAGGCAATAGAAAATTCATCAAAAGTGTTAACCAATGTTAACACTCTTAAGCAGTTGTTAGCAAGAAGTTGTAAATTTCTGCATAAAAAAATAGTCTAAAAACAAAATAGAACAATCTTCCATATTATTTGAATAATATCCCGATATTGAAAAAACTTACAATTTAGGACAAGATTTAAGAAACATCTTTAAAAAAAAATGATAAAATTATTGGTCTTTCAAGGCTAGCCAAATGAAATGAGAAAGTAAATCAAGCTGGCTTTAAGTCTTTGAATACTATCTCAAGATCTATCATAAATCATTACCAAACCATATTGAACTATTTTCATAATCGAAGTACCAACGCATCTGCCATATCTTTAATACCAAGATTAAAGCGTTTAGAAGCAAATTTAGAGGGGTTGGAAGTATAGAATTCTTCCTATTTGGACTAACAAATTTGTTTGCATAAATTAATCAGGTCTATAGGTTTTTGAGGATCAAGTCTGAAAGTTGTGGGGAAATATTAAAAACCGGTTATTTGTATTTTAAAAAATACAGAAATGCAGGATTCTTTTAAAGAACTTATCAAGTTGTTGTTACCAGAGATTATTGTGGATTATTTTGAGTTAACTTCTTATGAAAAAGACCAAGAAATACTTCATCTATACTTAAAAGAAATCAATTCTATTCCTAAAGAATATCGGGAGAGTAAATTAAGCTCAAAAGGTTTTTTTGACCAGATAACAGTTCAAGACTTTCCCATTCGAGGTCATCAAGTTTATCTGCATATCACACGCCGAAGATGGCTCAACG
>NZ_VLKO01000016.1 GCF_007830355.1 Flavobacterium tiangeerense | reverse complement strand
TCTGCTTCCGAAGAAGCATACCCCTCGACTTGCATGTGTTAAGCCTGCCGCTAGCGTTCATCCTGAGCCAGGATCAAACTCTTCATCGTATATTGTTTGCTTGATAAATCAAGCTATTGTTATTCGACTAAATTCTAGTGGTTTTTTCAAATCTTCCGATTCTATTACTCTTATTCTTTATGTTCTGTTCTTGCGAACAAAACGGCTGTCAATTCAATATGTCTAGGAACGTGTCTTACTGTTTTTTTGCCTTTCGTTTGTTTCTCAAAGCGGGTGCAAAAGTAGTTATTCTTTTTTTAACCGGCAAGAAAAATTTGAAGTTTTTTTGAAATAAATTTTATCTCGTTTGCTTCTCTTTCTCTTATCAATCTCTCAAGGAACTTCCGTTGTTTTGCGGGGTGCAAAGATAACAATCGTTTTTAAATCTCACAAGCTTTTTTTAAAGTTTTTTCTAAAGAGTAAATCTCTACTAACTTTGTTTTTCTTGTCAGTATTTTAAAGAACGTCTGCGTCATTGCGGGTGCAAAAATACAACCTTTATTCGCTTTTACAAGCTTTTTATTCGCCTTTTTTTAATCTTTTCTTGATACAGGTCATAAGTCATTGAATATGTTTTATTTAAAAACACACCCTCTTTTCCTTTATTTTAAAAAATAGGAATTACCGATATCAAAAACATACATCTTGTCATGTTTTAACGTTCTTAATAACATTCTTACCCTAGAAAACCGCTATATAGTGCTTCGGACATTCTACTCTTAGTAAACTAAACGATACATCTATTGCATTCAATAGGCTATACCTTATATATCAGTATCAAATATCTGATAGCCCTATCAACGCTTACTCCCCTAGCCCTGATAGTAGTGAAAATCCTATCCCACCGTACCGCAACAAGCGGGACCGTGGGGTAGATTGAAACGGATAGCAGGAAAAAGCTCCTAGGAAATAAACTATAGGATCAAGCTGGATGGATAAACTTTAATATATAGGTATAACCTTTTCTCTGTACTAACTTAATCTGCATCCGGACACTCTACCTAAACTATTCCTGCAGCTCAAACCAACGCGAAGCCACAACAGACATCTTTGCAGTTTGCAGTTTGCAGCTATTCTTGCACTGCCCAACCAACAAAATAATAAACCACCCAATAAGCAACGACAACCTAAATAAAGCACCTCCCGTTTATTGCACCAAGCCTTTATATCCAATACGTCCCTGCTATAGCAACTCCTATTGTAAAATTTAACTTTAGTTTATAAATTCATTCTCTTTTGACATGCTCCTTTTAAAAACTCTTTTATTTATATTTGCAGCATGTTTACATTTTTTAAATCGAAGCCTCTATTACGAGAGCTCATTCCGCAAAACCACATCGACATCCATTCGCATTTGCTTCCAGGTATTGACGATGGTGCCCAAACGTTCAAAGACACGCTTGCTCTAACCACTGCATTACAAAACATGGGGGTTACCGAGTTTATCACAACCCCTCACATTATTCAACATGTTTGGGAAAACACACACGAACAAATCGTCAAAAAACAAAAGGAAACGGTATCCTTATTACATGAGAACGGCATCACGCAACCCTTTAAGGCTGCAGCGGAGTACCTGATGGACGACCAGTTTGTCACACTCTTTAAAGAAAAGTCTTTACTAACCTTGAAAGACAATTACGTGCTGGTGGAGATGTCTTACATCAATGCCCCTATTCAACTGTATAGTATTTTATTTGATTTGCAGGTTGCTGGATACATTCCCGTTTTGGCACATCCTGAACGATATCTTTTCTATCACAATAACATGAAGGAATACGACAAACTTATTAAAGCGGGCTGTTTGTTTCAGCTTAATTTATTATCCGTTGTAGGCTATTACGGCACAGGTATTGCTCAAATTGCCGAACAATTACTTCAAAAAGGAATGTATACATATGTGGGTACCGATGCGCATCACGCCAAACACATTGCCTCTTTTGATCAAAAAATCTTAATTAAAGACAGCGCACCTTTAAAAGAAGCAATTGCCAACAATCAATTTTTTAAACAATAAAATTAATCCCTAAAGGTTATTCTTTGTTACTTACTTAGCCTAAATAAAAAAAGCTTACTGAGCATGATACTCAGTAAGCTTTTTTTATTTAAGATATATATTTTGACTACTTCATATTTAACAGCCTTTTATACCATGCTTTTTGTTCCACTTGCATACCGTAGCCATAGCCGTAACCATAACCTTTAGAAGAATCGGTATCATTTAACAACAAACACATGTTAGGTAATTTATGTTCTTTATATAAAGTATTTGGAATGTTCAACATTCTTTTTTCTAAGACATTCGCACGTGCTACATAAATAAAACAATCTGCATTATTAGCAATTAACAACGTATCAGTAACCAAAGCTACAGGAGCCGTATCTACAATGATATAATCATATTTCTTTTTAAGATTCTCAAACATCGTTTCTACCTTTTGACTCATCAATAGTTCAGCTGGATTAGGTGGAACAATACCTGCAGGAAGAATATCAAAATGTTGAAATCCATCATACTTTACAATAAAATCTTCTACTTTTAAATCTTTAGACGATAAATAGTTTGTTACTCCGTCATCTGGAATCGTTAAATAATCGTCCAAACGCGGGCTTCTGATATCCATTCCTATCAACAGCACTTTTTTACCAGAAAGTGCAAAAGTAGCTGCCAAATTTACGGATACAAACGTTTTTCCTTCTGATGGAAAAGTCGAGGTTAAAAATATGGTTTTGGCTTGCCCATCAGGAACACGACTCAGCATAAATTCTAAGTTAGTTCTAATAATTCGTAAGGCTTCTGCACTGCTCGTTCTACTTTCGGAACGAATCAACTCGTTTGGAGAATCAGAGGAAGGAACGTCACCAATAAAAGGGATAAGTGTTTTGCCTTCCAAATCCAAACGGCTTTTAATTTTAGTATCTAACAAATCGTTAACATATATCACTCCAAAAGGAACTAAGAGTCCTAGCAACAAAGCCGCCAAATAAATGATGCTCTTTTTAGGCGATACAGGAACTTCAGATCCTTTGGCCTCATCCACCACTCGTGCAATAGCCTCTGTGGCCGCCATTGCAATAGCAGTTTCTTCTCGCTTTTGCAACAAGTACAAATACAGTTCTTCCTTCACTTTTTGCTGTCTTGCTATTACGCGAAACTGACGTTCTTGAACCGGAATTTTACCAATTTTACTATTCAACAATCCTTCTTGTCCGTTCAAATCTCTTTTCTGGATTTGTAAATTGGACTTCATTCGAGTCAAACTAGCCGATACATTAGACTTTAAAGACTCAATTTGCGCATCAAGTTTAACCACAGAAGGATTTGACTCTGTAGCCGATTTCAAAATTCTATTGCGATCTAACACTAATTTGTTGTATTCGCCAATCAACTCCGTAGCTTCACCACTGATAATATTGTTGGGCAACAAATCTGCCTTTTTGCTTTTTTTCATGAAATCAATCATAGAACCGATCATATTCAACTGTATATCGGCTTCTACTCCTTTTTTATCGTACTCGCTAGATCCCTCTATAAAAAGCTTGGCTTCAGTTTCAATATCCGTCAACCTATTGGAATTTTTGAAGTCTTGAACATTTTGCTCTACTCCATCTAATTCTTCCGTAATCAAAGCCAAACGATTGGCAATAAAACGAGAGGTGTTCTCTGAGATGAAATTTTTATCTGCTGCAGCGTCTTGGTTGTAATTTTTAACCAAATTATTTAAGAAATCTTCTGCTTTTTCCACCACTGGATCTACAATAGAAAGTTCTACCACACTACTTGTCTTGCTTAACGGATTTACAGTCAACCTAGACCTGTAGCTGTTTACCACTTTTTCTAGAGGCGTAATGACAATCTGGATCGTAGCAGCCGATTCTCCATGAGATAAAGGATTTACTAATGATTTATTAATCACAAAAGTCCCTAATTTGGAGGGAATCGATTCTCCATAACGGTACGTCTTTTTGGATGTAAGCAACATTTTATTCTCTGCTTCCTCTTGTAATTCAAACGAATTGGGTGCAGTCGCCTTAAATTCAAAGGCTGCGGTCCTATCTTCAAAATCTTGCTTTTTATTTAAAAAAGTAACGATGATAGGGGCATTTTTATACAAATCACTACTTATGATTTTTCCTTGCGACACTAAGGTAACCGAAAGATTCATCTTCCTTAGGGTGCTTTCTACGAGTGTGCGTGATTTTAGAATCTCAATTTCATTATCTAAATTGTTTTTTACCCCACCAATACCCATATCTGCAAAAGCTGACAATTCTGAGGATAGTCCGCCTTTTTTTTCATCTTTAACTAATATGGTAGTGGCAGCTTTATATTGGGGTGTCGTATACCTTAAATACACATATGCAATTGATAAACTGATCATAATACCCAACAAAAACCACCTCCAATGTGCCGCATATTGGTCTACAATGGCTCTAATATTAAAATCTTGTTCTGTATGATCAGTTTGAATACTATTTTCCATTCGGGTTTAATTTGAACTTGAAACGATAAGCGTTATTAAAGTGATTAGTAAAGAAGAAATGGAGATGATTACTCCTGTATTAGGTCCTACTGCAGCTGCATTTATGCGGCTTTTATTAGGCTCTACATAGACCACATCATTTTGTGCTAAATAATAAAAAGAAGAATTCAAAAAGGCAGCATTGGTAATATCCACACGATTGAATGACTTCACTCCATTCGTCTCTCTAATGATTAGAATGTTGTTTCTCTTTCCATAAATGGTTAAATCTCCAGCCAAAGCAAGTGCCTCGATCAGCGTGATACGCTCGGAGTTTACGGGAAAAGAGCCAGGATTCATTACTTCACCTTGTATGGATACTTTAAAATTAGCAATACGTAAGTTGATGATTGGATTCTTTATGTAAGTAGCAATTTTAGCATGCAATACTTGCATCACTTCGGTCCGTGTCAGCCCACTTACTTTTAACTTTCCAATAATAGGAAAATCAATGTTACCATTAATATCGACTAAATACAATTGCATGGTCATTTGTCCTCCGGCGATTTTAAGGTCTGAAGTCTGTTGTGTTACAACCGAACTCAAGTTAAAGGGCGCTGCAATTTCAGGATCCTCTGCTGACACAATAATGGACAACAAATCATCTTGTTGAATCTTGATCTCATAAGAGCTGCTGTTGGATTGGGGGGTCATGGCATCAATATCTTGATAGTAGACCACGTCTTTTCTTTGAGCACAAGAAAACAACAAGCCCATAATTAGGAAAGGTATGGCCCGTTGGAGTACATAATAATATTTCATTTTCAATGATTTGGGTTTTAACGGTGCAAATATAAGAAAACACTACTTAAATCGCCCTTTTAATGCTACTAATTTAAAATCTTCTACAAACCATTGCCATGGCGTCACAAACACTTATACGCTGAAGCTTTACCTTAGATTACCATCAAAAACGCAAAAAAGGGTATAAAATTGCCTTCCTGTTTTCGCAATTCAAATAATACTGGAGTTTATCTAACATAGTTGTTAACACCTTTTATTATTTCGCTGTAATAATATCTTTACCTCTTCCCTTTAGCAATTTAATGCTGTAAAGAATCCATTAAAGAAGCATCACAGAACGTATTCCATAAAAAAACACTCGAATTGACTATTTCTTTTATCGAAATGGACTGCTCGAGTGTTTGTTATGCTTTATAAACCGCATCTCTATTAAGAATGCAATTCCACAGCATCTAGCGTTTCAAAAGTAGAGTTCATACTTTTAAACTCAGGTACAATTTTTTTCATCTGCGCCACCATGGCATCATTGGTATACCCTTCTGCAATATGAATCAAATCACTCACATCTTGATGTAAGGTCTCGTATTCCTCTTGCAATTCTTGTGCTATCATAATTTTAGAATGATAGGTAGGCAAGGACTTCGAGGTGTCATTTAACAATTCTTCGTAAAGTTTTTCACCTGGCCTCAATCCCACAACCTGTATTTTAATATCGCGTTCTGGTATAAAACCAGCCAACTTGATCATTTTTCGAGCCAAATCTATAATTTTCACAGGCTTACCCATATCAAATATATAAATTTCGCCGCCCTTGCCCATAGCTCCCGCTTCTAATACGAGTTGGCATGCCTCAGGGATCGTCATGAAATACCGAATAATATCCTTGTGGGTTATGGTCACAGGGCCACCCGCAGCAATTTGTTTTGTAAAAAGTGGCACTACAGAACCATTGGAACCCAATACATTTCCAAAACGAGTGGTAATAAATTTGGTAGCCTGCTCCCCTTTTTCTTGTTGGTTTTTCAAATGCAAGGACTGTACGTATTTCTCTGCAATGCGTTTGCTAGCCCCCATTACATTACTTGGGTTTACCGCTTTGTCTGTGGAGACCATTACAAATTTTTTGACGTTATAAGCGCACGCTAAATCCGCTAAATTTTTTGTTCCTTTGACATTGGTAAAAATAGCTTGACACGGATTATCCTCCATCAACGGAACGTGTTTGTAGGCAGCAGCATGAAAAACAACATGCGGCTTATAGGTTTTAAAAACCACATCCATCGCTTCCCGGTTTCTAATATCTGCAATTACGGTTCTAATTTTAGCGTCGGTACTAATTGCATCCGTTTCCAATTGCAAATGGTGCAAAGGAGTTTCGGCTTGATCCAGGATAATGACTTTTTTAGGATGAAAAGTAAGCACTTGCCTCACAATTTCACTACCAATAGAGCCAGCAGCACCACTAATCAAAACCACCTTGTCTTTCAATTGTTTGGAAATAGATTTGTTGTCCAAAACTATTGGTTTCCGTTCTAGCAAATCTTCAATTTGAATGGTTTTAACCTTTTGAGAAATCTCACGTTGGTTCTCCCAATCCGAAATCAAAGGCACGGTAAACACTTTTAAATTGTACTCCAAACACTGATCTACTATAACAATTTGCTCCTCTCTCGTCAATGCTTTGTCCGCCAAAATCACACTGGTTGCTCCCACAGAACGCATCATAGCAGGTAATTTCTTTTTCTGAACCAAAATGGGTAAATCCAACATCCTTTTGGAAGCGTTTTGATTGTTTTTGTCAATGAAACCTACAATTTTAAAACGCGTTGGCGTTTCAAATTTTAACGCATTCGCTACCGATATTGCATTGGCATCTGTACCGTAAATGACGGTTCGAATCAGGTTGGTGTTTTTCTTTTCAGAAAAATAGAGTTCAAAAGTTTGTTTTACAATCACACGATATAAAAACAATCCACAAAAAGACAGTACTATATTGATGAATAAGGCCGTATTCAAAAAAACTTTTTCACCTTGAGCAAATTCAAAAAAGAAATTAACAATCAAGAAGATGACTAAAACGGATATTTGGGAAAACAATAATTTTACTGCATCAATATTGGAGGAATGCCGAATGATACCAGAATACGTTCGGAAAAGCCAAAAGAAAAAGATATTGCACAACAATAGTGAAGCAAAGTACCATCCGGAATGACTGGTTATCACATAATCCAAACCGGTACCTTTAAAAATCAGGTAGGTAAAAAAGAACGATAAAACAAGAACTACCAAATCAATGGATACAATAATCCATCGCGGTAAGTATCCCAAGTTGTGAATATTCAAACGCAAATTCAAATTGGAATAATATTCCGTAAACAATGCGGCAATTTTTTTTGTTAATGGACGACTCAAATTCGTAGGTTTTAAAATGGCATTATTATAATTCGTATTCTGAAATCAAAGATAAGGAAAATATTGTTCTTACAAGTTTCCTTCAAAAATGTGTTTTCGGTTTTTAGTTTACAGTAGTCAGTTTACAGTGATCAGTTTACAGTATACATTTAACATTTTACATTTTACATTTTTCAGGCTTAAATCGAAGATTCATGAATACCAAAATAAACAATATTAATCCGTGAATAATTTTTGTTTCTTTTGAAATGACAATTCACGAACACCCATAATTAATAACTCGTGAGTAATCAAGACAAAAGAAAAGAATATTCATAAAAAAACTTAAGCGCCTGCAAAAATGAAAACTATGTAGAGATGCTTCGTACCTCAGCATGACAAAATAAAAAGTCGAGGGTACTAAGGAACTGAGGTTCTGAGTCAAATTTCTATATAGTTCGCCATTAGTAATTAGCTTTCAGTTTTAAAAAACACTCCTCCGAAAATCAATTCGGAAAAACCGCCCTTAAATTAAAAACGTAAAAAAACAACGAAAAAACGCAGTGGCAGCAGTCCTCGAGTTGAGGGAGGAAAGTGTGCTGTATTCAGTACTCAGTCATCAGTAATTAGTCCTTAGTGAAGAAAGCTTAGTTTCAAGTTTCAGGTTAAAGAATAAAGTCTACTGAAAGCAATTCGGAAAAACCGCCCTTAAATTAAAAACGTAAAAAAACAACGAAAAAACGCAGTGGCAGCAGTCCGCAAGTTGAGGCTGAAAGCCGAACGGCTCGGGCTGCGGAACGCAGTTTTGAGATAGTTTTTAAGTTTTGAATTTTCAGGCTTGATCTTTTGTTTCTTTTGCATCAAGGCAAAAGAAAAGAATTAAATTGACAACAAAATCGTTTGTTAAAATGATTCATATACAGAGATGCTTCATTCCTCAGCATGACAAATTACAAAGACAAAAGTCTAAGATCGAACGTTATTAATCTTCAGTAAAAAAGCTACTCAAAAAAACCAATGCGATAAAACACTCCTACATATAGTCGCCTAATACTATTTATAAACAACTCCTACTACTAACCCGCTATCGCTTATAAAAAGGTTCTAAAATTGCAGTCAATACCTTAGCAATACGTTCTCGATCTCCATCGGATAAATTAGATCCTGACGGCATACACAACCCAGTATCAAACAAGCTTTCAGAAACAGTACCTCCATAATACGGATACTTTTCAAAAATAGGTTGCAAATGCATCGGTTTCCATAATGGTCTAGATTCTATATTTTCAGCTTCTAATGCCAAACGCAAGGTCTCACGTGTTAACCCATTTGCTAAAACAGGATCTACGATAATTGCACTCAACCAATAATTTGCAAAATAATCATCATTAGGTACTGTAAAAACCGAAATCCCTTTATAATTCTGAAAGATATCATCATAAAAATCATGCATCGCTCTGCGTTTGGCCACGTGTGCATCCAGCACTTCCATTTGCCCTCTTCCAATTCCGGCACAAATATTACTCATGCGGTAGTTGTACCCAATGGCACTGTGCTGGTAATGAGGTGCATCATCTCTAGATTGAGTCGCATAGAAAACAGCTTTTTTCTTTAGGGCTGCGGTAGGAGTTACAATAGCACCACCGCCAGAAGTAGTGATGATTTTATTACCGTTAAAAGACAACACTCCAATATCTCCAAAAGTACCGCATTTTTGTCCTTTGTAAGCACTGCCTAGTGCCTCCGCACTGTCCTCCAAAATTGGGATTTGGTAGGCATCAGCAACTGCGCGCACCGCTTCAATTTGATACGGAACCCCATACAAGTGTACTGCAATGATGGCTTTTGGTTTTTTGCCTTTGGCAATTTCACTTACAATGGCTTGTTCTAGAGCAATGGGACAAAGGTTCCATGTTTGTGATTCACTATCAATAAAAACAGGAATAGCCCCTTGATACAAAATAGGATTTGCTGATGCTGAAAACGTCATACTTTGACACAAAACCACATCTCCTGCTTGAACCCCTAATAAAATTAAACCCAAATGGATGGCAGCTGTACCCGAACTAAGTGCTCCAACAGCAGCATCTTTCCCCAAATAGGATTCCAAATCCTGTTCTAAACCATTTACATTAGGACCCAAGGGTGCAACCCAGTTGGTATCAAAAGCCTCGTTTACATAGTTTTGCTCATTTCCTCCCATGTGTGGTGAAGAAAGCCATATTTTTTGATTGTTCATTGTATGTATCTCAATAATGTTTTGTAAATAATTTTTATGTCTCCTAGTATTGAATGGTTGTAATAATAGTGTAAATTTAGTTTTACTTTATCTGGAAAAATAACAGTGTCATTGTATTCCTTTGGGTTTTCCTGTTGTTGTAAAAGAACTTCCTCATCAAAATATTTTAGCGATGCCTCACTCGTCAAGCCTGGCTTTAGTTGTAAAATCAGTCGCTCTTCCCCTTGCAAGCTGTTGTAGTATCCTACTATATCTGGCCGTGGCCCCACAAAACTCATGTGACCAACAAGTATATTGACTAATTGAGGTAGTTCATCCAGCTTGCTTTTTCTTAAAAGTAAACCTACTCTGGGTATCGAAATAGTACCATCAGTATAAGTGCAAAGAGTACGAAGCTTTATGATTGTGAAAGTAACGCCATAACGACCTATACGTTTTTGAAAAAATAAGCCATTACTATTAGTAGCAACTGCTGCGACAACTAAAGAAAAGACTACAATCCAGCCAAAAAGCAATATAGCTGATATAGAAAATAAAATATCAAAAAGTCGTTTGAGCATTGATTATAAGACTTACTATTATTTAATACCTTTTTAATTTTATTAAAATCAGTCAAGTTTATTATATAAAGGAAAAAAAGTATTATCCTCAATTTCTAAAGTAGGCAAACCATTAGAAAATCTAACTTTATTTAATTTATTAACTAGTTCTTCATAAACTTTATTGTTTATAATTTTTCTACCTGTGTAATATGGCACTACATCATCAGGAAAAAAAGATTTTTTATATTTAAAAATTCCGTCTTCAAAACCATATCCACCCCCAAGTACGTAGTATTTTTTATCTATTGATCGAGCCCAATTTAGTACTTCAACTTTAAGGAAATCATTGGGTCTTTTATCAAAATAAAGCTCATTTGTTCCACCAAGGAAAGAAAAAATTGTATCTTTTGAAACTAATAGAAGTTCGGAAGAAACAGGTATATTCTCAAAATAAACAGTACAGATTGCTGCATGTTGCTTATTGTTATTTAGAAATATCTGAAATTGTTCTATAGTATATAAAAAGTTTTCATTTGCATTAGTTCTATTCATCGTTTGAATGTAAATTTCATAAAACTCTTTAACTTTTTCTTTAGGAATATTTATGTAGAAAACTTTACTAGAAAGATTTTCTCTTTCAGCCCTTTTTACATTCTTACGAACTTTAGCATCAAATTCTTTCCATTGATTTTCTTTATCTATAATTTTTCCTTTGACGTTTAACATTGTAGGAAAAATTTTTCCTGAATAATTTGTTTGATTTCCAGAAAGATTAAATCTTATAAATTCTGAAACAACATCGTTTTCTGCATACCATTTATCGACTTGATCCCAAAAAAAATTAATATCAGAATCTCTAGTATTTTCTGAAAAAAAAGGACCCGAATAACCATAAGGTGTTATAAAATCGAAGTAATGTGTTGTTTCATTTCCAATTACAATCGGTTTTAAATATCCTGGCATTAAAATAACCGAATTACTTTCTTCAGAAACTAATGAAAAACACATCAAATTTTTTAGACTGTTACTGAAAATATTTATATAGTCAATTAGATAATAAGGATTGTTTTCACAAAAGGAAGACAACATAAATTTATATTTATCAATTCCCTCTTCTGTACTTAAATTATAAATAGTATGCATTCATATCATTTTAAATTATTAATAACATCTTTTAACTTACCTTTCATTCGAGCCGAAATTTCTAAAACTGCAAAGTTATAATCGTTTGTGGTAACAATCGTAAAATCTTGATTGGTAACTATACAATATTCTGTGTTTAGAATTTTTTCAAGAATTATTAAATCGTGCACCAAAATAGTTTTTTTGTTTACAAATGTACCCACTTTATTTTTTTTGTAAAAAATACTTTTGAAACCATTGTTATCATTTAAAAAATCGATTCCTGGTGACTTTTTATCTACATTTTTTTGACTTTCCTGCAATATCTCAACCCAAGTTGATTTTTTTTGAATTTCTAATCCAAGATTTAAATACCAATTTAATGCTTTACTATTAGAAAGGAATACATCCAATTCAAAATTCTCTCGAGTCTCATCAATAACTAAATTTAAACTTTCTTTTAAAAAATATTTCCCCATTCCATTGCCTTGAGCAGAAATATTCAAACATATATTATTTAAAAAAATGGTGTTTTCAAATAATTTAAAATGAATAAAACCGCTTAAAACTTTGTTTATCTTCAATACTGTAATAAAATCAAAAGTTTTATTATATATCACTTTTTTAAAAAAAAGAGGGAAGTTATCATCAAAATAAATTAAATGCTCCTCTAAATTTGTTCCTTTTGAAATTAATTTATGTAAATCAATAATTGAATCAAAATCCTTATCAACTTTTTCGTATCTACTAATCTCTATTTCTTCTCTCATCATTAAGATCTTTCATTAAAATACTTGGATCCACACTCAGTCCTTTTGAAAACAAAACAACATTGATAGAATTAATGATTATTAAAACATCATTTCTAAATGAAATATTTTTCACATATTCTACATCATAACGAAGTCGATCATCCCATTTTACCGTGTTTCTTCCGTTGACTTGAGCTAAGCCAGTAATCCCTGGTAGGACGGTATGACGTAGTCTTTCTTCATTGGTATAATAAGGAAGATATGATACCAATAATGGTCGTGGTCCAATCAAACTCATGTCACCGAGAATTACATTTATCAACTGTGGAATCTCGTCTAATGACGCTTTACGAACAAAACTACCAATTGTAGTTAAACGCTTAGTATCGGAAAGTAAATTTCCCTTATCATCCATTTTGTCATTCATTGTTTTAAACTTAATAATCTTAAATATTTTTTCCTCTTTTCCTGGACGCAATTGAAAGAAAAAAGGTTTTCCATTATTGGCAAAAAACAATCCAATTGTAACGAATAGAAATATTGGACTTAATACTAAAAGTCCCAAAAAAGCTACAATAAAATCAATAAAGCGCTTAATGAAGTTTTTATACATGCTTAAGTCTTTTTTTTATAAGTTCATAAGAAAAATCTACATGAAATTCCGTTAACAATAGTTTCCATGCGTTCTCTTTCATTTGAAGATAATTTTCTTCGTTATCACAAAATTTATTAATGGAATCTTGCATTGCTTTTTGGTCTCCAGACAATATCCAATAGCCACATTCTGCGTTTTCAATTACTAAACCTACGTCTGTGTTAGGATCTGTAGCTGCAAGAACCGGAAGCTTAATATCTAAATAAGACAATAATCTTGAAGGAAAATTGGGTATTGTAAAATCCTTATGTAAAAAAAGCATTCCTACATCACAAGCTCTCAAGAGAAATTCATAATCGTCTTTAGGCAAACCTTTCATCATCATAGCGTTTTTGGGTTGCTCTATGTCAAACCATTTTTTTACACGATTGTATTCCGTACCAGAACCAATTACAAGAAAAAAAACATCTTCTCTTTTAGTTGCTGCAATGGTTTCCATTACGAAGTCAACGCCTTGAGGTTTTCCTAAATTTCCACCATAAACAAATACTTTTTTATCTATTGGAAGTCCATATTTCTTCTTGATTGTATTTTTTTCCTCTTCAGTTTGAAATAATTCTAAAGGCGAAATGGAATTGGGATTAACCTCAACTTTTTCTGAATTAAGTGAAGGATTATGAATTAAAACAAATTTTTTATTTGCTTCAGACATACAGCCAATACTGTCGGATACTTTGTAAAGCTTTTGTTCTTTTTTTAAAAAAAACTTATGCAATAAACTTCCTTCTTTTAGCATTTTCATATCGATTGCATTTTGAGGAAAGATATCTTTTAGTAATAAATAAGAATAGGCATTATCTCTTTTTTTGACGAAGCTTATTACTTTAGAAAAAGTTATTGGTGGTGTTGAGTATATGATTAAATCAAAGCTTACATCCGAAAAATATTTTTTTATACCTCTAAGAAATTGGTATTCAATAGCAAGTGTTCCAATTCCTTTTTCTATAATATTTGTTTTTTGAATATTTAAGGTTTGAATATTTAAAATTACTCCGCCTTTTTCTTTTACAAGTGTAGTTTTTTTATTTTCTCTTCGTTCCATTGGAGTAACAACAAAAACGTTATGACCTTCATCATGAAACTTTCTCAAAAGATCGGTGTAAACTCCTCTATCTTCAAGAGAGCCAATTCTAGCCATTGTTAAAAAAAGAACATTCATAGTTTTTAATTTATTTCACTCCAAACGGTTCTTTTAATATAATCGGTATAACTCAAAATGATGCGCACCATTTTATCAGAAACATTTGGCATCGAATAATCAGAAACCGGTCTGAAATTTCGCTCCTTACCTATTTTCTGATATTGCAATTGCAATAATCCTTGCATAATTCGTTCTGGATTTAAGCCCACCATCATTACCGATGCTTCTTCCATTGCTTCTGGACGCTCATGCGCATCACGTATATTTAAGGCTCTAAAATTTAAGGTTGATGACTCTTCTGAAATGGTACCCGAATCCGACAATACTGCATACGAGCGCATTTGCAACGCATTGTAATCGTTAAAACCTAATGGTTTTAAAAATTGTACATTTTTATGCATTTCAATATTCTTTTTATCAAGCATATTACGCGTCCTTGGGTGCGTACTCACGATAATAGGATAATTATATTTCTCAGCAATTAAATTCAAACTATCCATTAAACCCTGAAAGTTTTTTTCGCTATTGATATTTTCTTCTCTGTGAGATGAGACCACAAAAAACTTGCCTTCTTCTAAGCCCAGTCGCTTTAGCACATCAGAAGATTCAATTGATGGTAAGTAATGATTCAAAACTTCAAACATCGGCGAACCTGTTTTGATTATGCGATCCGCTGGCAAACCTTCACGTAATAAATATTCTCTAGCAATATCACTATACGTTAAATTAATGTCAGAAACATGATCTACAATTTTACGGTTGGTTTCCTCCGGCACACGCTGGTCAAAACATCGATTTCCTGCTTCCATGTGAAAAATAGGAATATGACGTTTTTTGGCTGGTATGGCACAAAGGCAACTGTTAGTATCTCCAAGAACTAAAAACGCATCTGGTTTTTCAGTTTCGAGTAAAGGATCAATTTTTATCAATATTTGGCCAACAGTTTCTGTAGCAGTAGCTCCAGCAGCATTCAAGAAAAAATCAGGTTTGCGAATTCCTAAATCATCAAAAAAGATTTGATTTAGTTCATAGTCATAATTTTGACCTGTATGTACGATAATGTGCTCTATTGCTTCGGAATGGTCTAAAGCAGCCATAACTCGCGATAATCGTATTATTTCCGGACGGGTTCCTACTACCGTCATTACTTTTAATTGTGCTTTCATTTAAACATTGTATTTGAACGCGGAGCACACTGATTATACAGATTTCCGCTGATTTTTTTAATTTGTAAATATTTTTCTCCTGAATTGTGGTTTCTTACCAAAATTCAACAACAAGCCAATCTCTAATTCTGTAGCTTTTAAATAATTAATAAGCTGAAATTCATGTGCTTCACATAAACTTTCAGCAGCTTTAAGTTCAACGATTACCTTTCCATCTACGATTATATCAGCAAAGTATTCTCCAACCAATTGCTTCTCATAAAATACTTTAATCGGTACCTGTCGCTGAACATTCATACCCAACTTTCGCAATTCTATCATCATTGCATTCTCATATACCTTTTCCAAAAAACCATATCCCAAAGAATTATAAACATTATAAAATGCTTTCAATATCTTCTCGGATATTTCATTGTGGAGTATCATACTATTTTTTCAAAAAAAATTTAACAAATCCGTGATTATTACTTAAATCGGTTTAATCTGTGTTCTATAATAATGGTAGTCTTTACACATTTTCAAAATACGTATCAGGATCATTAGCATCATAAAACTCATTGATCCAGAAAATAGTATACAACTCCTCTTCACCCACATTTTTTATGTTGTGCGTATACCAAACTGGCATGTCTACGTACGCCGGTTCGTCCCCATTCAAATAAAAATCATGAGTGTCTTGAGTCCCTATTTGTCTTAGCTGGATTAATGCTTTTCCTTTAATCACTGCAAAACGTTCAATTTTTCTAGTATGAAAATGGTTCCCTCGCGTAATTCCTGGAACAGTTGTAGAGAAAGAAACTTGTCCGCCTACATTCAATCGAATCACTTCCACAAACGCACCTCTTGGATCGGTATGCTGTGTAAATTTTACTGGAAAATGATGGGCAATATCCATATAGCAACGAAACGTATTGAATAGATTTACCTCAAACTTACTATTCAATGTGGGAATAATTCCACTATCTTGATATTCAGTTTTGTATTTTTCTAAAAAAGCAAGAATTTGTGAAACCTTAGCTTCAGAAGTATGAGGTACCACTACTTCATCTTTACTCTTTACTGAACGAATTTCTTTCAAAATTTCGTTTACTAATTCCCCAACGTAAATTAATTTTAAATCACCGTCAACATCAATTGTAGGTTTTTCGTTTCTGGCAATTTTATGGCTAAAAGTAGCTATAACCGAATTGTAATTGGGATGCCCAAAAGGTCCAAAAACATTTGGTATGATCAACCCTGTGAAATTACCTTGCGATTTATTTGCCCAATTAGCCAATACTAATCTGGCTTCTTTTTTAGACTTGCCGTACAAATTATCACGCTCCTCTTGAGTTGATGATGAAAAAAGTACATGGGCTTTACTGTCAGTAGCTTCAAGTGCGTTCACTAATTTAGTTGCTAAACCTACATTAGTATCATAAATCACTTGTGGGTCATTATGACGGTTCATGGCTGCCAAATGGACAACCACATCACATTGTGCGACAAAATCATTTAATTTTGCTGCATCCTCAAAATATTCTTTTTGAAAATCAACTCTTTCAAACTCCTCGGGAAACAGCGCCAAGGTATTGTACAAATGTTTGCCTACAAATCCGGCTTGTCCTGTAATTCCTATTTTTAGCATACTCTAATTCTTGTAAAAGGAAAATCCTTTTTATGTTGTAAAATAATTGATATCAAAACGGTATTCATCCTCAATTTCCCCCAATGCATAATCTGACATCAGTAACAATTTTGAAGAGGGTTCTAAAGCTTGAATGCTCGACACATATCCTGCAGGAACATGCAATACATCCATATTTTGGGAATTCAGTATAAAATGATACTGTTCTAAATTTAGCGAAGGCCTTACCCAATCGTCAATAGCAATAAGTTTAATTTGAAATGAACCTAGTACTACCGAAAACCAACGTTGTTCTATTTTATGTCCTTGCCAACCGCGAACAAATTCAGTATCTCTATTTTGAATGGTATAGTGGCGCTTGATCCCAAGAGCATTAAAGTCATTATTGAACAGTAAAGTCCCTCGCTCATCAGTATAACTATTTCCTTTAATTACCTGCGGAAGCATTGTCACCATATTGCATTAAAAAACAATTTGTAAATAAACTATTCGCTGAATACCGTAAACTATTCACCATTCACTTTTCACTATTCACTATTCACTAAATCAACCCGGCATTTGTGCTACATCTTCACCAAAAATTTCTTTTTTGATAAGAGGTAATTGAACTAACAATTTTTTCATTCCTTCCACACCCAATTGCTCGGTATTGTGCGAATGGTAATCTTCGATCTTTGAAATATCTTGTTCCCCTTCTGAAAAGTACTGTGCATAATTTAAGTCTCGATTATCCGCAGGAACTCGGTAGAATTCCCCCATATCTTCGGCTTTAATCATCTCTTCACGTGTACACAAGGTTTCGTATAACTTTTCGCCATGTCGGGTACCAATTACTTTAATTTCGTTAGTAGCATTGCTTAATTCTTTCAAAGCTTGTGCCAAATCCCCAATGGTACCCGCAGGTGCTTTATTGACGAACAAATCGCCTTGATTGCCATGCTCAAATGCAAACAAAACCAATTCTACCGCTTCATCCAATGACATTAAGAAACGAGTCATATTAGGATCCGTTATAGTCAAGGTTTGTCCTGTTTTTATTTGATTTAAAAACAACGGAATCACGGAGCCTCTTGAAGCCATTACATTACCGTAACGCGTGAGGCAAACTGTTGTCGTATTATTCGCAATGGTTCTAGAAGCAGCCACAGCTACTTTTTCCATCATCGCTTTGGATATTCCCATAGCATTTATAGGATATGCCGCTTTATCCGTACTCAAACAAATAATTTTAGATACCTTATTCGCAACGGCTGCATCAATAGCGTTTTGTGTCCCCATGACATTGGTTTTTACCGCTTCCATAGGGAAAAATTCACAAGATGGTACTTGCTTTAATGCGGCTGCATGAAACACATAATCTACTCCACGCATAGCACGTTCGATACTCGCATAATCACGGACATCCCCAATATAAAATTTGATTTTATCGCTTTTTAATTGATTCCGCATGTCATCCTGCTTTTTCTCATCTCGTGAAAAAATTCGTATTTCACTAAAATGATCCGTTTGTAAAAAACGATTTAATACGGCATGACCGAATGACCCTGTACCTCCAGTGATTAAAAGTGTTTTGTTTTTAAAAATTTGCATTTTTTAATTAGTTAAATGAAATTAATTTTATTAGATTTTTATCCATTCATTGAAAAAGAAACACCTGTCAAAAAGTATTTTGTCATTTTGTAATTTTTGATATTGCTTTTTTTCAATTAAGGTATAGACGTTCGGGCAATTAATTTTCAGATAACGTTTTAATTCGGTAAAATCTTCTTCTCTAAAATTCGCAGTTCTCAACTCCTCTATCGGCGGTGTAAAACCTTTTTTAGTTGCAGTAAAATATTTTAAACCAAACAATTTAAAAAAGTCAAGTTTTAAAAATAATTTAGAACTAAAAGGTGTAAATAAAAATACAACAGGAATCTTCTTTACTTTTCTAATGAGATTTTCATCCATAAAAGGTGAACGAACCTCTACAGCTGAAAACATGGATGCTCTGTCAATTTTCACAAGATATTTTTCAGGCCAATTATAGAAATCTCGATCATATGCGATAATCCCTTTTAAGAATGATTTTGATCTTACAATTGAATCATTAAAATTCTTATTTATTATTGAAGCTGCAAAAGGCGTTATAATACCGTGATTTTTTAAATAATTTGATTCAAATTCTTTTTTGCTTCCACCAATTATTGTTTTGACACTCTCAGGTAAGAATCCGATATTACGAAAAAGTTTAAAAATGTTAAAAAACAAAAATAAAACGAATTTTTTATAATAATGAGGATATCCATAAAATAACTCATCACCGCCATCACCAGTCAAAACTACTTTATATTTCTTGGATACTTCCTTGAAAATAGCGATGGATGGAATCCCACTATAATCAGCAAATGGTTCTTCATAAACAGAATAATAATCCTTAAAGGCACTATTTAACTCTTCTACAGGCAAAACAAACCTATTAAGTTTAATACCATTTCTTTTAGCTAAATATTCTGCCCATTTTTTTTCACTAAGCTTTATATCATCAAAATCTACAAAATAAGCTTCAGTATTAGGCTTTAACACATTAATTATAGACGTTACAATTGTACTGTCTATACCTCCACTCATTAGTGTCGTAACTGGAACATCACTCAGTAATCTTTTTTCTACAGCGAAATAAATCAATTCTTTTACTGACAATTTATTCATACTGCTTTTAGGTTTAAATATTGATTTATTAACATTTATCAAATTACAGATCTCATTTTTAATTTCAAAGTGATAGATAGATCCTGGTTCAACTTTTGAAATGTTTTCAATAATCGTATAGTGCTTAGGTATAAAACCTAATGCAAAATATAACTCAATTCCTTCTGAATTCAATTTAGCACGTTCAGAAAGAATGGAAACACTATTTAAACTAGAACCAAAAAAAACAGGCTCACCCGGTAAATGACTAATATATAATGGCTTCTTACCTAGTCGATCTCTACTAATTATCAATTTAGATCCGTCATTGATGCCCACTGCCCACATGCCTTCAAATAAATCAAAACAATCTTCACCATACTCACAGTAGGCTGCACAAAGAACTTCTGTATCTGAATTTGTATGAAATACATACCCCTTTTCAAGTAATTCAATTTTAATGGATAAATAATTATAAATTTCTCCGTTAAATGTTACAAGAATATTTCTATTCTTATGAGTATAACTAAAAGGCTGGTTTGATCGCTGTTCTAAATCCAGTATTGATAAACGAGTGTGTCCAAAATATACAAAATTATTTTTTACTACATCCTGATTGTCAGGACCTCTTTTAAAAATTTCCTTTAAGGCAAGTACCATTTTTTCTCCCGAAATATTCAGGCTAGTTGTTCCCAGAATTCCACACATTATTTATTTAAATTATAAATTTCTAAAAGAAAATCGAAGGTTTTTTCGGAAGTATTAACCCAGCTATATTTTTTAACCTCTTCAAGATTATTAAATGCCATTGAATCATTGTTTGAAACATTCAATATTAATTTTTCTAAAGCTGATTGAATTGAATTTATGTCATATGAATCAAAATAATATCCATTGTTTTTTAAAAACTCAGGCATTGGTTCTTTATTACTGCAGGCTATTGGAGTTCCCGAAGCCATTGATTCAATCAATGTATTAGGCATGTTTTCGCAAGTAGATGCGAAGATAATACCATTTGATTGTCTATAATATTTATCAATTTCATCATATTTTACATGTCCATGATTTTTAATAAATATGTTATTAACATCAACTTCTCTAGTTGCTTTGGCTAATTTCTCTCCAGCTGGTGTAAAAGAAACATTACCGATAAGATGCAATTCCACTGGATAACCCAAACTTCTAATGTTTGCAATTGCTCTCACCACATTCCATTGATGTTTATACATATGAACAGGTGAGACATAAATAAATTTAAATGGATTATCAAATGTAAATTCTGAAATTAATTTATGCATTTTTAATGGTTGAGAAAACCGTTGAGAAACACCGTGATTAATTACTTCAGTTGTTTTTCCTTCAAGATTTAATGTATTATTAATATACTCTTTTGCATACTGAGAAATGAAAATTATTCCATCCGAATTCTTAAAGGATTTTTTTTGTTTTTGATAATTCAACCAAAATCTTATCACTTCTTTAGGCTGTTTTATTTCTAACCAAATTGCTCTTTCATAAAGGAGCATGTTGCGAGAGATTCCAACCAATGGTTTAAATGTACCAACGTAGTCTCCCGTTATAGACAACAACAAATCGCATCTTGAATTAATTTCTTTATCGTACTTTGTAAGTTGAAAAAAAACGCGAGACAGTAGTCCTTTATTGAATTCGGGAAATGTTACTTTCTCCAGTTTATCAAAATTTTTAATTTCATTTAGTACCTTCTGGGATGCAAAAACAATAATTGATGTTATGCAATCTTTATATTTTTCTTCATTAAAATTAAATAAAATTTCTTTAAGATGAGTTATTCCTCCTCCTCCTCCAACATTAGATGCGTCTATACCTATATTCATTTCAATAACTATTACTTTGTCACACAAAAATTCAAATACTCTTGTGCTATTTTTTTTGTACTCAAACTGTTAGAAACTTTACGTGCTTCTAAGCCAATTTTATTCCTTAAAAAATCATCACCCATTAATTTTTGAACAACATCCTTAAATGCTGTTATATCATGAAGTGGTATTAAATAACCATTTATATTATCTTGTAAAACATCTCTTGGTCCTGCATCACAATCAAAACTAACACATGCTAAGCCAGCAACCATTGCTTCAATCAATGCATTAGGAAAACCCTCTGATATTGAAGTAAAAGCAAAAATAGAAGATCTATTTAACCATTCTTCAACATTTTTAACTGAACCCATTAAAAATACATTTTCATTAAGATTTAAATCATCAATTTGTTGCTGCAACACTTCTCTTAACGGTCCATCTCCCAATATTATAAGTTTCCATTGCTCATGCTTTAAATGAGACATTACTTCTATTAAATAATGCTGTCCTTTTTCAGGAACTAATCTTCCAACATTCAATATGATTTTTTCCTTTTTAAAATTTGAAATAGAGCTGAAATTTTTTATCGGATTAGGAATAACTTTTATGTTGCTATTCTTAGTTTTAGAAAACAAAATTTCTTTCGCTAAACTTGTTTGAGCAATTATACCTTTTGCATTTCTGTAAAGGAGTTTCCTTAATATTTCAATTTCTTTTGGGATTATTTCTTTGGGATTATTCCTGTCGGAAACAAATATATTGACATTTAAAAAAAATGATGCAATCAAGGTAAGAACATTGTACTTGTCCATAAAACTTAGGACAAAATCAGGATTATTACATTTAATAAGATTTCTAAGGCGAAGTAAAAGGTTTAAAGAATCAACAAATTTAACAAACTTCTTACCTTCATTGTCAAATGCTAAATCAATTAACTCAACATTGGAATCAAGTTTGTAAAATCGGGTACTTTTCACTAATAGAACTAGTAGTACGTGATGCCCAGTATTAGCCCATTCATTTGCTAATTCAGACATGACACGCTCTGCACCACCTTGAGATAAGGTAGGTAATACTAAAATTATTTTCTTCATTTAATCAATTAATTCCATGAAATTTATGTATTCTTTATCTAAAATTGTTATAAGAAAAAGTGAGTCCGCATTAACAATACTTTTAACAATGTTGTCCTTTGTGTAAATAATATTGATAAATAAATTAATGCTAAATAAAAAACAAAAGAAGTACAATGTTTTCTTTTTATTTTCAACGCTTAGTTCATAGATAAATAAGAATATAAAAAATAAAACGAGGACCAAACCATACCTAAAAAAAATTGTAGGTACTGAATAAAAAACATTCATTGATGCCGCTAAAAGTAAAATTATAGATCTAAAGACGCTATCACTTTTATAAATAACTAAATATGCATAAATAGTAAAAATAACTATTAACGTAAAATAAAAAACAAATAAAGTAAATGTAGACCCTATAGAAAGTGTATTTGATAAAAAATCATCGCCTTCTAGATATGCACTTCCCTTTGTTTGTAAACCATTTTGAAACCCAATACTATCAAAAAATGAAAATATAAAAGATTTAGGAATAATAAAAAACAAAAACGAAACGAAGAAAAATATTTTATATAATTTAGTTTTATTTGGGAAATATTTTAATAAGAAAAATATTGGAATGTAAATTAATGTGCTAAAGTGAATAAAAATAGCTAAAATAAGAAATATATACGAAGCCTTTTTGTTTAATATTATACCTTGATAAAATGCCAGTAAAACAAATGCTACCGCAAACATAAAACGTATTCCAGAAAGCATATCAGTATAGGGTAAAGAAAACAAAAATAACACTAACACTACAAGGCTAAACTTTTTAGGTATATTTTCATATAATTTACTAAAAATAAAAACAAGTATACCCATTGTTATAATTCCAACTATCGCAAAAACGAATTGGGCATTAATACCCATTTTAGATGCAAAAAAAATCATTGATTGAAATATAAAATCCTGATTCTGTGCATAATAGAAATAAAAAAGCTCTAAAAAAGAACTATACTTATACATCTCGTAGATTTCAAAATAACGAGTTTTATCATTCGAATAATTAGGAATGTACAAATAGCTTACTATACCAAATAAGAAAGCCAACAAAGCTAAACTGATTTTTGAACGTTTGACTATTCCATATATAATGCTAGGTATAGACAAGAATGGAGAAACAATAAATAATACTAAATTAAACAAATCAATCCGCTGCTTCATGAAAAAAATTTTAATTTCATTTTCTATTTTTTTATAAATTTATATATCGTAAAAAATTAATTAGTTCTTTTAACCAAAAATTTAAAACCTTAATTCAAAGATAATGATCGTGAATTTTAATTTAAATCTTCTAAATTACTAATATTCTTAACTTGTTTACCTCGAACAATAATTACATCAGTAATACTTTAAGCTGAAACGACTCTTTCAATGATATTATTTCCATGTTACACCTGTCATATTCATTACTCAATTACGCGTGGATAAACTGTCAGTCCTAAAAATTCACAAAAACAATCAAAATCACGGTATCTATTTATTCATTTTAAGCCCTACTATATGCGGCAAAACAAACTTTATTTGTAATCTGAACATAACACCTAATTGCAATTAAATAGGGTAGTGAGCATCAAAATTTCTTGTTGCTATTGAAGAATACATTCTAACTGTGATAATAACATGGATTTAATCTTAATCATCAACCCAAAATATTTTTTAAACTAAAAGATATTTTAACTCAATTTAAATTCTTCATACCACTTAGCAAGAACAAATAATTTCCAAATATTAAATGAATAATCATATTGGCAAGTCATGTGCAGATGCATTTGTTTTTTAAATTTCAAGATATCTAAATTTGGAACTGACTTTAAAAAATCATCATTCAAAGCGTCCTCAATTTGTTCTTTTAGTTCCTTTCTTATCCATTCTCCTAAGGGTATTGAGAATCCTTTTTTGGGCAAATTAAAAACTTCTTCTGGTATGTATTTTGACAATATATCTTTTGTGATTCTCTTTTTCAATCCTTTTTTATATCGATATTCAATAGGAAGTGAACGTGCAAATTCTATAACTCTAAAATCCAAAAAAGGACTTCTAATTTCCATAGCATATGCCATACTGGATCTATCTACTTTAACATTACTATCATTTTCTAACCAAAGCTTTATGTTCAAGTCTGCCATTCTTTGAATGGAATCAGAAGACCAAATTTTATAGCCGTTATAATTTTTAAACCAACTTGTTTCTTTTATTACTTGAAGTGTTTCGAAACCATTAAACGTATTCCAAGCAAAGTCATCATCGTTTTTTGTTTGTAAAACCCCTTTTAGGGTTTCAGGACGTCCACCCAAAATTTTATATAAATCAAAGTTTGCTGCAAAATTTCTTATTCTTTGCGGAATAAAACGAATGTTATTGAATGTTTTTAACTTATCAAAATGCTCATATCCTAAAAAACTTTCATCACCACCATCACCAGACAAAGCTACAGTAACATATTGCTTTGTTACAGAATTTAATAACAAGGAAGGTAGTGCTGAACTATCCGCAAACGGCTCATCGAACACCTCAACCATTTTTTCTAGCATATTTATAGCATCATTTGGTCCACAAATGGTTTCGGTGTGGTTTGATCCTATAATTTGTGAGAACTGTTTTGCTACCTTACTTTCATCATATTTTGGATCTTCAAAACCAATGGTAAAAGTATTAATGGGAGCATCCGAAATTTCCGAAGCTATTGCCGAAACTAATGCTGAATCTACACCACCTGAAAGAAATGATCCTAATGGAACATCGGCCTGCATTCGGATTTTTACAGCGTCAATTAATAATTCATGCAATTCTTTTTTAGCTTCATCATAAGAAATATCTCTTATAATTACTTGTTTTAAATTCCAAAAAGAAGTGATTAATTTTGTTCCTTTGTTTAAATCTATCTCCATAAAATTTCCTGGAGATAATTTGAAGATATTTTCAATAATGGAATAAGGGCTAGGAACATATCCACAATCTAAATAGATGGAAACTGCCTCTCTAGAAACTTTACTTTCTGAATTAATCAATGGACGAAGTTGACTGGAAATCTCAAATTTGCCATCTTTCCAATAGTAGAAAAATGGTTTTACGCCTAATCTATCTCTTGCACAAAAAACAATATCTTTATCAGTATCATATATTGCAAAGGCAAACATACCGTTAAGTTTTGCTAGCAAATCCTTGCCCCATTCTAAATATCCTTTAACAAGAACTTCGGTATCACTGGTGGTTTCAAAATTGTAGTTAAGAGCTAAAAGTTCCTTCTTAATGTCTTCAAAATTGTATATTTCCCCATTAAAAGTAATCCTCAAATGATTGTAACTATAAGGCTGATTGGATCTTGAATCTAAATCTAATATAGAAAGTCGTAGATGCCCCATTGAAACTGTTCCAATTCTTTCATATCCAAGATTATCAGGGCCTCTAAAAGAAATGGATTCCAGTTTATCAATTACTTCCTCCTCTTTAAAAGGAATATTTGTTATATAAATACCACACATAATTTTATCTATTTAAAATTAGTGATTTTAAATTCCTTAATATTCGAAGATTAAAAAAATCAATTTTCATAGCCTTTGAAGTTTGGTTTAAACCTAATTTAGTATTACCTATAATTAAGTTGTAATTTGCTAAAGCAAATAAAATAGATGCATATACTTTAATATTGTATTTTTTTAAATCATCCCCATATTCATCTAGCATTATATTTGATCCTTCTATAGCATTCTCATAAAATTTTAAAGATTTTTCTTTCTGTCTAGTTATACCATCAACATCTAAATTATAAATTCTTACAATTGATTTGCCATAAAACAACTTTTCCTTTTTTGATAACGCTATCCAACTTAAAGATTCGTGTGCCTTAACCCTTTCGTCATAAAAAAATCCCTTTAAAACGATTTCTCTGTTTATTGTTACAACCCATTCTCCACAGTCAGATATTTGCGATAAATACATTTTATAATCAGCAATTGTACTAGCTAATTTCATGTTACTTACGATACTCCCATCAATATATTTAACTGGAAATCTAAAATAATTAATCATCGGATTTGCTTCAACTGTAAGAATCATATTTTGCAGTGCATCAAAAGTGAACTCGTCATCACTATCTAAAAATGTTATCCAATCAGAATCATTGGCAACGTTTTTCAATCCGATATTTCTTGCGACATTAACTCCTGCATTACTAATTGATTTGATCACTCTAATACGTGAATCGTTAGAATATTTTTTTAAAATATCGAGAGTTGAATCTGTGGATCCATCATCAATAATGATCATCTCAAAATTTTGATAACTTTGATTCAATATTGATTCAACAGCTCTTTCTATGGTTAGTGCTCTATTGTATGTTGGAGTAATTATACTAAATTTCATTTTTTACATTTTTGTGATAATTTTCATCATCACAATTACTAATATTTTTGAAAAAATTTTAACAAATAAGTTTTTGCTATTAGTGTAATAATAAACCCTATTTATCATTTTTCTAAAAGTAATTATACTATTAAAACGATATTCTGTATGGGCATTAATATTATTTAAAAAGCACTCCCCTTTATTTCTTAAATTTACATAATCTGGGTTAAAACTAATACTATTCACATTCAATCTGTAAATTGAGAACAAATCTTTATGATATTTTATTTTACCTTCTTTCCCAGTTTTTATTATGACTAAGGATTGATCACCAGCATGAACTTTATGGAGCCACTCTGGAAAATCTTCACTAGAATTCCTAAATACAAAAGATGAAGTTTGTGAAAAAGGATTTTTCAAATAATCTCTTAAAGTGTAGGTTTCACTTTTATTGGGATCTACATGTTCTTTTACTCTTCTAATTTCACCAGTTTTCTCAATAAGCATATCAACCCTACCCATTGAGAACGTATAATCTGGATTTGATTCTAGAAAGTCTACTTGCTTTTGTAACTTTAATGGATCTATCCAATAATCATCTCCTTCGCATATAGCAATATATTTTCCCTTTGCTTGATTTAGGGCAAAATTATTATTAGCAATCATCCCAATATTTTTTTTATGTGCTATATATTTTATCCATGAAGCTTTTTTATGAGTTTTTAACATCTCTACTACAATATTATCAGTATCATCAGGCGAGCAATCATTCGCTATAATTAATTCTATTTCATAGTCACATTCTTGCATCATAACACTATTTATTGCTTCTTCAATAAAATTTTCATGACCGTAGGTTATCATGATTACACTAACATTGGGCTTAATCATTAATTAAAATTTACTTTGCTTCAACATTTAAATTACTTAAATTTTAAACTATTGATAAAATTTGAATAAATACATTTATCCTACTATTTTTCTTTTCTCCAAAATCACTAATTTTAGATATAGTTAATTCAAGACGAGACATTTTTATTCAAAAATTATAATATTAAATTTGATTTTGTACGAATTATTATTTTAATGTTGCTAAAAATTCTTGTTCAAGATCTAATAATTTTCTACTACGTCTCATTAATTTTTTTGCAGGATTTCCTTTGTAAATATAAAATTCATCGCAGTTTTCATAAACTAAACTTAGAGCACCTATAACAGCACCAATATTTATTGTTATACCTGGCAGTAAAACTGCTCCACTTCCAATTAAAACATGTTTTGAAATTAAAACATCTGCATGTGTTACACCAGTAAATTTTGATGGTATTGTCGGATTTGACATATATTCACCAAAATAATCATCATTACTAGAATAAACTGCTACCCTTGACGATATTCCAACAAAATCCTGAAGTGTAATTTTACCATCTCCTTGCAATGATGAAAAAATTGCTAAATGGACGAAATTTCCAATTTCTATACCACCTAAACCAGCTGACAATACGCAAAAGTCGTCAATTCTTACATTGTTACCAATTGAAATTCTAGATATACCATAAAAGCTTGTTTTTCTGCTAATTAATACATTATCCCCAATAAACTTAAATCCCAAATTAGCTAGTTCTTCAATACTGTAAAATGACTCCATAATTAATGTATTTGATTTTTATATTGTTCCATTATCTACATGAATATTTTGCCCCGTAATAGACTTAGCTTTGTTAGAAACCAAAAACAATATAGTTTCAGCAACTGAATTTAAATCGACTGGTTTTTTCAAAGACGTTCTTTGATATATACGGTTTTTCTGGTTATCAGAAAGTGCAGAACTCATTTCTGTTTCCATAAAGCCCGCTACTAAGCAATTAGAACGCACTCCTATTTCACCCCATTCTCTGGCTGTATTTTTTGAAAATGCTTCCAATGCACCTTTTGTAGATGCATACATAGACAATCCTTTGTAACCAGTATGAACACTTATTGATGATAAATGCACGATACTACAACTTTCCTTGTGAATCAACATTTGTCTAATAACAAATTTTGTTAACATCATTGGAGCAAAAACATTTACTCTATACATTTTTTCTAACAAATCTAGATTAAGATTTGTTATGATATCATCATACGCAATTGCAGCATTATTAACTAGTCCATGAATAGGAGTATTCAAACCAATCCAATCTTTAAAAATTATTTGTCTTATTCTTTCAATATCTCCTAAATCATACTGTAACCATTTAAGTTCATTTGGATATTTAAGCATTAATTCGTTTAATTCTTCTGTTTTAGTTCTGCTTATACCATACACTGTACACCCATTTTTCAATAATAATTCAGATGTTTCAAGGCCTAATCCTTTTGATATTCCAGTTATTAATATATTCATAATTAATCTCTTTTTATTTTTCCTGTTCTTGTTGTTGAAAGTTCATTGACAAAACGAATCATTCTAGGAATTTTATACTCTTGTATTTTTAATTGCAATAGGGTTCGGATTGAAGATTCACTTATTTGATTATTATCGCGAACAACATCACAACAAATTATATTCCCCAAAACAGAATTACTTTTGGAATAAACACGTACATCTTTAATTCCGTGCACTGATAAAATAGCTTCTTCTACTTCAAGAGGATTAACCTTGTAACCACCCACATTAATTATGTCACTTTTACGAGTAACAAAACGAAATTTAAGTGGATTTTCTGTAATAATCTCTAACACATCACCTGTATTATACCAATCTTGAGTAATTAGGTCTGAACTTCCCATCAAACTATTATGAATCAATAGCTCTTCATTTACAACTTGAATTAAATGCATCAATTCTGGTTTAATACTGAAAACATCGTTTTCCGATGCAAAAAGAGTACCAGCCTCAGTTGAGGCGTAAACATTAGTGATTCTAGCATTTGGGAAAATTTCTGAAAGCTGGCTTATCGTTTTTTCATTAAATTTTTCCCCACCTGAAGTAATTCTAATAATTGATGGAAATTTATCCTCACTTGGTAACATCATTCTGTAAAATGTTGGAGTAGCCGAAATATGTGTTATCCGATTTTCATCTATATCTTTAAAAATTGAGATAGGCATTAAGCCAAAAAGCCTAACTATTCCGTTTCCATTTAGTAATGCTTGGAAAAAAACCTGAATGCCTGCCATATGGGTAGGGTTGTATGCAAAACCCCAAATATTATCTTTGTTTATTTCGTCCAATTTCACAAATCTAGTAATTGATTTGTAATTATGGCAAACTTTCTTAGGCATACCTGTTGTTCCAGAGGTAAACAATGTTATTTTCCACTCATCACAAGTGTTTTTTATTTTTTGAATAAGATCTGATTTATCTGCCAACAATAAAGCATTTTTTTTCTCAATTAATTGAGTAAACCCATCAAATTCAGCAAAACCAGTAAGATTAATTAATTCATTGTCTGAAAAATCCGAGTCAAGTAGAATGACTTCCTTACCTATTAACAATGATATTATTATACATTTAAATACTTGGTAATAGTTATCAGATTTGCAATATGGATTGTATACTAAAGTGCTATTGATATCATTTACTAAAAAATCCCAGTTGATATTAAGATCTAACTCACTATCTTTTAAAAAAAAATCCATTACTTACGATTTAATTTTTCGAAGATTTCACCTATTGTGTTAACTATTCCTTCTTCAAAAATATCAATATCATATTCAGCTTCAATCCTAACAGTTAATTCTGCTAAATCAAGCGAGTCAAATCCAATATCATATCGAAGATTCATGTCAGGACGAAGAGAAGTCAGTTTCTCATTTGTCCTATTTTCAAGCACTGTGTTAATAATTTCTAAAAGCTTCGTTTCCATTTATTATTTTTTTTATTACTTTTTATATTTATTATTGATAGTGAAATATTGTAAGAATTTAAAATATCTCTTTATTTTAGTTCTAAATTATTATAATTTTTTCGAATTGTTTTGTATAATTTAAAATTTGACATTATGTGTATATAACTTTAAGTTAAATTACTATTTAATCTTAATTATTTTGTATTCTCATTAACAACCTACAAATTAAATCAACTTCTTCCATAGATAAATCTGGATATAGTGGTAAGCACATTACACATTTAGCAATGGCATCTGTAATTTCAAAATTTTTAGGTTCCAAATAAGGAAGTGTATTGGCTAAAGAAGGATAAAAATAACGACGTGTAAAAATTTCATGTGCCTTTAAAAAATCCATTGCTTTTAACATCGCTTCTTCAGATTGAAAAATAATCGGATAATATGCGTAATTATTTTCCGATTGTTTGTGCCAAATTTGTTTTCTACTACGATGATTTAAAAGCTTTTCACTAAACCTTTCGGTAATAGTTTTTCGTTTATTGCGAATTATATCAATATGATTCAAATTTACCAATCCCATAGCCGCATGAAACTCAGAATTTTTACCATTAATTCCTAATTCAATAAAAGCATCAGGACCATTAAATCCAAAATTTCTAATAAATGCAAGCTTCTTTAATAAGTTAGGGTCTTGTGTAAAAACCAAGCCTCCTTCAATACTATGATATAATTTAGTGGCATGAAGACTACAAGTAGCAATATCTCCATACTCAAAAATAGATTTTCCGTTGACTTCAACTCCAAAAGCGTGTGCTCCGTCATAAATTACTTTTAAATTATGCTTTTTAGCAATTGCATCAATTGTAACAACATCGCACGGATTACCATATACATGGGTAGCTATTATGGCAGTAGTATGTGGAGTAATCGCTGCTTCAATTTTACAAGGATCAATATTTAAACTTTCCTTGTCAATATCAACAAAAATAGGATTACAACCTTCCCAAACAATGGAGCTTGTAGTGGCAACAAAGGAAAAAGGTGTAGTAATAACATCGCCTTTTAAGTCTAATGCTTTTATGGCCATTTGCAAAGCAACAGTACCATTTGTAACAAACAACAGATGATTTACATTTAAAAATTCTTTCAATCGCATTTCTAACTCACTAGACAAAGGCCCCATGTTAGTAAGCCAATTGCGTTGCCAAATGCCTGTTAAATATTTTTGATAATCTTCTTGTGGTGGCAAAAATGGTTTTGTTACTGGTATCATTTATATTTTTTTATACTTTAGAAAAAAGATTTTTTATATTGTGTATGCTTTCATATTTAAACAACCATGCTAAAAAAAAGTAAATGGCTGTCCCAAAAAAACTTCCTGTAAATAATCTGGTAAAATTGTTATAATCCTCAATTAAACTATCTGTAAAATAAATAAAAATCCCCATACAAAGCGAAAAAAAGAAAATCGGTAAAATATCTTTCAGTTGACTCCACATTTTATAATTCAGCATTGCACCTGCATAGTGGGTATTAATTAACAATGCAATAATCGAAAAGAGCAACTGTCCCCATAGCAAGGCATAAAACCCAAAGAAAAAAGATATTATTAGTATTATTGACAATAATACTTTCTTAAAAACCTCAAGCTTAAAAAACAAATCACTTCTGCCTTTTACCTGCAGTACTAACAAATTATATAAATGTAAAGGATACAAAATTCCTGTAAAACAAATAATTTGAAAAATAGGAACAATAGGCAACCATTTTTCTGTAAATAAAAAAACTACCAACGGTTTAGCAAGTAATGCCATAATTACAATTACTGGAGTAATTATAAACAATACAATTTGCATAATTTGTCTATAAGCATTTCTAAATCTTGGAATATCATCTTGGACTTTCGCAAATAATGGAAATACAACTTTATTTAAGGCACTAGAAACATTACCAACAGGAAGCATCATCAAAGTGTTTGCCCTTGAATAATAACCAACTTGAGCTGCACTGTAAAACCTACCTATTATGATTTGATAAATATTTGTAAAAACTGTATCTAATATAGAAGATAAAGTCATTTTATATCCATAACGAAAATGAAACTTAAATAAAGTCTTATCAAATAATAATTTAGGAAACCAACTGGATGATACCCATAGAAATAATGATGTAAAAAAAGCATTTACCAATGCAGAATACACTAAAGCCCATACACCATAATTGTAATGTGCTAAGGTTAAACCAACGAAACTCCCTAAAAGTAAAGCGGGTAAAGTTACAAGGGCCTGCTTTTTAAATTGTAGTTCTCTGGTCAGAATTGTGTTTTGCACAGTCCCGAAGGCAGAGAAAATAAATGTTAAACTATAAATCCTAGTAATTGAAGTTAATTCAGGTTGATGATAAAAATCAGCAATAAAAGGAGCAGCAAGATATAGCAAAAAGTAAATTAAAATGCTTCCAATTAAATTAAATATAAATACCGTTGAATAATCAACTGCTGTAACTTCTTTTGTTCTAATCAATGAACTTGTCAAACCTCCTTCAAATAGAGCATTTCCAATACCAATAAAAATAGCTAGCATTCCAATCAAACCAAATACTTCAGGAAGTAAAAGGCGAGCAAGAAAGATAGAAACCCCAAAGGATAACAATTGGCTTCCAAATTGCTGCGAATAAGACCAAATCATACCAGAAATTGCTTGTTTTCTTAAGGACATTTCTTTTTATTTTAAGCTATAAATCTGTTTAAATTTATTACTGTTCTAGCGATTACTTATGTTTATTGTATTTATAAATTGCTATTTTTAAAGAGCAATTTAAAATTTCAGCTTTCACTTTTATCAAGTATTGTTACTTGTTGCGGTACTAATAGTTTGTAGTTTTATTACACAAAATCAATGAATCATATCTTAAACATTTTATAAAAAGCCATAAAACGAATGGTTTAAGATATTTTTTATTGAATGAGCTTACCATCTTTTTATAACTTACCGTCAACAGTAATGTTCAAAATACCTTTAACATCATACAAAATGCTATTATCATTTTGCAATGAAGACAAATCTAAATCTAAAAATTCTTTATGTGCTACCCCTAATACAAGTGTATCAAATTTTTGATTGGGCAAAGTTGAAGTGGTTTCTAATCCATACTCATGTTTCACCTCTTTTGGATTGGCCCAAGGATCGTAAATAGTAACCCTAATTCCATAATCAGCTAAAGACCCAATTACATCTACAATTTTAGTATTGCGTACATCAGGACAGTTTTCTTTAAAAGTAATTCCTAACATTAACAGATTAGCTCCATTAATGGTAATTCCTTTTTTGATCATCAACTTAACCACTTGCGAGGCTACATACTCTCCCATACTGTCATTTAAACGGCGTCCAGCCAAAATTATCTCTGGATGATACCCCATTTCTTGTGCTTTTTGTGCCAAATAATAGGGATCTACACCAATGCAATGTCCACCAACTAATCCTGGTTTGAACGGTAGAAAATTCCATTTAGTTCCTGCTGCTTCCAAAACAGCATGCGTATCAATATCCATTAAGTTGAATATTTTTGCCAGTTCATTTACAAAAGCAATATTGATATCACGTTGGGAGTTTTCGATTACTTTGGCGGCTTCTGCTACTTTTATGGTGGGTGCCAAATGCGTGCCCGCCGTAATCACACTTTTATATAAATCGTTTACTTTCTTCCCTATTTCACGAGTCGATCCTGCCGTGACTTTCAATATTTTTTCTACAGTATGTTCTTTATCTCCAGGATTGATTCGTTCAGGCGAATAACCTGCAAAAAAGTCTACATTGAATTTCAATCCTGATATTTTTTCTAAGACCGGCACACATTCATCTTCGGTTACTCCCGGATAAACCGTAGATTCATAAATAACGATATCTCCTTTTTTCAAAACTTTTGCAACCGTTTCGCTTGATTTGTATAATGGTGTCAAATCCGGACGATTGTTTTTATCTACCGGAGTAGGAACAGTAATAATATAATAATTACAATCAGAAATATCACTTAACGTAGAGGTGCACAATAATCCTTTTTCATTATCGATGAAATCGTTTATTAATACTTGTTGCAATACTTCATCAGAAACTTCCAAAGTGCTGTCCGTACCCGAGCGCAAGCCGTTAATTCTGCTTTGATTGATATCAAATCCTACAACAGGATATTTTGTAGCAAACAATCTTGCTAAAGGGAGTCCAACATAGCCTAAACCTATAACTGCAATTTTCATACTCATTTTATGTGTTGATTTGGTTATTCGATGATTCGAATTTATAATTTTATTAATTTAAATTGATTGATGTAACTAGTTTGTAATTAAGGTTCTCTTGAGTCCAACTTGTTTGTCCCAAAGTATCTGTAAAAAAATTGAGACAAGTAAATAATTTGAATTAAAACGGATCTCGATTAATTCTATGATTCGTTTAACTCCACTAGAAAAACTGGAACACACTTTTTTTAATGATTACATCAAACGTTATTTCAAATTTTCCCAATACCAATTAACGGCCTGTTCCAATCCTTGTTGCATTGAAAAATCTGGATTATAACCCAATAATTGTTTCGCTTTATCGATACTGGCCAAAGAGTGCGGTATATCTCCGGCTCTATTTGGTCCGTATATTGTCTTAATATCTGCAATCGCAGGATCAAAAACGGATAGGTATTTTTTTAACGAAGTCATTAGGTCGTTCAATGTTGTTCGGTCCCCAAATGCTGTATTGTACACCGTGTTCAGAGCTGCCGGATTTTCAGTTACCATCGCTAATACATTCATTTGAATCACATTATCGATATAAGTGAAATCTCTTGAATAATTACCCTCACCATTAATTACAGGATTCTCATGCGCCATCAATTGCATTACAAACTTTGGGATTACCGCAGCATAAGCACCGTTAGGATCTTGTTTCCTGCCAAATACATTGAAATAACGCAATCCAATTGTATCTAAACCATAGGTTCTCTGAAAAATATCTGCATATAATTCATTAACGTATTTTGTGATAGCATAAGGTGACAATGGTTTACCAATCGTATGTTCAACTTTTGGTAAGGCTTCAGAATCTCCATAGGTGGAAGAACTTGCAGCATAGATAAAGCGTTTCACTTTGGCATCCCTTGCCGCAACTAGCATGTTCAAAAATCCTGAAACATTAACATCGTTACTAGTAATGGGATCATTAATCGATCGAGGAACAGAACCCAAAGCTGCTTCGTGTAGAATATAATCAACTCCTTGGGCTGCTTTGTGACAATCAGCAAGATTGCGGATATCTCCAACTATTAATGTAAAATTAGGATTTGTCAATAAATGCTGTATGTTCTGGGTTCTGCCTGTAGCAAAATTATCAAGACACACCACTTTATTATTAAATTCTAACAAATGTTCACATAAGTTCGAACCGATAAAACCGGCACCACCTGTCACTAAAATTGTTTTATTTTCTATTTGTAGCATAAGTTTATTTTATAGCATTCTTTTCGCCAAACGCAACAAATACTGACCGTACTCATTTTTACTCAATGGCGTTGCTTGCTGAATTAATTTTTCTTTAGAAATATATCCCTTTTCAAAAGCTATTTCTTCTAAACAGGCTACTTTAAGCCCTTGTCTTTTTTCAATAGTTTGTATAAAATTGCTAGCTTCAAGTAAGGATTCATGAGTACCCGTATCTAACCAGGCATACCCACGCCCCATCAACTCTACTTTTAAATCTTGTGAAGCCAAATAAACTTGATTGACTGTAGTAATCTCCAGCTCACCACGGTCACTAGGTTTGATTTTCTTGGCTATACCTACCACAGAATTAGGATAAAAATACAATCCTACTACAGCATAATTACTTTTGGGTACTTTTGGTTTTTCTTCAATACTGACTACGTTACCGGTACCATCAAACTCGGCCACACCATACCGATCCGGATCTTGTACATAATATCCAAAAACAGTGGCTTTGTTGTCAACAGAGACATTTGCAACCGCTGTTTGTAATAAAGAAGTTAACCCTTGGCCATAAAAAATATTGTCTCCTAAAATCAAACAAACTGGATCGGTACCGATAAAATCAGCTCCTATAATAAAAGCTTGTGCCAATCCATCTGGACTAGGTTGTTCCGCATACTGAATGGAAATCCCAAAATCACTTCCATCTCCCAAGAGGTTTTGAAAATGAGGTAGATCCTGAGGGGTGGAAATCAACAAAACTTCGGTAATCCCCGCCAACATCAATACCGACAACGGATAATACACCATTGGTTTGTCATAGATGGGCATTAACTGCTTGGATATCGACTTCGTTAACGGATACAACCGGGTTCCAGACCCGCCTGCCAATATGATTCCTTTCATATTTTTTTAGTATTAGATAACATTTACTTGATTAATTGCTCTATGCATTTTTCAAGACTATCTCTATAATGAGGTATGGTGATACCAAAGGTATTTTTTATTTTTGCAGTATTTAATAAAGAGTAGGCTGGCCTTTTGGCTGGTGTGGGATAGGATGCTGATGAAATTCCAAAAAGTTCACATTTTCTTCCGGCTATTTCTTTGATGTCTATAGCAAACTCAAACCAACTGATGATTCCTTCATTAGAATAATGATAGGTTCCCGGTTGCCATTCTTCAGTATTGATAATATGCAGTATCCCTTCGGCAAGATCTTTAGCGTAGGTAGGACTTCCTATTTGGTCTTGAACCACATTCAAACGATCCCGCTCTTGCATCAAGCGCAACATAGTTTTGACAAAATTAGCTCCAAATTGAGAGTATACCCAAGAAGTTCTTATAATAATCGTCTCTGGATTGGCATCTATTGCCGCTATTTCCCCTTTGAGTTTTGATTTCCCGTACTCGTTTTGCGGATTGGTCGCATCTTCTTCTTTCAATGGAAATACTGCTGTACCCTCGAATACATAATCTGTGGAAACATGCAAAAATTGCGCCTTATGCTCAAAACTCCATTCGGCCAAAATACACACGGCTAGGTGGTTGATGGCATCTGCTATTTCGGGCTCTTGCTCTGCTTGGTCTACAGCGGTATAAGCAGCACAATTGATGATACAATCGGGTTTAATGTCTTCAAGAAATCCAACAATACTTTCTGTCTGCTCTAAGTTTAATTGCGAGCGGTCAGGAAATACAAATTCATACTGAGACAACCCCATCGCCAAAACCTTCAATTCACTACCTAATTGTCCAGTGCCTCCTGTGATGAGTATCTTTTTCATCCTTTATTTCAAATCCTTAAAAGTACCTAAAACACGGTCTTTATCCGACACTATTGCCTCAGCTGCATTTACCTGCCAGTTGATGGCTAAATTGGGATCATTATATTGGATTCCGCTTTCACTTTCTTTATGGTAGACTTCATCTACTTTGTAAGAGACTATGGCATTCGCACTTAATACAGAAAAACCATGTGCAAAACCCTTAGGAATCAGCACTTGCTTTTTATTTTCGGCTGACAATTGAATGCTAAAATGCTGCCCATAGGTTGCCGAATCTTTCCTAAGGTCTACCGCCACATCTAAAATTTCGCCTTGCATCACCCGTACCAACTTTGCTTGCGCATAGGGTGCTTTTTGAAAGTGCAGTCCGCGGATCACGCCTTTTTTTGAAAACGATTGATTATCTTGTATGAATGCGTAAGATAATCCATTCTTTACAAATGACGCCTCACTGTACGATTCAAAAAAATAACCTCTTTCATCCTCAAAAATAGTGGGAGTCAATACTAAAAGATCTTTGATGAATGTGGTTTCGACTGTCATTATTTAATTACTATATACTTGATCTTGCTCTCGCAATATTATATTTTTTTATCTTCTTTTACATGAATTTGCTTGTGATGGTTTTGCTACTTTTTAAAGCTTAACGATGCACTACGATTCGTATTGTTTTTGATAATAGGTAGCATAATTGCCAGAAGTCACATTTTTCAGCCATTCTTCATTGCACAAATACCAATCTATGGTGCGCTCTAATCCTTGTTCGAAAGTTACGGAAGGTTTCCACCCCAACTCCGTATTTATTTTAGAGGCATCTATAGCGTAACGTAAATCATGACCTGGACGGTCTTTCACGTATGTAATCAGCTTTTCAGAAGTACCATTTGGTCGCCCTAATTTAAGATCCATCTGCTGACACAGCAATTTGACTAAATCAATGTTCTTCCATTCGTTAAAACCTCCTATGTTGTAGGTTTCGTGATTTTTACCTTCGTGAAAAACCAAATCGATTGCTACCGCATGATCTTCTACAAAAAGCCAATCACGGGTGTAATTACCGTCTCCATATACGGGCAAGGCTTTGTTGTTGATGATATTGTTAATAAACAACGGAATCAACTTTTCTGGAAAATGAAACGGCCCGTAGTTGTTCGAACAATTGGTTAATACATACGGTAATCCGTAAGTTTCACCATAGGCACGCACAAAATGATCGGAACTGGCTTTTGATGCTGAATAGGGTGAATTAGGATCATAGGCTGTAGTCTCAGTAAACAAGCCCGTTGCCCCTAAAGAACCGTAAACCTCATCGGTACTAATGTGGTAAAAACGCTTGCCTTCGCTGTTGTTTTTCCACAATTCCTTACACGCATTTAAGAGATTCATAGTTCCAATTACATTGGTTTTCACAAACGCTAAAGGATCTTTAATGGAGCGGTCCACATGAGACTCCGCTGCCAAATGGACTACCGCATCAAATTGATACTGTTGAAACAAATTATCCACAAAAGCAGCATCTACAATATCCCCTTTTACAAAAGTATAATTGACGTGATTCTCAATATCTTTGATGTTTTCTAGATTCCCAGCATACGTCAAAGCATCTAGATTTACGATTGTGTATTTAGGGTATTTAGTCACAAAACGCCGTACCACATGCGATCCTATAAATCCTGCTCCTCCAGTAATTAGTAATTTCATAACGCTATAAATATAATCTTTTTATGTCTCATAAAATTTGAATGTATGAGGATTGGTCTAGTCTATTTTTCATAAGATCTATTGGCATTTGTTTATAAAATGCTGGCTACTTCCCCATAAAAAAAACACTAAACAATCTAAAACGCGACTAGTAAACATGGCTTCGCCATTGCAAGTCCCAATTGAGATTGCTTTTGTACTAGTTTCGGCAAATTTATAGTAAATTATCCAACAAAGTGACGTTTAAAACGTAAAATTAAATTTAGCAACACAAATTTAACGTTATAAATTTCAATGTTTTTTCTTGCATATTTTAAATAAATTGTTAATATAAGCACGATTTCATTTCAGTATTACTTCTAAACAAACTGCGGACCTTCTTTTAAAAAAAAATCAAATAATACCACAGTCAAAAGTTAAACGTAAAAGGTCAAAGGGCCTAAGGCACTAAATATCTAAGGAACTGAGATTCTTAGTTAAATTTCTAAATAGTTTACCATTAGCAAATAGCTTTCAGTTTTAAAAAACACTCCTCCAAAAACGAATTCGGAAAAACCGCCCTTAAATTAAAAACGTCAAAAAACAACGAATAAGAGGAGTAGCAGCAGTCCGCGAGTTGAGGCTGAAGAAGAAAAGTCAAAAGTCAAAGGTCGAAAGTCAAAAGAGACAGTACTTGGTAATTAGTTCAAAGTTTAAACAATAACTTCTATGCAAATCAATTCAGAAAAACTGCCCTTAAATTAAAATCGTAAAAAAACAACGAAAAAACGGAGTGGCAACAGTCCGCGAGATGAGGATGAACAAGGAAAGTCTAAAGTCAAAGGACGAAAGTCAAAAGGGACACTACTTGGTAATTAGTTCAAAGTTTAAACAATAACTCCTATGAAAATCAATTCA
>NZ_VLKO01000015.1 GCF_007830355.1 Flavobacterium tiangeerense | reverse complement strand
GCTATTGTTATTCGACTAAATTCTAGTGGTTTTTTCAAATCTTCCGATTCTATTACTCTTATTCTTTTGTTCTGTTCTTGCGAACAAAACGGCTGTCAATTCAATATGTCTAGGAACGTGTCTTACTATTTTTTCGCCTTTCGTTTGTTTCTCAAAGCGGGTGCAAAAGTAGTTATTCTTTTTTAACCGGCAAGAAAAATTTGAAGTTTTTTTGATATAAATTTTATCTCGTTTGCTTCTCTTTCTCTTATCAATCTCTCAAAGAACTTCCGTTGTTTTGCGGGGTGCAAAGATAACTTTCGTTTTTAAATCTCACAAGCTTTTTTTAAAGTTTTTTCTAAAGATTAAATCCCTAATTACTTTGTTTTTCTTGCCAGTATTTTAATGAACGTCTGCGCTATTGCGGGTGCAAAACTACAACCTTTATTCGCTTTTACAAGCTTTTTTTGAACCTTTTTTTAATCTTTTCTTAACTTTTAAACTAAAGCACTGATTAAACGACTCTTAAAGCATAAACTTTTTTTAGCTAATTTGAATTTTGATTGCCAAACAGTGAAATCATAGCATTGATGGGGATTTGACACCATTCTATATATAAGGTGTAACGGTTTATATATACTCAATAATAGAATCCTTATCTATTATATACAGGTAGCACCTTTACCACAATAACAACATCATAAACCTTTATATATATAGGTAGTGATTATCTTCTCTAACAAAAAAGTCTTCTACACTCATAAACCGCGTTAGGGATAGCAGCGAAAAGCCCACAGTGACGACCAAAAGGAAGGAACGAGGACTTGCAGCGAAGAGCCCGACCTTATCTAAAACAACAAGAGTAGCAGGATCAACTGCTACTCTTGTTGTTTTAGATAAGGGAACGCCCAGCAAAAAAATTTAATATTCCCATCTACGGGTTTTGTTTAATTCCTCTTGCTCTTGAATGATCTCGGCTGGTATTACTTTTAAGAACGATGCATGTTGTTCTATTGCGTATTCTACTTTTTCTACAATTTCATCGATGGTGTCATTTTCATAATCAATATCCAGTGGTTCTTTGATGATAAAAGATTGAAGAATCCCTTTCTTTTTCATGCGCAATCCTTTTTTATCAAATGAACGGCGGAAACCATCAATAACTATAGGCACCACTATAGGTTTGTGTTGTTTGATGATGTGAGCAGTACCTTTACGTACTGGTTTGAATGATTTTGTAGTACCTTGAGGAAATGTGATTACCCAACCATCTTTGAGAGCGATTTTAATATTCTCCGTATCATCTGGATTGATATCTTTTTTTTCTGTGACATCAACACCTTTTTGGCGCCAGGTACGTTCTACAGAAATTGCTCCAGCATAAGCCATAATTCTTGGTAAAAGTCCAGCACGCATGGTTTCCTTAGCAGCAACATAATAAATGTTCATTTTAGGTTGCCATAAATAGGTTACGTCCTTAATATTATCTTCTCTACCACTTAGGCTTGCATTGAATACATGAAACATAGCCACCACATCAGCAAAATAAGTTTGATGATTTGATATAAACAGTACATTATTATCTGGTAAGTTTCGGATTATCTCCGATCCTTCGATTTGAAGTTCATTAAAGCCTCTATACCTGCGATGCGTAAAAGCTCCAAAAATTCTGATCAACCATTTTTTGATAAAGAGTATATGTCCGAAAGGATTTCTTTTGAATAATCCCATATTTTTTTGAATTTTATAATAGAATGCAAACTTACGAAAAAAAATAATTGCGAAAATATATGAAAAATGATAAAACTATGATTAACTATTAGGTTGTAATACCTGAATCAAAACCTCTTTCAGCTCACTTAATATCATTGCTGTTGCTCCCCAAACAATATGTTCATTAATATTAAAACCAGGAACAAAAATCTCATTTGAATAAGAAGTAATTTGCTTTTTGTTAACTAGAATTTCATTGTTTAGAAGTAGCATCAAGGGTATTTCGATTATCTGAGCAACCTCTAGTGGATCAGGAATAAAATGGAGAGGTTCTTTACTAATCCCTAAAAAAGGGTATACTAAAAAGTTGCTTGGAGGAATGTAAATTTCTGAAAATGGTTTTATAATTTTGATTTGACTTGGATCAATTCCGATTTCCTCATGAGTTTCGCGCAATGCGGTGTATGAAAAATCTAAATCGTCTTTTTCATGTTTTCCTCCGGGTAACGCAACTTGAGCTGAATGCACTCCATCATACGAATTTCTAACGATAAGAACTAAGTGCACTTTTCCATTTTTGGGATACAAAAGCATTAAAACCGAAGCTAACCTATGAATTTCATTTGAAACATCTACCTTTTTAAGGCTTTCTATTCTTTCAAGAGGAGCCATTTTTATATGTGCGTCAAAAGCTGGTAAATGGGAATTTATTATTTCTGGAACAATCTCTAAAAATTCTTGAAAATCCATAATCAATGTCTATTTTTGCAAATTGAAATAAAATCTAAATGTAGTTTAGATAATAGAGTATAGCAAATTTTACCACAAACAAAATACTTACACATGTATAGCAAAGAGGAAAACCAGAGATTAAAACGAGAATTTTGGATAGCATTTGCTGAAAAATACCCTAGAAAATGGTTGCTCTATGACACAAAAATTAAAGACTTTTCATTTAAGTTTTTTGTAGACAATAAAAAAGCTCAAGTACTTATTGATATTGAACATAGAAGTACCGAAAAAAGAATTGCCTATTTTGAAAAACTTGTTTCCTTAAAAAACATATTAAAAGAAGAGTACATATCATCCCTAGTATATGAGCAAGACTATACTTTAGAGAGTGGGAAAACTATTAGTCGCATTTGGGTTGAAAAACTACACGTGAGTGTGAGTAATAGAAGCTACTGGGATGAAATATTTGATTTTTATTATGAAAAAATGAATGCGTTAGAGTTATTTTATCTTGAATACGACTCTTATATTAAAGACATATAAAACCAACCTTTTTGGATTAAATAAGATTATAGACAATTATCCTATCCTCATAATTAATGTAAAGTTGTTTTCTGTTTTCTTGTTTTTTTCTAGTGATTATAGACAAAGTACACTCTTCTCCTTGATTGTCTTTACAATAAAACGTATCTACTTTATCAATATCATTTTCATCAGTATCATAATACTCGACGATTTCAAATAATTGGATAATTTGAGAATAAACAACTATTCTATTTTTCTTAGTATCTAATGTAACAATTAGATTCACATTTTTTGGCGCGGACCATTCCCCCCATTTGCCTTTTTCATTTTTTGTAGAAACACTTAGGGATGAAGTTTTGAATTTATAATTTTGGCTGTATAAAACAGGTCCCGTTATTATAAAAAACAGTATTATTAAAAATTTAATGCTCAATCTCATCGCTTAAAAATTAATTTTTGACATTTCTTTTTTGGCCTCCTCAAACTGTTCTAAAATATCATTCATAATTACACTTACAGGTGCTACATTATGAATTATACCCGCAATTTGACCTATCTCCAATTCACCATCAACTAGGTCACCCTCAAACATACCACGTTTAGCTCTTGCTCTTCCTAGTAATTGTATTAAATCCTCCTTAGTAGGACAAGTTGCATATAAATCCTGAACGTCTTGATAAAATTTATTTTTTATTAATCGCACAGGCGCAAGCTCTTTGAATGTAAGTTGGGTATCCCCTTCTTTAACTTGTACAATTGTATTTTTGAAATCAATATGTGCCGAAGACTCTACAGAAGCTACAAACCTGCTCCCCATTTGAACTCCATCAGCACCCAATGTCATTGCGGCAAGCATTCCTCTGCCTGTTGCAATACCTCCTGCAGCAATTAATGGTATTTGAATTTTTTCCTTAACCATCGGTATTAATGTGAGTGTAGTGGTTTCTTCCCTTCCATTATGACCTCCTGCTTCAAAACCTTCAGCAACTACAGCATCTACTCCTGCTTCTTGTGATTTTAACGCAAAAATAGAGCTGCTTACAACATGAACAACCGTTATTCCGTTTTGCTTTAGATAAGAAGTCCAAGTTTTGGGATTTCCAGCTGAAGTAAATACAATTTTCACCTCTTCCTCTACAATAATTTTCATTATTTCCTCAATGTTGGGATACAAAAGAGGCACATTAACTCCAAATGGGTTTGATGTTGCTTTTTTACATTTTTGAATGTGTTCCCGTAATACCTCTGGATACATAGATCCTGCTCCAATTAACCCTAATCCACCGGCATTACTTACCGCACTTGCAAGTTTGTAACCGCTATTCCATATCATTCCACCTTGAATTATTGGATACTTAATATTAAAAAGTGTCGTAATTTTATTCATTAGTCTAACTATAACTATTGTTTGTAAATTTTTCCAGTTTTAATGAAATCCTGAGATTGGAACTTGTATAAATACAATCCGGTTTGGAGTTCTTTAATTGAAATTGATGAGTCGTTATTCTCTATTTTTTTTTCAAAAACTTTTTGTCCTGCAGTATTAAAAAATTGTATTATTCCAGATGTACTATTTTTTGGCAAAATTAAAGATAGTAGATCGGCAGTGGGATTAGGATAAATAACTACTTCATTAACTGCTATTTCATTTAAATCTAACTGATCTGAGAAAGCAGCATTAAAATCTGGAACTCCATATCCGTATAGATTGTTTGGAGCCGCAAATCTATCTGACGACTTGATTATTATTTCTCTAATTTCTTTATTTGTTTTATTAGGTAAGGCCTGCCACAAACAAGCTACTAAACCCGTCAAAATTGGACTTGAAAAAGAAGTTCCGTTAGCTGTTACTATATTTCCCAAAGGATCTGAAATAATGGCTGATTGACCTTGAGCCATAACGTCTGGTTTAATTCTATTATCAAAAGAAGGACCAATTGAACTGAACGAAGTTCTAATTTCGCTTGCATTTACGGCTCCGATAGCTAAAACAGAAACTGCATCTGCAGGAACTGCTATATTTGGATTGGAAGACTCACCAGAATTACCTGCAGAACTAACTACAATAATGCCTCTTGAAAAAGCAATCTCAGCTCCACGTGACATAAATGCTGTTTTTCCGTCCATTTCACTGTACGTATGATTATAAGATGTATTGTCAAAATCAAAATAACCCAAAGAAGTATTGATGATATCTACACCTAAACTGTCCGCTTTTTCGGCAGCTTCAACCCAAAGTGATTCTTCTACTGGATTTTCAGATGTATCATTTTCAGTGATAAACAAATAATAAGAAGCATCTGGTGCTGTACCAACAAGCTGGTTTTCCTTAAAGCCTCCCATTGTAGAAAGTACCGATGTTCCATGAGAAGTTCCCGTGTAAAAATCTGGATTTCTTAAAACATAGTTATAACCTCCTAAAATTTGTTTGTTGTCTATTAATCGCTTAAATGGTTGGGCTGAATTAACACCTGGAAAACCACTATCCATAACTGCAATAATCTTACCTGAACCAGTATAGTTTTGTTGATGTAATAAATGCCCGTTTAGCATTTGAATTTGATTAGAGGATGTGCCGTAAGCATACTCTATCTTCGTCTTTGCTGTTTTTGAAACATTTTTTTCCTTTTTAACCGCAATACTTTTGGCTGATTGATTCAAGGATTTATTTGCAAAATCAATTTTTTCAACAAATGGTAATGCTTTCATTGCATTGAGATCTGTTTGTGTTCCCCTAACATGTATTGCATTGAGCCATTTTGAAGTAGCCATAACAGAAACTCCGCTCTTGCTTTTTATTTGATTAAGATAGGTACTTTCTATTGGAACATCTTTTGCATCTAAGTCAATTTTCTGATTGCTTCGTCGGTCTAATGCCCTTTGCGAAAGCATTTTTGATGGTGAATTAAAAAAAGTTGGTGAACTAGGTTTGTCTTTTAAATACACCCAAGCATCTTGTTGTGCATGAAGTAAAGATGTACATATAAATAATAAGATGAAGTATTTTTTTTTCATAGTGCACTGTATTATTAAATGTATAAAATTTAAAATTGATCTATTATGTGTACAAAAAAAATCTAAAAAATCATGAAATCACACCAGAGCCTACTAATTCTTCTCCTAAGTACCAAGCTGCAAATTGCCCTTCAGTGATTGCTGATTGTGGTTCCTCAAAAGAAATAAACATTTCATTTTCAAATTGATGTAATATTGCTTTTTGCAATGGCTGACGGTATCGTATACGTGCCATTACTTCTAAAGTTTCACCATTGATTAATGCCAAATCATCTCGTACCCAGTGCACCTCGTCTTTTAAAATTCGTAATGCCTTTTTAAATAAACCTGGATGATGGCTTGTAAGTCCAGTATATACGGTGTTTGTAATTACATCCGTTGCAATAATAAACAATGGGTCTTTTGTACCCCCTACATTTAAACCTTTACGCTGACCGATAGTAAAATAATGAGCTCCTTTATGATTACCCATAAATTTCCCCATCTCTGGAGTATAAGCAATTTTTGTAGCTTCAATACGGAGTGAATCTTCTACCGTTAATCCTGATTTGTCATCTTGCTGATATATAGGATGATCTTTATAAATTTGAATAATGGCTCCTTCTTTAGGCTGAAGTTTTTGCTGTAAAAATTCAGGAAGCCTCACTTTACCAATGAAACAAAGACCTTGAGAATCTTTCTTTTCGGCTGTTACAAGTTCCATTTGAGCTGCTATTTCACGAACTTGAGGTTTGGTCAATGCGCCTATTGGAAACAATGATTTTGATAATTGTTCTTGAGATAATTGACATAAAAAATAAGATTGATCCTTATTAACATCAGCACCAGCAACTAGTTGATATACTGTTTTACCCTCAATTTCAGTTTCACTTTTTTGACAGTAGTGTCCCGTAGCTACAAAATCAGCTCCCAAACTCAATGCAATTTTCATAAAAACATCAAACTTTATCTCTCTATTACAAAGCACATCGGGATTTGGAGTTCTACCTTTTTCATATTCATTGAACATGTAATCAACAATCTTCTCTTGATATTGTTCACTTAAATCAACTGTTTGAAAAGGTATACCTAATTTTTCAGCAACAAGAAGAGCATCGTTACTATCTTCTAACCAAGGACATTCATTAGAAATAGTCACTGAATCATCGTGCCAATTTTTCATAAACAATCCTATAACTTCATATCCTTCTTGTTGCAACAAATAAGCTGCAACGCTTGAATCTACCCCACCTGAAAGTCCTACAACAACACGCTTCATCTAAAAAAAATTATACTATTTAAGGGTGTAAAGTTACAAAAGATTTACATTAGAAATTCCCAAGATTTTTTTAATTGTTTTTGGTGTTTTTACTTTTTTGGTGCAGGCACATATTTGTTTCTTTGACAAGTTTTCCTTTTTCATAAAATTGCCAAATACCCATTTTTTTTCCATTTACAAATTTGCCTTGCGAGACAATGACTCCAATTGCATCTCTAAAAATAGCAACACCATCATAAACATTGTCTTTGTAAATGGATTCCTCAAGTACAACTCCATTTTCGGCAATTTTTTTATAAAGACCGTTTTTTAAATTATTTTTATAACTAATTTCCTCTGCAATAGCACTATTAGGATAGTACACATATCGCACACCTTCTAATTTACCCTTTACATAATTCTCAACAGTCATAATGGTTTTTGAGGCTTGGTGATAATATTTCCATTGTCCATCAAAAAGCTTGTTTATCACATTTCCTTCGCTGACTTTATTACCTTTTTGATCAAAAAATATTGTGAAAGCGGCATTGTTTTTCAAATTAAACTCGCGCGTAGCTATAACTGACATCGCTTTAGTATCATCATAAAATTTAAAAATACCAGTTTCCTTACCATGATCAAATGTTCCTTCATAACGAGGTCGTTTGGATTCTTCATAAACTCCCTTCCATAACCCGTGCTTTTTACCTTTGTCATCGTATTTATTAAATTCGGTTTGGGCAATACCCTTGTGTCCAAAAATTATAAATAATAAAACAGAAAACAACACCATTTGATTTTTAAACATAATAATAAGATTTTGATATGTAGTACAACTACAATATGTGACTTTTAGTGTCTCAAAATTACATTTTTTAGAAAGAAAAGTGTAAAACTCATATAGTTTTAATATTAAAAAATAAAAATAAATACTTTATTGCATCTATCAAGAATAAAGATGGAAGTTTCGATTAAATCCGGATTTTAATATTTGTTTAACTAAATAAAAAATTAATTAAAACAAAAAATAATACGAAATAATCTTTTTGGAATACTAAAATCAATGATTTACTGATTTTTAGTAGCCTAAAAGTAATTTTATCAAACAATAAACAGTTTTAAAAATAATAATAAAATTCAATACTGTTTATTAAATTTTTCTAAATATTAAACAAAAAATAAATTCTTATATTTAGTTTAGCAGAAACAATTAAACAATAACCCTTATGAAAAATGTATTAAAATTTAAAAACATTTTCGTTATTGCACTTTTGGCAATTCTATCCTTCTCGTGTGACAACGATGATGAAAGTACTACTGCAGATAACACAGTTACAGGTTTAGCTGTAAAATCTCCTAATTTAAGTATCCTTGTACAAGCACTTACTCGCGCTAATCTTGCAACAACACTTCAAGGAACAGGACCCTTTACCGTTTTTGCTCCAACGGATGCAGCATTTACAACTTTTTTACAAGCGAACAATTTCAACAGTATCAATCAAGTGCCGGTAGAGGTATTAACTCAAATTTTATTGAACCACGTGGTAAGCGGAACGGTAAAATCAACGGATCTACAAACTGGATACGTAAAGACCTTGGCCAAAAGCGCAACTTCTGGAACAAATACTATGAGCATGTATGTTAACTTATCATCAGGCGTTAGATTAAATGGTGTAGCTTCGGTTACTACCCCAGATGTAATAGCATCAAACGGTGTCATACACATTGTAGATGCAGTAATAAATTTACCAACTATTGTTACACATGCAACTGCAAACCCAAACTTTAGTTCACTTGTTGGTGCTTTAACTGGTGCTGGTCAGCCTAATTTTGTGTCTATATTGTCAGGTACTGGACCATTTACTGTATTTGCACCAAATAACGCTGCTTTTACGTCATTGAACACCGAGTTAGCTCCAGGTGGTATTGCCAGTGTTTCAGCAGCTAACTTGACAAAAGTATTACAGTACCACGTAGTTAGCCCTGCAAATGTATTAGCAGCTACATTAACCGAAGGACAAGTCGTAACACCAATATTAACTCCAGCTCAAACTTTTAAAGTATCACTTACAGGTGGTGCCAAAATTACAGATGCAAGTAATAGAGTTTCTAATATAACTGCATTTGATGTGCAGTGTTCAAATGGAGTTATTCATGTTTTGGACAAAGTTCTATTACCTATCTTATAATAATTAAAAAAATATAAACTAATTACTTTTAAATAATTAAAATGGCTGTCAAATTTTTCAATTTGACAGCCATTTTTTGTTGTGTATTAATTCGAATTTACTTAATTAAAAATTCTATTACTATCATTGTCTTAAAGATTTTGAATTGTCAATAAGTAGACAGACTTAAACTTTAAACTTAATACAATTAAAAAGGAACGAAATCAATTAGTTACGTCCAGAGTTTACCTTATAAGTTTAAGAGTTTGAAAAAAGACCAAACACTTACTTTACATACACATTCATTATATCCTTACCTTAAATATAACATCTATTCTTGAAAATAAAGTACCAAACAATTCACGCTAGAAAATCAATTTTTTGAAAAACTCAAATATTCAAGAATAAAAAAACCTCACAAAACAAATATGTTTTATGAGGCCTTAAATATTAAAAAATCTAATTACTTATTCTTTTTGTCCAATGCTTTTTGAGCTTCGGCTTGTTCCATTACTTCTTGTAACTTTCGTTGAAACTTACCTTGTTTTTTGGGTTCTTTCAGTTTGTTTTCTTGAATTTGTGCATGAATTTTATCACTGTCAATGAAATACTTTTTAATTACCAACATGATTAATATAGTAACCAAGTTTGATATAAAGTTGTACAAACTCAATCCAGCTCCATAACTATTAAAGAAAAACAACATCATTATTGGCGAAACGTAAATCATGATCTTCATCATCTTGGCCATATCTGGCATACCTTCTTGTTGTGGCGCTGCCATTTGCTGGTCTCCAGATGTCATTTTCATATAAAAGAAAATAGCTATCGCTGCAAGAATAGGAAACAAACTAATATGATTTCCATAAAAAGGAATGTAAAAAGGCAATTTTACAATTTCATCAAAAGATGAAAGGTCATCTGCCCAAAGAAAACTTTTATGTCTTAACTCAAATGCGGATGGGAAAAACTGAAACGAAGCCATCAAAAAAGGCATTTGAATCAATGCTGGTATACAACCTGCCATAGGATTCACGCCCGCTTTGTTGTAAAGCTTCATTGTTTCTTGTTGCTTTTTCATTGGATCTTTCTTGAACTTCTCTCCCAATTCAGCAATTTCAGGTCGCAATAACTTCATTTTTGCTTGAGACAAGAAAGATTTGAAAGTTATAGGCGACATAGCCAATTTTATCAAAATAGTAAAAACTATAATTGCAATACCATAGGCAATATATGATCCTAAGAAATCAAATAATGGTACAAATATGAAACGATTAATCCATCCGATGATTCCCCAACCCATTGTTACAATTTTCTCTAAATTCAAATCATAACTAGCCAATGTTTTATAATCAGATGGTCCCATGTACCAACTTAATTTGTGATCAATTTCACCATTAGTAAACGCTAATGGAATATTTGCTTTAAATGATTTAGTAAATGTTGTATCTACTTTTTCATCTTTCATCAAGTTAGTTGATGTTACTTGGGCGTTCTCAAATGGAGTTTTAGAAACTAATATAGTTGAGAAAAAATGCTGTTTGAAAGCTATAAATGTAGGTTTTTCAAGCAACTCATTCTCAGAAGCTCCAAGTCCAGCATAGTCTATTTTACCGTCTTTGTGCTCAAAATATATTTCAGTATATTTATTTTCGTAAGAAATACTTTTTTCATTTCTATTTGCCTTTAAATTCCACTCTAAATCTAAAGGTTTTGAAGTATTCAACACTTTTTGAAGACCTTGAGAACGAATATCAAAACCAATCATGTAATCATTTGGTTTCAAAATATATTTATACTCTAAAAACTCATTGGCTCCAGCCTTTAATTTCATAGACAAAACTTGGTCTGCACCAATTTTTGTTAATGATGATTCAAAATATAAATCTTTAGTGTTTAAAGTGCGGTTGTCCAAAGTGATCAACTGTACATTCAAACTAGCGTTGTTGTCGTTAATCAATTGGACTAATTGTCCTGACCCTTTTTTAAATTTTTCAAACTCTTTTAAAGTAGCCTCAACAATATATCCTCCTTTATTGGCAATTGTAAGTTTTACCAAGTCGTTTTCAATTGTTGTTACGCTAGCCTTTGCAGATGGCAAAGTTGCAGAATAAGCAAAACTACCTAAAGATTTTTCTAATTGTGCCAATTGTGTTGTATCCCCAGTTGCGGCAACAGCTTGAGCAGCAATTTCAACTTTTTTTACTTCAAGAGCCTTTGCTTTTGCCTCTTTAATTTGCAATGCCTTTTGCGCTTTTTCTGCTGCAACCACCTTTGGATCTGGTTGATTTTGATACATGATAAAAATCAAGATTACAAAAATTAAGGCAAAACCGATAATTGAATTGAGGTCAAATTTTTTTTGTTCCATTTTAATATTTAAAAGTGTTTAATCTATTAGTAGCAAGTTTCAGTAAATGTTTCACTACAACCTTACTATTTTTTTTTTGCTTGAACTGCAGCTGCTACAAAATTAACAAAAATAGGATGCGGATTTGCTACCGTACTCTTGTACTCTGGATGGTATTGAACACCTATAAAGAAAGGATGGTCCTTAATCTCTACAATTTCAACCAATCCTGTTTCAGGATTTACTCCAGAGGATATCAATCCAGCATTTTCTAACTGGTTCACATAGGCATTATTGTACTCATAACGATGACGATGACGCTCAAATATGGTTTCTTTTCCATAAATTTTGTATGCAAGTGTATCTTTTTTGATGTCACATTTCCAAGCACCTAATCGCATGGTACCGCCTTTATCAGTAACGGTTTTCTGTTCTTCCATCAAATTGACAACAGGATGTGCTGTATGTTCATTCATTTCAGTAGAATTGGCGTCAGCATATCCTAAAATATTTCTAGCCTGTTCAATGATCGCCATTTGCATTCCTAAACAGATTCCGAAAAAAGGAACTTTATTTTCCCTAGCGAATTGTACAGCAGCTATCTTACCTTCTATTCCTCTTTCTCCAAAACCTGGTGCTACTAAAATCCCATCTAAATTTGCACATTTTTCTTTGATATTGCTAGCATCTAAGTGTTCCGAGTGAATTGAAATTACATTCACTTTTGTTTCATTGGATGCGCCTGCATGAATAAAAGCCTCCAAAATAGACTTGTAACAATCTTGCATTTCAACATATTTACCCACCAAACCAATGTTGACAGTATGCTTAGGATTTTTCAATCTTTTTAAGAAAATGTTCCAGTTTTTTAAATCCGGTGCTGCTTTCTTTGGTAAATCTAATTTTTTCAAAGCTACAACATCTAATCCTTCTTCGAGCATTAAATTTGGAACCTCATATATAGTTGAAGCATCTATAGATTGTATTACCGCTTCACGTTTTACATTGCAAAAAAGAGCTAATTTATTGCGCAATTCTTCTGACAATTCGTGCTCAGTTCTACAAACAAGTATGTCCGCTTTAATACCGCTTTCCATCAATGTTTTTACAGAGTGCTGCGTAGGCTTTGTCTTTAATTCTCCAGCTGCAGCCAAAAAAGGAACCAAGGTAAGATGAATTACAATACCGTTGTGCTCTCCAAGCTCCCAAACTAATTGTCTAACAGACTCAATATATGGTAGAGATTCAATATCTCCTACAGTTCCACCAATTTCTGTGATTACGATATCATAATCCCCAGAATTGCCAAGCAACTGCATTCTTTCTTTAATTTCATTGGTAATATGAGGCACAACTTGTACCGTTTTACCTAAAAACTCTCCTCTTCTTTCTTTTTCAATTACAGACAAATAAATTCTACCTGTAGTAACATTATTAGCTTGAGATGTTGGCACATTCAAAAAACGTTCGTAGTGACCTAAGTCTAAGTCTGTTTCTGCTCCATCATCAGTAACATAACATTCTCCATGTTCATAAGGGTTTAACGTCCCTGGATCAACGTTTATGTACGGATCAAATTTTTGAATAGTTGTACGATATCCTCTTGCTTGTAACAATTTTGCAAGAGATGCTGCAATGATTCCTTTTCCTAAAGAAGAAGTCACACCTCCTGTAACAAAAATATATTTTGTTTGATTCATTCTGTCGAGTTTTGTGTTGTAGTTGTGTAAAAAAACGTGGCAAAAGTACAAATTTAATTGGACTATTAGAACATATACTTCTGAGATTTTATAGTTTAAAAAACGGAAGGATTAAACCCATATTGATAACTTAAAAGCAAAATTTAAATGCTATGGTTTGGGATATTTTTTTTTAATATTCCGAATCAAATCCTCTAGGCCATTAAGTTTTAATTCATAAACCAATTGTAATTGTTGCCCTAACTCACCTTTTGGAAAGCCTTTATTGGCATACCAAACAATATAATATTCAGGTATTTCAATTAAAAACCAGCCCTCATATTTACCAAAGGGCATTTTAGTATGAGCCAGTTTTATAAGTTGTTTTTGGTTTTGATCCATTTTATAAAAAGAAAAAAGCAAGAAATAAATCTCTTGCTTTATATGTATTGATTACTAAGTATTATTTCCAGTTAAACGAAATGCTTTTTTCTATTTCTGGATGCAAACTTAAAAAGACAGGACACGTTAAGGCAGCTCTTTCTAATATTGTTTTTTCTTTCTCATTTTGAGTTCCAAAAATATCAAATGCGATTTCAATTTTACCTATCCTTCTTGGTTCTGCATTCATGATTTTAGTAACATTTGCAATAGAACCCTTTAAATCAACATTTAAATCTCTTGCTTTAATACCCATAATAGTCATCATGCAAGTAGCCAATGCATTCGCAACGGTATCTGTAGGAGAAAAAGCTTCCCCTTTTCCGTTATTGTCTACTGGTGCATCCGAAAGAATTTCTGTACCCGATTGTAAATGAATCGACGATGTTCTTAAATCCCCTAAATATGTTACTCTTGATGTCATTACTTTGCTTCTTTAATCGTTAAATCTGTATCATAATACAAGATATAAATTCCGTTATTGCTATACCCTCCCGTGGTGTTTTTTGAGTAATCAAACTTATTATCTACTTGCTCTGTTGTAACTTCCAAGGTTGTTTCCTCAAACTTTTTACCTTGGGACAAACGCAAAAGCGTATCAAACGTAACATCAAATCCTCTTGTTGCAAAAACACTTGGATACACTTTATTTTTCTTTTTGTATTCTTTTTCAAAAATTAAAGCCTCTGGAGATTCATTTTCACGGCTTACAGCAGGATACATCAGTTTCAGTTTTGTTAAACTTGAAAAATTAATTTCATCTGTATCTAATGTTTCATTAGGTTCTAAAATAACTAATTGTACTTTGTAAGTTGCCATAGCACTCATTAATGCAGAAAGTGTAGCCTTGATCATGCCTGTATTTTCGGTTTCCATGACTACATAATTCATCTTGTCTTTTACTAATAAACTTTTAATACTCTCAGCTGATACACCCCCTGTAGCGGTAAGAGGTACAAAACGCACATCTTTGTGATTGTCTGAAATAAACTTTATTACTGAACCTTTTTTCTTGTCTACAACTGCAATCATATTCCCACCTTTGGTACGCATGTAGTCAAACATGGCATTCTTAACTGCATCCGGATTAGGAACCGACTGGAAAATGTTTGCAAATTTAACTTCATTTTCTTTTGACAAAGGAGATACTACTGGAACTTGATTTTGCAAAACAAGCTCTGCCATTTTCTCTACATTTGCTTGATAAAATGGTCCTATTATTGCGTCAGATTCTTCGAGATTATTACTTTTTGTCAATGCTGCTACGGCCGAACTATTTTTAGATTCTTGTGAATCTAGTATTTTTATTTCTACATTTAACCCTAATGTTTTTGCCGAATCAATTGCCATTAAAGCACCCGAATAAAAATCTAAAGTCATGTTTAGAAATTTATCTTTCTTTAAGCGTGCGGTAATAGAATTTACAGTGTCGTTTTCAATTTTTGTAACATTAAATGGCAACAATAAAGCTAATTTCTTTCTCTCGTTATTTTTCTTAGCAAGGACAGTAAATTCCTTTTTTATTGCTTCTACTGGTGTGATAGTAGCTGATTCTGGGATTTTTATCTCCATTCCTACTTCTACTCCATTAGCCAATGCTGGATTTTCTTTCAATAGTTCTTCTTGAGATAACCCCGACATTTTTGACAAACTGTAGAGCGTTTCTTTTGGCCTTACAACATAGCTTATAAAATTCCCTTTTGGAAAAACAGCTGCAGAAGCTACTTGTACAGATTCTTTTTTTACTTCAGTTGCTATAACTGATTTTGCAATTTTAATTGGATTTCCTTTAATGATTAGCTCATAACCTATGGGTAAATTGGATACAATTTCAGGATTTTTTCTCTCTAATTCTTCTATTGTAATACCGTATTTATTAGCAATAGAATATTTAGTTTCTTTAGCTAAAACAATATGTTTTACCGCTTTTTCCTGCGTAGGAACATTACTTTTTAAAGCCGTTTTAGATGGAATCACAAGAACTTGTCCAATTTTTAAAGCTTGAACATCTAGTAATGGGTTTACTTTTTGCAGTTCCTCTGTTGTAACATCATATTTTTTCAAAATTCCATACAAAGTCTCTTTTGGAGCCATGACATGTTTTGTTGAAGTTACCTCTTTTTTTACTGGTAAAGTAATAGCTTTTTTAGCACTTGGACTTGGAATCAACAAAATACTATTCAATTGCAATCCTTTTTGAACATCTGGATTTAACTGGTAAATATCATACGGTGTCACTTTGTATTTTTGAGCAATACTATTGATAGTTTCCCCTTTTTCAACCTTGTGAGTTGTAGCTTTACTTTGTGCAAGCGTACTCAAATTGAACCACAATGCTGTCATGCATACTGCTAAAAAATATTTCATCTTTTTTTATTAATTTTAAATCCTTAACAAACAACGGTATCAAATTTTATTCCAAAATCTGATACCGTTAATTCTTATGCGCTTATTATCACGCTATTTTAATTGAACTGGTGCTATTCCCATTCAATTGTTGCTGGTGGTTTTGAACTGATATCATAAACCACTCTATTTACCCCTTTAACTTTATTAATGATATCATTTGAAACTTTCATTAAAAACTCATACGGAAGATGAACCCAATCAGCAGTCATACCATCAGTAGATTCAACGGCGCGTAATGCAATTACTTTCTCATAAGTACGTTCATCACCCATAACTCCTACGCTATTTACAGGTAGAAGAATTGCTCCTGCTTGCCAAACTTTATCATACAATCCCCAAGATTTTAATCCGTCAATAAAAACAGCATCTACATCTTGTAAAATTTGTACTTTTTCTGGTGTAATATCCCCTAAGATACGTATTGACAATCCAGGTCCAGGGAAAGGATGTCTTCCTAGTAATTCTGGATCTATACCTAATGAAGCACCAACTTTTCTTACTTCATCTTTAAAAAGCATTCTGAGTGGTTCCACAATTTTCAATTTCATGTAATCTGGCAAACCACCTACATTATGATGTGATTTGATCGTTGCAGAAGGTCCTTTTACAGATACCGACTCAATTACATCTGGATAAATGGTTCCTTGGGCCAACCATTTTACATCTTCGATAATTTTTGACTCATCATCAAAAACTTCTACAAATACGCGGCCTATAATTTTACGTTTGGTTTCTGGGTCACTAACGCCTGCTAATTCAGACAAGAAACGATCTCCAGCATCCACTCCTTTTACATTCAATCCCATTCCTTTGTATTGATCTAATACATTTTGGAACTCATTTTTACGTAACAAACCATTATTTACAAAAATACAATATAGATTTTTACCAATAGCTTGATGTAATAAAACTGCTGCCACTGTTGAATCTACTCCTCCAGAAAGACCCAAAACAACTTTATCGTCTTGTAATTTTTCTTTCAATTCAGAGACCATTTCTTCAACGAAAGCATTTGGAGTAAAGGTTTGTGGAACCTCAGCTATTTTTACTAAGAAATTCTCTAGCATTTTAGAACCATCCGTTGAGTGAAAAACCTCAGGATGGTATTGTATTGCATAAGTGGTTTCGCCTTCAATTTTGTAAGCAGCAAACTCAACATCATGAGTGCTGGCTAGTTTTACACCATTTGTTGGCAAAGCTTTGATACTATCACTATGACTCATCCAAACTTGGCTGTTTGAAGAAACACCTTCAAAGAAAATCTCATCTTCCTTGATAAATGATAAATTAGCTCTACCATATTCTCTTGTATTAGATGCAGCTACTTCACCACCGCTAAAATGAGATAAATATTGAGCTCCATAACAAACTGCTAATAAAGGAAGTTTGCCTCTTATTTGAGATAAATCTGGATGGGGTGCATCGTCTGCGCGAACAGAAAATGGACTTCCTCCAAGAATTACTGCTTTATAAGATGATAAATCACTCGGAAAATGATTATATGGGAAAATTTCGCAGAATATATTTAATTCGCGAACTCTACGCGCAATAAGCTGTGTGTATTGCGATCCGAAATCTAAAATAAGTACGTTGTGTTGCATGCGCAAAAATACTTTTTATATTTTGAATTGAAAAATTGAATTTTGAAAAATATTCATTTAATTTGCTTACAATGCCATTCTCAACTTGTAAACTTAAAATTTCTAAAATCCATACTACAGAAATTTGCGTACATCCCAAAAATAAATTCACAAAATGTAATTATGAAAACAAAAATTTCTTTAGCCATAGCTGTATTGTTATTGATTGCGACTTCTTGCAATGTAATTGATGATTTACTCACTTTTAACATTGAAAATGAAACAAGTATACAAATTGATAGTGCTTTTCCTGTTGGGACAGCTTTTACAATTATCACTCCTGATGTCACGACAAATTCAAGTGCCACATTTGAAAACAATAATACGAAGGCCGATTTAGTTAAGGATGTGAAAATTACGGATTTGAAATTAACGATTACTAACCCTAGCAATAAATCATTTAGTTTTCTAAAATCAATACGATTGTTTATTTCAACAGATGCAAATGACGAGATTGAATTAGCATTTTTAGAAGACATTAATTCAACTGCCACTACTTTGAACCTGACGTGTACTTCGGCAAAACTTGACAAATACGTTAAAGCTCCATCGTATACTATTAGAACAAGAGCTGTTGTAAAAGAAACCTTGACTCAGGATATTACTGTAAAAGCTAATATGAGATTTAGAGTTACTGCTGATCCTTTTTAAAATACAGTTAACCAAAAAAGATATTCTAAACTAAGAATTGCGAAGATTTTTATCCTTTTTATACACTTACCGTTGAAATCATTTTTTTTATTTTTACTCTTACTTGTTCAGTTGTCTTTAACTGGACAAGTCAAAGTTATTTCTTGGAATATTGAAAATCTTGGTAAATCAAAGAGCAATGAAACTATCGATTTTATTGCACAAACTACACGAGACTATGATATTATTGCCATACAAGAAGTAGTTGCGGGTTACGGTGGTGCGCAAGCAGTGGCACGGCTAGCAGATGCGTTAAATAGAAAAGGATCTAAATGGGATTACTCCATCAGCAATCCTACCTCCAGTAGCGCTTATAAAACAGAGCGATATGCTTTTTTATGGAAAACAAGCAGAGTAAAACTTATTGGAACTCCTTGGTTAGAAAAAAAATACCATCTAGAAATAGATAGAGAACCGTATTACGCCACTTTTGAATTTGATAAAAAACAATTCACATTAGTAAATTTTCACGCCATTACAAAAAGTAGACAGCCCGAAACGGAAATCAAACATTTCAAGTTTTTACCTAATTTGTATCCAACTCTTAATTTGGTTTTTTTAGGTGATTTTAATTGTCCGCAGTCGCATTCTGTTTTTGGCCCGCTAAAAAAATTAGGATATAAATCAGCGTTACAAAACCAAAAAACATCTTTGAAAAGGAAGTGTCAAAACAATACTTGTTTGGCGTCAGAATTTGACAATATCTTTTACAATTCAAATCGAATTTCGTTTTTAGATACAGGAGTAATTCATTTTTACAATAAATTCAATTCACTAGAAGAAGCTAGAAAAGTATCTGATCACATTCCTATTTGGATGTCATTCAAGGTGCTTTAATTTATTCAAAAACCTGAAATTCAGTTCCGTCAAAACTAGCATAAACCATACTAGGATGTGAATCTTGATGGTAAATAGTACCGTTGTGATCTATTGCAATTGCACCTGCAAAACCATCATAGGGTAATAACTCATTGAAGGTTTTAGCAAAAGCGTCTTTCAGTTGCATTCCATCAGTTACTCGGGTAACAATTTTTACAGCTGTAGCATTACTTACAATATCTTCTCCTACACCTGTCATGCTTACGCCACAAAAAGCATTGGCATAATTTCCTGCTACAGTTGCCGAATCTGAAATTCGACCTGGGATTTCAAAACCTTTACCACCAGTAGAAGTAGCTACAGCTATTTTTCCATCTTTATCTAATGCTACACATCCTACAGTTCCTGTTCCGGTAGCTTTTAATTTGGCTTCAAATTCTTGTTTTCGTTGTGAAATTTCTGTAGAAAAATACTCAAACCCATTCGCTCTAGCAAAATTAGTAGCTCCAGATCCTCCTAAAATTCGATCATCTTGTTGCATTAATAGAGCCGCTACCTCAATAGGATTTTTTACAGCTTCTATATTGATTACACCACTCATTTTTTGGGTTTCACCATCCATAAGAGCAGCACTCATCCTAATTTTTCCGTCACTTTGAATTTGTGAACCCGTTCCTGCATTAAAAAGAATATCATTTTCAAGTTGGGTTACAGCATAAACAACCGTTTCTGAAGCAGTATGAGTTTTTAAGTACTCATAAGATCGCATCACTATTTCTTCAAGTGCTTTCTGTTTTGCAATTTTAGTATCATCTGAAGTTGATGATTCCGAAAAAAAACCGCCGTGTATAATTAGTTTCATAATGGAGTTCTAGAATTAAAGTCTGAAAAATCTATAAATAATGCGAAGATTGAATGTGCATTTTATGTGTATCCAAGTTGTAAGTATCAAACTTACTCATTACGTGTGTGACCAAATGCGAAATGGAAATGGGTTGCCCCAATTCTACTTTAGTCAAATTAGTATCTTTTATTTCTCGGCCGTCCACCAGAATTACAAGTCCAGACCCGATGGCTTCCATTTCTTTATTATTGGTAATTAACAAACCCGTATCTTCTCCAAGACCTATTCCTAAAACTCTTGGATTCCCCACAACTGCTTGAAATAATCGACCAATACGACCGCGCTGAACAAAATGCGTGTCAATAATAACGCCATCAATAAGTCCTAAACCACTCGCTATTTTTACTTCTCCTTTCAACAAAGCTTCAGAGCTACTGCCTTGGTAAATCATATTGTTTGAAGCTGCTGCTGCACCTGCTGATGTTCCAGCATAAATAAACTCTTCATTATGATATTTATCAAGCAACATATCGTGAAAAGGAGTTCCGCCCAAAATAGAACTCAATCTTAATTGATCACCTCCTGTAAACATTACAATATCAGCCGCCTTTAATCGTGCCAAAACTTCCAGATCAGCTGCTTGCTCTCTTCTTTCAATGGTCAGTATATCTACGTTCTTTGCATTTAAATACGTAAATGCCTTTACATATTCGGGACCAATTTCACGCGGAATTACAGATGCCGTTGTAACAATCTCTATTCTAGATTCCTCTTTATACTTTGATTCGTTCAGAATTCTTTTTAAAATTCCAGTTTCAAAAAAATTTAAATTGGTATTCGCATTTTTATCTAAATCAGTTTCTGTAAAACTTCCTTTGTCTACAGCACCACCTATAATTATCAGTTTTCCAAGTATATTCATTTGGCAAAAATAACTAAAAACTTAAAAAGTACCATTTACAAGGGCGTTTATTTAAAAAAAATACAGTTTGGAGTATATTATTGCATAAAATTTTTTATTTCATATCAAAAATGGCTACATTAGTAAAATGCTTTCTTTTTTTTATTTTTTGATGCATTGGTTTTGAAAAATACTTCAAATATCGAATTCAAAAATAGAAATATCTGTTTGGCTTTCACTTAAAAAAATCATTTTGCTTTTATGAAAATTATTAAAATACAAGCCCTACGTGGACCGAATATTTGGAGTATTCAACGAAAAAAATTAATCCAAATGCGATTGGATTTGGAGGAAATGGAGCAATTTCCTACCAATAAAATCGAAGGTTTTAGGGAAAGAATAGAAGCTATGTTGCCCAGCATGATAGAACATAGATGCTCCGAAGGTTGCAGAGGTGGATTTTTCTCAAGGGTAGATCGAGGTACATGGATGGGACATGTAATTGAACACATTGCGCTCGAAATTCAAACTTTAGCTGGAATGGAAACTGGTTTTGGTAGAACCAGAGAAACTAAAACTCCAGGAACTTACAATGTTGTTTTTAGTTACACTGAAGAAAATGTAGGTTTATTTGCTGCCGAAGCTTCCGTTGCAATTGCCGAAGCCTTAATTGCTGGTAAAGAATATGATATTGATGCCGACTTGCAAAAAATGCGTGAAATCAGAGAACGCGTTAGGTTAGGACCAAGTACAGGTAGTATAGTAGATGAGGCCGTTTCGCGTGATATTCCATGGATACGTCTTGGAACTAACTCATTAGTACAATTAGGATATGGCATAAATCAAATGCGCTTTCAAGCTACAATTACCTGTAAAACAAGTAGCATAGCGGTTGACATCGCTTGCAACAAAGAACAAACAAAAAAAATGCTAGAGAATGCTTCTATTCCTGTAGCCAGCGGAAGTATTTGTGTTGATGAAGAAAGCTTAGCCGATGTGATCAAAAAAATAGGCTATCCTATTGTGCTTAAACCATTGGGAGGAAACCACGGAAAAGGCGCTTCCATAAACGTAACCAATTGGGAAGATGCTGTATCAGGACTTGCATTTGCTCAAACCTATGGCAAACGAGTGATTGTAGAAAAATTCATTACAGGTTTTGATTTTAGAGTTCTTGTAATTGATAACAAACTAGTAGCAGCAGCAAAAAGAGTCCCAGCTCATGTTGTAGGTAATGGCGTTGATACCATTCAACAATTAATATATACTACTAACTTAGATCCAAGGAGAGGCTACGGTCATGAAAATGTATTGACACAAATTGATGTTGACCGCGATACCGAAGATTTACTAGAAAAACTAAACTATACGCTTGAAACCGTTCCTAACAATGGTGAAACGGTATTTTTAAAATCAACTGCAAATTTAAGTACCGGAGGCACATCAGTTGATGTGACTGATATGATGCATCCTGAAAATATTTTTCTAGCAGAGCGTATCTCTAGAGTAATAGGACTTGATGTATGCGGAGTTGACATCATGGCCGAGAATTTAACACAACCTTTAAAAGAAAATGGCGGAGTCATTCTTGAGGTTAATGCAGCACCGGGTTTTAGAATGCATTTGGCTCCCTCAGAAGGCTTACCAAGAAACGTTGCCGCTCCAGTGATTGACATGCTCTATCCTCCCGGAAAATCATGTAGAATTCCTATTATTGCGGTGACAGGAACAAATGGTAAAACGACCACTACCCGACTACTTGCACATATTGTTAAAAATAATGGTTTCAAAGTTGGTTTTACCACATCTGATGGTATTTATGTGCAAAACCACATGATGGAAAAAGGTGATACAACAGGACCATTAAGCGCCGAGTATATCTTGAGAGACCCTACTGTAGAATTTGCAGTGCTAGAAACAGCACGTGGCGGAATCCTGAGATCTGGACTAGGATTTAGCCTTTGCGATATTGGGGTAATCACAAATATTCAAGAAGACCACTTAGGTTTAAGTGACATACACACCCTGAGTGATCTTGCCAGAGTAAAAGCAACTGTGGTTAGAAGTGTTAAAAAGAATGGTTGGGCAGTTTTAAATGGAGATGATGAACATTGCATTAAAATTGCAAATGAACTCCAGTGCAATGTAGCCTACTTTAGTTTAAATGAAAATAGTGAATTCATAAAAAAACAATGCGCTGAAGGAAAAACAGTAGCCGTATATGAAAATGGTTTTATAACCATCAAAAAAGGAGAATGGAAAATAAGAGTAGAAAAAGCTACACTAGTCCCGCTAACATTAGGAGGAAAAGCTAAATTCATGATTGCAAACGTTCTTGCTGCAACGCTAGCAAGTTATTTATGGGGATTCAAAACGGGTGATATTAGTCAATCCTTAAAAACTTTTATTCCCAGTGCAGCGCAAACACCTGGACGCATGAATATTTTCGAGTTTAAAAAATTCAAAGTGCTTATTGATTTTGCTCACAACGCATCAGGATATAAAGGGGTTGCTGATTATTTGGAAAGCGTAACTGCATCCAAAAAAATAGGAATTATAGCAGGCGTAGGAGATCGCAGAGATGAAGATATTAGAGAATGTGCCCACATTGCAGCACGCATGTTTGATCACATTATCATCAGACAAGAAAAGTTTTTAAGAGGAAGAACCGAAGAAGAAATTATCAATTTAATTCTTGAAGGTATTAAAACCTCAGGTAAAGATGTTACCTACGAAATTATTCCAAAAGAAACTGAAGCCATAAAACACGCTATCAATTGCGCCGAAGAAGGCAGTTTTATCACCGCATTGAGTGATGTAGTAACTAATGCCATTGAAATAGTGCAAGAATACCTTGACAAAGAAAACGAAAAAGAGACGTTTTAGTTTTTTTTCTTGGAGCTATTCCTGCTGTCCGTTATATTCCCGCTTAAAAAACTACGGCAAAAAGCCTTGTTTTTTAAAATCGGGAGATGCCACTTCCATCAGGGCTAAAAAACAGAAAAACCAGTTCACAAGACTGGTTTTTTGTTTTCAATACGATTTACGTTTTCAATTTTTTCTTTTTGGCAGCCGGAAACAATACGTTGTTCAATATCAGGCGGTATCCAGGAGAATTTGGATGTAAATCCAAAACGGTAGGTGGATCACCAACTTGGTGCTGAAAATCCTCAGGATCATGACCTCCGTAAAAGGTAAACATTCCTTTTCCTTTTTGACCATGAATGTACCTAGCTTCTGCATTTAACTCACAGCTTCCCATGACTAAAACATTAGATTTTATCAACCCTGCATCGTAAGCTGTCGTTTGTCCCATAAATCCCTTGATTAACTGGGTATGATTCTGGCATAACATACTAGGAATGGGATCCCATTTTGCCGAAAAGTCCATGAGTGTGAAATAATCTTTATCTGGTGGTATTCTGCGTTTAGGCGTCATATCAATATCCGAGAATTCATATACCTCTGGTTTTCGTTCTAATGTAAAATCTTTAAAAGCAAATGAACTGCTGTAATTCATCTTGGTTTGATAATTGCCTTCGCTAGCGTCACCATCAAACATAGCCTCGCAAATATCAACTCCATCTGCTGCCAATGCAATATCAAAACTATCTGTAGCAGAACACATAGCAAACATAAAACCTCCACCTACAACAAAATCTCTAATTTTTTTGGCAACAGCTCCTTTTTGATGTGAAACTTTTGTGTACCCTAATTTAGTTGCAAGCAGTTCAGACTCTTTCTTTTGCTCGATATACCAAGGCACATTTTTAAATGCGTTATAAAATTTACCATACTGTCCTGTAAAATCCTCGTGGTGTAAATGCAACCAATCATACAGCAATAATTGATCAGATAAAACCTCTTCATCATAAATAGGCGTAAACGGAATCTCAGCATAAGTTAACACAAGCGTTACAGCATCATCCCAAGGTTGTTTTCCTTTTGGGGTATACACTGCAATCTTAGGCGCTTTTTCAAGCACCACCGATTCCATATTTTGTGACGGACTTGAAATCTCGTTTAAAATAGTGGCTTGCTCTTGATCTGAAAGAATTTCAAAACTCACTCCCCGTATCTGACATTCTTTTCTAATTTCATCAGCGTCTGGTAACAAAAAAGAACCGCCTCTATAATTAAGCAACCAGCTGGCTTTGTAATTTTTATTTAGACACCAAAACGTAATTCCGTAGGCTTTTAAATGATTTTTTTGAACCGTTTCATCCATAGGCAACAATAAAAAAGAAGCTTGCATGGTACCAGAAAACAAGAATAATACAAGTATGATAAAACGTTTTTGCATATTTAATTTATTTATAATCCAAATATAGTAACTAAGCTACTTATGGTTAAAAATTTTAACTATTTAATTTAAATATAGAGAATAAAAACACGTATTAATACGCGTACTCACTTATAGGTTTAAACTTAACTTGCAATAACTAAATAAACGAACCATGAAAAATGAAACTTGGAATAACAGCTTTAACAATACACCTATGAACCCTTTGGATATTTTAAAAAAAATAGGCCTGTGCTTATTAGTCTTATTCATAATTTTTTTCTACGTACTATGTTTCCAATACCTTTCTTAAAATAATTTTAAAATAAAATAACCTTGAAAAATTATTACACCACTTTATCAGCTAAAATTTTATCTGTAGCGCAATCAAATGGGGATACAACCTCATTAAGACGACAGCTTTACTTCACCCGTGCCGATAAATTAGAAAAAAACTTAAATACAGATGATTTAAAAAAAACATTCTGGATCAATATTTATTACGCTTACTTTTTAATCATGAAAAAAGAAAATATTGACTTGAACAGTAGGTATAACTTAAAAAGAATACGAATTGCCCATACTGAAATTTCTTTGAATGATATTGAGTTTGGAATTTTAAAAAAATCAACAATGCGTTTGGGTTTTAGTTATTTTGTGAATCCTTTTCACTCTAAGTTTGTAAAAAAGATGTCTATACAAGAAATGGATTATAGGATTCATTTTGTAATTCAAAGTATTACATTAAAAAAAACTATTTTCAATTATTATGATAGTGAGTTATTAAACGAGCAATTAGAGGAAACTATGAAACTTTTTATTAGTCAAAAACTTCAACAAGCCCCTTTATTTCAATAATTGTCAATAACAAAATAATTACTTTAAAATCTCTGTACATTTTTAACTTTTTAGATTGTTCTAATCAATAGCCATGATTTCGTTTTGAATTGCAAATAATACTAAACCTGCAATATTTCTTGATTCTGTTTTCAAAAGTAGATTATTTCTATGTCCTTCAACAGTTCTCGGACTTATAAACAAAGCGTCTGCAATTTCAGTACTACTTTTTTGATCACAAATAAGTTTTAATACTTGAATTTCCCTAGTTGTCAAAAAATTAGAATCTAATAAACATTTAGGTTTCTTTACTGTTGAAATATCCTCTTGAATTACCTTCATAATGTAATCCGTATAATAATATCCTCTCTCGGCCACTTCATTAATAGTAACCAATAGTTCTTGTGGAGTAGAATTTTTTACTAGATAAGCCACTGCTCCTACAGCAATCATGTTTAATATAAAGGATTTTGTATTGTAACTTGTTAAAGCAATAATTTTTATACTAGGATAAACGGTATGAATTATTTTTGTAGCCTCTACACCATTTATACCCTGCATTTTCAAATCCATTATGATAATATCAGGATGATTGTCATGATTGCTTTCAAGAAAAGCCAAAAGTTCTCCACCACTTGAAGCTTCATAAATTACATCAATATTATTTTCTCTATCCAATAAAAATGAAATTCCTTTTCTAAAAAGTATTTCATCATCAACTATAATAATTTTTATGCTATTTTTCATCATTCAAAATTAAAAATAATTATAACTCCCTCATTTGGTGCTGATTTTATATCGATAGTACCTTTTAAAAAAGCAATTCGGCTTTCAATATTTTTCATTCCTAAACCTTTCATGTTTTCGGAATTATGCATTAGAAAACCTATGCCATTATCTGAATAAGTACATTGCTTTTTATTATCAATTTCCTCAAAAAGAATAGCAATTTTTGTTGCTTTTCCATGGCGCAATGAATTATTCATTAGTTCCTGTAAAATCCTGAACACATGTAAATGACAATCATTTTCTGCTATGTTGAATTCCGTTCTACAGCTATAATTTACCTTAACAGCCTTTGAATTGCTAAACTCTAGACACAATTCTTCGACTCCTGCATGCAAACCAAATTTTTCTAAAACAGGTGGTAGCAATCCGTGTGCAATTTTTCTGGAGCTGTCTAATGCTTTGCCGGTTAAATCAATTATATTTTGTGTTATTTCCTGAACTTCGTTCACAGACAAATTAGGACTGTTTAACAAATGACTGTTTAAGGCTACCACATTCAATTTTGAACTTATATCGTCATGCAAATCCTGAGCAATTCTTTTTCGTTCTTCTTCTTGCGTTAAAATTACGGCTTGAATTTGATCTTGTTTAAATTGAATTTCTAAATCTTTTTTCTCTAATTCTTTTTCAATAATACGTTTACGAGAAAAATAAAAAAAAACGATTAAACCTACAGCTAGTAGTATAAAAAATAGAGAAGTATACAATATTACCGCAACAATCTCTTTTTCATACATTTGATTTCCTTCCATTATAAATTCTTAATGCTTTTTTAGAAAAACTTTTTTTCCATTCAACGAAAATAAGCAATTGAAAAAGAATTACTAAAAATGAATTTACATTCCAAGTCAATAATTTAAATTCATCACTTAGTCCAGTTGTTATGTTTCCTACAAAAAAAAGAACGGTACTAGCTAATAAATAAGTGATTATTCCTATAGTTAGAAAGTAATATTGCTTATGCTCTAACAACATGTTGTACAAATGCATTACAGCATACAAAACAACAAGTAATGAGGTAAGAGCAATTTCAAGTAAATTAAATTTAAAAAATTGTTCAGGATAGAGTGCATAATCAACAATAAGTAAAACACAACCTGCTATCATACTGTATTGTATTATAGCAACTTGTGTTTTTGTTTTCATTAATGTTTTATAAAAAAATCCCAAACACAAAAACTGTCCGATAAAATAAGCATGAACTAGGAACAAGTTATTTTTACTTTGTAACACTAAAATTTCCATAATTACCTGTACAATCACTAAAACTGTAAGATAACAAACAAGATACTGAAAGGTTTTTCCATGTTTAGAAAAACCATTCCAGTATAAAATAAAATTAAGTATTAATATGAAATAACCTACGTAATTTACTATTAAACCCATTACTATTAATTTTGCAATGGACTATCTGGGTCGCCGTGTGGAGGGCAAGGTCTAGAAGCATCATATACAATACTAATATCTTCATCTAAGTCAGCATCTTTTTCAGTTCCCAAAGTGCCAAAAACATCTCTGTAAATACCCGTTTCATCTTTATTTGCTCCTACAAAGATTAGTGTTTTTTCTTTTTTATCATTTATACCCATATAGGCACGCACAGCATCTGTTTTTAAGGCTAATACCGCTTCTAGACTTTCTCTTGGAATTAAAAAAGCATTTACTTTCTTGCTTGCATCTTCAAGTTCTTGATTACCTCTGTAAGCTTTGGTCCACTTTTCAGCAGTTTGTAATGAAACTTCAATAGGATCGGATAAGTTTTCGTTGTCCATAATCGTCTTTTTATTTTGGTTAGTTTATAGTACTTAGTTTACTAAATAAGCATTGCTAAGATATTTAATTTTTTTCAAAAAAGAACATTATAATTTCATTAATAATGTAATGATAATTTTACCAAAAAAAATGCCCTCAAAAATTATTCATTCGAGGGCATTCTTATGCTGTTACAATACACTATTAAAAGGGTACATCACTATCATCTTCATCATCATTAAAATTACTTCCAAAAGCTTCATTAGCTGAAGGCAAATTTTTTGTAATAAACGGATTGTCATCTTGGTTCATACTAGAAGGCAAATCATCATAACCGCCACTGTAATCCTCCAGATTATCAAATTTACCTAAGTGACCTATAAACTTTAATCGTACGTTTTCTATACTACCATTACGGTGTTTAGCAATCATGATTTCGGCTTGACCTGTGGTTGGCGAAGCTTCGTCATCATCCCATTCGTCAATTTTATAATACTCAGGACGGTACAAGAAGGATACAATATCAGCATCCTGCTCAATAGCTCCAGATTCACGTAAATCAGACAGTAACGGACGCTTACTAGAACCACGCGTTTCTACCGCACGCGAAAGTTGAGAAAGTGCAATAACGGGCACATTCAACTCCTTAGCCAATGCTTTTAAATTTCGGGAAATAGTAGATATTTCTTGCTCTCTGTTTCCACCTCCTTTACCACTACCTCCTGCAGTCATTAACTGCAAATAATCTACAATAATAATCCGGATACCGTGTTGTGATACTAAACGTCTTGCCTTGGCACGTAAATCAAAAATAGATAAGGATGGGGTGTCATCTATAAAAAGAGGTGCTTTTTCTAAATTTTTAACCTTGGTACTTAACTGTTCCCACTCGTGTTTTTCAAGCTTTCCAGTACGCAATTTTTCTGATGATAATCCGGTCTCTGATGAAATTAAACGTGTAATTAATTGCACCGATGCCATCTCTAAAGAAAACAAGGCAACTGGCATTTTAAAATCAATAGCCATATTTCTAGCCATTGATAATACAAATGCTGTTTTTCCCATGGCGGGTCTTGCAGCAATAATAATTAAATCACTTGGTTGCCATCCTGAAGTAATTTTGTCTAGCTTATCAAAACCAGTGGCTACACCACTTAATCCTTCTTGACCTGCAATTTCTTCAATACGTTTTTTGGCTTGCAGTACTAGACTTTGTGCGGTTTCTGAACTTCGTTTTATATTTCCTTGAGTAACTTCATAAAGCTTCGATTCGGCTCTGTCTAATAAATCAAATACATCTGTAGTTTCATCATAGGAGTCTTCAATAATTTCAGTTGAAATCCGAATTAAGCTTCGTTGAATAAATTTTTGAAGTATAATTCTAGAGTGGAATTCAATATGTGCTGATGAGGATATCTTTTGCGTAAGCTGGATTAAATAAAAATCGCCACCTGCCAACTCTAGTTTTGCGTTTTTCTTCAGCTGAGCCGATACCGTCAATAAATCTATAGGTTGTGTCTCAGTAAACAATTGAACGATGGCTTCAAAAATATGTTTGTGCGCTTCTTTGTAAAAAGCATCAGGTTGTAAAATATCAATTACATCATCAACCCCTTTTTTATCAATCATCATTGCGCCTAGAACAGCTTCCTCTAGTTCAAGTACTTGAGGCTGCAATTTTCCTTTTTCTAAGCTTATTATTGTGCTTTTATCAACCTTTACAGGATTAATATTTCTGAAATTTTCCATAAGGCGAAAGTAACATAAATTAAAAAAAAATCAGCGATGAGTTGTTACAAATAAATGTTGATAACTAACTATTTTTTGTTCATAACCCAAAAAAAATCCGTCTCGACCTAGGTTTTAGTACGAGACGGATGAACTATAAATTTGTAAGATTTTATTCTTTAAACTCTCCCATTTTACTGTATTTCTCCATTCTCTGAGCTATAAGATCAGCTGTTGATAAGTCTTTCAGTTCGTTATAGCCTTTTAAGATATACTGCTCTACTGTTTTAAAGGTAGTTTCTTTATCATAATGAGCTCCTCCTAGCGGTTCTGGTATAATATCATCAACTAATTTTTGCCTTTTCATATCAGCTGAAGTCAGTTTCAAAGCATCGGCGGCTTGTTCTTTGTACTCCCAACTTTTCCATAAAATAGACGAACAAGATTCTGGCGAAATAACAGAGTACCAAGTATTTTCCATCATGTATACCTTGTCCCCTACTCCTATTCCTAATGCTCCACCTGATGCACCTTCTCCTACAATAATTGTAATAATTGGCACTTTCAAGTTAATCATCTCAAAAATGTTTCTCGCAATAGCTTCTCCTTGTCCGCGCTCTTCAGCCTCAAGACCTGGATAAGCTCCTGGAGTATCAATAAGTGTTACCACTGGAATACCAAATTTCTCGGCCATTTTCATCAAGCGCAATGCTTTTCTATATCCTTCTGGATTTGCCATCCCGAAATTACGAAACTGACGCATTTTAGTATTGATCCCTTTTTGTTGACCAACAAACATAAACGATTGTCCATTAATTTGTCCAAGTCCACCTATCATGGCTTTGTCGTCTTTAAATCCTCTATCCCCAAAAAGTTCCAAAAACGTACCTTTGGTAAGATTCGTAATATGCTCTAAAACATAAGGCCTATTTGGGTGTCTAGAAAGCTGAACACGTTGCCAAGCCGTTAAGTTTTTATAAATATTCTTTTTTGTCTCTTCTAGTTTCTTGCTGATTTGTTTGCAAGTATTCGTTACATCAACATCTGATTCTTCACCAATAATAAGACATTTGTCCAATTGATCTTCAAGTTCTTTTATTGGAAGCTCAAAATCTAAATATTCCATAGGATTTTTGCGTTTTTGTTTTTATTTCGAACAGCAAATATAAAATTTTAAATCGTTCAAAAAGGTAAATTTAGTATTTATGTGAAAAATTTTGATTCCTAAAGCGTACCAAAAGCTATGTCGTTTTGGATTTCTGGTAGTGTTTAATCACTCCGTTAAGTATCACAGTAATGACAATTATTATGGCACCAATGTAAAACTCAAAACTCATTTTTTCTTTGCCACCCAAAATAAAATAAGCCAAGATTATCCCGTAAACAGGCTCTAAATTTGTGGTAAGCATAACGGTATAAGGCGTGAGTTTTTGCATTACTTTGACCGAGGCGGTAAAAGCATAAGCGGTACACACTGAGGCAAGTATTAATATTAGAATCCAGTTGTTTACTGTCATTTCAAAAAAAGCGGCTGTAAACTTTCCTTGTATGAAAAAGTAGGCAGATATAAATCCGACTCCCGCTACAAACTCATAAAAAGAAATAACCGAAGGATCGTGATTAGCGATTAATTTACCGTTCATCAAGGTAAATAAAACTCCTAGTAATATAGATACCAATGCATACAACATCCCATCAAGATAGTTGATTTCTACTTGCATTATTAAGGCTAACCCGGCAATGATGATGAGTCCAAAAAAAACTTCATACCACAAAACTTTTCTGCCATAAAACAAGGGCTCCAATATGGATGCAAAAAAAGCACCTAATGAAAACACCGATAATGTTATAGACACATTTGAGACATGAATGGCTTTAAAGAAAAAGATCCAATGCAATGCGATTAACAATCCAACAAACATTAACTTCAATAAAGATTTTACCGGAACTTTAAAAGATTTTTTTGAAAACACTAAAAAAGCGGCTATAAAAATCCCTGCAAAGAACATCCTAAACCACACCAATGCATCAGCAGATATAGTAATCAAAGCGCCCAAAATGGCGGTGAAACCCCATATAAAAACAATTAAATGGAGGTTTAAATAACTTTTTAAATTATCGTTTTGCATTGCGTAGTAAATAAATGGCTAAAATTCCAAAAACAATATTGGGTAACCATACGGCTAGTAATGGCGGAATACTGGACTTCTCTGCAAGTACACCAAAGATTTTATCAAAAAATACAAATGAAAAAGCAAGTGCAATTCCTATGGCTAGATTGGTTCCCATTCCGCCTCTTCGTTTCATGGATGAAACAGCGACTGCAATAATGGTTAAAATAAATGCTGAAATGGGTACACTATATTTTTTATATAAAACTACGAGATATACATTTATGTTTGAAGAACCCCGCTCGCGTTCTTTGTCAATAAAAGCATTCAGTTTGCCTAAACTTAAAGTCTCTGCTATGTAGACTACTGGCGTTAAATCCTCTAAGTCAAATTCAAAAACAGCTTTCTTTTCCGGGAGTTTTACAATTACATCATTCAGCGGGCCTACTGTTCTTTTAGTATAATCATATAAGGTGTAGGTACTGTCTTTTGGGTTCCAAGTAATTCTAGTGGCTGTAATTTTATGTACCAGTTTATCGTTTTTAAAACGCTCTAGCGAAAAACTAAAAGCCGTCTTAGTATCGGTATTAAAACTGTTTACATAAATAAAATCGGTATCATTTATTTGCCTGTACACATCAGTATTATCACCTCTCATGGCTTCTTTACCGCCTCCTTTTAAGTACATGTACCTAAAATTATTAAAACCTTCACTAGCCGATGGTACCACAAAAAATCCCATCAACAAAACAAAGACTGATACTATAGAAGCACCCATAATGTAAGGCCTCAAAAATCGTGTAAAGGAAATACCTGAACTCAGTATGGCAATAATCTCAGTATCATTGGCCAGTTTTGAAGTAAACCAAATCACCGATAAAAACAAAAATATAGGAAAAAGTGAATTGGCAAAATAAACCGTAAAATTGTAATAATAAAGTGCTATTTCAACAATAGGAACTTTATTTTCAAGCAGTTTATTAATCTTCTCAGATACATCCACCACAATCCCAATTGGAATAAACAACAACAACATAACCGCAAATGTGGCTAAATATCTTTTAAGAATGTATTTGTCTATTATTGTAAGCATGTTTTAGTTTCAAGTTTAAAGTTTCAGGTTTAAAGCATACGCCAGAACGTTACACTTAAAACCTGAAACATTTTTTTACAAACGTTGGCTCATGTTTTTAACCATCATCTCTTTCCAAGGTTTAAAGTCTCCTGCTAAGATGTGTTTTCTAGCCTCGCGCACTAACCACATGTAAAATCCAAGATTGTGAATGGTAGCAATTTGTTTTCCTAAATATTCATTGGCAGCAAAAAGGTGACGCAAATACGCTTTTGTATATTCTGTATCAACAAAAGTGATTCCCATTTCATCAATAGGAGAAAAATCAGCTTCCCACTTCTTGTTCTTAATGTTTATGGTACCATGTGCCGTAAATAACATTCCGTTACGGGCGTTACGTGTAGGCATCACACAATCAAACATATCAATACCCAAAGCAATATTTTCAAGAATGTTAATTGGCGTTCCCACACCCATTAAATATCTTGGTTTATCCTCAGGTAATATTTCACACACTACTTCGGTCATGGCATACATTTCCTCAGCTGGTTCCCCTACAGATAAGCCGCCTATGGCATTACCTTGTTGGTTCGAATTGGCAATATATTCTGCTGATTGTCTTCGTAAATCCTTATATGTACTTCCTTGAACAATTGGGAAAAAAGTTTGCTCATACCCGTACTTAAACGGGAGCGTATCTAGGTGATTGATACAGCGGTCTAGCCAACGGTGCGTCATTTTCATAGAGCGCTTGGCATAATTGTAATCACAAGGATAAGGCGTACACTCATCAAATGCCATGATGATATCAGCACCTATGGTTCGCTGAATTTCCATAACATTCTCAGGCGTGAAAAAATGGTAAGAACCATCAATGTGAGATTTAAACTTAACGCCCTCTTCCTTAATTTTTCTATTGGCACTCAAAGAATATACTTGGTACCCACCAGAATCAGTCAAAATATTGCGATCCCAGTTCATAAACTTATGCAAACCACCTGCTTTTTCAAGAATTTCAGTTTGCGGACGCAAGTATAAGTGATAGGTATTCCCCAGAATAATATCTGGATTAATATCGTTTTTTAATTCCCTTTGGTGCACTCCTTTTACAGAGGCCACAGTACCTACAGGCATAAAAATTGGCGTTTCAATCACACCGTGATCTGTTGTAATTGTTCCCGCTCTGGCCTTAGATAGCGGATCATTTTTTAATAAATCAAACTTCATATAACTTTTTTACTGTTGGCAAAGATAACAGAATTACAATTTGGGAATACCGAATTCTGATTTTTTAATACTGATTTATTATTTTGAATGATTATTAGCACTTATGACAAGAATAATATAACTTAATACTAAAATACTGTAACACTCTTAAAGTAAAAATACTGAAATTTGGGGTAACAATTTAAAATTAAAAAATCATGCAAACTTTACTCAAAAAAATCATTCCTTTAGTTCTAATTTCATTCTTTTTTACAAGTTGCTCGGTAGTAGAAGGTATCTTTAAAGCAGGAATGGGAGTTGGCATATTTATAGTCATTGCAGTAATAGCAGTGATCGTTTGGATTATTAGCCGAATTACAAAAAAATAAAACATAGAAATCATGAAAAAGGATACCAATAAGGTTAATGCCGAAAGTTCTAAAAGTACTATTGAGAAAAACCTGGAAAAATTAGAGTATCCAGCCACAGAGGATATTTTTGTTCAATTGGACCAAGACAAAGAAATTGATATAGATGCGATTCCGAATAATAAAAAATTAGAAAATAAACCAGAACTTTGGGACGAAAATGCGTTGCCAACACAAGGAATCGGAAGTGATTTAGACATTCCTGGTTCAGAACTGGATGATACTCAAGAACAAGTGGGCAGTGAAGACGAAGAAAATAATTTTTACAGCGAAAGCGACACTAAATAATCCCTTAAAAACATAATTATGGCTATCAAATCAGTTAATCCATATACTTTAGAAACGCTAAAAACGTTTGACGAAATTACAGATTCCCAGTTAGAAAAAGCAATTGATACTGCGCATGACGCGTACTTAGACTGGAAAAAAACAAGCTATGAAGATCGTGCAGCATTACTAAATAAAATTGCTGCTACCTTTCGATCAAAAAAGAAAGAATTGTCCGAAATGATCACCACCGAAATGGGGAAATTAATTGGACAATCGGAATATGAAATTGAATATTGTGCCAATATTTTTGAATATTATGCCAAAAATGGAGCTGAATTTTTAGCCGATCAAAAAATAACTACCGCAGTAGGTGAAGCCGTTTTGACCAAAGCGCCTATTGGTGTTATTCTTGCCGTTGAGCCTTGGAATTTTCCATTCTATCAAGTTGCCCGCGTGGTTGCTCCTAACTTAATGATTGGGAATACCATTGTGCTCAAACATTCATCAAACGTGCCTCAATGTGCCCAAGCATTTGAAGATATTTTTACCGAAATACAAGCTCCAAAAGGTTTATACACCAACTTGTTTTTATCTTCAAAAAAGATTGAGAAACTAATTGAAAACCCAAAAATTCAAGGTGCTTGTTTAACCGGAAGTGAAAAAGCAGGAGCTTCACTTGCCCAATTTGCTGGGAAAAACATTAAAAAATCAGTATTAGAACTGGGGGGAAATGATCCGTTTATTGTTTTGGAAGATGCCGATATTGACCGTGCAACCGACTTAGCAATTAAAGGCCGAATGATCAATAACGGACAAAGTTGCGTGGCTTCAAAAAGATTTATTGTTTTAGAGCAAGTAGCCGATGCGTTTTTAGAAAAATTCACTAAAAAAATGGAAGCCTTAAAACTGGGCGATCCCATGGACAAAGAAACACAACTAGGACCATTATCCAGTCAAGATGCCCTAGACACCTTATTAGAACAAGTAAACACCACCATAAAACAAGGCGCAACGGTTGTTACTGGAGGAAAGCAAGCAAATTTAAAAGGCGCTTTCATGCAACCTACCATTTTGACCGATTTAAAGCCAGATATGCTCGCGTATCAAGAAGAATTATTTGGTCCTGTAGCCAGTTTTTACCGCGTAAAAAATGATGAAGAAGCCATTGAATTGGCCAATGCTACTCGATTTGGTCTAGGAAGTTCCATTTTTTCAAAAGACATGGAAAGAGCAAAAAATATGGCAAAACAAATCGATTCTGGAATGGTTTTCATCAATCAACCCACAAAATCAAACGAAAGTTTACCCTTTGGCGGAACAAAAAGATCAGGTTATGGTAGAGAACTTTCTGCATTGGGGATGGATGAATTTGTAAATAAGAAATTAATTCATGCCGTTTCAGAAACCGACATCCTATAAATCAATCCACATTTTAAGAGTCCCACTTCGGTGGGATTTTTTTTTGGTAATGAAAAAAAAACAAAATCCAAATCAAAAAACAAAATCCTACACTACATTCCCACAAAATAGCATTCATTTCCTTTTGGGTGTACCCCTACGTAAAAACTTCGGGTCGGGCTTTCGGCTTTATCTTTCCGTTACACTACAAGGATACCTCCCGAAGTCTCGGGATCATCCCTTACACAAAAAAAAAGACACTACTTCATTCTACAACATGGAGTAAAAATCTTAAAAAATTTTGTATCTTTAAAGCCCAAAAAAGAGGCACAATGAACTGGAAAGCAGCACCCTTAATACACAAAGACGAAAATAGAATTGCACTCTATTTTGAAAAAAACCAAGATCTTATTCAACAAGTCAAGCAAATAAGCGGCGCTAGATGGAGCCAACAAAAAAAACTGTGGCACATACCCGATACTATTGAAAACCGAATCCAGTTTCAAATTCAAGCAGACCCCACACAGCAAATTTCTCTAGAAGCAATTCATTATTTGGAAAAATTCAAACAATGGCTGCAATCCAAACGCTATAGCCAAAACACCATAACCACCTACTCTGAGGCCCTAAAAACATTTTTGCTCTTTTTTCCAGAAAAAAACATCCCCGAAATAGACAATAATGATGTAATCCTATTCAATAACAACTACATTCTACATAAAAAATTATCTGAATCCTATCAAAATCAAATTGTAAACGCCATCAAACTCTTTTTTAAAATAGTAATGGACACCAAAATTGACATTGACAAGATACATAGACCAAAACGTGCCAAAGTATTACCCAATGTATTAAGTAAAGAAGAAGTAAAACTAATTTTGAATGCCCACAGCAACCTCAAACACAAAACAATGCTTTCCTTGATTTATAGTTGTGGCTTACGCAGAAGCGAACTTTTAAACTTAAAACCAGCCGATATTGATTCTAAAAGAGGAGTTGTTGTTATTAGACAAAGTAAGGGTAAGAAAGACAGAATTACACCATTATCCCAAAAGATATTAGAATTGCTGCGAGAATATTATAGTTTATACAGGCCTAGCATTTGGTTATTTGAGGGGCAAAATGCAGGAGAAAAATACTCTGAATACAGTTTACAAAGCGTTTTAAAACAGGCGCTACAAAAAGTAGGAAATACAAAACTAGTTACACTTCACTGGTTACGACATAGTTTTGCCACCCATCTATTAGAAAGCGGCACTGATTTAAGGTATATTCAAGAATTATTGGGTCATAACAGCAGCAAAATTACCGAAATTTACACCCACGTAAGTACGAAAAGTTTACAACAAATTAAAAGTCCGTTTGATGATTTATAACTAATTATTTCTATATTTGAAAACAAATAAAATGTGACGTTTATCACACATATCTACCCAAATTGGGATGGCTTTGAGTGATTTTGTCACACATATATACAAGTTAGCCGTCAGTTTGGCGGAACGTAGAAAAACCAAACATAAAATATAAATTATAACAATGAGAAATTATTTAATTTCAGTATTCCTTTTTTTTCCAATTTTAATTTTTTCTCAAAACATTAAAATAACTTTTATAGATAAACTTGATAAAAAACCAATTAACGGAATACAAATTTTCAGCGATAATGGAAGTTTAATTGGAAATTCAAATATTCAAGGGGAATTTAAATTTGATAAATCGATTTTGAAAGAAACAGGTGTTAAAAATTTAATGATTTATGATGATAATTATTTATCTGTTGAATATAACATTGATGAAATACCTCAAATCATCAGTTTGGAAAAGATGAAGAGTTATGAATTAGAACCTGTTATTATAATAAAAAAACTTTCGGAAAAATATTATACTATAAGAGGATATTTTAGAAGTTGGCAATTAGTAAATAATAAGCTTGTAAAATATGGCGATGGGTTAATTGAATATCATATTCCATACAAAAACACAAATAATGATTTTGATACAGGAATAAAAAAATATATTACGGAATATAGAACATTTAAAATAGACAGTATTAAACAAAAATCAAGAATAATAAGTATTTCTAGTTTTGATAGTTATTTAGATTGCCAAATCCCTAAAAGAGATATTTTAGCAAGAGGATGGAAACAATACAAAACAGAATTGACTAAAGATAGTTTGCATTCCATTTTAGAAGGCAAAAAAATTGTAGGTTACGTAAAATATGATAAAAATAATAATGCAGATGAAATTAATGTAAGTGAAAGTTTTGAGGATAGTGATGCCGTTAAATTCCTTTTTTGGAAATTTTCAGCCAGTTATATCAATACTGAAAAATGGACTGGAGAAGATGAAATTAGACATCTTAATTATTCGTTCATAAGTGAAAAAAAAATAGTTAAATCCAAAGAGAAAAATAATGCAGTTGAAACTATTAATGAGATTTTTATTGACGATAAACTTATTTACAACGACAAAATTCCTGAAAAAAGTAAAACTTACATAGATAAAGATAGAAGTTATTATACTAGTAAATATTGGGAAGAACAAATAAAAAAACATCCTTTACCAAATGCAATAAATGGGCAACTATTAAACGTAAACGAGAACAAAAATAACTATAAATAAAAAACCGAACGGCTAACAGGCGTTTGGCAAGATTGCGAATTTTGTAGTAAATTCACGTTTATTTCTCGCAAGAAAATTTATCTTTGATAGAAAATAATCGGTTCCGAAGTTCGCAACCTCGCCAAGCGCCGGAACGTTGTAGGCAAGCTTAAAACGAAATAAACACAAGAAAATGAAAATTACTATTACCTATTTTTTTCTATTATTTGTAACTCTAACTTACGGACAGATTACGTTAAGTGGAATAATTAAATCAAATACTAAAGAACCTCTTGAATATGTCAACATTGGAATTAAAAATAAAAATATTGGAACTATATCCGATGAAAATGGGAACTTTAAAATCACCCTTAATAATTCTGAATTGAACGAGTTACTTTCTTTTTCATATATTGGTTACGAAGAAAAACAGATTAATGTTTATAAATTACAAAAATCAAATTTTAATGAAATCATTTTAAAGGAAAGTCAAACTGTTTTAAATGAAGTAATTGTTATTTCAACTAAACCAAAACTTGTTGAACTTGGCACAAAGTCATATGTGTCAATGGTTGCAGGTTATGTAAAAGCCAATAATGATATAAATAATGATATTCAAGAATTTGCTAAAGAAATTAAAATAAAGAAACCTTCAAAAATATTAGATGTAAACATAAACTTGTTTAATGTCTTTGTTGATACTGCGAGTTTTAGAATAAACATTTATGATGTAAAAGATAATTTGCCAAACAACAAAATAAATACTCAAAATATTATAATTCAAAAAAAAGTCGAAAACGGATGGAATAAATTTAATATAGAAGAATTCGATTTAAATTTTGAAGAACCGTTTTTTATATCGATTGAATATTTACCAAAACAAAAAGATGAAGCGGAACCTTTTAGATATAGTGGACAACTTTTTGGTAAATCAATTACACGCTCATCAAGTTTCGGAATTTGGAATGTTAAAAAAGGATTAACAATGTCAATGTTCGCAACAGTAAAACAATAAAGCCAGCCTACAACAGCTGTTTTGAGCTAGCTGGAGTTTACTGGAATTACCGTTTCGCATCAAGTTTTCGTTAAGCCGAAAATTGAGCTGTTACGAACTTCCAGCCATCTCAAAGCAGCAAAACGTTGGTGGCAATAATCCAGAAAATCGTAACTAAAAAGAAAAAATATGTTTTCATTTTTTAATAAGAAAAACATCAAGACAGAAATACCAAATTGGGCTTCGTTTTTTGAAAATTCTGAATATTCTACATTCATATATGAAATTGAAAATTATTTTAGAAAGCTAAATATTGAAATTGAAATTTCCGATGGAATTATACTTGTAACTGAAAACGAATTAGGATTTAGTAATTTAGGATTAAGCAATGTTGCGCAAAATTGCAAACAAGACAAACCAAAAAATTATAAGGATATAATTAAGGATCACTTCAATTTATTGATAGAAGCAAACAAATTTGAAATAGAATTTGAAAAAATTGCGGATAACTTTGAGGAAGTTAAAAAATATATCGGAGTAAGATTATACAAGGATGAATATATTGATTATGTTGGAAAAGAGTTCGCAATTGGAAAAGAGTTTGAAGGAGATATTTATTCTATGCTTGTATTTGATTTTCCTCACAGCATAGCAAATATAAAACCAGAACAAATAAAAAAATGGGAGAAATCTATTGATGAACTTTTTGAAATTGGATTGCAGAATATTAAAGACAAATATCCACTAACAATAACAAAAGAAAATTTTAATGTTTTTGACATTTGGTTTGCAAATTCCGACCATTTCTTTACGCCAAATATAGTTTATGATTTAGAAAATCGAAAAGAACTAACCGGAAGTAAAGGTTTGTTAATTGGAATTCCGCATAGACATTCAGCAATAATATATCCAATTGAAAATTTAGAAGTTGTAAAAGCAATAAATGGAATTTTTCCTGCAATTTATAATATGAATGTAGAAGGTCCAGGTTCACTTAGCAATAAAGTTTTTTGGTATAATGACAGAGTTTTTACTGAAATTCCATATAAAATGGAAGATGGAAAATTGCAATTATTTCCACCAGATAATTTTCTGAAATTATTAAACGAACTAACTTGATAAATAAAATTACTGCCACCAACACACGCTACAAGCAATTTGGGTATTAGGCTTAATTTGAAGTTGGTTTTGTATTTGGAAGATTTGGCAAATCCGAAAATAGGGCTTAATTTAGTCCCAAACTGCTTGTAGCGCGGGGACGTTGT
>NZ_VLKO01000014.1 GCF_007830355.1 Flavobacterium tiangeerense | reverse complement strand
AAAACATATAATTTAGCCCAAGAGTTGAGAAATATATTTGAGAAAACAACAGATAAAATCATTGGACTCTCAAGATTAGCTAAATGGCATGAAAAAGTAAGTCAATCTGGATTTAAGTCTTTCAATACAATCTCAAGATCTATAATAAATCATTACCAAACCATACTAAACTATTTTGATAACAGAAGCACAAACGCATCTGCAGAGTCGTTCAATGCTAAAATAAAAGCTTTTAGAACTCAATTTAGAGGCGTTAAAAATGTTGCATTCTTCCTTTTTAGGCTAACAACTATTTATGCTTAATTTTTCATTCCCCACAGGTTTTGGGATTGATCCGTTGAAAACTTTCTAGAAAACAATACTATTTACAATAAAAAAAACACATGATAAATACATTTTATGTTTTATCATGTGTTTTCATTTTCAAGACCTATAGTTTTAAACTAACTTATACTAAAGGTCACAGTCATTAGTTAATAATTAGGCAAATGTTTTCCACCAAAAAGTGCAAAAGATAAGTAATCATAAACCCTTTCTAATAATTTTTTCATAATAATGTTTTTTTATTGTTAAACAACAGACAAACACCTATAAAAAAAGCAAACTAAAAAGTAGACTTGGTTAGCAATGAGCAAGTTACGATTATTTTTTGATTTAAAACTAAAAAAAATTAAAAAATTTTTAAATCCGTTTAATGTATCCCGCTAGACGTTGATTTCATTAAACTAGAGGGTACTTTTATCAAGTTCACGCATTAAATTTATCAATTCGTTTTGAGTAGATAGTCCCTTATCGTGGTGGTACCAGAGTTGTAAATTTGTTTTTAAGTTTTCGTCAATAACACCAAACTCTTTTTTATAATTCAAAACTAGATCTTTTGCCGCTTGTGGTCTTGGCCCCCAATGCCCTAATACACCACCTGTTTCTTTTTTGATAATTACTAGAATTGGTATGGAACGTGCTTTATTTGTTAAGAAAGAATCCATAAACTCTAGGTTTTCATCTCTAAGTACAATTTTTAAATCAATTTTGTCCGTTGCTTCGGCCATTTTATGATATACGGGTAAAAGTTGAGCAGCATCGCCACACCAACCCTCTGAAATAACCAACCAGATATACTCTTCTTGTAACGCTTGTAACTCTTGAATTGTAGTTTCGGTAAGCACAATGGTTTTATCAAGGCGCTTCATACGGGTTTCATTGAGTTCACTGTAATGCGTTAAATCTATAGACTGTACGGGTCCAGTAGATTTTTTTTCATGCAATAAATCGATGATTTTTTTTCTATATTCAGCGTAAGAAAGACTGTTAAACAAGGCTTTAGCTACAGTAATTTTCATGATATTTGATTTGTTTTTACAAAGCTACTACAAAAATTGATTTTTAAAGTTGATATATATCATTCTCCATTCTATAAAAAAGAGTAATTTTAGCACAAATAGCGAATATGGATCTTAAAACAAAATCAATAGGACTTGTTCTTTCTGGAGGAGGTTCAAAAGGTTTAGCACATGCAGGTGTAATAAAATTTCTGGAAGAGCAAAAAATAAAACCCAGCCAAGTAGCTGGAACAAGTGCAGGCTCTATTGTGGGAGCACTATATGCCTGGGGCAAAACACCCGAAGAAATTTTAGAATTTTTTAAATCTATTTATCTTTTTCATTGGAAACACTTAACTTTTAAAAAAGCGGGATTGATAGACTCAGAGTCTTTTAGAATCTATTTTGAATCTATTTTTAAAGATGCCACAATAGGAGACCTGAAAATTCCAGTACAAATTACAGCCACAGATATGGTGCGAGGAAAGCTTAAAATTTTTGGGCCAAAAACAAAAATAGTTGATGCCATATTAGCCTCATCAGCATTTCCAGGTATTCTATCCCCATATGAAATTGATGGTAATATTTATAGTGATGGTGGCATACTCAACCATTTCCCCACAGATGTTTTACAAGGACAATGTGAAACTATTATTGGTATTTATGTGAGTCCCATTCAAAAAATTGAAGCTAAAGATTTACGCTCTATTAAAGCAGTAACTACACGCGCCTTTGACATCCTTTCGGCCAACTCGAACATTCATAAATTTAATATGTGCGATTGGGTAATTGAACCTAAGGATTTATGTCTTTACAGCACCTTTGAAACCAGTAAAATAAAGATGGACCAAGTATTTAATATTGGCTACCAAGCTGCCAAAAAATCCTTTGAAAAACTTAGTTTATAAATTACAATCAAGATTATATTAAAAAAAAAGAAAATTCTATATTTGCACCAATCAACGCAACACACACATGAAATACAAAAGAATTCTACTGAAATTAAGTGGGGAAGCTTTAATGGGCGACTTACAATACGGAATTGACCCAAAAAGACTCGCTGAATATGCTGATGAAATCAAGCAAATTCATAACAAAGGAGTAGAAATTGCCATTGTAATAGGTGGTGGAAACATTTTTAGAGGAGTAGCTGGTGCTAGTGCAGGAATGGACAGAGTGCAAGGAGACTACATGGGAATGCTAGCAACGGTAATAAACGGAATGGCCTTACAAGGCGCTCTTGAAGAAAAAGGAATGAAAACCCGTTTGCAAACGGCCTTAAAAATGGAATCCATTGCAGAGCCTTATATTAAGAGAAGAGCCGACAGACACCTTGAAAAAGGTAGAATTGTAATTTTTGGAGCTGGAACAGGAAACCCGTATTTCACAACAGATACTGCTGCTGTTTTAAGAGGAATTGAAATCAACGCTGATGTCATCCTAAAAGGAACTCGTGTTGATGGTGTTTATGATTGTGATCCAGAAAAAAATGCTTCGGCAATAAAATTTGATTTTATTTCTTTTGAAGATGTATTGAAAAAAGGATTGAATGTAATGGACACAACGGCTTTTACACTAAGTCAAGAAAATAAATTGCCTATTGTAGTTTTTGACATGAACAAAGTAGGAAACTTGCTCAAAATTTGCGAAGGAGACAATATAGGAACCGTAGTTAATATATAATAGACAGTCACAAGGAACAACTGCTGCAATGGCAAAACCGTACACTGAGACTGAAAACTGAAAACTAAAATTATGACTGAAGAAATTGATTTTATATTAGATAGTACACAAGAATCCATGATAGGATCTATTGCTCATTTAGAAAAAGAATTCTTAAACATTCGTGCCGGAAAAGCATCACCTGCTATGTTAGGAAGTGTTTTTGTGGATTATTACGGATCAGCAACACCATTATCTCAAGTATCAAAAATCAGTGTTCCTGATGCTAGAACTATTACATTACAACCCTTTGAAAAAAACATGTTACACCCTATTGAAAAAGCAATTATGATTGCTAATCTTGGGTTTAACCCAATGAACAATGGGGATGTCATCATTATAAGTGTTCCTCCCTTGACAGAAGATCGTCGTAGAGATTTAGCCAAACAAGCAAAGTCAGAGGCCGAGGATGCAAAAATAGGGATTCGTAATGCGCGTAAAGATGCCAATACCGACATCAAAAAACTAGAAAAAGACGGTACCTCAGAAGACATTTGCAAAAGTGCCGAAGAAGAAGTACAAAACTTAACTAATACGTATATCAAGAAAATAGATGAACTTTTAGTGGTTAAAGAAGCCGAAATCATGAAGGTGTAAACCTTCGTTACAAACATATTAAAACCGACTTGTTTTTCAACAAGTCGGTTTTAATATGTTTATACTAACCAATCATTCGATATATTTAATGCTAAACTAGTTTAGAAAAAAAGCAATAACCTAGCGTTTCACAACACTTACTGCCGTTCCTGTAATGATTACGGCAATTAAATTTTCGCTGCTTTTTAATTCTACATCTACTTGAATGCCTACTACTGCATTAGCGTTCAATTTCTCGGCATTTTCTCTTAATTTGGTAAATGCATGTTCTTTAACCTCTAAGATGCTGTCACTTATTCCGTCGTAGTATTTTTGCATGTTGAAAGTCATCGCCATCTTTTGCATGTTGACAGCGCTTCCAGACACTATGCCGTTATACTCTAATATTTTGTAATCTTCAATAGAATTAGTTGTCGTTAAAATCATAATTATAAGGTTTAAGTTAGTTTCTTTATTAGACTACAATTTCATACTCCTGTTACGCAATACCATCTGATAAAGCTCTAATTTATAATGGAAAACTATAATACCACAGTTGACTTAGATTTTATGACGTTACAATTGTAAAAGGAGTGCTTCATTGCAATAAAACTACTTCAGTTTTGTGTCTAAAAGTAGTATTGAAATTAATTAACAAACTTCAATTCATTCCCTCTCCAAAAAGATAATATTCTAACTTTATTTTAAACAAAGTTCCTTCTACTAAATCTTTAACAGCATTTAATTCCTCCATAGAAACGGCCAAATCAATTTGAGAACAAGGTGTTTTCAACAAAAACTTATGGCATTTGTTTTTTAGTTCGCAAGAGGCGCAACAGTTATTTTGGATGTAACTCTCGTCAATACAGCACTTAAATAGCTGCAATTCTTGTGGGGTAAAATAAAATCCCGTTTCTCTAAAAATCAGTTGGACTTTGTCCCATAGAACTGCATTGTCTTTTTTCCAGTAAAAAGCGCTGCCTAAATTATTTCGATATATCTGTTTTATTTCTTGCATCTGTATTCCGTTTGACACAAAAATACGTATTATTTATATTTATTCTAAATAATAAAAGCTAAAAAAGACATAAAATAGTTTGAGAATGATAATGGGAATCGTCTTTTAAGTAATGACTATGAGGTACTCATTTCAAAAAAAATTATTCTTCGCTTTTTTCATGATCTTCAACATCTTGTTGCAGGTCTAATTTTCTAAAAGTTGGAGATACGATACCTGTAAAAAGAACAGTAATTAAAGTCATGCTTCCGCCAAAGACCACTGCACTCACAGTGCCCATCAGTTTAGCCGTTAAGCCACTTTCAAAAGCCCCTAATTCGTTTGATGAACCTACAAAAATTGAATTTACAGCCGCTACACGACCGCGCATGTGATCAGGAGTTTTCAGTTGTAGAATGGTTTGACGAATCACCACAGAAAATCCATCAAAAACACCACTTAAAAATAACGCGGCAACGGACAACCAAAAAATAGAGGATAGCCCAAAAACAATGATGCAAATTCCAAATGCAAAAATGGCTACCAATAATTTCATTCCCGCATTTTTTGTAAAAGGAATGTATGCTGAGATAATCAGCATTAAAAAAGCGCCAACAGCGGGAGCAGCTCTCAAAACACCAAATCCCTGCGGTCCTACTTTTAAAATATCTTGCGCAAAAATTGGTAAAAGAGCTACAGCACCACCAAAGAGGACTGCAATCATATCCAGTGACAAAGCACCTAGAATGGTCTTATTGTTGAACACAAATTTTACACCTTCTTTGAGACTTTCCATAATTGGCTCACCAATTTTTGGGTTCAAAATAGGTTTGGTTCCAATTTGAGTCAAAGCCAGTAACGCAAAAAGCGAACAGCCTAAAACAATACACATAGACCAATGAACGCCAATCCAATTGATAGAGAAACCCGCTACTGCAGGCCCTAAAACCGAACTAATTTGCCAAACGGAACTGCTCCATGTAGCCGCATTTGGATACACTTTTTTAGGAACAATCAAGGCCAAAAGAGAGAATATGGTTGGTCCCAGAAAAGCACGAACTAATCCACCTAAGAACACACAAAAGTAGATAGAATATAGAATGGTTTGGGTTGCAAAATCTTTTATAAAAGGAGGCCACGTCAATAAAAACAAACCCAAACTGATGATTGCAAAACCCAATATACATTTAAACAGCAATCCTTTTTTCTCCTTTTGATCTACAATATGACCCGCAAATAAGGCCATTCCTACTGCTGGAATAACCTCCATCAAACCTATTATTCCTAATGATAAGGGACTTTTAGTCAAACTATAAACTTCCCATTCTATGACGATAAACTGCATAGACCAGCCAAAAACCATCGCAAAACGGAGTACTAAAAAAATGTTAAATTCTCTATAGCGTAATGCGGAGTACGGATCATTTTGTTTCATCGATTCTAATTTTGTGCTTTAATGTCTCTTAGACGCAATTGTAAACTTACTTTGCCGTTCCACTCATTTTCATCAATACAATAAACGGCTTGAAAAGGTTTTTGATGTGCAGTTAATTCGATTTTGTTTCCTAAATTAAACCCAATAGCTGCCAAACCTTCGGTGCCGAGGCTTCGGGATTGTTTTACAAAAAGTTTTAAATGATCGTCTTCTTGTCCCATTGTTTTTCCATAGCCCGTATCTTTAATGTTTTCGGTTAGAAAAATGGGAGTCATATTTTGTGGCCCAAAAGGTTCAAATTGTTTGAGTATTCGAATAAGTTTTGGCGTAATATCCGTAAAATTAATTTCGGCATCAACAGCAATTTCTGGTATCAACAAATCAGGATGAATCGTATTTTTAACTTCTTTTTCGAAAGCATCTTTAAATTCCTGATATTTTTCTGGAAGTAATGTCATGCCTGCTGCATACATGTGACCTCCAAATTGTTCCAAATGTTCAGCACAAGATTCAAGTGCATTATACACATCAAATCCTTTTACAGACCGAGCCGAAGCAGCGTACTTATCACCACTTTTAGTAAAAACAAGTGTCGGACGATAATAGGTTTCTATCAATCGAGAAGCAACGATTCCAATCACACCTTTGTGCCAATCTTCTTGAAAAACAACCGAAGTAAAGCGTTCTTGTTCCCCTTTATTCTCAATTTGTTGTAACGCTTCTTTGGTAATTAATTTGTCTAAATCTTTACGTTCCACATTGTAGGATTCGATTTCTGAGGCAAATTGTTGTGCTTGTTCAAAATCAAATTCGGTTAACAATTCCACAGCGTGATTGCCATGTTTAATTCGACCTGCGGCATTAATTCTAGGTGCAATGATAAAAACTACATCGGTAATGTCCAATGTTTGTTTTTTTATTTGATGAATAATTGCTTTAATTCCTGGTCTGGGATCACTGTTGATAACCTGTAAGCCAAAATGTGCCAAGACTCTATTTTCACCAGTCATAGGAACAATATCGGCCGCAATAGCTGCTGCTACTAGATCCAAGTACGGAATCAAATCAGTAATACTTTGCTCTCGGTTACTGCCTAACGCTTGAATGAGCTTAAAACCTATTCCGCAACCACACAACTCGTCATAGGGATAGGTACAATCGTCACGTTTTGGATCCAAAATTGCAACTGCATCAGGCAAAGAATCACCTGGTCTGTGATGATCACAAATGATAAAATCAATATTTTTTGCCTTAGCATAGTTGACATGATCTATGGATTTAATACCACAATCTAATGCAATAATTAAGGTAAATTCATTGTCATCAGCAAAATCAATACCTTTAAATGATACCCCATAACCCTCATCATAACGATCAGGAATATAAGTAGCCACATTGGGATAAAAGGATTTTAAATATGAGGATACTAGCGAAACAGCAGTAGTACCATCTACATCATAATCACCAAAAACTAGAATATTTTCACCATTTTTTATCGCTGTTTCAATACGAGACACTGCTTTATCCATATCTTTCATCAAAAATGGATCATGTAAATTGTCTAAACTTGGACGAAAAAAAGCTCTAGCTTCCTCAAAAGTGGTGATGCCACGTTGCACTAATAAAGTCGCCACAAAGTCTTCTACATTTAAGGCTTTCGCCAAATGTTTCACAGTCTCCTCAGGTGGATTTGGTTTAAGAGTCCAACGCATATTGATGTTATATTATAAATTTGAAATTTCGAAATGAAGTAGTATCGAAAGGGTAGTTTAGCTGTTTTATTTCAACGTTAAAGCACTGCCGTAAAAAGCGATTCCGTCCAAGCCCGTTTTCATAAAATTGCGAATGTTTTGATGATCAGTCCCGTCAGGATTTCCTAAAACATCTTCAAAATAGTATGCTCCAAAACAAGCTAAAGTTGCTTCAGGTGTTAGTTCCTGCATTTCTGCAAAAGCAAATATTTTACAAGATCCTGAGTTTTCACCAGCAGCATTGTGCTGAGTACCATTCTCAAACGCAGTGGGTTCAAAATCATAATGTTGCTCAATAATTGCAATGGTATCTGCAAATGCGATAGATTCTGGCGTTGTATTTAATTTTTCTAAAAAAGTGTTGATTGTCATAATCAAAAATATTAAAATTGAGATGAGATAGTTTTTGCGGCAGCTACCGCGCCATCCATATAACCTGGATGTTGCAAAGCGGTTTCTGAACCGGATAGATACAGTTTTCCGTTCAAAAGTGGTTTTTGAAAAACCATGTGGCCGTTGTTTTGATGTGCTAAAACAAGTTGGTCGTAAGGATGAAATGTTAGAGATTCTTCTCTCCATACCTTTTCATTATAGGAAACATAATGAGCTGCTTCGGGACCAAAAAAAGTTGTCAATTGAGTGATTACTTTTTGTTGGCGCTCCTCTTTAGAAAGTACAGACGTTCCCGCATTTAAAAAGCCTTTTAAAGCAAAACCGTTATGATCAAAAGAAGTGTGGTCATACATTTCCTGAATAATACTTGCTTGGCTGAATAGCGTTCCTGAGTAATTTTGCTCCCTCCAAAAAGGAGTTGTATAGGCTACCGCAAATTTAATACTTTCGCCCATCCAAGTATGCGTTTTCTGGGCTACTTGAACTAAATTATCGGGTAAATTAGGTTCAAAAGTTATGGTGTTAATGCCCAAATTAGGAGGAACGGTACTGATAACTTTGTCAGCAAAGTAGCTGTTCCCATTGGTGTCGGTCACAACCAATTGATTGCCTTGCTCTTTGATAGAGGTAACTTTAGTTTGTGTTTTTATATGCTCGATGCCAACTTTACTGATGAGTTGCTCTATCAATACCTTGGTTCCACCTTCTATTCGAAACGAAGGCTCTTCAGCCTCTGAGATTTCGAACTTTTGCGGTGGTACAAACGACATCGTTTCAAATAAGGAAATACCTTGAGTATGCTGTCTGAAATAGGGAATATTAAATTCGTGAACTAATGTTAAGAGATTGTGGTGTTGGTTCCCAAACCAAGTCGCACCCATTTCGACAGTAACTCCAGTTGAGGCAGTAACGGTTTTTATGCGTCCCCCTATTCGATCATTCGCTTCCAAAACTAAAACCTCAAATCCTTTTTGCTGTAGTAAATAAGCAGTATACAAGCCACACAAACCAGCACCAATAATGATTACTTTATCCTTACTCATGTAACTCCTCTCCTGAAAATTTACTCTTTTTAGGTTCTTTTGTAACAGGCTTTCCTGCAACAACAACCACGATTTCCCCTCTTGGTGCTGTTTTATCAAAATGCGCTGCTACCTCTTTTACAGTACCTCGCACATTTTCTTCATGTAATTTTGATAATTCTCTGGAAACACAAATTTGACGGTCTTCGCCAAAATAAGTACCAAACTCTACTAAAGTTTTTACTAACTTATGTGGTGAGACATATAAAATCATCGTTCTAGTTTCTTCGGCTAAAGCCAAATAACGGGTTTGACGCCCTTTTTTATCAGGCATAAAACCTTCAAAAATAAATTTATCATTGGGCAAACCACTGTTTACTAAAGCGGGTACAAACGCCGTAGCTCCAGGTAAACATTCTACTTCAACACCGTTTTCTATACAAGCACGCGTCAAAAGAAAACCAGGATCAGAGATGGCTGGTGTTCCCGCATCAGAAATCAAAGCGATGTTTTCACCCGCTTTCAATCTTGAAATAAGGTTCTCAACCGTTTTATGTTCGTTGTGCATGTGATGGCTGTACATGTGCGTGCCAATTTCAAAATGCTTCAACAATTTGCCGCTCGTACGCGTATCTTCGGCAAGAATCAAGTCGACTTCTTTTAATATTCGAATGGCTCGAAAAGTCATGTCTTCGAGATTGCCGATTGGTGTAGGAACGATATATAATTTTGACATAGTCATAGAGGTTACATACAAGCAATTGCTTGTAATTGTTCAAATTGATTGCTCAAGAAGGAGATGGATTTACAAGAATTTCTTTTCAATGATATCCATAAAACGGTCTTCGTAATCTTGTTTCCCAACCCAATTGTTATAATCCGGTTTCACCATTTCAAGAACAAAATCGCGAGTTTCATAAAAAGTATTGAAAGAGTTCAACTGACTTAAAACTCTGTTGTAATCTTCGCTACTGTTCCCAAAAAGATGCTTGATAAATGCCAAACGATCATTCAAATCGATGTTTATTCCTTTGGCCAATTTATCGTTTAATGAAACTGCTTTTACAGCTGGTATTTCATTTGTGCTTTCTGCAACAGGCTCTGGCGTTGTGTCAGGTTCAACAGCAACTTCCTCCTCGATTTCAAGGCGCTCTATTGCAGGCGTATTTTCAACTGCTTGTTTTTTTACAAAAAGCGTATCATGGTAATCACCTCCTAATAAATCCTGAAAAGAAATCTGAATAGGTTCTTGATTTGCTTTTTTAGGAGTTTCTTCAACCGTTTCTATCTCATGCGAAAGTTCAAATGCTGGCTTAAACTCTACTTCAATTACTGGCTGCTCTACTTCTATTTCTAAATCGGTTGAGGACTCTGGATCTGGAATTTCTTCGATAATTTCTTCTTCTAAATCCGTATTCGTTTCTTCAGGAGCTACTTCTACAACTTGTTCCTCAACTGTTAGCTCTTGTTCTGGTTCTTCTAGTACTGGTATCGCTTCTTCTACTGGTGTTACTTCTTCTGGAACCTCTTGATTTACTTCTGGCTCAGGAACTAGATCTTCTGTAGGTTCAACAGTACTTGTATTTTCGTTATCAACTGCAACAGTTTCATTATCAATAGGTGTATCAAGTTTTTCAAAAACTTCAACTACTTGGTCTGTCATTGCAGCAAGTCCAATAGTAGGTTTTACATCCCCAAAATTCTCCTCCACAAAGCGTAAAACAGTAAGTTTTTCATACAGTTTTTGGGTCTCAAAATACAATTGATTGATGTCGGATTTATTTTTTAGCTGTAATATTCGGTGTGCAATGCTGATCAAATCGGCTTCCAATTTCTTTTTCATAACTGTTGACATTATAGCGTTTTAGGTGATTTTTATTGTTTTGTAATTTGTTTTGGGCGCTTTGTTGAATTGTTTCAAAACCTGTTTCTAGAAATCTGATACTTTTATTTTTTTGAAATAAGTGTTCCCGAATCCCGGATTTGATATAAATTGTATACTTTTGAAACGACGTAAAAGTATAAAATTTTTAAGTCTAAAATTCTATTACAAAGTAATAAAAACTATTCATTTTTTAAGTCAGAAAAAAACAAAATGTTTCTCGAAAATACAGTAAATCACAAAGAACAATTTGGTTGGATCGAAGTCATTTGTGGCTCAATGTTTTCGGGTAAAACCGAAGAGTTAATCCGTCGTTTGAAAAGAGCGCAGTTTGCCAAGCAAAAAGTAGAAATTTTCAAACCATCAATAGACACACGCTATGACGAGGAAATGGTAGTGTCTCATGATGCCAATGAAATCCGCTCTACACCCGTTCCTGCAGCAGCAAATATCGCTATACTGGCACAAGGTTGTGATGTTGTGGGTATTGACGAAGCACAGTTTTTTGATGATGAAATTGTAAAGATTTGTAATGATCTTGCTAATCAAGGAATCCGGGTTATTGTTGCAGGGTTAGACATGGATTTTAAAGGAAATCCTTTTGGACCTATGCCTGCCTTAATGGCTACTGCAGAGTATGTAACCAAAGTACATGCGGTATGCACCAGAACTGGAAATCTTGCAAATTACAGTTTTAGAAAAACCGATAATGACAAGCTGGTAATGCTAGGTGAAACCGAAGAATACGAACCTTTAAGCCGTGCCGCCTATTATCATGCGATGCGGAAAGATGCAGATAAAAAATAAGGGGAATTATACTTTTATAAAAAAAGGGAAACTTGTATTTCAACAAATTTCCCTTTTTTAGTATTTCTAAGTCAGCAATTTTACATTTTCTTCCTCATTCTTGCCACAGGAATATCCAGTTGCTCTCTGTATTTTGCAATGGTTCTTCTAGCAATAGGATAGCCTTTTTCTTTTAGGATTTCTGCTAATTGATCGTCTGGAAGTGGTTTTTTCTTGTCTTCTTCTTCAATGGTGTTTTGTAGAATTTTCTTGATTTCTAATGTCGAAACATCCTCGCCTTGGTCGTTCTTCATGGCTTCTGAGAAAAACTCTTTAATCAATTTAGTTCCATAAGGTGTTTCTACGTATTTACTATTGGCCACACGTGAAATGGTAGAAATATCAAGACCCACCATATCTGCAATGTCTTTTAGAATCATCGGTTTCAACTTAGTTTCATCACCATCAAGAAAAAATTCTTCTTGGTAATGCATAATCGCATTCATGGTAACAAATAAAGTTTCCTGACGCTGACGGATGGCATCAATAAACCATTTAGCTGAATCCAGTTTTTGTTTGATAAACTGCACTGCATCTTTCTGCTGCGCTGATTTATCACGAGAATCCTTATAGGTTTGCATCATTTCCTGATAGTCTTTGGAAACGTGCAGCGATGGTGCGTTCCGACCGTTTAGAGTCAATTCTAGTTCACCATCTACAATTCTAATAGCAAAATCAGGAACTACATTTTCGGTTACTTTGTTGTTTCCGGTAAAAGATCCGCCTGGCTTTGGATTCAGTTTCTCAATTTCGTGAATGGCTTTTTTAAGCTGTTCATTAGAGACACCATACTTTTGAAGTAATTTATCGTAATGTTTTTTAGTGAAGGCATCAAACTGGTTTTCGATGATATCAGTGGCTAGTTCCACGTACTCTGTTGGCGTTTTGTGCTTGAGTTGCAACAAGAGGCATTCTTGCAAATCTTGCGCACCTACACCTGATGGTTCTAGTTCATGGATAACATGCATCATTTTTTGGACCATTTTTTCATCGGTGTAAATACCCTGAGTAAATGCCATATCATCAACCATATCCGCTATACTGCGGCGGATATATCCCATATCATCAATACTTCCTACTAGGAATTCAGCAATTTCGCGCTCCTCATCATTCAAGATAAAAGTATTCAACTGATTGATTAAATCTTGATGAAAACTTACTGGCGCTGCAAAAGGAGTTTCACGCTCATCATCATCGTCGCTGTAATTATTAGCTTGTGTTTTATAATCAGGCGTTTCATCGTTACTTAAATACTCATCTATATTGATATCTTCAGCTTCTATTCGCTCTGATTCAGCATCATCATAATCATCGTAATCTTCGTTTTCGAACTCGTCTTTTTCGTATTCATCTTCTTCCTTACCGGATTCCAGTGCAGGATTCTCGTTCATTTCTTCGAGTAAACGTTGCTCAAAAGCTTGCGTAGGCAATTGAATTAACTTCATCAGCTGGATTTGCTGTGGAGATAATTTTTGTGATAATTTTAAATTTAAGAATTGCTTTAGCATAAAAAAAGGGACTGAGTTACTGAGTAACAAAGTTACTAAGTAACGTATTTTGATGAATTATAATTATTTTTTGTATTTCTATTTTAAAACTTTGAACCTTTGTGACTTTAAACTTTTTTAGAATTCCGCATTCATTGGTGTTCTTGGGAAAGGAATTACGTCACGAATGTTAGTCATTCCTGTTACAAATAACACCAATCTTTCAAACCCAAGTCCAAAACCAGAGTGAACTGCTGATCCGAATCTTCGTGTATCTAAATACCACCACAATTCTTCTTCATCAATTCCTAAGGCTTTCATTTTTTCGACTAAAACATCAAAACGCTCCTCACGCTGAGATCCTCCTACTATTTCTCCAATTCCAGGGAAAAGGATATCCATAGCGCGAACGGTTTCTTTTCCTGGTTCTGTATTGTCATTCAAACGCATGTAAAACGCTTTGATATTGGCTGGATAATCAAACAAAATTACCGGACATTTAAAGTGTTTCTCCACCAAGTAACGCTCGTGTTCACTTTGTAAATCAGCACCCCATTCGTTGATAATATAATTAAATTTTTTCTTTTTGTTTGGTGTAGAATCTCTTAAAATATCGATAGCTTCCGTATACGAAACGCGCTTGAAATTGTTCTCTAAAACAAAATTCAATTTTTCTAACAAAGCCATTTCGCTGCGTTCAGCCTGTGGTTTTGATTTTTCTTCTTCTAACAAACGGCCTTCTAAAAATTTCAAATCCTCCGGACATTTGTCCAATGCATATTTTATCACGTACTGAATAAAATCTTCAGCTAAGTCCATGTTATCATTCAAATCATTGAACGCCACTTCTGGCTCAATCATCCAAAACTCCGCAAGGTGGCGAGAAGTATTTGAGTTTTCGGCTCTAAATGTTGGTCCGAAAGTATAAATCTGACCCAAAGCCATCGCAAAAGTTTCTCCTTCTAATTGTCCAGAAACTGTCAAGTTGGTTTCTTTCCCAAAGAAATCTTCTTTGTAATTTACTTTTCCGTCCTCGGTTCTTGGTGTTCCGTCAAATGGCAAAGCAGTTACTTTAAACATCTCACCAGCACCTTCAGCATCAGATCCTGTGATAATAGGCGTATTCACATACACAAAACCTTTCTCTTGAAAATAGCTATGAACTGCAAATGATAGTACTGAGCGTACTCTCATAATAGCTCCAAAAGCATTAGTACGCACGCGTAAATGCGCATTTTCACGCAAAAACTCTAGCGAGTGTTTTTTTGGCTGCATTGGGAATTTCTCAGCATCAGAGTCTCCTAAAATCTCCAATTTTGTAACCTGAATTTCAAATTTTTGACCAGCTCCTTTGCTTTCTACCAAAGTTCCTGTTACAGACACCGCTGCACCCGTCGTGATTCTTCTTAAAGTTTCGTCTGGCGTATTTTCAAAATCCACCACGCATTGAATATTATTGATTGTTGAACCATCATTCAACGCGATAAATTGATTGTTTCTAAAAGTTCTCACCCATCCTTTTGCATTTACTTCATGAAGTGTCGTTGTACTGTTTAGTAAGTCTTTAACTTTTGTATGTCTCATTTTATGTGAATTGTTGATATTAAAAATTGTCTCGTGACTGAACTGCAAATATAAATGATTTGTTTGAAAAGTCCTTGTAACAATTTGGGTAATCAGGAGCTATTTCCCGCTATTCATTACAATCGTATTGTTTTTTGCAAGCAACAACAATAAGGATTTCCATTTCTATCGGGGCTAGGGAGCTAGTTTCAGGACATATTTTAGATTAATAATTCGAAGTATCTTCTTTTTGAAGCTGTTTAAAAACTTGGCTAACCGCACAACACTTTGTACTTTTGCCCCATGAACGACAATTTTGTAACAGAGTATTTCGGCATTGGCATCCAAAATGGTAAAACACCTGAAAATCTTGGTGTATTGTGGCGCACCGCACAAAACCTAGGTGCAAGTTATATTTTCACCATTGGGAATCGATATGCCAAACAGGCTTGTGATACGCACAATGCTGTAAAATCTTTACCCTATTTTCATTATGAAAATTTTGAAGATTTCTACAACAACTTACCCAAAGGCGCTCGGTTAGTAGGCGTGGAACTTGATGAACGCGCTACCGATTTAGAAACATTCGAACACCCTAGACGCTGTGTCTATTTATTAGGAGCTGAGGATAACGGACTCTCTAAGGCGGCTATGGCCAAATGCCATCATTTGGTCAAATTCAAATCAGAGAAAAGTTTGAACGTATCTGTTGCAGGCAGTATTGTACTTTACGACCGTGGCCTTGCAAAACCAAGATCGTAAAGCATGAAGTGAAATTCATGTACTGATTTAATTTATTTTTTTTGTTCTAATTCGTCAATTTCTGCATCACTTGGTTCAATGATGTCAATTTTAGGTTCAATAAAATCTTGTTCGTTTGCCAATGTTTTATTTAAGGTGAGCACCAATGCAGGAAGTAACATTAAATTAGATAGCATTCCGAACAATAATGTTAAGGAAATCAATCCGCCTAGTGCAATGGTACCTCCAAAACTAGATAACATAAATACCGAAAACCCAAAAAACAAAACAATAGAGGTATAAAACATACTCAAGCCGGCATCCGTAAAAGTGGCGTACACTGATTTGCGAATCTTCCAGTTATTTTTCTTTAATTCCTCTCGATATTGCGATAAGAATCGGACGGTGTCATCCACTGAAAGTCCAAATGCAATTCCAAAAACCAATATCGTTGACGGTTTTAATGGAATATCCAGAAAACCCATCAATCCAGCGGTAAGCATCAACGGAAGTAAATTTGGAATAATAGAAACCAATACCATCTTGAACGAACGGAACATAAATGCAATTAAAAGCGCCGTTAACAAAAAAGCAAATGCTAGCGACGAAAGTAAATTATCTAGCAAGTAACCAGTTCCTTTTTGGAAAACCAAAGCTTTTCCAGTAATGGTTACTTTATATTGATTGGCTGGGAAAATCTTGTCTGCCTTCTTGCGAATTTCAGCTTCTATTTTAGCAATCTTATCGCCACTTTCATCGCGCATGAAAGTAGTAATTCGGGCATATTGACCGGTTGCATCCACATAGCTTTTCATCACATTATCTTTCGAATTTTTAGTCGAATTTTTAGCATACGATAAAATAAAAGATTGTTCCTGCGAGCTAGGCAATTCATAGTAATCGGGATTTCCGTTGTAATACGCTTGCTTTGAATATTTAACCAAATTGACAATCGAAATAGGCTTTGACAATTCTGGAACCTCATCAATAGCTTCCTCAAGTTCCTCCATTCGCTTCAGGGTAGACAATTTCATCACTCCTTTTTTGCGCTTGGTATCAATCATAATTTCAAGCGGCATCACTCCGTCAAACTCTTTTTCGAAGAAAACAATATCTTCAAAAAAGGCTTCTTTCTTGGGCATGTCCTCTATTAAACTTCCCGAAATTCGCATTTCATATATCCCTATAATGCTCACTACTAATAACGATACAGCTACTACATAGATTGAAAATCGATTGTATTTTACATTTCTTAAAATCCAATCCATGAAAACTTTAACGTAGTTGCGATCCAAGTGCTCAATGTGACGCTCCTGAGGCGCTGGAATAAAACTATGAAAAATAGGAATTACGATGATGCACAAAAAGAAAAGCGCCATAATATTGATGGATGTTACCACTCCAAACTCTAATAACAATTGATTGTTTGAAGCAATAAAGGTGGCAAAACCTATGGCTGTGGTAAGATTAGTCATTAAAGTTGCCATTCCTACCTTTGTAGTAACACGTTGTAATGCTTTAGCCTTATTATGGTGAATTTTATATTCTTGATGGTACTTATTGGTCAAGAAAATGCAATTCGGTATTCCAATTACGATGATTAATGAGGGAACTAAAGCCGTTAAAACAGTAATTTCATAATTCAACAATCCTAAAAACCCAAAAGACCACATCACACCAATTATTACGATAATCATTGATATTAAAGTGGCTCTAAAACTTCTAAAAAAGAAAAAGAAAAGCAATGAAGTAACCAGTAAAGAAGCTCCTATAAAAATGCTAATTTCATCCGTAATGGTTTTTGCATTCAAGGTCCTGATGTATGGCATCCCCGAAACTCGCAAATCAATTCCGGTTTCTTTCTCAAAAACTTCAACTGCAGGGACTAGTTTTTCTAAAATAAAATCTTTTCTAGCAGCTGTGTTTACAATTTTCTTGTCCATGTATACCGCAGAACGAATACTTCCTGATCTTTTATTAAATAGCAAACCCTCATAGAAAGGCATATCATTGATAAGCTCCTTTTTAATGGATTGTAAATAGGCAGGATCTAAAGTTCTATTTTGGTCAATAAAGGGAACCAACTCAAAGGTTTCCAGGGATTCATTTTTTTGAAGCTTTTTTAAATCATTAAGAGATACCACAAGATCTACAGCGGCATCATTTTTTAAAGAATTCATCATTCTAGACCAAGAAGCGAATGCCTTTGGGGTGAATATAGCATCATCTTTGACACCTATAATGACAAGATTCCCTTCTTCTCCAAATTTATTTAAAAAAGCATCGTACTCAACGTTTACAATATTGTCATTAGGCAATAAATTTGCTTCAGTAAAAGTAAAATGAATATTCTTCCATTGTAATGCTAAAAGAGCCGTAATTACAGCAATAATAGACAGCATTAAAATTCTATTCCTAAGGACAATACGAGCAATTAACTCCCAAAATCCCAAACTAAACCACTTGATCATATTTCCTATTTATTGGGCGCAAAGGTAATTAAATCGACTACAAATCATGAGTTATACACAAAAGTTTTTCGCGTGTTTACAGTATTTTAAGTGCTGTTTTTTATATTTACAATTAATTAATTTTAAACTGTAAAATTTATACATTTGGTTTCATCATCTTTGTTACTTTTAAAAAAATATTTTGTATCCTAAGCCTATGAAAAAGCATAAAAACTCCATTTTTTATTTGATGGTAAACAGTGTGTTTTTCTTTTTTATGTATCTCATTATCAATAAAGGAAAAACGCTCGAAGCTAATGAAACAATTGTATCCCCAATTAGTGACAAAGGATCTTGGGGAGATTTCATAGCCTCTATGCTTCATAATTTTCAGGATCCATTAGCCATATTATTAGCGCAAATCATAACTATCATTCTGGTTGCACGTATATTTGGTTGGATTTTTAAAAAAATAGGTCAACCCTCAGTAATTGGAGAAATTATTGCAGGTATTGTTTTGGGACCCTCTTTATTAGGTTTGTATTTCCCTGAAGTATCTGCAGCATTATTTCCTGTTGCTTCTCTTGGAAACTTAAAATTTTTAAGCCAGATAGGACTTATCCTTTTTATGTTTGTAATAGGTATGGAGCTGGATTTAAAAGTTTTAAAAAACAAAGCAAACGAAGCCATTGTTATCAGCCACGCCAGTATTATCATTCCGTTTACGCTAGGTATAGGACTCGCCTATTTTGTGTATAATCAATTTGCTCCAGAAGGAGTGAAATTTTTGTCTTTCAGTTTGTTCATGGGTATTGCACTGAGCATTACTGCTTTTCCAGTACTGGCGCGAATTGTGCAAGAAAGAGGCATACATAAAACTAAGTTAGGAGCCATTGTTATTACCTGCGCTGCAGCAGATGACATTACTGCTTGGTGTATTTTAGCAGTAGTAATTGCAATTGTAAAAGCGGGAACCTTTGTCAGTTCACTATACATTATCATGCTTGCAGTACTTTATGTTGCTGCGATGATCTATATCGTTAAACCTTTTTTAAAAAGAATTGGTGATCTATATGGAACCAAAGACAGTATTGTAAAACCTGTTGTAGCCATCTTTTTTTTGGTATTAATTGTATCCTCTTATGCAACGGAAGTAATTGGAATTCATGCTCTTTTTGGAGCTTTTATGGCAGGAGCCATCATGCCAGATGTACCTAAATTTAGAACAATATTTATAGAAAAAGTAGAAGATGTTGCCCTAATTTTACTCTTACCTTTATTCTTTGTTTTTACTGGATTAAAAACTGAAATAGGACTTATAAACGACCCTTATTTATGGAAAATAACGGGTTTCATAATTCTTGTAGCCGTTGTAGGTAAGTTTTTTGGCAGCGCACTAGCAGCAAAATTTGTGGGTCAAAGTTGGCGCGATAGTTTTACAATAGGCGCCTTGATGAACACCCGAGGATTGATGGAGTTGATTGTATTAAATATTGGTCTAGAACTCAAGGTACTTACTCCTGAGATATTTACAATGATGGTAATTATGGCATTGGTCACTACTTTTATGACGGGACCTGCACTTGATTTAATCAACTATATTTTCAACACAAAAGATGGCGGTGAGCATGTAGAATCTTCAGATGACACAAAGTTCCGTATACTGATTTCTTTTGGGAACAATGAAAAAGGAAAATCGTTACTTCGAATTGCAAATAGCTTGGTAAAAAAACAAAAAAACACCGCTGTTACCGTTATGCACCTGTCTCTGAGTGATGAAGTACATAGTTTTAATTTAGAGGACAAAGAAAAAAACAGTTTTCACCCTTTGGTTGAAGAATCTCAAATTCTAAAACAAGAAATCACGACCATCTTCAAGGCCACCACAGATATTGAAACTGAAATTGCTGATGTTGCTAATCAAGGAGATTATGATTTACTGCTGATAGGTTTAGGAAAATCTATTTTTGAAGGTACTATCCTAGGGAAAGTTATCGGGTTTACCACCAGAATCATTAACCCTGATCGTTTAATAGATAAGTTTACTGGTAAAGAAGGCTTGTTTGAAAATTCACCATTTGATGAAAGAACAAGACAAATCTTATCCAAAACAAAAATGCCAATTGGTATCCTTATTGACAAAGATTTACAACAAGTAAACCAACTTTTTATTCCCATTTTTAGTTCTGAGGATTATTTTTTAATGGACTATGTACAAAAATTAATTTACAATAATAATTGTAAAATTATACTCTTAGATGTCAATGGAAAATTAAATACTAATTTTGTGATGAATAGCGCCATCCAATCACTAGAGCAACAATTTCCGAACAACATAAGCTTAATAACAGATAAAATCATTAAAAAAGATTTCTTAGATCAGCAAGATTTAATGCTTATTAGCCTTGAGAGCTGGAAAGCACTTGTAGATTCAAGAAGTACTTGGTTGAGTGGCGTTCCTTCGGTATTAATTGTTAAGCAATAATTATGAATTGGATCTTACTGGTAATTGGAGGTCTTTTTGAAATAGGTTTTGCAACCTGTTTAGGCAAAGCCAAAGAAAGTTCGGGTGCTACAGCAACAATATGGTTGATAGGGTTTTTAGTGTGCTTATCTATAAGCATGTTATTACTATATAAAGCCTCTCAAACATTACCCATAGGAACTGCTTATGCCGTATGGACAGGAATTGGCGCAGTAGGAACCGTTCTTGTTGGGATTTTTATATTCAAAGAACCCGCTGATTTCTGGAGGATATTTTTCATCACCACTTTAATAAGCTCCATCATTGGATTAAAATTGGTATCCAGTCACTGAATATTTACATGACTGTTAACCCAATTAGGATGAAAAATGATTACTTATCGTACTTTTTAATTTCAAAATTCTCACCATCAAAAACGCCATAGGTAAAATATACAATCCAATCTCCTAAGTTGACATACTCTGCATTTTTACCAACGGAAACTTTCATCGGTAAATGGCGGTGACCAAAAATAAGGTAATTGTAGTGCTTGGTTTCTAGTTTCCTTTTGGAATACAGAATAAGCCATTCTTTGTCTTCGCCAAGAAAAGTCACATCTTCATCACCTGAAATCAGTTTGTTTTTGACCGATAAATATTGTGCCAATTTCACTCCAATATCCGGATGCAACCACCTGAAAAGCCATTTGAAAAACGGATTGGTAAATACTTTTTTCATGCGTTTGTAACCCTTATCACCAGGACCTTTGCCGTCTCCGTGGCCAATAAGAAATGTTTTATCCCCAAAAGTGTATTCTTGATTGTCATGAAAAACAGGAATGTTCAATTCCTTCTGGAAATAATCTTCCATCCACAAATCATGATTTCCCACGAAGAAATAAATAGGAATTCCAGAATCACGAAGTTCTGCTAGTTTACCCAAAACACGGATGAAACCTTTTGGGACAACGGTTTTATATTCGAACCAAAAATCAAATAAATCGCCTAATAAAAAAAGAGCTTCAGCATCACTTTTAATTTCATCAAGCCACGCTACAAACTTTTGTTCTCGTGGATAACTCAGCTCAGGCGTAGGAGCACCAAAATGCTGATCAGACGCAAAATATATTTTTTTGTTGTTGGGTAATTGCATGAAGTTACAAAATGGATTTTACATTATCACTGGCATACCATTCTGCAAAAGAGGATTCGGTCTCTTGTAATTTTAACGAAAACAGCGCAATACCTTCTGGAAGTCTATTACTGATGCGTTGCGCAAAATCAATAACCATGTTCTCACTTGTGGGTTGATAATCAACTAGAATAACATGATGCCCGCGGGCGATCAACTCATTAGCCAAATCAATATGTGGTGTAGTACCGTTGAAAACTGTAGCGTGATCAAACTGATCTACAATTTCTTCTTTTACAATTTTTTTTAAATCCGTAAAGTCAATTACCATTCCGAATTTCACATTAGAACGGTCTGTAATTGGCGTACCAATTACGGTTACTGACAATTTATAACTATGTCCATGAACATTTTTACATTTGCCATCGTAGCCATACAAGGCATGACCGGTCTCGAAACTAAATTGTTTTGTAATTCTGATATTGCTCATCGGAGTTTAATTTTGAGGCAAATTTAGTGATTTTTTGACTTGTAGTAAAAGCTTTGTTCATCAAAGCACTTGAATGCCAATAAAACCAAAAATTTTAAAAAAACATATCGTAGTAAAGCACGTTAAATCCGACCAAAATTTACAATAAATTAACATACCGATTGCGTTGTCAATATTATTAGTAATATATTTGGCCTTCAAATATTTAAAAGTAAATAATATGAGAATACGCGCTCTGTGATTATAGAATGCCTATCCTTATTTTAATTATTTGAATGAAACTAACTAACACTTATTTATTACTTTTTCTATGAAAAAAACTTTACTCAACAATGTTTTGTTTGTGTTACTCACCTTTTTGGGCTTGAGCCTGAGTTCATCACTTAACGCACAAACTACCTACACGTGGAACCAAACAGGTAGCGCCTCTTTTGGTCTTGCAGCAAACTGGTCCCCTAGCAGAGATACGCCAGCAGCAAATGATATTTTAGTTTTCAATAACGGTGCTACAACTACCGTAACCGATGTACCTACACAAACTATAGTAGGTCTTACAGTTGCAGCAAATACTAATGTAACTTTAAACACATCAGCTACACCCGCAAAAATCCTAACCATCACTAACGGTCTAAGCGGAGCAGATTTTTCTGTTGAAAGTGGTTCTCAACTTAACGTGGCCATTACAGGAGGTGCTTTCCCTTTGACTATTGCTATTGGCACAGGAGCAACTGGAATCGTTGCCGGTTCTATGACATTTTCAAGCGCAACAGCAAATACTATAAACACCATAACTGCTGCTGATGCAAGTGGTTTAACTTTCACAAATGGCGCAACACTTACGCAAAGTACAAATAGTACAGGTAGCATTTTTGGTAATGGAACAAGCAACAGTGTTATTTTTGCAAGTGGATCTACTTTTATTCAGGCAGCTGGTTCAAACCCTTTTCAAAAAACTCAACCTGCATCAGTAGTAGTTTTTCAAACAGGAAGTTTGTTTAAAATAATTGGAAACATATCTTCTGCTTTTTCAGGAAGAACTTACCCAAATCTTGAAATTGCCGCCACGGGATATAACCAGAGTCCTACTGGAGGAGCGGTTTTATCAATAGACAACCTAACAATTACCACTGGGATTCTCAACATGAATCTTACCTCAGCAGTTTCAATCAAAGGAAATGTTAATATAGCTACAGGGCAAACATTGACTTTTAGTCCTGCAACTGCAGCTGGATCTTTAACATTTAATGGTGCAACAGCGCAAACCATCAACAATTCAGGAACACTTACTTTTACTGCAAATACAAATGCAATCATAGCAAATACAAACGGAGTTACTTTTAACCAATCTCAAACATTGTTAGGAAGTACTACTGTAAATGCTGGAGCTACATTAGCAACAAATGGAATCCTTACACTTTCAGGCACACCTTCTATCAATGGAACACTACGATTAAATTCAACTGGATTACTTGCAGGTGCCGCTCCTACTTATGGTACTGCTTCAAGTCTAGTATACAATGGCGTTATTGGCGGTTCCAATGTAGGAAACGAATGGACTGGCAATTCAACAACAGCTGGGGCTGGGATTCCTAACAACGTGACTCTTAACAGCAGTAGCATCAACATCAACAGCAATAGAGGTCTTGCAGGTAATTTAACCATTGACTCTGGAAGTACAGTAACAGTGAAATCAGGAAATAATCTTTCTGTGGCAAATAATTTATTTAATAACGGTACAGAATCTTCATTCGTTCTCGAAAATAATGCAAATCTTATCCAAAATGGGACTACCAATATCAATACTGGCGCAATAACCATCAACCGAAGTGGAGCTTCATTGATGCTTTTAGATTACGGCTTATGGTCTTCACCAGTAAGCGGTCAAAAATTAAAAGCTTTTTCACCTAATACATTAGATAATCGTTTTTATACATACAATCCTACTACAAACATTTATGTACCAGTGGCTACTCCAGCTACTACTGATTTTGTAACAGGAAATGGATACTTAATTCGTGTTCCAAATGATCATCCTACCACTCCTACTATCTGGAGCGGAATCTTTAGAGGGGTTCCAAACAATGGAAACATCTCTGTTTCTGGTTTGACTACAGGAACTTTTAATGCAGTAGGAAATCCTTATCCATCTACCATTAGTGCCGATGCTTTTATCACTGCTAATAACCTTACAGAACCGTTGTATTTTTGGAGAAAAACAAATGCTGCTGCAGGAACTGCATACGCCACTTATACAATGGCAGGAGCTGTTGGAACACCAGGTAATGGCGGAATCACGCCTAACGGAACTATTCAAGTAGGACAAGGATTTATTGTAAAAACAACTTCAAATTTAGTTGCATTTACCAATGCAATGCGTACTGCCAACAATTCAAATCAAATACTAAAAACTACTACAACTGAGAAAAACAGAATCTGGTTGAATCTATCTAAAGGTACTGAATCAGTAAACCAAATGATGGTTGCTTACATGGATGGCGCCACTAGCGAAATTGACAATACATTAGACGGAAGATACATCAATGATAATGAAACTGCTCTAACCAGTTCTTTAAAAGGAGAAGAATTTGTTATTCAAGCCAAAGGATTACCATTTGATTCTAGTGACATTGTTCCTTTAAGTTTTAAAACAGAACTTGCAGGTAGTTTTACCATTGCTATAGACAAGGTAGACGGTTTGTTTTTAGGTAACCAAGAAATTGTACTTAAAGATCTAAAAGCAGGAACAGAGCAAAACCTTAAAACAGGTTCATACACATTTACCAGTGAAGCGGGCACTTTTAAAAACCGTTTCGAAATTGCTTTCAAAAACAACCAAACTTTAGATATCAGCACTCCTAACTTTGATGAAAATAGTGTAATTGTATTCAATCAAAATGGAACTTTAAACGTATCTACAGGAAAAAATGCTATCAAAAACATCCGTGTTTTTGATATAAGAGGCGTTTTAATTGCAGAACAAAAAGACGTAAATTCAAATAAAGCAAGTATCAAAAACGTTACGGCAAGCAAACAAGCTGTTTTAATCCAAATTACTTCAGAGGACAATAAAACGGTAACTAAAAAAGCTATTTTTTAGGCTGTAGCCAATAAAAACAGATACTAGAATTAAAATTTTAAAATTAAATCATGAAAAACATAGTAATACAATTTTATATCGTTGCTTTTTTTATACTCTCTAGTGTTACTATGGTAGCACAAACTCCGGGAGACACTGATGGTACAGCCGATGGACTAGAAGGAACTGATGCTCCTGCAGCACCAATAGATGATTACCTTTTGCCAATGGCACTAGTGGCTATTTTTGCAGGGTACAAATATTCTAAAAACACAGCTCAAAAAACAGTTTAAATAGAGTTGATTTTAAAACTGTAACCCAATAAAAACCCCCGAAAAATAATTTTCGGGGGTTTTGCTATTTTATCTTGAGATACAAACTCATTAATTTGAATGACTCCTTACTTAATTCTATTTTTTAAACTGTGCCAAAGCATTTTTTGTAAAATCAGAAAGAACTAATTTCCCCGAAATAGCAGCACGATCCAATAAAAGCGTGTCCCAATGTTGCGTTCCCTCCCACAGTACTTTTTTCATTTCCAGCAATGCCTGAGGATTATAGCTAGATAAAGTGTTGCTAAAGTTACTTACTGCAAGATCCAGCTCCTCTATACTGTCACAAACTACGGCATATAGCCCTTTTAATTTCGCCCATTCAGCCGACTTCCATTCCTGTGCTGCAAGAGTCATTTCGGACATAGCTGTTTTACCTATTTTTCGGGTCACAGTAGGTTCAATTACAAACGGCCCTATTCCTATAGCAAGTTCTGATAATTTAATTGCAGCATGCTGCGTAGCCATCACGTAATCACAAGCCGATGCAATTCCTACTCCACCTCCCACTGCTTTCCCATGCACTCTACCAATAATAAGCTTAGAACAGTTGCGCATGGCATTTATCAAGTTTGCAAAACCAGAGAAAAAATGCGTACCAGCAACCTCATCTTGTACCGCAAGCAACTCATCAAAAGAAGCGCCTGCACAAAATGCTCCAGTACCACTACTTTGAATCACAATTACAGACACATTTGGGTTTTGGTCTAATGTGCTAAATTCAGCTGTTAAACGATTTAATAGTTCTCTTGGAAAGGAGTTACTCGAGGGATGACTAAAAGTTACCGTTGCTACTCTATTATTGATGCTGGTCTCTAAGGAACCCATTGCGTTTTCAGAAATCATACTTTTTTTTGGGTAAAGTTAAAAAAAGTAATGCGGAATTCATCAACTCCTTGTAAGAATGAATTTGTCTTTAAAATTTGTTTTTTGGTAGATTTAAATAGTATATTTGCGCACTCCTTGGGGGATTAGCTCATTTGGCTAGAGCGCTTGCCTGGCAGGCAAGAGGTGATCGGTTCGAATCCGATATTCTCCACCAGTAAAATTCAAGCCTTGCAGCAATGTGAGGCTTTTTTATTTTATTTCACTTTAATATTAAAGTTTTTTTGATTTCAAAACACAAAAAAACCGTAATAACTACTAACCAGCTATTACGGTATTTTTTAATCTAAGCAATAACCTCAAGACCTACTTAGGATAATTGACTTTACCTACAGTTCTCATAATCCTAACAATTTTAGCCTTTCGGTTATTAATATACGTTGAGGAACTTGTTGCTGAGTACTTACGCGGGTTAGGTAATATGGCAGCAATACCTGCGGCTTGCTTCGGGGTCATGCTTGAAGCTCCTTTTCGGTACCAGTGTTCTGCTGCAGCTTGCGCTCCGTAAACACCATTACCCATTTCTATACTGTTCAGGTAAACCTCCATAATGCGTTCTTTGCCCCATATTAGTTCAATCAAAACCGTGAAATAAGCTTCTAAACCTTTTCGCAAATAACTACGGCCTTGCCATAAAAATACATTTTTTGCAGTTTGTTGGGATATGGTGCTACCCCCTTTTATACGGCGACCTCTCTCGTTACTTTTATAGGCTTTTTGCATGGCAACAAAATCAAAACCATTGTGCGTCAAAAACGTCCCATCCTCACTAGCAATAACAGCTTTTTGTAAATTCATGGAAATATTCTCAATGGGCTCCCAGTCGTGACTAAAAAAAACTTCCTTGCCAGCAACTTTATTTTCAATTACTCGTATGACCATCAACGGCGTAAAGGGCACAGGAACAAACTTGAAAAAAACCACAAAAAAAAGAGATAGCCCAAAAAACCAAAGCAATACTTTGAGCAAAAACCTACTGATCTTACTGCCAATAGAACTTGTGTTTTTTTTGACGGGTTGTTTGGATTTTTTTGGTGTAATTCGTGTTCCCATTATAATAAATCTGCTAATTCTGTACCTATTAAACTTCCTATTGCCACACCCATTCCTCCTAGACGCACACCGCAATATACGTTGTCAGAAAGAGCCGAAACAATGGGGTTTTTACTTGTTCCTATTCCCATGATTCCACTCCAGCTATACGCTATTTTAAAATCATGATTTGGCAAAATTACTTCTTTTAAGAGTTGTTCCAATTTTTTTTGTACAATTTCTGTCTGACCAAATTCAGTGGTGTTTTCTGTTGCAAAATCTAGATTTCTGCCACCACCTAATAAAATCCTATTGTCAATATTCCTAAAATAATAATAACCTCGGTCTAAATGAAAAGTACCCCTAATATCTAAATCAGCTATCGGCTCTGTAATTACAACCTGAGCTCTTGCTGGTTGTACCGCATTTTGCGTTAATTTTTGAGCAAAACCATTAGTAGCAAAAAACAATTTCTTAGTACTAAAACTAAACGATCCTAAAGCTACAGTAACCTGGTTTCCAGCGTCATGAAAATCGGTAACCGTTTGTGTGTTAAGGATTAAAATGTTCTTTGCTATTGCCTCTTTGAGCAAAGCATGCATCATTTTTCCGGTATCAATTTGTGCCTCAAAAGGATTAAAAATAAGGTATTCATGTATTCCTTTGAATCCAAAACGATCTATTTCTTTTGCAAAAACATCCGATTTAAACAAAGGCTTTAAAATTTCATTGATAAAAGGAAGTTTCCCCAAACAGTCCTGAAAAACATCTTGGTCTCCTTCTAGAAAAAGCTCATAACCACCATGAGGATTAAAATCAATGGTAGCATCCCCAAGTTTGTTTCTCAATAATTGAAGTCCTTGCCATCTTTTCTGTATCAATTGAACAACTTCTTCCTCTGTATGTGTTCTTAAATCGTCTATAATCTCCGAAAGGCTACCAAAACAAGCAAAACCAGCATTCTTAGTGCTTGCTCCCTGTGGCAAAACCCCTTTTTCTAAAACTAATATCTTGCTGTCTGGAAACTTTTCGCGCAAGCGTAAGCCCGCATGCAAGCCCACTATTCCGCTGCCTACAATGGTATAATCTACATTGGTAAACCAATTTTTTAATTCCCAATAACTCAAGTCCATTTCGAAATTTTTTATAAAAATAATACTTTTTTGGAGCTAATCCCGCTATCCGTTTCAATCTTTCTAGTCCTCTACTTGTTTCCGAATCCTGAAACAAGTAGAGAACTAGAAAGGATTTTCACTTCTATCGGGGCTAAAAAACACTACTCAACAAGACTAAAATCGGAAAAAAAGAGCTATTTTTAACATCCTAAAAAAGCAATTTTACTCATGAAAAAAACACTTTTTATATCCTTAGTAATGATCAGTTTAAATACAATGGCACAAAATACAATGACTCCAGAATTACTCTGGAAACTAGGTCGAGTAACCCCTCTAGGAATCTCCTTAGATGGCAAAAATGTGATTTACAAAGTAAGCACCCCTTCTGTTTTAGACAATAAATCGGAATCAAAAATGTATGCGCTTCCCTTACAGGGTGGAAATCCTACTGAAATTAAAGACACAAAAGACATTCTGAAAGACAAAAATATTTCGCCAGATGGGAAATACGTAATGTATCACGAAGAGGTAAAAGTTGAAAAAGTGCACGGAAAAGATTTTTATCCAGAACTTCAAAAATCAGAGGTACAAATCTACGATGGATTGAATTACCGCCATTGGGACACTTGGAATGAAGGCAAATACAACCATGTTTTTTTTAAAGAAAATAAGGATGGAACGCTAGGAATTGACATCCAAGAAGGAGAAAACTTTGATAGTCCACAAAAACCTTTTGGTGGTGACGAAGATTATATTTGGTCGCCTGACAGCAAAAATATTTATTACGTGTGCAAGAAAAAAGCGGGGACTGAATATGCTATTTCTACCAACACCAATATCTTTGAGTACAATCTAGAGTCAAAAAAAACTACAAACATAACCGAAGAAAACCAAGGTTATGACACTACTCCACAGTTCTCACCAAGCGGAAATTTAACATGGCTACAAATGAAACGCGATGGCTATGAAGCGGACAAAAATGACATCATTGTTCTCTTTAAAGGAATAAAAATAAACCTTACCGCAAATTGGGATGGCACAGTGGATCATTACATGTGGAGTGCTGATGGAAAGAAAGTTTATTTTGTAGCCCCAATTGATGGGACAAAACAGCTTTTTGAAGTGAATTTTCCTGGCGCAACACGCATTGCCATAACAGTTCGTCAACTAACTGAAGGTGATTTCGATGTGAATGATCTTATTGGTTTAACCAGTAAAAACATTCTCGTGACACGCACCGATATGAATCATGCTTCAGAAATATATTCTTATAATTTGAGTAAAAACACGTGGAAACAACTATCGAATGTTAATACAGCTACGTACTCCACTTTGGCGCTAAGCAAAACAGAGAAACGATATGTAAACACTACAGATGGTAAAAAAATGTTAGTTTGGGTGGTACTTCCTCCTAATTTTGACGCTTCAAAAAAATACCCGACACTCTTGTATTGCCAAGGCGGACCACAATCTGCATTGACTCAATTTTATTCCTACAGATGGAATTTACAATTAATGGCGGCTAATGGATATATCGTGGTAGCTCCTAATCGTCGTGGCATGCCGGGTCATGGAGTGGCTTGGAATGAGGAAATCAGTAAGGACTGGGGCGGACAGGTTATGGATGATTACCTATCAGCAATTGATGCTGTGGCCAAAGAAAATTACGTAGACAAAACTAGATTAGGATGTGTGGGAGCGAGCTATGGTGGGTATTCTGTTTTTTATTTGGCAGGAATTCACAACAACCGTTTCAAAACATTTATTGCCCATGATGGCGTATACAATACTCAAAGCATGTTTGGGACAACAGAAGAAGTTTTCTTTAGCAATTGGGATTTTGGTGGAGCGTATTGGGAAAAAAACAATGCCACTGCTCAAAAAACATACACCACATTCAACCCGATGAATTTAGTAGAAAAATGGAACAAACCTATTTTAATCATTCAAGGTGGAAAAGACTTTCGTGTACCAATAGGACAAGGACAAGAAGCTTTCCAGGCGGCTCAACTACGCGGTTTAAAAAGTAGGTTTGTCTATTTCCCCGAAGAAAACCACTGGGTTTTAAAACCTCAAAACGCTTTAGTTTGGCAAACTGAATTTTTCAAATGGCTTAAAGAAACTCTATAAATAATAGTACAAGTAAAAACCTCACCTCCCAGTGAGGTTTTTTTTTAGTTACGATTTTGAATATTTTGATTATCTTAACTATAATGTATCTTGCAATTTTTAACTTTGAAAATGGATCAAAAAAAAAGCTACATCCCTGTAAAAGTTTTTCTAGGCTACCTTCTGTTAGTACTCCTCTTTGGTAGTGTTGGGTGGTTTTTATACTCCGAAAATAAAAGTTTCACTCGACCTGAAAAAAGTATTTCTGATAAAAATGATGCTGTATTAAAAGTTAGTACTGTATTATCTGACTTATACAAAACAGAAAGTTTGGCTCGAATAGCCATTCAGTCTGATTCAGAAACTGATTTTAAGCAGTACGTAGCTAAAACCAGATCCTTGACCATTGCAATTGACTCCTTGAAAACTGCTGTGTCTACGCCAGACCAAGTACAATTGCTGAATAGTGTTCAGATTTTGTTGTCTAAAAAAACCCAAAACATTCTACAGTTAAAAGCCATAAAAAATAAAACCGAAGATGAAACCGCTGTTAGCAGTGCCATAACCGACTTGACAAAAATGGAATCTTCCATGCGGAAGCTACAATTAGAAGATTTTGTAAAAAATCCAGCGGAAATGGCAGATTATCAGCGCAATGTTTTAAAAAAATATGTTGCTTATTTAAACCAAAATATCCCTGATGATAGTAGCAACACTTTAAGCAAAAAAGAATCAGACTCTATTATTAGTACTTCAAAAATGCTTTTAAATCAAGTAAAAACGGAGACCGCAAATAAAAAAAATTTACTGATCCTAGAGGAAAATAAACTACTTCAAAACGGACTTTCTATTTCTGAACAATTGCGCAAAGTACTTGAAACAATTGAAAGAGAAATTATTGCGAAAACAGCGAAAAACTTTACCGAAAGAGAAAAATCATTACAAAAAACCAATCAAATAGTCACGAGTGCAGCTATTATTGGGCTGGTATTGACACTCTTATTTTTAATTCTTATTTTGAATGATTTTTCAAAAACACAGTCCTATAAAAAACAATTAGAAACTGCTAATCTCAAGGCAAAAAAACTAATTAGCAGCAGAGAACAACTGATTTCTACAGTGAGTCACGACTTAAAAACCCCATTGAGCACCATTGTAGGCTATACAGAATTATTAGGAAACTCAGACTTAAGCTCGAAACAATTACATTTTACCAAAAACATAAAGGGATCATCTGACTATATTTCTAAACTAGTTCAAGACTTGCTGGATTTCACTCAAATTGAAGCTGGAAAAATTACTATTGAGAAAATCCCTTTTTCACTGCCTGAAAGTATAAAAGAAATCAGTACCAGCATACAAGCCGTTTACGCTCATAAAAAAATAGAATTGCTACTGGATATTGATTCGGATTTAGAACAAAGAATAATTGGAGACCCTTTTAGATTGCGACAAATAATATCAAACATCGTAGGGAATGCTTTCAAGTTTACTGAAAAAGGTTTTATTAAAATTACCGCAAAAGCAAACAGAAATTCCAAAATAATTACAATCCTAATCGAGGATTCAGGAATAGGAATAGCGACAAAAAATCAAAAATTAATTTTTGAAGAATTTACACAAGCAGACGATCAAATTGAAAAAAAATATGGCGGAACCGGCCTTGGCCTAACCATCTCTAAAAAAATGGCTAGTATTTTAGGTGGTGATTTAAACTTAAAAAGTGAATTAGGTAAAGGAAGTATCTTCGAAATTCAAATTCCGTTGCAATATGACACGACAACGCTAGATCATTTATCTTTTACAGCAAACGAATTGCAAAGCAAACGAATTGCGGTACTTATTGATGACGATCATAACTTATTGCAATTAACAACCGACGTACTGCAACAACATAACTTTGACGTACATCCTTTTGGCAAGGCAACTGAGGCACTGAACTGGATTGCAAACCAAGCATTTGACCTAATTATAACCGACATTCAAATGCCTGTTATGGATGGATTTTTGTTTATCAAAGAATTACAGAATGCCCCAAAAACTAATTATGATAAGCAACCTATTATTGCCGTTACCGGTAGAAATGATTTGAGTCTAGCCGACTATACAGAAGCTGGATTTATTACAGTGGTAAGAAAACCGTATTCCCCAAAAGTATTGCTTAATACCATACATGCAATTTATAATAACAGCGAAATTCCCAACCAAAAAGTAAAAAATAAAAAAATAAAAACTCCTGAGAAACTGTATTCATTAAAAGAACTGAAAGCTTTTTTACCCAATGATACTCAAGCTCTAAATGATATTTTGCAATCTTTCATGTCTGGAACCTTTGAAGATATGACCTTATTAGAACAAGCAGTACACAAAAACAACCGTATTGAGACTAACGAACTTGCTCATAAAATGAATCCAATGTTTAAGCAAATCAAAGCAGGTCACATTAGTAATATTTTAGACCAATTGGAAAACAAAGACACTTCTAGTGAAGAATTTCATGCTTTGGTACTGGATTTAAAAGATAAAATACCGGTACTTTTTGCACTTTTAAACAAGGAACTGCATTAACTGATATCGTATAGCTTTAATTTATTATACAATGTTTTTCTATTGATTTTTAGCAATTTAGCCGCTTCTGTTTTATTATTATTTGTTCTGGACAAGGCTTCTAGAATAGCTTCCTTTTCGTTTTCGGATAACGAAAATTCATCACTTAGCTTGCCTGTACTTTGAAAAAATTCAGCTGGTAATGCTTCTTTCTCTACAAAATCTCCCGCTGTTAAAAGCGTAGCGCGCTTAATGCAATTTTGTAATTCTCTTAGATTTCCTGGCCATCTGTAATTTTGAAAAATACATAAGACCTCTGGGGAAAATCCAATGACATTTTTTTGTAGTTCTTGATTTGCTTTTTCTAGAAAAAAGTCTGCAAACAACATCAAATCTTCATTTCGTTCTACTAAAGAAGGAGAATGAATAGAAAACTCATTGATTCTATGGTACAAATCTTCTCGGAAATCTCCTTTCTTAACCGCTTCCCTCAAGTCTTCATTGGTAGCAGTAATAATTCGGATATCCACAGCAATTTCTTTATTGCTTCCTACAGGTTTTATTTTTCTTTCTTGTAAAGCTCGTAAAAGCTGTATTTGATTTTCATAGGATAGATTTCCTATTTCGTCTAAAAAAATGGTTCCATTATTTGCAGCTTCAAAAAAACCTATTTTATCATGAATAGCTCCTGTAAAAGAACCTTTTACATGACCAAAAAATTCACTAGCTGCTAACTCTTTTGGAATAGATCCACAATCAACAGCAATGAAATTGGTGTTTTTGCGGGCACTATTTTCATGAATACTTTTAGCGATCACCTCTTTTCCAGTTCCGCTTTCGCCAATAATCAATACTGACATCGTAGTGGGACTTACTAATTGTATGTACTCTGCAAGCTTTAATGAAGCTGTTGAAATGCCTTTTACAAAAGTATTACTAGATTTCTCTACAAGTTGTTTTACTTTTTTAGGGATTTTTTCGGTTGTAGTAGGTAGTACATTTTCATCTTGTCGCAATGCATTTGCAATTACTAACAGAACTTCCTCTGGATTAAAAGGTTTCGAAATATAATCTGCTGCGCCATTTTTTATTGCTTTAACTGCCGTACTCACATCGGCATATCCAGTCATTAGTAATACGGGAACGTCAGGAAAGATTGCTTTTATTTCAGACATAAGTAAAACTCCATCAAAATCTGGTAGTCTGACATCTGTGATTACGAGGTCAAATTCATTAGTTTTCAATATAATCCTCGCTTCAGCAGCTGAAAATGCAGTAACTACTTCAAAAGATTTTTTAACTAGAAATTTTTCTACTAACTTACAAAAAGGCACATCATCCTCTATCAACAAAATTTTAGCCATTGTGTTTTAAACTTTACTGCTAAATTAAAGTTATTTAAATAGTATTGTCCTAATTATTTCAAAAAAAAGAGAGACTGTTAAAAACAATCTCTCTTTTTTAAAAATAAAAATTACCTAATTATTTATTGATCCAGTTGCCATTAACATCCGCATATACAGTAGCGTTCTGGTCTCCAACTGTAATTTTCGATACATCACAAAAGACTACTTTTGAATCCATTTCCCGTTTGCGTCGGCAAATAAATTTCCTTTTTTGTCTCCTTGTGTAATGTCTAATTTGTACTCTTTATTAGCATTTACATAGGCCTTATCTAAAACTGCGTCAGGATATGCTTTTTTTAATGCTTCTGTTATGGCTGCAGGAACTTCTTCTAGTTTAATTTCTGTGTATTCCTCTTGCATATTTACTGTTTGCAATACTTTTTTAGCATTTAGAACTGGTGTTGCAAAAGTTGAAAAACTCCCCAAAACAATTGCTGCTGATACTATTAACTTTTTCATGATATTTAATTTTTAATGTTTATGTATACTCTTTATTTTTGAATCCATTTTCCTGATTCATCTGCAAAAAGACTTCCTTTTTTGTCCCCAATAGTAATGTCTAGTTTATACTCTTTTTTAGGATTAACATAAGCCTTATCTAAAACTGCTTCAGGATATGCTTTTTTTAATGCTTCTTTTACAGCTGTAGGAACTTCTTCTAATTTAACTTCTGTGTATTCCTCTTGCACATTTACTGTTTGCAATTCTTTATTTGCGTTTAGAACTGGTGTTGCAAAAGTTGAAAAACTCCCCAAGACAATTGCTGCTGATACGATTAACTTTTTCATGTGATGTAATATTTAAGATTATATAATTAGTTTTAATACTAATGATAATAGAATAATCATACCAATTTTAAAACACAACTATCCATTATCATAATTAACTATTTTTAAACTAGTTACAAATTTTACATTTAAGTCTGTACTGTGTAAAACGAGAAAAAATAATGTAAAACTGTGTAATAAATACACAGTTGGTTAAATTTATTTGAATCCATAACCAAAAAGAACCTTACACTGATGGAAGGTTCTTTTTAAAAAATCATGAGAGTAGCCGAACTAAATAATTTGTATGGTATAAAAAAATGCATTCCACTTCTTTAGTTCCTTTTATAAGTCTAAATAGTATAGTAACAGTAGTATCAAAAAAAATCCCGTCAAAAAAATATTTGACGGGATTTTTATATTGTTCAACAAACAAGTGTTTATTCCGGATCGTTCATTTTAAAAGTATCCATAAAAGCGGTGGTATAATCACCCACAATGTAACGTGGATCATCCATTAATTGTCTGTGGAATGGAATTGTCGTTTTGATTCCTTCTATAACAAATTCGTCTAAAGCTCTTCTCATTTTACTAATTGCTTCTTCACGAGATTGAGCAGTAGTAATCAGTTTTGCAATCATTGAATCGTAATTTGGTGGAATTGTATAACCTGAATACACGTGTGTATCTAAGCGAACTCCATGTCCGCCTGGCATGTGCAACGTAGTAATTTTTCCTGGTGAAGGGCGAAAATCATTATAAGGATCTTCTGCATTAATACGACACTCAATAGCGTGTAATTGTGGTAAATAGTTTTTACCTGAAATAGGCACACCTGCAGCAACAAGGATTTGCTCTCGTATTAAGTCATAGTCAATTACTTGTTCAGTAATAGGATGTTCTACTTGAATACGCGTATTCATTTCCATAAAGTAGAAGTTACGGTGCTTATCTACTAAGAATTCAACTGTACCAGCACCTTCATACTTAATAAACTCAGCAGCTTTTACTGCTGCTGCACCCATAGCTTGACGCAACTCGTCAGTCATGAAAGGCGAAGGAGTTTCTTCAGTAAGTTTTTGATGACGTCTTTGTACAGAACAATCTCTTTCAGATAAGTGACAGGCTTTACCGTAAGCATCACCCACAACTTGAATTTCGATGTGACGTGGTTCCTCGATTAATTTTTCAAGATACATTCCGTCATTACCAAAAGCCGCAGCCGATTCTTGACGAGCACTTTCCCATGCTTTCAATAAATCTTCTTCTTTCCAAACGGCACGCATTCCTTTTCCTCCACCTCCAGCAGTAGCTTTTAACATAACTGGAAATCCGAACTCTCTTGCTAATTGTAACGCTTGTTCGTAAGATTCTAAAATCCCAACAGAACCTGGAACACATGGAACACCTGCTTCAATCATAGTCGACTTAGCAGAGGCTTTGTCTCCCATTCTATCAATCATTTCTGGAGAAGCCCCAATGAATTTTATACCATGTTCTTGGCATATCTTTGAAAATTTTGAATTTTCAGATAAAAAACCATACCCTGGATGGATTGCATCTGCGTTTGTAATTTCGGCAGCTGCAATAATATTTGACATTTTTAAGTAAGATAAATTACTTGGAGGAGGTCCTATGCAAACCGCTTCGTCAGCAAATTTCACGTGCAAACTATCAGCATCAGCAGTAGAGTATACTGCAACTGTTTTTATGCCCATTTCTTTACACGTTCTAATAACGCGCAACGCAATCTCACCTCTATTTGCAATTAATATTTTTTTAAACATCTTATTTGAAATTTTAAATGTAAATTTTAAATCTAAGTCCTATTGATTTTCGAAATATTCGATATCAAAAATAATTTTATAATTTAAAATTTCTTTATGATGGATCAACTAAAAATAACGGTTGATCAAACTCAACTGGCGACATATCATCTACCAATATTTTAACAATCTTACCTGAAACTTCAGACTCAATTTCGTTAAATAATTTCATGGCTTCAATTACACATAAAACATCACCTTTTCCAATTGATTTACCTACTTCAACAAACATTGGTTTGTCTGGTGATGGTTTTCTATAAAAAGTTCCAATAATTGGTGACTTAATAGTAATATAATGCGCGTTTTCTACAGCTGGTGCTTCTGGAGTTGCTGCAACTGGAGCAATTTGCTGAGGCGCTACTGCCTGAGGAATTGCAGCCTGTGCTGGCATTTGTTGCACGTATGTAGTCTCAGTTACATTTCCTTCTAAAGTGGTTCTAATGGTAATTTTCACATCATCCATTTCTAATTTAACTTCTGCAACACCTGAATTTGCTACAAACTTGATTAGATTTTGAATTTCTTTTAAATCCATGATTATTTGTTTTTAGTTTAAATTTATTTTTTATCGTAAGCCCATTTTAAATAAATAGATCCCCAAGTGAATCCACCACCAAATGCTGCTAAAATTATGTTGTCCCCTTTTTTTAACAAGTGCTCAAAGTCATATAAAACTAAAGGTAAAGTAGCTGACGTGGTATTGCCATATTTCTCAATATTTACAAGTACTTTAGAGTCTTCAAGCTCCATTCTGCTTGCTGTAGCGTCAATAATACGTTTATTTGCTTGATGAGGAACCAACCAATCAACATCAGTATTGGTCAAATTATTTCTTTTTAGTATCAATTCACTAGCATCGGCCATGTTAGTTACTGCGTATTTAAAAACAGTTTTACCATCCTGCACAATACTGTGCTTATTGTCTCTAACGGTTTCATATGATGTAGGATTAAGTGATCCTCCTGCATCTATCTTTAAAAAATCTCTCCCTACTCCATCGCTACGCAAATATTCGTCTTGCAAACCTAATCCTTCATAGTTAGGCTCAAACAATACGGCTCCTGCACCATCACCAAAAATGATACAAGTAGCTCTATCTGTATAATCTACAATTGAGGACATTTTATCAGCACCTATTAACAGTACTTTTTTATATTTTCCTGAGGCTATGTAAGCTGATGCGGTTGACATACCATATAAAAAACTAGAACATGCAGCTTGCAAGTCATATGCAAATGCATTTGTAGCACCTATTTGTGTGGCTACAAAAACTCCAGTTGAAGCTACAGGCATATCTGGTGTAGCTGAGGCCAATATCACCATATCAATTTCAAGAGGATCAATATTAGCTTTTGCTATCAAATCTTGAGCAGCTTTTATAGCTAAAAAAGAGGTTCCTTTATCTGTATCCTTAAGTATTCTTCTCTCTTTAATTCCTGTACGTGAAGTAATCCATTCGTCATTGGTATCAACCATTGTTTCTAATACTTTGTTCGAAAGTACAAAATCAGGTACGTAGGCACCAACAGCGGTTATTGCGGCTGTGATTGTATTCATTGTTGCATTTATTTCAAGTCAAATGTTTCCATTTGAAAATTTTTTAAAAGACGTGAAAATTACAAAAAAATTTTCATTTTTTTTCTGAATGTGTTGCTTTATAATTAGCTCTAATTATAATCAACAAAAAAAACTCTCACGATGTGAGAGTTCGAATATCATTTACCGTAATGTATTAAGCAACAGCTACAGATTTATCTATAACAACTTGCCCTCTGTAATACATTTTACCTTCGTGCCAGTATGCTCTGTGGTATAAGTGCGCTTCTCCTGTGATAGGACAAGTTGCAATTTGTGCTACAGTAGCTTTATAATGTGTTCTTCTCTTATCTCTTCTTGTTTTGGAGATTTTTCTCTTAGGATGTGCCATTTTACTATATTATTTATCCGTTAATAGTTGCTTTAATTTGTCCCATCGCGGGTCAATATTTTCTTCTTCTTTAATTTCTTCTTTCTCTTCGCTTACAGCAAGTTCACTTAGTTTTTGCAAAGCTTCTGTTTGCAAAGTACCGTCTTTTACGCCAGGATGAACCCGTCTTAAAGGAACTGACAACACAATCATTTCATAAATATATTGTGCTATATCTATCTCAAACTCTCCGTGAGGAAGTATTAATAACTCCTCATTATCATTGTTAAATTCTTCACCAAAACGAACTATAAGTTTCATTTTTCCTTTTACAGTTAAGTTAAAATCTTCACTGGTCAAGTCACAAGGAACATTTACATATCCTTTGTGTTTAAAACTTAATTCTAGAAATGTACTTTTTTTATCTAAAACTACATTTACTTTGATATTTGAATCTTGATATTCATTGTAATCAAAGATTTCAAAGAACTTATTATCAATTTGATATTCAAAATTATGTTTCCCTAGCTTCAAACCTATAAAAGGTATCAAATATTCTTTCGTGTTCTTCATTTTAACCACAATTTGACCCTAAACTTCGGGAGTGCAAAGATATAAATTTATTGCAAATCTAATAATCTTATTCACTTTTTTTTGTTCACAACTGTTTTTCTTTTATTCTAAGCGGTTTTTTACTGATTTCGGCATATTGATTTCTAGAATGAAACACATCAATAGCTAAATAAACCGCCTCTTTAAATGAATTGAAATCAGCAATACCTTTACCCGCGATTTCATAAGCCGTCCCGTGATCTGGCGAAGTTCTAATTTTATTTAAACCTGCTGTATAATTTACTCCTTTGCCAAAAGACAATGTTTTAAAAGGTATCAATCCTTGATCATGATAGGTTGCTATTATAGCGTCGTATTTTTCGTATTGATTACTTCCAAAAAAACCATCTGCTGAAAAAGGCCCAAAAACAAGTGTTCCTTTATCAAATATTTTTTTTAAAACCGGTTTCAAAACTAAATTTTCCTCATTCCCTATCACTCCGCCATCGCCACAGTGAGGATTTAGTCCCAACACAGCAATTTTCGGCTTATTTATACTAAAATCTTGAATTAAAGATTGCTTGATTGTTTCTATCTTTCTAACAATTAACTCCTCAGTAAGATGCGATGCAACTTCACTTAAAGGAATATGATCTGTAAGCAAACCTACTCTCAAATTATCTTGAACCATCAACATCAATGCATTTCCCTCTAATTCTTGATCCAAATAATCTGTATGTCCCGGAAATGCAAACTCTTCCGATTGTATATTAGATTTGTTAATAGGAGCAGTTACTAACACATCAATTCCACCTTCCTTTAGCGCTGTTGTGGCTGCTACAAAAGACTTAATTGCATACTCTCCTGCTTTAACATCAGATTTGCCAAGATTTAACTCTACTCCTTCCTTCCAAACATTTAAAACATTAACTTTACCATGAACAAGTTGGTCTAACTCGTCTATTCCGTGCAACAATGATGTAGATTGAAATGTTTTTTTAATAAAAGTTAACATTTTTACATTTGCAAAAATAACTGGAGTACACATTTCTAACATTCGAGAATCCTCAAATGTTTTCAAAACTACCTCGCTTCCAATACCGTTTAAATCTCCTATAGAAATCCCTACAATTATATTTTCTGCATTTTTCACCATGACTACCGTTATTTATTGCTAATTTTGAACTGCAAATTTAGTAAAATAAAACAAGAAATGTTTACAGGAATTATAGAAACACTTGGTACTATCCAAGATATACGAAAAGAGAATTCTAATGTGCATATTACCATCAGCTCTTCTATAACAAATGAACTTAAAATAGACCAAAGCGTAGCACATAACGGAGTATGCCTGACAGTAGTATCCATACAAGATGACCGCTACACAGTGACTGCCATAGATGAAACTTTACAAAAAACCAACCTATCTCACTGGAGTGCAAATGATATTGTAAACCTGGAACGCGCTATGAAGCTTGGTGATAGGCTTGACGGACATATTGTACAAGGACATGTTGACCAAGTAGGTACTTGCATTCAAGCCGATGAAACGAACGGGAGCTGGAAATACACGTTTGAATACGACAGTAATTTGAATAATATAACAATCGAAAAAGGATCTATTACTGTAAACGGCGTTAGTTTAACCGTAGTAGATTCACAAAAAGATAGATTTAGCGTCGCTATTATCCCATATACTTATGAGCATACCAACTTCAACACTTTTACAGTTGGAACTAAAGTAAATTTAGAATTTGATGTTATTGGTAAATACGTATCCCGGCTTCACAGCACAAAATAACACCCACAAAAAAAACCTTTAGCTTCCTAAAGGTTTTTTTGTGTTATAAATAATGAGATAAATCCCTAAAAAAACAGCTAATATCATAACCACAAAAACACAGTCATCAATTGGAAATACAGGTGGCGGCGCACCTGGCGGAGGTGGTGGTGGCGGTTGTGCTTTTGCAAAAATTACAAAAGCAAAAGTCAACACAAACGAAAGGTGGTATTTATTTGATAGTTGTTTCATGTCGACACAAAAATAAATAAAATTAACGACACAAAAAAGAAATTAAATTACAATAACTTGTTTTTTATCAATAACATGCCTACTTATTGCTATTATAACAAATACTCACTAAAACAAGAATTACACTAAATCTAGCTCTATAACTTTTGTATTTAGAAAAACTCTTTTAAAAGTCTACAACAAGTAACGGATCAAGTCTGAAAGTTGTGGGGAAATATTAAAAACCGGTTATTTGTATTTTAAAAAATACAGAAATGCAGGATTCTTTTAAAGAACTTATCAAGTTGTTGTTACCAGAGATTATTGTGGATTATTTTGAGTTAACTTCTTATGAAAAAGACCAAGAAATACTTCATCTATACTTAAAAGAAATCAATTCTATTCCTAAAGAATATCGGGAGAGTAAATTAAGCTCAAAAGGTTTTTTTGACCAGATAACAGTTCAAGACTTTCCCATTCGAGGTCATCAAGTTTATCTGCATATCACACGCCGAAGATGGCTCAACGAAGATACTGGACAAGTAGTTTTTAGAGATTG
>NZ_VLKO01000013.1 GCF_007830355.1 Flavobacterium tiangeerense | reverse complement strand
AACCTAATTTTAAAAAATAGCGCGCTGCAGAAAATCCGCAACATCCTGCTTCGTAAACTAAAGCTACTTCGTGATTTGGAAATGTTCGCTCCACATATTGGTATAAATCCTCGGCAACAGAAGGCATTGAAAACGTTCTGTGAAAAAACAAATCCGTTTGAATGGAAACGCTCCAGCTTTTTTTGTGAATATCTAAACCAATGAATATCTTTGGAATAGTTAAGGCATCTTGTAATTGCATAATCTTCGTTTTTAGTAACTCTAAGTTATGCTTTTACATAGATACTACAACGGATTTGGGCAATTGGCTCAATGGGAAGTTGGTTTTGTATTTGGGATGATTTGGCAAATCCGAAAATAGGGCTTAATTTAGTCCCAAACCCGCTGTAGTGCCAGAACGTTGTGCGACACTTTCACACGACAGAAAACAGAAAGAAATATGAAAATAAAATTTATACTTTTCTCAATAATTATTTTGAATTTATCTTGTAATTCAAAATCGAAAGATAAAATCGAAAATAACGTAACTGAAAATATAGAATTATTTGATTCCATAAATGATCTAACTAAAGATTTCGAAAAAAATTATACCGGAACAATAAACAAAAAGATAAATGTTGTTTTTCATCTGAAAAGCATTAACGGAATAATAAAAGGGTTCTATTTTTATCAGGAAAAAGGAATTGACATAAAACTGAAAGGAAAATTATTAAACAATAAAATGGTTCTCGATGAGTTTGATTTTTTCGATAATAAAGTTGCTCAAATTAATATCGAAACTAAAGGCAAAAATATTTTTGGCAATTGGATAAATTCTAAAACAAACAAAAATTTAAAAATAGATTTACAAGAAACGGAATACAAAATAGTCGATTTACCTAAAAGTATAGAAGGTATTTACAAAACTAAAATCAATGAAAATGAAATAGAAACTTGTAATTTAACAATAAAAATAACCAAAAAGAATGGGGAATATTATTATAATTATAAATCTGAATCCCGAAACTTAAATGGTAAAGTTAGTTTTTCAAGAAATATTGAGGAAAATGAAATTTATATAGTTCTAGAAGGAATTAAATGGTCTGAATATCGTGGCGACGTTTCTAATCAAGATGATGAAAATTATGAAGAAAAAGAATTAGAGTTACCAAATGAAATTGATGGACTTTTTAATGAAAATGAAATTACAATCCAAAATTCTGGAAATGCAATGAATTACTATGTGAAATTAAATGATTGCGGAAAAAAATATATCGAATTTAAAAAATAAAAGCGATCGCACAACAGCTAGTAAGCAATAGTCGGGCATTAGGCTTAATGGAAAAATGGTTTTGTGTTTGGGAAATTAGTGATTATCCGAAAATAATTGCTTTATTTAGCCCGACCATCGCCTACTAGCGGGACGTTGGCGGTAATTTTACAGAACAGAACTTGAAACAAAATTTAAAATGATAAAAAATATAATTTCAACACTATTCATTTTAACACTAGCAACAATTATAAGTTGCAAAAATGAAAAAAATGAACAGAAGAAAAATGAAAATGTTAGCGTACAAACAAATGATAATTTCCCAAAAACCAATCAACAAGGAAAAGATACAATAATTGAAAAAAAGGAAAAACTAAATAACAATTCTATTTACAACTCGAAATTTATTGAAATTAAAAATTCATTAATTAATGGACATAAAGTAATTTTATTAAAAAATGAATTTGATGCTATATATAAGAAAAATGATTCGCTAAAAACAACACTTTGGGAATGTGGAAGTCCATTTGAATGGCTAGACAAAGAATGGATGGTGAAAACTTATGGTGTTGAAAATAAAGAAAAGGGTACGTTTGATAGATTTAATGGTGAAATCACGACCATATATGATAAAAATATAAAATTTACTACAAATAATCATATCGTATTATTTGATATGGCATTTGCAAAAAATAATTCTTTTAAAATAATTAGTCATAATATTACATTAGACAAAAACACAACTTTAAAAGAATTTAAAAAAATATTTCCAAAAATAGAAATTGAAAATTTAGAGAATCCGAATAATGTTAGGGCTAGATTTTATTTGGGGAAAGTTGAGGATGATGCTTTTTTGTTTTATTTTAAAAACGGAAAGTTAGATTATTTTACTTTATGGTGGCTTTTATGCTAAAAAAACTACCGCCAACACACGTAGCTGTTGCGCAACTCTCTTAAAAAAGTAAAATTTCAAGATAAGGATAAAAAACAACCTCGTTTAAGGATATTTAAGCGAGGTTTATTTTTGGTTTTAGGTTGTAGTTTGTAAAAATACAATGCCTTAAAAAGTCGGTTTTCAAGTCTATGAAAGCTGTTTTTAGAGAAGTTGGTACTTTTGCTTGTATTTCACTTACAACTCCGGCTTTTGTTTTTGTTTTTTTGGTGATAAACTTCAAGTATTTCTTAAGATTATAGGTCAACGCTGCCATTAAAACGTGTTTGTTGGCTTGCTTGATTCCTCTTGTGTTTACGCGATTACTCACAAGTTTTTATTGATTTTAAATGGTGTTCGTGAATGCTTCGCATTTCATATTGGTAAAATTGACCAATGTTCCTATTACTGGTTCTACGGTTTTACTTCTCACTCGCACCATTTGCTTGGCATAGCGTGCGTTTTGAGTCAGTTTTTGGTGCATTCGATCGTAGTGTTCTTTGTGGATGCTGTGGTCTAACTTTTGTTGGATATTTTGCCTGCCTGCCGGCAAGGCAGGAATTATAGCGGGGTTATCTTTGGCGTCATTTTCTTCCAAAGCATCTAAGTATTCTTGGTTTTTTACTTCAATATAATCTACATGTTTGTCGATTTTCTTTTGATTGAAATTGGCTTTCTTGCTATTGTGGGCTCGGCTTTTGGTACCATCGATAGCAATGGTTTCGCAACCTATCAAATCGGCATCTTTTAAAAAAAGAACATAGAGTTTGAATAGCTTTTTCAAGGCAATAGGATTGTTTTTTCTAAAATCGGATATGCTGTGGTAATTAGGTATAATAGCTTCTAAAAGCCATTGTATTTCCATGTTTCTCGAACATTCCTTTTCTAAATCTCGAGCACTTCTGACTCCGTTGAGATACCCATATAAATAGATCTTTAGAAACACTTTACTATTAAAACTTGGGCGACCTTCAGTTTTGAGCGTTTTTACCGAAAAACCAAGCTTAGAGAGGTCTATAGATTCGACAAAGGCATCTATAAATCGCACCTGGTTATCGGGACTTATTGTATCTTCTAAACTTATAAAACGCAGTTGTTGACGAGAAATACCTAGGATATGTTGCATTATTAAAAATACGAAAAATCCTGTCTTTACGTGACTTTTTTGCTATATTTGTTTGTAAGTAAACCGAAGATTTTTCACAGACTGACGTCAGCAGTCGCCCATAAACTACATCATACTAAAACACGGAATCAGTAAAAAAATATCATAGAAAATGTCACTTAAAAGAGAACTGATATACATTGACGAAAAAGACGAAACCGACAGAATTGCTCAATATTCGTATAAAGGCGACAAAATATGTATCGTTTTCAAAAATGGAAACAAGGAGTTTTTTTATAACAAAACGAGAGCAAGAATCGTAAGAACAGCTGTTAGCAGCGACAAAGCATTTAACGTTTTCAATTACCTAAAAGAAATTGCCGACACGGTTGGACTAAAAACAGAAGAAGGAAGCAATATTCTTGCAAGAAGTTACGACAGCATTTCTGAAATTACTAAAGATTGTGTTCTTGCAGGTTTTTTAAACAGCTCTTTATCTGCAACAAGTGTAAGCACTACAAACCCGGATTTTTTTCCTTTTGGTTTTAACCTAAGTCAGAGAAATTCAGTAAATATTGCATTTTCTAACAATCTAAGCGTAATTGAAGGACCTCCAGGAACAGGCAAAACACAAACCATTCTGAACATCATTGCTAACGCTGTTTTGAATGGGCAAAGTGTTGCCGTTGTTTCAAGCAATAACTCTGCAACAAAAAATGTTTATGAAAAACTTGAAAAATACGGCATTGAATTTATAGCGGCACTTCTTGGAAACTCTCAAAACAAAAAAGATTTCATTGATTCTCAAAGAGAAATTCCCGATTTATCGCAATTCAATTTGTCTGACAATGAAAAAGCAAACTTGAAAGAAAAAGCAACAACGCTTGTTACTCACCTTTCCGAAAATCTTGACAAGAAAAATGAGTTGGCTTTATTAAAACTTCAACTTGAAAACATTGAAACAGAATACAAACATTTCAAAAAAACATATAAAGACAATGCAGAGAAAACAGTAGAGTTTAAAAGAAATATTACAGCCGAAAAAATTCTTCAATTTTGGATTATAATTGAAACATTTACAAACAGAAGAAAGGAAGTCGGCTTCATCAAAAGGCTCATTTTTAGGCTGAAATATGGAATTAAGGATAAATCATTTTATACAAATTCACTCGGTGAAATAATTTTCATTTGTCAATCAAAGTATTATCCAACTAAAATTAGTGAACTGACAGAGAGAATAGAATTATTGGAAACCTCTTTAAGGAATTTTGCATTTGACAACAAAATGAAAGAATACACACAAACGTCAATGCAACTTCTTAAAGCAGAATTGTGCAAAAAGTACAATAAACAAAAACGAGAACCATACACCATTTCAGAACTTCGTTATAAATCAGACGAATTTATCAAAGATTACCCTGTTATTATGAGTACAACTTACTCATTAAGGCAAAGTTTATCTGATAAAATTTCTTACGATTATGTGATTATTGATGAATCTTCACAAGTTGATTTAGCAACAGGTGCACTTGCTTTGTCTTGTGCAAAACGAGCGGTAATTGTTGGTGACATTAAGCAATTGCCAAACGTGGTTGATGCTGAAATGCAAGAGAAAACAGATTTGGTTTTCAATTCTTATAAACTGCAAAAACCTTATCGCTATTCAAATCACAGTTTGCTATCTTCTATCCTTGAATTATTCCCCAATGTTCCAAAGACACTATTGAGAGAACATTATCGTTGTCACCCAAAAATCATAGAATTTTGCAATAAGAAATTTTATGACAATCAACTTATTGTTCATACAGAATACACAGACAAACGCCAACCTCTTCTTGTTTATAAAACAGTACAAGGAAATCATGCAAGAGAGCGAATGAATCAACGGCAAATAGACATTATTAAACAGGAAATTATCTCAAAAGAAAAACTTGAAAATGTGGATTTAGGTATTGTTACGCCATATCGCAATCAAACAAACGCATTGCAAAGAACATTTCAAGGAACTTCAATAAAAGCTGACACAGTTGATAAGTTTCAAGGCAGAGAAAATGAAGTCATCATACTTTCAACTGTTGACAACGAAATTTCAGAATTTACGGATAATCCAAATCGATTAAATGTAGCTGTTTCCAGAGCTGTTGAACAACTGATATTAGTTGTCAATGGAAATGACAATGAAAGCGATAACAATATTTCTGACCTGATAAAATATATTGAATATAATAACTTTTCTATTGTTCAAAGTGAGTTAAACTCAATTTTTGATTTGTTGTATAAAGGCTACGAAGAAGAAAGAGCAAAAATCATCAGAAAATCAGGAAATGTTTCAGCGTTCGACAGTGAGAATTTAATGTTTGGACTAATCAAACAGGTTTTATCGGAAGACATATTTTCGAAGTATGACGTTCTTCTGCACTTCCCTATTAGACAACTAATTAAAGATTTTTCAAGGTTAGACGAAAAAGAAGTAAAATACGCATCAAACTCACTGACACATTTAGACTTTTTGATTTACAATAAACTTGGTAAATTTCCTGTTCTCGGATTAGAAGTTGATGGCTTTGAATTTCACAAAGACGGAACAAAGCAAGCCGACAGAGATAAAATGAAAGATAGAATATTGGAAAAGTATGATTTCCCGATCTTGCGGTTTAGGACAAATGAAAGCAACGAAAAAGAAAAATTGACGAACAAATTAAATGAACTACAAAAACATAAAATAGAATTTGGGCGAACTGCTAACAGCGGTTTAGCACAATAGCTATTTTTTTCTTTAGCATCGCGTTCAATTTTCCTCTGGAAAATCTATCTTAGCAAGAAAATAATCGTTCACGCAGCCGCTACAGCGCCAAGCGGCAAAACGTAAGGCTGTGAAAAAACCTCTTCAAATCTAGAAAATATTCGAAGGCTTACCAAAGAATAAACTCAAATATGTATTTATCAAGAGGTTGATTTTAGTTTTTTTTTTTTTTTACAGAATGACATTAGCGGAAATGCCCGAGCGAGGCTAAAAAATAGAATCTAATGACAAAACAGAATAAACTAATAATTGTATTTTTTTGCGTAATAAAATTATCACTTCATCTAATTGCTGATTATCATTCAGGTTTTCAAGGCGATGAATTATTACATATCGAAACAGGAAATCATTTGGCATTTGGTTATATGGAATTCCCTCCATTAATTGGAGTTTTAGCCTATATTCAAAATCTTTTTAATTCTAATTCTTTATATATTCATCATTTATTTTCTCATATATCTAGCATTTTAATAATTATTTATGTTGCAAAAATCACTTTAGAATTAGGCGGAAAAAACAAAGCACTATTTTTAACTTTATTATGTATAATTATTGCACCAGCATTTGGGCGTTCGCAACAACTTTTTCAACCTGTTGTTTTTGGGCAACTTTTTTGGGTTTTGGGTTTTTACCAATTAGTTCGTTATACAAAATATCTTAACAAAAAATATGTAACCTATTTAGCCATTATTTCAGTAATTGGTTTTTTATTCAAGTATGATGTTTTATTTTTTATTTTTGGATTATCGTCATTATTCTTTTTTAATAGAACTAGAGAAAGATTATTTAAGCAGAATATCGGATTACACGTTGTAATTGCTTTTTTAGTAATTCTTCCAAATATTTATTGGCAATATGTAAATAGTTTTCCTGCACTACAAATGTTTAGCAGATTATACGAAACGCAATTAGATAAACTTTCGAGATTAAATAATTTGAAAAATTTGATTCTTGCAACCAATCCAATTTCGCTTATTTTGATTTTTCCTGCAATAGTTTATATGTTCAAATCTAACAAAACCGAACTCTATAAAGTATTAGGATTTTCAATTATTTTATCGTTTTTTTCATTGGTATTCAGTAACGGAAAATCATATTATTTTTTCCCAATAATTTTAACAATCTTACCTTTTGGAGCAATATTTTGGGAACAAAACATAATTCAAAACCATAAATGGATTATATTTCCTATTAGCATTCTGTTGTTTTTAGGTTCAATATTAATTCCATTCGGAATGACAGTTTATACTTTCAATCATTATTTGCAATCCATTTACAAATATGAAAAGAAAGATATTGATGGTGGAAAATATGCTGTGAAATATGATGAATATTATACGAAAGAAAAGTGGAAAGTAACAATGACTGAACTGAAAAAAGTTTATGACAGTTTGCCCGTAAAGGAAAAACATAATTGCCTAATTTGGGGAAAACATTATGGTCAAGCAGGAGCAGTTAATCTATTAGGTAAAGAATATAATTTGCCAAAAACATTTTCTTATCACGGAAGTTTTTATAGTTGGTCACCTAATGAAGTAATGCCAAAAACGATAATTGCATTAAGTTATCAAGTTGGAGATTTTTTTAATCCTTATTTTGAAGAAATAACTCTTGTGAAAAGCATTTATAATCCTTATACGGACAACGAAGAAGAATTGTATCAGAGAATATATATTTGCAAAAAGCCAAAACAGAATTTTGAAAAAATGAAAGAATTATTTAAACGTAGAATATTTGAATAAATAAAGGAACTATCCGCTGACAGCGGTTTTGCAAGATTGCTAATTTTGTAGTTAGTTCACGTTTCGCAAGAATTTTTATCTTTAACAGAAAATAATCGGTTATGAAGTTCGCAACCCAGCAAAGCCTCGAAACGTCAAACTGTCTAATAACCTCTATTTATACGGTTAATTTTATTGTGTTAAAAATCGTTCAAATAATTTGTATAACTCATTGCTGTTTTTTTGTACATTTAAGTATGAAATTCATCAACGGAACCAAAACAAACCAACTTGCAGCGCAAATGTCTCTGGCTTTAAGCATTTTTTATAAATGGTAATTAAAGTAAAGCATCATAAAACGGCTCACTTTTAAAGGAGTTTTAACGAAAAAACCTTTAAATTTATAACAAATAATTCCTGTTTTTTGTGTGACTTTATTTGCAATATTTACTCACAAGCAAACGGAAGTTTTTTCACAGACTGACTTTACTTTTATAATATAAAAAAATTCCGTTCAGATTTTTTTATTTGGAATGCATTTATTTAAATCATTGCAAATATCCATTAAAACAGCAAAGGTAAATCTGCTATCGAACATATTATGAAAAATCTTTTGCTAATTAAAAAAGCTAAAATGTTTATTCAGCAAATAATTAATAAAGTAGTATATTTGGATAACGAGAAAATAAATAGCAGTGTTGAATTGAAGTATTGATTACGAAATCGTTAAACCATTTCAAAAAAGAAAAGTCCAATTAATAAATTAAATAGTATGAAATCAAAAAAGCATTTTTTTACTGTAAATATTTTAGCAATTGCCTTAACCATTTTTAGTTGTTCTAAAGATGATGATACGCCTCCACCCACTACGCAATCAACTGCAATTCCATCTGTTTATTCAAAAATATATGGAGCTACAAGTATTACTTCTGATGGTACTTTTATTACCATTAAAACCAGTGATCAACCCAACCACAAAAGTGCTTATTGGGCTAATACTAATTCTTTGTATGAAGCCTTCACTCCATCTGCAACTAATCCATCGTTTACTGGTGGCGCATTTATCAGGGCTCCAAATAATATTACTGCACAAACAATTACCTTAAAAATACCTTTAAATCCTAAAGTTGCAACAACCCATAGCGCCACACCAATGGGTGTTATGGGTGTGGCGCTAGATGGCGTTCCTTTTTTTAATCAATATGCTGCTGGAGGTGTTTCGCTGGGTGGAGAAGTAAATGGTTTTGACCAAGCTTGGGGGCATCCACAAGCATCAGGTATGTACCATTACCATGTTGAACCCTATTATTTAACAACGGTTAAATCTGGTGCAACCAAATGGGGGTTATTGGGTTTCTTATTAGATGGGTTTCCTGTTTATGGCCCTAAAGAAGAAAATAATACAGACCCTTCTAATCTTGATGTTTATCATGGTCACACTCATGTTACTATTGATTTTCCTTCAGGAATTTATCATTATCATATTTCGAATACTGCTCCGTACATAAATGGCAACGGATTTTATGGTACACCTGGAACAGTTACGCAATAATGAAAAAAATTGTACTCTTTACACTAATTTTCTTCTTTTCTTGTAAAAATGAAGAGAAGAAAATTGTTTTTTCTAAACCATTAAAAAAAGTTCCATTAGTTTACAAAGATGCTTCAAATTATTTATTTCAAATGCATCAGGATACTATTTACTTTAACAATAAAAAATTTTCTGGAATCCAATACTCTTTATATAAACAAGGAGATACGGCTTTTATTAAACCCTATTTAAATGGTTTAGAAGAAGGCATCACCAAAAAATGGTACGCTAACAAACAACTAGCAGAAGAACGGTTGTATATTGATGGAAAAAAGGAAGGTGTTCATAAAGGTTGGTGGGAAAATGGGAAGAGAAAATTTGAATTTTCAGTATCTAATGATGAATATACCAATGAATTTAAAGAATGGAATAGCAATGGATTATTACTTAAAGATTTTCATTATAAAGATGGTCAAGAGAATGGTAGTCAACAATTGTATTATGAAAACGGAAAGATTAAAGCAAATTATGTTATAATTAACGGTAAGAGATATGGTTTATTAGGAACTAAAAATTGTAAAAATGTATCGGATAGTATTTTTAATAGTAAGTAGTTTAATTCTCTTCAGTTGTTCTAAGAAGGAAGATAATTCCATTGCGTTGCCTTATTACAATGAGCCTAATTTTACACCTATATTTTTAAAAAACAAAGCAGCAATTAAAAGGAGTATACGTCATACTATTGCTGATTTTTCGTTTCTAAATCAAGATAGCATATTAATCAATCAAAATGTTTTTAAGAATAAAATTCATGTAGCAAATTTTATTTTTACAAGCTGCGGAAGTATTTGTCCAGCAATGACTAAGAATTTAAAAATAGTCTCAGATAGTTTACAAGATAATAAAGACATCGTTTTCTTATCCTATTCTGTAACTCCATGGATTGACAACCCAAGTGTATTAAAGAAATTTAAATCGAATTATGGAATTACTAATAAAAACTGGCACTTCCTTACGGGAAAAAAAGCAACAATATATAGTCTAGCACGTCAATCGTATTTTGCCGAAGAAGATATTGGTTTTAGTAAAGACAGTTCAGAGTTTTTGCATACAGAACATTTTATTTTAGTCGACAAAAATAAAAGAATTAGAGGTATTTACAACGGGACACTACAACTAGAAATGGAGCAATTGATTGATGATATTATAACATTAAAAAATGATGAAAAATAATATCTCTATCCTCAAAGATTATAATAAACTAAGGTGTAAAAATTAATGTAAAGTTGGTGTTATATTTGTAATGATTTACTTTATTTATTCCTTATCACTCGGATGACAAATATAGGGAATGGGCTTAATTTATTCCCAAACAGCTTTTAGCGTGATATTTTTTTAATAACAGCAAAAAATATTTAAGTTCAAATTTAGTATTTCCTAAATTTATATATTCTTTACCTGACTACTATTTTGGAATATTTGATTGGACATTCTTATTTTCGTTATTTTATCATTTGAAGCTTTTGCAATGGGGTCACGATTAAACCATAGCGCTGGTGAATTTAATGATAATTCAAATTGGTTCATCATTAGTTGGAGCAAAGCTATTTGTTACTTGAGAGTGTCCCATTTAATCGGAATGCATACTTTACAAATACGACCACCGCTATCATTCTATGTTGTAAAACAAACCAAACTAACTCTTTCGCTTGCGTTTATTTGTGCGCTATTGGCCCTGTTAACACTTACTCGATTATTAAAAAGCAAGTTCTTAGGACCTGATGCGAAAAAAGAAGTGCCGCATAAAACTTAAACTAGACGAAATAATGTTTTGCAAGTTTTCCAAAGCTAAGTTTTCGATTGGTAAAGCCTACTTCAATATACAATTCCTAGTAGTTTCATAACACTCTTCAAACCAGTCAATCACCTCATTATAATAACATAAGGGCGCAAACCTCTTTAAAATTTAAAAAAAATACTTTTCATTAAAAATGTATTTTTAATTGATATATCAATTATATTTGTATCAAATAGTAAAAAATGAAAAATACAAATCCCACAGGCACGGTACTTTACACCTTAGAGCAAACAATAAAAGAATACCGAAAAATGGCTCAAAAAAAAATAAGTTCCATTGTACATGATATCACCGTTGACCAATGTTTGGTGCTCATAATTCTTCACAAAAATCCTCAGTATTCCCAAAAAGAAGTAGCAGAAATGATTTTTAAAGATAATGCTTCTATAACAAGAATTATTGATTTGATGGTGAAAAAGGACTACATCAGTCGGAAAATTCATGAGACTGACAGACGCAAATTCAATCTTGAAATTACACAAAAAGGAATTGAAACCATTGCTTTACTCATTCCCACTATTCAAAAAAATAGAACAGATGCTCTAGCCGGATTGTCTGAAAATGAAATAGTTCTTCTGGACCAACTATTAACTAAAGTACTTATCAACTGTAAAACGGATCATGAAAAATAGAAATCAAACTAGTGTAAGTCTCGCAGTACTCCTATTCACAATTTTGCCAACGGTTCTTTTTTGTCAAAAAAATACAGCTACAGTTATTGAAAAATACATGCAAGCACAGCATGATATCAATCAGTTTAGCGGTACTGTTTTAGTATCAAAAAACGATACTGTACTCTTCAAAAAAGCTTATGGTTTTGCTGATTACGAACAAAAGATTAAAAATACGATTGACACTAAATTTCAATTGGCATCGGTTACAAAACAATTTACTGCAGCGGCAATCCTTCAACTGGTGCAGGAAGGAAAATTATCTCTGAATGATCCGCTAAGTCGTTTCATACCTGACTACCCCAAAGCAAATCAGGTTACCATACACATGCTGTTGTCCCATTCGTCTGGACTAGCCATGGGTTTCAAAAATATTGCAACAAGTACCATGTCTGCTAATTCAGCCTACAACGAAATAAAAAAAATGCCCTATGAATTTGAACCCGGCACAAACACAGCCTACAGCAATATTGGCTATTATTTGTTAGCTAAAATTATAGAATCTGTTTCTGGCAAAAAGTACAGCACCTATCTTCAAAAAAATATATTTGAAAAAGCAGGTATGTACAACACTGGTGTAATTACTAGTGACGCATTGATTCCTAACAACGCTAAAAATTATATCAAAGAAAATGATCACTATGTTAGTAACCCTTATATCAATTGGGACATTAACTATGGTCATGATGGTGTGTACGCAACTGTTGAAGATTTGGCTCTTTGGGACAAAGCTCTTTATGGCACAACCCTTTTATCCGAAAAAATGAAAAAACTAATGTTCACACCTTATAATACACAAAATTGGGGATATGGTTTTGTAATCAATCCATTTTACAATCACGGTCATGAACTGATTGCGCATGATGGAGGCTTTTTTGGAGCTATGACATCCTTTAACCGCTTTACAAAAGATCGCGTTTTGGTCACTGTGCTTTCCAATAATGAATCTCTTTCACATATCATTGCCTACGGACTTTCGGCGCTGGTTTTTAAAAAAGAAGTTACATTGCCCTACAAACACAAAAAAATAAAGGTAAACCCATTCATTTATGATCAGTACAAAGGGCAATTTGGCACAATTGAAATCATAAAAATGGGTACCAAACTTTATTACAATAGTATGGAACTTGAACTTTTCCCTGAATCAAAAACAAAATTTTTTAGATCAGATGACAATGATAGAACAGTAGAATTTATAGCTAACGAAAATGGCAGTTACAATTCAATTGTGGTAACTAAAGGAGGCGTAAAAGAAATTTTCACGAAAAATAAACAGCAATAACTAGTATATGCAACATCATAGTTAATGTGATTTTTTTTGACCAAACATTTTAAATTTTGGAAGAAAAGAAATTGTATTTTAGTTGCCAAAATAGAATTTTCTGAAAAATTAAAATTCAGCCGAACACTAATCATTAGCAAAAACCAATTTAAAATCACCGATGAAACCTAAAAAAAACAGTCCCCTTTTAAAACAACTGATCATTCTACTGCTTATAGCTTTACCGTACAAAGCACTCTGCCAAGAAAGCAATGATTACACGACCGTAAAAACCGCTACCGAAGCTGTAAAAATACCAGGGAAATGGCAAATATTAAATACCACAGCAGATTCAGGGCAGACCTATTTAAAAAATAATGACGGTGTAGTCATTGCTGTTGCAAGAAATCTAATGAAAGCCTACCCTTTTTACAAGAATACTGCAACTGCATTTGAACAGGTTAGTCTTTTTTACCAATGGGATTCAGATTACTACAAAGAACAAAAATTTAATGTGTCGAAAATAAAGGAAAATGCAACACTTGGTTATATCATTTGGAAATACAATGACAAGAAATTAGATACTATTTTTCTGTTTGGCGCCAGTAAAACCGAATTTTTGAACTTACTCGTTTACACCAAACTTTGGGAAGAAAAAGAAAAAATCGCTTTTTTAGAAAACCTCTTTGAATTAAACCAATAGATTTCTGATTGCTAATTCCTTGTGAATCTAAATTTAACCAAAAGGTAACGCAACCAAAAAAACCTTTAGTTATCTTTAAGGAAACATTAGACTATGAAAAAAACAGTACTTCTATTGCTGGTTTCAATTTTGTTTGTTTCCTGCTGGCCAACAACCGATTCCACTAACTTTCCGAGACAAGAATACCAACCCGTAATTATTACTCGTAGCGTCCTAGAAACTTCGATCGTTTTTCAAAACACACAGCCCATTGTTAAATCAGGAAAAATTTACGTTAAAGGAGATTTAATGTTTATTAATGATGTCAACAAAGGTTTTCATGTTTACGATTATGCAAATCCAAGTAAACCTGAACGACTCTATTTCATAAAGGCGCCAGGAGCCACTGATTTAGCTATCAAAGGCAATATTGTATACATTAATCAAGCTGTAGATTTAGTCACAGCAACGTTCGATCCCGCCACAAGAATTTTTAAGATTACTAACCGAAATAAAAATGTGTTTCCGCAAAAGCAAGCACCAAACGGGACATTTGGCTACACAAAAGACAATGAAATTATAATTGACTGGAATCTAAAAAAATAATCATGAAAAAAATTATATTCTTCTTCCTTTTGATAGTTACAATCAGTTGTTCTAACAGTGATAGCGCATCAAACGATAGTACTGGACAAGGCGGTTCCCTTGCTGTTTTTGCCTTAAAAGGCAATTATCTATATAGCGTAGACCATATGAAATTAAATGTGTTTTCGTTAATAGATGGCGAAAAACCCGTTAAAGTGAACGATATTCCTATTGGCTTTGACATCGAAACGCTGTTCTCTTACGAAGACAACTTGTTTATTGGATCTAGAAACGGAATGTTTATTTATTCGATTAGCAATCCTGAAAACCCAACCAAATTATCAAGTGTACGACACTTTACCGCTTGCGACCCTGTTATTGCAAATAGTACACATTCTTATGTAACCTTGAACTCAAATACTACTTGTGGCAATAACAGCAACGTTTTACAAGTTTACGACACTAAGGATCTTAAAAACCCCAAATTAATTCACAGTCGAAATCTCATGCAACCCAAAGGGATTGGTTTTTATACTGCAAAATACCTATTAGTTTGCGACGATGTAATAAAAATATTTAATATCGAAAATCCGGTAGAACCGGTTTTGGTTCACTCAATCGACAAAAATTGTTTTGATGTAATTATTCGAGACAATACCTTATTTGCAATTGGGAACAAAGGGGTTTACCGCTATAAAATGAATCCAAACGATATCAAAGACATACAACTAGAGAGCGAAACAAATTTTTAAATTCCGACTTTGGGTAATAGATAAAACGACTATTTAGAAAGTCGTTTTTTTTTTGTAACGTAATTCTACTAAGCTATGCTAGAGAATTAAAACCATATTTAATTATCATAAAGACTAATCGCTTTGCCAATTTAAATGCTCTTGTTCAAAAAGAGAGCGCTATAAATTATACCATTTCGAAATTAAGAAAACAGGCTTAAAACCAACTATTATCAAAGTATAGATACGTTGAAATGGTTTACTTATAATCAACTACTTAAGATTATTATTTCAATTGAACTCATTATGAAATTCTACTTTTTTTTTATGAGTTATTCAATACATTTATCTAAGTAGATTGTTCAAAAATTACATTCATTTTTGTCAAGCAGTGCATAATTACGCACCATTTACAAACTATACACTCTTAACAATTGAAGTCTCGAAATTAAATAATAAACATTCGTACTTACAGCGTACAAAGTGAATTATTCTCGTAATACAATCATCCAATCCATATAAATTTAACATGATTTACACGATAACAATACTAATTTGACATGCATATTCGTATTAATTTATATATTAGCACAGGAATTAAAAGAGTATAAATAACAATACATCGCAACTAATAGAATAAATCATAGTATTTTTCACTTCAATAAAACAACATCTATGAAAAAAAGCACATTACAAGAAATGAATGATTCAGATCTAATAAAAAGAAAAAACACACTAAAAGGAGTGCTTATTGGTTTTGGAGTTATATTTATTTTGGCTCTAGGAACAATGATAAGTCTTTACACAAACAAACCATTTAACCCTGTTTTATTTATCCCCTGTTTAGTGATTGCTATTACTCTGCTACCCCTGTTTGTAATATACAATACCATAATAACTGAAATCAAGTCTAGAAACATATAAATTAAAGATATGGAAATGTCCTGCTCCAACTGTAACCAAAGCATTACTGCACACTTTTGTGCAAATTGTGGTCAAAAAAAATACAAACGCATCGACAAAAAATATATTTGGGATGAAATTCAATATACTTTTTTACATACAAATAAAGGATTTCTCTACTCTGTTAAAAAGATAATTCAAAATCCAGGAAAAACAGCAAAAGAATTTATTGACGGTAACCGTGTAAACCATTACAAACCTATTTTACTTTTGTTTGTTTTGAGCGGTATCTCGGCATTTATTAGTTTTAAAGTTATTGGTTTTGGAGAAATTAGTGCAAATGCCTTCGCAAATGAAGCGGTAACAAAATCATTTATGACAAAATACATGTCATTTGCTTCAAGTTACTCAACATTTCTCATTCTATTGAGCATCCCCTTTTATGCTTTTTGCACCAAGATAGCATTCCGCAAATGGGGCCACAATTACTACGAACACATCATTATTAATACATATTTGATGTGTTTTTATACCCTTTTATCACTCTTTGTGCTTTACCCGTTAATATATATTTTTAAATCAAATGAAGCACTTATTTTACAATTATCAAATTTTTCGATCATCAGCTTACCCGTAGTCTTTATTTGGATGTGTCGCAATTTATATCCAGAAAAAACACTGAAAGCAATTCTTTTTAGAATGATAGCTGTAATTGTTTTATTAATAGTGACTTTCTTGTTGATAATTATCCTAGCAATACTCATTGGTTTTCTGATTGCAATTGCCAATCCAGAAGCATTCAAGCATTTGATACCTAAAAAATAGGAAATTGCTGTTTGACTTTTTTAAAAGAGAGAAGCAATACCTTATTTATAATTTTGAGTTTTAAAAGTCTAACATAAAAAAGCCAATTTGCAAAACATAAAACAAAATAGTAAAATACCATAGTTGATAGGTAAATAAAAAAGCTATTTTTAACGTAAATTGCTTAAAATAAAATTTGATATGCGATTACTATTTATTTTGATTTGTTTGTGTTGTTTCAGTTGTACAAGTAAAAAAAATGTCAAAAATCCAGCACAAGTCTTAGCACTAGAAAAGAGAGTTAGGCCTGTGCATGATACGATTGGTTTTACAAAATACAATTGGCAATTAGATTCTATTTATAATCGTTTAGGCATTAAGGATTCTAAAAATAATATGCAATGGAAAGCAGCTATAAGCCCGCATGACGATTATAAATACGCCGGACGTTTGTATTACGAATCGCTTAAAGGAATTAACGCCAACACGATTATTTTAATTGGTGTTGCACATCGCGCTCGAAACTTTAAACTTCAAGACAAAATCATCTTTGGAGATTTCACACATTGGCAATCGCCTTATGGTGATTTAAAAGTGTCTGATTTAAATGCTGAAATTATGGCGCAACTGCCAAAATCATCTTATCTAGTTCATAACGATATGCAAGAGTTAGAACATTCACTAGAAGCTATTATACCTTTTTTACATCGCAAAAACAAGAACCTACAAATTATTCCAATACTGGTGCCTTATATCAATTACGAAACAATTGATAGCAATAGCAATGCTCTCTCTGATGTGGTAGCGAAAATTTTAAAAGAAAAGCATCTTACATATGGTAAGGATGTAGCAGTTGTCATTTCTAACGATGCGGTACATTATGGAACTGAAAATTGGAATGGCGATTTAGCTCCTTTTGGAGTTGATGATGAAGGTACTAAAAAAGCAAGAGCTCTAGACATGAAGATTATTGAGAAGTGTTTAATAAACAAAATTAGTACTGAAAAAGTAAAAACCTTTACCGAATACACCGTCCAAAATACAGATTACAAAGAATATAAATGGGTTTGGTGTGGTCGTTATTCGGTGCCATTTGGAGTGAGTTTTGCCAATAAATTAAATCAAGCATTGTACAACAAACCTTTGACAGGGACTTTTTTAAACTATGCATCAAGTATTGATCATGAACTTATAAAAGTAGAAGATTTAGGTATGGGAACTACAGCTATAGCCACTCAAAAACACTGGGTAGGATATGCGAGTATCAAATATGAATAGAGATGTAATTCTGGAGGTTGAAGACATCAATTAACAAGATTACTAACTGTATAAAAATATTCCCGACCTGACGAATTTTTAATCCGTGATATCAATGATCACATCATCAAAATACGAATCTAAATTTTGTGCTTCGCTGCTCCCTAAGCCGCAGCAAATCTTTACAATATAATTAAAGTTTTTTTTACACTACTTTGGGTTTTCCTCAAAATACCGTTTTTCAATTCTTTTGATATCTTTAATAGAATTTTTGGCCCAAGCCAAACGTTTTTCTAGGATTTCGTTTTCGGTTAAGTACCAATTAATATTAGAACTTCGCAATCTATTGGTTAAATTTTGAATGATGATAGCTGCCGAAACGGAGATATTCAAACTTTCGGTGAAACCTACCATTGGGATTTTTAAAAAACCATCGGCCCGTTGCAAGATTTCCTCAGATAAACCATCGCGTTCGGTGCCAAAAAATAAGGCGCTGGGTTTAGATATGTCAAAATCTTCCATCAAACAATCGTTGTCGTGTGGTGTAGTAGCGATAATTTGGTAGCCTTTCTTTTTTAAAGTGTCAACACAAGTTGTTACACTATCGAAAGTGTTAATGTCAACCCATTTTTGGGCACCCATGGCAATTTCTTTATCGATACTTTTTCCGTATCGCTGTTCAATTACGTTCAGTTCTTGAATACCAAAAACCTCGCAACTACGCATCACGGCGCTGGTGTTGTGCATTTGGAACACATCTTCAACGGCTATAGTAAAATGTTTGGTTCTGTTTTGCAATACTTTCAAGAATTTCTCTTTGCGATTATCTGTGAGGATATTTTCAAGAAACTCGAGATATTTTAAATCGATCATTTGGGATTATTTTTTGGCAAAAATAGTAAAAAAGACTAGTTTTATCTTTTAAAGAACAGCTAGTATTGATCTATTACGAATTGTGCTTTGAAAGTTAAACGAAGTACGCTTACGGGATTTGCGTGAGGGATTGACGCGGCATCCTTTATGGGCTTTTTTTGCCCATAAAGATATAGCAGAAAGCCCGGCCGCCGCGGCGAACACGCCCAAAAAAAATAGAACATGAAAAAGAAATTAGTAGTTTTGACTGGCGCTGGAATTAGTGCGGAAAGTGGTATTAAAACCTTTCGGGATAGTGATGGCCTCTGGGAAAGGCATAATGTTCAAGATGTGGCCACGCCCGGAGGTTGGTATAAAAATCCTGCTTTGGTACTTGATTTTTACAACCAAAGGCGCCGACAGCTCAAAGAGGTTGTTCCTAACGCAGCTCATTATATTTTAGCAGAATTGGAGTCGGAATTTAATGTGCATATCATCACTCAAAATGTAGACGATTTGCACGAGCGTGCTGGCAGTACGCAAGTATTGCACCTGCATGGGGAATTGTTAAAAGTGCGCAGCACACGCAACCCTGATTATATATTAAAATGGACCGAAGATTTGAATTTTGGCGACTTTGATGAAAATCAAAATCAATTGCGTCCACACATTGTATGGTTTGGCGAAGAAGTTCCTGCACTAGAAGAAGCCGTTTCGATTACAGAAACTGCTGATTATTTTGCCGTGATAGGCACGTCGTTACAAGTGTATCCGGCGGCAGGTTTGATTGATTTTACGAAAGTGACAACACCACTATTTTACATTGACCCCAAACCGATTAAAATTCCGAATTTGAGAAATCAACTGCAAGTGATTCCTGAAATGGCTTCGAAAGGAGTTGAAATCATGAAAAATAAATTACTACATAAAATACCATAAGAATGGCAATAGCAATGGCAAAAAATCAATTATTAGAGCAATAAAAGTCTAAACTTATAATCCATTACTTGTAACTTATAACTATTTTTGTGCCTTTCGAACAAACAACTAAACAATGACTACTTTAAACGAATTGAATGCTATTTCTCCAATTGATGGAAGATATAGAAGTAAAACCCTTTCTTTAGCTCCATTTTTCTCTGAAGAAGCTTTGATCAAATACCGCGTACTGGTTGAAATTGAATATTTCATTGCCTTGTGCGAAGTGCCTTTGCCACAACTTGCTGGAGTGAATTCGGATTTATTTGAAAGTTTACGCAACATTTACCAAAACTTTTCGACAGAAGATGCCCTTTGGATTAAAGAAACAGAAAAAGTAACCAACCACGATGTAAAAGCGGTAGAATACTTTATCAAAGATGCTTTTGAAAAACTAGGTTTATCACAATACAAAGAGTTCATTCATTTTGGGTTAACTTCCCAAGACATTAATAATACTGCGATTCCGTTATCGACTAAAGAGGCTTTTGAAAAAGTATACATGCCCTCGTTAATCGCTTTGACAGCAAAGTTGAAAGAATTAAGCGTGGAATGGAAAGACGTGCCTATGCTAGCACGCACACACGGACAGCCTGCCTCACCTACTCGATTGGGTAAAGAAATTGGCGTTTTTGTAGAACGACTAGAGGAGCAAATGCGTTTGTTGTTCAATATCCCGTTTGCAGCTAAATTTGGCGGTGCTACTGGAAATTACAATGCCCACCATGTAGCTTACCCACAAATTGATTGGAAACAATTTGGAGGTAAATTTGTAGAAGATATTTTAGGATTACACCACTCTTTCCCAACCACTCAAATAGAACATTACGATCATTTTGCAGCGTTTTTTGACGCGTTAAAAAGAATAAACACTATTATTATTGACTTGGATAGAGACATATGGACGTACGTTTCTATGGAGTATTTCAAGCAAAAAATAAAAGCAGGCGAAATAGGATCGTCAGCCATGCCGCACAAAGTAAATCCTATTGACTTTGAAAACTCAGAAGGAAACTTAGGCATTGCCAATGCTATTTTTGAGCACCTTTCGGCGAAATTACCTTTGTCTAGATTGCAGCGCGATTTAACTGATAGTACTGTTTTAAGAAATGTGGGTGTCCCAATAGGTCATACCATCATAGGATTTGAAGCTACCTTGAAAGGATTGAATAAATTGCTCTTGAACGAACCTAAATTTCACGAAGATTTAGAGAAAAACTGGGCTGTTGTTGCTGAGGCAATTCAGACTATTTTGCGTCGTGAAGGATATCCAAATCCGTATGAAGCCTTGAAAGGGTTGACAAGAACTAATGAAGAGATTGATAAAAACGCTATTCATGGTTTTATTGCAACACTAGATGTATCTGAAGCTATAAAAGCCGAATTAATGCAAATTACACCTAGCAATTTCTTAGGGGTCTAAACCTCGATATTGTTATACTTTTCTAAAATCTGCTTTTGTCACTTGATAAAAGCAGATTTTTTTGTTATTTTAGTAAAAATTCAAAATTTATGTTTCCCTTTTTATCCGCTTCAATAGTTCATTTACCCGATTTAATAACTGATTTAGGTTTAATCTTAATCACTGCTGCCATAGCTGTATTGTTATTTCGAATTATGAAACAGCCTTTGGTTTTAGGGTATTTGGTTGCAGGATTTTTAGCCAGTTCTGAATTTGATTTTTTCCCAACAGTAAAAGATGTTAATAGTGTAAAAGTTTGGGCCGAGATAGGCGTTATTTTTTTACTATTCAGTTTAGGTCTTGAGTTCAGTTTTAAAAAACTGGTAAAAGTGGGCGGTACGGCTTCTATCACAGCGTTTACACAAATAATTACACTAGTGACATTGGGCTTTTTTACGGGTCAATTTTTGGGATGGAGTAAAATGAACAGTATCTTTCTTGGCGTAATATTATCTATTTCTTCTACTACCATAATCTTAAAAACCTTTGATGAACTGGGCGTAAAATCGCAAAAATTTGCGGGTAACGTAATTGGTTCTCTTATTGTTCAAGATATTATTGCCATTTTAATGATGGTTTTACTCTCAACAGTTGCGGTGAGTCAGCAGTTTTCTGGAATGGAATTGGTGCAGTCCGTATTGAAACTGATTTTCTTTTTGACGATCTGGTTTGTAGTCGGAATCTTTTTTATACCCACATTACTAAAAAAAGCCAAACATTTATTAACTGATGAAATGATGTTGATTATTTCGTTAGCCTTGTGTTTACTAATGGTGATTTTTGCCGCAAATGTTGGTTTTTCCCCGGCCCTTGGCGCCTTCATTATGGGATCTATCATTGCCGAAACTACGCAAGCAGAACACATAGAACATCTTGTAAAGCCTGTAAAAGACTTATTTGGTGCGGTGTTCTTTGTATCTGTAGGAATGTTAATTGATCCCAATACACTGCTAGAATATGCTTTTCCAGTGGCTGTTTTGACATTAATCGTAATCTTTGGGCAATCCATCAGTTCTTCAATAGGTTCATTGCTATCCGGACAACCGCTTAAACAATCCATACAATCCGGTATGAGTTTGTCTCAAATTGGAGAATTTTCATTTATCATCGCTACATTGGGAACCACCCTAAAAGTAACTAGTGATTTTTTATATCCCATTGTAGTCGCCGTATCTGCAATTACCACTTTTACTACGCCTTTCATGGTCAAGTTTGCCGAACCTTTCTCGGTTTTTGTTGAAAAGAAACTTCCTAAAAGATGGGTGAAAAGAATTCAATTGTACAGCTCTAATACCGAAGAAATAAAATCATTAAGCAATTGGCAAATTGTAATGAGAAGTTATCTTACACAAGTTGTTCTGCACTCTATCATTATTGTTGCCATCATTTTGCTTTCTTCAACTTTTATACTTCCGTTAGTAGAAAATTCAAAATTTGGAAATGCTATTGCCGCACTTATCACATTGATTATATTATCACCTTTCTTGTGGGCACTATCGTTAAGAAGAGTTGCAGTCAAACAAGTTCAAATTTTATTGGAGCAAAAAAAACATTATGGCCCAATTATCATGTTGGTACTTTTTAGAATAGCGCTTTCATTATTTTACGTGGGGTTTATTTTAAATACTTTTTTCTCAGCAGGAATTGCTGCAATTGCTTTTTTAATTGCCATTGGTTCTTATATCTTATTCCCGAAAAAATTACATGCCGTTTATCATAAAATTGAAGATCATTTTATGACCAACTACAATGATCGAGAAATTAAAAAAGAAAATAAACGACAAAATACGCTCTCGCCTTGGGACGGACACATGACAGAGTTTGATATTGCCAAAGAATCTAATTTAGCTGGGAAAACTCTTGAAGAATTAAAAATTAGAGAACAGTTTGAAATCAACATCGCCTCAATTAAAAGAGGTGAAGTAGTAATTAATATTCCTTTGCGAACCGAAAGATTGTTTCCTGGAGATGAAATAAGTGTTATCGGAACGGATAAACAAGTTAAGGAATTCAAAATCTACTTGGATAAAAACGAAATTGATGTTGCCGAAAAAGTGGTTGAGACTGATATTATTCTTCAAAAACTGGAATTAAAAAACCGCGTTTGTATTGGCAAAAGTATTCGAGAATCGCAAATTCGAGAAAATACCCATGGTATTATTGTTGGTATAGAACGCAACGGAAAACGAACCTTAAATCCTGAATCTCACCTAGTATTAGAGGAAAGCGATATTTTATGGATTGCAGGCGAGAAGAAAAAAATTGCTGCCTTTTTAAGATCTTAGCCTTTTTTCCATAAAAAAACCATTAAGAAAATTAAGTTTCAACAGCAATTGAACGCTTATGTAATTTTCTTAATGGTTTTAATTTATTGTAACCCTAAAGCTATTTCAAATATCCATCTGAAATTTGCTCACGAACTATCTTGAATAATTAGGAGCTTCTTTTGTTATTGTCACATTATGTGGATGACTTTCATTGATACCACTAGCAGTAATGCGAACAAAACGTCCAGTCTCTTGTAGCGTAGGAATGTCTTTTGCACCACAGTATCCCATTCCAGCACGAAGACCACCAATGAATTGTAACATACTTTCATTTAGTTCTCCTTTGTAAGGCACACGACCTACAATTCCTTCTGGAACTAATTTTTTCACATCATCTTCAACATCCTGAAAGTAACGGTCTTTAGAGCCTGTTTCCATAGCTTCAACAGAACCCATTCCTCTGTATGATTTGAATTTTCTACCTTCAAAAATAATGGTTTCACCTGGAGATTCTTTGGTACCTGCAAGAAGTGAACCTAACATTACACAATCGGCACCAGCGGCTAAAGCTTTAGGTATATCCCCTGTATATCGAATTCCACCATCAGCAATTACAGGAACACCAGTTCCTTTTAAGGCAGCAGCTACTTCAAGCACTGCAGAAAACTGAGGAAAACCTACACCTGCAACAATACGAGTCGTACAAATAGAACCTGGACCGATACCTACTTTTACACCATCAGCGCCGTTTTCAACTAAAAATTTAGCTGCTTCAGGAGTTGCAATGTTACCCACGATAACATCAATTTGAGGAAATTTAGATTTAACTTCTTTCAAGGTATTCACCACGCCTTGTGTGTGTCCGTGAGCAGTATCGATAATGATTGCATCGACACCCGCATTTACCAAAGCTTCAGCCCTTTGTATGGCATCACCCGTAACCCCAATCGCTGCAGCTACGCGCAAACGCCCGAAAACATCTTTATTAGCAATAGGTTTTTGGGTTAATTTAGTAATATCTCTAAAAGTAATAAGACCTACTAGTTTATAAGTAGCATCCACTACAGGAAGTTTTTCAATTTTGTGACCTTGCAATACTACTTCGGCTTGTTCTAAGGAAGTTCCTTCGGCTACAGTAACTAAGTTTTCACTTGTCATTACCTCAACAATAGGCCTTGCATTGTTTTTTTCAAAACGCAAATCTCTGTTAGTAACAATACCTTTTAAAATTTTATTTTCATCAACGATAGGTATACCGCCAATACCAAATTCTTTCATAACATTTTTTGCATCAGCAACGGTAGAACTCAATGGTAAAGTTACTGGATCGATAATCATACCTGATTCAGCACGTTTTACCTTACGAACTTTAGTTGCTTGCTGCTCGATAGTCATGTTTTTATGCAAAACACCTATTCCTCCTTCTTGTGCCATTGCAATAGCCATAGCACTTTCGGTAACGGTATCCATAGCAGCAGATACAATAGGGACATTAAGAGTTATATTTCTTGAAAATTTTGACTTGATACTTACTTCACGAGGAAGAACGTTAGAATAGTTGGGAACTAATAGAACATCATCGTAAGTTAATCCTTCACCGATAATCTTAGAGTTGTGTGCGATCATTGCAATTGTAGTTGGAGTTTAATTGCGTGCAAATATACATTTTTTTTCACAGAAAAAGAACATAACAATGATAAATCAATAAAGTAAACTACTTCAATAACAATTTCTATTAAAAAGAATACTTGATTTTAATACCTCAATCTTAATCGTTTAGAAAAACGGGCTTTTTAAAATTTAAAAAAATTACAACTTGGTACTATTTATAAACTCTCTTGAAATAATTGTTTCAATTGTTTAAAAATTATTTTACAATCACATTGAATCCTAACTGAAAAGAAAGGCTGTTCGCTTTTGTTAGATCCTTATATTCTAACAAATTATCAGCCATTAGATAGAAATTTATAGGCCCTGAAGTAGTTGACAAACCCAAACCTATATTTTTACTAGAATAGGTATCTAATGTATAGGTAGCCTTAGCCTGTAACCCTTTTAGGATTTTTCTCGAAAAATAAGTTGTAAAAGCAAACATAGGCATTCTAGGAGTAGACATCACAAATAATTGCGCTCCTACTGCACTTTTATAAACTGCTTCGCTTCCATTACCTTTACAATTACAATCGTCCTCACTATCCTCATCAAAAGAATATTGGAAAGAAGAATTCAATTTAATAGGACGCCATGTTGTGTATTTTGAATTTATAGTATCTAATGGAATGGCTTCTTGAAATTCTTTGTAAATATTTTCTGCAGAAGCTCCTGAACTAAAACTAGGCACAATACCTCGATAGTTGTACCTTCCCTTTAAGGTATAACTTTCAACATCCTTAGTGTGGTTTATAAATCCTACATCAAGAATACTTCCTGTTATTTGTATGTTTTGTAAAGGATAATAGGTAAAACCTGCATCAAAACCTAAACCTAAATTACCACCTAAAAGAGCTCCTTTTGTAATGTCCTTAACTACATCCGATTCATTATTTTCATCATCATACTTTGCCAGTCCTGAAGTATTGAGTTGCATATTCGAATAAATACTTTGATCGTAAACACCTATATTTGATGGTCCTGTATAAATATAACCTGAGTTTTTTGTAGAATTAGCATTATAAATACTGGAGTAAATCTTTCCACGAACACCCACAATAAAGTTTTTGCTAATATTTTTATGTACTCCAATGTGCCATACTGACAATAACTCAGCCTTCATACTTAAATCTCCTAAGTCAAAAATTTTCCCTAAGTAATTACTATTGCCATCAATTGCAAGAATGGCTAAATCCTTAGGCATGTAACTCATCATATCAAATTCTTGATACATCCCAAATGAGACATACGCGTTGGAAGCATCACGGTCAGCACCCGGAATTCTAAACCCGCCATTAAAAATTTCCATTTGCTGGTTTATCGCCAATTTATCATTTCTGTTTGTCTTCATCACCACATTACGCAACTTAGTGTTAAAATCAACACCATCGTTTGCAAATAGATCGTAGGTACTAAAACCGCTTGAACCTACATTAGCAGAAACACCAGACAATAATGGGACTCCAGCATACCATTTGTACTTAAAATCAGCGCCAGGATTTGTCATCAATGATTGTGGAACTGCCGTGAAATTGTACAAGATTTGCTTGTTTTGAGACCAACTACAAAATGCAACGAGCAATGTTAAAATGTGAATTATTTTTTTCATTCTACAACAAGATAAGCCGTTACACCTGAACGTAATATTAATTTCCCTGAACTAGTTTCGGTCAATGGTTGACCCGGTGACATGCGTAATATGAAAGCAATTTTGGTTGTTCTTTTAAGTAAATCAAGTTGGACATTCTCAAAATCATCCGTTCTATTTACTTTGTTTACTGTTCCTGAATATGCTGGCACATTAAGATTGGCCGAATAAACTGTAGTATTGTCTTTATCTAAAAATAGAAGTTCTACTTCATAAGCCCTATTAATGGTGTTTTCCATTTCGGTAAAAATAGAAGCTTTCTTAAGATTATCTCTAAAAAATTTATCTGAAAAAACATCCACTGCAGGTACATCAAAAACTAAGCTTTGCTCTTGACCATTGTCTACAAAATCTGGAGCAGGAACTTCAAAATAAGCTAAATTAGCTATAAAAACAGGCTCTAATTTCAAAGTGTTCACTTGATCAAAATCAACATCACTAGCACATGAAGTAAAAAGAAATACGATAGAGATGCAACTATAAACGAATGTAATGAGCGATCTTTTCATTTGGAATTAGTAATTTGATTGTTATAAAAATACATACTTTTTATTAAAAAAACGAAATTAAATTAACTCTAGTATGTAGTTTCAACAAACAACCATACAATTGCTTTTTTAATGAAATTCTCCAAATAATTTTGATGCCTCATTGTAGGCACTTTCAAAACTCATGGGACTCATGCCTGCATATTCTTTTTTTGCTGTAAAATAAGAGAGTAATTTTTCTGTAGGCATGTTTCCTGTTAGATTATCGGTTGCCATAGGACAACCTCCAAATCCTTGTATAGCACCATCAAATCGCCTGCAACCCGCAAGATAAGCAGCATCAATTTTTTCAAACCATTTATCAGGAGTAGTATGCAAATGAGCTCCGAACTCAATAGTAGGATATTGCGGAATTAAATTTGAAAATAAATACGATATAACATCTGGGTTTGAACTTCCTACTGTGTCTGAAAGGGATAAAATTTTAACTCCCATTGCGGCTAATTTTTGAGTCCATTCACCCACAATATTCACATCCCATGGATCACCGTATGGATTCCCAAAACCCATTGATAAATAAGCAACTACCTCTTTATTTGATTTATCAGCAATTTCAAGAATTTCTTGTAAAGTCACTAGAGATTCAGCAATGGTTTTGTGTGTATTCCGCATCTGAAAATTTTCGGAAATAGAAAAAGGAAAACCTAGATACTGTATTGCCTCATGGGTAGCAGCCTGAGACGCTCCCTGAGTATTGGCAATTATTGCCAGTAATTTACTTTTTGTTTGTGACAAATCAAGTTGTTCTAATACTTGGGCTGTATCCTGCATTTGTGGAATTGCTTTTGGAGAAACAAAGCTTCCAAAATCAATACTGTCAAACCCCACTCTTAATAAAGATTGAATATAAGCTACCTTTCTGGCTGTGGGAATAAATGGTTTTATGCCTTGCATGGCATCGCGCGGGCATTCTATAATTTTTATTGGCTCCATATAAAGTCAAAGATACTAAAGTAATTGTTTTTACGAAATCGTTTTTTCTGTTTAACGCAAAATTTAAAAATTCCGAAAATTAGCAGTAATCAATCACATTTTTCTTAAATGACAAATACAAAAAAAGCTACGCTTGTGGGCTTTTTTTTTCGTTAGGATTTTGACTTTCTTTTTAGCAAGGCCTTGTTAATTGCTTTTACCAATGCTGGTCCTTCATAAATAAAACCCGTGTATAACTGAATCAAACTAGCACCTGCATCTAGTTTTTCAAGAGCATCGGCAGCGGAGTGAATACCCCCTACACCTATTATTGGAAAAGCTTTATTACTTTTTTCTGAAAGGAAACGAATAACTTCGGTAGAGCGTTTTGAAAGTGGTTTACCTGAAAGCCCACCCATTTCACCACGATTCTCAGATTGTAAACCTTCGCGAGAAATAGTGGTATTTGTTGCTATTACTCCCGCAATACAAGTTACACTTATAATATCTATAATGTCAAGCAATTGATCATCAGTTAAATCTGGAGCAATTTTAAGTAAAATTGGTTTTTGCTTTGGCTTAGCCAAATTCTTGTTCTGTAAGGTTTGCAACAACAGTGTTAACGGTTCTTTATCCTGAAGCGCTCTTAAATTAGGAGTATTAGGCGAACTTACATTGACAACAAAATAATCTACATAATCATACAAAGCATCAAAACATAATTCATAATCGAGCGCAGCATCTTCATTTGATGTAATTTTATTTTTACCAATATTTCCGCCAATTAAAACCTTATCATTACTTTTCAATCGATTAACGGCATCATGAACACCTCCATTATTAAAACCCATACGATTGATAATAGCACTATCCTCTTTTAAACGGAATAATCTTTTTTTAGGATTTCCCTCTTGCCCTTTAGGAGTTAGTGTTCCAATTTCGATAAAACCAAAACCAAAATTAGAGAGTTCTTTATACAACTTAGCGTCTTTATCAAAGCCTGCAGCAAGTCCCACGGGATTTTTAAATTTTAATCCAAAAACTTCTGTTTCTAATTTTGGATCGTCTACTAGATAAAGTGACCTAAACAAAAAAGGAAAACCCGGTACTTTAGATAAAAAACGAATGCAAGAAAAAGTAAAATAATGAACCTCTTCCGGATCAAACCAAAAAAGAATAGGGCGTAAAAGCAATTTATACATGATTGTGTTGTTGTGTCATGCAAAAATAGAACTATCCCAGCGATAAATAAATTTTTAGAAAAAAAATATAACGATGTTACTTGAATCATTGGTAATATAAAACAAAATAAAAGTCTTGAAAAGATAAAACGACAAACTTATTTCTCAACAAAAACATAAAATAAAAGCTCTATTTGTTAACTTTTAGTCTTATTTAACTTGTTATTTACTTAAAATGACATAATTTTAGCAAATTGAAAATATTCCTAACAAATGGATGAATAACAACTTAAATTAAAATCTATGAAAATTAAAATAATAACAACAGCAATATTGCTTTGCACTGTTCAAGTATTCTTTGCGCAAGATGTCAAAAAAGACACGCAATTACCAAACTCTAAATCCTCTGTAGAAGTTACTAAAAATGACAGCATAAAAAAAGCTACTCAAGCAGCAAATAAAGCTTTAAAAGCCGAAGAAAAAATGCTCAAAGAAAGACTGAAAAATGATAAAAAAGCACTTAACCAAGCCGAAGAAACAGAAAAAGAAAAACACAAAGCAGATAAAGAACAAAGGGATTTTGCTTTAAAACAAAGTAGGATACTTGCTGCTGAAAAGTCGGTTCAAAAAAGCAAAGAAAAGCTCGCTACTACCGAGAAAAAATTGCTAGATAACATGGAAAAATTCGAAAAGAAAAAAGACAATCGAAAACTAGATCCTACTCAAATAGAAAAAGAAAATATTAAAATTAGCAAGCAACAAATCAAAATCAACAATTTAAAAGAAGATGTTGCAAAAGCAGAAAAAAAATTGAGTAAAGTAAGAGATTAAACGTAAAACCACTTTCGAGTGGTTTTTTTTTGTGACAAAGTAATATTGCTAAAGCTATAATGCTCAAATAAAAATCAAAAAATGTTCTTAATGAGAATCAAAATCCATGTGGAAAAAATTATATTTGCATAAAACAAATTAAACCATGCAACATATCATTGACCGCTTCATCAGTTATGTTATAATTGATACAGAATCTGATGCCAACTCACCAACCACGCCAAGCACTCCAAAACAATGGGACTTAGCAAACAAACTGGTTGAAGAGCTAAAAAATATTGGAATGCAAGATGTGACTATTGATGACAAAGCATATATCATGGCCACGTTACCTAGCAATGTAGATCATGAAGTACCTACAATAGGTTTTATATCACACTTTGATACCTCACCAGATTTTTGTGGTGCCAATGTAAAACCGCAAATAGTTCCCAATTATGATGGTAAAGACATTGTGTTAAACGCTGAAAAAAACATCATTTTATCCCCAGATTATTTTAAAGACCTATTACAATATAAAGGGCAAACCTTAATAACAACCGATGGAACCACTTTATTAGGAGCCGATGACAAAGCCGGAATCACTGAAATTGTAACGGCAATGGAATTCTTAATCAACAATCCTGAAATCAAACACGGGAAAATCAGAGTTGGTTTTACACCAGATGAAGAAATAGGTCGTGGTGCTCATCATTTTGACGTTGAAGAATTTGGAGCAGCATGGGCATACACTATGGACGGAAGCCAAGTAGGCGAACTCGAATATGAGAATTTTAATGCGGCTGGAGCCAAAATAACTTTCAAAGGAAAAAGTGTTCATCCTGGATATGCCAAAGGAAAAATGATCAACTCCATGCTAATTGCCAATGATTTTATCAATCAATTACCATCTGATGAAACTCCTGAGCAAACAAAAGGCTATGAAGGTTTTTTTCATGTTCACCACCTTTCTGGAAATATCGAAGAAACAGTTTTAGAATTGATAATCAGAGATCATAACAAGAAAAAATTTGAGAAAAGAAAAGAACTCATTGAAAAAATAACCGCTAAAATCAATAAAAAATACGCTAGGCAATTTGGAGAGGATATTGTAATTACAGAAATAAAAGATCAGTATTACAATATGAAAGAAAAAGTATTGCCCGTAAAATACATTGTTGATATTGCCGAGCAAGCAATGAGAGAATTGAATATAAAACCATTGATCAAACCTATTCGAGGTGGAACTGATGGATCACAACTTTCATACAAAGGACTTCCATGTCCTAATATTTTTGCTGGAGGTCATAATTTTCATGGGAAATACGAATATGTACCAGTAGAAAGTATGCAAAAAGCTGTTGACGTAATTGTTAAAATAGCCGAATTGACAACAAAACTATAACGAAACATTTATTTCATAATTCAAAAGTCTCCATCTCTGATAGGAGACTTTTTTTTTGAATATAAATCAACAACAGAATGAATTGTGATCTGCAAACATATGCTTGTAAAAAAAAACTCCTAAAACAAAAGCTTAACATTGAGCAATGAATAAAATCACTACATTTACTAACGTAAAAATAACAATTTATTAATATTGTGATTTATTATAACATCAAACAACTATAAACTACTTTTTTTATGACATCACACGAAGAGGAAACAAACCTCACACCAGAATCTACACCTGAGACTACTAAACCCGTTAGAGCAAGACGCGCTCCTGCAGCAAAAAAAACAGCTACTTCTGTAGAGACTGAAGACACAACAGAAAACCCATCACTTGATACTGAAACTACTGATATTGAAACACCAGCATCAGAAGAAGAAGTTATCACTTCTTCAGTTGAGGAAGTATTGAATGACAAGGATAAAAAGGAAAAGAAAGACAAAAAAGAAAAGAATAAAAACAAAGTAAAAATGAAAGATAAAGAAAAGAAAAAAGTAGCAAAGGCGAATGCCAAAGAAAAAGCTAAAGCCAAAGCTAAAAAAGCAAAGAAAACTAAAAAAGACAAAGCCAAAAAAGCTAAAGTAAAAGCAAAACTGAAAGCAAAAAAAGCTAAAGCTAAATCAAAAAAAGCAAAAAAGAATAAAAAGAATAAAAAATAAATGCTCCTTGTGAAAATAAAAAAGTCCCAAATTAAAATCTAATTTGGGACTTTTTATTTGTGTTGTTTACTACTATTTTTTCACTAACGCTGCGCTCATTTCCATTGAAATTGCTGAACGCTCCATTTTTAATTTACCAGACATAGTCTCAATTACCACTGTAGTTTCTGCTAGTTCAGCAACTTTTCCGTGCAATCCACTTTTGGTAATGATTTTATCTCCCACTTTTAAGCTGCTTTCAAATGTCTTCTCATTTTTAGCTCTTTTTTGTTGTGGTCTAATCATAAAGAAATAGATAACAACAAACATTAAAATGAAAGGGGCAAACTGCTGTAATTGTTCCATGTTTTTTTTTATTTTTTTTATTACATCAAACCGCGACCGGCTTTGATAATTCTATTATTTGTATTCAATTCTTTTACTAGGTTATCTAGAATACCATTGATAAATATACTACTTTTTGGGGTAGAATATTCTTTGGCAATTTCAAGATATTCATTCAATGTTACTTTTACAGGAATAGATGGAAATTTTAGAAACTCACAAATTGCCATTTTCAAAATAATGGTATCAATTTCTGCTATTCTTTCACTGTCCCAATTAGGTGTTTTGTCAAGATATTCTTTTGCAAGATCTTTTTCGTTCAAAACTGTTTTACGAAACAACTCTTTTACATAATCTCTATCTTCATTATCCTTGTACAATTTTGGAACTCTAAAATTGTCATCTTCACCAGCCTTGATTGCTTTTAATTGCTTAATGATATGCGTGTTAACCAGTGGAATATCATCAACCCAAGTTAATTTATCATCTTCAAGGTAATCATACAGTTTTTCATTTGGAACGATCACTTGCATGAATAAGTCCACAATAAATTGTCGATCTTCTTCAAATGTGTTTATACCACTTTGCATGTAATCCAGATATAGCTTACTAGCTTTAATTTCGTTAAGTAGCAAAACAATATAATCATCATTTAATGACCAATTGTTAATTTTACGATCCTCAAGTGCTATGCTTAATGAATTATTATCAGAGAGGATTTGAAAAATTTTATTTTTAATAAATTTTTCGTTTGGATTACGTTCTTCTGGAGTAGCTAAATGTTTTAAGCTTGATTTATGCAAATAAACAGTTTCAGTCTTACAAATTTCAATCAATGAAGAGAGCATTATAAGGTACAAATCTTGGATACTATCTATACTATAATAAAGGAATTTTTCCTCTTTTTCCAAACTATCTGAACCGCTTTGATGCATTGCATAAATGGATTGCATGACCTTTACGCGTATGTGTCTTCTATTTACCACCTTGTAAGAACTTTAAATTTATTAGGGTGCAAAAATAAGGATTTCATTTTTTAAAATAAAATATATAATCGCTTATTTTGAAGTATTCAGCAATCAGTATTTAGTGATATCAAATAATGCATCACTAAATACTGGCAGCTGAGTATGAAAACTACTTTTTACTGTTCTCTAATTTTCTTTGATCAATTCTATTTTGTGCAATAGTAAGTGCCGCTTGATGTGTTGTACAATTATTGGCAATAGCATAATCAAATATTTCTAGCGTAGTGTTATAAATATTTTCGGTTTTACGCATGATTTCTGCTTTATCATAATGAGCTAACTCTGCATAAACGTTAATAATTCCACCTGCATTAATCAAGAAATCTGGAGCATACAAAATTCCTTTTTGTTGCAATAAAGCTCCATGAATGTTCTCATCTGCAAGCTGGTTGTTTGCTGCACCAGCAACAACTTTTGCTTTTAGTTTTGAAATAGTACTATCATTTAAAGTCGCACCCATAGCACATGGCGCGTAAATATCTACATCAGCAGTGTAAAGATCTTCACCTCTGTAAATTTCAGCATTATATTTTGCTCCTACTTCTACAAGTTTTTCTTCATTTATATCAGCAATAGTAACAATGGCTCCTTCTTTGGTTAAATAGTCTACCAATGTTTCTCCAACGTGTCCTATACCTTGAACTAATACTTTCTTACCACTTAATACATCGGTACCAAATTGTTGTTTAGCAGCCGCTTTCATTCCCAAATACACCCCGTAAGCCGTAACTGGAGATGGATTTCCAGCACCACCTCTAGATTCAGAAATTCCAGTAACATAAGGAGTTACATCTCTTACAATATCCATATCTGCCGTTTCCATTCCCACATCTTCTGCAGTAATATAACGTCCACTTAATGAATGTACAAACTCTCCAAATTTACGCATTAATGCAGGATTTTTTTGAGTCTTAGCATCACCTATAATAACTGCTTTACCACCACCTATATTTAGACCTGTTATAGCTGCTTTGTAGGTCATCCCGCGTGAAAGACGCAAAACATCATTTAGTGCTTCCCACTCATTAGCATAATTAAACATCCTTGTACCACCTAATGCGGGTCCCATTACCGAATTATGAATACCAATAATTGCTTTTAAACCCGTATCTTTGTCATTACAAAATACAATTTGCTCGTGATCATCAAATGATAATTGACCAAAAACAGGATCCATTTTTTGAAGTTCTTTTCCAGTTGTAAAATCTGCTTTCATTGTGTAAGTTTTAATAGTGAGACATTTATGAATTTGTCAAAAAGACTAGCCAAATCTACATAAAATTTAAATATGCAGTAACATTTCTGGAAAAAATCATTAATTTATCAATAACTTTCACTTGATAATCAGCAATATAATCTTGTAAAAAGTTAGCTAAACATTATAAAAAAGTTACAAAACACAGAATATCTCACTAAAAATGAAAGAATTACGTTATTTAAATAAATATTTCGTCAAATATAAATACAGCTTTTTATTAGGAATCGTATTTACAATTATCGCTCAAATATTCATGCTTTTTACCCCAAAGTTGATCAGTCAATCTTTTATGGTAATTGAGGCTTTCGCCAAAGATACATCAGTAGCTAAGTCCGCTATTAAAGACGAATTGATATCCAATATATTACTGATTATTGCAACTACAATAATAGCCGGTCTTTTGACCTTCTTGATGAGACAAACGCTAATTGTGATGTCCAGACACATCGAGTTTGATTTAAAAAATGAAGTATTCAGACAATACGAAAACTTAACTCAAAATTTTTACAAACAAAACCGTACAGGAGATTTAATGAACCGCATTAGCGAGGACGTTTCAAAAGTGCGTATGTATGTAGGACCCGCAGTGATGTATACTATAAACACAATAATTAGGTTTGCAATAGTAATTGTGTATATGTACAACGTGTCTCCTATATTGACTTTGTACACCTTATTACCGCTGCCTATTTTATCGTATGCTATCTTTAAATTGAGCTCTGAAATAAATTCGCGAAGCACTATTTTTCAACAGTATTTATCAAAAATTTCTAGTTTCTCACAAGAGATTTTCTCTGGAATTAGAGTGATCAAAGCCTACTCATTAGAGCAGCAGCACCAACAAAATATGGTAAATCTTGCCGAGGAAAGTAAAAGCAAAAGCTTAAATCTAGCCAAAGTACAATCGTTATTTGGACCCTTAATGATGGCTTTAATTGGTATAAGTAACTTGGTGGTGATTTATTTTGGTGGTCTCATGTACATCAACGGATCTATAAAAAGTATTGGAACCATTGCTGAATTCATCTTGTACGTTAATATGTTAACTTGGCCAGTTGCCTCACTGGGTTGGGTTTCATCTATGGTTCAAGAAGCAGAAGCTTCTCAAAAAAGACTTAATGAATTTCTTAAAATAGAACCCGAGATTAAAAACAACAATCCTAACAAATCTGTTATTGAAGGTAGTATTGCATTTCATAACGTGAGTTACACCTATGAAGACACCAATATTCAAGCTTTAAAAGATATTTCATTTACCGTTAAAAAAGGGGAAACATTGGCTATTTTAGGTAAAACGGGATCTGGTAAATCAACTATTTTATCGTTAATATCTCGTATGTATGATGTGTCTGGCGGTAAGGTAACCATAGATTCAGCTGAAATAAGTACATTAAACTTATTTGACCTTCGTAACAGCATCGGTATTGTTCCTCAGGATGCATTTTTATTCTCTGACAGTATTAAAAACAACATCAAGTTTGGTAAAGAAAACGCAACGGATCAAGAAGTACAAGCTGCCGCCAAAAGTGCCGTTGTTCATGACAATATCATGGGGTTCAACAAACAATATGAAACAGTACTTGGAGAACGCGGTATTACACTTTCTGGAGGACAAAAACAACGCGTATCTATTGCAAGAGCCATCATAAAAAATTCACCTATTTTATTATTTGACGATTGCTTGTCTGCTGTGGATACCGAAACCGAAGAGGCTATCTTGAACAATCTTAATGCTATTTGCAAAGACAAAACAACTATTATTGTTAGCCATAGAATATCATCAGCAAAGAATGCAGACAACATAATTATAATAGACAACGGACAAATTATTCAACAAGGTTCTCATAATCAATTGATAAATCAAGAAGGGTATTATGCCGACCTGCATTTAAAACAACTTTCAGAAAAAGAAATGATTTAATTGTTGGATAATACATATTTTTTATAGATTTTTGAGCGCTATTTAACAACGATAAATTGACTGAAAGGAATATGAGAGAACATGACATGTTAGAAAAAGAAGAAATATTTTCTAAAGTTTTAAGAGCTGGAAGAAGAACGTATTTCTTTGATGTGCGCGCTACTAAGGCTGATGATTACTACATCACCATTACCGAGAGTAAAAAATTTACAGAAGAAGATGGATCGTTTCATTTTAAAAAACATAAAATCTACTTGTACAAAGAGGATTTTACTGCTTTTGCAGAAATTCTTGACGAAATGACTTCTTATGTATTAAATCACAAAGGTGAAGAAGTAATATCTGAAAGACACCAAAAAGATTTCAAAAAAGAATATGCTTTAGAGAAACAAGACGATGATAGCTTACCACAAACATCAACATTTACAGATATAGATTTTGATGATATTTAATTTTTAGTTCCTTACTTACACCAAGAAAGTCCAAAAACTATCCGTTTTTGGACTTTTTTTTTACTTTATAATCCAGAAGTTTTATTTCTTTGTCAAAATGAAAAAAAATGACCTCAACAATAGTATCGGTAGAATGGCTTTACAAAAATCTTGATTTACCCAATCTAATAATCTTAGACGCTAGTCTTAAAGAAAATCAGGCTAAAACACTGTCTGATTTTGAAAATCTCAGAATACCAAACGCTCGATTTTTTGATTTAAAAACAGCATTCAGCGATCAAAATAATCCATTACCCAATTCCATACCAAGTCCAAGTCAATTTGAAGATGAGGCAAGAAAAATTGGCATTTCAAAAAACAGCATTCTGGTAGTGTATGACAACTTAGGAATTTACTCTAGCCCAAGAGCTTGGTGGATCTTTCAAGTTATGGGATTTACAAACATTGCTGTGCTTGACGGTGGCTTGCCACAATGGATTAAAGACAATTACCCTGTAGAGACCATTCCAGAAAATGAAATATATAATCTTGGTGATTTTAAAGTTGATTTTCAAAAAGAACTGGTAAAAACTAAACATCAAGTTGAAAGAAACATTATTGACCAAAAATATCTTATAGTTGACGCCCGTATTGAGAACCGTTATAATGGTATCGTAAAAGAGACCAGAGCTGGACTTCAAAGCGGACATATTCCAAAGGCGATAAACATTCCCTACACAAGTGTTCTTCAAAACAATACCTTTTTACAACCTGAGGAACTTAAAACCGTTCTAAAACCAAGCGCTAAGCCAATTATAGTTTACTGTGGATCCGGAGTTACCGCTTGCATAATCGTTTTAGCATATGCTTTGATTGAGAGTGACAATTGCTCTGTTTATGATGGATCTTGGGCTGAATGGGGTTTAAAAAAGAAAATATAGCAATTTTAAAGCAAATGGTTCAAACTACTTTAAACAAAGGTTAATTAATTGAAAATCAATATTTTTAAAATGTTAATTCAGTACTTTTAGTCCTTACTTAGTATTATGAAACAATATAACACTGTATTTCAATTTTTGTATCGCTTGCTCTTATCTGTTGAAACTAAAAAAAGAGCTGAAAAGTTTTTTGTTTCCATGGCCATTATTTTTTTCTTGGTACATCTTAGTATCATTGTCATTATTGACCTAGGCTGGATTGATACCCCAAAATATTCAAAGCTATTGAGTAATCCTATAGCCGCAATTTACACGCCATTTTCGTTTATTTTGATTTATGAGGTCTATCTTTTAATTTACTATTTACCAAAATCAACCACTATATACATTGGTAAACAATATGAAATCATTACGCTTATCATTATCAGACGCATCTTTAAAGATTTGACTAAACTGGACTTTAAAGACAACTGGTTTGACTCTGCTCCAAATGTAAATTTTACACTAGACATACTGGCTACCATAATGCTTTTCTTATTGCTTTTTTTCTTTTACAAATTGAGTAAGGAGAATGAGATCAACCAGTCTAAAATTCAAAAAACTACAGCAATTGCTTCGTTTATCAAATTAAAGAACATTTTTGCTATCATTCTAATTCCTGTCTTTTTAAGTTTATCCATTTACAGCTTGGGACATTGGATTTATGAAAATTTCTTTTCGATTGCAGAAATTGTAACTAAAATGAAAGACATTAATAAAATTTTCTTTGATGATTTTTTCACCATACTAATTTTAATAGAGGTACTTCTATTACTGTTTTCATTTTTCTTATCTGATAAATTTAGTAAAGTAATCCGCAATTCTGGTTTTATCATTTCAACGATATTGATAAAGCTTTCTTTTGGCACCGAAGGTTTTTTAAACACGATTCTAATAGTCTCGGCAGTATTATTTGGGGTAATTATATTAGCAATCCATAACAAGTATGAAACGCTTGATGCTAAGGCTCAAACTTCATTTGAAGAATAAATTAACCTATTCGCAATCCATTTTCAACCTTAAAATCTGGAGATAATAACACAATATCTCCCTCCGTTCCCACCGATCCTAATACTAAGCATTCGCTGAAAAACTTCCCGATTTGTTTTTTTGGAAAATTGACAACAGCAACAATTTGTCGGTGTAATAGATCTTCTTTTTGATATAGCTTAGTTATTTGTGCAGATGATTTTTTAATTCCTATTTCAGTCCCAAAATCCATGATCAATTGATAGGCTGGTTTTCGGGCTTCGGGAAAATCATGAACTTCTAAAATGGTACCCACACGCATTTCTACTCTTTCAAATTCGCTCCAGTTAAGGTCTTCCATAATTATTAATCTATTAAAATACTGAATAACAAACCTATAAAATTTACAACTATTTAAACTAATTCTGTAAAACTTTTTTTGTAAAACAGTTCTAGTTTTACAAAAGACGAATACTAAATTCATCTTTTAAATAGTAACTATTATGGAAATGAGTCAAATGAACAACAACGAAGCCAGAAAAAAAGAAACAATTGGCATTGACCAATACATACAAACAGCGCCAAATGTACAATTGTACGTGAAAGATTATGGAGAAGGAAAACCCGTAATTCTAATTCATGGCTGGCCATTATCCAATGAAATGTGGGAATACCAAATGGAGGCTTTGATTAAAAACAACTTTAGAGTAATTGCATATGACCGTCGTGGTTTTGGTAAATCCTCACAGCCTTGGGATGGTTATGATTATGATACTTTGGCTGACGATTTGAAAGCTATTATTGAGTATTTGAATCTGGAAGACGCAGCTCTTGTAGGTTTTTCAATGGGTGGTGGCGAGGTAGTGCGCTATTTTAGCCGTCACGGCGGAAAAGGAGTTTCAAAAGCAATCCTTATTGCATCTATAACCCCATTTCAATTGCAAACTGATTCAAATCCCAATGGTGTACCACAAGAAAAATACGATGCTATGGCAAGCCAGATTAAGGAAGATCGCATTAGCTTTCTAGATAATTTTGGAAAAACATTTTTTGGTGTAAGCTTTATCAGTAAACCCATAAGTTCTGCTTTGCTGCACTACTATCGCATGCTATGTTCTTTTGCTTCGCCACAGGCAACTTTGGCATGTGCCAAATCATTTTCGTCAACAGATTTCCGAAACGAGATGAAAACCGTGACAGTACCAACCCTTATCATTCACGGAGATGAAGACAAAACCGTTCCCATAGAAATAACTTCAGAAATTGCCGCTAAACTTATCCCTGACAACACCTTTCTTATTTATGAAGGAGCACCTCATGGATTGTTTTATATAGAAAAAGACAAGCTAAATGCTGATTTAATTCAGTTTTTAAATACGTAAATTTTCTTTGTTATACCTAAAAAAATCCCATTAGCCGCTAAGGCCAATGGGATAAATGAAGTATGCTAGTTAAGCTAACGCTTATTTTACATCCATTAATTCTACATCAAAAATAAGAGTTGCATTTGGTGGAATTACTCCTCCAGCTCCTCTTGGCCCGTATCCTAAATCAGATGGAATTACAAAACGAGCTTTGTCACCTACTTTTAAAAGTGCAATACCTTCGTCCCATCCTTCGATTACTTGACCTTGACCCAATTTAAATTCGATTGGTTTTTTTCTTGGGTATGATGAATCAAAAACTTTTCCGTTTTCTAGTGAACCTTCATAGTGTACCGAAACTGTTTTACCGCTTTCTGCTTTTTTACCTTCACCTCTTTGAATGAATTGGTAACGCAATCCACTTTCTGTTTTTTCAAATCCAGCTGCTAATTTTTCCATAGCTGCTTCAGCTTCTGCTTTTAAGGCAGCGTCACGCTTGTTTCTAGCACCTTTGAAAGTGATAAAAGCCTCAATTGCGTTCCAGTTTTTAGCCTCTTCACCTTCTCTTATGATTTCTAAAGATTCTAATACATCCCCTTGAGCCACAGCATCAACAATGTCTTGACCTTCAACAACGTGTCCAAAAACAGTGTGCTTGTTGTCCAACCAATCTGTAGGAACGTGTGTGATGTAAAACTGAGAACCATTTGTACCTGGACCTGAATTAGCCATTGCCAAAACTCCTGGACGGTTATGTCTTAAACTTGGGTGAAATTCATCATCAAATTTGTACCCTGGATCTCCTGTTCCTGTTCCTTGTGGACAACCACCTTGAATCATAAAATCAGGAATTACCCTATGAAATTTCAAACCATCATAAAACTTCACTCCTTGTGGTTTTACTTTGTTTTCAAGGTTTCCTTCGGCTAAAGCTACAAAGTTACCTACAGTTCCTGGTGTTAAATCGTGTGTAAGTTTTACTAAAATAGCACCTTTTGTGGTGTTGAATTTAGCATATATTCCGTTTTCCATTGTTGTTTAATTTTTATTGAATCGCAAATTTACGAAAATAATTTTAAAAAGGGAATTTGGCGATTCGTTGATTTACAAACGAAACGTAATGAAAGAATAGCTTTGATTGCATATGAATTTAAATACAAAAAAATTGAGGGAGGAATAATATAATGAGGGAAGATAATCTCTAATATCGAAGTCACATCTTCACTCCCACTCTAATGTATTTATCTCTTAATCAATTGTTACTTAAATTATTTCGTTTTATTGAAACTCTTCATTGTTTTACCATCATAGCGAAAAACGCTTTCAAAGGTAGCTAACCAAATATTCCCATCTCTTGATGCACTGAGTCCAAAAATCATTGGTAAATTGGGAATTGTGACTCCTTTAAAATATTCAGTACGTACAACATTTGAACGTAATTGAGAAAGATCCCACTTGGGTGTCATTCCATTTTTTGCAGAGCCTATCCATATAGCACCGTTTTCATCTTCGACTATGCTAGACACGATAGTTTTAGAAAAATTACTAAAAGCATTGTTCTGGCAACGCCATAAACCTTGGGGACCGCCAAGCCATATAGATCCGTTTGAGTCTTTCATAAGGACACGAACGTTATAAAAAGGTTTCTGGTCATGAGTCATGACAGTTGTTTTTTCTTGATTGTATTGGTACGTTTTGTCCCCTGTTGCAATCCATAAAACACCTTTATCATCTTTCAAAATGGAATTGACCGTATGCTTAAAAGATTGCCTTTTTGCAAATATTTTTCCAGTTTTGTCTTCATGAATTCCATTTTCGTTTATAATAAAATTTTTAAAAGAGCTTCCATCAAAGAAACTAAACCCACCTGAAACGCCAAACCAAAAAGTACCGTTGTTATCCTCATAAATACTACTTACTTCATTGTTAAGAAGTCCTTGATCAGTTGTAAAGTTTTCGAAAGATTTTCCGTCATACCGATACACTCCAGACGCATCTGCACCAACGGTACCAAACCACAAATTACCTTTTGAATCTTCTAAAATAGAATAAAAACGTGATGTCGTTAAGGATTTAGTCATGTTAGTAAAAAACGTTCCGTCATATTTATAAACACCACGAAAAGATGCCATCCACATCATCCCTTTTTTATCCTGAATGATATTTCTAGTAATTCCTACAGGTCCGTGTGTGGTGGTAGCTTTAAGATCACTGGGATTGACTTTTGTTATTTTCCCTTGTAATTGATGTTGTGTACACGAAACATGACTAACAAATAGCAGGAATAAAACGACAATTTTTATAGACTTTATCATGTTGTTTTTTTTGTTTACTAAAAAATAAAAATACCTCAAATACAAAACTAATTTCAGATTAAGCTAAGTGCCAAATGTACTGTATTGGGTAATCGCTAATACTTTTAACTTATCCATGTTCTCCGTTTGTTTATTATTTTCCACTGACCGTTAATTTTAATCAGAAATATTGATAAACCAACGCCGCATAATCTGCCACAATAATAATTTAGCTCTAAATAAGCTTTCTCATTGTCAGAAGAAAAAATTGGTATTGTCATTTCATAAAATTTATAAGGTTTACCTATTTTACTTTTATTTATTTCTTTATCAATAGTTGTTAAATTAATTTTTTCGACAACTTCTTTTTCAATTTTAAGTTTTGGAGGATTTATATTTTGTTGAAGTAAATACAATGAATCATTAGAATTAAAAAACAATTCATTCTCTATTTTATAATGTAATAAAGTTTCTAATGAGATGACATTAAAAAATGATGGAGGTGGAGGTGGAATTGGATTGTTATTATTTCTTTTTTCAGGAATATAAATATCAAGTTTAATTAAATCTTCGCAAAACATTTTGGCCTCTTTTTCATTTTTTAAAACGTTTAAACTGTCTTCTAAAATTACCGTTTTAAGAATTTCACTAACGTCTTTAATTTTTAAAGAATCAAAATTGGTTTCACTATTATTCTTACATGATGTAAAAAACAAAGTAACCAGAAAAATTAACAATACCTTTTTCATTATTTAAACTTATCATTTGTTTACAATTTCCAGCAAAATATGTACTCCCACCTTAAAACACGGATTTTCAATCCACGCTTAGATTTAAGAAATAAAATTTTACATAACCGAGCAATAGGTTTCTTTTTATTTCTATTTTGAATGAAACAATTTTGAGACTAAATTTTAATTGAAAGCCAATGAGGCAAGCATAAATATTCCTAAAAGAACAAGAAATTTTATAAATCTATTTTTTAAGAAAGGAAAAATTCTTCTCCAAAACTCTGTCATTGGCGGAAACAAAAGCAATCCAACTAGTGAGTAGCAAAAAATTACGTGCCAAATTTGATCTCCATCTAAAACCATAAATGATGCAGTTAGAAATAATAAGGAGAAAATCCATTTAATAATTATCAAAAAAACTGATTCTTTTGTTTTGCTTACTTCTTCCATTGTATTTTTATGAATTGTTACGATTATGGACTAACGGATAATCATTTAGTATTACTGTAAATTTAAATAAAGGTACATTTTCAGATTTGCAAGTCATACCAAATAAAAAATATATTTTTCCATTTCACCTATTGCCCAAATCCGTTGTAATAACCTTTATCTAATGGCTCTACAATTTCATTGTTATAAAGTATTCTGCTATTCTCAATATGACAAAACAAATAAAAGCAATTACTAATTTGATTATAAATTTAAATCTTGGTTGCTGAGATGTACTAAAATTGATTAAACTCTTGATGCTTTGAATAACTTTATCTTTATTCAACCATAGAATTATTAAAATTAATAATTGGTATAGAATCGCTGCTTTTAGAGCTCCATTATGCACTTGGAAATATATGTCCTGTAAAATCACATTTACAAGTATGGTAGATATGAACAAACAACCAATAATTCTGGTTCTTTTTATCAAAATCAATGTTCCTCCAATTATTTCAAAAAATCCTAAAGTTATTGCATATGCTTTTGAGTAACCATAAAAAGCCCGCATCAATTCCATTCCAGTCATTTCTGAAACAGTTTTATCAATTTCAGCAGCTCCATCAAATTGAACTATTTTAGCCCCACCATAAACAAACATGGCAAATACTACAATCCAACTGATTGCATTTTCAAAAATTTCTATTTTATCATTTCTGTCGAATTTCATTCTTCTTTTTTTCTTTTAGATTGTTACCTGCGTTAGGCTGCTTTGAGATGTGCGAATTAAGGTAGCCTAGACTTTCGGATAAATATTGACTTTAAAAATACAAAACCATTTTCCCATTTAGTCTGATTCCTAAACTGCTAGTAGCTTGTTTGCTCGTGGTGTTTTAAATTTTATTTTCTAACAAGTCCTTAGCCAAACTTGCAATTTTAAGTTTTCGGTTTCTAATTACATAGTTTAAATCAGATGTGTTGTCTATCATTAATTGTCTATTATAATAATTAATGTGTTCAAGAATCCCAAAAACGTTTACTATGATTGCCCACAACATCAAATTCTCTGTTTTTACTTCCCAATTGGAAAAATAAAGCTGGATAATAAATACTAACGGGATTAAACCTATCATAAATAGGTTGTTTTTTTTTGATTTTCTAAAAAACAATAGATTCTTGTTTTGATCAAATGCCTTTCCTGTAAGCCTATGCAGTTTTAGCTTCCAGTAATGTTGCCCTTGAAACAATATGAAAATACACAGCACTAAGCCATATAAAATAAACAGTATATCAACAAATGAATTAGTAAAAAGCAAATAAATCCCAATTAACGGGAAAGTAATAAATGCGTGCAACCCTTCCATAGGATAATACCACTTCAACCGTTTTATTAAATCTTTTTTTGTCATTTTTCTGTTTTTATTTATTGTCAGTTTGAACACTTGTAGCTAGTGTTTTGGGATTACAGCAAGTTTGGCGTTAAATTAAGCTCGTTATTCGGGTTTGCAAAATCTGTCCAATAAAAAACCAACTTCAAATTAAGCCTAAAACCCAAATCTAGCCAAATGGCTGTTATGCTTAGTTATTTTTTATCACTAAATATATCATTTGCAAAGCTTTCCAAATTATCAAACTTACTTTTTGGATTTAACTTTGAATTTTTTTTGTACGGCCAAATTCTTAATGTTTTAGCGTTTTCGTTGAATTTTATATCTCTATCATTTTCTTTAGCGGATTCAAGCCAACTAACTCTAAAAGCTAAGCTGTCTAATTGTGTCGTAATTACATAATTCCTATTTAATTGATTTGAGTTTTCTCTTAAATGAAACATTATTTGAGTTTGTTGCCAAAAAATTTTATGATTATTATCTACAAATGAAACATCAACTTTCACATTTTTAGGAAGATTTTTATACTTATAGATAAATTCGAATTGTTCATTTGGCACTATTTTTCTATAATTACTGCCCGCATTTATAACAATTGCAGTTTTAAAGCACCATAGAGATATAATAAACCTTTCAATTTTGGAAAGCCTCAAGATAGAAGAGTTGTCATAATTCAGATTACTAAATAATGGTATGAAGTCTGTTTCAAGTTTAGACATCCAACCGTTGTTACAATTATTACAGACTTTTCCAAAAACTAAGCTATCACCAGTATGTTTTCTTTTACTTAGCTCAATAAGTAAACTTGAACGATGTGTTCCTTCATAATTCCAATTTACATTTCCAATTATTTTTTTTTGTAACCAAATTGGAATTATATGCTCTTTAGATTTTGGTTTTAGTTCTTTACAAAAAACACATTCTATTATTGACATTGTTTTTGGGTATAATTGCGTATAACGGTTCGCGTGCAGAACTTGTTGCGGCTTGGCGAACGAGTTTTCTCCAATATGGAGAAACGAAAATAAAAAAAACTTACAACTTACAACTTACCGAAAACCAAGCAATGAGTTTTGCACACTGTTAGCAGTAGTATTTTTATGATTTTACATCTGTAAATCGGTAATAGTAAAAATATAAAGTTTCCAATCTGGATTTTAGAATTCGAGTATATTCTTTGTAAAAATTAAATTCGAAGTCTAATCTTTCTTTTATTTTCCTTTGAAAAATATTTAACTCATTTGCTTTATATTTTTCCCAGATTTCCTGGGATTTTATTAAATCATCATAATCTTTGTGTTTCAGTATTTGTTCAAGCTTGTGAAAGTATTTGGAATTTAAACTATCATACATAACGCAAGTAGATTTCTGTACATTCAATGATGTTTCTAGATCGACTTTATTAACTGGAAACTTTCGTTGAAAATATCCTATTTTAAAAGTGTCAATTGCAAATTCTGATTCTATCTTCTTTAAAGATGGATTCATTTCATGACTTTCTGTACTATTTATTAAATCATTTATTTCTTTCTTACGATCTGGCGTATCAAAATCTTCAATTTTATATTTGCTATAAATTAAATCTGAAGTAATTGGTGGATTAGATTTCTTGTCTGAACATTGGATTAGCAAAATGCAAAATCCAATTCCGCACATAAGATTTTTTAGTTTCTCGATTTTCGTCATATCTAATGTAACGTTTATTAATATTACTGCTAACTTGCATATAGTTCCGACAATACCAAACCTATTAAACCACAATTGAGTGGCTTTGTCTGACAAAAGCCATGCTGTATTTATATCCAAATATATAAATAATTAGTTACAAAGCAGTAAACACACTTTGCAAAAAAGAATAATTTTCGAACTTTTATAAACGGAAACTATCCTGAAATACGCACGCCCTAGCCCAGATAGCAGTGAAAATCCTTATGAGCCAGTCCCGAAACCTCGGGATGGCGTATAAGATTGTAACGTATAGCTGGATCAAGCTCCTAAAGAAAAGTTTAATGGTTGAAATAGGTATTTGATTATTAGAAAACCTTAGCATCTTTGTATCTTTGCTGCCGAATCCTCGGGATTATAACTTATAAAAGAAATTATGCGCATTGATATTGTTACCGTTTTGCCTGAGTTGTTGAGAAGCCCGTTTGAAGCTTCGATTATGAAACGTGCTATTGACAAAGGATTGGTGGAAGTTCATTTTCATAACCTGCGCGATTACACCACAAACAGACAAAAAAGTGTTGACGATTATCCATATGGAGGCGGCGCTGGAATGGTGATGACCGTGCAACCTATTGATGCGTGCATTACGCACTTAAAAAGCGAACGTAACTACGACGAAGTGATTTACATGTCGCCCGATGGAGAAACGCTCAACCAAAAAATGGCTAACACGATGTCCTTGTATGAAAACATTATTATTTTGTGTGGGCACTACAAAGGCGTAGACCAGCGTGTGCGCGATCATTTTATTACCAAAGAAATTTCTATTGGCGACTATGTTTTATCTGGTGGTGAACTTGGTGCTCTCGTATTATCGGATGCTTTAATTCGGTTGATTCCTGGTGTGTTGAGTGATGAAACTTCGGCTTTGACTGATAGTTTTCAAGACGGGTTGTTGTCCGGACCTATTTACACGCGACCTGCAGACTACAAAGGATGGAAAGTTCCTGAGGTTTTAACGAGTGGGAATTTTGCCAAAATTGACCAATGGCGCGAGGATATGGCCTATGAACATACTAAAAATAGAAGACCAGATTTGCTGGAGGATTAAAAATTAGTTTAGAGTTTCATGTTTTAAGTTGTGATTCAAGAACTTCGAAACTTTAAACAAGAAAAACTTTAAACTTTAAACATTTTTCTTTACTTTTGCACCCACATTAAGTTAACCTCTGGCGAGATCCGTGAATGTTGACCTAAATTAAACCATAATAAAATACAATCATGGCAGATTTAATGAAATTCGTTCAAGACGAGTTTGTAACAAGAAAAGATTTCCCAGTTTTTGCAGCTGGAGATACTATCACTGTTTTCTATGAAATTAGAGAGGGTGAAAAAACAAGAACTCAGTTCTTTAAAGGAGTTGTAATTCAAAGAAGAGGTTCAGCTAATACTGAAACTTTTACAATTCGTAAAATGTCTGGTGCAATTGGAGTAGAGCGTATTTTCCCAGTGAACTTACCTGCATTACAAAAAATTGAGATCAACAAAAAAGGTGCAGTTCGTAGAGCTAGAATTTTCTACTTCAGAGAACTTACTGGTAAAAAAGCTAAGATTAAAGACAAAAGAAGATAGTCAAATATCTCTTTATAATAAAAGTCCCAACTATGTTGGGACTTTTTTTTGCTTATAACTTCCTTATAAATTTAGAATTTAATAGGATTGTAACCTGAAATATAACAATTTGAGAATAGTGCGTTAGTAATCCTGAAATTCGAGTTTTTCTATCTCAAATCGTCCCTCAATTACATCTGATTTTCATATATTTGTGCGTCTTATTTCAGGGAAAAATTCCTTGAATAAGCTACATTTAACGTGATTCGATTATAAAAATAAAAAAATGACACAGAAATCAAAAATTTTTTACACGCTTACTGATGAAGCGCCATTACTGGCCACTTATTCATTTTTACCTATTGTACAAGCATTTACAAAAACTTCTGATATTGAAATTGAAACTAGAGACATTTCATTAGCGGGTAGAATCTTATCTAACTTTCCGGAGTTTTTGACTGAAGATCAAAAAACAGCTGATTCCTTACTTGAACTTGGAGTATTAGCAACTACTCCTGAAGCCAATATTATAAAATTACCAAACGTATCTGCATCTGTTCCGCAATTGAAAGCAGCTATTGCTGAACTACAATCTCATGGATACAATTTACCAAACTTTCCTGAAGAGCCACAAAACGATGCAGAGACTGCTATCAAAGCAAAATACTCAAAAATATTAGGATCTGCTGTAAATCCTGTATTGCGTGAAGGAAATTCAGATAGAAGAGCACCAAAAGCGGTTAAGAATTATGCTAAAGCCAACCCACATTCAATGGGAGCTTGGACTGCAGACTCTAAAACATACGTTGCCTCTATGGAAAGTGGCGATTTTTACGGTAGTGAAAAGTCAGTTACCTTGACTGAAGCTACAGATGTAAAAATTGAATTAGTAGCCAAAGACGGAACAACAACTGTTTTAAAAGCAAGCACTCCACTAAAAGCTGGAGAGATTATTGACAGCGCTGTATTGAACTTACATGCTCTAAAAACATTTGTAGCTAAAACTATTGCCGAAGCAAAACAATTAAACGTTTTACTTTCGGTTCACTTGAAAGCTACGATGATGAAAGTTTCGGATCCCATCATTTTTGGCGCTATAGTAGAAGTATATTTTGCATCAGTATTCGAAAAATACGCTACTTTATTTCAAGAGTTAAACATTGACACCCGCAATGGTTTGGGTGATGTGTACGCAAAAATAGCGGGCAACCCAATGCAAGCCGAAGTTGAAGCATCTTTGGATGAGGCAATTGCAAACGGACCAGCCTTAGCAATGGTAAATTCTGATAAAGGAATTACGAATTTACACGTCCCTTCGGATGTGATTGTAGATGCATCCATGCCAGCAATGATTCGTACTTCGGGTCAGATGTACAACAAAGAAGGCAAGCAACAAGATACTGTTGCCATGATACCAGACCGCAGTTATGCAGGTGTGTACACAGCAACTATTGATTTTTGTAAAAAACACGGCGCTTTTGACCCTACAACAATGGGAAGTGTACCAAACGTAGGTTTGATGGCACAAAAAGCCGAAGAATATGGATCTCATGACAAGACTTTCCAAATTGCAACGGATGGTGTAGTTCGAGTGGTAGATACCAATGGTACTGTTTTAATGGAACAAGCTGTTGAAGCAAATGATATTTTTAGAATGTGTCAAGCCAAAGACGCTCCTATTCAAGACTGGGTAAAACTAGCTGTAAACAGAGCTCGTTTGTCTAATACTCCAGCGATTTTTTGGCTAGATAACAACAGAGCACATGATAGAGAATTAATTGTAAAAGTAAAACGCTATTTACAAGATTTTGACACTACTGGTTTAGACATTCAGATTTTAAACCCTATCGAGGCTACTAACTTTACCTTAGAGCGCATCATTAAAGGACAGGATACAATCTCTGTAACTGGAAATGTATTACGTGATTACTTAACTGATTTATTCCCAATTTTAGAAGTAGGAACATCAGCAAAAATGCTTTCTATCGTTCCTTTGATGAATGGTGGTGGTTTGTTTGAAACTGGTGCAGGTGGATCAGCTCCTAAACACGTTGAGCAATTTACAGAAGAAGGATACTTGCGTTGGGACTCTCTTGGAGAATTCCTAGCACTTGGGGCTTCATTAGAGCATTTAGGACAAACATTGCACAACAATAAAGCAATTGTACTTGCTGAAACGCTAGATGTTGCTACTGAAAAATTCTTAGCAAATGACAAATCGCCTGCACGTAAAATAGGTGGAATTGACAATCGTGGATCACAGTTTTACTTGGCTATGTATTGGGCAGAAGCTCTTGCAGCACAAGATAAAGAACCGTCTTTAAAAGCGATTTTTACTCCTATTGCAACTGAGTTGTTAGCCAATGAAGCAAGCATTAATACTGAACTTATTGCTGCTCAAGGCCAACCTCAACATATTAATGGACATTATCAACCTAATCCAGAGTTGACAAGCAAAGCCATGCGTCCTAGTGCAACATTCAATGCCATTTTAGCAAAAATTGCATAAGTAGAATAACAATAGTGACACAAAAAAAGAAGACAACTGTAAAAAGTTGTCTTTTTTTTATCTTAGCAATACCTTAACATGTGTTCTATGCCAATTACCAAACTATTTGAGGTAATTTGTGCTTTCATTCTGATAAAAACAAAACAATGAATTCAAAAAAATACATTCTGTACTTTATAGTTGTACTATCGTCATTTTGCTCTTTTGCTCAGGAAAAATTCACCCTTAGCGGAACGATAATCGATGCAAGCAGTAACGAGTCTTTAATAGGCGTTAATGTTGTTTTACATAGTTTAAAAACTGGTGTTACTACTAATGAGTATGGATTTTTTTCAATCACAGTTCCTAAAGGAAGTTACACCGTACAGGTAAGTTACTTGGGTTTTCAAACGCTTGAAGAATCTATTGATCTGAACCAAAATACGATTCGAAATTTCAAACTAGTGGGAAATGAAACCATTTTAAAGGAAGTAATTATCACCGATAATAAAACCAAAATTGACATCAAAAAACCAGAGATGAGCGTGAATAAACTCTCCATTTCTGCCATTAAAAAAATGCCGGTTGTACTGGGAGAAGTTGATGTTTTAAAGTCTATTTTATTATTACCTGGTGTAACGAATGCTGGTGAAGGTGCATCTGGATTTAATGTGAGAGGTGGTGGAGCTGATCAAAACTTAATTTTATTAGATGAAGCAACGATTTTCAATTCGTCACACGTTTTTGGATTTTTCTCTGTTTTTAATCCTGATGCTATCAAAGATTTAAAGTTGTATAAAGGTGGAATTCCAGCGCGATATGGCGGAAGAGCTTCATCTGTTCTGGATATTTATCAAAAAGATGGTAATAGTAAAGAATTTCATGTAAACGGTGGAATTGGGTTAATATCCAGTAGAATTTTGGCCGAAGGACCACTAGTAAAAGACAAAGGATCTTTCTTAATAGGCGGTCGCAGCTCTTATGCGCATTTGTTCTTGAAACTTTCTGAAGAGCAAAAAGACAACTCTGCTTATTTTTATGATTTAAATACAAAACTGAGCTATAAATTAAACCCGAATAACAATTTATACTTATCGGGGTATTTTGGTCGAGATGTTTTCAGTCTTAACGAAAGTTTTACCAATATTTATGGGAATGCTACTTTAAACCTAAGATGGAATCACTTATTTTCAGAAAAATTATTTTCAAATTTATCACTAATCTACAATGACTATTACTATGGTTTGGATTTGGATTTTGTAGGTTTCAAATGGGATTCAGGAATCAAGAACTACAATGTTAAATACGACTTTAAAAATTACATTTCGAATAAGTTCAAATTGAATTATGGAGTGAATGCCATTTACTATGAATTCAATCCCGGCACCATTCGACCAAGCAATGAAAATTCTGGAATTAACTTTGACCAGCTAGATAAAAAATATGCTTTTGAACCAGCGCTTTACTTAAATGCAGATCATGAAATATCCAATAAAATAGCTCTTTCATACGGACTTCGTTACAGTATGTTTTATAGATTAGGGCAATCTACAGTAAATATTTATGAGAACAACAATCCAGTCCTTTTTGATACTGAGTTGCAAATTTATGAAAAAGCTACACCCATAAGTTCTCAATTTTATGGTAAAAACAAGGTCATTAAGAACTATAATTACCTTGAACCACGCTTGTCAATTGCGTACCAAATTAATGAAGAACAATCTGTAAAAGCCAGTTACAACAGGATGGTACAGTATTTACAATTAATCTCAAACACCTCATCTCCTACTCCACTAGACGTGTGGACACCGAGTGACAATTTTATAAAACCTCAAATTGCAGATCAAGTTGCATTGGGCTATTTTAAAAATTTTAAAGATGATATGTATTCTCTTGAGGTTGAAACCTATTACAAAGAGGTTCAAAACCGATTGGACTATATTGATGGTGCCGATTTAATTGCGAATAAAGCTATTGAGCAAATTATTTTAAATGGACAATTAAGATCCTACGGTTTGGAAATTATGTTGCGTAAAAATGAAGGCAAACTAAACGGGTGGATTTCGTATACACTATCAAAATCCGAGCAACAAACACCGGGAAGAACTCCGCTAGAAACAGGGATAAACAATGGTCAGTGGTACAACTCTGTATATGACAAGTTACATAATATTGCTGTTACCTCCTCGTATAATTTAAATGACAAATGGTCTTTTGGCGCTAACTTTGCACTTCAAACAGGGCAGCCAGTAACTTATCCTACGGGGCAATACGAGTATTTAGGCATAGTTGTTCCTAGCTATGGATTGCGCAATGAAAATAGATTACCAGCCTACCACCACTTAGATCTAGCAGCGACCTTAACACCTACAAAAAATAAAAATAGACAATGGAAAGGCGAATGGGTTTTTAGTATTTACAATGTATACAACCGTCGTAATGCTGCGTCAATCAATTTTAGACAAAACGCAGACACAGGCAATAATGAAGCCGTAAGAACCTCTATTTTTGGGATGGTTCCAGCAGTGAGTTACAACTTTAAATTTTAGTACTTAAAATATTTTTAAAATTTCAGATGATGAAAAAAATAATCCTTCTCTTTATCCTAATTAGCACTTGCATTACCACTAGTTGTGAGGATGTAATAAATGTTGACTTGAATAATGCTGCGCCAAAACTAGTGATTGAAGCGGCAATAAACTGGAAAAAAGGAACAAGTGGTACAGTACAAACCATTAAACTATCAACAACTACTGGTTTTTATGACACTAAAATTCCAAAAGTATCTGGAGCTACTGTGACTATAAAAAATAGTGCCAACACAATTTTTGTTTTTACTGAAACAGGAACACCTGGAGAATATGTTTGCACCAATTTCAATCCAGTTCTTAATGAGACATACACGCTAAATATCATTAACAAAGGTGCCACTTACACTGCCACAGAAACATTAAAACCTGTTGCTACTATTACCAAAATTGTTCAAAATGACAAAGGTGGCTTTACCGGAAACAATAAAGAAATAAAAACTTTTTACCAAGATCCAGCAGGAACTGCCAATTATTACCTCTACAAATACAGCTATTCTAATCAAGTAAAAGCAGATTATTATGTGGATCAAGATGAGTTTTTCAATGGCAATGAATTTTTTAGTATTTCTCAAAACGACGAACTTAAGAAAGGTGATCTAATAGAGGTAACACATATCGGAATTTCAAAAGCCTATTACAATTATATGAGTGTTCTAGTAAGCATTGCTGGTAACAATGGCGGTGGGCCATTTCAAGCGCCGCCAGCAACTGTCAGAGGAAATATCATCAACTCGACCACACCAGAAAACTATCCACTTGGGTATTTTTCATTAAGCGAGACAGAGGTAAGAAATTATACAGTCGAATAAGTATATTTGTACTCCAAACCAAAATCAGTAAACATGTCATCACATCATATCGTTCGGGACGATCAAGAGCCTGCCTTAATAATTGCAAATGGCGCATCCTGTAATCCTGAACTTCTAGGTCAATTGCTAGAGTGGTCACCGCTAGTAATTGTACTAGATTCGGCTATGGTACGAGTTATGGAACTAGATATAAAAGTAGATGTACTCTTGGGTGATTTTGACCGTGGTTTTGATCCTGAAATCTATAAAACTTCTCAATATCCGCTTGAAATTGTTCACACACCGGACCAAAACAAAACAGATCTTGAGAAAGCTTTTGATTATTTAATCAATAGAAAAATACCTGCTGTAAATGTGGTTTGGGCAACAGGAAAAAGAGCCGACCATACGATTACGAACCTAACCAACATCCCAAAATACAGAAATCTATTGAAAATTGTGATTCTAGACGATCACTCTAAAGTCTTTTTGTTGCCTAGAAAATTCGAAAAATGGTATACTGCACAAACTCCTATTTCATTAATCCCAATTGGACAAGTAACAGGAATACAGTCTGATAATTTATTTTATCCGCTTCAAAACGATACCTTAACTATAGGATATCGAACTGGCAGTAGTAATCACGTGGCTCAAGACGGCTTAGTTACCATACTCCATGAAGAAGGTGATTTACTCCTGATGGAATGTCTGGATTAATTTTTAGTTTCTTCGTCTAAAAGAACGTTTTTAACAATATCGTAATGACTCCATGGAATAAAATGATTGACTTCGGGAATGGTTTTTACAGTCAATTTTTTAGCGTTTACAAACTTCTCTTTCATGTAATCCACATTGCTGTAAGGTACTAGAACATCCTTAGTGCCATGTACAATTGTCACTTCGCAATCAATTTTATAAAGTTGGTTTTCTAAGGTTACCAAGTCTTTTTTCAACCACCACAATTCATCGTTTGAGGGTCTCAACGCTCCTGGAATTAAGTATCGCAACGGAATTGTTTTAATTACCGTGCGCCATTTTTCTGGCTTTTCTGCTTTTGGATCAAGAGATCCCGCTAAAACTACCATCCTGTGATACCACTCAGGATGATCCACTGCAAGTTGTGCAACAAGCGGACCGCCTAATGAATGCCCTACCAACGTAACTGGCTTTTTAAAATTTTGAGATTTGATAAATGTGGATATAAACTGTGATTGTGTTGCTAAATTTTGAGCATCGCCAAAATCACTGTACCCAAATCCAGGACGATCAATAGCAATCATTCGGTATTTTTTTAGCAAGTCTGGATCTACTAAATACTCTTTGAAAGCATTCCAACTTCCTGGCGAACCATGAACAAAAAACAATACCGGGTTTAAATCTGATCCAGTGGCTACATAATGCAACTTAAAACCACCGCTTTGAAAGGTCGTGTCTTGATACATCGTATGAGATTTTGAAAAAAATGAAGTCGTTTCTTTAGGAGTAAACCGCATAGTCATACAAGCTTGACACAAAAACAAGTAAAGTACTATTCCTAAAATTACTATATAACGCTTCTTGAAAACGAATCGAACTACTATAAAATTCATTTTTTTCATAAAAGTAGCCGTTTTTAAGCTTCAAAAAAAGTCTCAATTAAATTTTATGATTTCTTTTCCAGCTGTTTAATCACATTAACTTTACATTAGCAAACTACTTATGGTTATCTTTGCACCCAAAATAAGAACGAACGATTTAAAATGAGTACTGAAAAAACAAATTTACACCCAAGGAATCTGGACAGGACAGGGTATGATTTTAAAGAATTAATTACTACATATCCATCCCTAAGTGAATTTGTTAAAACCAATGAGCACGGAACTGAAACCATCGATTTCAGCGATCCTGAAGCGGTAAAAGCTTTGAATAAAGCGCTTTTGATGCAGCACTTTGACATTCAAAATTGGGATATTCCTAACAATTATTTGTGCCCACCTATTCCTGGTAGAGCTGATTATATTCATTATTTAGCAGATTTATTGGCCTCTAGCAACAACGGGGTCATTCCTGAGGGCGAAACTGTTCAAGGGTTAGATATTGGTGTGGGTGCCAATTGCATCTATCCGCTTATTGGTTGTTCTGTTTACGGCTGGAGTTTTGTCGGAACTGATATTGATACAAAAGCAATTCAAAATTGTAGTGCTATCATTGAAAACAACCCGAAACTCATTGATTTAATTAGCTTGCAACAACAAACGGAATCACGTTTTATATTTAAAAATATTATAACGCCTGAGGATAAATTCACCTTTACAATTTGCAATCCTCCTTTTCACGCGTCACAAGATGAGGCCACTAAAAGCACCTTAAGAAAAATAAACAATTTACAATCTAATAGCGGTACAAGTAAAACTACAAAGCCTGTTTTAAACTTTGGAGGTCACAATGCCGAATTATTTTGCGAAGGCGGAGAACTAGGGTTTGTCACCCAAATGATTTACGAAAGTGCAAAATATCCTATGCAGTGTCTTTGGTTCACGACTTTAGTGTCCAAAAAAGAAAATCTTTCCAGTTTATATAAAACACTAAACAAAGTAAGCGCCGTCGAAATCAAAACAATTGATATGGCTCAAGGCCAAAAAACAAGCCGTATTTTAGCATGGACTTTCTTGAGTTCAGCACAACAAAAAGCGTGGAAGTTTTAAGTTTTTAAAAACATATTTTCTTGAATTGAGTCGTATCTTTGTATGAAGTAATTCCAAGACATGAATTTTCAAGTAGTATCCGATTACCAGCCCAAAGGTGACCAACCTCAAGCTATTGCAAAATTAGCGCAAGGCATTGTTGATGGAGATCAATTCCAAACGCTTTTAGGAGTTACCGGTTCTGGTAAAACGTTTACCGTGGCCAATGTTATTCAAGAAGTGCAACGGCCTACGCTAGTTTTAGCACACAACAAAACATTAGCGGCTCAGTTGTACTCGGAATTCAAACAATTTTTCCCGAATAACGCCGTAGAATATTTTGTTTCTTACTACGATTATTATCAGCCTGAAGCGTTTATGCCTGTTACTGGCGTTTTCATTGAAAAGGACTTATCCATCAACGAAGAGCTGGAAAAAATGCGAATGTCAACCACTGCTTCGTTGCTTTCTGGACGCCGAGATATTTTGGTTGTAGCATCTGTTTCGTGTTTGTACGGTATTGGAAATCCAATTGAATTTCAAAAAAACCTAATCCCAATAGAGAAAGGACAAGTTATTTCTCGGACCAAATTATTACACCAACTCGTTCAAAGTTTGTATTCTAGAACCGAAGCTGATTTTAATCCCGGGAGTTTCAGGATAAAAGGTGATACCGTTGATGTGTATCCGAGCTACGCTGATGAAGCCTATAGAATTCATTTCTTTGGGGACGAAATTGAAGAAATAGAAAGCTTTGATACGAAAAACTCACAAGTCCTTGAAAAATTTGATCGGCTAACGATTTATCCTGCTAATATGTTTGTGACTTCGCCGGATGTATTGCAAAATGCCATTTGGGAAATTCAACAAGACTTGGTAAAACAAGTTGATTATTTTAAAGAAATAGGTAAACATCTTGAAGCTAAAAGACTGGAAGAACGAACCAATTTCGATTTAGAAATGATTCGGGAATTAGGATATTGTTCCGGTATCGAAAATTACTCTCGTTACTTAGATGGGCGTTTGCCAGGTACAAGACCTTTTTGCTTGCTAGACTATTTCCCTAAGGATTACTTGATGGTCGTGGATGAAAGCCATGTAACACTCTCACAAGTAAGCGCTATGTATGGTGGTGATCGCAGCCGTAAAGAGAACTTGGTTGAATACGGATTTAGACTTCCTGCGGCAATGGACAACCGTCCTTTGAAATTTGAGGAATTCGAAGCCATGCAAAATCAAGTTATTTACGTTTCAGCAACACCTGCTGATTATGAGTTACAAAAAACAGATGGCGTTGTGGTAGAACAAGTGATTCGTCCAACGGGATTATTGGATCCTATTATTGAAATAAGACCTAGCTTGAACCAAATTGATGATTTAATCGAAGAAATTCAAGTTCGAGCCGAAATTGACGAGCGCGTTATAGTCACTACTTTGACCAAAAGAATGGCCGAAGAATTGGCTAAATATTTAACCAAAGTTCATATTCGTTGTCGTTATATCCATTCAGAAGTAGATACTTTGGAACGAATTGAAATCATGCAAGACCTTAGAAAAGGAATTTTCGATGTTTTAATAGGTGTCAACTTACTTCGTGAAGGATTAGATTTACCCGAAGTTTCTCTTGTAGCAATCTTAGATGCTGACAAAGAAGGTTTTTTAAGAAGTCATCGATCGCTTACACAAACAATTGGTCGTGCAGCAAGAAACCTTAATGGAAAAGCGATTATGTATGCCGATAAAATTACGGCCAGCATGCAAAAAACCATCGACGAAACGTCATACAGAAGAACCAAACAAATCAATTACAATACCCAACATAACGAGGTTCCAATGGCGTTGAACAAAAAAATAGAAAGCGCCTTTACTAAAAATCCTCTTGTAGATTATGAATTAGGTGCTACTTTAAACACTGCAGCAGAGCCAGAAAATCTTTATTTGTCAAAACCTGAACTGGAAAAACTTATTCGAGAGAAAAGAAAATCCATGGAAAAAGCGGCAAAAGAATTAGACTTTATGCAAGCCGCAAAACTTAGAGATGAGATTAAAGCCTTGCAAGGTCAATTGACCTAGTTGTGCTGCTCCTGAAAAATGTTCAATAAAACCGCTCCATCAATTATAGCATTTGGCGATTCACTCATTAATTTTAAAATACGTTTCGTTGCAATAGGATTCAACCCCATATCAATAGCTATTTGCTTTATGGCAATAGTTTCTTTTTCATGTATCACACCATCACAATACATTAACAAAGCCAATCTATAAAATTGTTGAATTCTCAGAAACTCAGTTTTAATGGGCAATTGAGGAACTTCTTGATGAAATAAATCATTAAAAACATCTTTTTCAATTCCTAAAGCTTGTGCTACTATTGCCAGAAATTCATATTCCCGTTTGTGTAATTTTCCATCAACGGTTGAAAAACCAATCATCTCTAAAAGTAAACTCCTCTTTTCTTCGAACGTATGCATCAAATTATTATTTTTAGCTAAAATATTGTTTTTAATTTAAAACACAAAAACTAACAATGATTAGATTTTCTCTGCTATTGCTGCTACTCTTATTTACAACAACAAAAATCAATGCGCAACAAGCTCTAAAGAATTTACATAATACTGCTAAAAAGGAGGTTCGTAGTTTTACTATTGATGCTCCTCAATTGAATAGCACTAAGAAAACATGGGTTTATTTGCCTAAAAATTATGTGACTTCAAAAAAGAAATTTTCTGTCCTATACATGCATGATGCTCAAAATCTATTTGATGCAAAAACTTCTTTCGCAGGAGAGTGGAATGTAGACGAAAAATTAGACAGTTTAAATGCACCTGTCATAGTAATTGGTATTGAACATGGTAATGAAAAACGACTCGAAGAATTAACCCCTTTTAAAAATGATACATACGGCGGTGGCCAAGCGAATGCTTATTTAGAATTCATTGTTAAAACATTAAAACCGTTTGTAGACAAAAACTATAAAACGAAGACCGATAAAAATCATACGTTAATTATGGGTAGTTCTTTAGGCGGATTGAATTCCTTTTATGCTGTTTTAAAATACCCCGAGGTATTTGGAAAGGCGGGCGTTTTTTCGCCTTCTTTTTGGTTTACCAAAGATATTTACAATACGATGGAACAGGCTAAAAAGACGAAGACTAAAATTTATTTCCTATGTGGCGACAACGAAAGTGCAGATATGGTTTCTGACTTGAACAAAATGGAATACCTACTGAATTCCAATAGATGCTATTGTTTGAATTTGAATGAAAAAAAAATAGTAAAAGGCGGACAACACAATGAAAAACTTTGGCGTGACGGTTTTGTGGATGCTCTTTTATGGCTCGGATATTAATCAGAACAACTTAAAACAATCTCATAATGGAGCTTATCTTAAGGGAATACAACCTAAAATTAAAGCACACTTTCACCATTTCGCGGAAATCGATTGACTTGCAACCTACCTTAATTGCTGAATTAAAGAGCGATGGCATTTCAGGCTACGGGGAAGCTACTGCAAATCCATACTACAATAGTACCGTTCCCATGATGATGGCTGATTTAGAAAAAATCAAACCACTTCTTGAACAAAATTTGGAAGAAACTCCAGAGGAATTCTGGATGAAAATGCAGCAAACATTACGTCACAACTCCTTTGCTTTGTGTGCTATAGATAATGCATACAACGATTGGTATGCTCGAAAAAAAGGAGTGAAACTATACGAATTATGGAACTATAATATTGACAAAAACCCACTTACAGATTATACAATAGGCATTGATTCAATTGAAAAAATGGTGGCCAAAATGAAAGATCTTCCATGGCCAATATATAAAATCAAATTAGGAACATCTGACGATATTGCTATTGTAAAAGCATTAAGAAAACATACAAAAGCCATTTTCAGGATTGATGCCAATTGCGGATGGAGCGTTGACGAAACGATACAAAATGCTGTCGAACTAAAAAAACAAGGTGTAGAATTCTTAGAGCAACCACTACAAGCAGATGATTGGCATGGACACAAAGAGGTTTTCAAACATGCTGTATTGCCCATTATAGCCGATGAAAGTTGTATTATCGAAACAGATGTACTTAAGTGTCACCAGCACTTTCATGGTGTAAATATTAAACTGACCAAGTGTGGAGGATTAACTCCTGCAAGAGGTATGCTTGCACAAGCTCGAGAATTAGGAATGAAGACCATGGCAGGTTGCATGACCGAATCCACTGTGGGAATCTCAGCTATTGCACAATTACTACCACAATTAGATTATGTAGATATGGACGGTGCTTTGCTTTTAAAAGAAGACATAGCAACCGGTATTCGATTAGATTTTGGAAAAACAATCTATTCTGAACTCCCAGGAACGGGTGTAGCGCTCTTGTAAATATTTGGTACTACACTATTTCTAAATCAAATAATGCTTTGTAAATGCTTTTAAACCGTACCTTTGTATAAAATTAGAATATGATGACAAATAACGATATCTTTAAAAAACTTCGTGTGGCACTTATGTTACGTGACGACCAAATAGTTGAAATATTAGAATTAGTAGATTTTAGAATTACAAAATCGGAGTTGGGTGCTTTTTTTCGTGATGAAAAACATGAAAATTACATGGAATGTGGCGACCAAGTATTGCGTAATTTCTTGAATGCACTAGTGATTCACTTGCGTGGAACCAAGGAGAATCCAAAAAATCCAAATGATGTTTTGGCCAAACACAAAGCACAAATTCCAGTAAAAGAAGGCGCCGGGGAAAGAACTGAATTCAAAGCTAAAGCAAAAGATTCTGAAAAATCAAGAGGTGACGAAGCGCCATCAAAAACAAAACCTGCAGCTAAAAAGCCTTTCAAAAAAACATTTGCTAAAGGAACCCCAAAAGTGCAAGTGGTGGAAAAAGTGAAATATAATTTCGGGAAAAATAAAAAATCATAATTGTGAAAACAGCCTTGATTATTGGCAGCACAGGTCTTATTGGATCTGAATTACTCCAAATTCTTTTAGAAAGTTCAGAGTACGCTCAAGTAGTTACTTTTGTTAAAAGAGATACGGGAATACAAAACCCCAAATTAACCCAACACGTCATTGACTTTGACAAGCCCGAAAGCTATAAAGATTTAGTCGTGGGCGATGATTTCTTTTGCACCATTGGTACAACCATAAAAAAAGCTGGTAGCCAAAAAGCATTCCAAAAAGTAGATTTTGAATATCCTAAACAATTCGCCCTTTTTGCGCAAGAGAATAAAGTGAAAAATTATTTATTGATCTCTTCACTGGATGCCAATGCCACGTCTTCAAATTTTTATTTAAAGACAAAAGGTGAAATTCAAGATTTTCTTAAAACTTGTAATTTTGAAAGCGTTTCTATTCTACAACCTTCCCTCCTATTGGGTGATCGAAATGAATTTAGATTTGCAGAAAAAGCTGGTGCATTTGTCATGAAAATGTTTTCATTTATTTTTCAAGGAAATTTAAAAAAATACCAACCAATAGAAGGTGTAAAAGTTGCGAAAGCCATGTACAAATTGGCACAAAAAAATACAGAAGGTTTTCATATTTACGAATCGGATGTGATTCAAGAATTAGGAAACTAATACATAACTAAATCCTGAATGAATGTTCGGGATTTAGTTATGTATTTTTAATTTTCCTAAAAAAAATCTTAATTTAAAGAGAGGATATTATTGCTATTAAATAATTCTAAATCCCATTTTAAGAACTACAACTTAACATACTACACCCTACTTTATCTCTAGCCCAATCCGGTCTTTTGGAAAACCATTTTTGGAAATTAGGCTGCTCATCATAAGGTTTTTTGAGCATTTCAAATAATTCATTTAGCAAACCGTAATCTCCTTTATCCGCATCATCAATACACAATTGCGCCATGTAATTTCGCAATACATACTTGGGATTCACTTTATCCATTTGTTCTTTTCTTTCCAAATCAGAAATAACCTCTTCATTAATTCGAATGCTGTACTTTTCAAACCAATCGTACCATTCACTCAAGATGGTTTCATCTAAATCCTTTTCATTGTAAAAAGCAGCTTTAACAGTATTAAAAGCTACTTTCGAAGTAGCTACTTTAGTAACATCGCTTAGATTCCTAAAGAAAATAGTCATATCGGTTTCTACTCGTTGAAGTAATTCAACCAAACTATGAATCAAGACAACATCCTCTTCTTTTTTGATTTGGAGACCCATCTTATTTTGCATCATTTTCAAATACTCCTTTTCGTAATTGGTACTGAATGCCTCAAGAATAACTTCCAGCGGCTTGGCATCTAGAATTAAAGGATACAATGCATTTGCTAGTTGGTATAAATTCCACAATGCCATTTCAGGTTGATTGCCATAACGGTACCTTTTATGCTGCCTATCAGTGGTATTTGGAGTCCATCCAGAATCAAAATCTTCTAACCAACCGTAAGGACCATAATCAATTGTAATCCCGTGAATAGACATATTATCCGTATTCATTACACCATGTACAAAACCAACACGCTGCCAGTTAACAATCATATTGAGCGTGGTTTGAGTAACTTCTTGAAAAAAGGCTAAGTATTTTTCGATTCCTTCCTTTTGAATATGTGAAAAATGATGTTTAATAGTATAATCGGCCAGTAATTTTAAATTTTTGTGATCTTCACGCGCGGCAAAAATTTCAAAACTTCCAAAACGAATAAAAGATGGAGCCACTCTTGCTACAATAGCACCTTTCTCATAAGCAGGATTTCCATTGTACAAAATATCGCGTAGAACGGGATCTCCAGATAATAGTAACGAAAGTGAACGAGTAGTGGGAACTCCTAAATAATGCATGGCCTCGGCACATAGGTATTCTCTAATAGAAGAGCGCAAAACCGCAAATCCATCTGCATTTCTAGAATATGGCGTAGGTCCAGCACCTTTCAGTTGCAACGTATACGATTCATTGTTATGTTGAACTTCCGTTAAATTTATGGCACGTCCATCACCCAGTTGTCCAGCCCAATTCCCAAACTGGTGACCTGCATAACACAAGGCATAAGGCTTAGTTTCAGGATAAATGGTAGTACCTGAAAACGTATTTAAAAATGCTGTTGATGCAATATCTTCTTTACTAAGTCCGATCGTATTGGCCACTTCAACAGAAGCATGAATTAATTCAGGATTACGCGGTTTTACTGGCGTTACATAGGAGAAACACGCTTTTTCAACTTGCCTTGGAGTATTTTCAAGGTCAAGATCAGCCGGCAATTCAGATGTGAAGTTATTTTTTATATGAAGTTTCATGATATCAAATTTAAAAAAACAAAGGTAATTGATCCGCGCTATACTGTTTTGTACTTTCCAATAATATTATGAATTGTTTACTTTCCACTAATTATTTGGCACAAAAAAACCTGTTTACTAAAGCAAACAGGTTTCTGATATATAACAATTTTCTAATTAAGAAAGCGCCGCTTGTACTTGATCAGCTGCTTCTTGAAACTCAACAGCAGATAAAATTGGCATTCCTGAATTATCAATTAATTCTTTTGCAATAGCTGCATTGGTACCTTGTAAACGAACAATAATTGGTACTTTAATAGCATCACCCATATTTTTATAAGCGTCAACAACTCCTTGTGCCACACGGTCACAACGAACAATTCCACCAAAAATATTAATCAAAATAGCTTTTACGTTTTGGTCTTTTAAGATAATACGGAAAGCAGTTTCAACACGTTTTGCATCAGCAGTTCCACCTACGTCAAGGAAGTTTGCAGGCTCAAAACCAGCATACTTAATTAAATCCATAGTTGCCATTGCAAGACCTGCTCCGTTTACCATACATCCTACAGTTCCGTCAAGATCAACATAGTTCAAGCCAACTTCTTTTGCTTCAACTTCGATTGGATTTTCCTCACGAACGTCACGCATGTCAGCATATGCTTTTTGTCTGTATAATGCATTGTCATCAATGTTAACTTTTGCATCAACAGCCATAATTTTATCATCAGATGTTTTTAATACCGGGTTGATTTCAAACATTGAAGCATCAGATCCGATATACGCATTGTATAACGAATCGATGAATTTCACCATTTCTTTGAACGCATTTCCTGAAAGTCCTAAGTTAAAAGCAATTCTTCTTGCTTGAAAACCTTGTAAACCTACAGAAGGATCAATCTCTTCAGTAAAGATTAAATGTGGTGTGTGCTCAGCAACTTCTTCAATATCCATTCCACCTTCGGTAGAATACATAATCATGTTACGACCAGTAGCTCTATTCAATAAAACAGATACATAAAACTCTGATGTTTCACTTTCTCCAGGATAGTACACATCTTCAGCAACTAATATAGTACTTACTTTTTTTCCTTCAGCTGATGTTTGAGGTGTAATTAATTGCATCCCTATGATTTGACCTGCAATTTCTTCTACTTGTTGTAAATTTTTGGCAAGTTTTACTCCTCCACCTTTACCACGTCCACCTGCATGAACTTGTGCTTTAATAACATGCCATCCTGTACCCGTTTCGGCAGTTAATTGTTTCGCAGCTTCAACAGCTTCAGCTGGACTATTTGCTACAATTCCGCGTTGAATGCGTACTCCGTAACTTGCTAGAATTTCTTTTCCTTGATATTCGTGTATGTTCATAATATAGAATTTGACTGGCTTCTGAATTTCTTCCAGAAATAAAGTGCCACAAAAATAGCAAAATTTAATGTAACTGTTATTTTTTTTAAATAAATTATTATTCAATTTTTCAGCAGGTATTTAAGCCCATTTCACATCGGTACGATTCTAAAAAATATCAATTTTTCAAACAATTTTGTTAGGATTTCATTTCAATGTTAAAAACAAACCTATTTAGCCTCTTTTCCACCCTATTTTGAAAACAAATCCTTTTACTTTTTATCAAAAAAACAAATCAGCTGGTTCAAAATATCAATATTGATTTTTATTCAACACTTTTCTATTACAACTGTAAAAAACACTCTGTTTTAACTCATATACCTTTTATATTATAACGAATGTTTAATTTTACATAAAAAAATTTAAAATGATAGTTAAAGAACAAGGACTTTATTTACCCGAATTTGAACACGACAATTGTGGCGCGGGATTCATTTGCAATCTAAACGGAATTAAGTCAAATGATATTATACACAAAGCATTAGATATTCTCATAAAACTAGAGCATCGAGGCGCTGTAAGTTCTGATGGTAGAACTGGAGATGGAGCTGGTATCCTATTTGATATCCCACATGCTTTTTTTAAAAAAGTATGTGATTTTGAACTTCCAAATGCTAAAGAATATGCTGTTGGAATGGTTTTTATGCCAAAGAGCAACAATCAAGTTGTTTTTTGTAAAACTGCGTTTGAAAATGCTATTCATGATCAAAATCTAGAAATTTTAGGATGGAGAGACGTTCCTGTTGACGCATCAAATTTAGGGCGAATTGCTGGAGAAAAAGAACCTACCGTAAAGCAAGTCTTTGTAGGTAAAAAAAGTTTGGATTTGACAGAGCAACAATTTAATGCTAAAATGTTTGCCGCCAGAAAAATAGCAGAGCACACAATTCGGAACTCAAGAATTTCCGAAAGTCACATGTTTTATTTCTCAAGTTTTTCTACCACTACAATAATATATAAAGGTTTATTGATGCCAGAGGACATCAGCAGGTATTACACCGATTTGCTAGACGATGACTTGGTAACCCGATTGGCATTGGTACACCAACGATTTTCAACCAATACTTTTCCATCTTGGGAACTAGCCCAACCCTTTCGTTACATGTGTCACAATGGAGAAATCAATACGTTACGTGGCAACATAAGCCGTATGCGTGCACGTGAGGAATTGATGAAAAGTGATGTTTTTGGCGAAGACATCAAAAAGCTTTTCCCAATTATTCTGGAAGGAAAATCAGATTCGGCATCGATGGACATGGTTATTGAATTGTTACTGATGACAGGACGTTCCTTGCCCGAAGCTATGATGATGGTAGTTCCGGAAGCTTGGGAGAAACATCAAACGATGTCAGCAGATAAGAAAGCCTTTTACGAATACAACGCTTGTATTATGGAACCTTGGGATGGTCCAGCCTCTATTCCTTTCACAGATGGTAACGTTATTGGGGCGCTATTGGATCGAAATGGATTGCGTCCCTCTCGATACACTTTAACCAAAAGTGGTTTCGTAATCATGTCATCTGAAATTGGAGTATTAGACATCAAACCAGAAGATGTGATTCAACACGGTAGATTAGAACCGGGGAAAATGTTTTTGGTTGACATGAATGAAGGTCGCATCATAGAGGATGACGAAATCAAAAATGCAATTGTCACCAAGCGCCCTTATAAACAATGGCTTGACGAAAATTTACTTTCGCTAGCTCAAATTCCGTACACTGATAATCTCATTCCGGTTGAAAATATTGATTTTGAAACCAGACAGCGCTTATTTGGATATACAATTGAAGACTTAAAAACCATCATCAACCCAATGGGTGCCGAAGGAGCCGAAGCGCTAAGTTCAATGGGGAATGATACTCCGCTGGCTGTTTTATCCGATCAGCCTCAATTGTTGTATAATTATTTCAAACAACTTTTCGCACAAGTAACTAACCCTCCGCTGGATGGTATTCGTGAAGAAATCATTACGGATATCAGTTTAGCAATTGGTGGCGATTATAATATTTTTGACATTGTTCCCAAACATTGTAAAAAACTAAAAATCCAAAATCCGGTCATTTCTAACGAAGATTTGGACAAAATTCGTAACATTGATCATGCCGATTTCAAGTCAGTCACTATTTCAATGTTATACGAAATCAAAAAAGGAGTAAACGGCTTAGAACGTGCTCTTGAAAAAACAGTGCAAGCCACCTATAAAGCAGTTGCAGAAGGCTGCAATATTGTGATTTTATCAGACAGAGGTGTTAGCGAAAAAATGGCTCCTATTCCAATGTTATTGGCGTGTTCGTACATTCATCATTCGCTAAACATTCTTAAAGTTCGATCAAAATTTGGTATTCTTATCGAATCGGCTGAACCACGCGAGCCTCATCATTTTGCGCTATTATTTGGTTACGGAGCAAGTGCTATAAACCCGTACATGGTTAATGAAATTATTTACAACCAAGTAAATGCAGGATTTATCACTGGTGTAAAAGCGGATTATGCCATCAAAAATTACAACAAAGCCATTGCTAAAGGGATTCTGAAAATCATGAATAAAATCGGAATTTCAACTTTACATTCGTACAGAGCGGCACAAATTTTCGAAATCTTAGGACTGAACAAAACATTCACATCTAAATATTTCCCATACACACCATCTCGAATTGAAGGAATTGGCTTGATGGAAATTGAAAAAGAAGTCAAAAAAAGATATCAAAAAGCCTTTCCAAATTCTAAAGTCAGTAATTTACTTCCACTCGAAATTGGCGGTGTTTACAGATGGAGAAGATCAGGTGAAAAGCACATGTTCAACCCAACCACGATTTCTAAATTACAACAAGCTGTTCGCTTAAACAGTCCTGAAAGTTATAAGGAGTATTCAAAAATGGTCAATGATCAAAGTGAAAATTTGATGACCATAAGAGGTTTATTTGAATTCAACAACTTAGATCCTATCCCTTTGGATGAAGTGGAGCCTTGGACTGAAATTGTAAAAAAATTCAAAACAGGTGCCATGTCTTATGGATCCATCAGCCAAGAAGCACATGAAAACCTAGCCATTGCCATGAACAGAATTGGTGGTAAAAGCAATTCGGGAGAAGGAGGAGAAGATCCAAAACGTTTTCAAAAAGACTTAAATGGAGACTCTAGAAATAGCGCTATCAAACAAGTTGCTTCTGGACGTTTTGGAGTTTCGATCAACTATTTGACCAACGCTCGTGAGATACAAATCAAAATGGCCCAAGGAGCAAAACCTGGTGAAGGTGGTCAATTACCTGGTGAAAAAGTAGTGCCTTGGATTGCCGAAACTCGAAATTCAACACCGTATGTTGGCTTAATTTCGCCACCACCTCACCATGATATTTATTCAATTGAAGATTTATCGCAGTTAATTTTTGACTTAAAAAATGCAAATCGCGAAGCTAGAATTAATGTTAAATTAGTTTCCGAAGTCGGTGTAGGTACAATAGCAGCTGGAGTTGCAAAGGCAAAAGCAGACGTGATTTTAATTTCAGGATACGACGGAGGAACTGGAGCCGCTCCATTGACCTCATTGACTCATACCGGAATTCCTTGGGAACTTGGACTTGCGGAAGCACAACAGACATTGATTTTGAACGATTTGAGAAGCCGTATCGTTTTAGAATGTGATGGCCAATTAAAAACGGGTCGCGATGTGGCTATTGCAGCCTTACTTGGAGCGGAGGAATTTGGTTTTGCAACAGCGCCATTAGTAGCTTCAGGTTGTATCATGATGCGAGCGTGTCACTTGAATACATGTCCTGTGGGTATTGCAACACAAGATCCTGAATTGAGAAAAAATTTCAAAGGAACGCCAGAGCACATTATCAACTTCATGTATTTTATTGCCGAAGAATTGCGAGAAATCATGGCTCAATTAGGCTTTAGAACCTTGAAAGAAATGGTTGGACAGTCACAAAAACTGAATGTAAACAAAGCCATCAAGCATTACAAAGCAAGTGGACTAGATTTGTCTTCCATTTTATACAAGCCTGAAAAAGCAAAAGAAGTTCCCAATCATAATACAACTACTCAAGATCATGCTTTAGAGCACGTTTTGGATTTTGATATTATCAAAGCTGCAATTCCATCAATTTACAGAAAAGAAAAAACAAGAGTTACTTTCGATATCAAAAACACCGATCGTTCTGTAGGAGCCATATTGAGTAACGAAATCTCAAAAATTTATGGCGCACAAGGATTACCTGAAGATACTATTTTAGTTGATTTTACAGGTTCTGCTGGACAAAGTTTTGGTGCTTTTGCAACAAATGGTTTATCATTTAAAATTCATGGTAACTGCAATGACTATCTAGGCAAAGGGCTTTCTGGCGGGAAACTAATCATTAAAGTTCCTCCTACTGCTACTTTCAAACCCGAAGAAAATATCATTATTGGTAACGTGGCGCTATATGGTGCTATTACTGGCGAAGCCTACATTAATGGTATGGCAGGAGAACGTTTTTGTGTTCGGAATTCTGGAGCGACAGCCGTTGTTGAAGGAATTGGAGATCACGGATGCGAATATATGACAGGTGGAACTGTAGTAGTTTTAGGAAAAACTGGAAGAAATTTTGCAGCCGGAATGAGCGGTGGAATTGCGTATGTTTTTGATCCCAACAAAAAATTTGATGCACGAGTTTGCAACATGGAAATGGTTGGCTTGGAATCTTTAGAAGAGGACGACTTCACTAAACTACGTCGTTTAATTAAAAATCATTCGCTGTATACGAGTAGTCCTTTAGCAAAAAGGATTCTAGAAGATTGGGAAAATCAACAGCAGCATTTTGTAAAAGTGATGCCTACGGACTACAAAAAAGCGTTGCAACGCTTGGCCGAAGAAAAAGAAATTAAAGAACTTATAGCATCATAGTCATGGGAAAAATAGGAGGATTTAAAGAATATTCTAGAACCGACGAAAGTAATGTTGCAGTTCCAGAAAGAGTTTCAAATTATAATGAATTTACAATTCCGTTAACCAAAGATAAAATCAAAGAACAAGGTTCCAGGTGTATGGATTGCGGCATTCCATTTTGCCACAGCTCTTGTCCGTTAGGAAACTTAATTCCTGATTTTAACGATATGGTGCATCAGGAGGAATGGGAAAGTGCACTGAAAATATTACAATCTACCAATAATTTTCCTGAATTTACAGGAAGACTTTGCCCAGCTCCTTGCGAAAAATCATGTGTTCTAGGAATCATTAGCGAGCCAGTTGCTATCGAAAATATTGAAAAAAATATTATCGAAAGAGGCTTTGCCGAAGGTTGGATCAAACCACAACCTCCAGAGGTTAGAACTGGAAAAACAGTCGCAGTTATTGGCTCTGGTCCTGCAGGTTTGGCATCAGCCCAACAATTAAACCGCGCCGGACATACCGTTACCGTCTTTGAAAGAGACAATGCCATTGGTGGATTATTGCGTTATGGGATTCCAAATTTCAAACTAGAAAAAGGAATTATCGACAGACGTGTAAAAGTTTTAGAAGCGGAGGGAATTACTTTTAAAACCAATGTCAATGTGGGGGTTAATTTTGAAATTTCAGAACTCAATAACTTCGATTCAGTTGTATTATGTGGTGGCGCTACAGAGCGTCGTAGCTTACCTACCAAAGGAATTGAAAGCAAAGGTGTGGTGCAGGCTATGGACTTTTTAACACAACAAACCAAAGCATTATATGGTGAATCAATTCAAAATCAAATCACAGCAACTGATAAAAATGTTATCGTTATTGGTGGTGGAGATACCGGCTCAGACTGCGTCGGAACCTCAAACCGTCATGGTGCCAAATCAGTCACAAATTTTGAAATTTTACCAAAACCTCCAGTAAGCCGAAGCGAATCCACTCCATGGCCTTTTTGGCCCTTGCAATTAAAAACTTCAAGCTCTCATGAAGAAGGTTGCGATAGAAACTGGCTCATCAACACCAAAGAATTTATTGCAAACGATGCTGGAGAACTGGTCGGCTTGAAAACCGTTGAAGTAGCTTGGAAAATGACACCTGGTCAACGACCTGAATTAATTGAAAAAGAAGGTTCCGAAAAAATCTGGCCTTGTGACTTGGCTTTGTTAGCACTCGGTTTTACAGGTCCCGAGAAAACATTGAGCGAGCAGTTGGGCATCAAAATTGACACCCGTAACAACTATCAAGCAAACAATTACCAAACCAATATTCCCCATATATTTACCGCAGGCGACATTCGTAGAGGACAATCATTAATTGTTTGGGCAATTTCTGAAGGTCGCGAAGCCGCCAGAGAAGTAGATAAATACTTGATGGGTTATACCAATTTACCAACTAAAGGAAATGGCGATTTGCCTAGCCTATAAATAGTTTTGAAAAATCAAATAATGACTGCCAATTCCTTTATGGGCAGTCATTTGATTTTTTTAGGAGGTGCCACTACCTCCACTATCGTTCCGGTAGCGTCGGGCTGTTCGCTTCAAGTCCTCGCCGCTTTCGTAAAAACTACAGCGTCTGTGGGCTATCCGCTATCATCCCTCACCCAAATTGAAAATTTGCCTTTCAAAACCTAATTTGTTTAAAATATAACTTTTTGTTATAATTTGTTAGAATTCATACGTTCCCTTGCGGGACTAAATAAAGAGTAATAAATTTGCTCAAAATTAATAATTATGCAATCAAAAGACTTAGTACAATTAGCAGAACAATTTGGTAGTCCATTATACGTATATGATGCCGAAAAAATACAATCTCAATACAACAGATTATCCAAAGCTTTTTCTAAGGTAAAACAGTTGCGCATCAATTATGCTATGAAAGCCTTATCAAACGTGGCAATACTGCAATTATTAAGAGAAATGGGATCAGGTTTAGATACTGTTTCTATCCAAGAAGTACAATTAGGTTTGCACGCGGGCTACGAACCTGAAAAAATATTTTATACTCCAAACGGTGTTTCTCTTGAAGAAATCGAAGAAGTTGCCGCTATGGGAGTTCAAGTAAACATTGATAATCTATCTATTTTGGAACAATTTGGAACAAAATATCCAAATGTACCAGTTTGCATCCGAATCAATCCTCACGTGATGGCAGGTGGAAACGCCAATATATCTGTAGGTCATATTGACAGTAAATTTGGAATTTCAGTTCACCAATTACCACATTTGGTTCGAATTGTCGAAAATACAAAAATGAACATTGTAGGTATCCACATGCACACTGGTTCCGATATTTTAGATATTGAAGTATTTTTATATGCAGCTGAAATATTATTTGATGCAGCCAGAAATTTCAAAAACTTAGAATTCTTAGATTTCGGAAGCGGATTTAAAGTGCCTTACAAAAAAGACGACATCGAAACAGATATTGAAGAATTGGGTAAAAAATTGTCGAAACGATTCAACGCCTTCTGCGATGAGTACGGAAAAGAACTAACATTGATTTTCGAACCTGGAAAATTTCTAGTTAGTGAAGCTGGATATTTCTTAGCAAAAGTAAATGTAGTAAAACAAACAACATCAACGGTTTTTGCAGGAATCGACAGCGGTTTCAATCACTTAATTCGTCCAATGTTTTACGGATCTCAACACCACATAGAAAACATCTCAAATCCAAAAGGGAAAGAGCGTTTTTATTCCGTAGTAGGATATATTTGCGAAACGGATACATTTGCAAACAACAGAAGAATTGCCGAAATCAAAGAAGGCGATATACTCTCATTTAGAAATGCAGGAGCCTATTGTTTCTCTATGGCATCAAACTATAATTCAAGGTACAAACCAGCCGAAGTTTTATGGATGAATGGCGAAGGGCATTTAATCAGAGCCCACGAAACCTTTGAAGATTTGTTAAAAAATCAAATTCCGTTACCACAAGCAATAGCAGCGGTTTAAAATAGAAAATCCCATTTACACTGTCAAGCAGTTGTAAATGGGATTTTTTCAATTCAAAAACTTATTATTTATCAAGTAAAGTTTCTAAAACTTCTGACTCAGTGCCATTCGTAAACGGAATTTTTAACATTTGAGACAACGTAGGTGCAATTTGAGTTATGTACGTTTTTGCGTGTAACTCTCCTTTCGGTACATGCCATCCATAAAAAAGAAGCGGCACATGAGTATCATAACTATTTGGAGATCCATGTGTTGTTCCTGTAGCTTGATATTCCATATAGCCAGTCTTATCTAAAATCACTAACTCACCATTCTGTTTAGGATCATAACCTTTAGCTATAAAACTTAAGAAGTAATCATCGCCTGAAGAAGCTAAAATTTCTTCCTCAGTATACACTCTTTTGATATGCTCTTGTGTCATCAAAAATCCTCTAAAGCTCTCTTTTACTTTTGTCAATTCTAAACCTTTTTGTTTTACCAAGTCCAAATTGAAAAATACATTGAAATTAGAATAGTCCAAGATAAGATCAACTCCAAAAGTTTCATTTGAAAATTTCTTTAAGGATTCCACAAAACCTTTAGTAGGAACATTTTTTACATTGTATTTATTATCCTTTAAATAATTTGGATTTTCTGCACCAGCATGATCAGCAGTTAAAAAAACCAAATAATTATCTTTTCCAACTGTCTTGTCTAAGTAATTTAAAAATTGATCTAGATTTTGATCAAGGCGTAAATAGGTATCTTGAAGTTCTATAGAGCGAGGTCCAAAAGTATGACCAACATAATCAGTCGAAGAAAAACTAACTGTTAGAAAATCAGTTATATCGTCTTTTCCTAACTCCTCTTTTTCAATAGCTTTCATCGCTAAATCTGCCAAAATATCATTACCAAAGGGTGTAGTTCGCAAAACATCAGCACCTTTTTCTTTGTAGATTTTAGCCAAATCATAAGGAAAAACAGGACCATTTGCTTTATCCAATTTCCCCTCGTATGGATTATCATCCGCTAAACTTTCATTGTAAGTAGATAATGGCTTCAATAAATTCCAACCTTTATTGATATAGTTCATATACCTTTTTTCTTGGTTGAATTCAGTTACCCAATTTGGCAAACTTGCACCATAAAACGTACTTGAAATAAATGAACCTGTTGAACTATACCAAAATGCCCAATTTGCAAAATGTCCTGCTGGCAAAATAGCACCACGGTCTTTAATACTTAATCCAATAACTTTACTTTTAAAATTGGTTGCCATTCGCAACTCATCAGTAATTGTGGTACTTAAAAGATTTCTTGGTGACATCGCACCCTCTTTTTCAGTACCTTCTCCCACCATCTTAACGGATGCGTCATCGGTACAATACATATTTTTTCCAGTCGCTTTATTGAACCAATCATTTCCAACAATACCATGCGTTGATGGAGTTGCTCCAGTATAAATACTGGCATGACCAGGCGCAGTATAAGTTGGCACATAATTATAATGCATATTATGAAAAGTATATCCATTATTCATTAATCTTTTAAATCCATTTGCAGAAAAATCATCTGAAAAACGATATAAGTACTCCATTTTCATTTGATCTACTACTATACCCACTACCAATTTAGGGCGTTGCTGAGCTTGTGAGTTTAAAGACAAAATAACTGTCAAAAACAAAATAATTCTCTTCATATTATATATTTATATTTTAGACAAAAATACAACATAAAGTTCAAACCCACTCTTCACAACTACCTCATGATACTAAATTAATAAATTGTTAACCCTAACAAAAATTAAAATATTGAGTTTAAATAAAAAAAAATATAAACTGAAAAAGGAAAAATAAAATCGTTTATAAATAATACGAGAAAAAATAGATTATTCATATTTAGAATCAATTATCTTTTTTCAAAGTATCAAAATTCTAATATCGTGCAATATAAACGCAAAAAACTCCCTAAAAAATAGGGAGTTTACAAGGATTTTGTACTCAGAGCGGGACTTGAACCCGCACGAACATTGCTGTTCACTGGATTTTAAGTCCAGCGTGTCTACCAATTTCACCATCCGAGCGATGTTGTGGTACCTCCAGGGATCGAACCAGGGACACATGGATTTTCAG
>NZ_VLKO01000012.1 GCF_007830355.1 Flavobacterium tiangeerense | reverse complement strand
TTGAATTATATCCCGAAATCGAAAAAGCATATAATTTAGCCCAAGAGTTGAGAAATATATTTGAGAAAACAACAGATAAAATCATTGGACTCTCAAGATTAGCTAAATGGCATGAAAAAGTAAGTCAATCTGGATTTAAGTCTTTCAATACAATCTCAAGATCTATAATAAATCATTACCAAACCATACTAAACTATTTTGATAACAGAAGCACAAACGCATCTGCAGAGTCGTTCAATGCTAAAATAAAAGCTTTTAGAACTCAATTTAGAGGCGTTAAAAATGTTGCATTCTTCCTTTTTAGGCTAACAACTATTTATGCTTAATTTTTCATTCCCCACAGGTTTTGGGATTGATCCCATATTTTATAAAAAGCTGTTGGCTTTTGTGCAAAAAAAAACTTCTCAATTTCTTGAGAAGTTTTGTGGGCGATGAGGGGTTCGAACCCCCGACCCCCTCGGTGTAAACGAGGTGCTCTGAACCAGCTGAGCTAATCGCCCTAATGCAATTCGATAATTTTCATTTCCTTATTGCGAGAGCAAATATAAGACTGTTTTTTGGATTTGCAACTAAAAAACAAAAAAAAATTACAAAATTTCTGCAACTACAAAGGTACTCCCACCTAAGTAAATGAAGTCGGTCTCTACTGCATTTTGCAAGGCTTTTTGATAAGCTTCTGAGACAGAATTGTATACTTCGCCTTGAAGTGCAAATAACTCGGCTTTTTGTTGTAAGTTTGAAGCGTCTAGTCCACGAGGAATATTGGGCTTACAAAAATAATATTTTGCAATTTTTGGAAACAAAGGCAAAATTTCTTCTAAATCTTTATCATTTACGACTCCTAGAACAAAGTGTAACGTATCAAATTTCTCGTTTTGAATTTGCTTTAATACGATTTCAAGCCCGTTTTTATTATGAGCTGTATCGCAAATTACCTTTGGAGCCGTATGTATTTGCTGCCACCTGCCTTGAAGTCCTGTGTTTTTTACCACATGTAACAAACCAGCTTGCGTATTTTGAGTGGTGATTTCAAATTCAGTTTGCTTATTCAAAACCTGTATAGTTTGTAATACCGTCTTTTTATTGTGCATTTGATAATCGCCAATCAAGTCTGAAGCATAGCTTTCTGAAATTAAATCAGAGGCAAAATAAATCTCCGAATTGCCTTCTTTGGCTTTAGTTATAAAAACGGGTTTTGTTTCAGAGGTGTATTCTCCAATAATCACGGGAACATTGGGTTTGATAATTCCTGCTTTCTCAAAAGCAATTGCATCAAGTGTATTTCCTAAAAACTGGGTGTGATCCAGTCCTATATTGGTCACAACCGAAACTAATGGGGTGATAATATTGGTTGCATCTAGTCTTCCGCCCATTCCTACTTCAATAATAGCAATATCAACTTTTGAAGTAGTAAAATAATCAAATGCTAATCCTACGGTCATTTCGAAAAAACTCATGTCATTTGCTTCAAAAAAAAGCTGATGCTCCGTTATGAAATCTTCAACAAATTTTTCAGATATTTCGATCCCGTTTATTTTAATACGTTCTCTAAAATCTTTTAAATGTGGAGACGTGTACAAACCTACTTTATATCCCGCTTCTTGTAAAACCGATGCTAGCATGTGTGATGTTGATCCTTTGCCATTGGTTCCTGCCACATGAATGCATTTCAACTGCTTCTCTGGATGATTAAGGTGTGTAGCAAGTTTATGAGCATTAGTTAAATCTTTCTTGTAAGCTTGTGCTCCCTGAAGTTGGTACATTGGGAGTTGATTAAACATCCAGTTTATAGTGTCTTGATAATTCATTTTGATGGTAAATAGGGATTGTTTAAAATATTTTTCAATTTTTTTAGTTTAATATTACATCGAAAAGTATCTTTATTGCAAAATTGAAATAAATTTTAGAATTAATGATTAAAATACAATAATATTATATGTTTAGTTTTATACAATTACAAGCGGACACCCTTACTAATGCTGCATCAAATGTAGTTATTGAAAAAATTGCTCCTAACACTGAGGTTTCTACTTTAGGATTTTTATTAAAAGGAGGAATATGGCTAATTCCTATTGGAATTTTATTGTTTTATACCTTTTATCTCATTGTAGAACGCTATTTATATATCAGTAAAGCTTCAAAGGTAGATAGCTTGTTGCTTCGTGATGTAAGGGATCAGTTAAATTCTGGCAATTTAGACTTGGCTAGATCTATTGCTGAGCGCAACAGTACCGCATCAGGAAATATAATTAAAGAAGGTATTCTTGTTATTGGTAGGCCAATTAGTGAAATCGAATCGAATATGGATCGTGCAGCCGATATTGAAATTGGCGAAATGGAAAAACACTTAAGCCATTTGGGACTTATTGCGGGTATCGCGCCTACATTAGGTTTTATTGGGACAATTTCTGGAGTTATTAAAATATTTTACAGTATATCAGTAACTGAGAATATTAGTATCGGAAACATTTCTGGCGGATTGTACGAAAAAATGATTAGTAGTGGAGCGGGTTTAATAGTAGGGATTGTTGCTTACAGTGGATACCACTTGTTGAACGGAAAAATTGATAATTTTGCATTAAAAATCCAAAAACAAGTTCTTGAGTTTGTAAATATTATTCAAAGATCATAACATGTCTATAAAAAGAAAAAGAAGATTCCATGCCGAGGTCGCGACTTCTTCGTTAAGCGACATTATGTTTTTTTTACTGCTGTTTTTCTTGATTATTTCAACACTTGCTAATCCAAATGTAATCAAGATGACCTTGCCAAAGGCACAATCAAATGAAAAAACAAACAAGCAATACATCAGTTTATCAGTCACTGAGGATAAAAAATTCTACATTGACAAAGAGCCTGTTTCATTTGAAGAACTCGAGACTACACTAATGTCGAAAATGGGTTCGGCAAAAGATCAAACCGTTATTGTTAGGATTCCATTTAACTTACAAGTACAAGATTTAGTCGATGTCTTGCAAATAGGAGTGAGGAACAATCTGAAATTTGTGATTGCTACCAGTCCTAAATAAGAATATAAGTTTTTAAAAGTTGCTATTTTTGGGCGTGACCAGAATAAATAAAAGGGGCTAATCAACTTTATAGTGATTGGCCCCTTTTTTTATTCTGGTCGGGCTATTCGCAGTACTTCGGTACTTGCTGCTATCCCTCACGCGGCCCAACGTAGATTTGAAGCATATTTTTAAAATGTATTGTGGTGTAAACAAACCCACTAATTCAAATTGAAATTATAAACAATCTTTCCTACTTGTTTTTCTGGTGCATCACTGCTTGCGTCCCACTTAGTGTTCATGGCAGCAATTCTAGCTTGATCTAGCAAGCATTTTGCCGTATTTGTAGTTCCTTTTACACCAGCAAGTGCACTCATTGTTCTACCGTTGCGGTCAACGGCTACTTCAACAACTACTTTTCCTTGCTCGTTACAGGTGTATTTAGGAGCGGGTTTAGAAACCGCTTTTCTATTTCCTAGTGAATAGCCAACGCCACCGCCAGAACCACTTCCGGATCCGCCTCCACTTCCAGAACCATAGCCACTCCCAGTTCCTATACCAGTTCCAGTTCCGTTTCCTCCGCCTGTTCCACCACCAGAACCACCAGAGCCATAATATTCTCCAGAGTTTAAGCTTCCGTTTGCTTTTCCTTTGTTTCCGGCTGTTTTGTCATCACCATCGCCTCCTTTGTTTGAACCTTTAAGAATACTCGACAAAGCATCATTCGTAGTATTCGAAACTTTTGGTTTTACAACTACTGGTTTTGTTTCTTCTTTTACTACAACTGTGGGTTTCTTTGTTTTTTCTTTGGTAGGAATAACAACGCTTTCGTCAGTACTGTTTTCTTGTGACAATATTGCTTCGTCAGGTGTAGTATTTACTGGAGTTTGCTTAGATTGGTTGGTTGCCTCTAGTACTTCACTTTGATAATCAGCACCAGACCCAAGATCACTATCTCCAAAATTGACTGTAACTCCGCCACCGCCGCCACCGCCGGCAAGTTCATCTGCATTTGCAGGAGGCCAAAATCGGATAAAAAATAAAATCAACAACATTGTCGCATACAAAAGAGTAGTGATGATTAAAGATTTCTTTTGATTAGATGAAATGGTGGAACTCATTTTTGTTTTATTTGTAAAAGTGTATGATTAAAAACGTTGAAAAGTACTAAAAATTGTCAAGAGTAAAAAGCGAGTGCTCAAATATAAATTGGAGCTTTTTAAAAGTAAAATGGGAATTAGTAGCTTTTATGACTACTAATTCCCATTTATATAAGTGTAATTATGATTGCTTGTATTAAGTAAGCTGTTTTAGTGCAATTTCAAATGCAGTTGCGCTAATGTTTGTTTTGCTAGGGTTGATTGCGTATGCTTTCTCGATAGCCGTTTTGATAATTTCAGAAGTGTCTTGAAATATAGCTTCATCAGTCATTTGTACTTTCTTTTCCATGAAATAAGCAAATACACGTGCCATACCGCAATTAGAAATAAAGTCAGGAATTAAGCTCACTTTGTGATCTACATCTTCCATAATTGGACCAAAAAATATTTCTTTATCAGCAAAAGGTACATTGGCACCACATGAAATTACTTCAAGACCATGAGTAATTAAACTGTCAATTTGAGATTGCGTTACCAATCTTGATGCAGCGCATGGAGTGAATATCTCAGCACCAATTGTCCAAATCTTTTGGTTGATTTCTTCAAAAGGAATCATGTTTTCGGCAACCAGTTTATTTCCGTCTTTGGCTAAAAACAAGGCTCTTATTTCTTCAAAAGAGAATCCTTCTTCATTGATCAATCCACCATCTCTATCAATAATACCAATTACTTTGGCGCCCATTTCTGCTAAATAAAAAGCAGCTGCAGAACCCACGTTACCAAAACCTTGAACGATAGCTTTTTTTCCTTTTACATCACCGCCATAAATGGCATAAAAGTTACGAACGGCTTCGGCTACACCGTAACCAGTAATCATATCAGCAACAGTATATTTTTTAGAAACATCTGGAGAGAATTTTGGGTTCTCAATTACTTTTACAACACCTTGACGCAACTGACCTATTCTGTTAATTTTATCAGCTTCAGTAGGTTTGAAATGACCGTTGAACACGCCTTCTTGCGGGTGCCAAACGCCACATTCCTCAGTCATAGGAATAACTTCGTGAATTTCATCTACATTCAAATCGCCACCTGTACCGTAATAACTTTTCAATAAAGGAGAAACGGCTTTGTACCAGCGTTGCAATACTCCTTTTTTTCTTGGGTCATTTGGGTCAAAATTTATTCCAGATTTTGCTCCACCAATAGCGGGTCCAGAAACCGAAAATTTAACTTCCATTGTTTTGGCAAGTGATAAAACCTCGTTCATGTCAAGGCCTTTTCTCATTCTTGTACCACCACCGGCAGCACCTCCGCGAAGAGAATTGATTACAGTCCAGCCTTCGGCTTCGGTTTCAGGATCTTTCCAGTTAAAAACAATTTCAGGCTCTTTATTTTCGAATTTCTTTAATAAATCTTTCATTTGTTGTGATATGTTTATATTTGCAAATATAAAAAAAGCAATTTTGCTAAATGTTTATTCTGCAAAAAAAAAAGAATAAAGATTTTTTTTAGTTATTCTTTTCCTAATAAATCTTCTTTCAATGTTTTGTCAACTGGGTTTTCAGATAGCCAAATTCCGTAGAATGCTTTTTTGAATTCAACACCTTTAATTTTACCTCTGTAGATTTTGTTTTTTGTAATCCACAATGACTCGTCTTGTGGGTTAAAGGTCAACTCAAAAACATCACCAGATTTAGTTTCTTCTGTGCTTAATAAGTCTTCGAGTTCTTGAAGTTCTTTGGCAAATTTTAGAGCTCCTGATTCTCCTACAGATTTTTCCATCCCTTTTGCAAGCGCTTTAGATAGTTTTTTTGAAGTGATCAATCCAGACGTGATGTGAAGTGCAACAGCCATTTCATTACCGCTTTCAAGAATCTGTTTAGCATCTTGATTAAACTTTGTCAAGTATAAAGCTTGAATGTATAAGTCAGTAAAAAATTTAGAGCGTTGTCCTACTCCATTAAGGGTAAGATTTACTCCTTTAAATTCAATTGTTCTAGGAATATTAACTCCGTTAACAGTAAAGTTTTTTTGTGCATTTACGGTATTAAATTGTAGTGCACTCATTAAGGCGAATACTATCAGTACTTTTTTCATAATGTGGTATTTAATTAAAAAAAATGGATTTAAAACAGTCTGCAAATATAGCTCAAAAAAAGGATTGTAATGGTATTGAGAATAATGTCTTTTTAAAATTATGATTTCTAGCCTGATTTGTCTTAAAATTAATGAAAAATATTTATTTATTCATAAATTTTTCCTGAACTATGATTCATTTTGGCTCCTGTCACACTTTTTAATACATTGATTTTGTTTTCTAATCGCAATATTCCAAGTATTCCAAAGATCAGTGCCTCTTTGAATTCGATAATTTTAGGTGAAGGAATTATAATTGTAGCCAGTTGCAATTCATTTTGTATTGTTTCAATTAAAAAATTATGGTAAGCTCCGCCTCCGGTAATAAATAGTGTTCCAGTTTTGTTTGGCAACGCATTTGCTATTTGTATAGCAATATGATTTGTAAAGGTGTTAAGCTTATCTTCAATTGATAAGTCATATTGGTCTATCAATGGAATAATTATTTCTTTAACAAATTCAAAGCCCAGTGATTTAGGGTGTTTTTTTTGGTAATAGTCTAATGCGTTTAATTTTTGTAATAATGTAGCATGGCATTCACCTTTTTTTGCAATAGCACCTTTGTCATCATAAGCCAATCCTAGCGTATTAGAATAGTGATTTAACACCGTGTTTACAGGACAAATATCAAAAGCTATCCGTTCTTGATTTACTTCAAATGATAGGTTTGAAAACCCACCTAAATTCATGCAATAGTCATATTCACTAAATAAAATCCGATCTCCTATAGGTACAAGTGGTGCGCCTTGGCCCCCTAGTGCTACATCTTGAACTCTGTAATCACAAACTACTTTTTGGTTTACGATAGATGCTATATGTGGTAAATTTCCAATTTGTAAAGTGATACCCTTCTCTGGCTGATGTAAAATAGTATGTCCGTGGGAACAAACGGCATCAATAGAGTTGAGCTTGTTTTTTAAAATGAAGTTTACGATAACCTCACCTAGTAACTGTGTATAAGATTCATTCAGTTCAATTAATTTTTCAGTAGAGAAAGAAACGGCACTTTTTAATTTGTTTAACCAATCTGGTGAATATGAAACAGTTTCAGTTTCTAAGATTTCAAATTCCCATGTATTGTTTTTTGTAGTAAAAACAATGTGTGCCAAATCAATGCCGTCTAGCGACGTTCCTGACATTACACCTATAATATTGTATTTTTCTTTAAACATTGGCTAAAATTGCGAAATCGTTTGAAATCTGATATTTAATAATTACTTTTGGGGGCAAATTTAAGAACAATTAATTTACAACAAAAATATGGATTTTAATCTAACCGAAGAGCATTTAATGATTCAGCAGGCTGCTAAAGATTTTGCAGTTGCAGAATTATTACCAGGAGTGATTGAGCGTGATGAACATTCAAAATTCCCTACTGAGCAAGTGAAGATGATGGCCGAATTGGGTTTCATGGGAATGATGGTAGATCCTAAGTACGGTGGGTCAGGTTTAGATAGTATTTCATATGTATTGGCAATGACCGAAATAGCAAAAGTAGATGCGTCTGCTGCCGTTATTATGTCTGTTAACAATTCATTGGTTTGCGCCGGTATGGAAAAATATTGTTCAGAAGAACAAAAAATGAAATACTTAGTGCCACTTGCTAAAGGAGAAGTTATTGGTGCGTTTTGTTTGTCTGAGCCAGAAGCAGGAAGTGATGCAACTTCTCAAAAAACAACTGCAATTGATAAAGGAGACCATTATTTATTAAATGGTACTAAAAACTGGATTACAAATGGAAGTACGGCTTCTACATACCTAGTTATTGCACAAACAGATGTTGAAAAAGGACATAAGGGTATTAATGCTTTTATTGTTGAAAAAGGTTGGGCTGGTTTTGATATTGGACCAAAAGAAAAGAAAATGGGAATTCGTGGTAGTGATACACACTCTTTAATGTTTACAGATGTTAAGGTTCCTAAAGAAAATAGAATTGGTGAGGATGGTTTTGGGTTTGCATTTGCTATGAACGTATTAAATGGAGGTAGAATTGGTATAGCATCTCAAGCACTAGGAATTGCTACAGGAGCTTATGAAATAGCTTTGAAATATTCAAAAGAAAGAAAAGCTTTTGGTAAAGAGATTTTTAATCATCAAGCGATTGCCTTTAAATTAGCGGATATGTACGTAAAAGTGACTGCTGCTAAATTATTAGTAATGAAAGCTGCTTGTGAAAAAGATGAAGGTAAAGATATTGCGCACTCTGGTGCAATGGCAAAATTATATGCTTCAGAAATTGCTCTTGAGGTAGCTAATGAAGCAGTTCAAATCCACGGAGGAAACGGTTACGTAGCTGAATATCATGTAGAACGTATGATGCGTGATTCTAAGATTACACAGATATACGAAGGAACTTCGGAGATTCAACGTATCGTGATTTCAAGAGGATTAGTTTCCTAAAAGTTATACAGATCTAGTTTAAACCCTTTTCAATTTCGATTGAAAAGGGTTTTTTTTATGGTCTTAATTAGTATTTTAAGATTTTTTTAGATTTTTATTGTTTAAAAATGATTTCGGGACTCTTTTTAATTTGATACTAATTGCTTTTCTTTGTTGAGTTGTGATTTTAGATTTCTTTTTTTTAAACCATTGCAACACCCAACTAATATATTTTTATGCTGATACCTTCTATACATAATAGTTTAAACGAACTGATAGATTTGCTAGGTCAATTGTCACAAACAGAATATTCAAATTCTTGTGCAGAATTAAGCAATGCTACTATTGGAGAGCATACGAGACATATTATTGAAATGTTTCAATGTCTTGAAAAGCAATATGATTTAGGAGTTGTGAACTATGATAAAAGAGAGCGTAACACCCTTATTCAAACGGATACTACATTTGCTATAGAAAATATTAGGGGTGTTCAGAAAAATTTGGATAAGGAAAACAAAAACATAACCTTACTGCAAATTATTGACGGCGAAGAAATCCGAATCGACAGCAACTACAATAGAGAATTGTTATATAATTTAGAACACTGTATTCACCACCAGGCACTTATAAAAGTTGCGATATTACAATGTGAAACCGTTACGATTGATCCAAATTTTGGTGTTGCAAGATCAACCATAGAATATAGAAATCAATGTGCACAGTAAGTTTTGTAGCAACAAATGATAGTGTTATCATTACTTCGAACCGGGACGAAAAAACAATAAGGCCTAGTGCCATTCCTCCAAAAAGCTATACTGTAAATGGTCAAAATCTTATTTTTCCTAAAGATCCAAAAGCTGGAGGAACTTGGTTTGTGACCAAAGCTGATGGAACTATTTTGGTTTTGCTAAATGGTGCCGCAGAAAAACATGAAGTCCAATTACCATATCGAAAAAGTCGTGGCTTGATTGTTTTAGAAATAATTAGTAGCGCGTCGCCAAAAGATTTCTGGGTGGAGATTGATTTAGAGGCAATAGAACCATTTACATTAGTTTTGTTTCAAAATCAGGAACTTTTTCAATTGCGTTGGGATGGAAATAATAAGCAAACGCTAGCTTTAGATAGCAATAAAAATCACATTTGGTCTTCATCTACTTTGTATCCAGCTTTGGTGAGAGAACAACGAGCTGCTTGGTTTCATACTTTTATGAGCGAAACCGATGTTATTTCAAAAGAAAAATTATATGATTTTCATAGGCATACGCAGGAAGGAAATGAGGAAAACGGTTTAGTAATCAATCGAAATAACGAGATGAAAACCTTAAGTATTACTCAGGCTGTAGTACATCAAAATAAAGTTAGTCTCTTACATTATGATTTGGTAGAACAACTCGATTTTTCAACCTCATTTATCACTATCTAAATAATACAATTTTGAAATTATTTTTTCATAAAATTACCCATTGGGAATATTGGCCTTTTCAAATTGTTTATATTCCCATTTATTTTTTGTGGTCTTACTATTCGATCAAGGCAAAATCTATTTTTTTCTTTAATGCTTCTAATCCAACTATAAAAAATGGTGGGTTTATGATGGAGTCTAAGAAAGAAATTTACGACTTGATACCGCAACAGTATTATCCCAAAACAGAATTAGTTTTGGAAGGAACCCCAGTAGAAAATGTTATAAAAACAGTTGAAAGCGCAGCAATAAAGTACCCGTTTATTGCAAAACCAGATGTTGGACTACGAGGATCTGGAGTCAAAAAAATTAACACGGTTCAGGATTTAAAAGAATATGCTGAAAAAGCAAATTTCAATTACTTGGTTCAAGATTTAATACCTTTTTCAAATGAGGTTGGTATTTTTTATGTGCGCTATCCTAATGAAAAATCAGGTAGAATTACCGGAATAGTATCTAAAGAATTCTTGATTATTACTGGAGATGGTTTTTCAACCGTTCAAGAGTTAATCAAGCAGAATCCACGCTATGAACTTCAATTGAATGTCTTGAAAAAAGAGTACGGTAAAAAATTATTCGAAATTTTACCAAAAGGCGAGAAGTTAAATTTAGTTCCTTACGGTAATCATGCTCGAGGTGCAAAATTTGTAGATGGTAGTCATTGGATAACTCCAGAATTGACTAAAACGATTAACGAAATGTGCTTGCAAATCCCAGGTTTTTATTTTGGTAGACTGGATGTCATGTACAATACCATCGAAGAATTAGAACTAGGAATTAATTTTGCAGTTGTAGAGTTAAACGGAGCTGGGAGTGAGCCAACTCATATTTATGACCCTAAGCATTCTTTGTTTTTTGCTTGGAAAGAATTAGCGCGTCACATTACATATATGTATGAAATAAGTGTAGCAAACCATAAAAATGGCTTTCCTTATTTAGAACATAAAGAGGGAATGAAGGAATATAGAATGCACCTAGAACAAAGTAAAAAAATTGTAAATTTCTAATGCCATGAGAGCCATAAAAAATATTTTTGTTGGTTTTTTGGTAAGCTTTATTGGTTCAATTCCACTGGGTTATTTAAACTTGATTGGTTTTGAGATCTATTCGAAACTTGGAATAAGTAGTCTGATTTTATTTTTGTTTGGCGTTCTAATAGTAGAAATGTTTTTTATATATTTCTCGTTACTTTTCGCAAAACAACTTGTCTCCAATAAAAAATTAATGAAAGTTATTGATTTTTTTGCCATTTTTTTTCTCTTAATTCTTGCCTGTACTTTTTATTTTAGCGGGAATACATCGCTAAATAGCCCGTCATTACTTGAAAAATATGCCGCCTTTTCTCCTTTTTTAATTGGCCTCGGATTGAGTGCCATAAATTTTGTTCAAGTTCCATTTTGGACAGGATGGAATCTCTATTTAATGAATGAGAATTATATTTTGGTTGCAAAAAGATTGAAACTGTATTATATTGCAGGAACTTTGGCAGGAACATTTGCAGGAATGCTTAGTTTGATATTGCTTTTAAGCGTTTTGGCGCAACGCACAACAAGTTTTTCAACGTTTGTAGTACCAGTACTTTTTCCGTTGTTTTTTGTTGTTTTAGCTCTTTTTCAAATTATAAAAGTCTACAAAAAGTATTTCTCAAAAAAAATGCCATTATAAAATTTATAAATTTCGCTAATAAATAAACCACAATATCTATGAAAAATATTTTCTTATCGCTTCCTAAAATTTTTCTTGTATGCTTTTCAACTGCAACAGTCTTTGCTCAAACTAATGGTACTTTGCCGCTTAAAAGTATTGAAGCGGTGTATCAAGTAAATGAAAAAGAAGTAGCTGCTACATTGCAATTTTTAGCGTCAGATGCATTAGAAGGTCGAGAAACAGGACAGCCGGGCTTAGTGAAAGCTGCAGATTATTTAGAACAATTTTTTAAGGATAATAATGTAAAGCCTTACTTTAAATCTTACAGAGATACCTTATCTACTTTTAAAGAAACCGCTTTTAATGTTGTAGGTTATCTAGAAGGTAGTGATCCTGTTTTGAAAAATGAATTTATACTTCTGAGTGCACATTACGACCACATCGGAATTACAAAAAAAGGTGTTAACGGTGATTTTATTAACAACGGTGCCAATGATGATGCGTCAGGTACCACTGCGGTTGCTGAAATGGCAAAATACTTTAGCATATCAAAAAACAACAAGCGTAGTATTCTATTTGTGTTCTTTGCAGGAGAGGAAAAAGGGTTGTTAGGATCTAAGCATTTGACTAAAAAACTAAAAGCACAAAATTTCAACTTGTACACTCACTTTAATATTGAAATGATTGGCGTTCCTATGAAAAGAGATTATCTAGCCTACATTACTGGTTTTGATAAGTCTAACATGGCGGCTAAAATCAATGAGTATACAGGAAAAAAAACTATTGGTTTTTTGCCAAAAGAAGCCGAATACCAATTGTTTTACAGATCAGATAATTTTTCTTTTTATGATGTTTTTAAAGTACCGTGTCAATCTGTAAGTACTTTTGATTTCGAGAATTTTGAATTCTATCACCATGTTTCCGATGATTTCAAAGCAATGGATGTTCCTCACATGACCTCGTTTATTCAAGAATTATTACCTGCTGTGACACAAATGGCAAATACGGCTTCTCACGAAATCATCATGCTCAAATAGTTAATAAAGGGCTTGATTCATATCATACGCAAGAATGTAATAGTCATTATTGTTGAATTGAAATTCGCTAATGATTGACCAATTCAGTTTTTGCGTATGTGCTTTTGTAGAAGGAATATTGATTTTGTTTATAAAAGTTAAGGCTAATGGAAACTTTTGCGACATGTGTACGCGCATGTGTTCAAATAGTGGAAATATTAGTCCTTTTCCACGATAATCCTGATGAATTGAAATTGGTCCATATTGAAAACTATTGGATAGTGTAAAAGTATGATCTAAAAATTGTAATTCAGGAAGCAGTGAGATCATGTATTCAAAAATGGGCCATTGTTTGAAAAAATCCCAACTTCCGGCAAAAATGTACCCAATAATTTCACCACGGTCTTTGGCAATAAATAGTTCTTGTTTTTCTATAACTTCATTTAATTGTGATATTGTAAAAGGAGTAGTGACAAATCCAGCAGCTTTTTCAGTTTCAGTTAGGTTTGCAACGAGGTATAATTCTTGTAAGGCCAGCACTCCGTCAATGTCACTTATTTGGGCTATTTGATAGGATAGATTCTGTGTCATATTGTGAGAATTCAAAGGTTCATGTTTTGATTTAATTCTACATGTAATAATACGAAATTTAATTTTTATTGAGATAACAATCTCCAGGTAAAGCAGTATTTTTTTGCTGTTTTTGTTTATTTTTGTCCTATGAAAAATATTATTATTACTGGAACTAGCAGAGGCATTGGGTTTGAATTGGCATTGCAGTTTGCAACCGCGGGACATCAAGTGCTGGCAATTTCTAGAAACATTCCACAAGCATTAGTAGCACACCAAAATATTACGTGTCTCTCAGTTGATTTGGCTGTTGAATTAGAATTAAATAAAGTCAAAGAATTTCTAGACCAATCTTGGAAACAAGTAGATGCTGTGATTCATAACGCAGGAAGTTTATTGTTGAAACCTTTTGTTGAAACCACTCAAGAAGATTTTGAAAATATTTACAAAGTCAATGTTTTTGGAGTTGCTAATTTAACCCGCATTTGTTTGCCGTACTTGCAAAAAGGGAGTCATGTTGTAACCATAAGTTCTATGGGAGGTATTCAAGGAAGCTTGAAATTTGCTGGCTTAGCTGCATATAGTTCGAGTAAAGGAGCTGTTATCACTTTGTCTGAATTATTAGCTGAGGAGTATAAAGAGCAAGGAATAGCATTTAATGTTCTTGCGCTTGGTTCTGTTCAAACTGAGATGCTGGAAGAAGCTTTTCCAGGATATCAAGCACCTATTCAAGCAAATGAAATGGCAAATTACATTTTTGATTTTACTTTAAATGGCAATAAGTATTTTAACGGTAAAGTGCTGCAAGTTTCTTCTACAAATCCATAATTCTGAATTATTTTGATAGAAACGCTTGCTAAATTTCTGCCTGATCACGCTGTCAAACCTGCATTTGAATTGATCGTGACACATGGTGTCCATTTAAAAATTGTGAATGAACGCGCTACACGTCATGGTGATTATAGGAAAGGGTTAAGTGGTAAACATGAAATAACGGTTAATGGGAGTTTAAATAAATATAGGTTCCTTATGACGCTTATTCATGAAATTGCTCATCTGGTAGCATTTGAGAAATATGGTCGCAATATTAAACCGCATGGTCAAGAATGGAAACATACTTTTCAACAATTGATGGTGCCTTATATTCGGCCAGAGATTTATCCCAATCATTTATTACCCTTGCTAGCAAGACATTTTAGAAATCCAAGTGCCACAAGCGATACCGATACTACTTTGGCATTAGCCTTGAAACAGTACGACAATCAAAACGATAAAAATTATGTTTTCGAAATTCCGTACGGAAGTGTTTTCCGAATTAAAAATGGAAAAATTTTCAAGAAGATAGCTGTAAGAACGAAGCGTTTTGAATGTCTCGAAATAAGTTCTGGTAAACTCTATCTTTTTAATCCAAATGCTGAGGTTGAACTGCTACAATCATAATTGCTTATTCTTTCAAGTAGGCTTCTCTCACTTTTTTGAACAAGTTTGAGGAGTATACAAAAGCAACTACAGCTTCATTGTCTGTTCTGAAAATTTCTTCTTTGGTGCCTTCCCAAGCTTTTAAACCATCTTTTAAGAACAAAATTTTCTCCCCAATTTCCATAACTGAATTCATGTCATGTGTATTAATCACAGTAGTAATGTTGTATTCTTCGGTGATTTCTTTGATGAGGTTGTCAATCAAGATTGCCGTATTTGGGTCTAAGCCTGAATTAGGTTCGTCACAAAATAAGTATTTAGGATTGTTTACAATAGCACGAGCTATGGCAACACGTTTTTGCATTCCACCAGATATTTCAGAAGGCAGTTTGTTATGAGCTTTAACCAATGCAACTCTGTCTAATACAAAATCAACACGTTCCTTGATTTTTGCAGTATTATCTTTGGTAAACATTCTCAAAGGGAACGCTACATTTTCGGCTACGGTCATAGAGTCAAAAAGGGCGCTTCCTTGAAAAACCATTCCAATTTCGGTACGCAATTCTCTTTTTTCATCAGCTTCCAAATCAGAGTACACACGACCATCAAAACAAATTTGTCCAGTCTCGGGCGTATGAATTCCTAAAAGACTCTTCAATAAAACAGTTTTTCCAGATCCACTTTGTCCTATAATAAGGTTGGTCTTTCCTGTTTCAAAAACAGTCGAGATCCCTTTTAGAATTTTATTTCCGTTAAATGATTTTTCTACGTTTTTTACTTCTATCATGACCCTAGTAACAATTGTGTTAATATATAATTGATAAGTATGATACAAACAGATGTCCATACAAATGACACTGTACTTGCTTTTCCTACCTCTAGTGCACCGCCTTTCATATAGTAGCCATGAAAAGAGGGAATTGTAGCAAGTAACATAGCGAAAATTAAGGTTTTTATAAAAGCATACGTAATGTGAAACGGAATGAATTCCATTTGAGTTCCGTTTATAAATTCGTCACTAGATATAAACCCGCCGTAAACACCAGCCATCCAGCCACCTAAAATACCTAAAAACATAGCAATTCCTATTACAAAAGGGTAAAGTAATAAGGCTATAATTTTTGGAAAAACAAGGTAATTTAAGGAATTTACACCCATTACCTCTAGCGCATCAATTTGTTCTGTAACACGCATCGTTCCTATACTTGATGTAATAAAGGAACCCATTTTTCCAGCCATAATAACAGAGATGAAGGTAGGAGCAAACTCAAGAATCACAGATTGTCTTGTGGCAAAGCCAATAAGATATTTTGGAATTAATGGGTTTGTAAGGTTCAATGCAGTTTGAATAGCCACTACACCTCCCACGAAAAAGGAAATAAAAGCAACAATCCCAAGTGAGTCAATGACCAAGTCATCAATTTCTTTGAAGATTAATTTTTTCATTACAGACCATTTCGTCTGTTTGTTGAAAATTTCTTTAAGCATCAGGAAGTATCTTCCTATTTGCGTTATATATCGAATGAGCATCATAAGTTTACGAATATGGGCTAAATTACAAAATTGTAAGCATTTTGCGAGTCAAGTAAATTAATAGTTTCCTGCTGTAAAACTAAAACAGTTTTTCTTTCATTTTTTTCAATCGGTAATTGCGAATGAATTTTGCTTGTTCTGTAGTAACCAACAAGGGAGTTTTTGAGCTTTTTGCTTTCCAAAAACCGTTCATGTAATCTATAAATAGAAGTGGTTTTTTTTTCATCATAGCTAGTTTTATCGAAGCTATCGCTGTGATGAAGAAGCCATAACCAAGTGTATAAAAAGCTTCGCCTTGCTTGTAACGTGCTTTTTGATTGTAATTTGCACCTGTTGGTTTTAAGTGTTTCACTTGCAAACTTTCATTAGTGACTACTTTCCAGTTGTAAAATTTGCATAACAATTCATCTACGGTATCCCAACCCATAGCTGGTTTTAGTCCGCCAATTTGTTGAAACGTTTCTTTCCTGTAGGCTTTTAATGCGCCACGAATATGATCTTTGTCTGTTAAGTTTTCAAGTATCCATTCACCGTTTTTTTCGATGTAGCAAAATCCACCTGCCATTCCAATTCTTTCATCGGACTGGAAGTGTTTGATAATGGTTTCGAAATAATTAGCAGGAAATATTAGGTCGGCATCAATTTTTACAATTAAATCATAGTTTTCGTCTAAAGTGTCAAAACCTGTTTGAAAGGCTTGAATCACTTTACTTCCGGGTAAATGAACAGCATCTGAAGTTTTGTTAACCAATGAAATAAAAGGATGTTTACTGATAAATGAATTGACAACAGCAGCTGTATTATCAGTAGAATTGTCATTTACCACTACAATTTTAGCTGGTAAAAAAGTTTGGTCCACTAAGGATTGAAGTGTCAAAGAAATCAATGCTTCTTCGTTATGTGATGGAATTACGATATAATATCTCATTAGAAAAATCTGTTTTCTTTATTCTATTATTTATTTTCTCTAACAGCGCAAACAATATAATATCTCGGGGTGAAATAGCGTAATAAAGGTCTAAAACCAATTTTTTTTACTGGATGTGTGAATTTTTCTCGAGCGGTGATTTTCCAACCCGTTTTTTCTAATAACCAATCTAATTGCCAATCTTCAAACTCATGGTAATGCCTGTCCCACATGTCTGTTTTACTGCGGTACGCTGGTGAAAACCAAAGACGCAACGGAATAGAAATGACTAATTTATTGCAGTTTACATTTTCTAGAACAGTATATGGATTTAATAAATGCTCGAATATTTCGAAGGCAGTAAAAACAGAATAAGTTTCGGTTTGCAATGCCGTTTGGTCGTTATCTAAATCTTCTCCTTTGGTGTTTTTTACTTGGTATCCATTTTCTTCCATGATTTTAGAAAACGGATTAGGTACTCCTAAATCAAAGATGGTTTCTGATGTGGTAACGTGTTGTTTTAAAAATTCTAAGGTATGTTTGAATCTTTTATTAGGAAATGTTTTTTCGTACATGTTTTTTTGATTTTGCCACTGTGGCACGCAGGTACAAATATAGTAATAAATGTGTTTTGGGCACTGTTTTTTAGCCCGGATGGCAACGAAAATCCCGGAGGTATAAAATGTAGTTTTTCAAGGGGCAAAAAGCGACTAACAGAAGCTTTATTGCCCCTTAGAAAAACAAGTTTTATAACGAGGAATTGCAGTGTACAGCCGGATTAGCTTCATGTACTCATGCAATTGTTGTAGTTAATATCTATAAATAAAGGCATTGATGTTCATTCCTGCACCTACAGAGGCAAAGAGAAGGATGTCCCCTTTTTGAATGGATTGATTTTCTATTTGACCGCGAATTAACAAATCAAAAAGAGTCGGTACGGTTGCAACGCTGCTGTTTCCTAATTCATGAATGCTCATGGGCATGATGTCCTTAGGTACAGTTTTGTCAAATAATTTATAGAAGCGGTGAATAATAGCTTCGTCCATTTTTTCGTTGGCTTGGTGAATCAAGATTTTTTTCACGTCGTCAATGCCTATTCCACTGGCATCAAGACAGTTTTTCATAGCCAAGGGAACATTGTTTAACGCAAATTCATAGATTTTTCGACCGTACATTTTGATGTAGCGGGTATCTGGATCTAAATCAAGATTGTATGATTTGCCAAAAAACAAATAGTGTGACTCGTCAATGGAGTAGGTGGCACTTTCATAGGCTAACATACCAGTTTCATCATCCGAAGCTTCGATAATGGCAGCACCAGCTCCGTCTGAATAGATCATAGAATCTCTGTCATGAACGTCAACAACTCTGGAAAGTGTTTCGGAACCGACTACTAAACATCTTTTTGCCATTCCAGATTTGATGAATGCATTAGCCTGTAAAACGCCTTCAATCCAGCCTGGGCATCCAAAAAGGATGTCGTAAGCAACACATTTTGGATTCTTTATTTGGAGTTTGTTTTTTACACGTGTGGCTAAGCTAGGTAGCATATCCGATTGGTTTGTGCCATATTTCACATCACCAAAATTGTGTGCAAAAATGATATAATCAATGGTTTCTGGATCGATTGATGCGTTTGCTATTGCTTTTTCGCAAGCAAAAAAGGCTAAGTCTGATGAATTGAGATGATCTTCGGCATAGCGTCTGTGTTCTATTCCAGTAATGCCTTTAAATTTTTTAATAACAACTTGGTTAGGATAGCCAAAAGGAGTTCCATCTTCATTCAAAAATACATGTTCGCCAAAGTCAGTATTGCTTACTTTTTTCTCAGGAATATAGCTTCCTATTCCAGCTATTTTTATTTTCATTGTGTTAATTTTCCAAATTTGAGGCTAATTTAATCAATATTAATTTAGAACACTCACAAAATTTACTATGCGTGCATATAATTATGAAATAATAGATAATTGGCAAAAAAAATGATAATTCAATTGCAAATCAAGAAAATTGTTGAGATAATTATTTTGTAATTCTAGCAATTCGTAAAGCTCTTTTTTGAGTACTAATATTGGTCTTGTATCAAAGAGTGATTGGCAAAAAAAATACCCCGATATATTGAGGTATTTTTATTATTTGTATATTATTAGAAAATTAACTTTCCATGTAAGCTTCAATTGGAGCGCAAGAACATACTAGGTTTCTATCACCGTAAGCTTCATCGGCACGACGTACTGTTGGCCAAAATTTATTATCGGCAATGTATTCTAATGAGAATGCAGCTTGCTCACGTGTATACGGATAAATCCAAGTATCAGAAGTTACCATTGTCAATGTGTGTGGTGCGTTTTTCAATACATTGTTTGGATTCTCCAATGTTGCTGCTTCAATTTCTTTACGAATTGAAATCATAGCATCACAAAAACGATCAAGTTCCTCTAAGTTTTCACTTTCAGTAGGTTCAATCATTAGAGTTCCAGCAACTGGGAATGAAACGGTTGGAGCATGGAAGCCATAATCCATCAAACGTTTTGCAATATCAGTTACTTCAATTCCTTTTTCTTTAAACGGACGACACTCTAAAATCATTTCGTGTGCAGCGCGACCCATTTCTCCAGAATAAAGGGTATCAAAATGACCGTTTAGCTTTTCTTTGATGTAGTTTGCATTTAAAATAGCGTACTCAGTAGATTTTTTCAAACCTTCAGCACCTAGCATGCAAATGTATCCGTACGAAATCAAGCAAACCAACGCAGAACCCCAAGGAGCAGCAGATATTGCTGTAATTGCATTTTCGCCACCTGTAGGTATTACTGGATTTGTAGGTAAAAATGGAACCAATTGTGGTGCAACGCAAATTGGACCTACACCTGGACCACCACCACCGTGAGGGATAGCAAACGTTTTGTGTAAATTTAGGTGACACACATCTGCGCCAATTGTTGCAGGATTTGTCAATCCTACTTGTGCATTCATATTGGCACCATCCATATATACTTGTCCACCATTATCGTGAATCAATTGGGTAATTTCTTTAATAGCACTTTCAAAAACACCATGCGTTGAAGGATAGGTTACCATCAAGCAAGACAGATTATCTCTGTGAAGAATGGCTTTTTCACGTAAATCATCAATATCGATATTTCCGTTTTCAAGAGTTTTAGTAACCACTACTTTCATTCCAGCCATTGCAGCAGATGCAGGGTTTGTACCGTGAGCTGATGATGGAATCAAAGCAATATTACGGTGGTGATCACCGCGAGATTGGTGGTAGGCACGAATAACCATTAAACCGGCGTATTCTCCTTGAGCACCAGAATTAGGTTGCAATGTAGTTCCTGCAAATCCAGTTACTACGTTAAGTTGTTGCTCTAATTTAGCTAACATTTCTTGGTATCCTTGCGCCTGATCTAATGGTGCAAACGGGTGAATGTTGTTCCATTGTGCCATACTTAAAGGCAACATTTCAGAGGCTGCATTCAATTTCATGGTGCAAGATCCTAGTGAAATCATCGAATGGTTTAATGCTAAATCTTTTCGCTCTAACATTTTAATGTAACGCATCAAAGCCGTTTCAGAATGGTGTTTATTGAAAACATCATGTGTTAAAAACGTAGATGTTCTTTCTAAATGAGACGGAATTTGATTTTCGGTTGCTAATTCTGAAATTATTGTAGTTGGTTTTCCAGTAGCTTCAGCAAATATAGAAACGATGGTATTCAAATCAGCAATGCTAGTTGTTTCGTTTAAAGAAATTGAAACAGTAGTTTCGTCAGCATAAAAGAAATTTACTTCTTTTGATTCTGCTATTTCTCTAATTTTTTGAGCGTTAGTTTTGATAACGATAGTGTCAAAAAACGAAGTGTTGGTTTGGTACAAGCCCAATTTTTCTATTTCGTTTGCCAATGTTACTGCCGAAGCATGAACTTTATCAGCTATGTATTGCAATCCTTTTGGACCATGATAAACAGCGTACATTCCGGCCATTACAGACAATAATACTTGAGCAGTACAAATATTTGATGTTGCCTTGTCACGTTTTATATGTTGTTCTCTCGTCTGCAAAGCCATACGCAATGCACGATTTCCATCTGTATCTACAGTTACTCCGATAATACGACCTGGCATAGAGCGTTTGTATTCTTCTTTGGTAGCAAAATAAGCGGCATGAGGACCACCATAGCCTAATGGAATTCCAAATCGTTGTGTAGTTCCTAGCACAACATCGGCTCCCATTTCTCCTGGAGGAGTCAGTTTTACCAAACTCAATATATCAGCAGCAACTGCAACTTTAATTTCATTTAGTTTTGCCTTAGCAATAAAACCAGCATAATCATTTACTTGACCAAATTTCCCTGGATATTGTAAAATTGCACCATAAAATTCTTTTGAGAAATCAAAATCTTCATGGTTTCCTATTACAAGCTCAACGCCAATAGGAGTAGAACGAGTTTGCAATACCGATAGGGTTTGTGGTAAAATTTCTTCAGAAACGAAGAATTTATTAACATTGTTTTTCTTTTGGTCACGAGAGCGAACATCGAATAAAAGGGCCATAGCCTCGGCTGCAGCTGTACTTTCATCAAGTAAAGATGCGTTTGCAATTTCCATTCCCGTAAGTTCAATTACTGTAGTTTGGAAATTTAAAATAGCTTCTAAACGACCTTGAGCAATCTCTGCTTGATAAGGTGTGTATGCCGTATACCAACCTGGATTTTCAAAAATATTTCTTTGAATTACAGCAGGAATAATAGCAGCGTTGTATCCTAATCCTATATATGATTTGAATACTTTATTTTTGTTTCCTAAGTTAAAAATGTGGTTTGCAAACTCGTACTCTGTCATGGCAGGTTCTAAGTCCAAATCAGCTTTTAATCGGATGTCACTCGGAATGGTTTCGTCAATCAATTGATCTAGTGAGTCGGCACCAATTGTTTTTAACATGTGCGTTAAATCATTCTCTCTAGGTCCAATGTGTCTTAAAGCAAAAGCGTCTGTTTTCATTGTATGTCTAATGGGTTGTGTGTTTCTTAATTTAAGGCTGTAAAATTAAATATTAATATGCTATAAATAACCTTTTTTAAGTTGATTTTCTATGAATTTTTCAACTAAAAGCCTTTCTTATTAACACATTGATTAATTTTGTCTAATGCGATATTTTAAAAATATTTTTGAATTTTACATCAATAGCAGTATTCACGTGGCATTATCTTGTTTTGCGCTGGTTCATCTTACGTACAGGATGTTCCACATTTCTTATAACAATAGCGTCGCTTTCTTTACTTTTTTCGGAACCATAGTGGGCTATAATTTTGTAAAATACGATGCTCTGGTTAGAACGCAAAAATTGAAAATGACACTGCAATTGAAAGGCGTCGCATTCATCAGTTTTCTATCATTGATAGCCACGGGTTATTATTTTTTTCATTTAGAAAAAGGCACACAATTTATTGGTCTTTTTTTTCTAATCATCGTTTTGCTCTATACGTTACCCTTTTTTCCGAATAAAAAAAATGCACGAAACTGGGCTGGAATTAAAATCTATATTGTGGCTTTATGTTGGGTAGGAGTGACGCTTTTTTTACCTATCGTTAACAATAATACGGAATGCACAAGTTTGGTTTTTTTAGTCGCAATCCAACGATATATTCTGATTTTCGTTTTGATTTTAATTTTTGAAATAGTTGATTTAAAATGGGATGACCCACATTTAAAAACCGTTCCGCAACAAATAGGAGTAATGCGCACTAAGAGAGTAGGATTTGTATTGATGTTTTTATTTGTACTGTTAGAATTTTTATCAAATGATTTTACAATCGAATTTTTAGCTTTAAAAACAGGATTAGCAATCACTACCATCTTATTTTTAGTATATGCAAATGAGAATCGTTCCCGCTATTACGCTTCTTTTTGGGTAGAAAGTATTCCTATATTTTGGTGGTTATTTTTGATGATTTTCAGCTAGTTCTTTGATGAAAGAATTCCTTTCAGAAATGAATTTGGTTAAATGTTTCTTGAGGAGAAAATGGTCAAAGATTTTCCCGAAAATACCATACGGTGTTTCATATTGAATGTTATCTTCCATGATAACAAATCCTTTTTTTTGAATAAAAGTATGCTGGTGTTTGAAATATTTAAACTTGCCTTCAAGCATTTCATCTACAAAGTACGTTGGGATTTCCATTGCTGATATTAAGCTTTTGTGTGTTAAGTAAATACCAAAATGTTTGCCACGCCAGGTAACGGTTTCGTTTAAATTTATCAAACCCGAAGTTATTCCATCAATAGCGGTTTCATTTGATTTTGCAGTGGATTGTTGATGAACATCTATGTTTCTGGATAAATCAAAAATGAGTTCAATTGGGGCGTTTATTCTAGTTGTTAGTTGTATGGTTGTCATTTCTTGGTTAAGTTTTTAAATGTTTTTTCTAAAATTGCATATTCAAATGTAAAACCATTTTCCTGTAATCTTCTCGGAATTACATTCCGGCTTTTCAATACCAATTCTGTTTCTGTTCTAATGAAAAAGGATCCAATTTCCAGTAAAAGTTTACTTGTTGAAAGTCCAAATGGTATTCCAATTGTTTTTCTAAGAGTTGTCATGAAGTCAGAATTGGTGCTAGGTTTTGGAGAAACAATATTTACAACTCCTGTCAGCTCTTTTTCTATTACAAATTCAATTGCTCGTGCAAAATCTTTTTCGTGAATCCAACTTATAAATTGATTTCCTTTTCCTTGTTTTCCGCCAAGTCCAAATTTAGTTAGCATTTTTATCGGAACAAAAGCGCCGCCATTTTTTCCTAAAACTATTGAAGTTCGTAAAGTAGTTTTTAATGTTTTTGGAGTTTCAGTTTCAAAGAAGGCTATCTCCCAAGATTTAGCAATATTCATGGAAAAATCATCTCCAATTTCACCAGTAACTTCATCCATTTGTTTATCCAATGAAAATCTATAAATTGTAGATGTTGATGAATTCAGCCAGTGTTTGGGTGGATTTTTACAATTTAAAACCGCTTCATTTAATATTTTGGTACTGTCAATTCTAGAATCGTAAATCTCTTTTTTGTTGGCGGCGGTATATCTGCAATCGACAGATTTTCCCGCAAGATTTATTAAAACGGAAGCGTTTTCTAGTTCATTCTCCCAACCAGAAAGCGTTTTGGCATCCCAATTCACATATTTTACCGAATCAGTACTTTTAGATTTTCCTCGAGTTAGAATAACAATTTCATCAAATTTATCTTTAAAATGTGTTACTAAAACTTGACCTAAAAATCCTGTTCCTGCTGCAATGATTAGCTTTTTCATTAGTTTTAATTTAAGATGATCGTCAAGGCAATGATTCGATAAATCACCCAAGTTATAGATAAGTAGAAAGACAATTCCAATAGTTTAATTCTTCGTGAATGTTCTAGTAACATTACTAAAATGGTTATTCCAAACCAGCCTAAAGTGACGAATTCTGAGATGTTAACAACTAAATTCAAAATCAATATCGGAAGTAATAATAAAGAACCCATTAACGACACCGTCATTAAGTTTCCGATGTAATTCAAGATTATTTTCTTGTCCAATTTTATTAAAAATAAACTCTGAAAAACCATTTGACTTAATGCAAGAATCAGTTCTCTTGCAATAGTTGGTTTTGGCAAAATGGGTATGGAATCTGAAAATTTATACAAAACAATTGTTGTTATTGTCGTTGCAAAGAAAATGTACAAAATTCGATACTGATAATTAAAATCAGGAATACATTGCAACTTGATTTCTTTTTTAATCTTACTCGGAATGATTACTTTTCGATTATAAGAAATGAAGGAATATAATTTTTTCAGAAAAAACTTTATTGGTTTTAGATTTCCGATTTTCTCCATCCACGGAAATGAAAATCCAATTACTTTTAGCAAACTGTCAATTCCATAAATGACGGTTTTGTTTTCGTTATCAACTAATGCGATTTCGTTTGAGGCGCGTTGGACATCAATAAAGTTTTGTTCTTCATCAGATAATTGACAGTATGGTTTCTTGCCATTTTCGTCCAACATTCCAGCTTTTATAAATCCAGAAGTATAAACGCGACAAAGCGGACAATCTTCGTCATATAACAAGGTTTGGTTAGTTAAAGTTTTCATCGAATATTTTTTTTACCTTCAATCGTTATTTTTGAACCAATGGCAAGAAATTCAGAGGTAGGTTTTAGGTCTTTTAAAAATTTATAATCCTTGCCGTAAATACTCTCAAAATCAACATCAATTTTTGAATTGATTACTTGCAGTTGTTTCCACCTTGGGTGAGAAACAGCATATTCAATTGACTTATCTTTGTTATAGTTGGTGTACCCAAAATAATGTTCGGTAATAAACTCGGCTTCTGAATTTTTTTCAATAGGAATTGGATTTTTTTCTGTTGTCATCGAAATGGAATTCCACTTTGCATCCTTGAAACATTCGTATTGAAAAGATTTTGATGTTCCGTTTTCAGTTCTTGAATGTCGCATTTTCAAGGTTTGGTAATGCTCGTTGTATAAGGTGTTGGCAACAATGGTTATTGCGTGCTTTGGAACAATTTCTTTAATGAAAACAACACCGCGTTTCCAAATTCCATTTTCGAATCTTTTTACATAAAAGCGTAAATTGACTTCCTCAAAATTGACATGAAACGGAACTTTAATTCCCAAAACTTTCACGTTTTCAAACATAAATCCAATTAAACTAATGTAGCATTTGCCGTTCCATAAATCGAGTTCAGTTCCTTTTGGAACATAACTTTCTAAAATTTTCGGATTGATTTCGTAGTTGAACATCGCTAAATCATTCCATTCTGCGGTTAAGAAGCTCATAATTTTAAATTTTTGTGGATAATAAGTGAAAGGTAAAAAGCTAATGCAACTGGTAATGCAAAAAGTAAAAATATCAGTTTATCTGAATAATGATAATTTACGTTGATAAACCACAAGCCAAAAAATAATAAAACGATACCCAAATAAATTTGTAAGTGCTTGTTTCTAGGTTCTTGTACTAACAAATACAGAGAAATTAGTACTTGAATAAAACCAGTAACCATAGTTGATAATAGTGCAATTATTAACAAGTTTTCATTTAAAACTGCAAAGACACCTATTATGAAAGGCAATGCAATTGCGAAAGTATTTATCTTTTTTATCGTGTTCATATTGGTTTTATTTTTAAACTTTCAGAAAAAAATGAAAGTTTTGATTAAATTTTTTTACTCTATTTCATTATTTTTACAACCAATTTTGCCAACCAATTGTCTTTGTATTCCGTCATTTTGTCCAAAACATTATCTGCTTTTAGAACAAAATCATACAATTTAGTTGTTTGATCTACAAAATGTTTTTCTTCGGGAGTATTGTCTGATGTTATGGAAGAAACTTCTTTTAAAACCTTCAAAGCAGGTTTGATTTCGCGTTTGCTTCTTTCTCTTGAAATTTTCACAGCCAATTCGTCTAAGTCTTTTTCAGCTGTAAAAAATTCGCGGCGTTCGCCAGCTTTGTATTCTTTGTAAACAATTCCCCAATCCATCAGGGCACGTAAATTCATAGATGCATTGCCGCGCGAAATTTGCAACTCTTCCATGATGTCTTCCATCGAAACGGCTTCGTGTGAAACCATCAAAAGCGCATGAATTTGAGCCATGGTTTTGTTAATACCCCATTGACTGCCTAATGCTCCCCAAGTTTGAATGAATTTATTTTTTGCGTCTTTGAATTCCATAGTGTAAAGATAAATAATGTTTTTGAACTTTCAATAAAAAATGAAAGTTTATTTTATTTTTGGGCGTTCCCTTTCAGGTCGGGCTTTCCGTTGCAAGTCCTCGCTGCGTCGTTCCTCCTTGCTGTGGGCTTTTCACTGCAATCCCTAACGCAAATCCCATTGAAAAAGTCGAGATATTGCTACCTCGACTTCCTTTTATAACTTACTATGTGTTTTAACATTGAACTATAGCAACCCAGCACGTTTCAATAACGCATCTGCCTTTGGTTCTTGACCTCTGAATTTTTTATACAATTCCATTGGTAATTCGGTTCCACCTTTAGAAAGGACGTTGTCTTTGAATTTCGTGGCCACTTCTTTATTGAAAATTCCTTTTTCTTGAAAATAAGCAAACGCATCAGCATCTAGAACTTCGGCCCATTTGTAACTATAATATCCAGAAGAATAACCACCTTGAAAAATGTGTGAGAACGATGTGCTCATGCAATTTTCTGCTACATCAGGATATAAACTTGTGCCTGCCATTGCTTGTTTTTCAAAAGCTTTTACATCTTCAATCGCTTGCGATTTGCCGTGATAAGTCATGTCTAAAAGTCCAAAACTAATCTGTCTTAAAGTTGCCATTCCTTCTAAGAAACTCGCGCTTTCTTTGATTTTTTCTACGTATTCTTGAGGGATAACTTCACCCGTTTCATAATGTTTTGCAAACAAAGCCAATGCTTCCGGTTCGTAGCACCAGTTTTCCATTACTTGACTTGGCAATTCCACAAAATCCCAATAAACTGAAGTTCCAGACAAACTCGGATAAGTCGTATTGGCTAACATGCCGTGTAAGGCGTGACCAAACTCGTGGAATAAGGTCGTTACTTCATTGAAAGTTAATAAAGATGGTTTGGTCTCTGTGGGAGGTGTGAAATTACAAACAATAGAAACATGTGGTCTTTCATTGATTCCATTTTTCATAGCTTGCGATTTATAGGATGTCATCCAAGCACCATTTCGTTTTCCTTTTCTTGGAAAAAAATCAGCATAGAAAACAGCAACCAATTGGTTTTCAAAATCCAAAACTTCAAAAGTTTGAACATCTTCGTGGTATTTGTCAATATCAAAACCTTCTTTAAAAGTAATTCCGAACAGTTTTTCAGCAATAGTGAAAGCGCCATTTAAAACATTTTCTAATTTGAAATAAGGTTTTAAAATCTCATCATCAAAGTTGAATAATTTTTGTTTTAATTTTTCTGAATAATATGCTCCGTCCCATTTTTCTAATTGATCAATTCCGTCAAGTTCTTTTGCGAAAGCGTTTAATTGAGCAAATTCTTTTTGAGCAGCTGGTTTCGCTTTTTCTAATAAATCATTCAAAAAAGAAAGTACTTTTTCAGGATTTTGAGCCATTCTTTCTTCCAAAACAAAATCAGAATGCGATTTGTAACCCAGTAAATTAGCACGTTTATGACGTAGTTCAACAATACGTTTTACGTTTTCTTTATTGTCGAATTCGTTGTCTTGAAATGATTTTTTTCCGGCAGCAATAGCAATTTCTTTTCGTAATTCGCGATTGTCAACATACGTTACAAAAGGCAAGTAACTCGGGAAATCAAGAGTGAAAACCCAACCTTCCAATTCTTTTGATTTAGCCAAACTTGCGGCCATTTCTTTGGCACCATCAGGTAAGCCTTTTAAATCAACCTCGTTAGTAATATGCAATTGATAATTATTGGTTTCGGCCAAAACATTTTCGCCATACGTCAATTTAATTTTGGCCAGTTCGGTATCAATTTCGCGTAATTTTAATTTGTCTTCTTCGTTCAATAAGGCTCCATTTCTAGAAAATCCTTTGAATTTTTTGTCTAATAAAGTAGCTTGTTCCGTAGTTAATATCAACGAATCTTTTTGATCATAAACGGCTTTAACTCTTTTGAACAAATCTTCGTTTAAGGCAATATCATTACTAAATTCAGTCAACAACGGAGAAACCTCTTGAGCGATTTTTTGCATTTCGTCGTTAGTTTCAGCTGAATTCAAATTGAAGAAAATCGAAGATAATCTATCCAATTGTTCACCAGCAAAATCTAAAGCAACAATCGTGTTTTCAAAGGTTGGAACATCAGAATTAGTAGTGATGGCATCAATTTCAGCTTTTGCGGCAGTGATATTTTCAATAAAAGCAGGTTTGTAATCTTCTAGTTTTATTGCCGAAAATGGGGCTGTATTGTGTTTGGTATTGAATGTTGAGGTAAGTGTTTTCATTTTTGTATCAAAGAGTTTCACAAAGTTTTTGCACAAAGCTTCACAGAGGATTTTGTGTGACTCTGTGTTGAACTTCGTGTAACTTTGTGCAATAATTATTTTTTCAATTCAGATGCCGCTTTGTCAACAGCTTGTTTTAATGCTTCTTTATAGAAAATGATTTTGTCAAGAATAGCACTGTCATGACTTCCAATGATTTGTGCAGCAAGAATTCCGGCATTTTTAGCTCCGTTAAGCGCAACTGTTGCTACGGGAACACCACCTGGCATTTGAAGTATTGACAATACTGAATCCCAGCCATCGATTGAATTACTGGATTTTACTGGAACACCAATTACAGGAAGCGGTGACATGGACGCTACCATTCCAGGTAAATGAGCAGCACCACCAGCGCCAGCAATTATTACTGAAATGCCACGCTTATGAGCGTTTTTACTAAAATCAAATAGTTTATCAGGCGTTCGGTGTGCCGAAACAATATCTACTTCGGTTTCGATGTCAAATCCTTTTAATATGTCGATGGCTTCTTGCATTACTGGCATATCCGAAATGCTTCCCATTATGATGGCTACTTTCATTATTTTGTTTTATTTATTTTGGTTCTGGAATCATATTCCAAATGTCAATATTGAATTCTTCTTGAATGGCTCTTAAATATGAAATTTGTTTTATGTCAGCTTGGATTAATATTTCAAAAAAATCATTTGAAGATTGACCAAATCTTTCAATTTCATCTTTTTTTCTTCTAATATATTTTTTCCTTTCATCAGCTAAAATTAAATCATCAAGTTTTATTAATCTAACTAAATTAGAAGATTGGATATCATTAGAATTGGCTACTCTATAATCTCCGTTGTCGTATATTATTTTAGAATTGAAATTTTCATCTGTTGGATATAAAATAGGTTGGTATTTATCCCATTTTGACGATTTTTCACTATTCCATAGATGTTTTACTAAAAACAAATTTGAATAGGAATCATTGTTAGTTCCTTTTAAATTTGGATTGAAATGTTCAATATCTCTTGCATCAGCTCTTCCAATATATTCTTCTGTATAAGCACAAAATCCTTTTTGTTCTTTAAAAAGAATTTTGGAAATGTTCTGATTGTTTGCAGAATTACCTTCGATATATTTTAAATTTTGAGTGACAATTTCAGAATTATCATCTTTGATTATCCTTCTCATATTTAAAAATTATATGTATCACCTAATTTTACGGTTTCCAATAACAATTCTTTCTTTTTTATAGGGTCTTGTTCTTTGGCTAAATCTTCTTTTAAATTTAGATACTTTTTATAAGCTTCTTCTCCAAATTTGTTATAATAATTAACACCAAAATCATTTTTTAACATATCATTCGGGTCGTCACCAATAGGGGAGGTACCTCTTCTAACGGCAACTTTTCCATCTTCATTAAAATACAAAATAAAACGCTCTTCAGGTTCAAATGATGCTGCTATAAATGGAGAATGAGTGGCAACAATAAATTGGGCATCCGGAGCAAGATTTTGGTAATGATCCATCAACTCCATTTGCATATCAGGATATAAGGAACGTTCCGGTTCATCTATTAAAATGATAGAATCTGTTGTATTTAATTTAAATAAAGGTAAAAAAGATAATAATAATCCTTTTGTTCCAGTACTTGTATTTTGAATTGGAATTATTTCATCAGTTCTTTTATTCTTTATTGGAATAGAAAATTCAGTATTTACTAAATCAACTTCTATGTTTAATTTTTCTAAAAGAGGGTTTAATTTTTTAGCAAAAATTTCTAAAGCGTTAGGATTTTCTTTTTGCCATTTTTGGAATTCAGAACTTAATTTTTTTGTATCTGCAAGTAATCCTTTATGGATTAGTTCAGACATTTTTTGAGTAAAATTTTTTCGATATTGAATAATTTCACCCAAAAGGGTAAGCCATATTTCAGTATCTACTTCATCGTCAAATATTGTAGTTGATTCAATTTTATTCTTAAGAAGGTACTCTAATTTTATTTCATTTTGATCTGAATATTTTTCAAATAAATCAATAGGGTTTTTTGTAAAAATATCAATGTTTTTATCAGAGATTAAGTTAGCTTTAAAATAAAAAGTTTCACTTCTATCTTGATAGGGAATTAACGGAGTAATACTTCCTCCTTTATTTTCAAATTTATAACTTTCACCTTTAAAAATAATTTTGTTATTTCTTAAGTTAAGAACTTCATTACCGATTAAGAGATTAATTTCTCCATTTACATTTTTTAAAGGATTATCTAATCCTGCTAAATATGTGTTATCAATTAGTTCAACATTTATAATATTTGAAGTGTGCTTGTAAATTAATTCTAGTAAACCAGTTTTCCCAGTAGCACTTTGTCCAATAAAGCATATCTTGTCTAAAATTTGACCTCTACGTTCGCCTGTTTGATACGTAAAATCAAAATCTAGATTTTCTAAATGTCTAAACTGGTCAATATGTAAATTTAAAATTTTCATTTATTTGATTTTTACAAAATTAATTAAAAAACAATAGCTTTTGTAAAGTGCCGTAACTGCAACTGAAAACGTATTACTGCTACTTTTTTATTACTACTACAAACTGAGACTGTCACCTACGACTAAATACTAATCACTCTAATACTATTCTTAACCTCTTCTGCAATTCTCCTCGCTTCAACCATATCTTCATTTACAATCGTAACATGACCCATTTTCCGGAAAGGTCTTGTTTCTCTTTTGCCGTAAATGTGAGGTGTAACGCCATCAATTGCCATTATTTTTTCGATGTTTTCATAAACTACTGGACCCGAAAAACCTTCTTCGCCAACCAAATTTACCATAATTCCGGCAACTTTGCTATCCGTATTTCCCAAAGGTAAGTCTAAAATGGCGCGTAAATGATTTTCAAATTGAGAGGTGTAACTTGCTTCAATGGAATAATGCCCGGAATTGTGAGGTCTTGGGGCGACTTCATTGACTAAAATTTCATCGTCTTCGGTTTGAAACATTTCAACTGCTAACAATCCAACGTGATCAAACGCCTCAGAAACTTTTAGTGCTATGTCGATTGCTTTTTGCGCCACATTATCATCAATTCGAGCGGGACAAATTACATATTCAACTTGATTGGCTTCGGGATGAAATTCCATTTCAACCACTGGATATGTTTTTACTTCGCCCGAAGCAGAGCGAACAACAATAACTGCCAACTCATTTTTAAACGGAACCATTTGTTCTGCTATGCATTCAACATCAGGCAGTTTTACTAAGTCTATTGCTGAACGGCACACTTTTACACCGTTTCCATCATAGCCAAATTGAGCACATTTCCATACAAAAGGAAATTCTAATTCGTCTTTCTCTAATGATTTTCTCAAATCATTTAAATCTACAAATCGTTGATGAGGTGAAGTTGGAATGTTATTTTCGACATAAAAATCTTTTTGACGACCTTTATTCTGAATCATTCGCAATGTTTTTGGCGATGGGAATATTGGTAAACCTTCCGATTCTAGCGCATCTAAGGCATCTAGGTTTACATTTTCAATTTCAATAGTTAATAGATTTGCCATTTTTCCAAATTGATAAACGGTGTCATAATCCATTAAACTTCCTTGGTAAAAAGCATTGCAACTGTATCTTGCAGGTGATTCTTCATTTGGTTCTAAAACCAAGGTTTGTATGTCAAACTTTCGAGTATCGGTCAATAGCATTTTGCCTAATTGGCCGCCGCCAAGAATTCCTAATTTAAAATCAGATGAAAAGTAGTTCATTGTGTTGTTGTTTTATTTCTTAACAAATAACTAGTTGCGGTTATTTGTAAGCAGTAGTTGTATGTTCTGCAAAGATACTTGTTAATGGTCAAACCGAAAAATACTAAGCAATTTTCTTCATGATTTCTCTAGCAACGGCTTTGTAAGCAGATGAATATTTAGTGTAATCATCAGTTAGTATTCTGGACAGATTAGCATGGATTTCTGTGTTTTTTTTACCCATTTGGTAAAGTGTTCTTATGGCATAAGCCTTTGTGGCTACTTTTCCGTTAGGATCTATGAGCCAGTCATAGCTACTTTCTATCAAGAGTTTTTCTTGTTTCTCATTAAGGGAAGCATGCAGTGATAGAAACATGCAAATTTTTGATATAGATCTTAAGGCACTGTAGTTTGAATAATAAGGTAAGGTCTCACAAAATTGATCTAAATAACTAAAAAGCAGATGCAAGTCTTTTTCTAAAATCATTTCCAGGATCCAACAAGCTTTGTGATGATTTTTGTCTGATGTTGAAAGAACAATTTCAAAAAAATCTGGCATCAAGTCTGGATTGCTCAAAATGTATTGAGAATTTACTGCTTTACTAGCTACATGAGCCGTGCTTTCTTGTATTTTTTGATACAATTCTGGATTTACCATAAAAGTTTTTTTTTAATTTTAAAGTATGGCTATTCTTCTAACAATTATTCTAAGATGTAAAGTGAGAAATTGCTATCTTTGCCCATTATTTTAAATACAAAAATAATGATACAACTTCACGATAAACAATTTGTTCCATTTATTTCTGCAAAAGAAATTGATTTTGCTATAGCTAAAATGGTATCACAAGTTGAGGCAGATTTTGCTGATGAAACGCCTATTTTTGTAGGAGTGCTTAACGGTGCTTTTATGGTAGTAGCTGACTTTGTAAAACAATATAAAAAATCATGTGAGGTTTCGTTTATAAAAATGGCTTCGTATGAGGGTACTTCTTCAACGAATGAGGTAAAGCAATTGATAGGAATTAATCAAGATTTTACCGGTAGATCTGTTGTTATTATTGAGGATATAGTAGACACAGGAAATACTTTGGTTGAACTAAAAGAATTGTTTAAACAACAAAATGTGAAACATTTTAAAATTGCAACACTTTTTTTTAAACCGGAAGCATACCAGAAAGACATCAAAATTGATTACATCGGAATTCGAATTCCTAATAAATTTATTGTAGGATACGGTTTAGATTATGACGGACTTGGAAGAAACTTACCTGAAGTATATAAATTAAAAGAATAACTACAAAACAACATGATTAATATCGTTTTATTTGGCAAACCAGGAGCTGGAAAAGGAACTCAAGCAGAGTTTTTAAAAGAAAAATACAAGCTAACACACATTTCAACAGGTGATGTTTTTAGATTTAATTTAAAAAATGATACGGAGTTAGGCAAACAAGCCCGTGTTTATATGGATGCTGGAGATCTTGTGCCTGATGAATTAACTACTAAAATGCTAATTGATGAAGTAAATAAACATCCAGATACAAACGGTGTTTTATTTGACGGGTATCCAAGAACACTTTCTCAAGCAGAAGCATTAGATGTTTTTTTAGAATCTATTGGGTCAAAAGTTGCAGCTACAGTAGCGCTAGAGGCTGACGATGAGATTTTAATTCAGCGTTTACTTGAAAGAGGAAAAACAAGCGGTAGAGTTGATGATCAAGACGAAGAAAAAATCAGAAACAGATACCAAGAATACAATGAAAAAACTGCTCCTTTGATGGATTTTTATAAAAATCAAGATAAATTTTTCATCGTAGACGGGATTGGTTCCATTGCTGAAATTACGGAAAGAGTAAGTGCAGTGATTGATAATTTATAATTGATAATTTCAAATACGCAGAACAAGAGATATAAACGAATCCATTAAAAAATTGGAAATACTAATAATATTTTTTCTGATATTACTAAACGGAGTGTTCTCAATGTCAGAAATAGCATTGATTTCAGCTCGAAAAAACCGATTAGAGACAGCAGCAAAAAAAGGCAATAAAAGCGCTAAAATAGCATTGGACCTTGCAAATTCTCCCAATAAATTTTTATCAACGGTACAAATAGGTATCACTCTGATTGGGATTTTAACGGGTATTTACAGTGGTGATAAGATTACTCAAGATGTAGAAATTTTTGTAAGTGGTTTTGAATTTTTAAAACCCTATGCACAGCCAGTTGCAGTAGGTTTAGTTGTGGTAGTATTGACTTTTTTCTCTTTGGTTTTAGGAGAATTATTGCCCAAAAGAATAGGCCTTAATCATCCAGAAGGTATTGCTAAGGCAGTTGCTTTGCCAATGAAAATGGTATCAATTGTGACAGCTCCTTTTATATGGCTTCTTACTACTTCTACAGATTTTTTATTAGATGTTTTGCAAATTAAGCCAACAGCTGATGGAAAAGTAACCGAGGAAGAAATAAAAGCTATTATTAAGGAGGGAACTGAGGGTGGAGAAGTTCAAGAAATTGAACAAGATATTGTGGAGCGTGTTTTTCATATTGGTGACCGAAAAATCAATTCTTTGATGACGCATCGCAAGTCGGTTGTTTTTTTACCACTTCATGCAGATAAAGAAAAGGTTAGAGAGTTTATGCTCAAGGAACTTCATTCTATTTATCCCGTATTTAATGAAAACTACGATGACATAGTAGGTGTGGTTAACTTAAAAAATATTTTTGCTCATTTTGAAAATGAAGAATTCAATTTAGCATCAATCATGACCGAAGCTCCTTTTATGATGGAGCAGACTACTGCTTATGTGGCACTAGAAAATTTCAAGAAATCAGGCATTCATTATGCTTTTGTATCTGATGAATATGGTGTTTTTCAAGGGGTAATTACATTAAATGATATCCTTGAAGCATTGGTAGGTGATGCTTCTGATTTCTATAAAGATGATTTTCAATTGATAGAAAGAGAAGATGGTTCGTGGTTAGTAGATGGACATTACTCGTTGCATGATTTCTTGACCTATTTTGAATTAGACGAATTAATAAATGATTATGAAGTCACTACGCTAAGTGGTTTAATAATGACTGAACTGTCACACATACCCAAACAAGGTGAGAAATTGATTTGGCAAAAATTTGAATTGGAGGTTATCGATATGGATGGTGTGAAGATTGATAAAGTAATGGTGAAAGCCTTAAAAGATTAAAATAGTTTTAAGTCCTAGTTTTTTAATATGAGAACTAATAAACTAGAACTGTAACTGAATACTAAAAAAAATGACTGAGGGAAATTTTGTAGATTACGTTAAAATATATGTTTCATCTGGAAAAGGTGGAAAAGGATCTACGCACTTGCATAGAGAAAAGTTCATACAATATGGTGGGCCAGATGGTGGTGATGGTGGAAGAGGTGGACACGTTTATCTAGTAGGAAATAAAGCATTATGGACGTTGTTTCATCTCAAGTTTGCAAGACATATCAAAGCAGGTAATGGTGGAGATGGAAGTGGAGATAGGAGTACTGGTGCTGATGGAGATGATAAATACATAGAGGTGCCACTTGGTACTGTTGTAAAAGATAAGGAAACAGGAGAAATTTTATTTGAAATTACTGAGGAAGGCGAAAAACAAGTCCTTTCTCGCGGCGGAAAAGGTGGTTTAGGAAACTGGCACTTTAGAAGCTCAACCAATCAAACACCACGATACTCTCAACCAGGTTTACCAGGCGTAGAAATGGATGTTATTTTGGAATTGAAGGTACTTGCTGATGTAGGTTTAGTTGGTTTTCCTAATGCTGGTAAGTCCACTTTATTATCTGTTTTGACTTCGGCTAAGCCAAAAATTGCGGATTATCCTTTTACAACTTTAAAACCTAATTTAGGAATTGTGGCTTACAGAGATTTTCAATCTTTTGTGATTGCTGATATTCCGGGAATTATTGAAGGAGCTGCTGAAGGAAAAGGTTTAGGGCATTATTTTTTAAGACACATTGAGCGTAACTCGACATTGTTATTTTTAGTTCCCGTTGATACACCAGATATCAAAGGGGAATATGATATTCTTGTGAATGAGTTGACCAAGTACAACCCAGAAATGCTAGATAAAGAGCGTTTATTAGTGATTTCTAAATGCGACATGCTTGATGATGAATTAAAGGCTGAATTGAAAACAGAACTGGATGCATCTTTTCAAGATATTCCATACATGTTTATATCTTCTGTGGCGCAACAGGGACTTACAGAATTAAAAGACAAATTGTGGAAAATGTTGAACGACTAATTTTTTACTTTTTAAAATAGTAAATCCGCTTCAAGAAATTGAAGCGGATTTTTTTGTGGCATTATTCATTTATTTTTTAACTTTTATACGAATCCCTTTGGTATGACTACTGAATTCTGGGGCGTACATACTTTGAATAGTTGTAATTCCATTTGAAAATGATCCTGCATTATTGACACGAATGTCATATTCTAATACATAGGTTCCTTTGTTTATGTAGTCAAAAAAGAAATGAGTAGCAGCATCTTTTGTACTGTTGTAAAATCCTAATCCTCCTTTGTATTGGTATTCAGATAGTACATTTACGGGTTCAAAACAAGAGGCTCTTAGGTCTTTTAAATGAACAAATTCCATGTCTTCCTTCGCCGTAATAATTAACCTCACGGTAACTAAATCACCAATTTGTAATGGAAGTGTTGCATTTATTTTTTGTAATACATCACCATTAGCTGTGTTTTTTTTGATAAATAATTCTTTTGCAACCGATAAAATACCTCCAGAATGATTTTTTATTTGATCTAATTCTTCAAAATATTGCCAATAAATTCCGCCAAATCCAGGGACATTTGATTTGTTTTGAATGCTAATAGTTCCCATTTCTTTTTTGATTTCATCAGATTTCCAGTTGAGTTTCACATATCCAGTTTCGGCCTCTTTTGCGTTTTCGGAGAGTTTTTTGGTAAGTATTTTTTCGTCGCCAATTTTGATCACAGTATTGTCTTTTACACTCAACCAATCAGTTCCTTGCATTAGGAGTGCGTAGACAGCCTCGGTAGTTGCTTTTGTGGTAGGCCAATTCTTTACTTGTTTGTTTTTTAGCAACCAAACTTTCATTTCGTCTACTGCTTTTTTGTCGTTTGTCACTTCGGCGAAAGCCTCAATGAGCAAAGCTTGTGTTTCAATAGGTGCTTGATGCCAATACCAGCCTGCTTTGTTAGCAATCCAGTACATGCCCCAATCTTCATTGTTAGAGGCTGTTTCTTTTAAGCTTTCGATTATTTTTTTGGCGGTATCTTTTTCACCAAATCGATTTAATGTTATTGCTGCCAAACCTTTTTCGTACAAGGAATAGGAAAGCCAATCTTTTTTTGCAGTTTCTATATACCATTTTGTGGCTTTCTTTATTGTATCAGAAAGAGGTTGCTGCTCTACGTAAAAACTACGCGTATAGAGGTAATGCAATTCAGAGTACGGATTGTGCCAAATTATTTTTTGTGATGGAGTTGCTGCTGTTATTCTATTCTTATGTTGCTCTAAAAACTTTTGGTCTAAGAATGGAATACCTGTTTTAGCAATTTGTGCTATTTTTTCAGTACTGTTAGTGGTGGTACTTAATTTTGATAAATGTCCTAGACCTGCTAAGATATGTCTTGTAATATATTCGCTTTCATTTCCGCCGTCAAACCAGCCAAAGCCTCCAGAAGGTTTTTGTTTCTGTTTTAATTTGGAAAAAGCAATTTCTTGCGAACTTTTCATTTTCTCCAAATCAAAAAGTAAAGCTAGGTTTTTCTTTTTTTCGGCATCACTTTTTACATCATTGATCCATGGTGTTTCGGCTAGAATTATTGATTTCAATTCTTCGTTCTCCTCCAGTTTGGACTCAATTTTTTTGTTTGCTGTCCAAGTTTTAAAAAGATTTTCAATTTTTTGATTGCTTGAAATGATTTCTGACGCCAACGCATTCGAATAGAAACGTGCAAATGTTTGTTCAGCACATTCGTGTTCGTATTCCATTAAGTATGGCAAGGATTGAATGGCGAGCCAAGTAGGATTTGAGGTGTACTCAAAGGTAAATTGATGGTTTTTTAAAGTAGTAGAGGTGTTGTTTTTTAAATTTTCAAGTGAATACTCTTTTTTAGAATTGTCTCTAACCCAAACTGGAGTGCTCTCTGTGACAAGCATGCTATTCGTTAAAACTGGTACAATGTTTTCTTCACCATCTGAAAAGTCTCCTGCTTTTGCTACTATTTTATATTGTACTCCTTGTAGGCCTTCAGGAATATAGATTTTCCAATTTACAGATGTGTTTCCAAATGCTGCAATAGTGAAGTTTTTGACGGTGTTATTATTTGCCATTTTAACATCAACTGCTTGCATGGTAGTGGCATCAAAAAGTTGTAAAACGGCCATTCCTTTTTTAGTTCCATTGGTGATGTTTGCAATTTTGGCTGTAATCACGATTGAATCTCTTTCTCGAAAAAAACGAGGAAAATTAGGAGTAATCATCAGTTCTTTTTGAGTAACGGTCATTTTTTCTAAATACCCTGAAACAGCGACTTTGTTATGAGCCAACAAACGGAGTTTCCAACTGGTTAAAGCCTCTGGTGCACTAAAACTGAAGCTCAGTTTTCCTTTGTTATCGGTTTTTAGATTTGGGTAAAAGAAAGCAGTTTCAGAAAGATTTTTTCTTGCTTTTACTTGTGTTAAGGCTTCAAGTGCTTTTTTTGTGGTGATGATTATGACACCATTTTTGCCATTTTCTCCGTATAAAGCGATGGCTTTGTCGGCTTTTAAAACTTCGATGTCAATAATGTCATTTGGTGCAATTGCTTTTATTTGCTCCATGGTCATGGGTACTCCGTCAACGATACAAAGTGCGTCAATGGATGCAGATGTACTGTTCGCACCTCTAATAATTATTTTATTTGCTGCTCCTGATACTTGTAAACCTTTTACGGTTTCGGCTAGCTGTTTGTCTATTCCTAGGGTAGCGTAAATGGCGTTGTCTGGTGCTTCTTCAACAACTGCTGCTGTTGCGTTAGTTGACGCTTTACTTTTTTGACCGGCATACCCCTTAACGACGACTTCTTCTAAACGAGAGCTTGACTCTTCAAGCTGTACATCTATTACCTTTGTGGTTACGGTAATTTTTTTTACGTCAAAACCAATATAGGAGAAGGTTAATTCTTCTCCTTGTGCTGCTTCAATCTGGTAATATCCATCAAAATCTGATTGTGTACCTCGATTTGTTCCGTCAATTTGGATTACAACTCCAGGAAGAGGTTCGTTTTTATCAAAAACATAACCTGAAATCATTTTGGCATTCAGTGGTTTTTTACTTTTATTGTTGATTTGCTTGCGGTATTCGTCAATATTTTTTGAAGTAAAGGAGTCATTAAAGTCAAAACCAAACCACATTAAATTCGTGTTTTCAATATCAAAGGTGATGGGATTTAAAAAGGGATTTAAATTTAAAAGTGTAATGTATTCTTTATCAAAACCCAAACAATTTTTGAAGCGCAATGAATTCCAGTAGTAGTCATTTATTTTTAAGTCACTCCATTTTTTCTTTGTAAACTGGTCAAGAGAGCTGTCATACATTGAGGCTAAAATTTCAGCTTCTTGAATGGTATTTGATGATTTTAATTGGAAAGACCAATTTTCATTACTTCCAGGCTGGATTTTATTTCTAAAACTTTCTATGGAGAAATTTAAACTAGGTTCCACCTTTTTTAAGTAAATCTCTAAACGATCTTGGAAAGTGTTATTTTCAAATACAGATTCAAAACCAATACAGATTTCATTTTCGAATTCCTTTTTTAGAGGAATTTTTATAATAGTTTCGTTGTTTTCTAAATGAAACACATCTTCAAAATAGATATAGCCATGGTAGTTTCCGGTTGTGTTGATGTACAAATTAGGTATAGTAGAGGATAGTTTTACCAATACAAATCCATCTTTTTTTGGATCTTCATTAAGTTGTTTTGCCTTAAATAACTTGCTGGAATCAAATTTGTCTTTACTTTGAATGATTTGAAAATTAGAACTTGTTTCTATTGGATTATTAAAGTTGTCCATAGCTGAAAATACTACTCTGTAATTACCAGATTTATAATCAGAAATAAAATCTAAAAGTAATTCCTTATCCTTTTCAGTAATCACTTTTTTAGAAAAAACTAATGTTTCGGTTGGCTTTACTGCATTTTGTTTTTCGTTCAATTCATAAGGAAAAAGTCTTTCAAATTCCTCATCAGGAATAGATACAATTTCTGGTTGACTAAAAATCCTAGGTTTAAATTTAGTGGCAAACGGACTTACATAATACAGTTTAATCTCTCCTTGCGTGGGAATAAATGCGTTGTTGAGATTGGTGCTGTTTAATGTGATTTGATTTTTATCACTAGTTTTTATACTTGGCTGTACCGATGCCGTTAACTTTAAAGTATGATATCCAACAATCACCTCGGTTTGGGTTATATGTGTTTCACCATTAATGTCAGTAACCGTTGCATGGATGAGGTATTTAAAAAGCGGAAGATTATCTTTGCTTATGTTGTTTGAGGGATTGGCTATGAAATTGATTTCGAATTTGCCTGAAGCATCGGTTTTAGTTTCGCCAATTAAAATGGATTTTATTTCATTGTCAAAATTAAAATCGTATCCATTTCTGGCAGACAAAGTAATTAATTTCACTTCGTATTTAACGATAGCATCTGATATTGAACTTCCTGAAAAAGCTTTGGCTTGACCTGTTGCTAAAATATTTTGATTGACTTGATACGTTTTGGTAAACGGTTCAAAAGTCACTTCAAATTTGGGACGTTTGTATTCTTCAACTTGAAATGTAGCAATACTATGGTTGAATTCTACAACATCCCAAAATGGATGTTCATCCTTTATGGTGTCATAAATTACATCTTTTTCATAATCAGCTGGTTCTTCACCCTCTATTCTAAATTCACCGGTTAAACCTGTTTTTGGAATATTAAATTCTCCAGAAAAAGAACCAAATTCATTTGTAGTGACATCAAATTCTTTGAAAGTTTCATAGTTTGCATTTTTTAGTCGAATATGAAAACTAGTTTTGGATACAACTTGAGAGGTGTTATTGTTTTTTTGGAATGCAATCCCTTTGTAGTAAACAGTTTGTCCTGGTCTGTAAATAGCTCGGTCTAAAAAGAATTCTACCTTTGCCTTTGGTGCATCATCTTTAATTTCGTAATCATAGGTGTTGTAAACATATTGTTTTTCTAATGTTAATGTGTCATTCTTTAAGGAGAATTCTAAGATTTCATCATTGTCATTGTCGTTTTCTTTTGGTGCGACAGCAATTCCCTTCTTGTTAGTGGTTAGTGTTTGACGCGGTGATTTAACAGAAACATTTTCAAGAGGTTTCCCTGTCTTTCTGTCTAAAACTTGGTACCACTGCATATTATTTTTATGCGTGGCCAATACAGCAATATTAGTAACGGTTAGAGTTTTAAATGCAAAGGCTTTTTCATTTACATTAAAGGAATCACTTTCTAGATATACTAAATAAGTTCCTGTCTCTAGTTGTGGCAGGAGGATTTCTGTGGTGTATTCAAAATAATCTTTTTTGTTTTCTAAATCATAATCTCTAGTTGCAATTTCTTTTTTAGCTCTAATGGTTTGAACTAAGCTGTCTTTGTTATAAGTCGCTTTTTGTAGAATTTGATTTGTTTTTTGATCTATTTTATAAAATGTAACCTTGAGTTTGTTTATGTTTTTGTATTGTACAAAGGCTCTGGTGTTTTCATTTGTATAAGACTGTTTTTGAAGTTGAACTGTCAGTGTTTTTAACGTTGTTGTGTGACGCAGTTGTACAGCTTGTTTAAAAGCATTTGTTCGTGTGTTGTTTTTTATAATGCTATCCAGTAATGCAAGTGCATTTTTATTGTAATCAGGGAAATTCTTTTTTGAAGTATTTGCAAGAAGGATACTTGCGTTTTCTATTTGAATTTTTTCTTTGCTAATGGTGTCACTGGGTTTCGTTTTAATTTGGTTTAAGAATTTTAAATATAATTCATGAGAAATATTTACGTAAGCCTGAATGAATTTCATGCGGGTGAGTTGCTTCTCACTAGTGCTGTGTTCTTTTTCCAGTTCTTGGTATAACTGAAGTACAAGTTTGATGAGGTCATTTTCTAAAAAATCAAATTTTAATTTTACGAAATTTTCTGAATCCTGAAAAAGTTCCTCCTTCATGGCTTGCAGTTGTTTGTTATTTCTGCTTTGCCAATAATTAAGATTTGTTTTAAGATAGTCTATGTTTTCACCCAATATATAAGCATATAAGGATTCATTTATGTCTTGGTTTTTTGAAAAATCAAATACTGCTTCATATTTTGTTAATGGTATTTTTTTTAAAACAGCTTCGTCTGCTAGTGTTTTTGTTACCGAAGAAGAGATCTCTTTTTCGAAGTCTTTAGCTGTCCAAGTCAGAAAATCATCCTCAAGACTAGTAGTATTAGTTCTATTGTATATCAAATAGGAGTTTTTATTTTTATAAGCTATTAAACACTTCGCATACACTAGGTTCAAAATTGCTTTTGAAGGTATAGTTGCAGTATTTATTTCGGCTTTAAGATTGCGAATGATTTGGCTTTGTGCATCTTCTTCAAGAACTTGCAGGTATTTTGATTTGTAAAAAAAACATTTAATGATTTGAACTTCATTATTCTCTTTTTTTGCTTTTTTGTAAATCGCATCAACAAGTTTACTTGCTGTTTTTATTTTGCCTTTATTTTCTTGGACTAGGATTTGTGACCAATTCTTTTCATACTGCTGCGAGAAGGCGGTTACTGTCATAAAAAATAAAATTAAGATGTATTTTTTCATGGTAAATAGCTATGTCTATTGAAGTTTTATCTTGGTTGAATTGCGCTACAAATTACACTTTTTTTGAATGCAATTTATAAAGAGTTTTACTAGTTTTTTTGGGAATACTAGGCATAAAAAAACAGCAACTGTTTTATTTTAAGTTGCTGTTTTGTGAGATACTGTTTTTTTCTATTTATGCTGTAAAGAAACGAAGTAGAAAAATATCTTTTTTATTTGGTGCTAAACACCGAATGTATTACCCATGCTGGGCCAATTAATAAAAATTGTAAATCCTTGATAAAGGATGGTTTTTTACCTTCGATTTTGTGTCCATAAAACTGACCAATCCATCCTACGGTGAATACACTTATAGAAAACCAAACTAGTGGTACGTATTGGGATACTAAATAATTTCCGATGAGACAAATAGCAGTAAAGAAGGTCATTTTTATTCCCATTATTAAGGAAAGCCTAAAATAGAAAAACAAAACAAATAGCAATATAACAAAAGCCCAATTGGCAAGTGCTGGATGTAGTGAGGCAAGGGGAGATAAAGCGCCACTTGGGATGCTCATGAACAAACCTACCACCGAAAAAAAGATAAGAGGTACACAGATATAATGAATCTTTTTATTGGTCAGGTTCTTGTGGCTTACGCTATATTCTTCAAACCATTCTGCTAATGTTTTCATAATTTATTTTTTACTAAAGTAATAAATAAATTAGATTTTGCTTAAATATTTTATTTTTTCAGTTTAGCTTTCGGATTGACTTAACTATTTAAAGCAGTGCTGAATGAGGGATAGAAAGGGGAATCCTTTTTTGCATTTTTTTCGCAAAAAAGATTGTACTGTATAGCCCGACCCGCTTTTTTTGCGGGGCATTCCCCAAAATTAATTTTAATCTCGATAGGTATCAAAAAGGTATTGAAGCGTTTCAGGAATATTATTGGCCTGCATTTCGGGATAGGTAATTTTGAGGTTTAACCAGTTTGAAATTATAGTATCAAATTCTTTATCAACGGTATACACTACCGGAACCCCAAGTTTTTTTAGTGCTGCGGCGTTACATTCCTGCTCGTAATGATTGCGAATTGGTATACTCAATACTTTCTTCTTGAGGTATAGTGCTTCGGCTGGAGTTTCAAAACCTCCGCCCGTAATAATTCCGTCACAAGTGATGAGGCTCTTATTGAATTGTTTTTGGTTTACAGGATAATAGGTAATATTTTGAATGGTGTGTTTGTGAGTTACGCTACTAAGGAACCAATGAAATGTTACATCGTGTAACTTTTGAAACGCTTTTTCGAGACAGTCTTGGTCAAAAGATGGTAAGTAAACGGTGATGTGTTGTAAATTTTGGGGATTGGCTTCAATTATTTTGTCCTTGATTATGGGAGGCCTTATGAAGCTGTCGTAGTTTTCAAAGTGCAAGCCAATGTTCTTAGGAGCTTTAGCGTAATGCTGTAAAATGAGTTCGCCCATGATGTTTTTTTTATCGGGTCTGGGAGTGTTTTTAGAGAGGAAACTGGCTTGATGTCCCAATTGAACTGAATGGACGTTTTGCATTTTACAAGCTAGAGATGTGATGGCGTCAAAATCATTGATTACCACATCGTAGTCTTTAAGTGGTAGTGCATCAGCGTCTTTGTAGATTTGGCGGGGTTTGATATTTTTTGTAATATTCCAGTAATCGAGTCCACCGCACTTGCTGTAGTATAAGCTGCAGCCATTGCTTTTATATCGAATAGGTATTTTAAGATCTAAGCTGGCATTGTTACCGCTCAAGAAAAAATCTACTGTTCCGTGTTGAAGTAAATAAGGATATAATTGTGTAGCTCTACTAATGTGGCCGTTTCCTGTGGCTTGAATGGCATAAAATATTTTCATATTGTTTTTTTGGTTGCGAAAAATAGAGTCTTTTTACTAATTCATTTATACTAAGTTGACTTTGTGGCAAGAACTTTGTTTGTGAAATAGCAGTGTAAATAACATTGCATGTAAACTCTAGCTAAAGTAAGAGCAGCATGTTATGGGAAAGTTTTTTTAAGTTTTCTATTTCATTATACTTTTAGTTGCAATGTTGGCTCATAATCTTTTCACATCCTTATATAAATTTCTTATTTTTGAAAAATGAAACAAATTCTTTATTCTTTTTTATTGCTGCCAATGATGATGTGGTCTCAATCCAATTTTGAAAAAGCAGAGAAACTTTTCAAGGAAGAAAAATACAGTCAGGCAGAAGTTCTTTTTGAAGGCATTTTGAAAACCAATCCTGCTGATACTAAGGTTATAGAATACCTAGGCGATATTGCGGGTCAATCTAAATCATGGGACAAAGCTATAGTATATTATAAAAAGCTCAAAGTGCTAAAGCCATCAGAGGCAGATTATTATTATAAATATGGTGGTGCGCTTGGTATGAAAGCCAAGACCGTGAATAAGTTTAAAGCGCTTGGAATGATTGATGAGGTTAAATCTTCATTTGAAAAAGCCATTGTATTAAACCCAAAGCATATTGACTCCCGATGGGCATTGATAGAATTGTATATTCAGTTGCCTGGAATTGTTGGCGGAAGCGAGTCTAAAGCAATTAAATATTCAAATGAATTAGCAAAATTATCACCTGTAGACGGCTACCTTTCAAGAGGGCATATAGAAGAATATTTTAAGAGATACACCGCTGCAGAAAATCAATATAAAAAAGCCATTCAGGCGGGTAGTACAAAAGTAGGTTCCCAAAAATTAGACAATTTATACAAACATAAATTAAAGAAAACATAATAATCTCACTCCGTTATTTGGCTGTGGCCAATGAGTAAATAAAATTCAGAAAAATATAAATATGGAAACTAAACATCCAAATTCTAACCCATCGGTATTAAGTTCAAATACATCTAACCATCTTCATTTTATAGCAATAGGAGGTAGCGCCATGCATAACTTGGCACTTACTTTGTACAACAAAGGATATAAAGTTACAGGTAGTGATGATGCAGTTTTTGAGCCTTCTAAATCAAGGTTAGAAAAAAAAGGATTACTTCCGCAAGAGATGGGTTGGTTTCCCGAAAAGATCACCCAAGATATAGAAGCAATTATTTTGGGTATGCATGCCAAAGCTGATAATCCTGAATTACTACAAGCGCAAGCTTTAGGGTTGAAAATATATTCTTATCCAGAATTTTTATACGAGCAGTCAAAAAACAAAACCCGCGTAGTGATTGGTGGTTCTCACGGAAAGACAACTATTACCTCAATGATCTTACACGTAATGCATTATCATAACATTGCTGTAGATTATATGGTAGGAGCACAACTCGAAGGTTTTGATACGATGGTACATCTGACCGAAGAAAATGATTTCATGGTACTTGAAGGAGACGAGTATTTGTCATCACCTATAGATAGGCGTCCTAAATTTCATTTGTATCAGCCTAATATTGCGCTAATTTCAGGTATTGCTTGGGATCACATAAATGTTTTTCCGACTTACGAAAATTACGTAGAGCAATTTGAAATTTTTATTGATAAAATTACTAACGGTGGCATATTAGTATACAACGAAGACGATGCCGAAGTGAAGCGCGTTGCTGAGGCTGCAACTAATCCGATCCGTAAATTAGCCTATGCTACACCTCAATATACAGTGAGCGATGGAGTAACACTTCTTGAAACTCCAGAAGGGGATATGCCAATTGAAGTTTTTGGCGCGCACAATTTAAATAATTTGGCTGGTGCCAAATGGATTTGCCAAAACATGGGCGTTGATGAAGCTGATTTTTACGAGGCAATTGCTAGTTTTAAAGGTGCGAGTAAACGACTAGAGAAAATAGCCGAAGGAAAAGGAAAAGTGGCCTACAAAGATTTTGCACACTCACCTAGCAAAGTAGCTGCCACAACTAAAGCGGTAAAGGAGCAATACCCAAATCGTAAATTAGTAGCTTGTTTAGAATTGCACACCTACAGTAGCTTGAATGCTGAGTTCTTAAAAGAGTATGAAGGAGCATTAGAATATGCTGATGTAGCAGTTGTTTTTTACTCCCCTGATGCTGTAAAAATCAAACAACTTGAAGAAGTAACTTATGATCAAATAGCCAAAGCTTTTAACAGAGAAGATTTGATTATTTATACCAATCCACAAGATTTTAAAGACTATTTGTTTAACCTTGATTTAGACAATTCGGCGTTGTTGTTGATGAGTTCCGGTAATTATGGCGGATTAAATTTTGATGAGGTCAAAAATCTAATGCAGTAATAAACTTTAAGGCGCCATTATTATGGTGCCTTTTATTTTTCATATTGATAGTGTCCTACTATTTTGTATTTAAATAAACAGTCTTCTAGTACTTGACCTGATCCTACGTTATGTACAAGTAGTGGACGCATGCCGTCACTCGTTTTTTTATGAGTTACAATACCTATGTGAGGAAGTTTTCCGTTAATTATCCAAGTTACAATAGCACCTGTTTTATAATCTTGAGCTTTATCTGATACTAGTAGCTTTCTACCTTTTCTTTCAAAGAAAACTTCTAAGTTTGGAACTCTTCTGTGATCTATATTTGTATCAGTCCCCTTCATGCCCCATTTTTTTAAGTTGGGATATTTCGAAAAATGATTTTTCATATCCTCATGTACTTCTTTTTGTAAATCAATATTTAATTTTCGGTAGGCTCTAATGACTACATCCGTACAAACTCCTTTGTTTTTAGGTACATCGCCTTTAGGATAGGGTATGGATTTATACGTTGGATCATAAATTACATTGGGGTTTATAATGGATAAAGCTGCTTTTGAAAGTCGTGTTTCAAACGGAATATTTGGTCTGCCTTACTGTGCCTTTAATTCATAAGGCATTAAAATGCTAATAATTAGTAAGAAATAAATAGCTTTCATATTTTTATCTTTAATTAAAATAACGTTATTTTTACTTTTGTATTACGCTTAATTTTAAAAAGTTACGACTTGGAACAAACTAATTTTCCCATCACAAATTGGTCCGAAGATGATAGACCACGTGAAAAATTGATGCTCAAAGGTAAAAGTGCTCTTAGCGATGCGGAGTTGATAGCTATATTGATAGGATCGGGTAGTCGGAATGAGTCCGCAGTTGATTTAAGCAAACGAATTTTATCCAGTGTTGACAATAATTTAAATGCATTAGGGAAATTATCCTTAGCACAATTAACCACTTTTAAGGGAATTGGTGAGGCAAAAGCAATTGCAATTATTGCGGCTCTTGAATTGGGTCGACGACGTAGAGCAGAGGATACTGTGGAGTTAAAAAAAGTAACCTCAAGTAAAGTGATTTTTGAAATCATGCAACCCGTAATAGGAGAGCTACCACATGAGGAGTTTTGGATTATTTTTTTGAATAACTCTAATAAAATTATTGCCAAATCTCAACTGAGTAAAGGAGGTATTACCGGGACACTAGTTGATGTGCGAATCGTTTTTAAAACAGCCTTAGAAAATGGTGCAACAGCTTTAATTTTATGCCATAACCATCCTTCAGGAACACTTGTGCCCAGTGATGCAGATAAACACATCACCAAAAAATTAAAGCAGGCCGGAGAAAGTTTAGAAATAAAAGTACTAGATCATCTTATAGTGACTGAAAACAGTTATTTTAGCTTTGCCGATGAAGGCATAATTTAATTACAAATTATGAAACAAAAATTAACGGATGTTTTTTTTGATCTGGACCATACATTGTGGGATTTTGATAAAAATTCAGAACTTACTTTCAATACTATTTTTAAAAACAATCACCCTGATGTTGATCCTAAGCTATTCATTGATAAATATGTACCAATAAATCAAGATTGTTGGAAATTATATCAGTTTGACAAAATTACTCATGAGGAATTGCGTTACAATAGATTGAAACATTCTTTTGATGCTATTGATTACTCCATTTCGGATGCTCAAATCAATAAAATCTCCGATGAATACATCAGACTTTTACCAGATAGTAATCATCTGTTTGACGGAACATTTGAAATTTTGGAGTATTTAAAGCCAAAATACAATTTGCATATCATAACAAACGGTTTTGCAGAAGTTCAATCCAGAAAAATGTACAATGCAAAAATTGAAAGTTATTTTCAAACAGTAACAAACTCTGAAATGGCTGGTGTTAAAAAACCAAATCCAGGCATATTTAATTTTGCACTTCAACGTGCTAACGCTGCTGTTACATCCAGTGTCATGATAGGAGATAGTTTTGAAGCTGATGTTCAAGGGGCACTTAATGCAGGATTAGATGCTATTTTTTTTAATGAAAATAGTATGGAAGTCGGCGGCGATATTAAACAAATTAACCATTTATTAGAACTCAAAAAATATTTATAATAATGAAAAAATCACTCCTATTTTTGTTTATGCTCCTTGTTAACTTTTCGTTTGCACAGTCCATTAATAACTACAAAGCTGTAATTGTACCTCTTAAGTTCGATTTTCTTAAAGTGGAGAATCAATATCGAATGAATACGCTAACAAAGTACAATTTTGAGAAAGCTGGTTTTGTAGCATTTTATAAAAAGGCGGAACTGCCGCAAGAGTATTATAATCGTTGTGATTTGCTCTTTGCAGATGTTGTTAAGGAAAATGGTTTTTTAACCACAAAATTGGTTGTCGTTTTAAAGGATTGCAATGATAAAATTATTTTTCAATCCGTAATGGGATCTAGTAGAGAGAAAGAGTATCAAGTAGCCTACGCTGAAGCACTCAACAAAGCTTTTGTATCAATACTTAATTTGAAATATAAGTATAATGGAACTAAAGCTATTGCTCAAGATCAAGTCGTTGAGCCAGCCTCAAAAGATCGTGTGATGATTCAAAAAAACACGAATGAAGTTGTAACAACAATGAGTCAATCTATAGGGGCAGATTTGTTGTATGCACAAGCAACATCAACTGGTTTTCAATTAATTGATAGTAGTCCAAAAGTAGTAATGAAATTGCTTAAAACTTCTCAGAAGAACTCATTTATAGCTATTAAGGGTGATATTCAAGGTTCTTTAATTTTAAAAGAGAACCAATGGTATTTTGAATATTATAAAAGCGATGTCTTAGTTTCAGAAAAAATCAATGTAAAATTCTAGAAAACAAAAGTACTTCCTATTCATAGAAAAGCCTTGATTCGTCAAGGCTTTTCTGTGAAGTTTAATATCCATATTTATCTTTCCAGCGGTTTTTTAAAAATTCCCTAATGGTATTTTCTCTTGAATTATTCCCTGGTACATAAATAGGTGTTTTTGTAATAGTATCTGGAAGAAATTCTTGTTCGGCAAAATTGTTTGTGTAATCATGTGCATATTTGTATTCTTCACCATATCCTAGTTCTTTCATGAGTTTGGTTGGTGCATTGCGCAAATGAATAGGTACTGGTAAATCTCCCGTTTGTTTCACGAGTTGTTGTGCAGTACCTATAGCCAAGTAGGATGCATTGCTTTTAGGTGATGTGGCAAGGTACACTGCACATTGACTCAAAATGATTCGGCTTTCCGGATAACCTATCGTAGCCACAGCTTGAAAAGTGTTGTTGGCCATGATAAAAGCAGTAGGATTTGCGTTTCCAATATCTTCGCTACTTAATATGAGCATTCTTCGGGCTATAAATTTTACATCTTCACCACCTTCAATCATTCGGGCTAGCCAATACACAGCTCCATTAGGATCGCTACCACGAATCGATTTTATAAATGCCGATACAATATCATAGTGCTGTTCTCCTGTTTTGTCATAAAGCACCGTATTTTGTTGTACAACTTCAAATACACGATCGTTAGTAATGATAATTTTGTCATCAAGAGATGCATTCACAACCAGTTCAAAAACATTCAATAATTTTCTGCCATCCCCGCCCGAAAGCCTTAATAAAGCTTCGGTTTCTTTGAGCTCAATATTTTTTTGAGACATCAATACATCTTTTTTCATGGCACGTTCCAGCAAGGTCTCCAAATCTATTTTTGTAAACGGATTTAATACATAGACTTGACATCTTGACAGTAACGCGGGAATTACCTCAAAACTGGGGTTTTCAGTTGTAGCGCCTATTAGGGTTACCCAGCCTTTCTCTACCGCAGCGAGTAAGGAATCCTGCTGCGATTTACTAAAGCGGTGAATCTCGTCAATAAATAAAATAGGATTTTTGGCTGTAAACAATCCGCCACTCTGTTTTGCCTTTTCAATAACTTCTCTGATGTCCTTAACCCCAGAATTAATAGCGCTTAATATATAAAACGGACGTTTAGATTCCTGAGCGATAATTTGTGATAAGGTTGTTTTTCCAGTGCCTGGTGGTCCCCAAAAAATTAATGATGGGATTATTCCTTTAGCAATTTGCTGTGTCAATGATCCATTTGGCCCTACAAGATGAGACTGACTCACATAATCATCCAGTTTTTGAGGGCGTATTCGTTCTGCAAGTGGTGCTTCCATTTTCTTAATTTGGTTGACTGTAACTAGCTTTTTATGGGTGTAAAATTACAGCTTTATTTGGAGCTTTTTCCAGCTGTACATTCTATCTTTTACATCTTGTAAAAAACAAGATATAAAAGGATGCCATTTCCATCTGGGCTAGGGCGTGTTGCTTTATGAAATAACAGCTTTATCATGACAAAATTACATCTTATGTTTTTTGGTTGCATTTTTGTACTTTAATCGTATTCGTTAATATGAATTAGCTTTTTAGATCAATCGAGTCAACATCTATGGACAAACATTTTAAGTTTACAAACTCAGTTCTATTATTTCCATTTTTTAGTGTAGTACTATTGTGGTTTGTTTATTGGTTGCAAATAAAATTTGACTTTGATTTTTATCAAAACGGTATCTATCCCCGAACCTTTTCAGGACTTCAAGGTGTCTTTTTAAGTCCATTCATTCATGGTGATGTAGAGCATTTGTACAATAATAGTATACCGCTGTTTATCTTGCTTGCAGCTTTGCAATTTTTTTATGCAAAAGAGTCTGTTCCTGTTGTTGTATTTGGAATCCTTCTATCAGGAATGATAACATGGTGCATCGGTAGGGAAAGTTATCACATAGGTGCGAGCGGATTAATTTACGTGTTGTTTAGTTTTATTTTTTTCAAAGGAATCCAAACCAAAAATCAAAGACTTGTTGCCCTATCACTTACAGTCATTGTTATTTATGGTGGATTAGTATGGTATGTTTTTCCAAGTCCCGAGATTGTAACTGAAAAGTCAATTTCTTGGGAAGGTCATTTGGGTGGTCTTATTTCAGGAATTGTATTGTCTTTCCTTTGTGATACCCCTCAGTTAAAGAAGCCCATAAAATACGATTGGGAACACCCGGATTATGATGCTTCGCAAGATAAATTCATGCAACGGTTTGATGAAAAAGGAAATTTTGTCAATTTACCCGTTGCGGTTCCTATCGAGCAATCTCCAATCTATGAGTATTATACGTCTAGTGTACCCGTGCAATATGAGTTGATTCCAAAAAAAAATGAGTTAAAACTATAGTTTCAACTCATTTAAATTTTAAAAATATTTATTGCGTTAAGATCGTTGTCTAACAGCTTCATATAAAAAGGCACCACACGCTACGGAAACATTTAAGGAACCAATTGTTCCAAACATTGGTAGCTTTGCTTTTTCATCTACAATTTTCAATACAGATGGATTTACACCTCTGTCTTCTGATCCCATAATAATTGCAACAGGTTCGTTCAAAGAGATGTCATATATGTTTTGCTCCGTCTTTTCAGTGGCAGCAACTGTTTTAATTCCATTGGCTTGCAATAAAAATATAGCATCCTTGATGTGTTCCACTTTACAAATTGGAATATTAAAAACTGCTCCCGCAGATGTTTTTACAGTATCTCCATTCACAGGTGCCGATCCAGCCTTTTGAACAATGATTCCATTTACCCCTGTACATTCAGCAGTTCTAATTATGGCACCAAAATTTCTAGCATCTGAAATTTGATCCAGAATCAAAAACAATGGCTTTTTACCGTTTTCAAGCACTGTATCTATTAAACTTTCCAAATCAAAAAATGAAATAGGAGAGATAGTAGCTACAGCTCCTTGGTGATTATTTGGAGTTAATCTATTTAGCTTTTCAACGGGTACGTAGGAGAAATTGATGTTTCCGCGTTTCATCACTTTCATCAAGTCTTTCATCAGTTCACTACTTGCCTCCTTTTGAATATATACTTTGTCTACTGTTGCGCCAGATTGTATAGCTTCGATAATCGCTCTAATCCCAAATATTTGATGTTCTTTTTCCATGGTGCAAATATATAAAAAAAAACCACCCCAAAAAATGGGATGGTTTTAGTAAAATTTATTAGGTTTAAAGATTATTTATCCCAAATTAATTTAGTAGTAAGTAAATCTCCACCAATTCTTTGAGCAGCTTCAGATACATTAGCACCGTTAAGTTGACTTAAATTAGCAGGATATGTAAAACGAGAAGGCATTGCGCTTAATCCTCTTAATGCTTCAAATTTATAAGTTGTTGAATTATCATCAGGATTTGGTTTGTTTAATGGGTAAGTTTGTCCTGGCTGCAATAAAGTAGTTGGGAATCCAGTTCTTCTGTACTCTGCATATGCTTCGTATGGTTGCATAAAGAGTGCAATGTATTTTTGTGTTAATACATTAGCTTGATTAGCTGGAGCTAAAGTTGCTAAATAAGCTGTGATTTTCACTGGAGAAACACCCCAACGTTCCATAGATGCTCTTACACCGTTTTGGTAGTTAGTGTTATTCCAACCATTTTGTTCAGCTAATAAGAATTCAACTTCTGCATATTCCATTAAAATTTCAGTATAGTCCTGTTTTAGAACGTTTGAACTCCAAAAAGAAGTGCCTCCTTGCTGTGATGCTGTTAGTGAACTTGTAATACCATAAGGCATACCAACATACTGAGTCAAGTCATCTGTTTCTGTATAACTAAAAGTTTTTACAGCTGTCTTAGATGCTGTTATTGGAGCGGCATATTTTTGTAATCTTGGGTCAACTCCAAAAGTGCCTAGGTTTCCTTTCAATAGATCAACTAAAGTGTTAGATATAGCAAAATCAGTTCTGTTAGATAAATAAAAATCTCTGTAAAAAGCACTTGGATTAATATCATCTTTTTGAAATGTCAAGCCTACGTTGTCAGCATTCGAAGTCATAACTCCAGCAGCTATAGCCTCTGTAGCATTTGCTTCTGCTCCAGGAACAACACCTTTAACTCTAGTTGCAATACGTAAACGTAATGAATTTGCAAATTTTCTCAATTTAACTGGACTTTTAAACAGGTTGTCACCTTGTGTAAAAACTGGCTCAGAAGTAACAATCATTGCTGAAGCCTCTTTCAGTTCTTTCATTAAGTCAGCATAAATTTTTACTTGAGTTGCAAATTTTGGTTTGATATTTCCACCATTTAATTGTAATGCTTGAAAATCAGGGTCATTATTTCCATAAGAATAGTATGGTACATCTCCGTATGCATCTACTAACTGTAAGAAAGTATATGCTAGCATTACTCTCGCAGCTGCAATTTGGTTATTGTTGTTACCATACGCTGAATTGATGACTTTCGTTTCGGGATTGGTGTTGAGGTCAATAACCGTTTTTAAATCTACTGCAGCAGTGTAATAATCCGTATACAAACTTTGATTTGTTCCTTCTCTAAATTGAAATCTATCCTCTTCAGTATAGTTTCTTTGAGCAGAGTATTGAATCCAAGGTAATGCCATTCTTCCTGATGAAAAACTACCACGAGAATTTGTCATTAAAGCGGATACAGCACTATTAAATACACCGTATGCGGGTACATTAGCAATGTCTGGATTGTTTGGACTAACGTTTGTTTCTTCCAAATTATCAGTACAGCTTACTGTCGTAGTAAGTACTGTAGCGACGGATAATAATGATATAAATATTTTTTTCATTTTATTTTTTGTTTTAGAATTTAAATTCTAGGTTCATACCGTATGTTCTAGTCGATGGTAATGAACCTCCTTCAAGACCTTGTGTGTTTCCACTACCGTATGATGCCATCTCAGGATCCATTCCATCCCAATCAAGTCCCCAAGTGAATAAGTTTCTTGCAAAAAGAGATAGTCTAATATCAGAGAATACTCCTCTGTGTTTTTTAGGAAGACTATAACCTAAAGTCACTTCTCTTAATTTAACGTAGCTAGCATCAAATACGTTCAATGCATCTAATCCATAATGTTGTTGTGCCCAAGCTTGTCCAGGTAAAACAGATGTATTAGGTGTACCGTCTTCGTATACAGCATCTACAACAATACCATTTTCTCTTATTCCATTAGCTGCAGTAGCTTCTAATACTCCAGAATATGTACCCCACATGTGTGTTGTAGAAAAATAGCTTCCTCCCTTTTGTATATCAATTAAGAAACCTAAACTTATGTCTTTATATTTGAAAGAGTTTCTAATACCCATGTTGTAATCAGGTGTTATATCCCCTAATGATTTTCTTGCTGTTGGTATGTAGTACCCATCAGCATCTACAACTTTTTTTCCATTAGCGTCATAAGTAAAGTCTGTTCCGTAAATTTGACCATATTGTTGTCCTGTAACCGCTAATAAAGTAGCTTGAAATGGAGCAGTTCCAATAATTAATTCATTTACACCAGGTAATAATTCAACTAATTTATTGTTGTTTTTTGCAAAATTCCAAGTAATATCCCATTTGAAATCAGTAGTTCTTATAGGATTTAAATTTACAGTTGCCTCAATACCTTTGTTTTGTAATTTTCCAGCATTGAATAACTTAAAGTTGAAACCAGTTGATGGGTCAATTTGTACTGGGGTAATAAGATCAGTTGTAGCAACATCATAATAGGTTAAGTCAATTCCAACTCTTCTATCGAATAAACTCAATTCAAGACCAATTTCTTTTGTAGTTTTTAATTCAGGTACTAAAAGTGGATTGTTAGCTGTTCCTGGTTGACTGTATCTTGGCTGTCCTTGGAATGGAGTTAAAACATCTGCATAATTGTCTAGTCTGTATGGAGTTGTAGCATTTCCTGCTTGTGCCCATCCACCGCGAATTTTACCGTAGTTTAACCACTTGTAATCTGTAAGTAATTCAGAGAAGATAAAACTTCCATTAACAGAAGCGTAGTTTACTGGCTCGAAAACAGTACTAAACCAATCTTGTCTGTCTGTAGCTTCAATAAATAACATATTGTTATATCCTAGCACAACAGATCCGTAAGCACTATTTGTTAATGTTTTTTCATCGTAATTAGTAGCTAAAGCAGGACTTTTACTATTTGATAAGTTGTACTGATTTGGTAATGATAGTCCACCTACAGTAGCACCTGTTAATCTAGAGAAATTATAACTTCTTCTGTTTGCTCCAGCAAATGTGTTGATGCTAAATTTACCAAAAGTTTTGTCATAATGCAAACGACCTTCGTAGTTAAAATCAGTAAGGGTTCTAGTAGATGTAGTGTAGCTTGGTGTAGCTTGAGATCCAATAGCCACTCTTTCGTTGATATTTAAAGAGTAAGTATCTCCGTAAACGTTACCTACTGCATATAAATCTTTAGTGATGTTGTAAGTTATTTTTCCGTTCCCGTAAAATCTATTTCTTTTATCTCCCGAAGTATTTTCGTTTATGATCCAGTATGGATTGTCTGAATAATTTGGTGTTGCATTATTCCAAGCAATTCTATTCCAAGATCTTTGTTGGCCGTTAGGTAATTTATAGTCTTTCAAATCATTATAATCCAATTGTCTTTGTGACCATTGGTAGAATTTTTGAGCAAGACCATTGTCTCCGTATCCAACTTCTGGTCTGTTAAAACCTCTAGTTTGTACGTAAGTCATCATACCTTCAACTTTTAATTTATCACTTAGTTGAGTATTTGCATTAACAGAAAAAGTATTTCTTGTTAATGAAGAGTTTGGAACGATACCTTCCGTTTTTTGATTTGCGTAAGAAAATCTAACACCAGTATCTTGTGTTGATTTTGTAAACGATATAGCGTTGTTTCTTGTTATTCCTGTTCTAAAGAAAGAATCTACATCATTATTTGGTGAAAGCCATGGTTTTTCTACTAAATAATCTTCAGCAAATTCTGGATCAAATGCATTCCACGGCAAGTGAAGTAAATTGGCATCATATTTTGGTCCCCAACTTTCGTCAGTTTTATAATCTGCTAAATTGTAAGTTTTTCCGTTTATTACTTGCTTCACAAATGTAGATGAACTACCACCACCATATTGTTTCTGTAATTTTGGGCTTATGTAAGCTTCCTCAAAAGTTATTCCAGAGTTGAAAGAAACTTCAGCTCTTCCACCTTTTTTGCCAGATTTTGTAGTGTATAAAATAGCACCGTTTCCAGCTCTATTCCCGTAAAGCGCTGCTGCAGGTCCACCTTTTAAGACAGTAACAGACTCTATATCATCAGGGTTGATGTCTGCTGATGCATCTCCGTAATCTCTACCTCCAGCTCCTCTTTCTGTATTTGCTGTATTGTAGTTTCCATTATCTAAAGGGATTCCATCAATTACAATTAAAGGTTTATTTTCTCCTGTTACAGATCCAATACCTCTCATAACAATTCTTGTTGACCCACCCATTGTTGAAGGTGCAGTAATTTGTAGACCAGCTACGTTACCTGATAATGCAGATACAGCATTATTTGAACCACCTTCATTAATTGTAGCTCCTTTTAATTCTTGAGTTGCATAACTCAAAGATTCTTTTTTTCTTGTAATACCAAGAGCCGTAACTACTACTCCTTCTAGTTCAACTGAGTCATCTTTAAGATTTACATTTAAACTTGTTGAACCTGCTGATAATTCTTGAGTTTTCATTCCAATGTAGCTAAATACCAAGATTTGGCTTGGTGTCGCCTTGATTGAATACTTACCATCATAATCAGTTTGCGTTCCAGTTTTAGTTCCTTTCACTAATACACTCACACCTGGTAAAGGCATTCCTGCATTATCAGAAACAGTTCCCGAAACAGATCTTTCTTGGGCAAATGTAATTTGCGCCACTAATACTACAAGGAGTACTAGTAATCCATTAAACTTTAGTTTCATTTTTTAATATTTTGAATTAGTTTGACAAACATCTTAATATTTTCTTAACATTCCTAATGTAAAATCGTTTTAAAATGTTAAATTTAGAATTTGATGTTGTAATTTAAATGTAGGATTCCGTTTTCAGTTTTAATTCTCTGAGAATTTAAAGCGCCACTTGCCAGTGCAATGCGTAATAATCCGTTTTTTGTTTGTGCACCAAAACCTAGTCCGATGCCTATTAGTTGGTTGTTTCTTAATGCTTTAGGGGTGGTTCTTTTGAAGTAAGCGAGATCCGCGATGGTATGGACATAAAATTTACTATTCAATGCATAACGATATTCTGTTAAAAATGCAGATGTCCAAAATGCAGCAAGACTATTTTCTCGAAAACCTCGAACACTATTAAATCCTCCAAAGCGATGCAACTCATTTTCTAAATATTGAGAACTAGCCAGGTAATGATTTTGATTGTTGATATAGAAGGAGTTCTTGGAGTTAATTTCAAAAAGGAGAATGTTTTTTATCTCTATTTGAATTTGTTTGGTCGGTTTTGGATCTGTTTCTATCTCTGCTATTCTCTTGCCTGCTCCAAGTAAAGCAATAAAACCAAAACGTGGTATAAACCTATTTTTTCTGATGAAGAGATCTTTATTTTCATAACCTATTGTTAGGAAATTGTTGTTAAATCCCGCTATGTTTGAGTTACCGTCTTGGATTACGCTGGACTGTGTGGAATGGTATCCTAACTTTATTTCAGAATTGTTTTTCAATCTATAATTTAACCCTAAAGTTGTTTTTGTATTTTGAAATGTACTGTCTTGCCTGAAAATTTGTAAGTCTGTTTGGATTCCTATCGGAGAATTAAAAAGATAGGGTAAAGCTAAACTCGCTTTGAAAGTTTTTTGATCATTGCCGTCGCTTTTCCAAAAAATTTGTATTTGTTCTCCCTTAGTTAAAATGTTTTCAAGTTGAATGTCCAAGTAACCATTTAAGGTAAAACGATTTTCATTATTGCTAAAGCCGATAAACCCATCAAAGGTATTCGAATTTTTCTTTTCTAGATACACATATACCTTGGTCGTATCTTTGGTTACTAAAAATTCAGGGTATTTTATTTGATTGACAAAGTTGAGTTTATTAAAATCAGAATGGATTTGTTCAAGACTTTTTAAATTAAATAGTTTGTTTTTATATTTTCGGTTTATTTGAGTGAGATGACCTCTTGGAAATTTATTTTTTCCTTCCTGTTTTATGACTATTGCATTGATGTTTCGGGTGGAGTTTTTTTGAATGTCTAATTCTGCAAGTAAAAGAGATTGCTTTCTTTTTATACTGATGAGTTTTACTTTTGCAAAAGCATATCCGGTATCTTCTAGAAGGTGTAGTGTATGATCTAGAAACGTCTCGATTTCTGAATAATGTATTTCAATTGTTTTTTTTTGTAGTTTTAATAGTGTCACTGTTTCTAGATCCGGAATGGTGACGATAATTTTTTTTATTTGTTGTCCTAAATCAATTTTATTTTGAAAAGTAGAGTCGTTAATTTTATTTAGTTGAAATGTTTTTACTTCAATATAACCTATAAAAGAAGCTTTTTTGAGAAAGCCTTCTACTTCATCATTTATAGAACTTACATTTTTATGTTTGGTTTGGTAATTTAAGGAGTCTATTTTTTTGGTTTCTTCTTTTGAATTTCCAATGATTTGTAATCGAAACTCTTGAGCGTAACATGTGCTTTCTAATATTAGAAATAAAAATAAAAGAAGTGTTTTTTTTTTATTGCTCATTGTGCAAATTTAGTGATACAAATATGAGATCTTTGTAATGATTTTCAAAGTTCTAAATAATCTAATTGAAAATTAATAGTTTAACGTTTGTAGAGTAAAAAATATTTTCTACATTTGCAACCCCGTAAAAAGCGGGAATTTAATATAATAAGAAATTTTTAGTATTAATTATGCCAACAATTCAACAATTAGTAAGAACAGGAAGAACTCAGATAACTAAGAAGAGTAAATCGGTTGCTTTAGATTCTTGTCCTCAAAGAAGAGGGGTTTGTACGCGTGTTTACACTACAACACCTAAAAAACCAAACTCTGCAATGCGTAAAGTAGCGCGTGTACGTTTGACAAATGGTAATGAAGTGAATGCGTACATCCCTGGTGAAGGACACAATTTACAAGAGCACTCGATAGTATTAGTTAGGGGTGGAAGGGTAAAAGATTTACCAGGAGTTAGATATCACATCGTTCGTGGTGCACTTGATACGTCAGGAGTAGCAGGAAGAACGCAAAGAAGATCTAAGTACGGAGCTAAACGCCCAAAGGAAGTAAAAAAGTAATTTAAAAAGTTAATTGCTTGTAACTGAGTTAGAATTTTTAATTCTATATCTAAGTTATGTGTTAATGACAAAAAATTAAAAAAAAGACATGAGAAAAAGAGCGGCAAAGAAAAGACCACTTTTACCAGATCCAAGGTTTAATGACCAACTGGTAACACGTTTTGTGAACAACTTAATGTGGGATGGAAAAAAATCTACAGCGTTTAAAGTATTTTATGATGCAATTGATATTATTGAATCTAAAAAACAAGATGCTGAAAAACCATCATTAGAAATCTGGAAAGATGCGTTAACTAATGTTATGCCTCACGTAGAAGTACGTAGTCGTAGAGTAGGTGGAGCTACATTTCAAATTCCAATGCAAATTCGTCCAGATAGAAAAATTTCTATGGCGATGAAATGGTTAATTCTTTATTCAAGAAGAAGAAACGAAAAGTCAATGGCACAAAGATTAGCATCAGAGTGTTTAGCTGCTGCTAAAGAAGAAGGAGCTGCTGTTAAGAAAAGAATGGATACTCACAAAATGGCTGAAGCTAACAAAGCTTTCTCTCACTTTAGATTTTAATCCGTAAGAAATGGCTAGAGAACTTAAATATACAAGAAACATAGGTATTGCTGCTCATATTGATGCTGGTAAAACAACAACAACTGAGCGTATATTATTCTATACAGGAAAATCACACAAAATTGGTGAAGTACACGATGGTGCTGCAACAATGGACTGGATGGCACAAGAGCAAGAAAGAGGTATTACTATTACTTCTGCAGCTACAACTTGTGAATGGAATTTTCCAACTACTCAAGGTAAAATTTTACCTGAGACCTTGCCTTATCACTTTAATATCATTGATACCCCAGGACACGTTGACTTTACAGTTGAAGTAAATCGTTCTTTACGTGTACTTGATGGTTTAGTATTCTTGTTTAGTGCTGTTGATGGTGTTGAACCTCAATCAGAAACGAACTGGAGATTAGCAGATCAATATAGAGTTCCTCGTATTGGTTTTGTTAATAAAATGGATAGACAAGGATCTAACTTTTTGATGGTATGTCAACAAGTAAGAGACATGTTAAAATCTAATGCTGTTGCGATTACTTTGCCAATTGGTGAAGAAAATGATTTCAAAGGTGTTGTAGATTTAGTAAGAAACCAAGCTATTGTTTGGGATGATGCTGGAATGGGAGCAACTTATGAAGTTGTTGATATTCCTGCTGATATGGTAGACGAAGTTAAAGAGTACAGAGACATTCTTATTGAGGCAGTTGCTGATTATGATGAAAACTTACTTGATAAGTATATGGAAGATCCAGATTCTATCACGGAAGAAGAAATCAACATCGCTTTAAGAGCAGCTGTAATGGATATGGCGATTATCCCTATGATTGCTGGTTCATCTTTCAAGAATAAAGGAGTTCAATTCATGTTAGATGCAGTATGTAAATACTTACCATCTCCAATGGATAAAGAAGGTATTGAAGGTATTCACCCTGATGATGCTGAACTTTTAGAAGAAGATCAAACTAAAATCTTGCGTAAGCCAGATGTTAAAGAGCCATTTGCGGCTTTAGCATTTAAAATTGCTACTGACCCATTCGTAGGTCGTTTAGCTTTCTTCCGTGCTTATTCAGGACGTTTAGATGCAGGTTCTTACGTTTTGAACACGCGTTCAGGTAATAAGGAAAGAATTTCTCGTATCTACCAAATGCACGCAAACAAACAAAACCCAATCGAGTATATCGAGGCAGGAGATATTGGAGCGGCAGTTGGCTTTAAAGATATCAAAACTGGAGATACATTGTGTGATGAAAAACACCCAATTATTCTTGAGTCAATGAAATTTCCTGCGCCAGTAATTGGTATTGCTATTGAGCCTAAAACTAAGGCTGACGTAGATAAAATGGGTATGGCTTTAGCTAAATTAGCTGAAGAGGATCCAACGTTTACTGTTAGAACTGATGAAGCTTCTGGGCAAACGATTATTTCTGGTATGGGTGAGCTTCACTTAGATATCTTGGTAGATCGTATGAAACGTGAATTTAAAGTTGAAGTAAACCAAGGTGAGCCTCAAGTTGAATACAAAGAAGCGTTTACTAAAAAAGCACAACACAGAGAGACTTACAAAAAACAATCTGGAGGTCGTGGTAAATTCGGTGATATCGTATTTATTCTTGAGCCTGCTGATGAAGTTGATGGTAAAGCTCCAGTTGGATTACAGTTTGTTAATGCTGTGAAAGGTGGTAACGTTCCAAAAGAGTATATACCTTCAGTTGAAAAAGGTTTCCGTGAGGCAATGAAAACTGGTCCTTTAGCAGGATATCAAGTTGATAGTTTAAAGGTTACTTTATTAGACGGATCTTTCCACCCTGTGGATTCTGATGCGCTTTCTTTTGAGTTAGCAGCAAGAATGGGTTATAGAGAGGTAGCGAAAGCTGCTGGTGCTGTAATTTTAGAGCCAATCATGAAAATGGAGGTTATTACACCAGAAGAAAACATGGGAGATATCGTTGGTGATATTAACCGTCGTAGAGGTCAGGTGAGTGACATGGGAGATAGAAATGGTGCTAAAACTATTAAGGCTGATGTGCCTTTATCAGAGATGTTTGGATATGTTACAACATTAAGAACATTATCTTCTGGTAGAGCAACTTCTACAATGGAATTCTCTCATTATGCAGAGACACCTTCTAATATTTCAGAAGCAGTAATTAAAAAAGCAAAAGGAAACGCTTAATCTTTAAGAAAATGAGTCAAAAAATCAGAATAAAATTAAAATCTTACGATCACATGTTGGTAGACAAGTCTGCTGAAAAGATTGTAAAAACAGTAAAAACTACTGGTGCTGTTGTAACTGGTCCTATTCCGTTGCCAACTCACAAAAAATTGTTTACAGTATTGCGTTCACCGCACGTAAACAAAAAAGCTAGAGAGCAGTTTGAAGTAATGTCTTACAAGAGATTGATTGATATTTACTCTTCTTCATCAAAAACTATTGATGCTTTAATGAAACTTGAATTGCCAAGTGGAGTAGAAGTAGAGATAAAAGTATAATTATTTTATATTTTAACAAAAAAAGCGAAACAGAAATGTTTCGCTTTTTTTATGTTTAATTATGTTTTTTTTTATTATATTTCTTTTGGCATTAAATTTCGTAATACCTTGTTATTCGGGTGTTTTCATTTGTTTTCTGTCATTGATTGTGTGTTTCTTTTGACTGACAAATACTGCTTTTTACACTTGATTTTTTATTGTAAAATTTTTTGTTTTCTGTTTTTAGCTTTCTTTAATTGTGATAATGAGGGATTTAATTTTTGTAACTGTTTGGTATATTCGATTTTAATGTATACTTTTGCACTCCCTGTTTGAGAACAGCTGTTGTTTTTAAATTGAAGGGAGTTTTAGTAATTAATAATTAATATTTATGTCTGGGTTAATTGGTAGAAAAATCGGCATGACTAGTATTTTCGACGAAAACGGGAAGAATATTCCTTGTACGGTAATCGAAGCGGGTCCATGTGTTGTTACCCAAGTCAGAACCAAAGGTGTTGACGGGTATGAAGCGTTGCAACTAGGTTTCGATGACAAAAACGAGAAACATTCCACAAAAGCGGCTTTAGGTCACTTTAAAAAAGCTGGAACTGTAGCTAAGAAAAAAGTCGTTGAATTCCAAGATTTTGCAACTGAACAAAAATTAGGAGATCTTATTGATGTTTCTATTTTTGCTGAAGGTGAATTTGTAGATGTACAAGGTGTATCTAAAGGTAAAGGTTTCCAAGGGGTTGTAAAACGTCACGGTTTTGGTGGTGTTGGTCAAGCAACTCACGGTCAACACAACCGTTTAAGAGCGCCAGGTTCTGTGGGAGCTTCTTCTTATCCATCTAGAGTATTCAAAGGAATGCGTATGGCTGGACGTATGGGAGGAGACAATGTAAAAGTTCAAAACCTTAGAGTTTTAAAAGTGGTGGCTGAAAAGAACCTACTTGTTATTAAAGGATGTGTTCCTGGTCATAACAACTCTTATGTAATCATTCAGAAGTAATGGAAGCAAAAGTATTAGATTTCAACGGAAAAGATACTGGAAGAAAAGTGCAACTTTCTGATTCAGTATTTGGTATAGAGCCAAACAATCACGCAGTATATCTTGATGTAAAGCAATATCTTGCTAATCAAAGACAAGGAACGCACAAAGCTAAAGAAAGAGCTGAAGTTGCGGGAAGTACTCGTAAGATAAAAAAGCAAAAAGGTACAGGTACAGCCCGTGCTGGTAGTGCAAAAAACCCTTTATTTAAAGGTGGAGGAACTGTTTTTGGTCCAAGACCAAGAAGTTATTCTTTCAAATTGAATAAAAACTTAAAGCGTTTAGCAAGAAAATCTGCTTTTTCTATTAAAGCTAAAGAGTCAAACATTATCGTTCTTGAAGACTTTAATTTTGAAACTCCAAACACTAAAAATTTCATCAACGTTTTGAAAGCTTTAGAGTTAGAGAATAAAAAATCCCTTTTTGTATTGGGTGATTCAAATAAAAATGTATATTTGTCGTCACGTAATTTAAAAAGCTCTAGCGTTGTAAGTAGCTTAGAATTAAGTACTTACGCTATATTAAACGCTAATAATTTAGTGCTTTTAGAGAGTTCTTTGGAGATAATTGAAGAAAATTTAAGTAAATAATAGGATATGAGCATCATTATTAAGCCTATAGTAACGGAAAAAGTAACCAAAGAAAGTGAAGTTTTAAACCGCTTCGGATTCGTTGTTGACAGAAAAGCAAACAAAGTTCAAATTAAGAAAGCTGTTGAGGCTGCTTATGGTGTAACTATTGTTAGTGTTAACACAATGAATGTGAGACCAGATAGAACTACTAAATACACTAAAAGTGGTTTAATCAGTGGAAAGACAAATGCAATTAAAAAAGCGATTGTTCAAGTACAAGAAGGAGAAACAATTGATTTTTACAACAATATCTAAGATAAAATGTCAGTAAGAAAATTAAAACCTATTACCCCAGGTCAGCGATTTAGAGTTGTGAATGGTTATGACGCCATTACAACTGATAAGCCGGAACGCTCTTTGATAGCGCCGATAAAAAACTCTGGTGGTAGAAATAGTCAAGGAAAGATGACCATGCGTTATACGGGTGGTGGTCACAAGCAGAGATATCGTATTATTGATTTTAAACGTACTAAAGAAGGAATTCCTGCTACGGTTAAATCAATCGAATATGATCCAAACAGAACTGCATTTATCGCTTTATTAGCTTATGCTGATGGTGAGAAAACTTATATTATCGCTCAAAACGGATTGAAAGTTGGTCAGAAACTTGTTTCTGGTCCAGAATCTCAACCTGAGATTGGTAATACTTTACCTTTAAGTAGAGTTCCACTAGGGACTGTAATTTCTTGTATTGAATTGAGACCAGGTCAAGGTGCAGTTATTGCACGTTCTGCTGGAACTTTTGCTCAATTAATGGCAAGAGATGGTAAGTACGCTACAATCAAAATGCCTTCAGGTGAAACAAGATTGATCTTGTTAACGTGTTCTGCAACTATTGGAGCTGTATCTAACTCTGATCATCAATTAGTTGTTTCTGGTAAAGCTGGTAGAACTAGATGGTTAGGTAGAAGACCTAGAACAAGACCTGTAGCAATGAACCCTGTAGATCACCCAATGGGAGGTGGTGAAGGACGTTCTTCTGGTGGACATCCACGTTCAAGAAATGGAATACCAGCAAAAGGTTATAGAACACGTTCTAAGAAAAACCCGAGTAACAAGTATATCGTAGAACGTAGAAAGAAATAATAAGATATGGCACGTTCATTAAAAAAAGGACCTTTTGTTCATTATAAATTAGACAAGAAAGTTCAAGAAAATATTGCAGGTGGAAATAAAGGAGTGGTTAAGACTTGGTCGAGAGCTTCTATGATTACTCCAGATTTTGTTGGACAAACTATCGCAGTTCACAACGGTCGTCAATTTGTACCGGTTTATGTAACTGAAAACATGGTAGGTCACAAATTAGGAGAATTTTCACCAACTAGATCTTTTAGAGGTCATGCTGGAGCAAAAAATAAAGGTAAAAAATAAGAAGCAATGGGAGTTCGTAAAAGAGAAACAGCAGATGCAAGAAAAGAGGCAAATAAGTCTTTGGCCTTCGCAAAGTTAAATAACTGCCCTACTTCACCTAGAAAAATGCGCTTAGTAGCAGATCTAGTAAGAGGTCAGAAGGTAGAAAGAGCACTTAACATACTAAGATTTAGTTCTAAAGAAGCTTCAAGAAAATTAGAAAAATTGGTTTTATCTGTAATTGCTAACTGGCAAGCAAAAAACCCTGAAGCTAATATGGAAGAAGCTGGTTTATTTGTTAAGGAAATCCGTGTAGATGGTGGAATGATGTTGAAAAGACTTCGTCCAGCTCCACAAGGAAGAGCACATAGAATAAGAAAACGTTCTAATCACGTTACAATCGTGTTAGGGGCTATCAATAACACACAAAGCAATTCTTAAGCAGCATGGGACAAAAGACAAATCCAATTGGAAACAGACTTGGTATCATCAGAGGATGGGACTCAAACTGGTATGGTGGAAATGATTACGGTGATAAACTTGCCGAAGATCACAAAATCAGAAAGTATATCCATGCTCGTTTATCAAAAGCTAGTGTATCTAAAGTAATAATCGAGAGAACTTTAAAACTTGTAACCGTTACTATCACTACTGCTAGACCTGGTATTATTATCGGTAAAGGTGGACAAGAGGTAGACAAGTTGAAAGAAGAACTTAAGAAAATTACTGACAAAGAGGTTCAAATTAACATTTTTGAAATTAAAAGACCTGAGCTTGACGCGTATCTAGTTGCTACAAGCATCTGTCGTCAAATCGAAAGCAGAATTTCTTACAGACGTGCAATCAAAATGGCTATTGCTGCTTCTATGCGTATGAACGCAGAAGGTATCAAAGTTTTGATTTCTGGTCGTTTGAATGGTGCTGAGATGGCTCGTTCAGAGGGTTTCAAAGAAGGTAGAATTCCTCTATCAACTTTCAGAGCTGATATTGATTATGCTTTGGCTGAAGCTCATACTACTTATGGTAGAATGGGTATCAAAGTATGGATCATGAAAGGTGAAGTTTATGGAAAGAGAGATCTTTCTCCACTAGCCGGAATGGACAAAAAACAATCTGGTGCTGGAGGTAAAGGTGGTGATTCTCCAAGAGGAGATAGAAAACCTTTTAACAAAGGTGGAAAACCAGACGCTCGTAAACGAAAGTAATTTTTAAATTAAAGAAAAATGTTACAGCCTAAAAGAACAAAATACCGTAAGGTACAGAAAGGTAAAATGAAAGGGAACTCTCAAAGAGGGCATGAACTTTCTAATGGAATGTTTGGTATTAAATCTGTACATGAAGATGGAATGTTTTTAACTTCTCGTCAAATAGAAGCGGCTCGTATTGCTGCCACTCGTTTCATGAAAAGAGAGGGACAATTATGGATCAAAATATTTCCAGACAAACCAATCACAAAGAAACCTCTTGAGGTACGTATGGGTAAAGGTAAAGGTGCAGTTGAATACTGGGCAGCCGTTGTTAAACCCGGAAGAATTATGTTTGAAGTTGGAGGAGTACCTTTGTCAGTTGCTAAAGAGGCGTTACGTCTAGCAGCACAAAAGCTTCCAGTAAAAACTAAATTTGTTGTTGCAAGAGATTTCGAAGCATAATTTATACTATATTATGAAACAATCAGAAATAAAAAATCTTTCTGCAGCTGAGTTGCAAGAGAAACTTAGCCAGGCTAAGAAAACATATGCTGATCTTAAAATGGCTCACGCTATTTCACCAATTGAGAATCCACTTCAAATTAGAGGTGTGAGAAGAACTGTTGCAAGATTAGCTACTGAACTTACTAAAAGACAATAACTGTAGTCTGCTGAAAGATGGAAGAAAAAAGAAATTTAAGAAAAGAGAGAATTGGTGTAGTAACTTCAGACAAAATGGATAAATCTATTGTTGTTGCTGAAGTTCGTAAAGTAAAACACCCATTATACGGTAAGTTCGTGTTGAAAACTAAAAAGTATCACGCACACGACGAAATGAACGACTGTAACGTTGGAGATACTGTAAGGATAAGCGAGACTCGTCCTTTAAGTAAAACAAAATGTTGGAGGTTAGTTGAAATCTTAGAAAGAGCTAAATAATTATGGTACAACAAGAATCAAGACTAAAAGTAGCAGATAACACTGGAGCAAAGGAAGTTTTAACTATCCGTGTTTTAGGAGGTACCAAAAGAAGGTATGCCTCTGTTGGTGACAAGATTGTAGTTTCTATCAAAGATACTGCTCCAAACGGAAGCGTTAAAAAAGGAGCTGTTTCAACTGCAGTTGTTGTACGTACCAAAAAAGAAGTAAGAAGAGCCGATGGTTCATACATTAGATTTGATGATAACGCTTGCGTATTATTGAATGCTGCTGGTGAAATGAGAGGAACTCGTGTTTTTGGTCCGGTAGCAAGAGAACTTCGTGAAAAACAATTCATGAAAATTGTATCATTAGCACCAGAAGTGCTTTAATTCGTTTTAAGATGATAAAGCTAAAAATAAAATCAGGTGACATCGTTAGAGTAATTGCTGGAGACCATAAAGGTGCTGAAGGTAAAGTAGTAAGCGTTGATCGTGAAAAGAACAAAGCAATTGTTGAAGGTGTTAATATGGTTTCTAAGCATACGAAACCAAGTGCAAAAAGCCCTCAAGGTGGTATTGTAAAGAAAGAAGCTCCAATACAAATATCTAACATCTCTTTAATTGATCCTAAAACTAAGGAAGCAACAAGAGTAGGTATTAGAGTAGAAGGAGATAAGAAAGTAAGATTTTCAAAAAAATCTAATCAAGTACTATAGTAATGGCGTATATACCTAGACTAAAAGAAGAATATAAGAGCAGAGTAATTGCTGCTCTTAAAGAGGAATTCGGATACGTAAACGTAATGCAAGTTCCTAAATTGGACAAAATCGTTTTAAGTAAAGGAGTTGGTGCAGCTGTATCTGATAAAAAACTTATTGACTATGCAGTTGATGAGTTGACAAAGATCACTGGACAGAAAGCAGTTTCAACTATCTCTAAGAAAGACGTTGCGTCTTTTAAATTGAGAAAAGGAATGCCAATTGGTGCTAAAGTTACTTTGCGTGGAGAAAGAATGTATGAGTTTCTTGATAGACTTATTACTTCTGCATTACCTCGCGTAAGAGATTTCAGCGGAATTAAGGCTACAGGTTTTGATGGTAGAGGAAATTATAACCTTGGTGTTTTAGAACAAATTATTTTTCCAGAAATTGATATTGACAAAGTTAATAAAATCTCTGGTATGGATATTACCTTCGTAACTACCGCAAAGACTGACAAAGAAGCTAAGTCGTTATTAACAGAATTAGGTTTACCTTTTAAAAAGAACTAAGACATGGCTAAAGAATCAATGAAAGCCCGTGAGGTTAAGAGAGAAAAAACGGTTGCAAAGTATGCAGAGAAAAGAAAAGCTTTGTTAGAAGCTGGAGATTTCGTAGGTTTGCAAAAGTTACCAAAAAATGCTTCACCTGTTCGTTTACACAATCGTTGTAAATTAACTGGAAGACCAAGAGGTTATATGCGTCAATTTGGTATTTCACGTGTTACATTTCGTGAAATGGCAAATAACGGATTAATTCCTGGTGTGAAAAAAGCATCTTGGTAATAGCATAGTTTTGCTTTCAGATACAGACTTAACATTTGTTTAGTCTGTATCTTTAATATTTATAAATTGGTTTTAGGTTCAACAAATCGTTTGTTGAAAACCAAGACCGCAAATTAATACACATGTATACAGATCCTATTGCTGATTATTTGACAAGAGTTCGTAACGCTGTGGCCGCAAACCACAAAGTTGTTGAAATTCCTGCATCTAATCTAAAAAAAGAAATAACTAAGATCTTATTTGATCAAGGTTATATTTTGAGTTACAAATTTGAAGACAACGCTGTTCAGGGGTCTATCAAAATCGCTTTGAAGTATGATAAAGATACTAAAGAGTCTGTAATCAAAGATATTCAGAGAATTAGTAAACCAGGTTTACGTAAATATTCAAGTTCTGCTAATATACCAAGAATCTTAAATGGTTTAGGTATTGCTATTGTTTCTACTTCAAAAGGTTTGATGACTGGTAAACAAGCAAAGCAATTGAATGTAGGTGGTGAAGTAATTTGTTACGTATACTAATTTAAAGACTATAATAAGATGTCAAGAATAGGTAAAAATCCTATAATAGTTCCTGCAGGTGTTACTGTTGAAGTAGCAAACGGAATTATTACAGTTAAGGGAAAAAACGGTCAACTAACTCAGGAGTTTTCGGACGTTACTGTAACAGTTGAAGATGGTCAAGTTCAAGTTGACAGGTCATCTGATCATAAAGATCAAAGAGCAAAACATGGTTTGTATCGTTCACTTATCAACAACATGATAGTTGGTGTTACAGATGGTTTTACTAAATCGTTAGAACTTGTTGGAGTTGGTTATAGAGCTTCAAATCAAGGTCAAAAATTAGATTTAGCTCTTGGTTTTTCACACAATATTATTTTAGAGATTGCTCCTGAAGTTACTTTAGAAACTATATCTGAGAAAGGTAAAAACCCAATTGTAAAGTTAACATCATTTGATAAACAACTTTTAGGTCAAGTAGCTGCGAAAATTAGAGGTTTCCGTAAGCCAGAGCCATACAAAGGAAAAGGAGTTAAATTCGTGGGTGAAGTATTAAGAAGAAAAGCAGGTAAATCAGCTTAAAAAATAAGATTATGTCATTAACAAAACCTGAAAGAAGACAAAGAATTAGATTCAGAATTAGAAAGACAATTAGTGGTACTGCTACTAATCCAAGACTATCTGTTTTTAGAAGTAATAAAGAAATTTACGCTCAATTAATTGATGACGTAAACGGAGTTACTTTGCTAGCAGCTTCTTCAAGAGAAAAAGAAATAGGTAAGGGTACGAATATTGAAGTTGCTACAGCAGTTGGGAAATTGGTTGCTGAAAAAGCTTTAAAAGCTGGGATAGAAGTTGTAACTTTTGATAGAGGAGGTTACTTATATCACGGGCGTATTAAATCATTAGCAGAAGGCGCGAGAGCGGCTGGACTTAAATTCTAATATAGTATGTCTAATAGTAAATACAAAAATGTAGAGTTGGTAAAACCTAGTGGTCTTGAATTAAAAGATCGTTTGGTGAGTGTAAATCGTGTTACTAAAGTTACAAAGGGTGGTAGAGCTTTTGGTTTTTCTGCTATTGTAGTTGTAGGTGATGAAAACGGTGTTGTTGGTCACGGTTTAGGTAAGTCTAAAGATGTTTCTGAGGCTATTGCTAAAGCAGTAGAAGATGCTAAGAAAAATCTAGTAAAGATCCCTTTAAATGGTCAATCTGTACCTCACGAACAAAAAGGTAAATTTGGTGGTGCACGCGTATTTTTAATTCCTGCATCTCATGGTACTGGAGTTATTGCTGGTGGAGCTGTTCGTTCAGTTTTAGAATCAGTTGGTATACATGATGTACTTTCAAAATCACAAGGATCTTCAAATCCACACAACGTGGTAAAAGCAACTTTTGATGCTTTATTACAAATGAGAAGTGCTTATACTGTTGCAAAACAAAGAGGTGTTTCTTTAGAGAAAGTTTTTAAAGGTTAATACAAGGAAATTATGGCTAAATTATTAGTAAAACAAGTTAGAAGCAAAATCAACTGTCCACTTTCACAAAAAAGAGGATTGGAAGCTTTAGGTCTACGTAAAATGGGACAAGTTGTAGCGCATGATTCAAATCCTACAATCCTTGGTATGATAAATAAAGTTAAACACTTAGTTTCTGTTGAAGAAGCTAAATAACAAATACTGTTATGAATTTAAGTAACTTACAACCTGCTGAAGGTTCTACGCACAATCAAAATAAAAGATTAGGTAGAGGAGAAGGTTCTGGAAAAGGTGGTACCTCTGCAAGAGGACATAAAGGAGCAAAATCTCGTTCTGGTTATTCTAAAAAGATTGGTTTTGAAGGAGGGCAAATGCCACTTCAAAGACGTGTACCTAAGTTTGGTTTTACAAACATCAATCGTAAAGATTACGAAGGTGTCAATCTTGATACTCTTCAACTTTTAGTTGAAAATGGTATTGTTCAAGATACTGTTGATATGTCAGTTTATGTTGCTAACCGTTTGGCTACCAAAAATGAAATCGTTAAGATTTTAGGTAGAGGTGAATTGAAAGCAAAATTAAAAGTAACCGCTCACAAATTTACTGCTACTGCAAAAGCTGCTATCGAAGCTGCTGGTGGAGAAGCTATAGTAATGTAATTTTCTGTATAATATGAAGAAATTTATTGAATCAATAGGTAATGTTTGGAAAATTGAAGAACTAAAAAATAGAATTCTAATTACTTTCGGTCTTCTTTTAGTTTATCGTTTTGGTGCTCAAGTGACCTTACCAGGTATTGATGCAACTCAATTGGCTAATTTAGCCGGACAGACCAAAGAAGGAATTGGTTCAATTCTTGACATGTTTACTGGTGGTGCATTTTCTCAAGCTTCTGTTTTTGCACTTGGGATTATGCCATACATTTCTGCATCTATTGTAGTGCAGCTTATGGGAATTGCTATTCCTTATTTGCAAAAGCTTCAAAGTGATGGAGAGAGTGGTAGAAAAAAAATAAATCAAATCACACGTTGGTTGACAATTGGAATTACTTTAGTTCAAGGACCTACCTACATCTATAACTTATACAGAACTCTTCCTGGTAATGCTTTTTTATTAGGTTTTAATTCTTTTGAGTTTTTATTCTCTTCTGTTGTAATTCTTGTTACCGGTACCATTTTTGCAATGTGGCTTGGTGAAAAAATTACTGACAAAGGAATTGGAAATGGTATTTCATTATTGATTATGGTAGGAATACTTGCTAGATTGCCTCAAGCTTTTATGCAAGAATTCACTTCAAGAGTTTCAAATAACAATGGAGGACCAATGTTATTGGTTATTGAAATTATTCTTTGGTTGTTGGTGATTATTAGCTGTGTACTTTTGGTTATGGCCGTAAGAAGAATCCCTGTTCAATATGCTAGGCGTACAACGTCTGGAGATTTTGAACAAGATATGATGAATGGTAATAGACAGTGGATTCCTTTAAAGCTTAATGCTTCTGGGGTTATGCCAATTATTTTTGCGCAAGCAATTATGTTTATTCCTGCAGCACTAGCTGGTTTATCAGATTCAGATACTTCACAGTCAATAGTTGGAGCATTCAGTAATATGTTTGGTTTTTGGTATAATTTTGTATTTGCAACTTTAATCATTGTATTTACATTTTTTTACACTGCTATTACAGTTCCAACAAATAAAATGTCTGATGATTTAAAGAGAAGTGGTGGTTTTATTCCTGGTGTTAAGCCTGGTGTTGAAACTTCTGACTACCTTGATAAAGTGATGTCTTTAATTACATTCCCTGGATCAATATTTCTTGCTTTGATCGCTGTGTTCCCTGCGATAGTTGTAAGCTTGATGGATGTTCAACAATCATGGGCAATGTTTTTTGGAGGTACTTCATTAATTATTATGGTTGGTGTTGCCATTGACACTGTTCAACAAATCAATTCATACCTGTTGAATAAGCATTATGATGGATTAATGAAAAGTGGTAAAAATAGAAAAGCAGTAGCTTAATTTATGGCAAAACAATCAGCAATAGAACAAGACGGTTCAATCATTGAAGCATTATCAAATGCAATGTTCCGTGTAGAGTTAGAGAATGGACATATTGTAATTGCACATATTTCTGGTAAAATGCGTATGCATTACATTAAATTATTACCTGGTGATAAGGTTAAACTAGAAATGAGCCCTTACGATTTGTCAAAAGCGAGAATTACTTATAGATATTAAAGGATATTCAAAAATGAAAGTTAGAGCTTCAGTAAAAAAGAGAAGTCCCGAGTGCAAAATTGTACGAAGAAAAGGGAGATTGTACGTAATAAACAAAAAGAATCCTAGATTTAAACAAAGACAAGGATAATTATGGCAAGAATAGCAGGGGTAGATATCCCAAAAAATAAGAGAGGTGTTATTGCACTAACCTATATCTTTGGATTAGGTAGAAGTAGAGCTGTTGAGATTTTAGAAAAAGCTCAAGTTAGCCAGGACAAAAAAGTTCAAGATTGGAATGATGACGAGATCGGAGCAATTCGTGATGCTGTATCTTCTTTCAAAATTGAGGGTGAATTGCGTTCAGAAGTTTCTTTAAACATCAAACGTTTAATGGATATTGGATGTTATAGAGGTATTCGTCATAGAACTGGTCTTCCCTTAAGAGGACAAAGAACTAAGAACAACTCTAGAACAAGAAAAGGTAAAAGAAAAACTGTTGCTAACAAGAAAAAAGCAACTAAATAATAAGTAATATGGCTAAAGCAACAGCAAAAAAACGTAAAGTTATCGTTGAATCAACGGGTGAAGCTCATATTTCTGCTACCTTCAATAACATTATCATTTCTTTGACTAATAAAAAAGGTGAAGTTATTTCATGGTCTTCAGCTGGTAAAATGGGTTTCAGAGGTTCTAAAAAGAACACTCCGTACGCAGCTCAAATGGCAGCAGAAGATTGTAGTAAAGTAGCTCTTGAAGCTGGACTTAAAAAAGTTAAAGTTTATGTAAAAGGACCAGGAAACGGACGTGAGTCTGCTATTCGTTCTTTACACAATGGTGGTATTGAAGTTACTGAAATTATTGATGTTACTCCAATGCCTCACAACGGATGTCGTCCTCCTAAAAGACGTAGAGTATAATACTCAAATAATAATTATAGTATAACCTAGATTGAATTTCGATTATCGAAGGATTTGACCTGAATTCATAATCTCAATCTTAAACAATTTAAAATGGCAAGATATACTGGTCCTAGTACAAGAATAGCTCGTAAATTTGGCGAAGCAATTTTCGGTGATGATAAAGCATTCGAAAAAAGAAATTACCCTCCTGGACAACACGGGATGGCTAAAAAAAGAGGAAAAAAGTCTGAGTATGCTGTTCAGTTAATGGAAAAGCAAAAAGCTAAATATTCTTATGGAATTTTAGAAAAACAATTCAGAAACTTATTCGAAAAAGCATCAGCTACTAAAGGAGTTACTGGTGAAGTTTTATTACAATTATGTGAAGCAAGATTAGATAACGTTGTTTTTAGAATGGGTATTGCTCCTTCTAGAAGAGGTGCTCGTCAAATAGTTTCTCACAGACACGTTACTGTAAATGGTGAAGTTGTAAATATTCCTTCTTACCACCTTAAGCCTGGTGATAAAGTTGCTGTTCGTGAAAAATCTAAATCATTAGAGGCTATCGAACGTTCTTTATCTAATTCAAGTCATGTTTATGAATGGATTACATGGAATAGTGATCTTAAAGAAGGTACTTTTGTATCTGTTCCTGCAAGACTTCAAATTCCAGAAAACATTAAAGAACAATTAATCGTAGAGTTGTACAACAAATAATAATTGACTTAGTCGAAATTTATGGCAATATTTAATTTTCAGAAGCCCGATAAAGTTATCATGATCGATTCAACCGATTTTGAAGGTAAATTTGAATTTAGACCTTTAGAACCAGGATACGGATTGACCGTTGGTAATGCACTTAGAAGAGTTTTGCTTTCTGCATTAGAAGGTTATGCAATTACATCTGTTCGCATTGAAGGTGTAGATCATGAGTTTTCTACTATTTCAGGAGTTGTTGAAGACGTTACCGAAATTATACTTAATCTTAAGCAAGTACGTTTCAAACGTCAAATAGAAGATATAGATAATGAATCAGTTACTATTTCTGTTTCAGGTAAAGATCAGTTAACTGCTGGTGATTTTCAAAAATTTATTTCAGGTTTTCAAGTTCTAAATCCAGATCTTGTAATTTGTAATTTAGATAGCAAAATCAAACTTAATTTCGATTTAACTATTGAAAAAGGTAGAGGCTATGTTCCAGCTGAAGAAAACAAGAAGCAGAATGCTGCAATAGGTACTATTTTTACAGACTCCATTTTTACGCCTGTTAAAAATGTTAAGTATGCTATTGAAAACTTCCGTGTAGAGCAAAAAACGGATTACGAAAAATTAGTTTTTGAAATTAAAACTGATGGTTCTATTAATCCTAAAGATGCGCTTACTGAAGCAGCTAAAGTTTTGATTCATCACTTTATGTTGTTTTCTGATGAAAGAATTACACTCGAGGCTGACGAAATTGCACAAACAGAATCTTATGATGAAGAGTCATTACACATGAGACAGTTGCTTAAAACTAAGCTTGTTGATATGGATCTTTCTGTTAGAGCATTAAATTGCTTGAAAGCGGCTGAAGTTGATACACTTGGTGATTTAGTATCTTTCAATAAAAATGATTTAATGAAATTCCGAAATTTTGGTAAAAAATCTTTAACTGAACTTGATGAACTTGTTGCAGTTAAAAATTTGAACTTCGGTATGGACTTAGCAAAATACAAATTAGATAAAGAATAAACCACTTCGTATTTTGCTCTCCAAAGAGGATTGTAGCAAGATGAAGGTTTAAAAAAAACACGTCATGAGACACGGAAAAAAATTCAATCACTTAAGCAGACAGACAGCTCATAGAAAATCTATGTTAGCTAATATGGCTTGTTCTCTTATTGAGCACAAACGTATTAATACTACTGTTGCTAAAGCAAAAGCGCTTAAACAATTTGTTGAGCCATTAATAACAAAATCTAAAGCGGATACGACTCACAATCGTCGTATTGTTTTTGCTTACTTACGTAGTAAATATGCTGTAACTGATTTATTCAGAGATGTAGCTGCTAAGGTAGGAGACCGTCCAGGTGGATACACACGTATCATTAAAGTTGGAAATCGTTTGGGAGATAATGCTGATATGGCAATGATCGAGCTTGTTGATTTTAATGAACTTTACAATGGTGGTAAAAAAGAAGTGAAAAAAGCTAAAAGCCGTCGTGGTGGAAAAGCTAAAAAAGCTGATGAGGCTACTGAAGCTCCTGTTGCTGAAACGGATTCTACTACTGATACTGCTGAGTAATTATGAAAATAATGATTCAATAAAATCAAGGATAAACTATTTATAGTTTATCCTTTTTTTTTATCCTTTTTATAATTTTATAATTGATGTTATAAAGGGGTGAATAGTTGTACTTCTTCATGAAGTATTTATTATCAATACATGCTAACTTAGGTTAGTATATTACACAAACACTATACTAATGAAATACACAACACGACAATCTGCAATCCTTTTACTAAGTGATGGAACTATTTTTCATGGGAAATCAATCGGGATTAGCGGAACTACTTTTGGAGAAGTTTGCTTTAATACGGGCATGACTGGATATCAAGAGATTTTTACTGATCCATCATATTTTGGACAGTTAATGGTTACTACCAATGCTCACATTGGTAATTATGGTGTAAATGAAAACGAAGTAGAATCAGAATCTATTAAAATATCTGGTTTGATTTGCAAGAATTTCAGTTTCAACTATTCTCGAGCAGATGCTTCAGAAAGTTTGGAAGATTATTTCAAGAAGCAAAACCTGATTTGTATTTCGGATGTGGATACAAGAGCTTTAGTTAACTATATCAGAGATAATGGTGCCATGAATGCTGTCATTTGTACAGATGGAACAGCGGTTGAAGATTTAAAAGTAGCTTTGGCTAATGTCCCTGATATGAAAGGATTAGAGTTGGCTTCTAGAGTGTCTACTACTGTCCCTTACTTTTATGGAGACGAAAATTCAAAATATAAAATTGCTGCTTTAGATTTAGGTATTAAGAAAAATATTCTACGCAATTTTGCTAAAAGAGATTGCTATATCAAAGTGTTTCCATATGATGCCACTTTTGAGGATTTAAAGTCTTTCAATCCTGACGGTTATTTCCTTTCTAATGGACCTGGAGATCCGGAACCATTAGCAAGTGCTATTAAAGTTGCGAAAGATATTTTGGAGGCAAATGCTCCATTATTCGGGATATGTTTGGGACACCAAATAATTGGTTTAGCGAATGGGATTTCGACTTATAAAATGTTTAATGGGCATAGAGGGATCAATCATCCTGTTAAAAACTTAGTTACTGGAAAAGGTGAAATTACTTCGCAAAATCATGGTTTTGCAGTTAGTAAAGAAGATCTTGATGCTAACGATGCGCTTGAAATTACACATGTACATCTTAACGACGGAACAGTTGCAGGAATGCGTATGAGAAACAAAAATTGTTTTTCAGTTCAATACCATCCTGAGGCTAGCCCGGGACCACATGATTCTTCTTATTTATTTGATCAATTTATTGATAGCTTAAAGGGATAAATTTATTTTTATTTCGAATTAAAAAACGGGTTTGACATTTATAAAGTCAAACCCGTTTCTTGTTTCGTACTTTCAGTGAGAGATTAAAAATACAAGCAATTGACTTGACATGCTGTTTAAGTTGTTAAATTGATTCTTTGGAAATCAAATTATAACGTTTTCGTTAATAACATTCATTATTTTCATAAAATCATTCCAAAACTTAGAATATATTTGTAATGTAAAATTTAAAAAATTCAGTTTATGAGTATTATTATAAAAATTCACGCGAGACAAATTTTTGATTCAAGAGGGAACCCTACTATTGAGGTAGATGTAATTACAGATAATGGTGTATTGGGTAGAGCTGCAGTTCCATCAGGAGCTTCAACCGGAGAGCATGAAGCTGTTGAGTTACGAGATGGTGGTAAAGCGTATCTTGGAAAAGGAGTTATGAATGCAGTGAAGAATGTAAATACTGTAATTGCTGAAGAACTTGTTGGTGTATCTGTATTTGAACAAAATCAGATTGATCAAATGATGATTGACTTAGACGGAACTCCTAATAAATCTAGTTTGGGTGCCAATGCTATTCTTGGTGTTTCTTTGGCTGTAGCTAAAGCAGCGGCAAATGAACTTGGATTGCCATTATATCGTTACGTGGGTGGTGTTTCGGCGAATACGTTGCCGGTACCAATGATGAATATTATAAACGGTGGATCGCACTCTGATGCACCTATTGCATTTCAAGAGTTTATGATTTTCCCGGTGAAAGCAACTACTTTTTCACAAGCCATGCAAATGGGAACGGAGATTTTTCATAGTTTGAAAAAGGTTTTACATGATAGAGGTCTTTCAACAGCAGTAGGGGATGAAGGTGGTTTTGCACCAAATCTTGCTGGCGGAACAGAGGATGCTTTGGATACCATTAAAAAAGCAGTTGAAGCTGCGGGTTATTCTTTTGGCGATGAAATCATGATCGCTTTAGATTGTGCTGCTGCAGAATTTTATGTAAACGGAAAATACGATTACTCAAAGTTTGAAGGAGAGGCTGGTAAAGTAAGAACATCTGCTGAGCAAGTTGAATATTTAGCCGAATTGGTTGCTAAATATCCAATTATATCTATTGAAGATGGTATGGATGAAAACGACTGGGACGGTTGGAAATTGCTTACCGAAAAAATAGGCGACAAAGTGCAACTGGTAGGTGACGATTTGTTTGTTACCAATGTAGAGCGCTTGTCAACAGGTATTGAAAAAGGTATTGCGAATTCAATATTGATTAAAGTAAACCAAATTGGGACTTTAACAGAAACGATTGCTGCTGTAAATATGGCTAAGAATGCAGGATATACTTCGGTAATGTCACACCGTTCTGGAGAAACAGAGGATAATACTATTGCTGACTTAGCTGTAGCATTAAACTGTGGACAAATTAAAACAGGATCAGCCTCTAGGTCTGATCGTATGGCAAAGTACAATCAATTGTTGCGCATTGAAGAGGAATTGGGTACATCTGCTTATTTTCCTGGAAAGAATGCTTTTAAAATAAAATAATAGCTTTTTTGCTAAATGATGGAAAGCCATTCACTTTTTGTGAGTGGCTTTTTGTATAATATTTAACAATTTCATTCTGGTATTCTCTTTTTAATTAGTGTTAAATTTCATAGATTTGGGAAATTATTATTTTAAAAGTTTATTTCCAATTATATTATGTCAAAAATAGCCACATTAGAAATTGATGGAAAAAAGTTTGAACTTCCTGTTGTAGTTGGAAGTGAGAATGAAGTAGCCATTGATATTAACAAATTACGTGATTTATCTGGTATCATTACTATTGATCCAGGGTACAAAAATTCAGGATCTTGTAAAAGTGAAATTACTTTTCTTGATGGAGAATTAGGAATTCTTCGTTATAGAGGATATGCCATTGAAGATCTTGCAGATAAAGCTGATTTTCTAGAGGTATCTTATCTTTTAATTTTTGGAGAATTACCAAGTAAAGAACAGTTGGCTCAGTTTGAAACGGATATTAGAAAATATACCTTGGTAAACGAAGAGATGAAAAACATCATCGACGGTTTTCCAAAAACAGCTCACCCAATGGGCGTTTTATCTGCTTTAACTAGTGCTTTGACAGCATTTAACCCTAAATCGGTTAATGTTGATAATGAAAAAGAAATGTATGAGGCAGTTTGCAAAACCATGGGTAAATTCCTTGTGATTGCAACTTGGACGTACAGAAAAAGCATGGGTTATCCTTTGAATTATTATGATAATACAAAAGGATATGTAGAGAATTTCATGCGTTTGATGTTTGAATTGCCTACAGAGCCTTTCAAAGCAAATCCAATTGTTATTGATGCGTTAGACAAATTATTTATTCTTCACGGAGATCACGAGCAAAATTGTTCAACTTCTACGGTAAGAATGGTAGGTTCTTCTCATGCAGGATTGTTTGCTTCTATCTCAGCTGGAGTATCAGCATTATGGGGTCCGTTACATGGAGGGGCTAATCAAGCAGTACTTGAAATGCTAGAAGAAATTCATGCGACAGGTGGTGATGCAGATAAGTATATGGCTAAAGCCAAAGACAAAAATGATCCATTCCGTTTGATGGGATTTGGTCACAGAGTGTATAAAAACTTTGATCCAAGAGCCAAAATCATCAAAAAAGCAGCCAATGAAGTTTTAGCAACTTTAGGAGTTGAAGATCCAATTCTAGCTATTGCTAAAAAACTGGAAGAGTCAGCTCTAGAAGACGAGTATTTCAAATCTAGAAATTTATACCCTAACGTAGATTTTTATTCTGGAATTATTTACAGAGCTTTAGGCATTCCTACAGATATGTTCACGGTAATGTTTGCCATAGGACGTTTGCCAGGATGGATTGCACAATGGAAAGAAATGCGTGAAAATAAAGAGCCTATAGGTAGACCAAGACAAGTATATACAGGTCATCCATTACGCGATTTTGTTACCGCAGATAAAAGATAAAAACACTTTAAAAGCTTCACTATTTAGTGAAGCTTTTTTTATATTTGCTAAAAAGGGAAAACACACATGTTACCAATTAATGTTACAAATGAAACAGCAAGACTCCGTGCTGTAGTACTGGGATCAGCACTTCACAATGGACCAACGCCAACAGCAGACGAGGCTTATGATCCAAAATCACTAGAGCATATTCTAGCAGGTACGTATCCACTAGAGCAAGATATGGTACAGGAAATGGATGCTTTCAAGCAGGTGTTGGAGAAGTATGACGTGCAAGTATATCGACCTGAAATGATTGAGAATTACAACCAAATTTTTTCTAGAGATATTGGTTTTGTAATTGAAAACACCTTTATCAAATCTAATATTTTACCAGACAGGGAGCGAGAGCTCGATGCAATTCAATATATTATTGATCAAATAAATCCAGAAAACGTAGTACGACCACCAGAAGAAGTGCATATCGAAGGCGGAGACGTTGTGTTATGGGATGACTATATTTTCATTGGGACATACAAGGGTAGTGATTACAAAGATTATATTACGGCGCGTACTAATTTGTTAGGGGTGCAATACATCACAGAGTTATTTCCGCATAAAAAGGTGAAAGCTTTTGATTTGGTAAAATCAAAAATTGAAGCTCGAGACAATGCTTTACATTTGGATTGTTGTTTTCAGCCTTTGGGAAATAATAAAGGAATTATCTACAAAAACGGGTTTAGAGAAGAAGCCGATTATATGTTTCTTGTAGATCTTTTTGGTAAAGAAAATCTTTTTCATTTAACCCGAGAAGAAATGTACCACATGAACTCCAATGTTTTTTCAATTGATACTCGTGTTGTAGTTTCGGAACGAAATTTTACGAGACTCAACAATTGGCTTCGAGAAAACGGCTTTACAGTAGAAGAAATTCCGTATGCCGAGATTGCAAAACAAGAAGGCTTGTTGCGATGTTCTACCTTACCTTTAATTAGAGAATAAATATTTGTTTAGAAGTTTAAAGTGGAACAGAATGTAATATTCAACTTTAAACAACTCAACTTTAAACTAAAAATACATGAAACAAACTACCAATTCCATCTTGATGATTAGGCCCGTAGCTTTTAGAATGAACGAGCAAACGGCTGTGAATAATTACTATCAAAAAGTTCTAGATGGCTTATTACCGGCAACAGTAAATGCGAAAGCACAGCAAGAATTTGATGATTTTGTAGCCAAATTGGTTGCTGTAGGTATAGATGTTACCGTAGTCAACGATACGCTAGATCCAGATACGCCAGATAGTATTTTTCCAAACAACTGGATTTCTTTTCATGAAAATGGAGATGTAGCTTTGTATCCAATGTTTGCAGAGAACAGACGTCAAGAACGCCGTGAGGACCTATTAGATTTGTTAGAAGATAAAGGTTTTGTCATACAAAATATAGTAGATTACACATCAGCAGAAGAGGATGGTTTTTTCTTAGAAGGTACGGGTAGTATTCTTTTGGATAGAACCAATTCTAAAGCGTATTGTGCTTTATCTCCTCGTGCAGATGAGGAATTGTTTATTGAGTTCTGTGAAGATTTTGATTATGCTCCAGTTCTTTTTGAAGCGTTTCAAACGGTTGATGGCGAAAGAAAATTGATTTACCATACCAATGTCATGATGTGTTTGGGCGAAACCTTCGCAGTAATTTGTGCGGATTGTATAGACGACAAAAAAGAGCGCAAAATGGTTCTGGATAATTTAAAAGAAAACAATAAAGAGGTTGTCTTAATAACCGAAGACCAAATGAATAGTTTTGCAGGAAACATGCTTGAAGTGCAAGGAGCTGCTGGTAAAAGATTCTTGATAATGAGTGCTGCTGCTCATCAAGCGCTTACAGAGAAGCAAGTGGCGCAACTAGAAAAGCATGCTACAATACTGAGTTCAAGTCTAGATACCATTGAAGCTTGTGGTGGCGGAAGCGCCCGATGTATGATGGCTGAGATTTTCTTGCCAAGAAGCTAAAAAAATTCTTTAAAAAAGAAGCGGATCATTCACTGAATGATCCGCTTCTTTTTTTTATGAAAGATTCACTTTAATGATGTTTATGATAGCGCTTACAATGTATTGTATTCCAATGGCGATTACAATAAAGCCTACAATTCTGGAAATAGCAATAATCCCAGAAGCACCTAATATTTTGGCAAGGTAATGGGCGCTGCGTAAAATGATAAAAATAGTTACTGCAATGGCTAAAATAGCTAGCGTAGAAATGATGATTTCTGTGGTGCTGTTGTGTTCTTGATAAAAAGCAATCAGGAGCGATATGGATCCTGGGCCAGCCAGCATTGGGATGGCAAGTGGGGTTAGGGCAATATCGTTTCGCTGTTGCGCTTCCGTTTCGGCTTTTTTGTTGATTCCTCTTTTTTTGGTAAACTTACCAGAGAGCAACGAAAATCCAGAACTTACAATGATAAGGCCTCCTGCAATGCGAAGGGCATCAATGCTGATTCCAAAAAAAAGCAAAACATATTGTCCTATAAAAAAGGAAACTATCAAGATAATGAAAACGTATATGGCTGTCCATAAAGAAATGCGCGACCGTTCTTTTTTGGGATCATTTTGAGTCAGGCCCACAAAAATAGGAACGGTACCTATAGGGTTCAATACAGAGAAAAGCGCGACAAAAAGATAAATAAAGAGATCCATAATTGTTATTTAATACTACAAAAATACTCATTTTTTGTTTGGGACTGTTAGCGTAATGTTTTTTTATTGCAACGTAACAATTACCATAATCACTACATAAGGTGAACCTTTTTGCTTACTTTTGTCACTCATAAAAGGATGATAAGGATGAAGAATAAAAAAACATTGGTACTGGGTGCCACGACAAAAACGGATCGTTACGCGTTCAAAGCAGTACAGCAGTTAGTTGAAAAAGGACATTCAGTACTAGCAGTAGGACAAAATGCAGGAGAAGTAGCTGGAATTAAAATCCAAACGAAAGCAATTCCACTTAAAAACATAGACACTGTTACGTTATATCTTAACCCAACACGTCAACGCGATTATTACAATTATATAGTTGAGGCACAACCCAAACGTGTCATTTTTAATCCAGGAACAGAGAATCCCGAGTTTTACCAGTTGTTACAATTGAACAATATTAAGGTAGAAGTGGCTTGTACACTAGTTTTATTGGCTACCAATCAGTATTAATATCCGTAAGTTTTATTGATTTTGATTTCCCTAATCGGTTATTAAACCGCTTTTAATCAAAAAAATAGATTCTTAATACGCCTTTGATAGCTTAAAGATTGTCCGCTTCAGGTTTGTCTCTCGATACGATCCGCAATTAAGACGGTTAAAAGAATACTATTTGCGTGAAAAGTATGAAATAACCACTTACTATGTAATTCTTTTTTTGGCTTTAAGCCAATGAGACAATGTCATTAAACTTTAAATAGTTGGATATTGACAAATGGAGTGTAAAGCAAGCTCTTGTATTTTTTTATTTTTTCGCTGTGTATTGATGCAAAAATAAAACCACGATTATAGCTTGGCCAAAGTTTAGGAATCGGGAATAATGGCGCGGAACAAATAAACAAATTGCTACATTTGCAGGTATGGAATTTTCATCAAAACTTTTAGAAAAGGCAGTCAACGAAATGTCGCAACTTCCAGGTATTGGGAAGCGAACGGCATTGCGATTGGTCTTGCATTTGTTAAAACAGCCTAAAGAGCAAACTGGATTTTTGGCGCAAGCCCTAGTATCCATGAGAGGCGATATCAAATACTGTGTGAGTTGTAATAACATTTCGGATAGTGATCTGTGTGAGATTTGCTCTAATACTAGTAGAAACCATGAGGTGATTTGTGTGGTAGAGGATATTAGAGATGTTATGGCTATTGAAAATACCAATCAGTTTAGAGGTATTTACCATGTTTTGGGGGGGAAAATCTCTCCTATTGACGGTGTTGGTCCCAGCCAGTTGCATATTACAGCATTGGTTGAAAAGGTCAAATCGGGCGCCGTGCAGGAAATTATATTTGCCTTGAGCTCTACTATGGAAGGGGATACAACCAATTTTTATATTTTCAAGCAAATTGCATCGAGCAACATCATAGTTTCTACTATTGCTAGAGGGATAGCTGTGGGTGATGAATTAGAATATGCTGATGAAGTGACGTTGGGACGCAGTATTTTACATCGTGTACCTTTTGAGAAATCATTAAAAAATAATTAATAAACGCAATCCCATAAGGAGGCTTTTTATATCGTAAATGAAAAGCTATATTTGTGGATAAAAATAGTAATAATGAACAAATTTGTAGGCTGTTTAATATTGTTAGTCAGTGTTTTGATGACGTCATGCATTTCTACGCAGGATTTAATTTATTTGCAAAAAAAAGATAGATCAGTAGAAGTTCCTATTGCTATGGTGGCTTCAAAGCCTTACCGTTTGCAAGTAAATGATGTGTTGAGCATTTCTATAAAAACCATTGATCCAAAGCTAGCATCTATTTTTACGATTGCAAATGATGGGGGAAAACCAAGTCAGTCTGATGCAGGCTTGTATTTTGATGGATTTACGGTAGATGACCATGGAAACATTCGCATTCCGGTTTTGGGAGAGCTAAATGTTATTGGGCACACCCTTGATGACATTCGACTTCGAATAGAGAAACAACTTTTATCCGACTATTTTACTAAAGAAGCCAATGTTTTTGTAACCGTTAAATTAGCAGGTTTGCGTTTTACTATGAATGGAGAAATAGGTGCTCCAGGTACCAAAATATTATTCCAAGAGCAGGTAAATATTATGGAAGCCATTGCTAATGCAGGAGATATTACCATAACAGGAGACAGGAAGGCTGTTACTGTAATCCGAAAAACGCCTACCGGAGTACAAATGGCTGATATTGATCTTACTGATATTAATGTCATGCAATCTCCTTATTTTTATTTGCAACCCAATGACTATATTTATGTCAAACCGCTCAAACAGAAAACGTGGGGAACCGGGAAAACGGGTATAGAATCTTTAGGAACGATTATCACTTTGTTGTCATTAGCAACAACTACTTTTTTATTGTTAAGAAATTAATTAGGCACAAGATACATGTTAGACATTAAGGATTTTTCAATTTTCGAAAACCAAGTCAGTTTTGATTTTAAAGGCTTTCTGATAAAAATTGGCAGCTATTGGCGTTGGTTTTTAATCAGTTTAGCTATCGCATTGACTATTGCTTATCAAGTCAACATCCGAAAAGAGAAAATCTATGGCATGGAAACCATGATTGCCATTAAAGAAGAAAGTAATCCTCTGTTTACCTCAAATACGAGTTTGGTCTTCAATTGGGGAGGCACCTCAGATCAAGTACAAACCATTGCCACTACATTACAATCCAGATCTCACAATGAGCTCGTAGTAGATCAATTGCAGTACTACATTAGTTATTTAGTTCAAGGGGAATATAATTTTACAGATGCCTATGGAGTGGTTCCTTTTTTTGTACGTATTGACAAAACCAAAGGTCAACTGGCAGGTCAACGAATCAGTATTAAATTTTTGACTGAGAATGAATATGAAATCAAAATTCCTTTTGAAAACACAAGCGTAGGGGTTATTCAATACGATACCCACACGTATGGCAATACTAATGTAGTTGCTGGTGAGTTTGTAAAGCGATATAAAGTAGGACAAAAAGTAGTTTTGCCTTTCCTCAACTGGCAATTGGAACTAAACGAAAATCCAGGAATGTACAAGGGAAATGAATATTTTGTTCAATTCAATGATTTTGACGGAACAGTTTCCGCATACAAAGGAATTAACGTTCAAACCAATGAAAAAGCAGGGTCAATTATTACTTTGAGCATGCAAGGAACTAATAAAGCCCGCTTGGTTGAATATTTGAATGCTACAGTCAAGATGTTAATTAAAAGACAGTTGGATAGTAAAAATAAATTTGCAACAAATACTATTGCTTTTATAGACAGTATCTTGATAGCCATGGAGTCTCAACTTAAAGAAACGGGTAATGAACTAAAGTCGTTTCGAAAAGGAAAAAATATTTACGATGTTGAGGATGGTGGTACTAAATTCTCGGAACAAATCCTGGGATATGATGTTAAGAAAGATGAAATCAATCGTAAGATTGTTTATTACAATTCTCTTAAATCTTATTTAAATAACAGTGTGAATTACGCAAAACTACCAGCACCATCTGTGGCAGGAATTGATGATCCTAACATAGTAGTAAATGTTTCCAAATTAATTGCATTGTCTACGCAAAGGTCTGAAATGGCCTATGCGGTCAAAAGCGAAAAGATTTTTCAAGAGTTTGATAGCCAAATGGACGCTGTAAAAAGGGTGTTGCTCGAAAATATCATCACAGCTAAATCTTCTTTACAGTATGATTTGGCTTTAGTAAGCAGTAAGATCAATGCTACAGAAGGTACTATTAAAAAACTACCCGATGACCAACAAGAACTTATAAAAATAAAAAGAAAGTATGACTTGAGTGACAACATATACAATACTTTTCTACAAAAACGCTCGGAGGCTGATATTGTGAAAGCAGCCAATTTATCAGACATCCATTTTATAGATCCTGCTAAAGATGTGGGTGGTGGATTAGTGGGGCCTAAAACATCTGTAAATTATATTTTGGCACTTTTCCTTGGAATCTTGATTCCGTTAATAGCCGTTTTTTTTATTTTCTTTATTAATGACGCTATTCAAAATAGCGATGATGTTAATAAGATGACCAAGATTCCATTGATAGGAGTGGTTGGGGTCAATAAAGAGAAATCTAACTTGGCAGTTTTCGACAAACCAAAATCAGCATTGTCAGAATCCTTTAGAGCCATTCGATCTTCCTTGCAGTTTTTGTACAAACAACAAAATGTCGATGGTGCTAAAACGTTGATGATTACCTCTTCAATAAGTGGTGAAGGAAAAACGTTTTGTTCCATAAACATCGCCACGGTTTTTGCCTTGAGCGAAAAAAAGACTGTTATAATTGGGTTAGATTTACGTAAACCTAGACTCGCAGTAGAGTTTAATTTGTCAAATGAAGTAGGTGTAGTGAATTATATTATCAAGCAAAAATCAATTCAAGAGATTGTCAATAAAACGCACATACCCTATTTAGACGTAATATTATCCGGACCAATACCACCCAACCCCTCAGAAATGATCATAAGTCAGGGTATGGAGGAATTGATTAACGCTTTAAAGCAAGAATACGATTATATAATATTGGATACGCCACCAGTAGGATTGGTTTCTGATGCGCTTGAATTGGCACAATATTGTGATGTGACTTTATATATCGTTCGTCAAAATTACACTAAAAAAGACATGATTTCTTTATTGAATAACCGCATTAAGCGCGGGGAATTGAACAATACAAGTATCATCTTAAACGGTCAAGAAAACAAAGCTAAATACGGAACAGGCTATGGCTACGGTTATGGCTCTTATGATAAATCTTATTATGAAGAGGAAAAGCCAAAAAGTTGGTTCCAAAAAATAAAAGACATTGCCAAAAAGAACAACGTATAATAGCAGTGAAATAAAATATAGCATGGCAAACGAAGTGCAAAAAAAGATATTGGTTACCGGTGGAGCGGGTTTTATTGGATCTAACTTATGCGAGTATTTTTTAGATAAAAAGTACCAAGTAGTATGTTTGGACAATTTTGCCACGGGACACCTGCATAATTTAAAAAACTGTTTGAATAATCCTAGTTTTCAATTGATAGAAGGTGATATTCGTAACGCAATCACTTGTATGGAAGCCGTAAACGGAGTGGATTATGTGTTGCACCAAGCTGCTTTAGGCTCGGTACCAAGATCATTAAACGATCCTGTTACCAGTAATGAAGTAAATGTTTCTGGTTTTTTGAATATGTTAGTCGCTGCTCGAGATCATAAAGTAAAACGTTTTGTGTATGCAGCCAGCTCGTCTACCTATGGAGACTCAGAAGGCCTTCCAAAAGTAGAGGGAACTATCGGAAAGCCTTTGTCACCTTATGCTATTACTAAATATGTCAACGAATTGTATGCCGAAATATTTAGCAAATCATACGGTTTAGAAACGATAGGCTTGCGTTATTTCAATGTTTTTGGGAGGAAACAAGACCCTAATGGCGCTTATGCTGCTGTGATTCCTAAGTTTGTTATGCAGTTGATGCAACACGAAAGTCCTAAAATAAATGGAGATGGTAACTATTCTAGAGATTTCACGTATATTGATAATGTGATACAAATGAATGAGTTGGCCATGCTCACACAAAATCCAGAAGCCGTTAATACGGTATACAATACTGCTTTCGGGGATAGGAATACGTTGAATAATTTGGTCACTTATTTAAAACAGTATTTATCGGTGTATGATCCTGAAATCGAGAATATAGCAGTGGAATATGGTCCTAACCGCGCAGGAGATATTCCGCACTCTTTGGCTAGCATTGAAAAAGCACAACGATTATTGCACTACAATCCGCAATTTTCATTGCAAAAAGGCTTGCAAGAGGCAGTGGGGTGGTATTGGGAGCATCTAAAATAAGATGGAGTAGAGAAAATAGAATCTTCTCAAACTTCAAAAAAAATAAAAAAGAAAATTAAAATAAGCGCTTAATAGATAAAGAATGGAAATTACAAAAATTTGTTGCATTGGAGCAGGGTATGTAGGTGGTCCTACCATGGCTGTAATTGCACAAAAATGTCCCCATATACAAGTAACCGTTGTGGATTTGAATGAAGAGCGAATTGCCGCTTGGAACGACCCCAATACGGATAATATACCTATTTACGAACCTGGTTTGAGCGAAATAGTTGCTACCGCTCGAGGTAGAAATTTATTTTTTTCTACGGCAGTGGAACAAGCTATTGATGAAGCACAAATCATATTTATCTCTGTAAACACCCCTACCAAAACCTATGGTAAAGGGAAGGGAATGGCGGCTGATTTGAAATACATAGAATTGTGTGCACGACAAATTGCACGCGTAGCTAAAGATAATAAAATTGTTGTCGAAAAATCAACACTTCCGGTTCGAACGGCAGAGGCTATCAAAAGTATTTTAGATCATACCGGAAACGGGGTTCAGTTTCAAATTCTTTCCAACCCTGAGTTTTTAGCGGAAGGTACGGCCGTAACTGATTTATTGCAGCCAGATCGTATCTTAATTGGTGGTGACGCTACTCCAGAAGGGAAAAAGGCAATGGAGGCACTGGTTCAAGTTTACTCTAATTGGGTCCCTTTAGAAAAAATATTAACTACAAATGTATGGTCTTCTGAGTTATCTAAGCTTACTGCCAATGCATTTTTGGCACAGCGAATATCATCTGTAAATGCCATGTCTGAACTCTGTGAGAAAACAGGTGCTGATATTAATGAAGTGGCTAAAGCAATAGGAATGGACAGTAGGATTGGACCTAAATTCTTAAAAGCTTCAGTTGGTTTTGGCGGTTCTTGTTTTCAAAAAGACATTTTGAATTTAGTATACATTGCTAAATCATACGGATTGCATGAGGTAGCCGATTATTGGGAACAAGTAATCATCATGAACGATCATCAAAAAAGACGTTTCTCTAATGGTATTGTACAAACACTGTACAATACGGTTTCTGATAAAAAAATTACTTTTTTGGGTTGGGCTTTCAAGAAAGACACCAATGATACTAGAGAATCGGCAGCGATATTTGTAGCCGATGATTTGATCAATGAGCATGCAAAAATAGCAGTGTACGATCCAAAAGTATCCTCTAAAAAGATACTAGAGGATCTTAATTATTTAGAAACACGCAGTCCTGAGCAAAATACCGAGTGTGTGACTACTTTTTCAAATCCTTATGAGGCTTGTGCAAATGCCCATGCGATAGCTATTCTTACCGAGTGGGATGAATTTGCGAATTATGATTGGCAAAAAATATTTGACGGGATGCAGAAACCAGCATTTATTTTTGATGGACGTAATGTGCTGGATGCAGCACAACTTCGTGCCATTGGATTTGTGTACCAAGGAATCGGCTCCTAAACGGTTGTTTGTTCTTTTGTAGACACCAAGCAGCATAAAGCATCGTTGAACGGTATCAGAAATAGACCTTATTTTAGCTACATTTGTGTACCAAGAAACTAAATTGAAATAGTTTTTAAGGCTTTTTTTTCGAAAGTAATAATAAAAGGGAACTGCCTTTTGAGTTTTTTCTTAAAGGAAAAGCAATGAATGATGCGAAAGCGCAACCCTAAAAAAACATAAAGCCGAGTATGGCAACGCTAAAAAGCGTACTTTTAAATAATAAATAGTTAAGAATAAGTTGAGCGAACATATAAAAATAGCGGTTATTGGTTTGGGGTATGTCGGTCTTCCTTTGGCAAGATTGTTTGCTACCCAGTACTCTGTTGTAGGTTTTGATATCAATCAGTCACGTATAGCAAGTCTGTCTGCGGGCACTGATAGTACTTTAGAAATAGATGATACTACATTGCAACAGGTTTTGCGAACCGCACCAAGTGATGAAAACGGACTGTATTGCACAGCGGATATAGCAGCTATAGCCGATTGTAATTATTTTATCATTACCGTGCCAACTCCCGTAGATAAGAATAATAGACCTGATTTAACACCTTTGTTTAAGTCCAGCGAAACGGTAGGTTCAGTTTTAAAAAAAGGAGATATTGTCATTTATGAATCAACGGTATATCCTGGTGTGACCGAGGAGGAATGTGTTCCTGTATTGGAAAAAAAGTCTGGATTGAAATTCAATGTGGACTTTTTTGCGGGGTATTCTCCAGAACGAATTAATCCAGGCGACAAAGAGCATACGGTTGAAAAAATTCTGAAAGTGACATCAGGTTCGACTCCTGTCATTGGTCAGAAAGTAAATGAATTGTATCAATCGGTGATAACTGCAGGCACACACTTGGCCCCATCCATAAAAGTGGCTGAGGCGGCAAAAGTAATCGAGAATTCCCAGCGGGATATCAACATTGCATTTGTAAATGAGTTGGCAAAAATTTTCAACTTGATGCAAATAGATACTCAAGCAGTGCTAGAAGCAGCAGGAACCAAATGGAATTTTCTACCTTTCAAACCTGGATTGGTAGGCGGGCATTGCATTGGTGTTGATCCGTATTATTTGGCACAACGCGCACAAGAGTTTGGCTACCATCCCGAAATTATTTTGGCAGGACGCCGCTTGAATGACAGTATGGGAGATTATGTGGCCTCGCAAGTGGTGAAGCTCATGATTAAAAAAGGAGTTATTGTCAATGGCGCTAGATTATTGATGTTAGGCATTACTTTTAAAGAGAATTGTCCTGATGTACGCAATACTAAGATTGTGGATGTTATAAAGGCTTTAGCTGATTATGGCATTCAAATTACAATTTATGATCCATGGGCAAACCCTGTTGAGGTGGCAAGAGAATACAATTTAACCACTACAACTACTTTACCAACAGAACGTTTTGATGCTGTGGTATTGGGGGTAGCACATACTGTTTTTATAGATCTGGATTTTTCTTCTTTGCAATGTGAAAAAAGTTTGCTATATGATGTGAAAGGCATTTTAGGAGAGCGAGCTGATGGACGTTTGTAAGGGTTAAAAATCGCTGTAAATGTGAGGTGTTTGAAAGAATAAAGTTTAGTATTATTCGAAAAAAAATAAAGATTACCAATTAAATATACTTTAACTATGAAAAATGCAAATTCAGTTACACATGTAATCCTTACAGGAGGAGTGGGAAGCAGGCTATGGCCTTTATCACGTAAAAGCCAACCCAAACAATATTTGGATTTGTTTGATGGTAAGTCTTTGTTTGAAATGACCGTAGATCGAAACCGGTCTTTGGCTGACACCGTGATGGTCGTTGGAAACACAGATAATTGTCATTTAAGTAAAAAAGTTTTAGATAAATCAGGTACAGCTTATGTAGATATTATTGAAGCTACTCCAAGAAATACTTCTGCCGCAATTGCTTTTGCAGCCTTTGCTTCAGATCCAGATACGATTTTAATCGTTACACCCTCTGATCATATTATTGATGGCACTACAGCTTATGAAAAATCTATTAATGAAGCAGTAGAAAAAGCATCACAGGGATATATTGTTACTTTTGGAATTGTTCCTACTAAACCCGAAACAGGTTACGGCTATATAGAGCGCTCTGGAGATGATGTAATTTCGTTTAGAGAAAAACCCAATAAAGTGTCTGCTAAAGATTTCATCAAGAATGGTAACTTTTTATGGAACAGTGGAATGTTTTGTTTTAAAGCTGCTGTATTTTTAGAAGAGTTGAAATTGTATAATGCAGAAGTATATGAAAAATCCAAGCAAGTTTGGGAAGCCAACAAAGCAGGGCAATTGGATTTAGAATTGTCAATGGCTATTCCTTCTATTAGTGTGGATTATGCGGTGATGGAACGCAGTAAGAAAATTAAAGTGGTTTCGTCTGAGTTTAAATGGTCTGATTTAGGGTCTTTTGAATCTGTTTATGATTATTTGGTTTCAAAAGGACAGGTTGTTGATAGTAATGGGAATATGGTTATTGGAACTGATGTATATACGGCTTTTGTGGGGTTGAAGAATGCAATTTTTGTACATACAGAGAATGCCAATTTGATTTTACAAAAAGAAAGCTCGCAAGAAGTAAAAAATATTTATACAGAATTAGAAAAAAGCAATTCTGATTTATTAGAGTAATAGTTTTCTCTTTATCAAAATGTACCGAAAAGACTTTTTTAAGAAGTTGTTTTCGGTACATTTTTTTAATGCATGTTTATGGAATAATCAAGCGATTAAATTTTTCGTTTTGATTGTGGGGTTGTTTAGTTATGGAGAGCTTTTGTCATGCTGAGGGACGAAGCATCTCTACATATTCTTCATTGTAGCAGACGATTTCGTTTTTCGAGTTTATTCTTTTCTTTTGTCTTGATACAAAAGAAACAAAAGATCAAGCCTGAAAATCAAAAGCGCAAAAACTACCTCAAAGCGTCGCTCCGCAGCCCGAGCCGTTCGGCTTTCAGCCTCAACTCGCGGACTGCTGCCACTTTGCTTTATCGTTGTTTTTTATACTTTCTATTTAAGGGCGCTTTTCCCGAATTCGTATACGTAGCAGTTCTATTTATAAATTGTGACCTGAAACCTTAAACTTTAAACTGAAAATTCTTAAATAAGGACAAATACTGAATACTGTGCACTGAATACGGAACACTTTTCTCCCCTCAACTCGCGGACTGCAGCCACTGCGTTTTTTTCGTTGTTTTTTTACGTTTTTAATTAAGGGCGGTTTTTGCGAATTCGTATATGTAGCAGTTCTATTTATAAGTTGTGAACTGTAAACTGTGAACTGAAACTTTAAACTTTAAACCTGAAACTGAACACGCTGCACTTAGGACTAATTACTGAAAACTGAAAACTGAAAACTTTTTACTTAAACCCCAGATGTGTAAAGAGGTGTTCATAATCCCAGTATTTTCATCTTAAAAAACAACTACAACTGCTGTATTATCGCAATTGGAGTATTATATTTGTCCATTCTTGAATTGTACAATGGATATGGATGTAATGATGAATTGGTATGTACTGTATACCAAACCAAAATCGGAAAAAAAAGTAGCAGAACGTTTGACGGAAATGGGAGTTAATGCCTATTGTCCAATAATTACTAAAATTACGCAATGGTCTGATCGAAAAAAAAAGGTACAGCTACCCTTGTTCAATTCCTATATTTTTGTTCGACTTACAGAAAAAGAGCGAAATAGTGTTTTTGATGTTCCAGGTGTTGTGCGCTACTTGTTCTGGTTAGGGAAACCTGCTATTGTTAAAGACAAAGAGATTGAAACGATTCAGAAGTGGCTTTCAGCCCCAGATACATTTGATGTTGTTATTGACACGTGGAGAAAAGGAGATAAAGTTATTTTAGAATCTGGGCCATTTATAGATCAAGAGGCTACTGTTCAAGAAGTCAAACAAAACCATTATTTGCTGGTGTTGGAATCTTTGGGTTGTGTGCTAAAAGTAGAGAAGAAATAACTTTCTTAATTAAATGACAACAACATAAGACTAATCACTTGTAGCATTTGACATGCAATTCTTTATTATGTAGTGCTGAGGGACGAAGTATCTCTTTATGTTTGTTCTTTTCTTTTGTCTTGATTACTCACGAGTTATTGATTTATTGGTGTTCGTGAATTGACATTTCAAAAGAAACAAAAGATCAAGCCTAAAAATTAAAAACTTAAAAACTACCTCAAAACTACGTTCCGCAGCCCGAGCCGTTTGTGCTTCCTCCTCAACTCGCGGACTGCTGCCACTCCGTTTTTTCGTTGTTTTTTTACGTTTTTAATTTATGGGCGTTTTTTCGAATTCGTATACGTAGCAGTTCTATTTATAAATTGTGAACGTAAACTCTAAACTGAATACTGATGACTTTCGGCTATCAACTCTCCATTCTGTCATGCTGATGTACGAAGCATCTCCACATATTTTTCATTTTAGCAGACGATTTCGTTTTTCTAGGTTACTCTTTTCTTTTGTCTTGATACAAAAGAAACAAAAGATCAAGCCTGAAAATCAAAAGCGCAAAAACTACCTCAAAGCGCCGCACCACAGCCCGAGCCGTTCGGACTACGTCCTCAACTTGCGGACTGCTGCCACTTTGCTTTTTCGTTGTTTTTTTACGTTTTTAATTTAAGGGCGTTTTTTCGAATTCGTATACGTAGCAGTTCTATTTATAAATTGTGAACGTAAACTCTAAACTGAATACTGATGACTATTAACTCTCCATTCTGTCATGCTGAGGTACGAAGCATCTCCACATGTCCTTCATTTTAGCAGACGATTTCGTTTTTCTAAGTTACTCTTTTCTTTTGCCTTGATGCAAAAGAAACAAAAGATCAAGCCTGAAAATCAAAAGCGCAAAAACTACCTCAAAGCGCCGCTCCACAGCCCGAGCCGCTCGGACTGCGTCCTCAACTTGCGGACTGCTGCCACTTTGCTTTATCGTTGTTTTTTATGCTTTTAATTTAAGGGCGGTTTTTCCGAATTCGTATACGTAGTAGTTCTTTTTATAAATTGTGAACGTAAACTCTAAACTGAATACTGATGACTTTCGGCTATCAACTCTCCATTCTGTCATGCTGATGTACGAAGCATCTCCACATATTTTTCATTTTAGCAGACGATTTCGTTTTTCTAGGTTACTCTTTTCTTTTGTCTTGATACAAAAGAAACAAAAGATCAAGCCTGAAAATCAAAAGCGCAAAAACTACCTCAAAGCGCCGCTCCACAGCCCGAGCCGTTCGGACTACGTCCTCAACTTGCGGACTGCTGCCACTTTGCTTTTTCGTTGTTTTTTATGCTTTTTATTTAAGGGAGGTTTTACGTATTGTTAATCACAGGAGGTTAGTTTTTACTAAACGCAATGCGCTATTCATTCTTTACGATTCGCCCCCAATTTTGTCATTCTGACGAAGGAAGAATCCCATCAACACGCTTTCATTGTAGCAGACGGCCTTTTTTTTCATGCCTATTCTTTTCTTTTACCTTGATCACCCCTTCGACTGCGCTCAGGATCTGACGAACAAAAGATCAAGCCTGAAAATCAAAAGCGCAAAAACTACCGCTAAAACTACGTTCCGCAGCCCGAGCCGTTCGGCTTTCAGCCTCAACTCGCGGACTGCTGCCGCTTTGCTTTTTCGTTGTTTTTTATGCTTTTTATTTAAGGGCGGTTTTACGTATTGTTAATCACAGGAGGTTAATTTTTACTAAACGCAATGCGCTATTCATTCTTTACGATTCACCTCCAATTTTGTCATTTTGACGAAAGAAGAATCCCACCAACACGCTTTCATTGTAGCAGACGGCCTTTTTTTTATGCCTAATCTTTTCTTTTACCTTGATTACTCACGAGTTATTAATTTATGGGTGTTCGTGAATTGACATTTCAAAATGAACAAAAGATCAAGCCTGAAAATTAAAAGCTCAAAAACTACCTCTAAAACTCCGCTCCGCAGCCCGAGCCGCTCGGCTTTCAGCCTCAACTTGCGGACTGCTGCCACTGCATTTTTTCGTTGTTTTTTTACGTTTTTAATTTAAGGGCGTTTTTTCGAATTCGTATAAGTAGCAGTTCTATTCGTATAAGTAGCAGTTCTATTCGTAAATTGTAAATTGTGAACTGTAAGTTGCAAACTGTCAGCTGTCAACTGTATACTGTGAACTGAAACTTGAAACTGAACACGCTGCACTTAGGACTAATCTAGTAAACACGCTCTAAATGGTGATTGATAAATGACATTTGGGACATTTAGAAATCGTGGTGTAAAAACGTATAAAAGCTATTGTTTTTTTATGTAATATTTGAAACGTACAAGTATTTTACAAGAATCATCACGTGGTTCCGGTGGGGTCGCTAAAGTTCCTGTAGCAGGTTTTCAGTGTATTTGAATACTTTTGATGCAAGTAACTTAAAATGCTCTAGATTTTTTATGCTGCAAGTGCTAATGTTATTAAGCTGCCTCAAATACTTTTCTTAATCGTCTTTGCGGGAAAACCTATGTTTTATAGGGCTTAACGAGTTTTTTGTAAAATTAAAATACTGTCGTTGAGGGTTTTGTATTTATTTACACTTTTCTTTTTGTTGTTAAAAACAAGCCTCAATTGTGAATAAGTTTGGCTTTTACTTACAGTAAAAGTATATTATGTTTGTAAAGTCAGTTAGATACTTTAGTACGTATACTAAGACAAACTTATTTATTAATTTAATACCAAAAATTATGGCTATTAAATACAAAATTCTTCCAAGGAAGAACCCGAGAGACTTAGTGGCTCCGGAAAAATTTTATGCCGCTGCAGTTGCAGATGGCGATGTTGATTTCGAAAGACTAGCAGAGTTGATTTCGTATCAGAGTACCTTGACGGCTTCTGATTGTTACGCCGTACTCGCTTCTCTAGAACACAACATCATTGGCGAACTGGGTCAAGGTCGCATTGTGAAGTTAGGCCGTTTGGGCAATTTTCAAGTGGGCATTAGCTCCGAAGGAAAGGATGTTGCTGATGAGGTATCAACAGCAGCCATCAAAAAAACGCGTGTGCTCTTCCGTCCAGGCAAGAAAATGCGCAGCATGCTAAAGGATTTATCTTTTAGAAAAGTGGGCTAGAACCCTGTTCAGTAGTAAAAGACTGAGTTTAAGACCTCGAATATTCCAGTATTCGAGGTTTTTTTATGCCCAATAATGTCAAAATAGCGTTCAAATCGTCTTGATGCAAAAAAAAATTCGTCTTGATGAAGTAAAAAGTTCATCAAGACGATGTAAAAATACCGTCAAGTTGATTTTTTAAAAAGTGTTTGAAATCCTTTTTTGGTCTTTTTGGATTAAAAAAACGCTTAATAGTGTGTGTATTTCGGCTGTATCTTGTTAAACAGGAAGATTTTATGTGAGATTATTAATTTAAATAAGGTCAAATGGATGGTCTTTAGCCATAAAAAAAGCTCAAAAATACGGACTAGAACCCTGTTTTTTTGAGCAATGGAGTGAATTTAAGACCTCGAATAATTCCAGTTATTCGTTAAATCAGAGTTCAAATGTAGCGAAAAGTTTCAATATGTGGCGGTGTTTTCCATAAATTTAATATTAAAATAAGTGGTGTTTGTTTATAGATTGTATAGTGGTTTGGAAGAGAAGTGAAGTTTGTAAAGTGTGTTGTGAGGTTGATTTTGATTTTATTTCTGGAGGAGTTATTTTTCAATCTCTTTACATTTCATTTTTCAGGTTCATTCTTTTCTTTTGTCTTGATTACTCACGAGTTATTGATTTATTGGTGTTCGTGAATTGACATTTCAAAAGAAACAAAAATTATTCACGGGTTAATATTGATTTTTTTGTGTTCATGAATCTTCGATTTCAAGCCTGAAAATCAAAAGCGCAAAAACTACCTCAAAGCGTCGCTCCGCAGCCCGAGCTGTTCGGCTTTTAGCCTCATCTCGCGGACTGCTGACACTTTGCTTTATCGTTGTTTTCTATGCTTTTAATTTAAGGGCGGTTTTTCCGAATAGATTTTATGAGGAGTTATTGTTTAAACTTTGAACTAAT
>NZ_VLKO01000011.1 GCF_007830355.1 Flavobacterium tiangeerense | reverse complement strand
GTTCTTTTCTTCCTTGCATAGTTAAAAATACAATTTCTTTTACTTTTTTGCAAGTTTTTTTTGATATATTTGTTCGAGTTGTGCAACAAGCACACGGGCTAAGCAAAATGCCTTGCGCTTCTTTTGATAAAATAGTACAAATTAAAAAATTTGGCTATTTTAGCAATTATTAGTGAAGCGGGCGAAAGAAGGCACTTCGCCTAGCCCGGGAACGTTACTGGAGACTTGTGCCGAAATTACGCAGATAAAAACAATTAGAAAATATACATTTGTTTCCGCAAGAAGTTAACAAAGTAGAAGCGTGAAAATTGAAAAGGAAAGTCAATTTTAATAGCTTAAAAAAATAAGATGCATAACCGAACTGACAAAAAAATGTCTAATTGATAGATGAAACTGATATGAAATTGAAAATAATTGAGAAAGTCTTAACAAGCTTTGGAATATTAAATCTTATTATTTTTTTACTATTTCTGACTTTTGGAAATAATGGAGGTTGGTTTGTGGTAGATTTACCTTATTTCTTTGGAGAATTAATTTTATTCTATTCGCCTATAGTTTTTACAATATTATCAATAATACTTTTTGCTTTTGAGTATTATAAAAATAACCATAAAAATTGGTATTACTTTTTTATAATTACAATTTCATATTTACCAGTTATTCTTTTTGTTATACTTTCAATTCATAGACCAGCACATTAATGAAGTGTGGAAATATAACAAGTTTTGAATAAACTTGAAAGTTGGATTTTGCCAACAGAAGCGTGAAAATTTTGCGATTAAATTGTAATTTCGACAAAAACAAGCCTCCAGTAACACACGCTACAAGCAATTTGGGTATTAGGCTTAATTTGAAATTGGTTTTGTGTCAGGAAGATTTGGCAAATCCGAATAATGGGCTTAATTTAGTCCCAAACTGCTTGTAGCGCGGGAACGTTACCACTCATTTAAATGAAAATCGTTAAAATATTAACAATTACGTTTTTATGTCTACTTGTAACGATAATCTTTGCAGGCGGTGGACACGGTACATATATTCCAGCAAAAATAATCTTCCCTTTTACAATGTTATTAGCAAAGTTAAATAACGAAATAAATTTCATTGGTTTTGTACTAGCTTTAATTCAAATCCCCATCTATAGCCGAATTTTTATACTTAAACCGAAATGGAAATACTTATTGATTGGAATACATTTATTTGCTGTTATTTTATGCTTCTACTTTAATAATGACTCATTTTGAATATACGTGAATTCACTAAACTAAAGACCGAATATAAAAGTATTGTAATTAGTAGTGCTTTACTTTTTATACTTCTCATTTTATTGTTCCTAATCGAAATTTTTATTTTTTGGGGAATTTATGGTGAAGGTGCAACTGCAAGCAGAATTTCAGAACTATGGTACGTTGAAATAATTTTAGATTATTTACCGATTGTAATAATTGGTGGGTATTTAGGACTGAAAACTTATTCAAACTATAGAAAGCGGAAATATATTGAATCCAAAACAAACATAATTACATTATTGATTTTGGTTTTTTTATTCTTAATCCGAAACGAAATACAACAACTAATATTCTGAAGATAAACGAGTGGTAACACTTGTTACTAGTGATTTGGGTAATTGGCTTAATTTAAAAATGGTTTTGTATTTGTGAGAATTTGGTTAAGCAGAAAAATAACGCTAATTTAGACCCAAACCCGCTGTAGCGCGGGAACGTTGGCAGTAATCGCAAAAAAAAAAATCGAAATTAACATTTATTACGTCCTAAATTTATATATTTGTACGTATAAATATTTTATGTTATGGATACTAAACTCACATTAAAGCTTGACCAAGAGATAATTGAAAAAGCTAAACATTATGCGTCTGAAAAAAAATTAAGCTTATCTCGAATTATAGAAAATTACCTTAATTCTTTGACTTCAGATAAAACGAATAATGACATACAAATTTCGCCATTCGTAAAAAGTCTTTCTTCAGGAATTAAAATTCCAGATGATTATGATTATAAAAAAGATCGTGCTGATTATTTAGAACAAAAATACAAATGAGCAGGATATTTTTAGATACCAACGTAATATTAGATTTGTTGGGAGAAAGAGTTCCTTTTTTTGATTCAATTGCTAAGGTTGCTACCTTGGCAGACCAAAAAAAACTTACTCTAATTGTCTCACCTCTTTCATTTACTACAATAGATTATGTTTTGAATAAATATGAAACTTCCGAATCTGTTCTGAATAAGCTTCGAAAATTTAAAATAATCTGTGAAGTTTGTGAGGTTAATGAGGAAACAATTGACAAAGCGTTGAATTCGAATTTCAAAGATTTTGAAGATTCTGTTCAATATTTTACTGCTTTACAATCTAACTGCTCAATAATTATAACTAGAAACGGAAAAGATTTTAAGAATTCTACAATTCCAATTATGACAGCTGAAGAGTATTTAAGTAGCATTATATAAAGCGACTACTGCCAACACACGTAGCAGTTGTGCAACTCTCTTAAAAAGTAAAATTTCAAGATAAACATAAAAAACAACCTCGTTTAAGGATTTTAAGCGAGGTTTATTTTTGGCTTTAGGTTTTAGTTTGTAAAAATATAAAGCCTTAAAAGTCGGTTTTCAAGTCATTGAAAACTGTTTTTAGAGAAGTTGGTGCTATTTAAAAAAGTATCTATAATCCCGAAGCTTCGGGAGAACTGGATTGTCTTGGCTTATCGTGTCCTCTATACTCACTATTTGCAGTTGATTACGCTGTATTCCTTGTATGTATTGCATGTTTAAAAATACAAAATATTTATTTTTCTTACAAGATTTTTAATGTATTTGTTTGAAAGATTACTCCGTCTATTCGCTATCGCTCGGGTGTGAGGTTTTTTCACAGTCTGACGTTGTGCGACATTCGCCAATATTGCGGATAAATCAAGACAATAACATGATAGAATTATTTGTACATTTTATTTTCATATTTATTAGTTCCATATTTTTGGTGTATGCAATTTGGTATAAAGGAAAGCGACGATTAATTTTTGGAATTTTGTTTTTAGTTGTCTTTGGTTTTTATTTCTCATCTATTATAAAAAGTCATTACGAAAATTCTTTAATCGAAGCAGAATATGTTGGGAAATATGACTTAAAAAATTATAATAGCCGTCGATCTTGCGTGTTAGAATTGTTTCTCGACAATTCTTATAAAATTTATGATGGAATTAAAGAATACGAAACTGGAAATTGGGAATACGACGAAGATGGAGATCATTCATTTATAAAGTTTACAAATGGCGGCGAATTAGGTCTTAATCAATATGAATTCGAGAAATAGAACGTCGCACAACAGCCACTACAACGGATTTGGGTATTTGGCTTAATAGAAAAATGGTCTTGTATTTGGGATGATTTGGCAAATCCAAAAATAGGGCTTGATTTAGTCCCAAACCCGCTGTAGTGCCAGAACGTTACCTTTTATTTTGAGACCGAAACAACTAATGAACAGTATAAATACAATCAGCTAACATGTTAAAGAAGCTCTCAATAATTAGTTTATTCATTCTATTCCTTCCGTTTTTTCAAACTTGTTCTGACAAAGATATTGCTGAAAATACAATGCTGAAAAAAAGTCCATTATTGGAAGAAGTAAAAAGCAATCCCAAAACTGAACTTAATGGAAAAGAATTTAACTTGACTTTAGAAGAATTAACTTTAAAGAAGAAAAAGGCAATTACTGATTTTGTTAAACTCAAAAAGAACTAACAATAAACGGCTATCAAATTGGAAAAATATTTATAGAAGATATTAAAACTCCACAATGGGCAATATTTCCGTTTACGATTTCACTTTTATTAAATCTACTTCTAATAATCTATTCGTTCAAAGAGAAACCGAAAACAATTTTTATTTTAGGTGCAATAAACTTGACTTTATTGACGGCACCTTTAATTATACTGTACTTCGGAAAAATATTTAAAGACATAGAGCAACTAAAAATTGGTTATTACTTATTAGTATTTAATTTGACAATAATTGTTTTTCAATCATATTCCCAATTGAAAAGAAAAAAAAACAGGTAACACACGCTACAACGGATTTGGGCAATTGGCTTAATGGAAAATTACTTTTGTGTTTAAGATGATTTGGCAAGTCCTAAAATAGGGATTAATTTAGTACCAAACTGCTTGTGTTACCGGAATTTTAGCAGTTATGCAAGGCGCCAATGGAAAACTGCTAGAGATTTGAAATCCTAAAATGTAAAATAAAATGAGAGAAAGGGAATTTTATAAGATTCGTTTATATTTCACTGCAATAACTACTGCTGCTATTTGGGTGCTTTTAATTTGGGATCATTTCCATGATGGTGTACCTAGCCATCACATACTACAAAATGAAGACTTACCTAAATTTTCAAATTGGTTGGGAGGAATTCTAATTCCATTGCTTACGTGGTTTCTATTATACAAAATACAAAAGAGAATTAGAAATAATTCAACTATTTCTAAATTCCCAGTAAATATATTTTATGCCTTCATTGCAGCATTATCTTTCGGATTATTGCTATCCGTTTTTTTTACTTTAGGATATTCTGAAATACCATTCTATCTGATTGTTTCATTGTTAGTTCTTGCAATTTTCTTGCCTATTTACAAGGCCGAATGTTTTCTAGGATTTGTTCTTGGTATGACTTTTACTTTTGGTGGTGTGCTACCCATCGGAATAATATCAATTCTTAGCTTAATTGGAGCGGTTTTATATCTAATAGTGAAACCCGGAATACAATTTTTCATAACAAAAACTTCATATTTTATCACGTCCAAAAAAAACACTTAGACATTATAAAAAAAGTGAATCAGGATAGGTCAGAACCGCTAACACTTCCTATGCAATTATTACTGGTTTTCAGTAGCTTCAATTCTATTTTTAGGAATAAATTCTATCTTAGCGAAGAATACTCCTCCCGCTTTGAACGCAAAGTCGCATAGCAAGGGAACATTAGCGATCATTGTACCGCAACTCACGGCAGAAGATTAACAATATAAAAAAATGAAAAAAGACAAAATAATTTATTGGACAGCGACAACAATCATTGCTTTATTTGAAGGACTAATGCCTGCATTGACTTCACAAACAGAATTAGCAAAAGAAGGAATTAAACATTTGGGTTATCCAGAATACTTTGGAAACGCATTGGTTGTTTTTAAGATTTTAGGAGTTTTGGCGTTAGTTATTCCACAAGTTCCGAAACGAGTAAAAGAATGGGCTTATGCCGGATTTGCATTTAACTTTGTTTTTGCAATAATTAGTCACGGAGCAGTTGACGGACTAAATGGACAAACATTTTTCCCATTGATTGTGTTTGGAATTTTGGCTATTTCATATATTTACTATCATAAATTAAATTCTAACGAAAATTAAAAATTTATGTCATTTCAAGCATACATAGACAATATAAAAGCAAAAACAGGAAAGACTCCTGCTGACTTTAAAAAAATGGCTGAAACAAAAGAATTTATAATTGACGGAAAAATTAATCCGGAAATTAAGGCTTCCGAAATTACAAATTGGCTCAAAGAAGAATTTGAATTAGGACACGGACACGCAATGGCAATTTATGCAACATTCAAAGGGAAAACTGAATGACAAGAAAAATAACAAACCGCAAAAATTAGATACAGAATATCAATAGGATTTAGTATCCTCTTTTTTTGAAGCCGTTTTTAGCTTGTTTTTTTTTAGTGTTTTTCCTTTACTTTTTAGCAAACCTGCACCTACCCTTAAAACCAATTTTGACAGGAACTATGAAAACAATCAAACTCTCAATTCAGCTTATATTGGATTCGTATTTATAACCTACAAAACCTAAGCCGAATTTTAAACCTATTTAACCATAAGTTGACTTTCATCTAAAAGAGTTTTAATTATAGTCTAAATCCTTTATTTTAATTCTCAAACAAATAATTTTCGTTTTGAGGTTTTTAGATAATCTTCCATTTAAAATAATTCAAAAATAACCACATTCCCATACTAGCAATTTTAGCTAGCTGTATTTTGTAGAATTACCGTTTTCTAAGCTTCCCTTTAGACGACAAATGAGCGTTTACGAACTCCCAGCCATCTCTAAGTGGCAAATCCTTATGCTTCCCATCAGTCAAAATTCTAATAAAGCGAACTTCATTTGATATACCGATATTATTAAGCAAGCAAATATAAAATCATTGGCAAGCTTTTACATTCATTAATCGGATTTTTTATCTGATATTTACAAACATATGGATGCAAAAGATTACATCAGGATATTCGAGCAGTCTCCCGCATTGATGCTTGTTATAGATACCAGCTTTATCATTATTGCTGCTTCAGACGATTTTATTAAAAAAACCAAAACCACCCGTGAGTTTATTACTGGACAAAACATTTTTTATGTTTTTCCATCTAATCCTGACAATACAAACCGAAATGAAGAAAGTACGATTCGAGCTTCTTTCAACCGCGTGATCAAAAATAAAACTGCCGATACCTTGCCAGTAATAAGATACGATATTCCTAAACCTGCATCTGAAGGTGGTGGATTTGAAACAAAGTATTGGAAAGTAGTGAACTCCCCTATTCTAGATGATAACAATAATGTACAATATATCATTCAGCGTTCTGATGATGTTACTGAAAATAAAACGCTTGTAGCGCAACTTGATGCAGAGCAAAAAGCCATAAAGCAACTGGAGGAAAGCGAAAAGCGATACAACATGATGCTTCTTAAATCTCCTTTTGGTTTTGCTATACTCAAGGGAAAAAATATGGTGATAACCCTAGCCAATGATTCCGTAAAAGAAATGTGGGGAAAAGGCAAGGACTTAGAAGGAAAGACTTTACTTGAAGTTTTACCTGAGATCAAAGATTCCGAATTTCCCGATTTGCTCGATAAGGTTTATACCAGCGGTACACCATTTTGCGGAGATGAGGTACTTTGCCCTGTTTTTCGCAATGGTAAATTGGAGGATGTTTATTTCAATTTTGTGTATCAACCCTATCTGGAAGCAGATGAGACTATTTCTGGGATCACCATTATTGCTTATGAAGTAACAACAGCTGTGATTGTAAAAAATGCATTAGCCGCACTACACAATGCAGACCAGAAAGCATTGAAGAAAATAGAAGAAATTAGCAATCGGTATTACATGATGCTTATGGATTCGCCATTTGCTTTTTGTGTAATGAAAGGAAAAGATATGATGGTTACCCTTGCTAACGATTTAATGAAAGATTTTTGGGGAAAAGGTAAAGATGTAGAAGGAAAAAAGCTCTTGGAAATATTACCAGAGATTAAGGATCAGCCATTTCCTGAAATGATCGAGAAAGTATACATAACAGGTATTCCATTCTATGCCAATGAAATACTCGGAAAAGTAACCTACAATGGTAAGCTTAAACATAAATATTTTAACGTTGTTTTCCAACCCTATTATGACGCAGACAACTCCATTTCTGGTGTTACACAAATAGCGTATGAAGTAACAGAAATGGTGATGGCGCGCAAAAAAATAGAAGAAAGTGATAAGCGATATAACATGATGCTGATGAATTCGCCATTTACTTTTGCCGTGCTAAAAGGTAAAGATCTGACTATTGAACTTGCCAACGACCAGATTAAAGAAGTGTGGGGAAGAGGAAACGATATAGAAGGTAAATCGCTGCTTGAAATTATGCCCGAACTTAAAAACACCACATTCCTAGATATGCTTGATGAGGTACGTGCCACCGGTATTCCTTTTCATGGTATTGAAGTACAGAGCCCTAAAAATATGCATGGAACTATAAAGGAAGAGTATTTTTTCAATTTTGTTTTCCAGCCTTATTTAGAAGCGGACCAGACTATTTCAGGTATTACTATTATTGGTAATGAAGTAACTGATCAGGTGATTGCAAAAAGGGGAATTATAGAAAGCGAAAGGAATTTAAGACAGATTTTAGATTCTATGCCTCAAAAAATAACTAACGCCGACACAGAGGGTAATGTGATTTATTTTAATAAAAAATGGCTGGATGACACAGGACTAGAGTTTGAAAAATTAAAAGGTTGGGGATGGGAAAAAGTAATTCACCCCGATGACTTGGAGATGACTATAACAAATTGGTCAAACTCCTTTAAAACTGGAGAAATTTTTGACATGGAATGCCGAATCTTAAATAAACACGGTGCATACAAATGGCATTTAAGCAGGGCTTTACCCATTAAAGATGAACACGGAAAAATAAAAATGTGGGTAGGAACTAATACCGATATTCACGAGCAGAAAGATGCTAAATACAAAGCCGAAACTGCACAAATTGCTGCTGAGGATGCCATGCAAGCCAAGCAACAATTTTTGAGCAACATGAGCCACGAAATACGAACTCCTATGAACGCCATTATAGGGTTTACTAATGTACTTTTAAAATCGAAATTAGACAAAAGTCAGGAAGACTACTTAACGGCAATTAAGGATTCCGGAGATGCCCTGCTTGTTTTAATTAACGATATTCTTGACCTTGCCAAAGTAGATGCTGGTAAAATGACTTTTGAACAAACTTCGTTCAATTTAGCTGATTCGCTCTCATCAATGCTCCAATTATTCGATATGAAAATAAAGGAGAAAAATTTAGAATTGATAACACAATTTGACACCGCAATACCCGAAATTATAATGGGCGATTCTATCCGGTTGCGCCAAATCATTTTGAATTTGATAAGCAATGCTGTTAAGTTTACGAACGCAGGAAAAATAACCATTTGTGTTTCCTTGCTTAAACAAGATACAGAGGAAATAACTATTGAATTTACCATAACCGACACCGGAATTGGAATCCATAAAACCAAACTCGAACATATTTTTGAAGATTTTGGACAAGCAACTTATGAAAACTCGCGCCTTTATGGAGGTACTGGTCTTGGGCTAACCATCGTTAAAAAATTGATAGAACAGCAAGGTGGCACCATACGCGTGGAAAGCGAATTAGGCAAAGGATCAGCCTTTAGTTTCCAATTAAACTTTGCTAAAACAAATCAAAAAATAGAGCAGGAATCGGAACCGGTTTCAAACACACAAGCCGAGGTAAAAAAAATAAACATATTGGTAGCCGAAGACATGCCACTGAATCAACTTTTAATTAAAATAATACTTGCTGACTTTGGCTTTGATGTAGATATTGCGGGCAACGGAAAAATTGCGATTGAAAAACTAGAACAAAATAAGTACGACCTGGTGCTAATGGATTTACAAATGCCCGAAATGAATGGCTTTGATGCAACCGCATACGTGCGTAACATTATGAAATCTGATATTCCCATCATAGCACTAACTGCAGATGTTACTTCTGTTGATTTGGAAAAAGCCCAAGCTATGGGAATGAACGATTATGTCTCTAAACCTGTTGATGAACAACTGCTATACAGTAAAATAATTAAGGCACTCCAAAAAACCGATTGAGTAAATTATCTTTTATAATGAAGATCAAATATTCTCAGAGATCCTAAACATTTTGGACCATACACCAGGGTATTTTGGACTACAATTTAGCAGAAGATAGCTGAAAAAAAATTAGCAACTAGAAAAAAGCGAACGCACATCAGGCTGTCAAAAACGACCGCTAGAATTCACTTTCAGGATGTTTATCTTCCTTTGTTTGGTTTTTATAAAATATAAAAATACGTTAGCTACTCCACGCCTGTTGTCTGGCAACGAAATAGTAACTGCTACCTCTTTGCTACACGGATCACTAAAAACCCTGCTGAAAATTAACATAATATTTTAGAATTACGCCTTATCTTTGACAAATGAAAAAAAGGTTACACATATTAATTATAATGCTATCGCTTGGCTTCTTTTTGTTGCCATCTTTGGGTTATGCATGTGGAACTAAAACTGAAAAAGAGTGTAACAAAAAAGAAGCGACTTCTAAAACCGAAAAGAAAGAGTGTTGTAAAAAAACACAATCTAATGAAGAAGACAATAGTTGTGGCGGAAAATGTGGTCATTCAAACTGCACCACATCAACAGTAAACTTTAGTTTAATTTCGTTCAACGAAATAGAATTTAACAACTATAATTTTAATTTTTCTACTGAAAAACCAAAATTTCATCATTCAGAAACCTATATTTCTTCAGGTTTTACTTCCGTTTGGCTTCCACCAAAAATATAATAATTTAGAATTTTAACAGCCATAAAACTGTCTTGTCGAAAACAAATACTTTGTTTTCAAAATTATTTATATATCAAATATTAAAATTTATTAAAATGAAACTAATGTCAAAAACATGGGTAGCAATCACAGTATTGCTATCTTTTACAGTGTCCAACGCACAAATTAAAAGTTCAGTAACCGAAACAGTTAAAATCTTTGGTAACTGCGGGATGTGTGAAACAGCAATCGAAAAAGCTGGTAATATAAAAAATATAGCCACTGTAGATTGGAACGAAGATACAAAAATGGCTACAGTAACGTATGATAGCAAAAAAACAAATCCAGATGAAATTTTAAAAAGCATTGCATTATCTGGTTACGACAGCGAAAAATTTCTTGCCCCTGATAACGTATATTCAAACCTTCCTGGCTGTTGCCAATACGATAGAGAAGCAAAAATTGATGTAAAAACAGAGCCTAAAAAAGAAATTGCTGCAGAAAACCACAGTGAACACGCAAATCATTCAGAATCAACAACGGTTGAAGCAAAAAAACTAAGTGCTAGTATACAGGCGATGGAAACCAACCCACTAAAAGCTGTTTTCGACAACTATTTTGAGGTTAAAAATGCTTTAGTAAAAACAGACGGAAACGCAGCATCTACAAAAGCAAAAGAATTGCTTTCAGCAATAAATGCTGTCAAAATGGAAACTTTAAATACAGACCAACACACCGTTTGGATGAAGGTTTTAAAAACCATAAAAGTAGATACTCAAATCATCGCAAACACTAAAGATGCGAAAAAACAAAGAGATCATTTTGATACGCTTTCATCAAATATCTACGCTTTAATTAAAGTCTCAAAACAAAAAACACCAACATACTACCAATATTGTCCAATGGCAAACAATGGTAAAGGGGCCAACTGGTTAAGCAAAGAAAATACAGTTAAAAATCCGTATTATGGCTCAATGATGTTAAGCTGTGGTAAAGTTGTCGAAACTATAAAGTAATTGAAATGTGAATTACACAACTTAAACAAATAAATCTGTAACATTCTAAATGCAAAGACATTATAATATTGCAGATAGAAAATGTGCAGAAATCTGCAAGAAGTAAAAATATAATCAATTCAAGACTAACTACTTATCTAAAAAAGTATATTGTTTTGTTTTAAAAAGATAAAAAAATGAAAAATGTAATTTTAACCGCTGTAGCATTGGCATTAGTAACTGTTTCTTGCAACCAAAAAAGCAAAGAAGATACATCAACTGAAAATGAAATAGTAGTAACTGACACTACTGTCATTACAAATGATGCAACAAGTTCAGAAAGTAAAACTATAATTATGGAGAAAGACACCGTTTTTGTGAAAGAAACAACCAAAAAGGAAGTAGAAACCAAAATTTTTTCTTGTCCGATGCACCCAGAAGTTCAAGGTGAATTAAACAGTGAATGTTCAAAATGCGGAATGCCATTAACTGAACCTGTTATGTAAATCAATACTATTTTAAAATCTAATAAATCAACTTTGCATTATTTTTTGTGAAGTTGATTTTAATTATACAAACTCATGACACACACCTACACAGTACTAGGAATGACCTGTTCAAGTTGTGAAGCAAAAGTAAAATCGGCTCTATCAACAATAGAAAATGTTACAAATGTTACCGTTTCAAAAGATACTGAAACCGCAACTATTACAATGGATAAACACATTGCTTTACCCAACTTACAACACGTTTTAGACTCAAAATATCAAATATCAGCAATCAATCACAGTGAAATTGGAGAACAAACTAAGTCATGGTTTGAAACCTACAAACCCATTTTGCTGATCTTTTTCTACATTTTATTAGTAACTACATTGGTGCAAACGCAAAATACAAAATTTGACTTTATGCAAGCAATGAGACATTTTATGTCAGGATTCTTTCTTATTTTCTCTTTTTTTAAATTACTAAATATCAAAGGTTTTGCTGAAAGTTATGTGATGTATGATGTTCTAGCAAAAAAAATTCCAGCATGGGCATACCTATATGTTTTTATTGAATTAGGATTGGGAATTGCATTTCTAATCAATTTCAATCCGATACTAACTAATTCACTTACAGTACTCGTAATGAGTATCAGTATCATTGGTGTACTACAATCGGTCTTAAACAAAAAGAAAATTCAATGTGCCTGTTTGGGAGCAGTTTTCAATTTACCCATGAGTACTGTAACTATTATTGAAGATGCATTGATGATTGCAATGAGTGGCATTATGTTATGTGTACTGATTTAAAAAATAAATTATGAAATTAAAATCATTTGGGCAGCTATTCCGCCTTCCACTCCCGCTTTTTTTGCTCCGCTACGCTTCACAAAAAAGAGCTCCGTTCAAGTCGGGCTGCAATACGTACAACTCAAAAATAATTATTGTAAGCTTGTTTCTTTCTTTTATTTCAACAATTTCATCAGCTCAAAAAATCGTTCGTTATGATTTATTTGTTCGTGATACACTAGTAACTTTTGGTGAAAAACCAAAACATGCCATTGCTGTAAACGGACAAATTCCGATGCCAACCCTCACATTTACCGAAGGTGACATTGCCGAAATTTATGTACATAACGAGCTAAAAGAAAGTACCTCATTGCATTGGCACGGATTATTTTTACCAAACAAAGAAGATGGCGTTCCTTTTTTAACACAAATGCCAATTGAACCAAACACTACTCACAAATATACATTTCCAATCATTCAAAACGGAACACATTGGTATCATAGTCATTCGGGTTTACAAGAACAAATTGGGATGTACGGCAGCTTTATAATGCTCAAAAAACCAAACGACCCAACCTTTAGAAAAGGAATTGATGATTTGCCAAGCGTACCTTTACTTTTAAGCGAATGGACAGACGTAAATCCAAATAACGTACACCGCATGTTGCATAACGCAACCGATTGGTTTGCCATTCAAAAAGGTACCACGCAAAGTTATGCCGAAGCAATCCAACAAGGAAATTTCAAAACCAAAGTAACGAACGAATGGAAACGAATGAACGCAATGGATGTAAGTGATGTCTATTACAATAAATTCTTAATTAACGGTAAAAACGAAAGTCAATTATCTCAATTTAAAGGTGGCGATAAAGTGCGATTACGAATTTCAAATGGTGGTGCATCAACCTACTTTTGGCTCAATTATGCAGGCGGAAAAATGACTGTTGTTGCTAATGATGGTAACGATGTAGAACCAGTAGAAGTGGACAGATTAATTGTTGCCGTTTCCGAAACTTACGATGTAATTGTTACCATTCCAGCCGATAAAACCGCTTACGAATTTTTGGTGACTTCTGAAGACCGCACAAAATCAGCATCACTATATTTAGGTGATGGCATCAAACAGCTTACTTCTCCCCTACCAAAATTAAAATATTTTGAAGGTATGAAAATGATGAATGATATGATGAAAATGAACGGTGATTTAGACGATATGGGAATGAGTATGTCCTACAATCAGATGGATATGAACGTAGTTATGTATCCCGAAATTACTGGAGATGAGAAAAACGGCAAGAGCAAAGAGAAAGCAGAAAAAAGTGATGGTGAAAAAATGGATCATTCTAAACACAATGGGAATGAAATGAAAATGGCCGCGCATGCAGCAAGCAGCACCGAAGACGATTATAACAGTAATAAACTTTCGGACATTGTAACGTTAAATTACGCCATGTTAAAGTCGCCAAAAAAGACAACGCTACCAAAAGACGCACCGATTAAAGAATTGCGATTTGAATTGTCAGGAAATATGAACCGTTATGTTTGGAGTTTAGACAATAAAGTGGTTTCTGAAACCGATAAAATTTTAATCAAAAAAGGCGAGAATGTTCGGATCACAATATACAATGGTTCCATGATGCGACACCCGATGCACTTGCATGGACACGATTTTAGAATTCTTAACGGACAAGGCGATTACGCACCACTCAAAAACATCATCGACATTATGCCAATGGAAACGGATGTTTTAGAATTTAACGCTAATGTAGAGGGCGATTGGTTTTTTCATTGTCATATCCTCTATCACATGATGGCAGGAATGGGCAGAGTTTTTACGTATGAAAATCAAGCACCAAATCCATTAATACCAAATCCAAAATTAGCACAACGAAAATTATTTGGCGAAGACCGAAAATTTCATCTTATGGCAGAAAATGATTTTGCAACCAATGGAAATGACGGAATGGCAATGTTTAGCAACACACGTTGGAGCATCGGAACAGAATGGAGATTGGGTTATAACAATATGCACGGTTATGAAACAGAAACACACATTGGGCGTTACATTGGCAAAATGCAATGGATTATGCCGTTTGTTGGATTTGATTGGCGATACAGAAAAATGGAAGATGGCGAAATGGATAAAAATATATTTGGACAAGGTAGCACCAAAGACGAACGTTCTGTATTTAGTGCAGGATTAGAATACACATTGCCCATGCTTATAAAAGCACAAGCCGAAGTTTTTACAGACGGTAATTTCAGATTGCAATTTGAACGAATGGACATTCCCGTTTCAAAAAGATTAAGAATGGATTTGATGTGGAATACAGATAAAGAATTCATGGCAGGAATACGCTATATTATTAAAAGAAACGTTAGCATTAAAACACATTTCGATAGTGATATGGGATTAGGTTTTGGAGTGAATTTGAATTATTAACGCTAGAAAAAAGGAATCAAATAGCAGCAATTAGGCAATAAAACGTATTTCTAAACGAATCCAATGAAAAATAAAAAATCAAGCGCACCCGAAGGTGAGCACATCCTTTCAGCAGAGTTTTTTAGTCAGGTCATAGACAGCATGCCTGATTATTCCATTTTTTCAATGGATAATGACTTAAAAATAAACAGCTGGAGTTCAGGCTCAACACAATTATTTCAATATGAAGTAGAAGAAATAATGGGGAAAGACTTTGATATTATTTTTACTGAAGATGACAAAACCAAAGGCCTGCCAAAAGCTGAAATTAAAAAAGCACTACAAGATGGAAAAGCTGCAGACAACAGATGGCACATTCGTAAAGACGGAAGCAAATTTTATGCGTACGGTCAAGTTTATCCTTTAAAAGGTGAAGATGGAGAAGTAAAAGGGTATGTCAAAATCCTTCGAGACCTAACCGAGAGACAGAATGCAGAAAAGTATGCAAGAGATGTAGAAGAACTTAGCGTGCATAAAGAAAGTATACTTTTTATACTGTCACATGATTTTAGAACTCTACTCACAGGAGTAACAGGTACAGCTGAATACCTAAATAAAAATTTTGATAAAATGGATAAGGATGCAGCAAAAGAAATGCTCCAACTACTTCATATAACGTCAAAACAGCAATTAAACCTGTTGGATTATTTAGTAGAATGGGCAAGAATAAAATATGCATCGGAAGCTTTTGCTCCCGTAAAAATTGATCTTTATACCGATGTTAAGAAAGTGTTTGATGCAATAAATGACATTGCTGTTGCAAATAAGGTTCACCTTCATAATAACATAAAGAAAAATATAAATGTTTTTGCAGACAGCGAAATGCTGTCTTCTATACTCCATAGCCTACTTAACAATGCAATAAAATATTCGCATAAAGACGGTAAAATTGTAGTTCGTGCGAAAACAAAAGAAAATTCAATTATCATTGAGATAAAAGATGACGGAATAGGCATTACAAAAGATATAAAAGATAAACTCTTTACACCAGAAATAACCACTATTTCAAACACATGGAAAAAGGATAAAGAAGCCGGTATCGGATTAATATTATCGAAAGGCTTTGTAGAAAAAAATGGAGGTAAAATTTGGGTAGAAAGTACAGAAGGCGCAGGTTCTTCTTTTTATTTTACATTACCCGCAAAGAAAACTAAATAACGCTATAAAATAAGCAGTTGTGATACAATAACACTTTAATCGATGCAGACAGTTCCGTAATCAAAACGGCAAAAACGTCAAATTGTATAAGAACTTTGCACCCAAAATATCCTCTAAAATAGGTGTGTGTTTACATAAAACATTGTTCTTATTGGTTATTCAAAACAAGCCTATTTTCTAAATCTTAAGGTCATAATACAGTACATCATAGTAGAAGATGGAAGTTAAATACCCTTTTCGCATCACTCGATATTACCATCTCACAAACCACCAAGTGCTGCTCATTCAGCTGTTTCTATACTTTTTATAACTAGAACTGGAACTGGAAGAATTTACTTTTTTAGAACTCAAATAGCGATTTTAAATCATTTTATACTTCGGTTTATTCTTATACTCAAAAAGCAATTTTTACCAGAAAAAATTTAATTTGTAATTTAAATCAAATATATTTACTTTGTAATTAACGGTAACTTACTCGTTTAAAAGTTTTTATATAACTTAAGTATATGGTAATATTAGGAAAGATACGGCTTAGGGAATGGATAAAACTATATGAAACTAACTTAAAAAATAGACCATGAAAAAACTGAAAATTGAAATCAAATGGGCAATTTTATTCTCAATTATGACATTACTTTGGATGGTATTAGAAAAGTTGAGCGGACTCCATAGTAATTATATTGACTACCATCTCTATCTTACAAATCTTTTCGCCATTCCAGCTATATGGTTTATGGTTATGGCGTTACAAGAAAAAAAGAAGGTTTATTATGGTGGCCAAATGAGTTATAAACAAGGACTTATTTCAGGTTTAATTTTGTCTGTAATCATTGCAATGTTAAGTCCGTTGACTCAATGGATCATTTCATATGTAATTTCGCCAGAATATTTTCCGAATGTGATTAAACGTTCTGTTGAAATTGGCTACTTCAAATCGACTGCAGAAGCAGAAGCAAACTTTAACTATTCAAATTATGCTAAACAAGGTGCAATAGGTGCTTTGATAATGGGAATCGTGACAACTGCCGTTGCTATGATTTTTATAAGATCAAAAAAGTTAGAATAACTTACAAACGTTTAAAGCTGTTTTTAAGAGGGACTAAAGTGAATAGCTATTTTTAAACCGAAAATTAATCGGTACAATAACTTACAAACTATGAAATAAAAATTACCAACAATGCTATTGATTTTTACAATTAACATTTGTTTTTCACAAATAGAACCTACTGTAATCACATTAAAAAGTGGTGAAATATTTAAAAAAAGCATGGAGAAAAGAGAAATACTTTTAAATAATATGATTGATAAAAATACAAAGCTTAGGAATTTGAAGTTTCAAAAATCAAATCAGATGGGAAATATTAGACCTAATTATTTGCTATTTTTATCATTTAACCCTCGTCAATTTTTAATAGAATATTTACAAAAAAAATGCAAGAGATCATAAAAAAATTTAAATTTAAAAACAATGGAGTAATCATTAATGCTCCATCAGCCTTGGAGAGTGAATTTTTAAAACTTGATTTTAAACTAACTTTTGATAAAAAAAATAAAAGCACAAACACGTTAATTTTTATAAACAATAAGAAAGAATATTTAGACTTTCTTACAACAGTTTTAAAATATATTGAACACGATAGTGTTTTATGGTTTGCATATCCAAAAGGCACATCAAAAATTAAAACTGATATCAATAGAGACACAGTTCGTATGACAGGTGAAGATTTCGGCATTACGACAGTAACTGCAATATCTATTGATGAGACTTGGAGTGCTTTACGTTTCAGGCCAATTGAAAAGGTTGGAAAATAACAACTGAAAAACTTCCAACTTTTAAAACATTTTTTTAGATAGACTGAAGTGAATAGCTATTTTTAAAACCGAAAATTTTTCTAATAAAATGAATTATTCTGAAATTGCAAATGAAATAATCAAATTAAAAAATAAGGATTTAGAATTAAGACAAAAATTGATTGAGCAAAAAAAGCTCTCTCATGGTTATGCTCTTGAAATGGAAAATCTTCACATTAGCAATGCAAAAAAACTCAATGCGATTATTGATGAATTAGGTTTTCCTACTGTTGAAAAAGTTGGAATTGAAGCAAGTGAATCTGCGTGGCTAATTATACAACATGCTATTAGCGAACCTGAATTCATGAAAAAATGTTTGAAGATTTTAGAGAACAGGATAGTTGAAAATAAAAATTACGAAGAAAATTTGGCTCGTTTATCAGATAGAATAGCGGTATTGGAGAGAAAACCTCAATTATTTGGGACTCAATTTGATTGGGACAAAAATGGTGTCTTAAGTCCAAATATGTGCGATGATTTATCGATGGTAAACATTCGAAGATTAAAAATTGGTTTAAATACTATAGAAGAACAAACACAAAAAATAAGACTACAAGCAGAAAATGAAAATCAAACAGTTCCAAAAAACCTTTTTGAAAGAGAAATAGAGATTAATCTTTGGAAAAAAAAAGTTGGATGGATTAAATAAAATAGCATTGCATAAGCTTTTTTCAAGACCTCAATTTACGTTAGCATAAAAATGATAATTTTAGCAATGTATAGGCTATTATAGCCAATAAAGACTGTTTCCTTAAAAGGTGAATTTCATTTTTGAGTTTGCCAATCACATCAGTACAGCCAAATATATTTTACAAAGTCAACGAATTATTGACAACACTATTCTATTAAGATTAAAACATTTTATACATTTGAGAAAAACAAAATTTCAAAAGCATCGATCCAAACTTTGCGGTAAATTATAATCAAACAAAAACGATGGAATACGATTATGTTATTGTAGGTAGTGGTTTTGGTGGTTCAGTGAGTGCCTTGCGACTATCAAAAAAAGGGTATAAAGTAGTCGTAATCGAAAAAGGAAAATGGTTCCAAGCAGCAGATTTTCCCAAAACCAACTGGAATTTTAAAAAATGGCTTTGGTTGCCAAGTCTCCGTTTTTTTGGTATCATGAAACTTACCATTTTTAAACATGTCGCTGTTCTTTCGGGAACTGGTGTTGGTGGAGGTTCTTTGGTCTACGCCAATACGCTACCCATTCCAAAATCTACCTTTTTTAAAACTGGAAGCTGGAGTACCTTGAACGATTGGGAAAAAGAACTCGCGCCTTTTTATCAAGAAGCACTAAAAATGCTTGGCGCCGCTAAAAATCCTAAATTATTTGATGGTGATCTTGGATTACAAAAAGTAGCCCAGAAATTGGGTATGGAAAATAAATTTGATGCTACAAATGTTGCCGTTTATTTTGGAGAAGAAAACGTTACTAAAAAAGACCCCTATTTTGACGGAATAGGACCTGAAAGAACAGGTTGCAATTTTTGCGGTGCTTGCATGACAGGCTGCAGAAACAATTCTAAAAACACCCTTGACAAGAATTATTTATACCTCGCACAACATTATGGAGCGGTTATTATGGCGGAGCAGGAAGTCTATGATGTTAAACCAATCGATACTTCAGATGATACCCATGGCTACGAAGTTTCCATAAAAACAAGTACACAATTTTTTACCAAAAAAAGTACCATTAAAAGTAAAGGAGTCATTTTTTCTGGTGGTGTGCTAGGAACTATTAAATTACTACTGCAACTCAAGACAAAATCATTACCCAATATTTCAGATCGATTGGGGGAAGACATTAGAACTAATAATGAAACTCTTGTTAGTGTTTCCACACTTGACAAAGAGAAAAACTTTTCAAAAGGAGTTGCCATCGGAAGTATTTTAGATACAGATGAAAACAGTCACCTAGAAATTTGCCGCTATTCTGAAGGTTCAAATGCGTGGAAATTAATTCACTTTCCCTATGTAACAGGCAGTAACGCTTTTGTTCGCATTGCTAAAGTTATTGGTGCTTTAGTAAAGTCGCCAGCAAATTATTTTACAATTTATTTTAGAAACAGTTGGGCAAAAAAAACGGTAGTACTGCTTTTTATGCAAACATTAGACAGTACATTAAAACTGAAAATCAACATTTTTGGATTCATGAATTCAACCGTAAGTAAAGGTAAAAAGCCATCTCCTTTTATTCCAGAGTCTGTTCAATTAATCAAAGAATACAGTGAGGCTGTAAATGGTGTCAGTACTTCTTTTTCGGTAGAAACTATCGCTGGAATTCCTTCTACAGCTCACATATTAGGTGGTGCAGTGATGGGATCAAATGCTAGTGAAGGTGTAATTGATAAAAACAATAAAGTTTTTGGATACGAAAATCTATATATCATAGATGGTTCTATGATTTCAGCCAATCCTGGGGTAAATCCATCTTTGTCTATCACAGCAATTGCAGAACATGCGATGGACCAAATTCCTTTCAAAAAATCGGAAGAAATTATCATCAAACAATCAGTGGAGGTCGATGAAATACTTAATTAAGTTTATAAAAATTATTGGAGGCTTTTTAGCTATCGCTATTATCGCCATACTGCTGTTTTTTGGTCATCGTGATATTCCATTTATATACTTGAAAACAAAGTATACGAATGAGGCTTCCTCCTTTATTTCAATTGACGGAATGAATGTTCATTATCGTGATGAAGGCAATCAACAGGATACCATCCCTATTGTCCTTATTCACGGCACGGCATCCAGTTTGCATACCTTTGATGCGTGGGCGAACCGTTTAAAAATAACCAATCGCGTGATCCGAATGGATTTGCCTGCCTATGGCTTAACCGGACCATTTCCTGGTCGCAATTATTCGATTCAACATTACACTGAATTTATCAAAACCTTTTTGGATGCTATAAAAGTTAAGCAATGCATTTTAGCTGGTAATTCTCTAGGAGGAGAAATCGCTTGGAATTTTGCGGTTGCACAACCTAAAATGGTTGAAAAATTGATTTTAATAGATGCAGCAGGATATCGGCAAATTTCTAAAAGTGTACCAGTTGCTTTTAAAATTGGCCAAACTCCCGTTTTAAATAAAATTCTAACTTATATTACGCCGCATTTTATAGTACAAGCAAGTGTCGAAAATATTTATTTTGACAAATCGAAAGTGACGCCAGATTTAGTTGATCGTTACTATGAACTAACTTTGAGAGAAGGTAATCGTCAGGCATTTGTAGACCGTTTTACGATAGAAAAAGACACCACAGCTTATAAGAAGATCAAAACAATTAAGCAGCCTACACTTTTACTTTGGGGATCTCAAGATTTATTAATTCCATTAGAAAATGCAACGAAGTTTCATAGAGATTTGCCTAATAATACATTAACTATAATACAGAGCAGCGGACATACTCCCATGGAGGAAAGTCCCATCGAAAGTTTAAAACCAGTACTTGAGTTCTTGAAAAAAGATCTCATTAGCACTAAAAAATTTTAAAAAGGACTAAAAGTTTAGATTATAATTTACGATAAACAATTGTAGAAAAAGAATATCCATCTGCAAAAGCCATTCCTATTTACCAGAAGTCAACACATTAGGAACTTCCACCTTTAGTATTTACAAAAAGTCAATTTTTTGCATTGTAAATCAACTATATCGATGCCGATAATTCACAAAAAAGGAAGTTTTACAGAAATTAAAATTGCTCATTAGCCCCACTCTTTGTGAGCAAAATAATAGTAATTAATTAAAGGATAAATATTAAATTTTCTGAATAAACGCAATTGCAGTTCCCTTGAAAAGAAACAAATTTATTGTAATTGTGAAATGGTTTTTTCTACCTTTGGTATCTAAATAAAACAGTCCTTTATGATTACCAAAGCTACACTTGAAGACCTTACAGCATTAAATCAATTGATTAATTCAGCCTATCGCGGAGAAACCTCCAAGAAAGGTTGGACTACCGAAGCTAACATTCTGGAAGGATTGCGTACCACAGAGACTGAATTAAAAGAAACTATTTTAAACACAAAAAATACACTCCTAAAATTTAGTAATAATAACGAAATTGTAGGTTGCGTTTTACTAGTTGACAAAACCGAGCACTTGTACTTAGGCATGTTGACCGTTGCACCACATTTGCAAAATGGAGGTGTTGGAAAAAAATTATTGCAGCAAGCTGAAATTCATGCTTTGGAACTAGGTTTGCCAAAAATTGTCATGACCGTAATTACGGTACGTGAAGAATTAATTGCTTGGTACCTTCGTAATGGTTATGAAGACACTGGCGCGAGAGAACCGTTTCCGTCAAGTGAAGTACATATTCCTATTGCTAATGAACCTTTAGAATTTATGGTACTTAGCAAAGCTATAAACACACCCGAAACACTTTAAAGTGTAAATACCCTTTTGAATTAAAGCATTTAAAAGGATATTTTTGAATACCAAGATGCTACAACACTAAGTCTTCAAAAAGGCGTTGAGTTGTATGGTCTAAATTGTCACATAATCCTGGATGTGGTCTTGAAGTTTGAATGGCTGAACTACGAAGCGCCGTTAACCATCGAAATCGCGAAGGGAGATCAAATTGTCCAATTGGCCCAGCATCTTTTTCACCATGAGCTACTTTTGCAAAAGCTTGAATGTTTAATTTCAATTGTTCTATGTCTAAGTCTTTCGAAAAAAGACGGAGTTTACCCTCATTAATTTCGAATAAAACTTTTATAAATTTTGCTCTTTTACAAAAAAGAATAACCCCAACATTAAGGAATTCTTCGCGCTCTACCCTAGGCACAACACGAATAACGGCATACTCATATAAGTGTTGCTCTTGCATTTTGTGCTTCTGTTATAAAAATTTCGGAATGATCTAAACGAGTACTTAAAAATTGAAAATAAACTTCCCTTATGGCTTCGGGCTGTTCCTGAGTTTCTTCCCAATGAAGCCAAACATCAGGTATAAGATTGACAATGTTTCTAATAACTTCTGTTGAAAGAATAGATTTGAATTCAAGATTTGTTTCTTGTAACAAAGAAGCCTGAGGCAACAAAACATGATCTTTTATCAAGGCAAAAGGACTTTTTGCATGTTTCTCCCAATTGCTCCAAGAGTGATGAAAATAAAAACTTGCTCCATGATCAATTAACCATAACTCTTTATGCCAAATAAGCATATTGGTATTCCTAAATGTTCTATCCACATTAGTAATAAAAGCATCTAACCAAACAATTTGTGAGGCTAGTTTGGCATCAACTACAGTTACAACAGGATCAAAATTAATAGCACCAGATAAATAATGCAAGGCTAAATTAAGTCCTTGACTGCCTTGTAATAAATCTTGAATTTCTTCATCAGCTTCACTACGTCCAAAAGCTTCGTCTAGATTTGCAAATACTAATTCGGGCATTTTTAAGTTCAAAACTCTAGCAATCTCACCCCCTATCAATTCTGCAATTAAGGCTTTTACGCCATGGCCTGCTCCTTTAAACTTTAAAACATATTTAAAATCATCATCAGCCTCAGCGAGCGCGGGTAAAGAACCGCCTTCCCGCAGCGGAGTTATGTATCGCGTAACATTTACGGTCCTAAGATGGGGTTGTTTTTCCATAATTGAATTGGATAAAGCAATTTTGCTGTGGTACAAACTTACAAATAAGTGTGATGAAATTCATTTATGAGTTCTATTTTTATATAAAACATATAATGACTATTTATTTATAACTTTTAAATTAATCAGTTATTTATATAAGAATTAGTTTAAATTTGAATTGTCCTTAAAAAAACGAAATATGAAAAAAGCTATTTATCTATTGCTACTTTTAGTTTTATCCTCATTCACAACTACAAAAGATCTTGTAACAATTTCGGGGAAAATTACAAATTGCAAGAACGGGACAATAATTATCAAAGGTGAATCATTTGAGAAAACAATTAAATTAAAAGCTGACGGTAGTTTTTCGGAAAACATGAGTATCGATTATGCTGGAATTTACTCACTTGAGACTTGTAAAAACAGCCAGCCAATTTATTTGTCAAAAGAGACTAAACTTGTCCTGATTGCTGATGATAATACTTTTATAAAAAGTTTAGAATATACCGGCAAAGGAAGTACCGAAAATCAATATCTCGCTAAAAAGTCATATCTAACCTCTCAAATTTCAGATGAAGAATTGTATAAGTTGGATGAAATAGAATTCCTAAATAAAGTTAATGAAATTAAAATTTCTATTTCTGCCTTGTACGATTCAACCAAATTTTCTGATGATTATTACAAAGTAAAAGAAGTAGCTAATATCAATTATTTAAAGCAAAAACACTTATTGTTTTATGAATATTACCATAATTTTCATGCTGGACTAGATGGATTTCAAGTTTCAGATAAATTTCCAAAATTTGACGAAAAAATAGATTTGGATAATGATGAAGATTTTTTATTTTCTATTGAATACCAAAAACTAGCTACCTTAAAATTCTTTACTAATATCAAATTTGAGGGAACAGATATTGATTTTATAACCGCTAAAATAATGAATATTAAAGCTCTTAAAAGTCAACACCTTAAAAATTGCATAATTCAGAATTCGGTCCATGACGTAAATATTGATTATGCCAATTATAATGAAATATATCAAGAATATCTTTCTATTACAGATAATCCTAAATTAAAAGAGAGTCTTACTATAATTTATAATAATATAATAGCGACACAACCAAACAAAACATCTCCACAATTTGAATACGTAAACCAAAAAGGTGGAAAAACGTCTTTAGAAAGTCTAAAAGGAAAATATGTTTACATTGATATTTGGGCAACTTGGTGTGGTCCTTGTCTTAAAGAAGTACCATTCCTAAAAAAAGTGGAAGAACAATATCTAGGTAAAAAAATTCAGTTTGTTAGTATTTCTGTTGACGACATTATTGACCGACAAAAATGGAGCAATCTTGTAAACACAAAAAAAATGGGAGGAATTCAATTATTAGCCGATATGGCCTTCAATTCCGAATTTATTAAAGCTTATGGAATCAAGAAAATTCCTAGATTCATTCTCATTGACCCAAATGGCAACATTGTAAATTCAAATGCTCCAAAACCATCTGAAAACAAATTGATTGAGTTATTTAACGAATTGAAAATATAAGCTATTGTGAAGCGTTTTTAAAAATTTTTTATTCTGTAATACTCAAAAAAGCTTTGCCAATGTGGGCAATAATATCTGAAGCTATGAAAGACTGATAGCCTGTTTCTGGCAAAGCAATATCAGCCGTTAAACCATGAAGATAAACACCAATCAAAGCTGCATGAAGAGGAGAATATAACTGCGCTAATAAACTAGTAATCATCCCTGTTAATACATCTCCACTTCCAGCTGTGGCTAGGGCAGCGTTCCCTGTAGTATTCTCATAAACTGTTTCACCATCAATAACAAGAGAAGGAGAACCTTTCATGACAATGATAAGTTGATGTTCTTTAGAGAAAGAAATACTTTTGTTTAACTTATCCTTTTCAGAAATCCAACTACCAATCAATGATTGTAATTCTTTTGGGTGTGGAGTAATGATTGTTTTGGGTTCTACATGGATTAATAATTTTTTAAACTTTGAAATAATATTCAAGGCATCAGCATCAATAACCATAGGGATTTTATAGGTTTTTAAAAACAGTTGTAAGGCATTATGTGATTTATCCGATTGACCTAATCCAGGGCCTATACCAACAGCTTGTGGTTTAATATCAAAATGAATCTCTGATATAACTTCTTCATCTTCATCAGTTAGCACCATAACTTCAGGATTTGAAGTTTGAATACTAGTATACCCACATTTAGGAATAAAAACGGTTACCAATCCGCAACCAGTCTTTAAACAAGCTTTTGACGCTAAACTTATGGAACCAATTTTTCCATAACTTCCACCAATAATCATTGCATGTCCCTGAATTCCTTTATGTGTAAACTGATCGGTTTCTTTATAAATCTTTAGTATTTCAGAATGATTAATAGGTATCAATATTGACATTTTTTTTTTTAAAAATACAATAATTAATTTAAAACAAGAAACCCGTACAAATAATTTAATCTACAATTAATTATTTACAAAAATTCGAACTTAAATAAAAAAACAAATAAGAGCATTTAATCCAATTTATTTAAAAATTACTTTAAGGGTTTTCTTTAAGCGAAACGTAAATGGGATTTGTTATCATAATATATTTTTTGATATTCATTTTAATAAGAAAAACATTCATCAATATAGTAAATTTGATAGCCCTGATAGCAGCGGTATCCTTTATTTACAAGTTACAGCCATTTTGATGGCTGTAACTTGTAAATAAAGATAAAGCGAATAGCAGGAAATAGCTCCTTAAAATTATTTTTTTTAACAAACTAAAAAATACCGAAAACGTTTGAAACTTTGCTCCTACAGCCTTTGTAAGCCAAAATAAAATCAATAAATTAGCGACTTTAAATTTTATATCAAAAACACCATGAAAAATACTGCGCTAACGCACATACACGAGAGTTTGGGAGCAAAAATGCTACCGTTTGCTGGATACAACATGCCAATTTCATACGAAGGAGTCAATGCAGAACATGAAACGGTTCGTAATGCAGTAGGCGTTTTTGATGTTTCTCACATGGGAGAATTCTTGCTTACAGGACCAAATGCATTGGCTTTGATACAAAAAGTAACTTCAAATGATGCATCAAGTTTAACGATTGGCAAAGCGCAATATTCATGTTTACCAAATAATGATGGTGGAATAGTTGATGATTTACTGGTTTATAAAATGAAGGAAGAGCAATATTTACTGGTAGTTAACGCCTCAAATATTGAAAAAGATTGGAACTGGATTTCAGATCAAAACGATTTGGGTGTGGATATGAAAAATATTTCTGAAGATTATTCACTTTTGGCTATTCAAGGACCAAAAGCGGTTGAAGCCATGCAATCTTTAACTTCAAAAGATCTATCAGCCATTGCGTATTACCATTTTGAGGTAGGTGATTTTGCTGGAATTGAAAACGTAATTATATCAGCAACGGGTTACACTGGATCTGGAGGTTTTGAGATTTATTGTAAAAACGATGAAGTAGAACAAATCTGGAATAAGGTTTTTGAAGCTGGCGCTCCTTTTGGCATTAAACCTATAGGTCTTGCAGCTCGTGATACTTTACGTTTAGAGATGGGTTTTTGTTTGTACGGAAATGATATTAACGATACAACCTCACCTTTAGAGGCTGGTTTAGGTTGGATTACTAAATTCACTAAGGATTTCACAAATGCTAAAAATTTAAAAAAGCAGAAAGAAACTGGAGTGACTAAAAAGTTAGTAGCGTTTGAAATGCAAGAGCGCGCTGTACCTAGACACGATTACGAAATTGTAGATGCATCAGGAAGTGTGATAGGAATTGTGACCTCTGGAACCATGTCTCCGTCAATGAACAAAGGAATTGGAATGGGTTATGTTACAGTTGCCAATAGCGCACTAGATAGTGAAATTTTTATTCGTATTAGAAAAAATGATGTATTAGCTAAGGTGGTAAAATTGCCTTTTTATAAGAAATAAAATGATTTTTAAACCTGCATAATTATTGTATTTTTGCAGTTCAAAATAAGAAATAGTAATGGGAAGAGCGTTTGAGTTTAGAAAAGGAAGAAAAATGAAACGTTGGTCAGCAATGGCCAAAGCATTTACCAGAATAGGTAAGGATATTGTAATGGCTGTTAAAGAAGGTGGTCCCAATCCTGAGGCCAACTCGAGACTAAGAGCCGTAATCCAAAACTCTAAGGCAGTTAACATGCCTAAAGAAAATGTGGAGCGTGCTATAAAAAAAGCGACTGACAAAGATACAGCAAATTACAAAGAACAATTGTTTGAAGGCTATGCACCACACGGTATTGCAATTTTAATAGAAACTGCTACTGATAATAACAATAGAACTGTTGCAAACATTAGAAGTTATTTCAATAAATGTAATGGTACCATGGGAACACAAGGGTCTGTTGAGTTTATGTTTGATCATACTTGTAATTTTAGAATTCCAAATAACAATCAAGATGTAGAAGAACTTGAGTTAGAGTTTATCGACTTTGGTGCCGAAGAAATTTTTGCTGATGAAGATGGAATTTTAATTTATGCTCCTTTTGGTAGTTTTGGAACTATTCAAAAAGAACTTGAAAGTCGCGGCATTGAAATTTTATCATCGGGTTTTGAACGTATCCCTCAAATTACAAAAAAGCTGACCGAAGCAGAAATGGCTGATGTTGAAAAATTAATTGAAAAAATTGAAGAGGATGATGACGTGATGAACGTGTATCATACTATGGAGGAATAATCCCATTTTTTAAAAACTTAAAAACTCTTGAGCAATCAGGAGTTTTTTTTTTGCCTATACCCTAATAAATATTTTAAAACTTAAAAAAAAACTCCAGAAAAATTCTGGAGTTTTATATAAGACTATTACAATTTGATCTATTTTATAAATTCAATTTTTTGAACTTCTTCTTCATTGATACTGTCAAAAAATCCTTGCTCATTCATCCAGTCATCACTAAAAACTTTACTCATATATCGAGATCCATGATCTGGAAAAATAGCTATTACATTACTATTTTCGTCAAACTCTCCCTCTTCTGCGTATTGCTTAATTGCTTGCATCACCGCTCCTGAAGTATACCCAACAAATAAACCTTCTTTTTTCGTTATTTCTCTGGCAGTGTGAGCACTTTCCTCATCTGTAACTTTCATGAACTTGTCGATTATATCAAAATCAGTTGCAGATGGAATTAGATTTTTACCTAATCCCTCAATTCTGTATGGATAAATTTCTTCGTTATCAAATTCTCTAGTTTCATGATACTTTTTTAATACCGATCCAAAAGCATCAACTCCTAAAATTTTAATATTAGGATTTTGTTCTTTCAGGTATTTTGCAGTTCCTGAAATAGTTCCACCAGTACCACTGCATGCTACAAGATGCGTAATGGCTCCATTGGTTTGTTTCCAAATTTCTGGACCTGTAGAATTGTAATGTGCATCAATATTTAACTGATTGAAGTACTGATTAATGTAAACAGAACCTTTCGTTTCTTCATGTAAACGCTTCGCTACATTATAATAGGAACGTTCATCATCTGCTGATACGTGAGCTGGACAAACATAAACCTTGGCACCTAAGCTACGTAGCATATCAATTTTATCTTTGGATGATTTTGAGCTTACTGCTAGTATACAATTGTACCCTTTGATGATACTTACCATTGCCAAACTAAACCCAGTATTACCAGATGTAGTTTCAATTATAGTATCACCAGGTGATAAAATCCCTCTTTTTTCAGCTTCTTCAATAATATATAATGCAATTCTATCTTTAGAGGAATGTCCTGGATTAAAAGCTTCTACTTTTGCGTAAAAATTTCCAACTAAATCTTCAGTAACTTTATTTAGCTTAATAAGTGGAGTATTACCTATTAATTCTAAGACATTATTATAAGCAGATATCTCTTTTTTCATAAAAAAATAGTTAGTCGCAGCAGATTTTAATTCAACTACGAACAGTGCAAATTTAACAAAAATATTCTAATTAGTTTTTAATTTTTTCTAAATCTAGTAAAAAACTATACTCCTTTGCTAATTCCTTTAAAGCCTCAAACCTACCTGAAGCCCCGCCATGCCCTGCATCCATGTTTGTATTTAAATACAACGTTGTGTCGTTAGTTTTTAGCGTACGCAGCTTTGCAACCCACTTTGCTGGTTCCCAATATTGTACTTGTGAGTCATGCAAGCCTGTAGAAACATACATATTAGGATATTTTTGTGCTTTTACGTTATCATATGGAGAATAAGACAACATGTATTTGTAATATTTTTTTTCATTTGGATTACCCCATTCGTCATATTCACCCGTTGTTAAAGGAATAGTATCATCAAGCATGGTTGAAATAACATCTACAAATGGCACTTGAGCAATAACACCATTGTATAATTCGGGCGCCATATTTACTACTGCCCCCATCAACAATCCACCTGCTGAACCTCCTTCGGCATACAAATGTTCTGGAGAAGTATATTTTTCTTGAATTAAATACTTGGAACAATCAATAAAATCGGTAAAAGTATTTTTCTTTTTTAATAATTTTCCATCTTCGTACCATTGTCTTCCTAAATCTTCGCCGCCACGAATGTGCGCAATAGCAAAAACAAAACCTCTGTCTAAAATAGACAAACGAGTTGACGAAAAATAAGTGTCCAAAGTCACGCCATAAGAACCATACGCATAAAGTAACACCGGATTAGTACCGTCTTTTTTCAAACCTTTTTTATAAACCATTGAAATTGGCACCTTAGTCCCATCTGTTGCTGAGGCCCAAACTCGTTCCTCTATATAATTATTTTTGTCAAATTTTCCACCTAAAACTTGTTGCTCCTTCTTAACCTCTTTTTCTTTGGTCTTCATATTAAAGTCAATTACAGAAGATGGTGTTGCCAAGGATTGATAGCTGTAACGCAAAATATCAGTATCAAAATCTACATTTGTAGTAGTGTAGGCATTGTAGGTTTCACTACCAAAAGGCAAATAATATTCTCCCTCACCACTCCACGGCATAATACGGATATGATTTAAACCATTAGAACGTTCTTCAACGACTAGATAATTTCTAAAAATTTCAATATCTTCCAGCAATACATCATCTCTGTGTGCAATGACATCGACCCAATTCGCTTTTGCAGTAGCACTTTCTGGGGTTTTCATCAACTTGAAATTTGTTGCTTTGTCTTTATTGGTTAAAATATAAAACGAATCTCCAAAATGTGAAATACTATACTCTAACCCACGAACTCTAGGTTGAAAAACCTTAAATTCAGCATCAGGAGTGTCTGAATTTAAGATTCTATATTCGGTAGTCAAGGTACTCCCCGATCCTATTACAATATATTTCTTTGATTTTTCTTTTCCAACGGATACGTTGAAGGTATCATCTTTTTCAAAAAACACCAGTACATCTTGATCCGAGTTTGTATTTAATTTATGCTTGAATACTTTATCAGAACGCAGTGTAACTTCATCTTGTTTGGTATAAAAAATCGTTTTATTGTCATTGGCCCACACAGAACTACCAGTTGCATTTTCTATTTTATCAGAAAGGATTTCACCTGTTTCTAAATTTTTTATTTGAATAGCATAAATTCTTCTTCCGATAGTATCCACACCAAAACTAGCAAATTTATTATCTGGACTTATACTAAGCCCACCCAATTGAAAGTAAGAATGCCCTTTGGCTAAATCATTACAGTTAAAAAGAATTTCTTCGGCAGCAGTTAAACTTCCTTTTTTTCTAGAGTAAATAGGATAATCTTTTCCTGTTTCAAAACGAGTAATGTAGTAATATCCATTATATAAGTAAGGTACTGATTCATCATCTTCCTTAATACGAGACTTCATTTCCTCATACAATTCTTTCTGAAAACCTTTGGTATCTGCAGTCATAGCTTCATAGTAACTGTTTTCTTGATTCAAGTAATCAATAACCTCTGGATTTTCTCTTTTGTTTAACCAAAAATAATTATCCACACGAGTATCACCGTGTTTCTCTAAAACGGTTGGAATTATTTTTGCTAAAGGTGCTTTTATATTTTCGGACATTTGCTGTGCGTTTATTTTAATTATTGAAAGTGCAAAAATAAGACAAAGACCACTTAGTAAGGCTTTATTTTTCATGATTCTTTTATTGAATTGAAACACTAATGTAGTAATTTTGTATTTAAAACTTAAAATGATTTTAACATGGATTTAATGGGCATGATGGGTAAATTAAAAGAAACCCAACAAAAAATTGAAGATACTAAGAAAAGATTAGATACTGTTCTTATTGATGAACAAAGCACTGATGGTTTATTAAAAGTAACTCTAACTGCTAATAGAGCAATAAAATCAATACAAATTGATAACGCTTTACTTGAAGATAAAGAACAATTAGAAGATTATTTAATCCTGGTATTAAACAAAGCGATTGAAAAGGCTACTAAAACAAACGAAGCTGAACTTGATGCAGTAGCTAAAATGGACATGCCAATGATTCCTGGAATGGATAATTTGTTTAAGTAATCAGTAATTATGAGTTTATGAATTATGAGTTTTAACAATTTGAAAAACTCATAATTCATAACTTACACTTTTATCTATACTAATTTCTGCAACGTTTCAAGCACATACGTATGCATAACCTCCTTATAATCAAGATGTGTCACGATTCTTAATTTTCCGTGACCCATAGAACTGATAAAGATATTTTTTTGCTTCAAGAGTTCAATAAGATTTTTCTCGATACAATTTGGAACCAAAGAAAAAATTAAAATATTGGTTTCAACTGGTTCTACAGATGCTACCCAACTTGTTTTCTTCAATACTTCGGCAATTTCTTTTGCTCTACGGTGATCTTCGGCTAACCTAGTGATATTGTTTTCAAGAGCATATAAACCTGCTGCTGCTAAATATCCTACTTGACGCATTCCGCCACCAAGTATTTTTCGAATACGCAATGCTCTGTGAATTGTTTCTTTATCTCCCAATAGTACAGAACCAATAGGAGCTCCTAAACCTTTAGACAAGCATACTGAAATGGTGTCAAAAAGTTTACCAAACTCTTTAGGATCTTGATTTTTAGCAACCAAAGCATTCCAAATACGAGCACCATCTAAGTGAAACTTTAAATTATGCGCATCACAAACTTCTTTAATTTTTTGTAAATCTTCTAATTCATAACAAGCACCTCCACCTTTATTCGTTGTATTTTCAACACACACTAAACTTGTTAATGGACTGTGATAAAATTCAGGATCATTGATGGCAGCAGCTACTTGATCAGCAGTAATCATACCACGATTTCCATCAAGTAAGCAACAAGACACTCCACTATTAAAAGAAACACCGCCTCCTTCATAATGGTAAACGTGTGCATATTTATCAGCAATTAACTGTTCCCCTGGCTGGGTGTGCAATTTTATTGCGGTTTGATTTGCCATTGTTCCCGATGGGAAAAAAAGTCCCGCCTCCATACCAAACATTTGGGCTACTCTCGCTTCGAGTTCAATAACAGTTGGATCTTGTTTATACACATCATCACCAACTACAGCATTTAACATATGAACAAGCATTTCACGAGATGGCTTTGTAATGGTATCGCTAATTAAATTTATTTCCATATTATTCTTTTATTTTCAGTGCGAACTATTCGCGAATTGTCCCTTTGTAAAAAATTTCTATTTTTGCAGCACAAATTTACATAATACGGTTTGTATATTGCAAAAAGTTCCGTTAAAACTAAAACAATTGCACAAAAGGAATACTACAAATCGATTTTTAAAAAATTAAAATAATAATTTATGACAACTACCGAACAAATAAAAGGTATTGTAGAGCGCCTTGGTGCGTTGAGGAGGTATCTTTGACGTTGATGCCAAATTAATTGAGATTTCAAACGAAGAAGAAAAAACCTTTGCCCCTGATTTTTGGAACAGTCCAAAAGAGGCAGAACTACTAGTGAAAAATCTTCGAAATAAAAAAAAGTGGATAGAAGATTACAATAAAGCTGTTGAAATGACAGACGAATTGGAACTTGCCTACGAATTTTATAAAGAAGGTGAACTTACACCCGATGAACTTGACACACAATTCAATGCTACTAATAATCACATTGAAGCTATTGAATTTAAAAACATGCTTTCGGATGAAGGCGATACACTTAGTGCTGTAGTACAAATTACAGCTGGCGCAGGTGGAACAGAAAGCTGTGACTGGGCCGAAATGCTCATGAGAATGTACATGATGTGGGGCGAAAAATACGGTTATAAAATTAAAGAGTTGAACTTTCAAAAAGGAGATGCTGCTGGAATTAAAACGGTAACCCTTGAGTTTGAAGGAGATTATTCTTTTGGATATCTTAAAGGAGAAAACGGTGTACATCGACTGGTGCGTATTTCTCCTTTTGATAGTAATGCTAAAAGACATACCTCTTTTGTTTCAGTATATGTATATCCTCTAGTTGATGACAGTATAGAAATTGAAATCAACCCTGCTGATATAGAAATAACTACCTCACGCTCTAGTGGCGCGGGAGGACAAAATGTCAACAAGGTAGAAACTAAAGTACAGCTGTTTCATAAGCCTACCGGAATTCAAATTCAATGCTCTGAAACGCGTTCGCAACAAGACAATAGGCAACGCGCCATGCAAATGTTACGTTCGCAATTATATGAAATTGAACTTAAAAAGAAGCAAGCACAACGCGCCGATATTGAAGCTGGAAAAATGAAAATTGAATGGGGTTCACAAATACGCAATTACGTGATGCAACCCTATAAACTGGTCAAAGATGTACGAACTGGCTATGAAACCAGCAATGTCGATGGTGTGATGAATGGAGAAATAGATGAATTCTTAAAAGCCTATCTCATGATGATGGGACAAAAGGACTCATAAAAGATAAAATCCTACACAAGTTCATATTGTGTAGGATTTTTTATTATTTTTTAAAAAAAACATCACTGATAAAAACCTTTTTTACATCACTTTTTTTTTAATTTACTTTCCTATTTTTGCACAAAACAAGATTTATTTTACCAAGATTTTAAAGAACTTCCCAAGGCTTAGACAGTAAAATATTACAGTATCTTCGAACAAAAAGACAAAGGTACTCTACGAACCACCTTTTATATAAATGACACGATTTACTCTAAAGATTACTTTTCTAACTATAAAAAAAGACAAATTGATGGTACGTCAGAACGCTGGTATTCTAACGGAAAAAAAGAATCTTTAACACTATATGTAAAAGGAAAACAAGAAGGTCCACAAACACGTTACTATGAATCTGGAAAAGTAAAGCGAATCGAAAACTTCCTAAATGGTTTCTTTATTGATGGAAAATGTTTTGATGAAAATGGGAATGAAATTGCGTTTTTCCCTTACTACGTAAAACCAGAGTTCCCTGGAGGAGAAAAAGCTTTTCATGATTTCATTGCCTCCAATTTTAAAAAACCAAATAATAGTATCGGCCAAGATATAATTGAATTTTCTGTAGAATTGGATGGAACTTTAAATCATTTCGAAGTTATAAAAAGTGTAAACAAAGAAATTGATTTAGCAGTAATCAAAACATTAGTAAATAGTCCAAAATGGCTTCCTGGAAAAATTGATGGTAAAGCAATCGTAACAAAGCACAAACTTCCGATTACATTACAATTATTTGAAGAAAAACAATCAAAAATTGTTAGAACTAAAATGGAGGATTAATTAGGATAACTAAGGGTAAATTCTTTTATTTGAAAAATATTTAACTCATAAACATCCAATTTTTCAATGAAATCCTATACAATTAACGAAATAAACGAAATTCTTAACGGAGAAATCGTTGGGTCAACCCTAACAAGTATTACTGCTCCTGAACAATTAGAAGCTGCAAGCACTACGGAGATTTCATTTATAGGAAACAAAAAATACGAAAAATTTTGGGCTACCTCAAAGGCTTGTGCTGCTGTTGTAAACGAAGACATTAGCATCGAACCAGGAGATAATCGCGCTTTTATTAAAGTAAAGAATGCTGACTTAGCCATGTCTCAAGTTCTTGAACTTTTTGCTCCACCTACTCCAATATTCAGCGTAGCCATTCATCCCACAGCTGTAATTGATACTAGTGCAAAAATATGCAATGGTGTGCAGATTGGCGCAGGATGCTATGTGGGTCCTAATGTAGTAATTGGTGATAACAGTACAATATATCCTAACGTAACCATTTTAGACGAATCAACTATTGGTAAGAATACTGTTATTTGGTCTGGTACCGTGATCAGAGAACGCTGTCATGTTGGTAATGATTGCATCATACATCCCAATGCAACAATTGGCGCAGATGGTTTTGGCTTTAGACCTGATCCTCAACGCGGATTGGTTAAAATCCCTCAAATAGGTAATGTAATCATTGGTAATAATGTTGAAATTGGTGCCAATTCTTGTGTAGATAGAGGCAAATTTAGTTCAACAGTACTGGGAGACGGATGTAAAATTGACAACCTTGTACAAATAGGTCATAACAGCAAATTAGGGAAATTTTGTATCATGGCAGGCAATAGCGGGCTTGCGGGTTCAGTAACATTAGGTAACGGAGTTATTATTGGTGGAAGTGCTTCCATAAAAGACCATACTACTATAGGTGATGGCGCTATTGTTGGCGCAGGATCAGGTGTTACAGGTGATATAGCCGCTGGAAAAACAATGTTAGGGTATCCAGCTGTTGAAGCTCGTGATGCCTTAAAACAATGGGCTATTTTAAAAAGACTGGTGAACGAATCAAAAAAATAAAGACATAATTTTTATCAAATTCATAAAAAAAACAGAAGTTCGCTTCTGTTTTTTTATTTAAAACCAAAATAAAAACATTTTTTTGATTTTACTAGACAAAATAATAAACGTATTTTTGTAGTAATTTGTATTTTAGCACAAACTTTTTAATCTAATAAATCATGGATTTGAACTTCAATAAAAATGAAGACCACAATAAACTTCTACTCTCTGCATTACGTCAAAAATTAAGTGCCGTAAAATTAGGAGGTGGAGAAAAACGCATTCAAAAATTACATAGTGAGGGCAAAATGACTGCCCGTGAACGAATAGATTATTTACTAGACGCAAAGGCTAAAAGTATCGAAATTGGCGCTTTCGTTGGCGAAGGAATGTATGCTGAACATGGTGGCTGCCCTTCTGGTGGAGTTGTTGTAAAAATAGGTTATATCCGAGGCAAACAATGTATTGTAGTAGCAAATGATGCTACAGTTAAAGCAGGTGCTTGGTTCCCTATTACTGCTAAAAAGAACCTTAGAGCACAAGAAATTGCAATGGAAAATAGATTGCCTATCATTTATTTAGTGGATAGTGCCGGAGTTTATTTGCCATTGCAAGACGAAATTTTCCCTGACAAAGAACATTTTGGTCGTATTTTTAGAAATAATGCACAAATGAGCAGCATGGGTATTACACAAATTGCTGCTGTAATGGGTAGTTGTGTAGCAGGTGGAGCGTACTTACCTATCATGAGTGACGAGGCTATGATTGTGGATAAAACAGGTAGTATTTTCCTAGCGGGTAGTTACCTTGTAAAAGCAGCTATTGGAGAAAGTATTGATAATGAGACTCTTGGAGGAGCCACAACTCATTGTGAAATTTCTGGAGTGACTGATTATAAAGCGAAAGATGATAAAGATGCTCTTGATCGTATAAAAAATATTGTTGACAAGATTGGTGATTTTGACAAAGCTGGATACAACCGTATAAAAGCTGAAAAACCAAAATTTGATGAAAATGAAATGTATGGAATATTGCCAAAAGCTCGTAGCGAACAATATGACATGATGGACATCATCAACAGATTAATAGACAACTCTGAGTTTGATACTTACAAAGATGGTTATGGACAAACAATAATTACTGGTTATGCTAGAATTGATGGTTGGGCTGTAGGAATCATTGCTAATCAAAGAAAAGTTGTTAAAACTAAAAATGGAGAAATGCAATTTGGAGGTGTAATCTATTCGGATAGTGCTGATAAAGCCACTCGATTTATTGCCAATTGCAATCAGAAAAAAATCCCGTTAGTTTTTATTCAAGATGTAACTGGTTTTATGGTAGGATCAAAATCTGAACATGGCGGAATTATAAAAGATGGTGCCAAGTTAGTAAATGCAGTATCCAACTCTGTGGTACCAAAATTTACTGTAATTGTTGGTAATTCATATGGAGCTGGAAATTATGCCATGTGTGGTAAAGCGTATGATCCTAGATTAATTTTTGCTTGGCCAAGTGCTGAACTAGCCGTTATGGGCGGAACGCAAGCTGCAAAAGTACTTGCACAAATAGAAGCCTCATCGCTCAAGGCAAAAGGTGAAGTCGTTGATGAAATCAAAGAAAAAGAGTTATTTGACAAAATAAAAGCAAGATACGACGAACAAGTTTCTCCTTATTATGCGGCCTCAAGATTATGGACTGATGCTATTATTGATCCATTAGACACTAGAACTTGGATTTCTATGGGAATTGAAGCAGCAAACCACGCTCCTATTGAAAAGAAATTCAATTTAGGAGTTATTCAAGTATAACATTCTTACCAATTATAAAAAAAGCATCCCGAAAGTATATTTCGGGATGCTTTTTAATTTAGGAAAACTTCATTATAAGCTATTTACAATTTCAGCTCGTTTTAATTTACCATTATCTGTTTCTTTAAATTTAGGAACATAAAAAACAGCTTTAGGTTTTTCATATTTGTCTAAACCATCAAAAAAATCATTGGGCAACAACTGATTTTCTCCTTCGATAACTAAAATTAGCTTTTCTCCAAGTTCAGGATCTTTAATACTGGAGACAAAAAATCTTTCCTTTATTTTATCTGATAGTTTTTGTTCAATTTTTTCAGGAATCAATTTTATTCCGCCACTATTTATTACATTATCAACTCTACCTAAGAAAACAAATTGATTGTCATCATTAATTTCTACCAAATCATTCGTAACAATCGATTCATTAGAAATTAAAGGTGCATCAATCACCAAGCAATTTCGGTCATCTCGGGAGATTTTAATATTGGGCAACACCGAAAAGAAATCCTCACCAACTTTTTTAGCAGCTATATGAGTAATAGTTTCTGTCATGCCATAGGTTTCATACACTTTTGTTGTCACTTTTGACAACTCATTTTCAAGAACCTTGTCCATTTTTGCACCACCAACAATCATTTTCTTTACATTATGCAATGCCTTTAGTGAATTTTGAGCTTGCAGAGGAACCATAGCTACAAAATCATATTTCTTTGAATTACGAACTAAAGGTTCTGTACTTGGAGCAACAAAATCAAGGTCTAAACCTAATATAAAACCGCGTACTAACATCATTTTTCCCGCTATAAATTGGGTTGATAAACAGTGTAAAGCGCTGTCTCCTGGTTTCAAATCGAAAAAATCTCCAGTGGCTAAAGCCGAGTTTACCATGGCTTGTTTCTCCATACGAATGAGTTTTGGCTTTCCAGTAGTTCCAGATGTATTGAGCATGAGATAAGGTTTAGAATCAAACCAATCTAAAAGAAAATCTCCTACAGCTTTTTCATACGCCTCGCCTTCTTTGATAAAACTATACGCAACTCTGCATAAATCATCACGATCAAGGTGAAAACCATTTAATTTAAACAAATTATGTACGTTTTGATAGGTAACGGTAGTGGTCATGATTGTGATATTTACAAAATTATAATCTAAACCGATGGAATCCTACCGGTCAATTTTTCTTTCCAATTGGTCCATTGGTATTTCTTACTAAAGATAAACAAAAGTATTGGATAAATAAGAAAAACTGGTAAAATGACATCAATTCCAGCGGATGGGATTGAGACATCCTTTAAAATAGAATTCGTTTGAAAGGCAGTCCAATCAGATGTTATCAATAAGGCACCAATTGTATTATTAGCTGCATGAAAACCAAGGGCAAGTTCCATTCCTTCATCCATGAGTGTCAAAATACCTAAAAACAAACCGGTTCCTATATAAAACACCATAATTATTGGACCCATTTTTTCTACTTCGGGATTAAAAAAATGTAAACCGCCAAAAATTAATGAAGTCATTACTAATGGAAACCATTTATTTCGAGCTAAAACCGCAAAACCCTGCATTAAATAACCTCTAAATATATATTCTTCGGCACTTGTTTGTAAAGGAATCATTATGATACCAATCAGTGCTAAAATTAAAAAAGGAATGGGTTTAAAATTAACCTCAAAACTAGTAGGATTTGCAAAATACATGATGAGCGTTGATCCAATAGTAAAAAGGGACCAAATCCCAAAAGCAGTCAGTACCCGGTTCCAATCTACTTTTTTTCTAGAAGTAGTCACCGAAAGTATAGTTTGATGATGTAACAATTTCACAATAAAAAAAAGAGCAGCCAGCACAAACACAAAGTTTGACAATAAAAAAAACAATGTAGTATTAGAATCAAAGTACGCCATCATATTCAATCCTACTGGTTGAAACTGTTTCCCAGTAGTCAAAGAGTCTATAACAACAACTGCTGCAAAAAACAACTGCCCAACCATAGAAGCAAGAATTAGTAAAACCGACCCTTGAATGTATTTCCAAAAAGTATTTCCTGACTTAAAACCTTGGGCTATGTACATATTTTTTTGAAATTATGTTTTCATATTATTAGTTTAACAAATACTATTTTTGTTACATCATAATCTTAAATCAAAAAAAATGATTCAAATTTATCACAATCCTCGTTGCGGGAAATCAAGAGCATGTTTAGCACAAATCGAAACGAGCAATAAGGAGTTTGAAATTAAACTTTACTTGGTTCACCCCCTATCGATTGATGAATTAACAACTATTGTTAGCAAACTAAACATAAAACCTATAGATTTAGTGCGCATCAAAGAAAAAATTTGGATAGAAAACTATAAAAACATAAACCTGAATGACCAAGAAGTATTAAAAATTATTGCCGAAAATCCAATATTAATGCAAAGACCAATTGTAATTGATGGTGAAAAAGCAATAATAGGAAGAGATTCTGAATCAGTAGAGAACTTTTTGAAATAGATAAATCTTAGTCTTAACATTTATTTGTGATTTGTCCTATTAAACTAATTCAAGGTTTTTGCGTCTAATGAAAAAACTAAAGTAATAAATAATGAAATTAATTAAACCTTTTTTAATTCTTGCCTTTTTTTTAATAGCAATAGTAGGATTTGCACAACCAGGTGGAGGTGTTCCTAAAATTAAAATAACTGGAAAAGTTATCGAAAAAATAAGCAAACAACCGCTAGAGTATGCAACCATCACTTTTTCATTACCAAATAATCCAAAACCCGTAGCAGGTGGAATTAGTAATGCAACTGGAGATTTTGATGTTGAAGTGAAACCAGGTACGTATGATATCAAAATTGAGTTTATCTCTTTTAAAGGAAATGACATCAAACAAAAAAACTTAACAAAAAGTACTAATCTTGGAGTTATAGGCTTAGAAGAAGATGCGGCACAATTAAATGAAGTAATTGTAAGAGCTGAGAAAACTACCGTTGAAATCAAATTAGACAAAAAAGTTTACAACGTTGGAAGTGACCTTATGGTTAAAGGTGGAACCGTAAGCGATGTATTAGATAACATACCGTCAGTATCAGTAGATGTTGAAGGAAATGTAAGTTTACGAGGAAATGACAACGTAAGAGTTTTAATTGACGGTAGACCTTCAAATGCTATTAACATATCTGAAGCATTACGATTAATTCCAGCTGATGCAATTGAAAAAGTAGAAGTTATTACCAATCCATCAGCTAGATATGATGCCGAAGGCGGTGGAGGTTTACTAAACATTATTCTTAAAAAAGGAAAAAACCAAGGATTAAACGGAACTATAATTGCGTCTACTGGTTATCCTGAAAATTATGGATTGAGTGGTACCTTAAACTACAAATCAAAAAACTTTAATCTTTTTACTACTCAAGGTTATAATGATCGTAGTAATCCTGGAAACGCTTTTACCAATACTGATTATTTAAATGATAATAATGAAATTACTAATTCTGTAAATGAATCTCGTGAAAATGATAGATTCAATAAAGGCTATAATAGTAATTTTGGTATGGAATGGTTTGTTTCTGAAACTGCTACATGGACAAACAGCTTTAATTACAGAAAAAGTAACGGAAACAATATTGACAACGTTTTTCAAGATTATATTAGAGCTGATCGTAGTTTTGATTACAGAAGAACACGTATCAACCTAGAAAACAGCGATAGTGAAAATGTTGAATTTGCAACAAACTATACAAAGAAATTCAAAAAAGACGGACACAAATTAACTCTTGATGGTTCCTTTTCTACAAGTGATGAGTTTAATGATGCGTTAATTACTGATACTGCAACCAACTCTAATAGAACAAAATTCGATAATACACTTAATAATCAATCTCAAAATCGAAATTTATTACAATTAGATTATGTACTTCCTTTTGGCAAATCAAGTCAATTTGAAGCTGGATATCGTGGCGATTTCTCAGAATTACTTACTGATTACAGAGTTGATAATGATGGTGTAGTAAATAACAATTTTACAAACAAATTAGAATACAAAGAGAAAGTAAATGCTTTATACACACAATATGGTGTCAAAGTAAATAAATTTTCAGCTCTTTTTGGATTGCGTTTTGAAGATTCAAACATCAACATCAATCAACTAGCTACAAACGACTTTAACACTAAAAAGTACAACAACTTTTTCCCAAGCGCTTTCTTTACCTACGAATTATCAGATGCAAGTAGTGCATCAGTAAGTTATAGCCGAAGAATACAAAGGCCAAGAGGACGTTTGTTAAATCCGTTTAGCAACTTATCAAGCAACATTAACATTTTTGTAGGTAATCCAGATTTAGATCCGGCATTTACTGATGCACTAGATTTTGGATACATTAGAAGATGGGAAAAATTAACCTTCAATACTTCTTTGTACGTAAATAAAACAACTGATGTGTTTCAATTTGCTAGAAGAGAATCAGGAGACTTCGTAAATGGAATACCTATTACTGTTAGCTCACCTATTAATTTAGCCACAGAATACAGAGCAGGTTTTGAATTTACACTTAATTATTCTCCATACAAATGGTGGAAATTGAATGGTAATTTTAATTTCTTTAGAAATGAAACTCAAGGAATATATGAGTATACTAATTTTAGAAACGAAAAAGTAACACAAGATTTTAATAATATTGCTACTTCTTGGTTCACTAGAATTACCTCAAAAATAACTTTACCTTACAAAATTGATTGGCAAACAAATGCAACATATAATGGTCCTCAAGCAAATGCACAAGGAAAAAGCTTAGGAGTATTTGCAGCAAACTTAGCTTTTAGTAAAGATATAATGAAAGATAAAGGAACACTTTCATTTAACGTAAGCGATGTTTTTAATTCTAGAAAAAGAATCATGGAAACTTACCTACCTCAATTTGCAAATTCTTATGGTGAAATGCAGTGGAGAGTAAGACAGATAAACGTATCATTTACCTATCGCTTCAACAAACCTAAAAACGAAAGAGAAAAACCAACTCGTAAAATGCAAAATGATAACGAAGGAGATTATCAAGGATAAAAAAAAGGACTCATTTTCATGAGTCCTTTTTTTATGCATTATAACAAAAAAAAAAAGAACTCATAAAAATGAGTTCTTTTATAAAACTAAAAAGCTTAAACAGATTGTTCTTGCTTCTTTTTTGCTTTCTTCTCTTTGTATGCTTCCCAACTTGCTCCACCTACCCAATAGGATACGAAACCAACTAGAAAAAACATTAACCAAAATCCCATTGTTAGGATGGTTAAGAAAAGTAAAAAGCCTAAATACTGTGAAAATTCAAACATGTTTTCCGGAATTTTGAATGTAGGTACAAATATAACTCTAATTATTTTTGGTAGCAATAAAAAAACACAAAAACTAAGTATGTCCTTGTCATAATAATAATTATTCTTAAATTACAGAATTACGAAAATCTGTAGAGCAAATCGTAATTCCAAAAAAATAATATGAAAGAGCAACCATTTCCATCCATTAATAAAGCCATTTAAAATGAAGTATAGAATAGAAAAAGATACATTAGGCGAAGTACGTGTACCAATAGATAAATATTGGGGAGCCCAAACAGAACGTTCTAGAAATAACTTCAAAATTGGAGAGGCAGCCTCTATGCCAAAAGAGATCATATATGGTTTTGCGTACTTAAAAAAAGCAGCCGCATACACCAATTGTGATTTAAAAATTCTAACAGAAGAAAAACGAGATTGTATTGCAATGGTTTGTAATGAAATTTTGGAGGGAAAGCTTGATGATCAATTTCCATTAGTCATTTGGCAAACTGGGTCAGGAACTCAAAGCAACATGAATGTAAATGAAGTAATTGCAAATAGAGTGCAGTTTATTAAAGGTTTAAAAATAGGTATAAATCAATTTATTAATGCAAACGATGACGTTAATAAATCTCAATCCTCTAATGATACTTTTCCCACAGCAATGCATATTGCTGGATATAAAGTTCTAACTGAAGTTACCATCCCTAGCATTGAAAAATTAAGAGATACGTTACATACAAAAGCTATCGAATTTAATACTATTGTAAAAATAGGCCGTACTCACATGATGGATGCAACGCCTATAACACTAGGACAGGAAATATCAGGATATGTAGCTCAATTAAATTATGGTTTGAAAGCTTTAAAAAATTCGCTACCGCATTTATCTGAAATAGCTCTCGGAGGGACTGCTGTAGGAACAGGTTTGAACACTCCAAAAGGATATGCCGTGAAAGTTGCTCATTACATTGCTGAGTTTACCGGACACCCTTTTATTACTGCCGAAAATAAATTTGAAGCCTTAGCTGCTCATGATGCTATTATTGAGAGTCATGGGGCTTTAAAACAATTGGCCGTTTCTCTAAATAAAATTGTAAATGATATCCGCATGCTCTCCTCTGGACCAAGATCTGGAATTAATGAAATCTTCATTCCTGAAAATGAACCTGGATCATCCATAATGCCTGGCAAAATAAATCCAACGCAATGTGAAGCATTGACCATGGTATGCGCACAAGTAATAGGAAATGATGTTGCAATTACTGTGGGTGGAATGCAAGGACATTATGAATTAAATGTATTTAAACCGCTCATTGCATCAAATTTTTTACAATCAGCTAGACTTCTTGGTGATGCATGCTTGTCATTTGATCTTCATTGTGCCCAAGGAATTGAACCTAATCATACTAGAATTAAAGAGCTACTGGACAACTCATTAATGTTAGTCACTGCCTTGAACCCTAAAATAGGATATTACAAATCAGCAGAAATTGCTCAAACTGCACATAAAAATGGTACCACTTTAAAATACGAAGCAGTGCGCCTTGGATATGTCACACCAGAAGATTTTGATAATTGGGTAAAACCTACTGATATGGTCTAATACAAAAAACCCTGTAAAGTAGTTTACAGGGTTATAAATTTAGTTAGAATTTATTAATTTGTTTTAGCTTTTAAGGCATTATATTCTGCAATCAAATCCATAGATCGGTATAATTTTAATAGTAAATCAGAAACTGTTTTATCACTAGGCTGTAAGGCATTAGCTTTTTCTAGATACTTTATAGCGCCTTTTACAATATCATCCATTTTAATTTTTAAATTATCATATGCAAGCATTTCTTCTTTTGAAGTCCCTAATACACTCATTTGCTCGCTTATTACTTTTTTCTTGTCTAAACTTAAATATGCAAGTTCTAAATACCCATCAACTGATTTAGGATCATAAGTAATGAGCTGCTTGTAACAGTTTTCGGCTGCAACTAAATCTTTTTTTTCTCTATAAATATAACCCATATTTAATAGAATTTCACTTTTCTTAGAGTAGGCCATCAGATTTCTAGGATTTTCTGCTATTCCTGCTTTTACATTTGAGTCTCTATCGGCTACTGATAAATACAATTCTTCAACTTTAGACTTTTTATTAACAGCATAATATTCCATAACTCTACCCGTATAATTGAGTTTATTTAACTCTTTATAATTACGTAAGGCAGATTCATAATCATTTACCTTCATAAAATAAGAAGTCGAAAGATATAAGTTAAGCGTATCTTTTTTGTCTATCTCATACAAGGAATACATTTTTTTTGCTCCTTCACTATAGTTGTTTACTTTTAAATCAGCAATAGCACTACCTTCAACCTGATCTTTAATTAACTTAATCGCTTCGCGGGCTTTTACAGAGTATTTATAGGTTTCAATACGGTCTTCCTCCTCAATCAATTCCTTATAGGTCGCTACTGCAGCAGAAAGGTTTGCAGCTGGTTCAATTTTTTGATCCGCTAAACTCTTATAAATTTCAGCTTTTAGTTTATAAAACTCTGATTTATCATCGGCAATAGCGTTATTTATTAAATATTGCGATTTTTTTAAAATAGATAATGCTCCTTGAGAATTACCGTTTTTAAACTGTAGTTGTGCCTCTTTGATTTGTTCTTTTTGGGCATATCCAGCAAAAATGAAGGATAAAATTAATACTAAAGTAAAGTTCTTTTTCATGAAATCTGTACGGTATTTGGTTAATAAAATTATTAAAATATCAAATTTTAACATTTAACACTATATTAAGTGTAGCAAATTAGATTATTTAATTCATTTTCAAAAACAATACCAGAAATATTTTTTTTATTTTTTTATTTTTTTTCTATTGATAAATATTTACTTAGAGTTTGAATTTATGATTTGCTTATTTTTTTTTGATTATCGTGTAAATATTGATTTTGCTCTCCAATATCTTGTGTTTTTTTTTCTATTTACAAATGAATTATATATTGTTGCTTTAAAAAATAATTAAGTGTTTTTCATCTTTATTTGATTAAAAAATTATTTACCATCTACAAAATCTTGTAAGTAACTAAATCGTTTTGTTAACTTTCCGTTTTCGGTAATTTTAGATCTTAGTAAAATCCCATCTTTATCTTGATTAAAAAAAGCAGGAATTACTTGACTTATAAACATTTCGCCAAACCCTTCACTAGCATCTTTAGGTAATTCACATGGTAAATTGTCAACTGCCATAACTACAACTGCAGCAGGATGAAAAAAATCAACCTCTCTATCCTCACTAGGTAAATAACCGTACAATGGATCCTCAATAGTTGATGCTCTAAGAGTACAAGCAACAGGACCATTTACATCACAAGATACATCCCCAACAATTTTTATTTTACATTCATTTGATTGCAACATAGCTCGAGACAATATTACTGGCGCATCATTTCCATGAAAGTGACCTGCAATATAAATATCCGAAACTTTTGTAAAACGCTCAAAATTGGACTCATAAAGTTGTGGATTTTGATAAAAATCATTAAAATCGTTTGTAGATTTATCTTTTCTAATATTATAATCTAATACATCAATTTGGGTGTAAACAGGTTGGGTGTAATTTTTTGTTAAATAATTCTCAACTGAAATTTCTTTAACTTTGATAGCATCTAAGACCTCTTTGATCCCATTTCCTACTTTACCGGTTCCTGTAACAACAAACTTAATAGGTGGTAGCACTACTCTTTTGAGTTGTAAAATTAAAGCTTCTTTACCGGATAGTGTTTCAGCCTTGGGCAATTTAAAAAGTTCAAATTTAAGTCCAAATGCTCTTATACTGTTGTAAGCGCCTACAATTCCTGCATATCTACCAAAACCAATAAGCCTTTTATTTGATTCATCCACAATGGTTTCATAATCATATAAGTCAATATTTTTTTCTAAAACGGCTTGAAGTAACTTTCTGTTGTAGGGTTGCTTTTTTATGGTATGAGAAAAAAAGAAATAGGACTTGTTTGAAATTAAATTTTCAACAGGAACTTCTTTAACCCCAAATAAGAAATCACAATCACTCAGACCCTCTGTAACTGGTATTCCTAAATTTTCATATTGTGAATCCGAAAAAACCCTACAATCTGATGCTTCAACCTGCACCGAAACACCTTCAAACTGTGTCAAAATTTGTTTAATGGCATTTGGCGAAAAAATAACTCTACGATCTACAGGGTTTTTTCTTTCTTTTATAATTCCGAAATTCATGATTTAAATAACTTATAATTAAATTTATATAACTTTATGATATGTATTTGTTACAAATATAACAAAAGTATCTTAAAATTCTCTTTTTTTTGAAAAAAAGGATTGCCCAAAGATTTTACTATAGGTTGAATAACAATTTACTAACGATTATCCCTGCTCCGAAAGGCTTATAAAATTGTGTTAAGGTCTAAAATAAGTGCTTCTTAAAAGCCTTCATTTCTATATATTTGCCTTTAAAGCCACTTCTGATGAAATTTCCAAAAAAAACAAATATACTACATATTATACTGCTCCTATTCATTTTAAGCTCTTGCGAAAAGGAGAAAAAGAAAATAGAACTTAGAGATGATCAACTTCCTAAAACTACTTTGCCTATAATGAAACCTTTATTGCAAAAAGAACCACCACTGGAGGCACTATATGTAAACCAAAAAAAAGCACAAATAGATTCATTTTACAAAAAAAACTGGCCTAATAACACTGCTAATGGAAGTTTTTTGGTGGCTAAAAATGGCCAAATCATTTTTGAGAAGTACGAAGGTTTTTCCAACTTTAGTGATAAATCATTAATAAATGCTAACACTCCATTACATATAGCCTCAGTGAGTAAAGTGATTACGGCAACTGCTATCTTAAAATTAGTGAATGCTAAAAGAATTACATTAGACCAAAAGGTAAATACGCTCTTAACAGAATTTCCATATCCTGATGTAACTATAAGAACGCTGCTTAACCACCGCAGCGGAATGCGTAACTATGCCTATTTTACAGATAGAGATAAAAGTGTTTGGGACAGAAAAAATATTTTAACAAATCAAGATATTCTGACTTTACTTGCCACTAAAAATATCGAATTAGAAAATAAAACAGATACACGGTTTAGTTACTGCAATACTAATTACGCCATTCTTGCTTTAATAATAGAAAAAGTAACCAAGAAAGCATATAAAGATGCTATGGCAGCGATTATATTTGAACCTCTTGGTATGAAAAACACTTATGTTTTTGATTACGAGAAAGACAAAAATAAAGCAGTAACGTCTTATAAAGGAAATAAGGTTGAAATAGGTAAAGATTATTTAGATGCTGTTTATGGCGATAAAAACATATACTCAACTCCTAGAGATTTATTAAAATTTGACCGTGCCCGAAGTAGTTCTCAATTTTTAAATCCTTCATTATTAAAAGAAGTCTACGTGGGATACAGCAACGAGAGAAAAGGAACAAAAAATTACGGTCTTGGGATTAGAATGATCAACTGGGATACGGGACAAAACTTTTATTTTCACAATGGTTGGTGGCATGGTAATACCTCATCTTATATAACATTAAAAGAGGAAGGCGTTACAATTATTGCATTGTCTAATAAATTCACAAGAAAAACCTATAATGTTAGGAAGTTGGCCGTTCTTTTTGGGGATTATCCGTTTAAGATTGGAGATGAATAAATTTAGGAATGATTTTTGCTTTAAAGGCTGAAATTAGTTGTACATTTGCAACCTAATTAAAAAAGGGGTCGACTGGTTTTGACAGCGAGTCGAATTGATACATAAGCACGTCGAGAACTGGGACAATTCTCGTTAATAAAAGGTTTCAAAACATTTACACGGCGAAGGAAACTACGCTCTTGCTGCATAATCCGAATTATAGTAAGATTAGCCTCGTCCTACCAGGTAGGAAAGCAGGATTCTCCTCGAAAGCTCTGGTTTTTAGCGTTCGAAACAGGGGAATCGTAAATTAAAACCTAGAATTTTGTAAGCTACGGGCAATTTTCGAAACTAAAGTAGCTAAGCAAAGTGTGGCTGTTTCTGGCCTAGCACTGCGTCTAAAATTCAATCAGGAAATAAGCGCGTAGAAAGTGTATGAATTGCTTGTTTGGACCCGGGTTCGATTCCCGGCGACTCCACTGGATGGGATGATTGAAAAATCATCCCTTTTTTTATTGTACAAAAGCAAACCTTTTTCCTTCATTAACAGGTGATTACGAGACAACAAATCGATCATTGTAGGTGTTCGATAGATACCATCCTGATAGTATAAGTTGCTGTCGAACACCATTTTTACAAATTCTCTCTTTTGGGTAATAGTAGCTCGATTATATAATGATTTTAAATCAACAAGTAAATCCAAGTTTTTTTTTAAAATTGTAAATACATGTTTATCCACATGGCTTAGACGAGTGATAGAATCTTTGCAAGATGTGACTTCGGTATTATAAGTGTTATACCATCTATCATATGTGTCTTTAGATATCTCATTTTTAATCCATTTATCTTCAACAGAAAACATTTTTTCTTGAGTTTTATCTAGTAGAATTTTCTTTTGGTTTATTACAAGTTTATTAGATTTTAAATTCTCTTCCATTTTTGTAACAGATGACTTTTTAACAAGTGCAAATTTCAGGTTAACATTCCAATTTGAAATTCCTAACTTAACTTTCATTTCTTTTGAAAAACTAACTGCTGTATTTATTTTTCCTTCACCATCGGTTTTAGTAGTTATAAAATATCTGTTTTTGTAGTAAGTACTGTCTTTGTGTGCTTTTACATGAAAATATATTCTTACCTCTTCGTTGCAAAAATTAGGAACAGTAGCTTTAACCCAGATTCCGCATTAGAAATCTACTCCAACTAAATTACTTCACCATTTTTATATTTTTAGCGGAGTTCAGTGAATGAATTTCTTCTTCAAAACCAAGAACTTACTCCCATTTTTAAATTCAAAATACAAAAGTATTCCTTCTTCAAAAATAGTCCGTGAGCTCTTGCTTTTATTGAATAATTCAGTTTCGCTATGAAGTCTAATGCAGATTCTGGGTTTAACATAGTTGATTTCGCCTATAAAACCAGAGTTGTTACAAGCGGCTGTTATCGAACAATTTTTGCCTGCACAATTAAGTGAAGCTGAAGTAAAAGCTGTGGTAGCTAAAATCATTGCTGATAGCGATGCATCAGGAATGGCAGCTATGGGTAAAGTAATGGGATTGGCATCTGCTGTATTAGCTGGAAAAGCAGACGGTAAAACAATTTCAACAATTGTGAAAAAATTATTGTCTTAATTTTAATTTTTTTTAATTCCAAATTCCATTTTTTTTGAGTTTGGAATTTTAAAATTTAATTTTATAACTATTGACTGCGTAGTTCAACTGGATAGAATATCAGATTTCGACTCTGAGGGTTGCAGGTTCGAACCCTGCCGTGGTCACAAACTCGAAAAATAAAAGGCGTGAAGATTACACCTATTGGTAATCTTCACGCCTTTTATAGTTTGTGGGTAACTCAAAAAAGAACCACGTATGGTTGATTACCCCAAAAAACTCACATCACTCCTATTGTTGTATTACTTCCCATTTTATAATAAAGGGATTGTAATAATTTTATCCCAATAAATAATTCTCCTCAAGAGGAATAAATATTTATGATAACTAAAAAATCAATCCAAACAATACTTTAAACAACTACTTTTAAATTCAACTAACAAATCTTCATCAATATTTTCTATAAAAGTTGGTTCAACATCATCTTTTGTTATATCTTTTAATAAATTCTTTTCTAAATCTATTCGCAACCAAATAACTATTGGGTCGTCTTTATCTTTTGAAGTGACCTTTACTAAAATCTCTTTCTTTGTTGCTTTATCAATAAAAAAATCATATCCTGCTTCTTTAATATTTGGATAGTTTGATTGCCATTTTCCTTTTTTAACAATTTTTCCTACAAAATATACACAGCGATTCTCATCATAATTAGATTCATTTGAATAAAAATTCGAAGTGAGATTATTTGCGTTAAAATCTATTGGAGAATCAACTTTTATTTTATTATTGGATATATACACTATGTTCCATTTATTTTTAAAATTACTCTTATCTAAAAAAATATTTTTATTTTTAAAACAAATGATGTGTGCATCTGTATCAATATATTTTATTTTTCTTAGTTTTAATTCTTCGGATATATTAGCAATATAACTATTCACATCGTCTGCAATAATATAAAAATCCTCACCTTTTTCGGTTTTTAAAACATTTATTTCCTCTTTATTTGGTGACCAAATAATTATTGAATTTTCATCTAATATTTTTAAAGTATCTATTTTGGAATTTAGAATTTCATCTTTATTTGCTGGATTAATATCTTGAGTTGAATTCTCAACTTTTTTACAACTAACAAATAAAAAAACAATAATAAATTGGAATAAAAAATATCTCATAATTCTTTTGTGATTCAGATTAAAAAAATCTACTGAATAATTTGTAAATGATAACAATTGTTTTCAATCATAATTTTTTCTAATTCTTTTCTTTTTAAAATTTCAGAATAAAAACTTTCTTTATTTGACAATTTTGAATAAGAAATGTCAAATGTATTAATAAAATTATAATCTGCAATATGTTTTGAAACAGTTGAAGGTCCCAACTCTTTAATTTTATTTTCCATTAATTTAATTATTTCAGATTTAGATAATTTATTTTTTATACCATTTGCATATACATCAATAACTTTATCGCCTGGATCTTTATATATATTTTTTTGTGTATTTACTCCATTGTTTTTTGAACAATTTTCATACATAATTCTAGCTTGGTCATATGTAGATCTTGCTGTACTGGTAATATAAATATTATAATTTTTACTGGCTTTTCCAACTTCTACTATAATCTTTTTTGTTTTTTCTGATAAAGAACTCTCAATGGCAGTTGTTCCTTCAAAATGTAATTTTACTTTTCCTTTGTCATTATTAATTCTATTCTTTGAAACTTCTTTTTTATCAAAAGACCTCACAAATCTTGGAATAACACCTATCATTGATTTTCTATATGCTTCTTGTTTTTCTTTTTTTATAGAATGCCAACGCGCCCAGTTTCCATCATGCCTAATTATAAAATCAACTAAAAATAACATTGCAGCTAATACAGAAGGCATAACAACAAACTCTTTAGGTCTATTTTTAATTTGAGCGTTACCTCCTTTTTTACTTATACCCTCTCCTTCATATAAGGAAGTTATTCCAAGTGGTTTAAATTTAGGATATTTAGTAAAGAAAGTCTCATACCAACCATAATAAGGAGGTCTGCCAAAGGACTCCATTCCACCTGTACCTGAAAGTATATATTGATCAGATGTAAAATGCCCAGTTTCACTTCTAAATATCATCTCAACAGCTTTAGAAATTTCCACTCCAAAATGCTTATATAAAAGAAATAATGCATCCTCAGCATCTTTTGGAGTATAACTCTTTTTAAATGTATTAGATAAAGTTTTATCATTGTCCATCAAAAATTTTATCAAATCAATTTCTTTATCAATAAGCTCAAACTTCGCACCTACCTGAAACACCAGCGTTTTATCCTTAAAATGTTTAGTAGAAAAGCCCTCTACACCTGCATAATAGGTTTCGGTGTCGTCTTTTTTCAAGTGGGCTGGTGCCTTTTTTTGAAAGCTTAATTCAGCAATACCATTTGCTTTAATTGCGGATTCGCTCAAATTTTCAAGTATAGAATCGTCTTTTAAGGCATGGACAGTGAATTTAATTTTTTCGCCTATCATATTTCTAGTATGAGCTACCATTTTTATTTTAGTAGGTGTTTTGCTATTGTAAGGTACTCTATCTGTTGGCACCAATCGCTTGCCCTCATATTCAAAATACAAGTCTAAAATTTCTTTTTTGGTGGTTACTTTTAACTCTGCATTTGATACGGGATAGCTAATTCCTTTAAAAGCATATAATTGATTATCAACTATGCCTACAAGTGCAAATTTCAGGTTAACATTCCAATTTGAAATTCCTAACTTAGCTTTCATTTCTTTTGAAAAACTAACTGCAGTATTTATTTTTCCTTCACTATCAGTTTTAGTAGTTATAAAATATCTGTTTTTGCAGTAAGTACTGTCTTTGTGTGCTTTTACATGAAAATATATTCTAACCTCTTCGTTGCAAAAATTAGGAACGGTAGCTTTAACATAGTTGATTTCGCCTATAAAACCAGATGTAGTTTTAGGCGTGCCGCTGGCATCTGTCCAATTGGCTTCAGTGACTGTTGGATGTACCACTTGTATTTCTTGTGATGAAGTTGATTTTTTGCCTTCGCGGGTGTTGCTGTAGGCTTCAACCCAATATTTGCCTTCTGTTAAAGGCAAATTAAATGTGGCTTTTGTTCCTTTTGCAAAAGGTTGTTTTGGCATAGGATTCTCTTTGTTAAATGCTTGAAGTTCTTTTTCATTATACAACACCCATTTTACGTTATTCATTTCTTCTGTAGTGGCTGGATTAAATAAAAATTCAGTGGCCTTACATTCTACTTGTTGTAATTTTTCTAACTTTAAATAAATGTTATCTTTCCTAAAGTTTTTAGTTATGCTTATTTTTTTAACATAATTTTCTTTTACTTTAAAATCAACTTTTCCATTAATCGGATACTGACCGTTACTTGTAACAATAACAGTATAATTGCCTAATTTTGGTAACGATATATTAAATAAACCATTTTCAGACAATGGTTTAACTTCCGAAATAGAAACAAATTCATCTTTTGCTTTATATTCAATTTGATAAAATAATTGTAAAGGATTTTTTGGTTTAGCAGCTTTATTTGCTTTTAGTTTTACTGCAAATTGTTTTGCCTCTGTAAATGGTCGGGCATAGCCAGCACTAAAATTAGTAGGGGCAATAATTTCAATTTCTGGTTTTATGATGTTGATATCAACATAAGCAGAATGTTTTTTATCTTTAATAGCGTCTGCTTTTTCTCCATAAGCTTCAATGATATAGTTCCCTAATTTTTCAAAATTATAACTAAAATTAGGGCCTTCGTTTACAAAAGTTTTTTCTTTTTTGTTGTTCAAGTAAACCACCCAATTGATGTTCTCTTTGGCAAACTTTTTTTGATTTACTAACATTTCGTTTAAGCCAAATTCTAAACTTTCGCCTAGTATAAAGGTTTTAGCCGATGTGTTTTTAATAAATACCGCATCTTTGTTTACACCAGCTCCTATATTATCTTTCGCACTTAATTCCTTTAAGAAAGCATAAACATTTTGAGCACCTAAATTGGCATACATTTTATCTGGACTCAAATTTGGATATACTTTAGTTTTGGTGAAAAATGTTATGCTGTTGGGCAATTGGGTTAAGCCTTCTACTTCTCTTAGTAATAAAAATAATTCGTCGTATTGCTCAAAAAGGTTGGCAATATTGACTTGTTCATTTTTTAATTCTTTTAAAATAGTGTTCCAGTAATTTTTAGACCCAATACTAATTTGGTCATTCAAAATTTTGGATTCTATGGCAGCAATCATTTTTAATCGAATGTTGTCCCAATAAAAGGTTGCTATTTCACCTCCAAGAGGTTTCAATTCGTTGTACATTAAATTAAAGCGTGGATCATTTTTGTAATCAGCAATAGAAGCGCCTTTTTCTAATTTATCTAATACATCGGACCAATACTTTATGGCTTCTGTATCGTTATTTTTTATGGCGTTATTTAATTGGGTTTGCACCCCTTTTTTCACCTCATCGATAGTAGGTCCTAGATTGTTTTCTTTTAAGTGTTGCGGCAAACGAACACTTTCTTGAGTGCCTACATTAGCATAAGGTTGCGGAGCGATACTAGTGATCCCTTTGTTTGTCGTGTCGTTTTCGACTTCCGAAATCGGAGGAGTAGTGTTGTCTGATGTGAGAGAACGCATTGCCGTTTTATCAGTGGTATCAGTAACGCCTCCTCCGTCTGGAAGACTTGAAGTTGCATTTTTTACTTGGCCAACAGCTACTGTTGAGCTAGTAGTATTATTTTTGATAGAATCCCCATTAGCCGAAGGAGTAGTGCCTGTGGATAGTGCTGTTTTTTCGATTGTTGCAGCAGTGTTATCGATGGCGCCTCCTTCGGTTGGGGAATTAAGATCGTTTGTAATAGTATTGTGCAGTTGTAGTTCCTGCCATATTTGTACAATATCTTTTTGTTGGCTCATTCCTTTAGAGACTTTGGCCAACTCTTTTATGAAGACATTGGTTAAATGTTCAGCGCTTTTTATATCAGCACTATTTTGTATTGAAAGATTGAAATTATGAATTACATTTTTACTCATCGCTAGGTGTTTTTCTGGGTGTAAAAGTAATGTCAAAGTTTGTCTTTTTTTGTATTTCAAACTGCTTGTATTCAGTAGTTTCAGTAGGTTTTGTTTTTGCTGAAACTACTGAATTCACAGGGCCTTTTTTTGTTCTTTTTGTATGCTCCTGTGCTACTTTTACACCCTCAAAAACGGAATTGGCGGGCACTCTTAATTTGTTGTTTCTCCTGCATTTTTTCTAAAATTACATACTACATTATATAGTAATCACCTTAAAAACAATAGCCCCTATGCATTTTTTATTATCGATAGGCATCAGAGAAAAGCTAAAAAAACCTGACAAGAGTAGCTTTCGTTTTTATGAAGCCATTATTTAAACAGGCTTTTATAAAATCAAGTTCCGCTCTATAACAATCATTATGGAATCTAAAGCAAATTCACCTTTGTTTGAAAAAACAAAGTGTGGAATGAAATCACAATCTAAACCTTATTACTATAATTTAAAAACAAACAAAATATGGCATTACAAACATTAACTACCATTAAGAACTGGTTTACAACCGGTCAAAAACCCACTCAAACTCAGTTTTGGGATACTTGGGATTCGTTCAGACACAAAAACGAAAAAGTGCCTGTGGGAGAAGTAGACGGGATCGATCAATTATTGGATCAACTGCCTCCCAAGACAATTTATAAAACGGGTCAGTTGCTTATTTTTAAAAACCCCGATAACGTATTAGATTCGACTATACTTGAGCCCAACGATACCGTAATAGGACATGTAGAAGGAGAATTTTTGAATTCAGGAACTTATTATGGTGGCGACCCGATGTTGTTGAGTAGTTATACTCAATCCAATAATCAAGTAGGGCGAATTATAGCCTTCAATTCATACGATCAATACAATGGTGACATAATTACTTATGAACTTAATGATGAAGTATTGCAAAGGGCATACAGCTGTGGCTCCTATAACGGAGTTTATATTATGTATAAAAAACCAGGCGAACTCGATTTTTCGAGTGCATGGCCTAGTGGAACCTACCCTCAAGCATGGGTAACCTGGCTTGAATTAACTCCAGGTACCATTATTAAATTAACAGATACTATTGGCGGTTTGAACGATTCAGAAGAATATATAGTGCCAGAATTAGCGAAAACAAGATAAAACATTAAAAAGAAAATAATCAATATGAAAAAAATAATTATAATATGCTTGTTAGTCATTGGGATGATGACGAATGCACAGACAAACCAAGTTATTACAAAAAAGCTACAATTAAATAACGTGCCTTCAGGCTCTGAGACAGACAATTTTCTTGTTCGTGGAACCGATGGAATTGTAAAATTTGTGCCAAGGAGTAGTTTTGGAGGTGATTCATCAGTTCATATTGCAGCTGGTTATAATGTAACTATAAGTGGATCAGGAGATATAAATAATCCATATGTGATTAATGCTGGTTCAAGCTATTCTACAAATGGGGCGAGTTATTCAGATAATCCATTTACGGCCTACTGTTTTATTTATCCAGATAGAGGTTTTCAATACTATAAGTATAGTAGCCCTCGCAATGAGGGGCGATGGGCGCAGTCAACTTTATCAGAAGATAAAATATATTTTCAACAATCAGGCGATGCTGAATGGCCGAATAATAATGACAGAGCTATTGAACTATTGTTTCCCAAACCTGCTTCAGGATTTCAGAGTAAAACAATCCCAATTTCATTAAATGGAAATTATGCGGATGTTAATGGTAATATAGAAGTCAGCCCAATTTCGACAACTTTTACCACCAATGATGGCAAGACAGTCACCGTAACAAATGGTATAATAACTAGTATTCAATAATATTTAAAACATGAAAAACTTCATCAAAAAATACTGGATTTTAATAGGGATGATTGTGGCTTTTACTTTGGAGTACACATTTGACATTCTCAACGGTTTCGGGCTTTCGGCGCTGCAAATAAAACTTGTCGAAGGACTTGGAGCGCTTATTTACGGGTATTTCTTTACCAGTAAATACAACGCCAAAAAACTTTCAAAATAACCTTTAAAACAACCCAATGAACCTTCAATGTCTTATCGATTCACAAGTGTCTTGTAAGGATTTTTTTGTGACACTATTTATCGATGGATTTTGAGGGTTAAGTATGGGAAAGGTATCTCTGTGGTCTTATTTTTAATTCATTAAGTTCATTTTGTCATGCGATGTAGGTTATTCGTAAAGATAGGCAAGTATAATGTAGGTTCTGGGTTTGGGTCATGGTCGTTTTGTAATTTAATTTGCCAAAATGAGAAGTACTAAGGTTTAAATATTTGTTAAACAGTGTTTAAATAGTAAAAGCAGCGATTATATCTATGGGCTTTGAATTATTGCAATAATGGTTTGATTTTTAGTAAACTAATTTCTGTTGAAACTACTGTATACACAAGTGTTTGTTTTGTATTCATTATGTTTCTCTGTTTTATTTTTAACATTCTACATTTATTTTTTAAAAGTTAAATAGGGTTAAAAAAATATTATTTTTTTAAACAGTAAGGAAGTTTTGTAGGTTTTTATGCTACTATTTGGTACCAGTTTTGTTCTAATAGTGTCATTATAACATTTATTCAAATTCATCATTGTTTCAAGAATCAAAGAATTGAGTGGATATGGGGTCTGTAACTTAAAGCAAACAAAATATGGCATTACAAAAATTAAGTACTGTAAAGAACTGGTTTGAGATCAGTTTTAAATCTACTCAAAATCAGTTTTGGGGCACTTGGGATTCGTTCAGGGACAAAGACGAAAAAGTAGCCGTCGCTATGGTTGAGGGGATGGATGAAGTATCGTGTCAATTGTCTCCGAAGGCAATTTATAAATCGGGACAGTTGTTTCTGTTAAAACACCCTGATAACGGATTAGATACTACTATACTTGAACCTAATGATACCGTAATTGGGTATGTAGGGGGAGCGTTTTTGAATGCAAGAACCTATTATGGTGGTGATCCAATGCTATTGACTAGTTACATACAACCAGAGGTTTTGCCCACCGCTTTTGCTTTTTATTACAAAAATACCCAGCGAAGTTTGATTATGGCTAACAATGAGGTGCTAGTGAGTTCATACGTTTATCGAGATGTAGCGCAAAAAATAATATATGAAAGCCATTTGGGTACCGTTGAAGATGCACAAAGAGTGATTTTGTTGGATCCTAATACAGAAGAGGAACTAGTAGCACTAACTTATGATCCCTCTTTATTTGAGAATTTTCCAGATTTGAATGACTTCACGATAGACTTGATAAAACAAGAAAATGATGTATTCTTGAATATTGATATTGACAAGGATGTGTTTATGAATTATAATGGAAAACAGACCACTTTTTCTTTTTATACCGACTTTAGAAAATCTGATTACTGCCTTGTTTTGTATGTTCAAATTACGGACAATACTACTAGAGAAATTTACAATTTGCCCTTATTTACTGCGGTGTTATTTCCTGAAAATATTTTATAAAAAAATGAAAAAACTACTTATAGTATGCATTTTAGCCATTGGGATAATGGCGAATGCGCAGGCTCCTCAACTTATTGCGAAACCCTTAAAATTAACCTCGGTTGGTAAAGGAACCGCTGCCGATAGCGTGTTGGTTCTTGGCGCCGATAAAATTATGAAATTTATGCCTAGGAGTGCTTTTGGAGGGGGTAATTCAAATTCGTCTGGTCAATATACCCCGACAATATCATGGGCTGGCGGATATGGGTCAATATCTGAATATGGTTCAATCTCGGCAATTTACACTGTAGTTGGTAATGTTGTAACGGTTACAGTGAATTTTGAAATTATTATAGATTTAAACAATCAAAATCATGCAATTTATATTTCCTTACCTCCAGGTCTTATGAAAGATTCGCAGGCCATTCCTAATGACAACACAAGGCTTGGAACTTTATCATATTTCTTTACTGGACAAACGTCGAGCAATTTATATGGCTATACTTCAGCGAATCAAAGCGACAAAGCTACTGCATATATCTATGCACAAGCTACAGGCGTATATCTTGTAGTTACAACTTTCAGCTACATTAAAATGGCCAGTTAGAAAGATTTGGATTCTAAAGTAAAAAAAGAACAATGAAAAACTTCATCAAAAAATACTGGATTTTAATAGGGATGATTGTGGCTTTTACATTGGAGCACACATTTGACATCCTAAACGGTTTCGGGCTTTCGGCGCTGCAAATAAAATTTGTCGAAGGACTTGGAGCCCTTATTTACGGGTATTTCTTTACCAGTAAATACAACGCCAAAAAACTTTCAAAATAACCTTTAAAACAACCCAATGAACCATCAATATCTTATTGATTTAAAAGTGTCGTCTATGGGCATTTTTTGCTTAACTGTTCAGTTTTCAGAAGCCGAAAAAATGGATGAAAGTTACGGCGTTCTTGATTACCGTCGGCTTCACTATTCATCGATGGATATTGATGGTTAAAAACAAAAAGCCATGAATCTTCATTTAAAATATAAATCGCTTTTAGATAAGAATAAAATTAACACGCCTCTAAGAACTGCAAATTTTATAGCGCAATTAGAACACGAGAGCGGTTTAGTTGCAAGGCGAGAAAATTTATTTTTTACATCTGTGGACAGGCTTAGAAGTACTTTCAAAACACCATTTAAGAATAAAACAGACTCGTTTATTCGTTCTTTTTTACACAACCCCCAGCATTGCGCAAACTATGTATATGCTAATCGTGGAGGCAATGGCGACCAAGCATCTGGAGACGGTTTTAAATTTCGTGGTGGTGGCTTTTTGCAAAACACATTCCGTAACGGTTACGAGTTTTTAAAAGTCAAGACTGGAATTGATTTCGTTTCTAATCCTGATTTAATTCTTGTTGAGGCAAACGCAATGATTTGCGCCATTTTATTTTGGAACGAAAACGACTTAAACAAATATGCTGACCTAGATGATTTAGACGCTGTTAGTGATGCCATTAATTTAGGTCGCCAAACAGAACGCTATGGAGATTCTAATGGGTACGCCCACAGAAAAGAGTACTTACAAAAATGAAAAACAATTTAAAAAATAAACAAATATGGCATTACAAACATTAAGTACTATAAAAGACTGGTTTAAAACCGGTCTAAAACCCAGTCAAACTCAGTTTTGGGACACTTGGGATTCGTTCAGGCACAAAAACGACAAAGTGCCTGTGAAAGAGGTCGAAGGATTGGATCAAATATTGGATCAACTGCCTCCCAAGACAGTTTATGAATCGGGTCAGTTGCTTGTTTTTAAGAATCCTGGTAATGAGTCCGGCAATAATTTCTTAGAACCTGACGACACGGTTATAGGTTTTGTTGAAGGCGATTTTTTGAATGCTGGAACGTATTATGGTGGTGATCCTTTGTTGTTTGCAAGCTATCAACGATTAGAAAGAATAGGATCAATTACATCTTTTGCAAATGGCTTTACAAGTTATACTCTTAGACAAGAAGTTGTAGACAGAATTATAGAGGAAGGACATCCCATTGCATTAATGGGTATTTCTGGACCAGAAACAATCAATTATGATTATGCACTTTTCAGCACTGAAGGAGATTTTATTCGGCTTAGACCGGGTGAAATTATAGTTTTAAAAGACCCGACTGGAGAGTTCAATGATTCTGAACCATTTACTATTGTTGAACAACCTATTTATTCTATTGAAGCCATTGAAGATTCTAGAGGTAGTAAAATATTGTATTACAATCAAAATAATCAGATGTATGGTGATTATTTTCAAATTCAAAGATCTTCAGACCCTGATTTTTCAATATTAGAAGACCAAAATGGCTCAATAATTAATCCAATTAATCAAAGTGTTTACTTCGGGAATCCTCCAGCGGGATATACAGGCTTAGTTAAAGAGCCAAGTAATATACAACCATATCAGCTAATGATCGTGGGTATTGAATATAACCAATATTTAAGATTCACAGATCCTGAGGGAATAGTTGTTAGTAATGTATTTGAGTTACCGACTTAAAAAAATTTTAGTCAGAATAAAAAAAATAACGTAAATAAATATAACTATGTCAAAACAAGTAATTACAAAAAAATTACAATTGAATAACGTCCCAATAGGCTTAGATAGCGATCAGCATTTAGTAATTGGGTCGGACAAGGTAGTGAAAAAAGTAGCCGATAATTCAGTTAAAGCAGTGAATGGAGTTTTGCCTGTTAATGGGCACGTTACTGTAACTGTGCCCGCTCCAAAAATTCAAGATGTCTTGATAGCAGGATATGCAACTAATCAAACAATTCAATTTGAGGAAGGATTGAATTTTTCTAATGTAGGATATAATGGCATTAGTGGTCAAAATTCTAATAATTATGGATATTACGTCAGTCCAGGTTACATCTACGCATCAAGTTTGACTTCTAATAATTCGGTCTATATTACTGATACTAATTTAGGGTTTAATAAAAACGGTTTTGGAGCTATATTCACAATTAACCCAACTGCTTTTAGAATTATTAGTTTACCTGATCAAGGAGGAACGTTGCCGATGACTGTTAACGGGCAGTCTGCGAGTAACCAAGGCGATGTGATCCTTTCCCCTGTCATAGCCACTTTCTTGACTAATGATGGCAAAACCGTTACAGTTGTAAATGGAGTTATAACAAATGTTCAATAATGAAAAAATTATCAGATAAAATCAAACCAATTATTGCAATAGTCATAGTAATGATGAGCTTTACTTATTTTTTTGTTTCCACTTTTTTAGGTAAAGAAAACCCACAGATACTAATCGCCATTGTTGCAGCCCTAAGCGGTGTAATTGGATATTATTTTGGGAGTAGTTCAGGGAGTGCAAAAAAACAGGATACGATAGATAAACTAGCTGATAAGTAGCTTTTAATTTTAGAGATTCCAAAGGAGCATAGGAACTAATAAATAGTACTCCAACATTAAAAAAACTCTCACATCTTAATTAATTTAGCACCAAAGCCAGCGTTGGAGGACATAAGTCTTCTAATGCTGGCTTTGCTATTTTAATTTATGATGTGAGAGGTGCAAATATAATCAATCAAAAATCGAATTAAAAATGAACAAGTATCATCAAATCTTAAAGAAAATCCTTGATAAAGGTAAAGTTCAAAAAAAGAAAAGAACAATATAGAAGGCACAAAGCAGCTGTTAAACAGCGAATCGGTTAAGCTTGCTTTCAATGTTGGTTAAACCTAATAATAGCCTCAATATTGCATTGAAAACTTATGTAAATAAAATAAGTTGAGGTTCGCGTTAAGAGTTTTTCAAAGCCAACACAGATGCTGATTTATCACTCATACTATTGCGTCAAAGGCTATCAGAGCATTTAGTTCTCTTGTAGGCTTTGGCGCATTTTTATTTAAAAACAGATATTGTTTAATTAGAAAAATAGTAGTAATCACAACCCTTATGGTTAATAGTTTTTATGATTACTTTTTGTTAGCGTATTTTGTTGTTCTACAAGATTTTGTGAAGGTTTTTGTTTTACTGAAACTACTGAAAACAGGCGTCTTGTTTTTCTTTTTTTATGGTTTTCTGCAATATTTTTACACCCTCCAATAGCCACTATTACTACTTAAAAACAGACATGATAGTGCTATTCGTTCTCAGAAGATTTTAGAGAATTATCACCTCAATTTTAGAGGTCTCCCATACTAATCTTAATCAATAACTAAATAGTAAATAATCATGGATATTACACCAAGAGACTTAGGCGAAACACCTAAAACACCAGACATGAGCAACTTTAAAAATCCTTTGGGACAGCCTTTAGAAGGAAACATTTTTATAGAGAGTTTTACGATTACGCCTTTAACTACATCCGAAAAAAATGAAGATTTGGCCGAAGTCATAAAAAGAGAAAGTAGAGATAGTGCGATTTAAAAGTTGACCATCGCCCATTTATTCCGGTTTTGAGAATAGAACCCGAACAACATAGATTTTAAATGGTTAAAAAAAACAAATTTTTATATAAAAACGAGTAAAAATCTCTCCCATCTGTTTTGAATTGTTCGTCTGCTTAGTGGACAGTCATAATTTAATTGAACTATCCGTAACTCATCCCAATATTCAAGGTATTGAAAATATACTTTGCGTCTTTGTGGCTTTGCGTGAAGCTGAACTCGCAAAGTATCAGAGTGCAGAAATGCTAAAGTCTGTGAAAAAGAGACAGTCAATTTATACTATGAAATAGCACAACTAAGAGATAATTTCAAAAGCCTAATTTTTGATCATTGTAAAAACACAAAACAAGTAAAGCCTAAAAAAATGCCAAACGAAACAATAGAAAAACTAAAAGAAAAATACGGTAGTATATTAAAACTTACTTCTGAGGATCAATTAACAAACGTTTATTGCAGAAAACCATCGTTCACTACATTTTTAAACTATCAAGATAAATACAAAGACAATCCGCATGAAGCGATATTGTTTTTGTTTCAAGAATGTGTATTGGATAAAGAGATCTATGATGATGAATTCATGCTTTCGGCAGGGAATTCTATTGTATCCATGATAAAAAAAGATAGTGAATTTGCCATTGATTTTACACCTCAGAAGGATGAATTTAAGAAATCGGCAGCGCTAATCAGATATGCTTTTAAGATAGATCCCTATCAATTAGCTATGGATGAGTTTTACAAATTACTAGAAGAGGCGCTGTGGTTACAAAAACACAAGGAGACAAAACTAGAAAACACATTCATAACGGCCTTTGCTAAAACATTTTCAAATTAAAAATAAAAAAATATGAAATTCAATTTTAATGTAAACGAAATTTTAGATACCAAGGACATCGAATACGCTGGGATCAATTATAACGAATCAGAATCGAAAGATTTTATTATAGATAAAACAGGAGGGGAATTTAACCTGAGGGTTTTTGCTCCTTTAGTATTTGAGCCTTTGGTAAAAAGCGATATTAATCTACCAAGTTTGCGAGTAGATGCTGTTACGGTTAATTTAAATCGCTCAAAAAACATAAAAAAAGAGAGTATAGAAGGGCGAGATTCAACAATCAAAGAGCATATATCAAATGGCGATTTTAGTATTTCGATAGAGGGATTAATTGCCAATGAAACGGGCGATGAGTACCCAAAAGAAAAACTTTTCTTACTGAAACAATTCTTAAATGCTCCCTATTCATTAAGAGTAACTCATGCCATCTTAAACCGATTTGGCATTTATGAACTAGTAATAGACTCCTACTCTATCCCATCTATTGCTGGAACAAAAAATATTCAAAAATTTACTGCCAGTGCCACATCAGACGAAACGGTAGAGCTAATAATTAGAGACAATGCTTAAACTAAATGCTAAAATTAGAGTTTACGAAACCATCAGACTCATTCCAACCCCTAAATTTTATGAATTTACATATGTAAAAAATGTCGAGATAAGCAGTTCTTATAAAACGCTTACAGATACTGCTACTATTGTAATGCCTCAAAAAGTATATACTGACACCAAAGGATTTGACCAGAGTTTATTTGCAAATGCAAGTGGTGCGCAAAAAACAATCCATGATTTTTTTAAACTCGAAAGTTTCATCGAAATCTTTTTAGGATATGATGACGATTACAAACCAGCTTTCAGAGGGTATGTCACAGGAGTACAAACGGATGTAAATGTTAGAATATCTTGTGAAGACGTGATGTATGCTTTTAAGAAAGTAAAAGCAGTAAAAGATAATGATGTTCAGGATAAGAATGATATGTACAATGTAGTGTCAACAAATCCAACAACAAATGTTGAAAGTTTTAATCCCAAAATATTCTTTGAAAAAAGGATAAAAGAACTAAAATTACCTTTTAAAGTAAATGCGCTTGACGAAGAATTTGGGAATGTTATGATTAACAGAGATCAAAGCTTGGCTCAGGTTTTCGAAATGTTGAAAGATAAAGGCATATATACTTATTTTAAAACCGAAGCTTCAGGGCCAGTACTTACAATTACCAATAATCCGCAACAACATACAGCTAAAGAACTAACGAGTTTTATAGATCGGAATTTTATAAAAAGCCCGCTAGCAGGTGCCATTGTAAAAAAGTTAATTAACCAAGGACTAAGTCTTTTAAAATCTCAATTGAGTAAAATGACTCGATCCGATTCTGATGTCTTCTCGGGTGAAGTGCGTTTTAAATTTCGTTACAATATTATAGAGGATCAATTAACAGTAGTGAATGAATCTACAAAAAATACCCGTGTACGAGTAGAAAAATACTTTAAGAATTCAAACACTCCAGTTTATATCGAATTAGGTGATCCGAATGGGCAATTAATAAAAACTCATGTCCTACATAATGATAATGAAGACTTGCCAAAAGACATTGAAGCTTTCAAAAAAGCAACAACGGAAGCTGCTTCAGAATTGTATCAATATGGTGCCTTGAGAGCCATGCAGTCTAAACCAAATGGATTTGAAGGTTATTTTTCAACTTTTGGAGAACCCTTTGTAAGGCCTACAGACAAAGTGATTCTGGAAAACGCTAAGGATAAAGAAAAAAACGGCACCTTTCAGGTGGAAAAAGTTGAGCGAAGTTATGGTGAAAACGGTTATAGGCAAAAGATTTACATAGGACGAAGAGTAGAAACAGTTTAAAAATACAAAATGGGAAATATAAAAGATCTAATAAAAGATGTCGCTAGCAAGAATCAACTTGTTGAAACCTTTGCGGCAAAAGTCATTGAAATAAATACAGAAACAGAATCGCTCCATAATCCAGAAGACGCTTATACTGTAAACATTATGAGAGCCGATGGTGCCATCATTAAAAACGTACGTTTGAAAGCTTCTATTCTGGACTTAGAACAAGGAATTATTACCATTCCCAAAAAGGATAGTTGGGTGTTGGCTTCTATTATTGATGGAGTAGAAACAAGAGCGTTTATTTCTCAGTTTTCGGAAGTAGAACGCATTTTTATTCGTTTCAAGGATAATGAAAACCATTATTTGGAAATTGATACAGAAGTGGATAAATTCCAGATTGTATTCAAAGAAAAAGAAGGCAATGATTCTTCATCAACCTCGGCACCTACATATAAAAAAATTGCACAACTAGAGTTTAGTGGTAAAGAGGATTCAAATATTACCACCTCTTTTTATAATGAAAAGGGAAAAGAAATTTCTAAAAACAGTTTTAATGGAAATCAACAGCAAACCGTTATAAATACTATTAATGGCGAAGATGTTAAAGAGCGTTTAAAGTTTACACTTTCTTGCGGAGAAAATGCAAATGCTGAAATGCAATTTTTGGATAAAGACAGTAATGAAAAGCAAAGAATAACGTTTGACGAATTACATACAGAAGTAAATCTAAACAAAGGCAATACAATTTTCAATTTAAAAGATAAAGAGTCAAAAATCAGCATAAAAAATGGATTTGAAGCTATAATTTCAGATGCTATGACTTCGTTTAAAAAAGGAAGTTTGACTTTTGAAATGGATGACAAATTTAAAATAGATGTAGGTGGAAAAAGTTTAAAATCTAAACTAGAAGAACTGATCGATGAAATAGTTAGAATAACAGTGACCACACCAGTTGGACCATCTGGACCTCCAATAAATTCAATTCAGCTTAATGACATAAAAGGAAAATTAACAGAATTATTAAAATAGTAAAATTATGGCTTTAAATAAATCAGGTTTAGAAGGGGCAATAAAATCTCTTTTAAACGAGGAATACAAAAAAACTGACAATGCTTCGTCTAAAGACAACATAGCTGAAAAATTAGCATCAGCTATTGAAGCATTCGTCAAATCAGGAACCGTAACCACAACAGTTACGACAACTGGATCTGCATCAGCCCAAACCGGAACAGGAACGGGATCTATTTCTTAAATAATTTTAGTTAGTGTTGAAAATCCTTCTTACCATCAAAACAGTAAGAGGGATTTTTTTATTTGAAAATGAACCTCAACTTTTAGAATTTTAATTCAGTTTTTTCTTTAAAGCCTCTTCCATTTCATAAACTTTACTTTCTAGGGCATGAAGTTTTTCATAGATGTTAATAGGATCTGGCATCTGCTTAGAGGCATACATGCTGGCGTACCAAATCTCTAGAATATCCTCGGCATAAATAGAATACATGGGGTAGTTTCCGTCTCTATTGTCGGATTTTAGAATTAATTTGCCACTTTCTCTGATTCTGTTTAAAACTCTTTTTACTACGACACCGTCATTTTTACTTATTACAACATAAATTCTGCCGTCAAGGATATCATCAAAGTTGTCGACGTATTTTCCAAAAAGGTAATCCCCATCATGAATTGTAGTCGACATTGAGTTTCCTTTTATTTCAAAGCATCTATAGGTACCGTTTTTTAACATAGGCATGCTAAATGAAGGAAGTGTTTCCATGTATTCTGGGTCAGCATAACCGTCTAAATAACCAGCACGAGCCTTTACTCCAACAAAATTGATGTTTTCTTCACCGTGAGCATCTACCGTGATAATCTTTGGAATGTTCAAACTAATTTGATTGTTTGTTTTATTGACGAAAATTTCATCACTATTTTTAAAAAGGTAGTCGGGATTTACATTACAATGAGTAATTATACTTTGAAGCAAGTCAAATCCTGGTTTGGTTCTTTTTCTTTCACCATCGGCTTGCAATCGGCCAATGGTAATACTATCTATTGTGGTGCTAGTTACCCCTATTACTTTGGCAAATGAGTTATTGTTTAATTTAAGCTCGTCTATAATATGTTTTATCTTAGTATGTATTTCCATAGTATGAATACTTTTTATGTAATATGTTTTGTTTTTCTTTAAGGGATTCAGCTATATGTTGCAAAGTTAGATAATATAAAGCAAAAAATAGTTTTTATTTGTTTATTTTATTCTAAATTAACTGGTTTTCAGTATGTTTGTAGCTCCTTTCTTATTGTGTTACTGTAACTTCAATATAAAATTATTGAATCATATTACTGAAATCACTGCATTATTTAACGTAATATGTTGTAATTAATAAAACATATGTTGTATATTTGTAAAAAAAATAATCCATCATATGATTTTAAAAGAATTTTATAACGAAAAAAAGAGCACTATCGAAACGGAGTTTTCTTCTAATGCGCCAATAGTGCATCTTTACAGTGATGCAGTTTTTAAAACAGCAGTTACAAGTCCAATCGTAATGTTCAAATATGACACTGTTGCTTGGGAAACATCTTCTGAAAAAAACTATAAAGCAGATGTGTCTTTTTGTATTTATGTAGTGCTACCAGTTGGTACCCTTTCTTCAACAAGCTATGAAAATGTATTCGAAATCGCCCATCGCATAGATAAAGCGATATTGACCACTAGTAGTAGTAATGCCTATTTAGACACTAATTCAACGTTTAAGGTAAAAGAAAAGCAATGGAACAATGAAGAAGTGTATTGGGCTAAAAACGACTATTTTATTTGGGAAATGACCTATAAAACAACATTGGTCGAAAATATCTTGAAAAAGAAATACATCCTTTTCAATAATGGATTGAGTAATGAAGCGCTAGAGGCACTTGGCTACGACTTAAACTCAGGGATAATTGGAATCAACCCAAATCAAATTGAAGGAACTGTAGATTTAGACACAGCTTCAGCAACTACTACTTAAAATCTTAGCGCTATTAAATTAAGAGCAGACAACACATATACAAACGACAACGACCGAATCTAAAATTTATTTAACCTAATACCCTTTTTTAAACCCCAAACATGAAAAGAAGTAGAACACTATTAAACAAAAGAAGAGAATATGTAATCAATTATTTGAATATAAATCAAGCAAAACAAATGAAAGTTGTCGTATCTGAGCTTTCGGATAGCTTGTTTCTCACAGAGCGTACAATTTATACCATTATAAACGAAGGGCTCGCTACATAAGCCAGAGCCTAAAACACTGAAACTACTGGTTTTCAAAGTCAATAGAATTGGAAAAAGCAAGTTTGAACTTTAAATTTGTACTTGATATCAAAAGCAAGTTTATCTCTTGGCCAAGAGTAAAATTCAATTTAAAAACTGTTTTTTGAAAGCTTTCCAAAAATAGTAAACTACTTTTTGGATTCCAGATTACAAATACCTTTTTAAAATTAAAATCATTAAAAATAAAAAGTTTTTAAACTTTTTACAGTCCATCTTTTGCCTCTTTTTAACGCAAAAGTAAAATTTAAACAATTAAAACAATTTATATTATGAGTACATTAAATGATGTTGTGATTAACAAACTATCAGGCGGATTAGGGAGAAGAACACCAGATCAAGACATGGTTTCAGGATTACTTTTTGACGGAGTTCCAACTTCAAAATTACTTTTTGAAAAAGTAGAGCGTTTGGCTTCATTAGAAGATGCAGAAGCCTTAGGAATTACTGCTGATTACGATGTAAACGGGCAATCGGCTTACTATCAAATTCAACAATTTTTCAGGATGAATCCTTCTGGAGACTTGTACATTATGAGAACAGCGGCAACTTCTTATGAAGACATTGTTGATAAAGCAATGGCTATGCAGGAACAGGCCAACGGGAATATTCGCCAATTGGCAATTATTTTTTCTGGAGAAGCTACATTTGCTGACACAAAAGCTGCTGTTTTAAAAGCACAAACACAAGCAGCCCTTGGTTACAAAGATTACATGCCTTTTGAGGTAATTTTAGAGGGAAAAGGGTTTGATCCTGATACTGCTATGAATCTATCTGAATTGAACGCAGAAAATGTATCTGTTGTAATTGCCATTGATGTTGAGAAAGCTTTTGAGCAAAAATTGTTTATGAAAGGTAGTACAGCAGAGAATGACAAACTCTATACTTTAGCTTATAACGAGAAATTAGTGCCAGTAGAAAATTCTTATAATATTTACAAGGTGCAGAAAATCGATAACAGTAATAATGACGATAAAGAGGGGTTTGAATTCACTTTCAAAGAGGTTTACATAAATACAGCAGCAGTAGGATTAGCATTAGGGGCTATCTCTAAAGCAAAAGTATCTGAGAACATCGCTTGGATCGAAAAATTCAATCTTACTGGCGAGGGTTTTTCCAAAGCTGGTTTTGTAGGCGGAAAAGAAATTAAAACGTTAGGAACTTTAAACGGGCTAAACGAAAAGAGATTCATTTTTGCAAGAACCCACACAGGATTGCCAGGTATTTATTTTAACGACAGCCACACTTGTACTGTGGGTACATCAGACTTTGCTTATGTAGAGAACAACCGTACAATAAATAAAGCAACTCGTTTATTGCGTACTGCTTTATTACCAAAATTAGCTTCTCCAGTTTTGGTAGATATTGATGGAAAATTACCTCAATCCGTTTCAAAAAGCTTTGAAGGCTTATGTAGATCTGCTTTAGAAGGAATGGTGGCGAACCAGGAAGTTTCAGATTTTGATGTATATGTAGATCCAAAACAAAACATTTTGGCAACATCAGAATTAAAAGTGAAAGCAGAAATCACCCCAATTGGTACAGCTCGTAAAATTATGGTTGATTTAGGATTCAAAAATCCTTTCGGAATCGACAAAGCATAATGTATTGAATTCGTTATAATTCACCAACAATAAAAAAATCACAACCACTACCCTTCTAATTGGATTGTGATAAAAAACAAATAAATAAAAGAGTATAGCTCCTGAACGTTATCAGGATAAAAAAACAAATAAACGCTACATATGAATAAATTACCATTAATTAACGGACAACAACACAGCTGGTCATCAATTGAAGTAAGTATTGCAGGCAATATCGTTACTGGTATCACTGCTGTAAACTATAGTGACTCAGTATCTAAAGAAAACCATTATGGAGCTGGAGACATGCCAGTACACAGAGGTAGAGGGAAGTATGAAGCAAAAGCTTCAATTACTTTATACAACTACGAAGTAGAAGCTATTTTGGCGGCTTTGCCAAAAGGACAAAGATTGCAAGATGTAAACCCTTTCAGTATCATCGTAAGTTACCTTGATGATAGTAACGAAGTAATTACACATACTGTAAGAAACTGTGAGTTCAACTCAAACAGCAGAGGAATTAGCCAAGGCGATACCAAAATTGCGGTTTCTTTTGATTTGATTTGCTCTCATATTGAGTGGAACTAATCATCCTGATTAATTGCTAAAATTACAATGCCCTTTTCTATTGCTAAAAACCGACTTAAAAGAGAAACCAAACATTCAATCGCATAACGCAAAACGAATTCAACAGGAATATAACTTTTGCATGCAAACCATTTTACAGACTCTTTATTCGTCCGTTTTAGATTAGGAATCTTCCTCAAGAGGCTGTGTTGAGATTGTTTAACTCAAAACGAATAACTCAAGCAGCCTCTTTTTTAATGAAGTAATTGACATAAACGATCCAAAAGTCAATTAGTTACTATAACAATGACATCGATACCTGTGTCAATAAACAACAGCTGGTATGGCTATTTTGATTAAACCATCAAAATAAAAAGCAAAAGACCCTTTCAACTCAGACAATAAGAACTCAATCATACAACCAATAATTAAGTTTCAACATGGAAACAGTACCCTCAAAAAAAACCGATATTCTTGACGGAAACATTACTCAGGCGCAATTCAATCAATGGAAATACAAGCATAAAAAAGTAGTTAAACTTACCATTGCAGATGATGATGAAACACCACTATTTGCTTATTTCAGAAAACCAGATATGAGCATTCGTTCTGCGGTGCTGCAAGCCTCCAAAATGGATGAATTCAAAGCGCTCGAAGTGCTTTTCAAAAACTGTTATTTGGGAGGCGATGGCAAAATAGAGCAAGAAGACGATTTACGCCTTAATATCACCACAGCATTTTCAGACCATATCCAACCCAAACCTGTTACAATAGAGATTTTGTAATAACGCTCGGAGTTTTTGTTTTAGATACTATAAAAAATAATAAGCTATGTTCTACTATTAGCACCCTCTTTTGCGCTCTATAATTACCCATTATAATATACCTATCCAATGATTCGTCAAACACATAACTTAGTTTTAAAAGACACCAGCGAAAGCGAAATGGCTCGATTTAGGCAATTCATGCTTCATGTGGTGCGTATGCAAGTGGAAGAAGGAAAAGCCGCCGCCGAATGGAATCAATTTATTGCATCCGAATATGGCAGCGCTCCCGAAAATAATCAACCTAAACTTAGCACATCAGAGGTTATAAGCAAACCAAAAGTTAGTGTGCCAACAAAATCACAACTAAAAGCAAAACCTAAAGCTGCGGTAAAAAAACAGGCAAATCTAAAACCAATTTACGAAAGAGGATTTGTAATAGCAGAAAATGGTATTCGTTTGCATGCCACACCTTCTCCATATGACGCTCAGTACAAAGCAAAAAAAGGACGCTATGCCACTATTTATAAAAAGAGGGACTTTGTAACTATAGTGCATGAAGATTTAGATAATAAAGGTTGGTACAAAATAAAAACATTAGATGGTCAATATGGCTATATTGAAAAAAAACATATTGCACTTGTACCTTATGACGAAGTACTGGATAAGTATACGCGCACTTTTTTGTTAGTGAAACCAAACTATACTTTTGAAATAAACATTGCAAATCGTTTATATCCTAATTATAAACATAAAACGGGCGATGATAGAAGAACATTAGCAGAAGCATTTTATTTATTAAACAAACAGAGTAAGCATAGGCATGGTGTAGTATTGAAACAACGAGATGCCTCTACAATTGATAAATTAGACATAGCCGCTAAAGCCTTTGCTGACCCTAATTTTCATAAAGCAAGAGTTTTGTATGATGAATTGCAACTTACAAGTGGATATATAGTGCGAATACCTACCAATGAGTACATTAATTTACAAAAGAAAAAAGGTACTTTAAGTCAACGTTCTGCAATTGAAAATTTCATAATAGAAATGGCTCGTGCCCACCAAGGGTTTTATGAAGGATTTATATATGGTTTGTACAGCCAAACAAAAGACTTAGTAGTTGGATTATTGGATTTACTTAAAGGGATTTTAACAGGTAGTTTATTTAAAAGCATATGGGATTTTGTGGTCAAAATTTGGGAAGGTGGATTAGAGGGTTTGAAAAAATTCTTAAACGGAATAACTGACGCAATAGGTAGAAACTGGAATACTTTTTGGAAAAAATTTAACAGCGGTAACCCAAGACTACAAGCTTATTTAATTGGAGAATTAATTGCTGTTGTTGTTTTTAATATTGTATTAGCTATAGTAACAGCTGGAGCAACTGTATACTTAGCCGCTACTACCAAAGGAGCTGCTTTATTAGCTAAATTTCCTAAAATAGCTAAATTAGTACACAAAGCCATCGACGCTATTCCTAAATCGCAAAGAAACCTAATTCAAAAAGTACTCAAAGATAAAGCGGGTAATGTATTGTATGAATCTAACAAACGTATTGTAGCCAATGAATTACGACGAGAGATTGATGCTTTTGGTAGAAGGGGAAGACAAGTTAGAAAAAAAGCCAGAAATAAAATTGTAAAAGCATTAAAAAAATTAGTAATCCTTAGCCGTTTTCAATTAATAAAACTTTTCAAACTTAATGACGAAGTACTTGATTTATTAAAGAGATTAGGAATTGCAATACGAGCAGATATTGACAACTTAGACCTAAGCCGACAATTAGCTATATCAGGAGGTTATTTTGAAGTAATGTATAACGGACAGCAATTGTTTTCAGCGACAAGAGAGGAATTGTCAAAATTTTTGGATAACATAAAAAAAATCAGTGATGATGCAGGTTTCGCAGAAACTAAAAAAATGCTACAAAGCATAAAAAAAGCGGCTAATCCTAAAACAGTTCGTGAAAAAATTGAAAATTATGCGAATAAATATGCTAGTAAAAAAACTGAAAAAGCATTACAAAACATTCTAGAAAAAGGAGACGAAATAGCTGTAAATGCTGCTGAGGTTTATACCCAAAACGCTAATATCCGTCATCGAGTAATACTTGGTAAAGGAGCTTTAGAAAAAGTCTTTAACAAATCCGTAGTTTCAGCTTATATTGAACGATTCAAAAAGCTTGATATTTATGACGTGTCTGGGAACAAATTAGACGTAACACAATTTAACGAATCACAAATACAGCAACTTTTTGAAGGGAAATATGCGCTTTATTACAATGGAAAAATGCGAGAAATGACCTTCGAAGCACATCATATAGTTCCTAAAGAATTATTGTTGGATCCTGATTTAAGAGAATTACATATATTTGTAAAAAACAACAAAGACAAATTTGATTTTAACGGTCTAGACAACGGGATACCGATACATAAATACTCAAAAGAATTTAAAAATTTAGGGGGACACGGTAATCATCCTGATTATAATGACATAAGCAAACTTGAAATTTTAGAAATCAAAAAGTCGAGTTTGGATAGAAATAAAAAATTTAGTCAAGTTCTATTTGAGGAAAATCTCTTACAGCATATTAATAAAACTCGGAACGACATTATAAAGCAAGTTATAGATGATAGTAAAAAGATAAACGATTTAATATTTACAAACCGATGAAACTATATGCATTAAAAGCAAAATATGGAACTTACCAGAGTATGATTCAAGCATTATATCCTGAAAGAGTAAAAAGTTATTATGGTATTTCTTATCGTGAAGATGAAGATTTTTCAGAATCGATTAAAACATTAAAATTCAGAATAGCATTAGATCACAATGATAGAAAAAACCCTAATTTAAAGTATATAGGGACTGATTTTTATAATGGTCCTAATATCATAAATAATGAAACTGGAGGTTATAATTTAGATTTTTATACAGTATCCCCAAAAATGAAAGAGGTATTAGAACATCTAAACCTGCCAAAGCATCGTTTTTATCCTATTATGTTAACTATAGATAAAGGAAAAGAATTAACCTATTTTATATTACAAATTGATAGTAGTATGATTCCTTATACAGATGTTAGTAAATCTAGCTTTTATGGACTTGATTTGAAATTAAAACAAGTACATCATTATGAAATAGGAACATTTAAAACAGAAGAGGAGATAGATGAAAAAATCCCTTCAGACATTTTCGTTAGAGATAAAAGTATGTACATCAATCAAGAGTTAGACTGGGTCTATATGGCACCCTATTTTATGATATCTGAAAAATCTAAAAAATTGTTTGAGGAGCATAACCTTATCGATTTGGAAATGACTCCTTATTACGAATTAGGTTCAAGAAATTATAATGAGTTAGGCTATGCAAAAGAATACGCAGGTCGTGAAATCATCATCAATGGTCGTAGTACTATGGATGGTTTAGATATCAACGACTTTGAACGAAAAGAAGAATAATTTTTTTTCAAAAAATAGAATAACACCCAATTTTCTCAATAGGAAATTGGGTGTTTTTTTGTAAACTTATTTATCATTTTTTGCCATTCTGAATTACATATATAAACTATATTTAGACAAAATAAAAAATAAATAATTATGAGTAAGATAGAAATTGCAATCGATGATTTAACGTATGCGGAAATTTTGATAATTAACAAAGCAAGTTTATTAGCCAATTTCAAATTTTTCATAAATAATATCTCTTTGTCAGACTCAGATGTGGAAGGGGATTTAGGAATACTTTGTTCAAATTTTGAAACTTTTTTATGTAACATAGATAATTTTATTGATAAAACTTTTTGGAATAAAGAAAATCATCAAATTATAAAAGAATTTATACATTTTAGATCAAAGCAAGCTGAATGTGATTGGGACGATGTCGAATCTAATATATTTAATGATATTTTTTTCAAATGTTTATTGCCTTTCAACTCAGAATTTATGGATCAAAATGTTTTGATTGGGTATATTGAAAATGATATTCTTTATATAAAAAAATGGAATTATTTTTTACCAGATGATATAATTGATATAAAAATTGAGATTAATAAAATTAAAAGAATTTTATCTGAGATAATTAATGTTATTTATAAAATAAAATAGTGTTTTTAGATGAGCTTCATTTGTTGGCATATTCAAAATAAAAATCGTGTCTTTTTATTAATATTGTATATGCACATATGAGGTTTCTAATTTACTGATTAAGATTTTCAGGATTTCTCTCCTTATGTTTTAAAATTTAAAGGAAAAAAGATACAAGTTAAATTAGGTAATTTAAATGTAGGCAAAGCAGGAAGTAAAAAAGACATTAATGAAGCTATCAAAAAATTTAAATCTGAAAACCCAACATGGATAGAACCCAAAGAATGTAGCTGGCATCATATAGAAAATACAACTGAACTCCAGCTAGTGCCTTTTGATTTACATAAAATTATTAAGCACCATGGAGGAAGATCAACATTAAAATAATAAACAATGAATGATAAATATTTAGAAAAGTTAGAGAACGAGCTTCAAATTGTCTTGCCTGAAACTTATAAAGTTTTTTTTAAAAATATTTTTTTAAAAATAGATAATACTTCCTTTGTAATTGGTAAAGGTTGCCCTGATTTATATTATGAAGATAAAGAAAATTTAGATGAGGAAGTTTATGATTTTGTAGCAATAGATACTTTTTATGGTAATATTGAAAACAATGAATACGATTTATTTAAGAATAATGTTTATGATTTTGGTAAATCGAGGATACCTTCTAATTTTATTACAATAGCAAGTAGTTTAACAGGTGATCAAATTTGCTTAGGAGTAAAAGGAGAATATACAGGAAAAGTTTATATGTGGGAAATGGAATTTGAAGCTGATGATGACACGCCACAACCATATTATGAAAACATGACATTGATAACCAATACATTTCAAGAATTTTTAGATGGTTTGTTTATCGATGAATAAAAATTAGATAATAGATAAATAATATCGCTTTTTTTACTTAAAATTTATAAAAAAAGATGATTTTAAAAGACGCAATGAATACGTACAACCCAGCGATTGAAGTGATACAAAATAAAGGTTTTAAAATTTCAATCGTTGATTATGAAGAAAATTTTGATTGGAAAGTTTATAGTGATGAAAATGAATTTATTGCTTCTGATCCATTAAGATTACTAGGTTTGATTATTATCTACGAGAATATGGGTGAAAATTGGAATGATTTTAAAGAGAATCATTATGATAAAATATTAAAAATATTTTATAGTAAATAAAATTAAACATTTTGAATTTAAAGAGAAAAATGAGAGTATTATAAAATTTATTGATAAAATAGAAAATGAAATAGGTATAATACCCAGGGTCTATAAAGAGTTTTTATTGAAATATAATGGAGGGTTACCAAATAATGATTTCGATTTATTTTACAATAGAAAAAAAACTTATAGTATAAGTTTATATTATGGATTTTATAATGCTAATAAATATGACCATGCATCAATTAAAGATCGTTTATCGTTTTTAATTTTTCCAGAAAAAACGATACCTATTGCTACAGATGGAGTAGGAAATGACTATTTATTATTTATTGATAATGGATCAATATATTTTTGGAATCATGAAAACTCTGATGTTTTTAATAAAAATTTAAAAAACTTGAAAAAAGTTGCGAATAGTTTCTCTGAATTAATTGGGAAAATTGAAAAAAGCTCACCAATAAATAGAGATATAAAAATAACTGAAACTGATACAGATTTTATTATTGAATAATTTTTTTTAAAATTTATAATTGTAGAACCAAAAATTTCATTAACAGATTTAGAAGAATGGAAAAAAATAGTTGAATCTAAAGAATAGACTATTTTTATCAATATAATTTCACCCCATTAAACACCCGTTTTTCTCCTCTAGAAAAACGGGTGTTTTTTTGTTATTGATCTAGATTTTAAGCCACAATATAAAATCATAAAAAGAAAAAAATCTTCTACTGAAACTACTGTTTTGCAAAGCCATATTATTTTTTACACACGCTATTTCGATGTATTTTTACAGTGTTCTTAAAAACGGCTATTGCAATCCAAAAAAGAACATTTTTCAAGAGTTATTGCAGTCATAAATACCTCTAAAGCAACATCACCTTACCGCCTTTCATTTACACCGTGATTGTTTTCGAACCATCGGGAAAGGCCTTTTATTCTCAAAATCTAAAATCATTATTATATACAAATATGGATCAAACAACAAAAAAACACATTGATTTACTTCATCCTTCGGTTAGGGAAGAAGTTACTAAAATTATCGAGGAATGCAATCTTGCTTTAACAGGAAGAGCAAAAGTGCGCATTACACAAGGTCTTAGAACTTTTCAGGAACAAGAGGATCTTTATGCTTTTGGTAGAACAAAACCGGGAAAAAAAGTCACCAATGCCAAAGGCGGACAATCGATTCACAACTATGGTTTTGCCGTTGACATTTGTTTAATTATAGACGGGAAAGTAGCCTCATGGGATACGGCAAAAGACTGGGACAATGACCAGATTTCGGACTGGCATGAATGTGTGAAAATTTTCGCCAAATACAACTGGAACTGGGGCGGCGACTGGAAAACTTTTAAGGATCTTCCGCATTTTGATAAAAAAGGATACAGCGATTGGAAAGTACTAAGCAAGCTAAAACGAGACAAAAAAAACTATGTAATCTTATATAAATAAACAAATGAAACATTTAAAACTAAAACACTTTGCCTTTTTAATCCTTTTTTCTTTGATCTTTTCCTCTTGCAGCCTTACCAGAACGGCTCTTTTTGATCAATACTCTTACGAAAAAACCATAGAGTTAAAAGTGGCCACCAATAGACTAATAAATAAAGGAGCTACTCCTTATGTTGTTCATAAAGAAGAGGTTGAAAATTTATTCCTAGACATAGAAAAATTGATAGAATATGAGAAGAATAAACCCAACAATGACATCACTTTTGCCATGTGGAAAATGTTGACCGATAATGAAAAAAATCTTTTGGCTGGATTTTTTAAACGATGGGAAGTAAATGGTATTGTGTCAAAATCATTTTTAGAGGAATTTAAAAAACAAATTTTAGAAGCTTTCGATTTACTCATTCAATATGAAGTAAAAAAAGACAAAGAATCTAAAGAGGCCTTGCTAGATCTAATCAACCTCAATACATAAGCCATGAATAACGACAAAGTAATTGAAAACATTAAGGAGGAATTAAAAGTAGTTTTCTTCAATAGTTATGAAGATATTAAGTCACAGCTAGAAAAAGATTTTGATACTTTTTTTGAGATTTCTAAGAGTAAATTAGAACGCTGGATGATTCTTTTTTCTACTGGAGATATAACCAAAGAAGAATTAGAATGGTTGTTAAAAAGTCAGTTGGATATAGTTGTTTTAAAAACACTTCAGGCCAATGGGTTGTCAAAAATAAGACTGAACACTATTAAAAAAAACATAGTAAAAATCATTTTAAAAGTAATTATGGACGTGATTATTCCTAGAACGTAATAATTTAATTCTAAATAAAAATAAAGCATCATAATTTATTGATTAATAGTTTTTTGTTGTAATGCACAACCTGCTGAAACTACTGATTACAAGTCTTCAAAATCTTGGTTAAGGGTAAAGCATGGCATATTTTTACAGTATCAAATAAAACAGCATCTTTTGGATATGGCGCGCAAATTCAAAGGTGATATTAACCCACAAAGCAACAACATATGAAAGATTTCATTATTGAAGACGATTTATTAATTATTAATGGAGATTTTGCCATCAAAGATTCAGATCAGCAAAATATCGAACACCTTTTGCTAAGCCAAAAAGGAAGCTACAAGGAGTTTCCTATCCTTGGCGTAGGAATTAAAAAATACATTAACAGCCCAGATGCAACCTCTAGGCTAAGACTAGAAAACGAAATAGATAAACAATTATCGTATGACAACTTTTATATTAAAACATTAGATGTTAACGATTTGCAAAACATTAAAATCGATGGAAACTATTAAACCACAACAAAACCAGAACATTTTTGACATTTCTTTGCAAGAATATGGAAGCATAGAAAAAGTATTCGACCTGCTAGAAGACAATGAAAAGTTTGACATTACAGATGATCTTTGTGTTTACGAAGATTTAAAAATTGGTAGAGAGGCCTTTAAAAAAGATATTGTAGAATATTACAATTCCAGAAATTTAAAACCTGCAACTGCTCTTACCGAAGAAGAAGAATTTTTACTAGACAAATTCTCAGGCATTGATTATATGATTATAGAAGATGATTTTATCATTTATTAATCATTTATCAAAATTTAATCTCAACTTTTAGAAGTCTCTAAAAGAAAACTACAACTCTGTAGTATTTACAAAAAAAACATAAAAAATTATCTATAAGCATATTACATATGTCTTACAGGCTAAACTATATCTAAAAAATAAAATATGGCACGTACAATTGCTGAAATACAGAATGAAATTCTGAACGAGAAAGATAATCAATCGGCTTTAAAAGGCTTGACAAGCTCTTCAAAAACAAGTATTTGGAGACTTTGGGTAAACATTGTGGCATCTGCAATTTGGGTACACGAAAAAATAGTCGAAAAAAATGCTTTGGTTTCTAGACCACACACTTTAAACTGGTATAGAGAACAGGCGTTAAATTACATTCATGGGGCAGAACTTGAATGGAAAGACGGTTCTTATCAATTTGATACTACTGGATTTATTGATGATAAAGAAATTGAAAAGGCTAAAATCATTAAGTATTGTGCAGTTAGTGAAGTAGATTTAGAAACGGTTCTTAAACCTAATAAAGATGTAGATGAAATTTTTTCGGACTATTTTCGTAATAAAGTAGGGGTTGTTTTTATAAAAGTAGCTACTGAAAATAATGGTAAAATTTCGAGAATCGATGTACCAAACGAACTATATGCTTTCAAGGAATATATCGCCAAGATTAAAGATGCTGGAAACCAAGTGCATATTATCTCAAGTCCAGGAGATATATTAGAACTGAATCTTACTGTTTATGTGGACCCAATGACAATTCTCATTGATCCTAAAGACATTGAAGTTTATAAAAACCTAGTTAAAAATCCTGACTCAAATGTAAACCATAACTTTAATAAGGACAATGGTTCTTTAATTTTAGACACTTCAACAAAACCGGTAGAAGAAGCTATTAAAAATCATTTAAAGAATATCGAGTTTAACGGTGCTTTTGTGAAAACTTTTTTAGTCGATGCTATTCAGAAAGCTCAAGGGGTTAAAATTCCGATATTGACTAAAGTAAAAACTGGCTGGGCAACAAATCCTAGTGATAAACCATTGGAACTTAAAGATGAAGATGTAATAACAATCGAATATTTCGTTCCTCAAGCGGGATATTTCGATTTAGATCAACTTAAAATTAATGTAAACTACATTCCTTATAACTTCTACCGAGATAAACAATAGTCTAAATTTTATATACCAATGAATAATTACACCGTTTTAAAATGGGGAAAGCTATTGCTATGGCTCATTCCTCCAATTCTTAGAAAGAAAACACATTTTGATTGGCTTGAGGCTGTACTCACTCCCCTTCGAAACATTTACGAGGAAACGTTGTATAAAATGCAACATACAGGTCAAGTTATTTATCTTGAGAAAGTACTCAACGAAGCCTTTAATCAAGATGTAAAATATAATCCCAATTTAAGTATTGAGGAGAAGCGAGAAATAGGATTAATTTATATTGACGAGTCTGTCAAGCCTACTTTACAATATCTATATCTCCACAAAGAGTATTATGAACCAAACGGAACGTTAATAATTCCCCAACTAAAAGTATTTAAGCATGATGATTATAACAACAGAAATAACCAACCCATTTATCTAGCCCATCGCGAAGATTATACGTCCGTTGCTTACGCTAATTTTAGAGTATTTATACCAAAAACTTTAATCGGAAATAAAGACGGTATTGTTGTTCAGCCCCAAAATGACGAATCTATACATACAGAAGCTATAAACGTAGCCACTATTAAGTATCACAGTCTTCTTAATTTTTATAAACTAGCGGGCAAGAGTTATGAAAGTTATTCATATTAACCAGATGTTTTAGAAAAAAACAGAAAAAACAACAGACATTTAAATCAATAAAAATGAAACAAGTAAATTTTAGTAATTCGGGAGGATTTCCCCTAGAGCAAGAAACATTAGAGAGACTTCAAACAGCTTACAGATCTGAGTTGTACGAGGCTTTAAAAAGACATTTTAGTATAGATCTCGCTAACGATTATATTCTGGCTCATGCAACAAGTCAGCAAAAAGGCTGGGTAGTTATCCGTCAGGAAGATCCCGTAAACCCAGGAAATAACGTAGGAATTTTGTATCCTATTACTATTGGAACTCAAAAACCTTATTTAAAAACCACCAGAACAGCTGTAAATTTAATCTACGGAACTAGCGCGTCTCAAACGGCCTATTATGATTATGAAGCTGAATATAGCTCGCAGAAATATAATGATGAGGTTGTGGTTACTAAAAGTGGCGACGTGCAAACGATCAAATATTATGATGTAAGCAATTTGGTGCCTGTTACAGATATCAAAACAATCGATGAAATCCTAAGAGCGATAAATTCCAGCATTGATGCAATTCAAGCCAATATAAATACGATTGAAGAAGATATAAATCTAATTAACGAATCGTATCTCCCGATTAACGGGTCAAAAGCCATGCAAGGAGATTTAGATCTTGGGACTCATCAATTGTCAAAATTAGATATAAAAGAAGGTGGTTTTGCAAAAGTGAGAGTAGCAGATTTTAGATTAGGATCGACTCAAAGAAAAGGATTGCTTAACCCAACGGATTCTACCGGAAGAGCTTTGGTAGATAGTAGTGACCAATCACACACAAGTCTTACTTTAAATTATGGGCCAGATTGGACCAATACTTATGTAGGAGGAAAAGTATATTTAAACAATATCAATTCATCTAATTCAACAGGTTCTTTGCTAGTAATAGATGGATTAAATCAGGTCACAAAAAGCGACACACTAATCGACTCTTTACTTAGTCGTATCACGGCTTTAGAAAACAAACCAGCAATCGCCGTGCCTATCGGGATGGTGGCAATTTGGGGTAAACCCGCTCCATTTCCAGAAGGTTGGGAAGAATATGTGCCGTTGAGAGGAAAAATGCCAGTTGGACTTTTTAATCCAACTCTAGACGAAATGAGTGATGAGCTAGATGGAGACAGAGGAAATAATGTTACTTATTATAGAGACAGTAATGGCATGGTAGTATTCCCTTTTGATACATTAGGAAATACGGGTGGTAGAGTAGGTAAGAATTTGAGAATAAATGAAATGCCACGTCATACTCATGATTATAATGATATATATTTTAGTGAACATTGGGGTACTGTGATTGTACCTAATAATGTAGGTACTGGAGATAATGATGGGGATAATAAAGGTTACCAAATGTTGAGAACATCGTTCCCTACTGGAGGGACTGATGGTGGAGCGATTGGATCAGCGACTCCCTTTTCGCTATTGAATCCTTATAGAGTTGTTCAATTTATAGAATATACTGGACGTCTAAGTGATAAAACAGCACCAACAGCGCCAACTTTAATGGCATCAAACATTGGTACAACAAGTGTATCTTTAAATTGGTCAGGAGCAACTGATGAATTTGGTGTTACTGATTATATTGTATACGCAAACGGTATTTTGCCAATCTCAGTAGGTAATGTTTTCAACCGAACTATTTATGGCTTAGCACCTGGTACAGAATATACTTTTTATGTTAAAGCAAAAGATGCTGCTGGAAATCTATCAGTTGATAGTAATATCGTAACTGTAACAACAAATACTATTGATCTTACTCAGCCCTCAGTTCCAAATTATATAAACGGGTTTATGGAAGATATAAATCAGATATACATTGAATGGGGTGCTGCATTAGCAAATGAAAATGTTGTTAGTTTTGAGGTATGGAGAAGAACAACTGGAGGTATATCTAGTTTAAGATATACAGCTGATGTTTCTGAAAACTATTTTTATGATACCGGAGCTTACAATACTACTTATTATTATAAAGTAAGAGCTAAAAATAGTATAGGTAATTATTCTGAATTCACTTATGAGGTTGATGTCACTACAGGTTCAAACGGTGGGTCTTGTTTTGATGTAGAATCTCTGGTAACCATGGTGTCAGGTCAATCCAAAAAATTAAAGAATGTGGTGGTTGGAGATCAGCTTCAAGGCTTCTCTTTTCCTAACGAAGTCGATGAGTCTGAAGGTGATTATATGTCTTGGAGTGGAAAGTTAAGCGAAGCCACAAAAGTAGAGGTTACGGTAGTTAACAAAATAACAAGTATACAGCCTAATTATTACGAAATTAAAGCGGCAGACACGACTACGGTTAGAGCTACAGCGTTTCATCCTTTATTGGTTACCGAAGATGGCGAAAATGTACAGTGGGTATGTGTTAAAAATATAACACCAAATATGTTGTTAATTGATAAGACTGGAAAAATAAAACCTATTGAATCGATTTTATTTAAAGATGAACCTCTAGAAGTGGCTTTATTGGATGTGGAATCTGTAGATAGCTATGTGATTTCGGGAATTGTTGCGCACAATTTAAAACCTATAGAAGAAATTGTATAAACAGTAGTTAATAGTAATTAATAGTAATCTTTTGGGGTATATATCCCAAAAGATTACTTAATCAAAAAATCAATGGTGCAAAAAATTTCAGAATATTTAAATGAGATAAAATTATTGCTTTACGGGATTTTTATGTACTTGGAAATGGATACGGGAATAGTTAAAGTATTGTTTTACTTAATGGTAATGGATACTTTTTTAGGAGTAATCAAAACCATAGTATTAAATGACCAATTTAGTTTTAAAAAATTAGTCTTAGGATTTGTATCCAAGTTAGCCGTATTGCTAATACCTACAGCCTTGGCATTAATGAGTAAAGGACTCAATTACAACTTTAAATGGTTTGTAACCATAGTGATGGATTTACTTATTGTTAGTGATGGCATTTCAATAATCAGCAATATTATTGCTATAAAAACAAAAAAAGAGGTAGAGAATTTTGATGCAATGACTCTTACACTCAAAGCAATAAGAAATGGTCTAATACAACTATTTAAAAGACTTTTGGTTACAATTGACCCTAAATACCACGTAGACAAATAGACTAACACCTCACAATAGAATAGTACCTGTTCTAATTTATACAAATTTCAAAATAAATAAAACAACTGTAAAAAAAACAGTTGTTTTATTCATTTATGAAAAAGATAAAAACACATACTGAATTTACTTTTAAAGATCATCAAATAAAAGAAATAGTGGAGAAAAGATAACCTTATCGATTCCTATGCCTTCTATCCTAATTCCGCTTTCTACCCAAGAAAGACAAATTAACTTCATAAATATTTTTCACAATAAATAACTCGAGATTAAACTATTGCCATTTTTTTTACCGAATTCTAGCGAATAACATAACCCATGAAATTGAAATCAACAACTAAAAACACTCCCTATTTATTAGAGCGAATATTTAAGATAAAAAGAATAAAAAATACAATAGATTAAGTAATTCTTTCACTGTTGTGAATGGAAAAGCATCCTCGGCATTATTTGATGCAGAAATTTATAAAGTAACATTCAGTACCGAAAGACGTAGAGAAATAAAAAGTTACGCCTTATTTTTGTCCGGCAACGAATTGATTTGTGACCAGGAAATAGATGCCTTAAAAGAATGTTTAGGCATAGCTCTTACTGGTGACGGATCACAATTTGAAATTCTTGATTATCAAACGGATTTTACCATACAATTTGATCAAGAAAATAGTTCTTTTGTGGAATCTGACGGGGTTGAAAAAGGTTTAATAATTTTTAAAAAATAAATTGACAAAAAATTCTTTTCACACGAATAAAAATTGCTCTACATTTAACACTAACTTTTTATAAAAAAGAGTATCGGAAAGATTTGATTGAAGAAAGACTTACATAAGAACTGGCACAAAAGCAAAATCGCAAGTACCAACATTTACTTTTGTAAATGCCATACCGCCCACTGAAAACTGAACACTTTTCTTCTGGTATCCACAAAAGCAAAAAAGCCAGAAAGAGTATGGGTTTTAATAGTGAAATACAGTTTTAAATTGGTACAATAAAAGTCTGGACACTTGATTATGCCAACGTCAAAGCTTCCAAAAATTCAAGTGATAAAAAATAAAGCAATTAACTCATATTTTTAAGCTCTCAAAAAACGTCAATATCGGTATTAAGTGTTCGATTGTAGTCCCATTCACTCCACTTTAAAAATCCGTAAATACTTTATAAAAAGGTTTTTACGATTTTTTATTGTCTTTTTTTCAACATTTTCCACTTACTGACACTAATAAAAGTCATAATAATTAAGCAATAGAATATTTATTCAATACAAGCTTTTAGCAATATGATCAGTAATTAGAAAGTATTCTCAAAGTTGATATTTGTTACCAAAAAAGTAATCAAATAGTTTTTAGAATATCGCTAAAAATTCTTTTAGAATACTTTTTAATAATGTTCTTGTTGAGTATTACCCTTTAATCCTCGGAGAGTAAACATATCCTAAACTAAGTTCAGAGAAATCAGCCTGCCCAAGATTAGCATTTATATTGGCTGCAAGAAAAACGTTGTGTTGCGGGGATTTTTGAGAAGAAAAGGCATAATATCTAAAACCCAATCGTGATGAGATTACTTGTTTTATCTTGGCTTTAGCACCAAAATCTTGGGCAACATATTGCCCTGAACTTGAGCTTCCGTTGTTTAAATACCAATCTAATTTATAGGAGGGTTTGTAAAAATTGACTCCCAATTCCGTTTCGACACTAAAATGATTCATTAAAATTTCAAAATTAGCATACACTCCTAAAGTGGTTGCGTTATGAAATGGATTTTCCTTTAAGTATGCAAATTGATTCTTTGACAACTCATCATTACTTTTTATAAAATCATAATAATCATCATAAAAACGGTAATATATACCTAAACCATATTTGTAGGTCTTATTTTTTATTTTTCCAATGGCAAATGATGCTGTGTAAACGTTTTTAACAGAATTATAGCCTCTTGCCAACACTTTTTGTCCTAGACCAAAACGGGTAGAAATATAATTTTGTGTCATTGACTGACTAGTATCTATAATTTTGTTCGAGTCAATATGCTCCTTTTTAGAATACTTAAATTCGGTTTTAAGCGTGGCCAAAACCGAATTCAAACCATGATTAGGCAATCTAGTATGTCCATTAGAAAAATGCGTTGCTCCTACTCCAAGTTTTACAGCTACTTGGTTTGTTTGTGCTACATCATAATACACAAAAGACCTAAATGCCCAAGTTATAGGTGTTGAAACCCCATAATTCCCTGGATTTGTAACCTAATCATAAATCACACTGTGATAGGAAGTACCAAGTCCTACTTGAAAACGAACTCTATTTGTAAAACTTTGAAATACTCCAAAATCTAAAAAAGGTAAAACGGCAACACTGTATCCTACTTGCTTAAGATTACCAAAATCGGCGTACGTGACTGCAATTCCAGTTTTGGGATAATTCAGGAATTTAGCCCATGTTTTATTTTGATAGGTGGTTTTTCCAAAAGTTAAATCAATACCTTTTTGATTTTCAGTCTCGGGAAAAATACTTATTGATGGCAATGTTTTACCCATAGAAAAACCAAGCCCTATAAAACGATGATCCTTTTTACCTTTTGAATCAATATCTTGTGCGTAACCTACCCGAAATGAAAAAATTAGAAATAAAAAAACTATCCTTGAAACCATATTCTACCACAATAAATTATTAGGTGCATACTCATAATGCAAACTTTAAAAAAGCGGTAAAAATAGCAAAAAGAATGACCTTACAATAAAATCTTATTTTAGTTTCAAAGTCTTTTTATATGATCACATGGAATTAAATTCAACTTTCGCAAATTTTAATTTAAAAATGTATTCCTAATTAAAGTTACCTGTCCCTTTTTTATCAGTAAAAAAAGAAAAAATCAAAATATGAAAAAGTAAAAATTTGCAATAGAAATCACTAAATCTAATTTCTTAAATAATTGATTATAAGTACCAAACAGTTCTTTTAAAGGCTTTAACATTTTTACTTTGATTAAAAAAATTTCGCTATGTGATAAATGTTACTGTACCAGCAATTTAAACGGATAATATTTGCATAATAAAATTTATAGTTATGGAATATTTCGGATATTTTGCATCAATATTAATAGGTGTTGCATTAGGACTCATTGGCGGCGGCGGTAGTATTCTTACTGTTCCCGTTTTAGTATATTTATTTGCTGTTGAGCCCGTTATTGCAACAGCTTATTCCCTATTCATCGTGGGTTTAACAAGTGCCGTGGGTAGTTTTGGGTATTTCAAAAAAGGTTTGGTAAACATAAAAACAGCAGTGGTTTTTGGAATCCCATCTATTGTTGCAGTTTTTACTACACGAGCTTTGATAGTTCCTAAAATTCCTAAAGAAATTTTTTCGGTAGGCGATTTTATCCTCACTAAGGATCTTTTTTTAATGTTACTTTTTGCTGTAATCATGATTATTGCATCATACAGCATGATAAAAAAAGAAAAAAAAATGCCTTGTGACGAACCTGTGGAACAAAAATTCAATTACCCAATTATTCTTATTGAAGGAGCATTAGTAGGCGTTATAACTGGGCTTGTAGGAGCTGGAGGTGGATTCCTAATTATTCCAGCTTTGGTTATTTTAAGTAAACTTCCTATGAAAGAAGCCGTTGGAACTTCGTTAGTAATAATTGCTGCCAAATCATTGATTGGTTTCTTTGGAGAAGGTGGAGAAAACAGTATCGTTTGGCAATTTCTAGTTACCATTTCTGGATTTGCAATTTTTGGAATTTTCATTGGTACAGCATTATCTAAAAAAATAGATGGCAATAAACTGAAACCTGCCTTTGGTTGGTTTGTTTTAGTCATGGGAATTTATATCATTACAAAGGAGCTTTTTATGAAGTAACAAAGTTAGCGTTTGTAATTCTCTTACTAACAATCAAGAAGTTTTAAGTCTTAATTAAACTATTGAAATTAGTGCAGCTCATGAAAAGAAAAAACACAGTGGGATGAAAAAAATAATTTTAGTTGCCTCCTTAATACTTTTTACTCTAAGTGGATGTGATAAAACTGAAACAAGAAATTTCTATGAAAATAAAAACCAGTCTCCATTAGAAAAATTAGTTTCGGGGAATAAGCGCTTTTTAGAAGAAAAAACAATTCATCCGCATCAAAATAAAAAATCAATTTTAGACAATCAAAACGCACAACATCCTTTTGCTGTTGTGGTCACTTGCTCAGACAGCAGAGTTTCACCTGAAATTCTGTTTGATCAGGGAATTGGCGATTTATTTGTAATTAGGAATGCGGGAAATTTGATTTCTGATATTGATATGGGTAATATTGAATATGCAGTTGCACATCTGGATATAAAATTAATAGCCATTTTAGGACACACCGAATGTGGAGCTATTAAAGAATATATTAATGATGAAAATAAAAATTACAAAAAACATCTAACTCATATTGATGACATAATAGAAACTATTGCAGAGGAAAAAGAAGAACTAGAAGCCGAAAAACAAACTCCAAAACAAGACAATATATTAGGTTGTATCAATGCAAATATTGAACATTCAAATAGGCTGATTCATGAAAATTCAATTGTAAAAGAGCACAAAACTAAAATTATTTCTATGCGTTATGACGTACATATAGGCAAAATAATTAGGTTATAAAGGCTATGTAACATAAGTCACTAAATTTCAATAATTCATACATTAATTTTGTCCTATAAATTAGAAACTTAAAAAATAGAAATATGTATTTTCAACACATTTATGACAAAAGTCTTGCTCAAGCAAGTTATTTTATTGGCTGTCAAAAAGCAGGAGTAGCAGCAGTTATCGATCCTAAAAGGGATGTTGATACCTATCTTGAAATTGCCAAACAAAACAATATGAAAATTACTCATATTTTAGAAACACACATTCATGCTGATTTCCTTGCAGGTTCTAGAGAATTAGCCGCTTTAACAGGAGCAGAAATGTACCTTTCAGCAGAAGGTGGTCCTGACTGGAAATATGAATTCCCGCATGTTGATATAAAGGATGGTGATGTTCTAAAAGTAGGGAATTTAAAAATAGAAGTAGTTCACACACCTGGACATACTCCAGAAAGCATCAGTTTTTTGTTGACAGATGTGCCTGCTAGCGAAGAGCCGGTCATGTTGTTCACCAGTGATTTTGTGTTTGTGGGAGATGTAGGACGACCTGATTTACTTGAAAAAGCAGCAGGAATAAAAGGAACTCAAGATGCAGGTGCAAAACAAATGTATCAATCCATCAAAAAGTTTGACGCATTACCTGAATACATTCAAGTTTGGCCAGGCCACGGAGCGGGTTCTGCATGCGGAAAAGCATTAGGAGCTGTACCAAGTACAACGGTAGGTTATGAAAAAGTAAGAAACTGGGCTTTTCAGCATAAAAATGATGAAGCTGGATTTGTAAAATATTTATTGGAAGACCAACCAGAACCACCTAAGTATTTTGCAATGATGAAAAAACTTAATAAAGTAGATCGTCCGTTGCTTACAACTGTTCCAAAATTAAAACAATTGGATTACAATGAATTAACAGCGGCTTTAGCCAATGGAACTAAATTAATTGATGCCAGAGATAAATTGGAATTTTCTAAAGGATTTATTCCAGGAAGCATCAACATTCAGGGGAACAATTCCTTTGCTACTTGGGCAGGATGGTTCCTTACGTATGAAGAACCTTTTATCTTGCTTGCGGATGAGTCACAATTGGATGATTTGACCAGAAAACTAATGAGAATAGGACTAGACAATATTCTAGGTTACGTTCCTTCTACAAAAATATGGGAAGAAAATGGCGGTTCTTTAGAAAAAGTAAACCAAATTACCATTGAAGAATTTAAAGCTTTTCAACAAGAAAAAGATGTTCAGGTAGTTGATCTTCGTGGTGTTGCAGAATATAATGCAGGTCATATAAAAGGAGCTGATAATGTATTTGTAGGTACTTTAGTAAATAATCTAGACAAAATAAATAAAGATAAAAAAGTATTAATCCATTGTCAAGGAGGAGATAGAGCGGCAATTGCCTATTCTTTATTGGCAAAAAATGGTTATAAAAATGTACTTAATTATAGTCCTGGAATGAATGAATGGGTGAACCAAAACAACGATGTTAAATACTAAAAACCACAATTATGTTCGGAATTTTTAAAAACATGTTTTCAAAAAAAGACACCACACAAATGGAAAAAATAATAAAAGAAGGTGCGTTTCTTGTAGATGTTCGCACAGCAACAGAATTTGCTGAAGGTAACGTAAAAGGCTCTGCCAATATTCCTTTGGATAAAGTGGCAAGCCAACTAGAAAAATTCAAAGGAAAAGAACATATAATTGTTTTCTGCCGAAGCGGTAATCGCAGTGGTCAAGCCAAAATGATTTTGGAACAAAATGGTTTCAAAAACGTTACCAATGGCGGAACTTGGCAGGATGTAAACGAAATGATTCATAAATAGACTTCAGAAAATTTACATCTGTGTAGTTTAAAACAAAACCGTTTTTTTGTTTTAAACTACACAATTGTTTAAATATCAAGATATGATTAAAAATATGTACACCAATTGGAATTACATCAGAGTTATCCGTATGATTTTAGGGCTTATTGTGATGATTCAAGCTGTTTATACTAAAAATTATTTGTTCCTGCTTCCCGGAATTTTATTTACCGGAATGGCACTATTAAATACTAGTTTTTGCGGTTCAAATGGTTGCGCTATTCCGAAATCAGAAAATAAAATCAGCAAGGAAAATTAATAGTATTGAAAAAAGCAATCATCATAACAGTTGTTGGTATGATTCTCGAAGCAATTGCCAGCTATTTGTAATATCTGAGCATCGGTTGCGATTCCGGTACTTGTGCCATAACATCCAAAACTCTAAATAGCACTTTATATGGTGGTTAATGGGAGGTTTGATTTTAATATGTTTGCAAAATCACTTAGAAAAAATTAAAATTTTAAATTGATTTAAAATAGGTAAATTTGAAAGTCATTGAAAAAAATGGTATTAAATTTTTCTTTTATATCCATCAAAGACAGTTGTAATTACCTTTAAAATCAATAAGAAAAAAGTAATATGGAAGACATAAAACCAGCAAACAAAGACTTAATTTTAAGAGAAAAATTAGCATTGCAACGAACTACTTTGGCTAATCAATCTACTTTTCTTTCCTTTTTGAGAACGTCAATGTATTTTTTGATCGCAGGTTTGAGTTTGAGAAATCTCTTGATGATTGAAAATAGTTTACTAATTGAGATAGCACTTTTTATTACTTCCTTTATCATTTTTGTTTTTGGAACGGTGAACTATTTTAAGCACAAAAAATCTATTGCAGAAAATAAAAAACACATTGGTGACTATCAATTAGAATATTACAAATTATAATTGCGACTCTTATAGCACCAAATTTCTTTTCTAAAAAAATCCACCTCAATTGAAAACAAACAAAACCAAACTTGGACTGAAAGAAAATTGGAAACAGTTTACCATTTTGGTTATTGTCAATGCGTTTGTTGGTGGAATGATAGGAATGGAACGAACTATTATTCCAAAATTCGCTGAAATTGAATTTGGTATTGCTTCAAAAACGGCTATTCTATCTTTTATCATTGCATTTGGAATCACAAAAGCCATTACCAATTATTTTACAGGCAAACTGGCGAATCGCTTTGGCAGAAAAAATTTGCTTTTATTTGGTTGGCTTTTGGCCATACCTATTCCCTTTATTTTAATTTATGCAGAAACTTGGAATTGGGTAATTTTTGCCAACATTCTTTTGGGCATCAGCCAAGGACTTACTTGGAGCAGCACGGTAGTCATGAAAATTGATTTGGTAGGAGAAAAAGATCGAGGACTTGCGATGGGACTCAACGAATTTGCAGGTTATTTTGCTGTTGGATTAATTGCTTTTCTGTCAGGCTATATTGCACAAGAATACGGCATTACGCCCTACCCTTTTTACTTAGGTATCGGGATTTCAATAATTGGTTTTCTATTGACCTTGTTTTTTGTGAATGACACCCGAGCATTTGTACATCAAGAAAATGCGACCAATTCAACTGAAAAATTAGAAAATATTTTCCTTGAAACCACTTTCAAAAATAAAGCATTAAGCGCCATAACGCAAGCAGGATTAGTCAATAACCTAAATGATGGAATGATTTGGGGGCTTTTACCAATTGTATTGCTTTCATTGAATTATGACTCTCAGAACATTGGAATTATAACTGCTATTTACCCAACAGTTTGGGGTTTTGGGCAATTAATAACCGGAAAAATGTCTGATGTTTATTCGAAAAAAAAGACGCTTTTTTGGGGAATGCTACTGCAGGGAATTGCGATACTTTTTATTCCATTTGCTGTAGAATTCTATCAATTGGCGGCTATTTCAGCGTTTTTAGGTTTGGGAACGGCCTTAGTTTATCCTACTTTTTTATCAGCTATTGCTCATGCGACAAATCCCCATCAAAGAGCTGAAAGCATTGGTACATTCAGGCTTTGGAGGGATTTAGGGTATGCAATAGGCGCCATTATTTCAGGAATAACAGCTGATTTATTTGGTGTAAATTATGCTATTATTCTGATTGGTGTCATCACCATTGTATCATCGGTGATTATTGAAATCAGAATGCCGGAAGACTCTTTTTAAAAAGCAAGCCGCAAATTTTAATCTAATGTCATCTCTTTTTGGAGGATAACAATTAAAAAAATGGAATCAAAAAATTCAAAAAAGTCCACTATTCAAAATATTGTTTTTATCGTATTGATAGCACTGCTTTTATTTAGTCCGCTGGGAACTTTTGTAAAAGTGCATTTAAACCGTTTAATTGCTTTTTCACCTAAAACTATCGCAGTTAAAGACCAAAAAAAGCTTTCCAGTTTTCAATGGCAATTAAAAGACGTAGACGGAAAAACTGTTTCATTATCAACATACAAAGGAAAAATAATATTCATTAATTTCTGGGCTACTTGGTGTCCGCCTTGTATTGCCGAAATGCCAAGTATTCAAAAATTATATGTTGATTATCAAGATAAAATGGTCTTTTTGTTTGTGACAACAGATTCTTTTGACAAAGCAAATGCTTTTATGGTCAAAGAAAATTTGACACTTCCTGTTTATCAATCGGTTACAAATCCTCCTATAGAAATGGAATCTTCAACAATTCCAGTAACTTATCTTATTGATCAACAAGGAAATATAATTGTAGCCAAAATTGGAACAGCAAATTGGAACAGTGATTCTTTTCGAGTAAAGCTAGAGGAGTTACTAAAAAAATAAAATCGATTTCATTTTTACTTTTTTTTCCTTGTGTGACAAAAGTAACATAACTACTCATTTGTAATTACAACCTTTGTTACCATAAAAATATAATTATGGAAATTTTAGAATTGATCAAAGAACCTTGGCCGTGGTATATTGCAGGCCCATTAGTTGGACTTACAGTTCCAGCTTTGTTAATCATTGGCAACAAATCATTTGGTATCAGCGCCTCATTACGTCATACTTGTGCCATTTGTTTACCAGCAAATATCAAATTTTTCAAATACGATTGGAAAAAAGAAATCTGGAATATGTTTTTTGTTTTCGGTATTTTATTGGGTGGTATACTTGCTTACAGCTTTTTGTCAAATCCTAATCCAATTATCATTGATGGAAATCTACAAACCGAATTGGCAGGCTACGGCATTACTGAAATTTACGGAATGTTACCAGAACAATTATTCTCGTGGGAAAGTTTGTTTACACTCAAAGGATTTTTCATGATGGTCGTTGGTGGTTTTTTCATTGGTTTTGGTTCTCGTTATGCAGGAGGTTGCACCAGTGGTCACGCTATTTCTGGTTTGTCTAATTTACAAATGCCATCATTGATTGCAACATGTTGTTTCTTCATTGGCGGATTGATTATGGCAAACCTTATTTTACCATTTATTCTTTCACTTTAAATTACTAATTATGAATATAAAAGATCAAAATACAGATTTCGAAACGCGTTCCTTGGACACGGTTTGTATTAACGAAAGTCAATTACAACACAAATGGTACCATAATTTAAAATATCTTGTTATTGGTATATTGTTTGGAATTGTTTTCATCAAAGCAGAAATTATCAGTTGGTATCGCATTCAGGAAATGTTTCGTTTCCAATCTTTTCACATGTACGGCGTAATTGGAAGTGCAGTTGTTGTGGGAATAATATCCGTTTTCCTGATAAAAAAATTCAATATCAAAACCATTTATGGAGAAAAAATTGAGTTCCACGACAAAACCTTCAATAAAGGGCAAATTTATGGTGGACTTATCTTTGGATTGGGTTGGGCAGTAACCGGAGCTTGTCCAGGACCGTTGTTTGCACAAATTGGAACGGGAGCCACCGTGATGATTGTAACCCTATTCTTTGCAATCGTTGGAACATGGGTTTATGGTTATTTTAGAGATAAACTGCCTCATTAATATATTTTATGATTCCAAAGAAAGAAACTGCAGATTGATATATTACATTCTTAAAAAAAAATGATACATCTGTTTGCAGTTGTTGCTTTCTTGTGAGGACTTTTATCAGTCGTTTTATTTTTTAATTCCTCAATAACTGCATGGTTTCATGATAATGAGTTAAAATTCCTTTCACTTTATATTCCTACCCAGAAAAAGGGATGTTAGAAATCGAAACAGCACAATTTAGGAGACCTATTGCTGGTATCTAATGATATTATCTTGCCTAAATTTAATTACTTACAAATGAAATATTTTTTCAATAGTATACTTTTAATCGGTATTATTTGTAGTAGCAATAATGCTGTTGCACAACATCATGAGATTTCAGAAAAGCCAATGGTTTGGAAAGAAAGAAATAACGAAAAAGTTTATTCTACCTCAATTCTAAATACTTTCAAAAACGGGAATTTCAATGGTCACTTCCGCTATTTTTTTATGAGTACTAATAATGAAAGTGGCTTATCTGATTATTATGCCAATGCACTTGGTGGAGGCGTGAAATTTGAAACGGCCAAATTTCATAATTTTCAATTTGGTGTCAGCGGTTATTACATATTCAATATTGGTTCTTCTGATTTTTCTAAAAAAGATCCTGTGACCAATTTATCAAACAGATACGAGGTAGCGCTTTTTGACATTCAAAATCCATCAAGCAAAGACAATTTAAGCCGACTAGAAGAATTGTACTTGAAATACAATTTCAAAAATTCGAATATAACTCTTGGAAAACAATTACTCAATACGTCCTTTATAAATCTGCAAGACGGCAGAATGCGCCCAACCGTAGTGGATGGAATTTGGATTGATTTTAACGAACTCAAGAAAACTAAAATAAATCTGGGCTACCTATATGGAATTTCACCACGAAGCACCATGAAATATTTTGACGTGGGAGAATCTATAGGCATTTATCCCTCCGGCATCAATCCCGATGGAACAAAATCTAATTATGCTGGAAATTTAAACACTAGCGGAATTTATATTGTTGGTTTACAAAATGAATCTATAAAAAATTTAAAGATACTTTTATGGAACCAATATGCTGAGGATATATTCAATTCTGCATTGTTCCAAATGGATTATAAATACGATTTGAATCCCAATTCTAAACTGCTTTTTGGCTTTCAATCAATTTATCAAAATGCATTGAATTTTGGCGGAAATGAGGATCAAAGCAAAACTTATTTCGAAAAAAATGGTACTTCTCAAACCTTTGGAGGAAGATTAGGTTGGCAAAATAAAAAAATAGAATTTACTTTAAACTACAACCGAATAACGGCTAAAGGTCGGTATCTCATGCCCAGAGAATGGGGTCGAGACCCGTTTTACACCTTTATGGCCAGAGAACGAAATGAAGGTTTTGGGGATGTGCACGCTTTAATGACCAAAATACAATATTCAAATCCTAAAAAGAGATTCAAATCGCAACTAGCTATAGGATATTTTGATTTACCAGATGTAAAAAACGTTGCCCTAAATAAATACGGATTACCTTCTTATGTTCAAACAAATGTAGATTTTCGCTATCAATTTCAAGGAATGTTAAAAGGTTTTGACGCTCAATTATTGTATGTACACAAATTTAATGAAGTTGAAACTTACGGCAATAAAAATTTTATTTTCAATAAGACCAACATGAGTAACATCAATTTAATAGTCAACTTCAATTTTTAAAACCTTGTTTTATAGTAAAGACTGTAGTCTCAATTACTAAAAAAAAAACATTTATTTAGCGCTAAACCACAACTACACTTTAATATTCCCTCTGTTTTTTAAAAACATAACTTCTATAATTTTACTAGACATAGAGGTGCTCACACCTAAATGATTGGATAAAATTTCAATAAGACTTTTTTCCTCTTTTTCTAATGTTCCGTCAGCCAATAAGACGTCTAAGGCAAGAGCAAACAAGGTTTCTTTATCTTCGGTTTCTATCCAAGAACAACATGCTTTTATATATTTAAGCTGTCCCAACTCTTTGTACAATGCAATGGCAGTTTCATAATAAGGTCCGAAATCTACATTCTTAAATTTTTCTTTAGAATAAAGTATTCTTGATAGCGATTTTCTTTCGGCTTCAGATATATAATGATCCGCTTTTATACAAGTATATAAAATTCCTAACCAGGCCTCAGCTTCAGATTGAATTGGGTTTTCTCCCATAGTATTAATGTCTTTTTCCAAAATATTTTTTTTTCTAAATTTACAATTAACGATTTATAAAAACAATCTAGAGTGTGTGTATATTTTGATGTCATAAAAAAATTCAAAATAACAAGAGACTAATACAAACTTAACACCTTAAATTTGAGCTTGAAAGAGTAACATTTTATATATTAGCATATAAATAATAATTCAAACTATAATTTTTATCTATTGAATTTTTAATTCACTACGAATTTTTTAAATAACTTTGTATTTAGAAAAAATAAAAAACAAACATACTATGGAAAATAATGCAAAACCAACCTCTTACAATGTAAATGGAGAAAGCAAATGTCCTTTCTCTGGGGCATCATCTGCTGCGCCAAAACAAAGTACTACTCACGGTAAAACAAATCGTGATTGGTGGCCTAACCAACTCCGTTTGAATATTCTTCGTCAGAATTCATTAGAGAACAATCCTATGGGAGCTAACTTTAATTATGCTGAAGAATTTAAAAAAGTAGATTTAGAGACTTTAAAAAATGATATTAAACAAGTTATCACAACTTCTCAAGACTGGTGGCCTGCAGATTACGGAAGCTACGGTCCGTTTTTTATACGTTTAGCTTGGCACAGCGCAGGAACATACCGTATTGCAGATGGTCGTGGTGGAGCAGGTTTTGGAACACAAAGATTTGCACCATTAAACAGCTGGCCAGATAATGCCAACTTAGACAAAGCTCGTTTGTTATTGTGGCCCATAAAACAAAAATATGGCAACACAGTTTCATGGGCAGATTTAATGGTATTAGTAGGGAACTGTGCCTTAGAATCAGCAGGATTTAAAACATTTGGTTTTGCTGGAGGTCGTGTAGACGTTTGGGAACCACAAGAAGATATATATTGGGGACCAGAAAAAGAATGGTTGTCTTTAAGTACAGAACCAAACAGCCGTTACTCAGGGGATCGTGAGTTAGAAAATCCTTTGGCTGCTGTACAAATGGGTCTTATTTATGTAAACCCAGAAGGACCAGATGGAAATCCAGATCCACTATTAGCAGCACGTGACATTAGAGAGACATTTGCACGTATGGCTATGAATGATGTGGAAACAGTTGCCTTGATTGCAGGAGGACACACACTAGGAAAAACTCACGGTGCTGCTGATCCTAATGTATATGTAGGAGCTGAACCAGCAGGTGCATCTATTGAAGAGCAAAGTTTAGGCTGGAGAAATACCTATGGCACTGGAAATGGTGCAGATACCATTACAAGTGGTCTTGAAGGTGCTTGGACTACTACACCAGTAAACTGGAGTAATAATTATTTTGAAAACCTATTTGGTTATGAGTGGGAATTAACAAAAAGTCCGGCAGGTGCTCACCAATGGAAACCAGTAAATAATGGTGGTTCAGGATCAGTTCCAGATGCTCATGATGCATCAAAAACGCATCAACCAATGATGCTTACAACTGATTTATCTTTGCGTGTTGATCCTGCTTATGAGAAAATCTCTCGTCACTTTTTAGAAAATCCTGATACATTTAATGACGCTTTTGCAAGAGCATGGTTTAAATTGACTCATAGAGATATGGGGCCAAAAGTACGTTACTTAGGAAATGAAGTACCAGCTGAAGAGTTAATTTGGCAAGATCCAGTTCCTGAGGTTACATTTGAATTAATTAACGAGCAAGACGTTGAAGCACTTAAAGCGGCTGTTTTATCAGCTGGATTAAGTATATCAGAGCTAGTAAGTACAGCATGGGCCTCAGCATCTACTTTTAGAGGATCTGATAAGCGTGGAGGAGCAAACGGAGCTAGAATTCGATTAGAACCACAAAAAAGTTGGAAAGTAAACAATCCTTCACAATTAGATCGTGTTTTAGCTGCGCTGGAGAATATCAAAAATGAATTCAATTCTCATAATACTGATAAAAAAGTATCAATTGCCGATTTAATTGTACTAGCTGGAAATGCAGCAGTTGAAAAAGCTGCAGCAAATGCAGGAATTCAAGTTAAAGTTCCTTTTGCCGCTGGACGTACGGATGCTTCACAAGAGCAAACAGATGTTGAGTCGTTTGCAGTTTTAGAGCCACAAGCTGATGGATTTAGAAATTATGTAAAAACTAAATATACCGTTTCTGCCGAGGAAATGTTAATTGACAAAGCGCAGTTATTGACATTAACAGCTCCAGAAATGACAGTTCTTATAGGCGGTATGCGTGTGTTGAATACTAATTTTGATAAATCTCAAAATGGAGTTTTTACAAGCATAACAGAAACACTTACTAATGATTTCTTTGTAAACTTATTAGATTTAAGAACAACTTGGAAAGCCGTTTCAGAATCTGATGATGCTTTTGTAGGTAGTGATAGAATGGCTGGAGGTTTAAAATGGATTGGAACAAGAGTTGATTTAATCTTTGGTTCTAACTCTGAATTAAGAGCACTTGCAGAAGTTTACGGATACCACGATGCACATGAAAAATTTGTAACTGACTTCGTAGCTGCATGGACTAAGGTGATGAACCTTGATCGTTTTGACTTGGTTTAAATATTGAATTTTAATTTGTTTAAAAGGTGACCTAGCAATAGATCACCTTTTTTATGAAATCTATTTTATTTTTCTCTCCATAAAAATTGCCCCAATTAGTGTCTAACTTATTGGGGCATGTTCATTGAGATGGCTTTATAAAACTACTAAATCGGATTATAAAGTATAATCAGTGTTTACAAAATTTGATTCTTTGCTGTTTAATAATGCTTGTAAAATTTCATTATTGTACTCATTATCCTTTGAGGCAACAAAGGTTCTAATGGAGAACGAGCGCAGCGCATCATGAATACTCAGTGTTCCCACTGCTGAGTCTTTTCGACCTGTAAAGGGATACACATCTGGACCTCTTTGGCAAGAGCTATTCAAATTTACTCGACACACTAAATTTACTAAACTATCAATTAATGGTGCAATGGTTTTAATATCCCTACCAAATAAACTTACTTGTTGTCCATAGTTAGACTCAGCCATATCGTTTAATGGCTCTTGAATATCTTTGAAAGTCATGACAGGAACAACAGGTCCAAACTGCTCTTCATGGTACACTCTCATTTCTTTATTCACTGGAAACAGAACTGCTGGGAAAATATAATTTGGCGTATGCTCACCCCCTTTTTCATTGATGATTGTAGCACCATTTTTAATTGCATCATCAATTAACTCCTGGATGTAAGCTGGCTTTTCTTTTTCCGGCAAAGGAGTTAACATTACATCTTTGTCCCAAGGATTACCAAAAGCGAGAGCATCAACTTTTGCAGCAAACCTGGTGTTAAATTCATCTGCAATACTTTCATGAACATATATTATTTTTAATGCTGTACAACGCTGACCATTAAAGGATAATGTGCCCGATATACATTCTTGAATAGTCAAATCAAGATCAGCATCTGGTAAAATAATGGCTGGGTTTTTCGCTTCAAGTCCTAATATTAATCGCAATCTGTTTTTATTAGGATGCTGATCCTGAAGTGCAATAGCCGACTTACTATTCCCTATCAACGCCAGAATATCCACTTTCCCAGATTTCATAATTGGCGAAGCTACTTCACGACCTCTACCGTAAATGATATTGATGGCACCTTTTGGAAAACTATTTCTAAAAGCTTCTAACAATGTTGAAATTAAAAGAACTCCATGTTTTGCTGGCTTAAAAATTACAGTATTACCCATAATCAATGCAGGAATCAGCAACGAAAAAGTTTCATTTAAAGGATAATTATACGGTCCTAAACACAATACAACCCCGAGAGGACCACGACGAACCATGGCGTTAACACCTTGGCTTTTAGTAAATCGGGATGAATTTCTATCTAATAATTTATAATCTTCAATAGTATCATAAATGTATTCCACGGTTCTATCAAACTCTTTTTCAGAATCTGGCAATGATTTTCCTATTTCCCACATTAGGAACTTTACTACCTCAGCTCGAGTTGTTTTCATTTGCTTGACAAAATTTGTCATGCACTTAATACGATCCGACACTTTCATGGTAGGCCAAAGTCCTTGACCATTGTTATAGGCATTAGTTGCTGCTTGCACAGCTTCTAGAGCTTCCTCTTCTCCCATAAATGGTATTGAACCAAGTATGGTAGGGCCGTATTCCAGAGTAGATGAAATTGTAGAAAAAACAGCAGTAGTTTGTCCCTCCCATTTTTTTAATTCACCATCAACAAGATAGGTGTCTTGATTTAATAAACTCTTAATCTGATATTCTTCGGGAATCACATTCATTTTTTTGAGGTTTAAAATTAAAAATCAGCAAGCGCATGCGCAATATTAAGGCGTTACTACAGTACCTTCCCAATCTAAAATACCTCCTAGTAAATTATAGGTGTTCTCAAATCCTAATTGATTCATAATTTCACAAGCCTTTGCACTACGCATACCTGATCTACAGTATATATAATAATTCTTGTTTTTGTCTAATGCTTCAATTTCAGTTACAAAATCTTGTCCCCTATGAATATCAATATTTATGGCATTAGCTATAAAACCATCATTGAATTCATCTTCAGTTCTTACGTCTAAAATTACTGTGTTTTGGTCGGCCTCATATTGAGAAACCCACTCTTCTTGTGTTAAATTCATAGTATTGTTTTTTGTAAAAATACGATGTTTTTAGCAAACAATTATCGTATCAATTGTTAATTAGATATTAATCCTAAGAAAACGATTGCGTAAAACATTCACTATCAGTAAAATAAATAACATACTTGATAAGCCTACAAAATCGATAGGGATTTGAATTTTAACAACCTATTAATGAGAGGTTTAATTGTATTTTGTCTTTAAAAAAACTAATAAATTTGGCATTTTAGATTACTTTTATGGAAAATATAAATTCAACAAATGATTGACTTCATAAAAAAATCATTCAATTCCTTTTCTGCTGATTTGGTTCACGATATAGAAAATAATGCAGTGCTACAATCTTATCCAGCTGGAACCGTAATTATGCGTACAGGTCAGTATATAAAAAGTACCGTACTAGTTATTCAAGGAAAAATAAAAATTTACAGGGAAGATGAAAATGGAGGGGAATTTTTCATGTATTATTTACAACCAGGACAAGCTTGTGCAATTTCTATGATTTGTGCTACTAAAAACGAAAAAAGTCAAATTATGGCACTTGTTGTAGAGGATGTTGATCTGGTTATGATTCCGTTGCCATTGATGGATAAATGGATGATGCAACACCGAAGCTGGTACGAATTTGTTATTGACACCTACAGAAGCCGCTTTGAAGAAGTTCTTGAAGTGATAGATAGCATTGCCTTTAGAGCTATGGACGAAAGATTAGAATTTTATTTGCAAAGGCATTCAACCTCTTGTGGCTGTAAAGAACTAAAACTTTCTCATCAAGAAATAGCATCTGACTTAAATACATCAAGGGAAGTAATTTCTCGATTGTTAAAAAAAATGGAACAAAGAGGAAAAGTGTCACTTCATCGTAATAATATTGAACTTCTTTAAAACTAACATTTTACGTTTTTAAAAATTAGTTCACCTTTCAACAACAACGTTTATGGAATATTTAGGATACATTGCATCCATCATAATTGGGCTATCACTAGGATTAATAGGCGGCGGTGGATCCATTCTTACCATACCTATTTTAGTATATCTTTTTAAAATAGATCCCGAAATTGCGACTAGTTATTCTCTTTTTATAGTTGGCATCACAGCTTTATTTGGATGTATTAGTCATTACAAGATGGGGAATTTAAAAATCAAATCGGCTTTGTACTTTGCAATACCATCAGTAGTTTCAATATTAATAATTCGCGAAGTTATATTTCCCAAAATAGCCACTACCCTATTCTCAATAGCCTCATATCAAGTCTCAAAAAATGTTCTTATTATGGCTGTTTTTTCAGTTCTCATGATTGCATCGGCACTTGCCATGATTAGAAAATCTAAAACGGTAGTAGTAACTTCAACGAAAACTAATTATCTACAGCTGAGTGGCATTGGATTTCTCATCGGGATTGTAACGGGATTTCTGGGTGCCGGAGGCGGATTTTTAATTATACCAGCTCTTTTATTCTTTGCAAATTTACCCATGAAACAAGCAGTTGGCACGTCATTGCTTATTATTTTCATCAACTCGAGTATTGGTTTTGGCGGAGATTTATACATTGGTACACCCATAAATTATAAAATTCTTTTTTTAATATCGGGGATGGCGTTTATAGGAATGATCATTGGTTTAAAACTATCAAAAAAAATAGATGGAGCGCAACTAAAACCTATTTTTGGTTGGTTTGTACTTTTTATGGGCATATACATAATTACTAAAGAATTTTTTTTTAAATAAAAACTTTATGTAACAAATATCACTGTACAAACAAAAAAACAGAAGTACATTTGTACTAATAAAAAATTATAAAATGAAAATTGAACAAATATATACAGGATGTTTAGCACAAGGTGCCTATTATATTACTTCAAATGGTGAAGCTGCCATAATAGACCCGCTTAGAGAAACGCAGCCATATCTTGATAGATTAAAAAGAGACGGTGTGGCATTAAAATACATTTTTGAAACGCATTTTCACGCTGATTTTGTTTCCGGACACTTAGATTTGAGTCGTTCTACAAATGCTCCTATTGTTTATGGTCCAAATGCCACTTGTGAATTTGAATGCATAACAGCAATTGACGGTCAAATTTTTACTTTAGGAAATGTTACAATCAAGGTGTTGCATACTCCAGGACACACCATGGAAAGTACTACGTTTTTATTAATTGATGAAAACGGAAAAGACCATGCCATTTTTTCTGGTGACACCTTATTCATAGGTGATGTTGGAAGACCTGATCTAGCTCAAAAAGCGGCTCACATGACACAAGATCAGCTTGCAGCTACCTTATATCATTCGCTACGTGATAAAATTATGACCTTGGCTGATGATGTTATTGTGTATCCTGCACATGGCGCGGGTAGTGCTTGTGGAAAAAACATGAGTAAAGAAACGGTTTCAACCATTGGAAATCAAAAAGAAACAAATTATGCCTTACGCGCAACAATGACTGAGGCAGAGTTTATTGCTGAAGTTACAGATGGTTTATTGCCTCCGCCAGCGTATTTTGGTATGAATGTAGCCATGAATAAAAAAGGCTATGACAGTTTTGAAAGTGTTCTAAATTTAGGAATGCGAGCGCTATCTCCTAGAGAATTTGAGACTGCTGCCGAAGAAAATGGTGCGCTACTCCTTGACACTCGTAAAAACGGTGTTTTCGCAAAAGGATTTATCCCGCAATCAATAAACATAGGTATAGATGGTGATTTTGCTCCTTGGGTAGGTGCGCTAGTGGCTGATGTACAACAACCTATATTGATAATTTGCGAAGTAGGACAAGAGGAAGAAACAGTAACGCGATTGAGTCGTGTAGGGTTTGATAACTTATTAGGTCATCTTGACGGAGGATTTGATTCGTGGGTGAATGCTGGAAATGAGGTAGATACAATCAATAGAATTTCGGCAGGACAATTTGAACAAGAAGTAAAAATAGGTGAAAGCAAGATCGTTGATATTAGAAAAGAAACTGAATATAGTGCAGAACACGTAGATGAAGCCTATAATAAGCCACTTGCTGCTATAAATGACTGGATTAAAGATATTGACCCAAAAGAACATTTTTACATTCATTGTGCTGGTGGGTACCGCAGTATGATAGCGGCTTCCATCCTTGAGGCTCGCGGTTTTAGAAACTTTACCGAAATTGAAGGAGGATTCAACGCAATTGCAAAAACGAGTATTCCAAAAACAGATTTTGTCTGCCAAAGTAAAATATTAAAATATTAAAATAATAAATCCTTCAGGAATAATTCTGTAGTAAATACTTAGAAACCCAAACTAGAAGTAACAATTAGAACAAAAAAATAATATGTCTGATTTAAAATGTTGTGTAGTCAGCTGCGAACAACCCATTGATGCTAATTATTGGGAATCGCAATATGTTGCACAAACTACAAAGTGGGATTTGGGAACCATAGCGCCACCACTTCAAGAATTTATAAATACTATAACCAATAAAGACTGGCGTATTTTAATTCCTGGTTGCGGCAACAGTCACGAGGCTGATTACTTGCTACAAAATGGTTTTACTAACATCACTGTTATTGATATTGCACCATCACCGGTTGCAGCCTTAACAAAAAAACATGCTAACAATCCAAACATAAAGATTATTCAAGGTGATTTTTTTACACATTCTGGTCAATATGACTGTATTATAGAACAAACCTTTTTCTGTGCTATTCCACCCTTCATGCGACAAAAATACATGTGGAAAATGCACCAACTTTTAGCTGAAAATGGAATTCTAGTTGGCCTGTTTTTTAACAGAGAATTTGAGTCTGGGCCTCCTTTTGGCGGAAGCCAAAAAGAATATGAAGCCCTTTTTAAAAATGCTTTCCGTATCCAAAAAATGGAGATTGCTCAGAACTCCATTTCGCCAAGAGCTAATTCAGAGTTGTTTTTTACGTTTGAAAAAAACACGAATGTGATTGTGAACTTGTATGAATTAAAAGGAGTCACTTGCTCTACATGTGCCGAAACAATAGATTCAAAATTAACTGATATCGAAGGTATACTTCAAGTTTCAATAAGTACAAACTTCCAAGAAATTGTCATTGTAAGTCAATCAATGATTGCAATTGAAAAACTTCAAGAAGCTCTTTTATATGAAGCTAATTATTCAATTGCGCCGCAAAGTACTATCTAGAAAATATGCAGTACTAATTTGTATTGAACTTAATATCTCTAAAAACCATAAAAAAGGTATTTGACTACTCAAATACCTTTTTTTTATGAACCTCATCGTTGAAAGTTATTTTTTCAACCAAGCTTGTAGCACGCGCTCTAAATCTGTTTGAATTATTGGTTTAGGAAGATAATCATTCATTCCTGCTTCAAAACATTTTTCTTTATCCCCTACCATGATTCCTGCTGTAATGGCAATGATAGGGATGTCTTGAGAGTTTTCAAATTTTCTAATCTCATCAGTGGCTTCATAACCGTTTTTATTAGGCATTTGTATGTCCATAAGAATTACATCAGGTCTTTCTTTTTCATAAAGTTCCACAGCTTCGTTACCATCTTTGGCTTCAAAAATTTGACAATTAGAAATGATTCTTTTCACTAATGTTTTAGCTAGCAACATATTGATTTTATTATCCTCAACAATCAAAACTCTCTTATCATCTAAAATACATTCCGGCAAGCTAGTTACGATATTATTTTTAGGAATAATTGGTGTGTCTAAATCATTTTTGAAACTCGCTCTTGTAAATTTGACCACAAAGTAAAAATCACTACCATCACCGTATTTACTGATTAATTCTAACTTACTATCCATTAATGCCAGCAACTGATTTGAGATAGCCAATCCTAATCCTGTACCACCAAACTTTCTATTTGTAGAGTTGTCTTCTTGTACAAAGGATTTGAATATTTTTTCATTATTATAAGTTTTAATCCCAACACCAGTATCCTTAACCGAAAACTTTATTGTTGCTGATTGTTTTTTATTTTTATCAATTTGACTAATATCCAATCTAATTTCTCCAAAATGAGTAAACTTTATTGCATTGCTTAACAAGTTTACTAAAATTTGCTTGAGTCTAACAGAGTCCGCAATGATGTATTGTGGCACTGATTTATCAATATCAAGGATTAAGTTAATATTTTTTTTGATGGCCTGAATCTTAAACAAGTTGATTACTTGATTTGTTAGTTTAAACAGATTTACTTTTTCAAGATTCAACTCTAGTTTACCCGATTCTATTTTGGAGAAATCCAAAACATCATTTACAATATCCATTAATGAAGTAGCAGATTCATTTACAGTGGTCATATACTCCGCTTGATTTTTCTTAAGATTAGACTTCATTAATAAATGTGTAAATCCTATGATACCATTTAAGGGTGTTCTAATTTCATGACTCATATTAGCTAAGAAATCTGTCTTGGCTTTGTTTGCAGCTTCAGCTAATTCTTTAGCTTTAAGGAGTTCCATTTCAAGCACTTTTTGATCTGTTATATCCATAAAACTAATTACAATTTCATTGATATCTCCACAGTGATCAAAGTCAGGATACCCGTTTACCAAAACCCATATTGGTTCTTTTCTAGAGGTGTGAACTACACCCATCTTAAAGTTTTTTAAGGACGCTTTAGTTGAAATAATTTGGTTTACTGGATATTTCTCAACTAACAATTCATTTCCAAATTCATCATAAAGAGTAAGATTTCTATCATGAGTAGAAATGCCTTTCAACTCTTCATCTGTTAGTCCTAATAATTCATTTGCTTTTTGATTGTTTACAATAATGGAGGCATCAGGTTTGTATACCATGATTCCTGCATCAAGGTTATTCAATAATCCGCGGTATCGTTCTTCACTTTTAAAGAATGCAATATCAGATTGTTTCGCTTTAGTAATATCCCTACACAGGCAAATAAAGTGAATTTCGTTATCTAAATTTTCTTTCATTGGTGCAACCGAAAGTTCAAACCAATGTGTTTCTTGAGCTAACTCAAGAATGTATTGCTTACCCGCTGAAAATCCATCAACCGAAGCTTCATTGATAGCTTCAAGAATTATGTTTGAGGCAGATTCAGGCAGCACATCCGAAAACTTTTTATCTAAAAAATATTCTGGTGGTACAGCAAGTAAATCGTCTCTACGAGAGTGATAATTAAAAATTTTACCATCAAGATTAATTTCAAAAAGCATATCTGGAATTGCGCCAAGTATAGCCTCCATTTTTTTGTGCATGCGCATAAACTCATCATCAATTTGTTTACGCTCACTTACATCCCTTACAATAGCTACAATTCTACCGTCTACAATTTTTTTAGCTGTAATCTCTACAGCAATAGAAGCACCATTTTTGTGCAACATATTACACTCCATCAATGTTTGCTCTGTATTTATTAATTCATTGAAAATTAATTGTTTTTTGACAAGCTCATCTGTAATGTATAAATTCTTAAAGTTTTTAGTACATAATTCTTCTTTTGTAAAGCCTAGCATTTTACAAGCACTTTCATTAACTTCAAGTAATTTACCTTTGCTATTACTGATCATAATTGCATCTGAAGCTTGCTCAATCAAACTTTTATAGCGTTCTTCACTGTTTTCAAGCTGCTCTTTGATATTCTTTAATTCAGTAATTTCCGTTAATGCTCCATTGAGTAGGACCGCTTTACCATCTTCATTTCTGGTTATTATACCTCTGTCAAAAAATATTCCGTAGGTTCCATCAGCTTTCATGAACCTGAACTCATCAGACCAATTATTTGTAGTTCCAGCGTATGTGTCTTCCAGTTTTTTGACAACCCTATCTCTATCATCTGGATGCAGTTTAGAACGCCAAACAATCATATTATTGACACCATTTGCAACTGTGCTACCAAAACCTAACAAATCAATAAATGCTTGATTATTCCAGCTTTCACCTGTTATTAAGTTGACTTCAAAAACAGCATCATTTGTAGCTGCTGAGATCATTTCAAAACGCTCATTGGCAGCTCTAATTTTCTCTTCTGCTTTTTTAATCTCGGTAAGATCTACTCCCATCCCTACGATGCATTTTTTACCTTCGTATGAAATACATCTTGAGTTTACATAGTACGGAATTTTATTTTTAGACTTAGTAAAGAATTCAAGTTCAAAACCTTCACTATTTTTATCAGAATTGCCTTGTTTGGTATCAAATATAGATTGTATTCGGGGAGCGAGTCTCTTTTTTTGATCGTCATCAAAGAAATCAAGTGGACTCATACTCAAAATTTCTTCCTCATTGTATCCCGTTATTTCTTCAAAATTTTGGTTCCATTTTACAAATTTCCCTTTTTCATCGTAGAGATAAAAAATTCCAGGAAGGCTATTTATAACAACCTCGGAAAGCTGTTTTTCTTTTAAAATTTCAGACTCAGCAAGTTTACGCTCGGTGATATCAGTAATTGTACCTATGTAACCTAGTATTTCATTTTTTACATTTCGCTCTGGTATAGCCTTGCCCATTACCCAAGATATTGATCCATCTGGGCGTACAAATCTATACTCAGAAAATGAAGAACTTAATTTTTTTGTATCGTTATTCCAGCGACCTGCAAGATTAACTATATCATCCGGATGCACCGCCCTAAACCATCCATTTCCTAATGCTTCTTGAAATGACAAACCTGATAATTGACTCCAGTATGGGTTTACATACGTGGTATACCCTGTAGGGTCAGTTCTAAAAATACCTACAGGAGAAACCTCTGTTAAGGTATGGTAGCGTTGTTCACTTTCAAAAATTGTTTCCTCAGCTTGTTTTCTTAATGTTTCTTTTTCAAAAATTTCAAGTGCAAAAGATATATCTTCTGTGGCCTCGATAAGTAAAGTAATCTCTTCATCATCAAAAAAATTAATCTCACCGGCGTAAAATGTAATGACTCCTACTACATTTCCAAACTTCTTAATAGGGATAGCCAATAGAGATTTGTAATTTCTACCCAATGCCTCTTGTTTCCAAAGGTTCATTGAAGAATCAGTCTCAATGTTGTTGCAAACTACATGCTTTTTATCATTAACCGATCTTCCTATAGGCCCCTGACCGGCAGGAATATTTTTATTTGTAGAAATTGTCTTGATTACAGAAACATAATTTTCATGCTCCCCGGCAACCATGGCAGGAAGTACTTTTTCACTAACTGGATCAATCATACCAATCCATGCTAGCTTAAACTTACCTATTTCAACAGCAATTGTACACGCTTCTCTAAATAAAGTTTGCTCATCTGTAGTGCGCACAATCATTTGATTCATTTGACTTATAAATGAATACAATCTATTGGTTTTAATGATTTTTTGTTCAGCTAGAATTCGATCAGTGATATCTGTAATAATACCATGACAAATTACAGTCCCTTCCGGTTCCAATACTGGTAATGAGTTAACTTCATGCCAAACCAAACCTTTTTGCGGGTGAAAATAACGATACTGTGTCTTGAGTGGTACTAATTTGGTTTTGGTTATTTTTATCTTATCAATAACATCATTAATATCATCTGGATGAATGCGCTCAAATAGTTTTGAAGTATCAAACTCAATATCTTCAAAATGAAATCCATAAATTTCTTGAATGGCATTACTAGCATACGTATAAGACAAAGATTGGTCTTTATTTTGTCTCATGGAATATATTAAACCCGGTGAAGTTGCGGCAATTTTTTGAAATTTATTGCGTTCCTCATTTAATAATTCTTGTGCTTTTTTAGTAGATGTTACATCTCTTAAATTAATAACAATTCCACCTATATCAGGATCATGCAGTAAATTGTTTACATAGCCTTCGAGCCAGATGTAATGCCCTTTTTTGTGTTTTAATTGTAAGGAAATAAAAAAGGGCGCACTTGGTTCACTGAGTGCTTTTTTTAATAGATATGGAATTTCTTTTTGATCATCAGGATGAATAAAATTAAAAACTGAAATATTGTCGAAATCTTCATGTGACCATCCAGTAACTCTTTGTGCTGACTCGCTCCTAAAAATGATGTTTAATTTCTCATCTACTAAGGAAATGATGTCTACATTATTTTCTATTAATGCTCTAAAACGACGTTCGTTTTGAGCAATTTTATCTTCAATAGCTTTTTTTTCTGTAACATCTTTTACAAAACCTAGAAACCTATTTTCGGCAATTTTTACTGCTTCAACTTGCCAATATCGTTTAGAGCCGTCTTTTAAAATTGCTTGAATTTCTTTTTTGGCAACTCCTTTTTCAACTAAATTTTTAAATTCCCTATAATACTCCTTATGATTTTCCATTCCTGATAAATCCCCAAACTTTTTAGTGAGCAACTCTTCTCTGGAATAGCTAGAAAGCACAGTTGCAGCGTGGTTCACTTCTAGATAATTACCGTACTCATCTAAAACAAATACACCATCTGGAGCATTCTCTATGTAATTTTTAAATTTTAAATCACTTTCTCGCTGAATTAATTGTATCTGCTGAGCAACCTCAACTTTTTCACGTTTTTTAATTTCATATTCGATGCGCTTTTTTTCAGTTATATCTTGAACAGTTCCGTGAAAAGCAATTACGTTACCTGATTGGTCTACTTGCGGTGTAACTATAGCATACAGCCATTTTTCATTATTTTTAGAAAATAATACCTTTCGTTCAAAATCAAATTCCTTCTTATCAATGAGCGCTAGATTAACTTTATCAAGAAAAAAAGTAACGTCTTGGGATGAAAAAATATTCAAAAATTCCTGATATAGATCTTGATAAGGGACTTTTGTTAATTCATAAATGATATATAATTCCTTGGACCAAAACATTTCTTTGGTGTCTAACTCATATCTCCAGCTACCCAATTTTGCAATATGTTGGGCATCATTGAGTAATTTTTCACTTTCTAATAATTGCTCTTGAATTCTTTTTATACAAGTGACGTCTCTTCCTATACCATAAGCTAGACCATGTTGATGAGAAACGGTAATAATCCATTGAATCGAAATAATCTCACCATTTTTTTTTAAATAACGATTTTCAAAGTTTATTGATTCTTTTTCCTTACCAAGCCTTTTTACTTCATTTAAACTTTTTTCAAGATCTTCAGGATGAATAAAATTTAGAAAAGGCTGTGATAAAAGTTCTTGTTCTGTGTACCCTAAAACCGCAACAAAAGGCGGATTTATTTCTTTAAAATAACAGTCGGCATTAGCAACACACACAAAATCCTGTGAACTATGAATTAATTGTTCAAAGTTTTTTTTACAAGATTCTTTTTCTATTAAGGTTTGAAGTTGTAATTCTTTTTGCTTTACTAAAATAAGCAATTCATCATAGCTGTAATTAGCCTCATTCATAAAACATTAGTATTAAAGTAAATGCTAAATATAACAAAAAAAATAATCTATTAAAAAATTAAATGATGAAACTTACATCTTACCCGTTCAAATACTCATCTAGCTAGTTAAACAAATGATATTAACAAACAAAACGAAAGTTTTTTAATTCTTAGTATTGCGGCATTTACCATTTAAAAACTAAAATTTAACAAAAATTTAAAATACATTTGTATATACAACAATAATAAATACTATATTTGTACCAACAAATTACATATATACAAATATGAAAATTGAAGAAATATTAAAATCAACTGTAGCAATGGATAATTCAAAAAAAATTATCCTCAATATTTTGTACACTCAAAATGTGATTACAGAAAATTTTAATGAAATCCTAAAACCATTTGAAATATCAAGTGAGCAGTACAATGTGCTACGAATATTAAGAGGTCAAAAAGGAAATCCAGCAAACATGTCTGTAATTCAAGAGAGAATGCTTGCCAAAACGAGCAACACTACTCGTCTTGTAGACAAATTGCTACTAAAAGAATATGTAACTAGAAAAGTTTGTCCTGATAATCGTAGAAAAATAGAAGTTTTAATTACATCAAAAGGATTAGAGGTTTTATCAGAATTAGATCCAAAAGTTATAGCACATGAACGTTTTTTTGCTCAAAATCTAACATCCGAAGAAATTGAACAGCTAAACGCTTTATTAGAAAAATATAGAAAACAATAAATAAAAATAATTATGAGTACTTTTATAGAAAACCAGAATTGGAGATATGCTACAAAAAAATTTGATGCATCAAAAAAAATTACAACAGAAGATTTAGCAACTCTTAAAGAAGCTATTCGTTTAACAGCATCTTCTTATGGATTACAGCCCTACAAAATTATTATAGTAGAAAATCCTGAATTACGTGCTCAATTACAGCCTGCTGCCTACGGACAAGCTCAAGTTGTAGATGCATCACATTTAATTGTTTTTGCAAATGAATTAAACTTTGGTGCAGAAGGAATTGACGATTTTGCAAAAACAATGAGCGAAACTCGTGAAATTCCGTTAGAAAGTATTCAAGGGTACGTAGATTACATGAAAGGAAATATTGTAGGATTACCTGAAGAAAGTAGAAACTTGTGGTCTGCAAAACAAACCTATATTGCTTTAGGAAACTTATTAAACAGTGCAGCTGAATTGAAAATTGATGCTACTCCTATGGAAGGCTTCATCCCTGCTCAGGTTAATGAAATATTAGGACTTGATAAACTAGGTCTAAATGCTACCCTTCTTGCAACAATAGGGTACCGTCATGAAGAAGATGCTACACAGCATTATAAAAAAGTTAGAAAATCAAACGAAGATTTATTTATTACACTATAATTTTTTTTAATCAACTTTAAACAAACTAAAAATGAAAAACTTAAAAACAATTGCATTAGCAGCAGTAATAGCGCTAACAACAGTAACAGTAAACGCTCAAACAAAAGCAGTAGATGTATCTAAAAGTACTATCAGCTGGGTTGGAAAAAAAGTAACAGGAGCACATGAAGGTACTATCAACCTTAAAAGCGGAAACCTTGTATTTAAAGGAAAAAAAGTAGCTGGAGGTTCTTTTGTTGTTGATATGACATCAATGACTGTAACTGACTTGAAAGCAGGTCAAGGAAAAGAAAAATTAGAAGGACACTTAAAAGCAGATGACTTTTTTGGAACTGACAAATTTGCAACTTCAACTTTGGTTTTCAAAAAAATTGCAAGCAAATCAGCTAATCTTTACACTGTAACTGCTGATTTAACTATAAAAGGAATTACAAAACCTGTAACTTTTGATATGGCTACTACGGCTAACACTGCAACTGCTAATGTTGTTGTAGACAGAACTAAATATAAAATAGAGTACAACTCAGCTAGCATCTTTAGTGCTATTGGTGACAAAGCAATCAATGATGATTTCACTTTAGCTGTAAATTTGAAATTCTAATTTCAAATTAAATACCACTCTAAACCCTATCAAGCAATTGATAGGGTTTTGTATTTAAACAAGTTTCTATTATTTATTAACCGTCTCAATAGTTTAACCTTGACTCAAAATATCTTAAAATTATAATTATTAATTGATTAGAAGTAGAATTTCACTTTTAATACAAAATAAATTTAAAATAGCGCAACAAATTAAGTTAAGTTGCATAAAAATAACATACGCTGATTATTCATAATAAACTCATAATATTAAGTAGAGTCTGTCTTAACAGATCATAAGTAAATTTGGATTGTTAAAAACCTCCATATCTTATGATAACCGAACCTACAAAAACAAATATTATGAAACTAAAAATGACACTACTTTTATTACTTTCTTGTTTGTATATTAACGCGCAACAACTTAAAGGAATATTAGGAGAAGACAACTGGTTTAACAATTGGACTAATTTCAAACCCGCTAGTACTGAATATAATGAAGCAACAACGATATTAACAGGGGTTATAAGTAGCAATATGACCTTACAACGTAAAAACACTTATCGATTAATAGGTGTAGTTTATGTTACGAACAAAGCAACGCTTACTATTGAGCCAGGAACCGTTATTCGTGGTGATAAAGAAACCTGCGGAACGCTAGTAATTACAAAAGGTTCTAAGATTATGGCCGAAGGTAATGAAACTGCTCCTATTGTATTTACCTCTAACAATGCTGTTTTATCAAGAAAACCTGGAGATTGGGGTGGAATTGTAATTCTTGGCGATGCACCAATCAATAGGATTGGTGGAATCGGTTTTTTAGACTTTAATTTAAATCCAGAGGTAAGCTATTACGGTGGAACAAATGAAGAGGACAGTTCTGGAATTTTAAAATATGTACGTATTGAATATTCTGGTAGAAAACTCAAAGAACAAAAAGAACTTAATGGTTTGTCACTTGCAGGAGTTGGAAACAAAACCAAACTAGAAAACATTCAAATTAGTTTTTCTAATGATGATTCCTTTGAATGTTATGGAGGTAAAACAACTTTAAACAATATTATTTCATACCGTTCTACTGATGATGATTTTGATTTTACTCAAGGTGCACAAGCTAAAATTACCAATAGTATTGCCATAAGAGATCCATTTTCAAGCGATGTTGCAGGCTCTAGATGCTTTGAAATAGACAATTATGATAAAATAGAAAACTGCGATTTTACTAAAAAAGCTACTTCAATCACCGCCAACAACATGTCCTTACTTAATACGCAAGAAAACAATCAAGGACTTGTAAAGGAAGCTATTTATATTAAAGATAAGTGCTTTTTAACATTAGATAATAGCGTAATACATGGCTTTTCTGCAATTGCTGTTTTAGATTCAAAGATAGGATATATAAGTGAAAATCTAAATCGTGTTAGCTTTAGAGGAGTAATATCTAATAATTGCTCCGCAAAAATAATTAGTGAAGTAGCCGCAAATAACGTTGAAATAGAAAATTGGTACAGCAACGCCTCCTACGCATTTGACTATACAACTATACCAACTTTAGATTTTTTCATTCAACCATCATTGAAAAAAATTCCAGATTTCCGTTTAAGATCCTACACAAATTTAGCTAGTAAGTAATTCATATTAAATTTGATACTAAGAAAAGCTCCATTTTTACATTTGTAACAAAAAATTGAAAAAAAATTATTTAATTTTATATTAAAACGCATCATAATTGAATTTACATTTATATATTTGCATTAAATAAAACAACAATGAACACAATTTTAAACAATACTTGGTGGTGGAATAATTTACGTCAAACGTCGTGAACTAAGTTCCTATGGTATTTTTAAAACTATAAATATAAAAGGCTTGTCATCACGACAAGCCTTTTTTTTTTGATAAAAATTGACACAACACTTAAAATATAAAAAATTGAAATCTTTTACATTACAAACTAAATACAAGCAAATCTTAGCTGACACCATTACACCAGTGAGTGTATACTTTAAGATTAGAGATAAATTTCCCAATAGTCTTTTGCTAGAGAGTAGTGATTATCACGGTAATGACAACAGCTTCTCCTATATTTGTTGCAATCCCATTGCATCCTTAAAAATAGAAAATGAAGTCATTTATAAATCATTCCCTGACGGTACTTCTCAAAAAATAAATATTGATGCAAGCACTGATATTCCAGCTGTAATTCAAGAATTTTCTGGACAATTCAAGTCAGATAAAAACAATTTCAAATTTATAAACAACGGGTTATTTGGATACATTTCTTATGATGCGGTTCGGTATTTTGAAAAAGTTACAATCGCAAAAAAAGAAAACAGCAATTCCATTCCTGATGTGTATTATGCGGTTTACCAAAATATTATTGCAATTAACCATTTTAAAAACGAAGCTTATCTCTTTTGCCACAGCTTAGACGGTCGTAATAATATTGCCGAGCTAGAACAACTGCTTCAATCTAGAAATATTGCTTCGTATAAATTTTCAAAAGAAGGTGATGGTTTCTCAAATCTGACTGATGCAGAATTTAAAGAAAATGTGGCCTTAGCAAAAAAACATTGTTTTAGAGGTGATGTGTTTCAGCTCGTTTTGTCAAGAAGATTTACGCAAGGCTTCAAAGGTGATGAGTTTAATGTATACCGAGCCTTGAGAAGCATCAACCCTTCTCCCTACCTATTTTTCTTTGATTATGGTGATTTCAAAATTTTTGGTAGCTCTCCCGAAGCTCAAATTATAGTAAAAGATAGAAAAGCCGAAATTCATCCCATTGCTGGAACTTTTAAACGTACAGGAGATGATGAGAAAGATGCAAACCTTGCCAAACAATTATCTGAGGATAAAAAAGAAAACAGTGAACACGTGATGCTCGTTGACTTGGCCAGAAATGATTTAAGCCGAAATGGTCATGCTGTTCAAGTAGAAAAATATAGAGAAGTACAATTCTTTTCGCACGTTATTCACTTGGTATCTAAAGTTACAGGACATTTACATGACACGGCCACAACGATGCAAGTAGTTGCTGATACGTTTCCTGCAGGAACCTTAAGTGGTGCACCAAAACACCGTGCGATGCAACTCATTGAAGAATATGAAAAAACAAGTCGGAATTTTTATGGAGGCGCAATAGGTGTTATGGATTTTGATGGTAATTTCAATCACGCCATTATGATCCGAAGTTTTTTAAGCAAAAATCATCAATTGCATTGTCAAGCGGGTGCCGGAATTGTGGCAAGCTCTGATGAAGAAAGTGAAATGCAAGAAGTGTACAATAAATTAAGAGCCTTAAATGCCGCATTAGATTTAGCCGAAACGATTTAAATCCAATTCTAATAAATTCCTTGTGAAAGGATTTCATTTTCAAGAAAATATTAAAATAAAAAACAAAATGAGCAACAATATAACCACTCCATCTACTTCAACAACTGCTGTAAGAAAGCAAGTTTTAGTAATTGATAATTACGATAGTTTCACCTATAATTTAGTACATTATCTTGAAGATTTAGACTGTGAAGTTACCGTTTATAGAAACGATCAATTTGATATTGATGAAATTTCAGTTTTCGATAAAATTCTGCTTTCACCAGGACCTGGAATTCCAGATGAAGCGGGTTTGTTAAAAGAAGTGATTCGTAAATATGGACCTACCAAGAGTATTTTTGGAGTGTGTCTAGGGCAGCAAGCCATTGGTGAGGTTTACGGTGGAACCCTTTCTAATCTTGACAAAGTATATCATGGTGTTGCCTCTATGGTAGAAACTACCGTGACTGATGAACATCTTTTTGAAGGTTTAGGAAACTCCTTTGAGGTAGGGCGTTACCATTCTTGGGTAGTAGATACTCATTTACCTGACGTTCTAGAGATTACCTCTCTTGACGAAAACGGACAAATAATGTCTCTGCGTCACAAAACATATGATGTACGTGGGGTGCAGTTTCATCCTGAAAGTGTATTGACTCCAAATGGAAAACGAATTTTGGAAAACTGGATTAAAAACTAGTTTCAAAAAATCTCCTAGTAAAACATCACACAAAAAGTTTACCATTAAGAACAACGATCAAAAATGAAAAATATATTAAACCGATTGATCAATCACGAAACCCTTTCTAGAGAGGAAGCAAAAAACGTATTGATTACTATTTCAAACGGAGGTTACAACAACAGCCAAATAGCTTCATTCCTTACCGTTTACATGATGCGTAGCATAACTATTGAGGAGCTTGCTGGCTTTAGAGAAGCACTTTTAGAATTGTGTATTAGAGTAGATTTATCTGCTTATAACACCATAGATCTTTGTGGTACTGGCGGAGATGGGAAGGATACCTTTAATATTTCAACATTAGCATCGTTTGTAGCGGCAGGTGCCGGAATAAAAGTAGCTAAACATGGTAATTATGGGGTTTCATCCATTTCTGGTTCTAGTAACGTAATGGAAAAACTAGGTATCCGTTTTAGTAATGACAATGGTTTTCTAGAAAGTTGTATGGACCAAGCTGGGATTTGTATTTTACACGCACCCTTATTTCATCCTGCAATGAAAAACGTGGGTCCTATTAGAAAAGAACTGGCTGTAAAAACATTTTTTAATATGCTAGGACCTATGGTGAATCCATCCTTTCCAAAAAATCAATTAGTAGGTGTTTTTAACTTAGAACTTGCTAGAATGTATGCGTATTTGTATCAAAATACGGATGTAAACTTCACCATACTTCATTCTTTAGATGGATATGATGAAATATCCCTGACTGGCGCTTCAAAAACAATATCAAAAACCAAAGAAGGCATGTTGAATCCCGAAGATTTTGGTGTAAACTTACTAACACAAAAAGAAATTGAAGGCGGAACAACCATTGAAGAATCGGCTGAAATGTTTACTACAATTATTGCTGGAAAAGGAACCGAGGCTCAAAATAATGTCGTCTGTGCCAATGCTGCAATGGCTATTGCAACGGTTACAAATTGCTCGCCTTTAGAAGGATTTCAAATAGCAAAAGAAAGTTTATTATCTGGTAAAGGACTTTTATCTTTGAAGAAATTACAAGAATTAAGCAAATAAAATAGTTTAAAATTAAGGCTGTTGGAATTTCAAACACCTTTAAAATTAAACAAAGTAAATTTTAAACAAAAAATTGAATGAATATCCTAGATAAAATTATAATTGACAAAAAAAGAGAAGTGATTCTCAAAAAAACAATAATTCCGGTATCACAGCTAGAATCCTCAGTATTTTTCACAAAAAAAACAATTTCATTAAGTCAGTCACTTAGAGCCAGTAACTCTGGAATAATTGCGGAACACAAACGCAGGTCACCATCAAAAGCTGAAATTAATTATAATTTTACGGTTGAAGAAGTGGTAAAAGGATATGAAACTGCAGGTGCTTGTGGCATATCAGTACTTACTGATGGGAAGTATTTTGGCGGTTCTCTTGATGATTTACTTTTGGCTAGAGCAACAGTAAACACTCCGCTTTTGCGAAAAGAATTCATAGTTGATGAGTACCAAATTCTAGAGGCAAAAGCTCACGGTGCCGATTTAATTTTGCTAATCGCTGCGGTTTTAACACGAGAGGAAATCAAACATTTATCTGAGTTTGCACATAGTTTAGGATTAGAAGTGTTACTTGAAGTACATGATCATGAAGAGTTAGAAAAATCTATTATGCCGTCACTTGACATGATAGGTGTTAACAACAGAAATTTAAAAACTTTTAAAGTGAGTTTGGATTTCAGCAAGCAACTCGCTTCAAAAATCCCAGATGATTTTGTAAAAGTATCTGAGAGTGGAATCGCCAGTGTAGAAGCTATTAACGAACTCCAACCGTATGGTTTTAAAGGATTTTTGATAGGAGAAAATTTTATGAAAACAGACAACGCAGGAAAAGCAGCTACTGAATTTATCCAGAAACTACTTTCTTAATTTTAAAAAATAAAACACAACAATCAAAACAGGTAGACATTATGCAACCTTCAATAAATAACCCAAATACAACTCCCCTTTCGTCTCCTGTTATGTCAGGAAAAATGGGTGTAAAAGTAAAAGTTTGCGGTATGAAATATCCAGAAAACATCTTGGAACTTGCTGCGCTAAAACCAGATTATTTGGGATTTATTTTTTGGGATAAATCCAGTCGTTATTTTGATGGAGAGATGCCAGAATTACCAGCATCCATAAAAAAAGTGGGCGTATTTGTACAAGAGAACATCGAAGTAATTTTGGCGAAAGCCGAAAAATACAATTTACAAGCCATACAATTACATGGTAATGAGTCGGTTGCTTTTTGTATTGATTTGAACGAAAAATTACAAGGAAAAAGAATAGAAATCATCAAGGTTTTCTCGGTCAATGACACCTTTGATTTTCAAGAACTAAAACCTTTTGAAACGGTATGTGATTACTTTTTATTTGATACTAAGGGAAAACTTCCGGGTGGGAACGGCAATACATTTGACTGGCGGGTTTTAGAAAAATATCCTTCACTTAAACCTTTCTTTTTAAGTGGTGGAATAAGCCTTGATGAGGTTGAATCTATACAACAAATCTTGAATACCAATTTACCAATTCACGCTCTAGACTTAAACAGTAAATTTGAAACAGAGCCTGGATTAAAAGACATTACATTATTACAAAAGTTGCAACATAATTTACAACTTTAACTTTTAAACATACACAAAATGAGTTACAACGTTAATGAAAAAGGATATTATGGAGAATTTGGTGGTGCTTTCATTCCTGAAATGTTATACCCAAATGTAGAAGAACTTCGCCAAAATTACCTAAAAATCACCGCAGAACCTGAATTTCAAGAAGAGTTTGATGCCTTGCTAAAAGAGTATGTAGGCCGCCCTACTCCCTTGTATTTTGCAAAACGCTTATCCGAAGAATACAATACTAAAATTTACCTCAAAAGAGAAGATTTGTGTCACACGGGAGCACACAAAGTAAACAACACCATAGGACAAATACTCCTAGCCAAACGATTGGGCAAAAAAAGAATTATTGCCGAGACTGGCGCTGGACAACACGGTGTAGCTACAGCAACGGTCTGTGCCTTAATGGGACTAGAATGTATTGTGTACATGGGTGAAGTGGATATAAAAAGACAAGCGCCAAACGTAGCCCGAATGAAAATGCTTGGCGCCGAAGTAAGACCTGCAAAGTCTGGTTCTAAAACCTTGAAAGACGCTACTAATGAAGCCATTAGAGACTGGATTAACAATCCTGTAGATACGTACTACATCATAGGATCAGTGGTAGGACCACACCCATATCCTGATATGGTGGCGCGTTTTCAAAGTGTCATTTCAAAAGAAATAAAAGAGCAATTGCTTGAAAAAGAAGGAAAAGAAAACCCAGATTACGTTATTGCATGCGTAGGCGGTGGTAGCAATGCTGCAGGAACGTATTATCATTTCCTGGACGAAAAAGAAGTCAACATCATTGCTGTTGAAGCAGCTGGATTAGGCGTAGACTCTGGGGAAAGCGCAGCTACCTCAGCATTAGGAAAAATAGGTGTTATTCATGGTAGTAAAACACTATTAATGCAAACCAACGATGGACAAATAACAGAGCCTTACTCCATTTCGGCGGGACTTGATTATCCTGGTGTTGGCCCAATGCACGCTAATTTATATACTACTGGAAGAGCTCAATTTATCTCCATTACTGATGAACAAGCTATGGACTGGGGTATCAAATTATCTAAAATGGAAGGCTTAATTCCTGCCATAGAAAGTGCGCATGCCTTTGCAGTATTAGACGAAATGAAATTCAAGAAAGATGATATTGTAGTAATCAATCTATCTGGCCGTGGTGACAAGGATTTAAATACTTACATAGATTATTTTAAATTATAATTTAATACACGATTATCATGTGAGATGTTTTTTTTGACTTAATTTTAAGGCGTTCCCTCGCCGAAAAAAGCGAGGTCAGGCTGTACGCTAAATTCCCGATTAACAAAAACTACGGCAAAAGCCTTGTTTTTCTAAACCGGGAGATACCGCTGCCATCCTTAACGCAATCAAGAATAGCATATCACGTTTTAAATTAAATTTGTCAAACCCACATTATGGAAAAATTATTTGCTTACGGTAGTTTACAAAACGAGGACATACAAAAAGACCTGTTTGGACGCATTCTAGAGGGCACTCCAGAAACACTAATAGGGTATGTGGTAAAACAAATACAAATTGAAGAAGAATTTGGCATTGTCAACTACCCCATTATTACCCAAACTGAAAATCAAGAAAATACCATTAATGGAATGGTTTACGAAATTAGTACCAAAGAGCTTCACCAATCTGATTTATATGAAGGGCTGCATTATAAAAGAGTTGAAGTACAACTCCAATCAAAACAGAAAGCCTGGGCCTACAGCGCCGTAATTTAAATAAAAGTAAGCATATAACTAAACCCTAATAAAAAAGGGAAATCAATATATCATGAACAGAATTAATAAGAAATTACAAGAAAATAATAAGATCCTTTCCATTTACTTTTCGGCTGGATATCCTAGCTTGAACGATACCGTGCAAATAATCCAAGACTTAGAAAAAAATGGAGTTGACATGATTGAAATTGGACTGCCTTTTAGTGATCCACTAGCCGATGGACCAACGATTCAAGAAAGTTCTACACAAGCCTTGCATAACGGCATGACCACGCAAGTGTTATTTGACCAACTGGAAAAAATAAGAGAAACCGTTTCCATACCACTAATCATCATGGGCTACTTTAACCCTATGTTGCAATATGGAATTGAAAATTTTTGTAAAAAATGTGCTGCAATAGGAATAGACGGATTAATCATTCCAGATTTACCCGTAGATGTATACGCTGATTCTTACAAAGATATATTTGAGAAATACGGTCTTAAAAACATTTTTTTAATAACACCACAAACTTCTGTAGAGCGTATTCATTTTATAGACAGCGTCTCTGATGCATTTATTTACATGGTAAGTTCAGCAAGTGTTACCGGTTCTCAATCTGGTTTTGGAGCCACACAAGAAACATATTTCGAACGAATTGCCGACATGAATTTGAAAAATCCACAAGTTATAGGCTTTGGAATCAACAATGCCGAAACTTTTAATCAAGCTACACAATTTGCTAAAGGAGCCATTATAGGCAGCGCGTTTATTCAAGATTTAACTCAAAACGGAACCCAAAATATAGCAACCTTCGTGAAAAGTATTCGATAATCAGTTTAAAAATAGCTAACGGCGTTTCAGTGTAACTTGAAGCGCCGTTTTTTTTTGTTAACAGATTAGCAGATTACAATAATTCTACGTCTATTAATTATTTAAATAAGCAATAGAAAAGTATTGATAATGAACAATTATATTTCAATTATTTATAAAATAATTATTCCTATTAACTTTTTTTAAATTAAAAATTAAGTTAAGAATTCATTGCATTATTTCATTTACAACTTCAGAAAAACATACTTACTTTACACAAAATTTAGAACGAAAAGTATTCACTAAATAAATATTCATTAGATCCTTTTATTGGAAAAATTAAATACATTTGAAATTAAAAAACGAAACATACCTTTGCTTAAACATATAATTTAATTGTTTAAAAAGGGGTATCTTATGTAAAGATAAATTGGTAGCAATTTATTGAACGAACTGCAAAATTATCTTAAGAGTAATTATGACAAAATCAGACAAATTATCATTATTTTTTAGCAATGAATTTCCTTTTAACAAAGAAGGTTTAGATGAATTTGTAAATACTTTTACTGTAAAATCATTCAAAAAAGGGGAAATCATTTTAGAAAATGGAAAAGTAGAAAATGAACTTCGTTTTTTAGATCAAGGAATAATCCGAGAATATTATGCAACCACCGACAAAGAAAAAAATATCAATTTTTTTACAGATGCCGGTTTTATAACCGATTTTTCATCCTTTGCACACGCTACCGCTACAAAAAAATACCAAGAATGTTTAACTGATGTTGATTTGAGAGTTTTATCAAAAAAAATATTTTCGACATTTACTAACCAATACAATTGTGGTAAGTTATTTGTTGAAACCATTTTTCAACGAATTGTTGTCAATAAAGAAACCGAAGAATTCAACCATTTTGTAAATACCGCCGAAGAATTATATCTCGATATTATGAAGACAAAACCGGACTGGTTACTACAAATCCCTCAATATCATATTGCTTCGTATTTAGGAATCACTCCTGAAACATTAAGCAGAATTAGAAAAAGAATATAGCCTACAACCATTTTACATTTGTTGGATCTAATAAAAAAATATTCGTATTCAATTCATTTTGAATAGTTGTGGCATCATTATGACCAGCATATATTGGCATATCGATTGCTTTGTATCTATCTTTAAATAACATCAAACTATTCTTCATATCCTCAGGATTGGAGCCAGGCCAGTCTATTCTCCCTATAGTTCCTTTGAAAATAAAATCACCAGTCAGCATAAATTCTCCAAAATCAAAAACAGTACAACCAATGCTATGACCGGGATAAATACCGGTTGTAAAAACAAAGTTTTCTATTTGATAGGTGGTTTGATCTTCCAAAATTTTCACAGGAATATCCAAAATAGTTTCCTCTAGTCCAAAATGTTGAGAACCAATAAAACTAAGATTGCACACACGATCTCCAAACAATTCTTTTGATTTCTCTGAAGCCCATACCGCTACATTATATAAATCCATAAAATACTTAACGCTAAAAATATGATCTTGGTGCGCATGTGTTACCAATATACCTACAACTTTCAAACCTAAAAAATCAATTTTTCTTTCAATTGATTTAGGATCAAAGCTTGGGTCAACAATTAATGTATTTTTATGATTATCAATTACTAAATAAGAATTTGTAGCAAAAATAGTATTCGATAGTACTTCAACTTTATAGTTCATTTCTTTGTAACTTTTATTATTGCAAAAATAATATTGAATAAATTTAGGTGCATTGATTCAAATCAATATCGAGTACACTTTATTTTTTTGATTTATTGATTTCAATCAATGGAATCTATTGTACCAATAAGCAACTTTGTACTTTCAATTTAAAACATCAAAAAATGAAAATACATCATCTGCGAAATGCCACTATGATCATAGAAACTGGAGATAAAGTAATTTTAGTTGATCCAATGCTTGGAAAAAAAGGAACAGCTGGACCCACTTTTACACTTTTCCGTTTTAAAGCACAACGAAATCCTATTGTAGATTTACCAAGTAATGCAATGAAACTTGTTGAAAAAACGACGCATTGTTTATTAACACATTTACATCCAGACCATTTAGACAAGGAAGCAGAAAATTTTCTACGTTCTAAACAAATACCTGTGATATGTAGCATAAAAGACGAAGATGTATTACTAAAAAAAGGTTTAAAAGTTTTTCAAACTATAGAATATTGGATAAAAAACCCTTTTTTAGGAGGAAAAATTATAGGTATTCCAGCAGTTCACGGTTACGGATTTGTTGCAAAACCAATGGGAAATGTGATGGGATTTTATATAGAATTACCAAATGAAAAATCAATCTATTTAAGCGCGGATACCATTTATACTGATGATGTTCATAAAGTTTTGACACAATTAAAACCTGAAGTTGCTGTTGTAGCTTGCGGAACAGCGCAATTAGATATTTTTCAACCTTTATTAATGCGAATGGACGAAATATTAAAATTTGTAAAAAACGCACCAAATCAAGTTATCGCTAACCATTTAGAAGCTGTAAATCATTGTCCGACAACCAGAAAACAATTAAAAGCAGAAGTTTCAAAAATTGGACTTTCTGATAAAGTTTTTATTCCAAATGATGGAGAAAGTAGAGTCTTTTAATAAACTAAGCACAAATGATTTTATAGAAAAACAGCCAGTAAATCAATGTCATATTTTTTTTATCTCATCAATGATTTGAAAGGGATTTAAAATTCTACACTTGTAATTGCTAACTTTGCAAAGCAGCAAAATATAAATACGAATTATAGAATTAAAGCTTAAAACAAGTACTATGTTTAAGAAAAATCAACTGTTGGAATACTTAAAACAATATAATTTATTTACAGATAGTGAAATAAATGAATTTATAAGTTTAGCGACTATTTCTACGATAAAAAAAGGAGATTTTTTCATTAAACAAGATGAAATCTGTACCACGCTTTCCTTCGTGAATTTTGGTATTTTTCGTTCATTCTATTATTCTAATAATGATGAAGAAATAACCTATTGCTTTACCTTTCCTAATTCGTTATTAGTGGCTTATTCTTCATTTATTACACAGAATAAATCAGAAGAAAATTTACAAGCTTTAACCGATTCTGAAATAATTTCAATTTCAAAAAAAGAATTAGAAAACCTTGCGGAATCAAACAATAAATGGTTGAATTTTTTAAAAATAATTGCTGAAAAAGAATATGTTGAACTCGAAAAATGGATATTTAATCATCAAAAATCCAACGCCCAAAAACGATATGTAGATTTGATAAACAACTATCCACAATTTGTGCAACAAATTCCACTTCACTACATAGCTTCCTATCTTGGAATTACTCAAAGACATTTAAGTAGAATAAGAGCATCGATTTAATTATTAGACAAATGTCCTACGTGCTTAGTAGGGCAGGAGTGTAATTTTGCACTTCAAATTAAAAATAATTAAATATATGAAAACAGTAATTTTAATAGGTGCTAATGGGAAAATGGGAAAAGCAGCACTTACAGGTTTAGGAAAACACAAAGTGATTACAGCAGGTCGCTCTCAAGACGGTTGTGACTTCCAAGTTGACATTACCAGTGAAGAATCTTTGAGAAAATTATTCAAGGAGGTTGGTCACTTTGATGCAGTTGTGAATACAGTTGGCGTATGTGAATATGCAACCTTCGAGGAAATGACTGAAGCGCAATGGATGACTACAGTAATGAGTAAAATGATGGGGCAAATCAATATTGTTAGAATAGGTCAGTAATACATTGCTGATAAAGGTTCCTTTACGCTTATTACAAGTATACTAAATTTAAAGCCTATTCCTTTTGCTATTGCAGATGCAACTACAAGTGGTGCCATTGATACCTTTGTAAAATGTGTAGCCTTCGAAATGCCAAGAGGTATTCGTGTAAATTCAGTAAATCCAACAGTTTTAGCAGAAGCTTGGGATGTTTATGGCGATATGATGCCAGGATTTCAACCTGTACCAAGTGCATTGGTTGGTAAAGCGTTTGAGCGCTCGGTTGATGGATTTATTACTGGTCAAGTGATACTTGTTGATGCATAATTAACAAAAATTACAGCATATAGTCTTTTCAAAAAAGAAATTGACTATATGCTGTTTATTATAAAATAAAAAGAAAATCAAAAATGAACTTTCAAATACAGAATAGCAACAGTACCGATACCGACGAAATTTTCCGTTTATACAAAATCGCAACCGATTTTCAGAAGACGAGATTTACCCATCACTGGCCAGAATTTGACAGACAACTTATTGAAACTGAAATTTTAGAAAACAGACAATGGAAAGTAGTGGTTGATGGTAAAATTGCTTGTGTCTGGGCGACAACTTTTGACGATCCACAAATTTGGGAGGAACGTAACGAAGAACCAGCTATTTACATTCACCGAATAGCAACCAGTCCTGATTTTCGCGGACAAAATTTAGTGGGTAAAATCGTTGAGTGGGCAAAAATTTATGCTATTGAAAATCAAAAAAAATTCATTAGAATGGATACAGTTGGCGATAATTCAGGATTGATTAATTACTACACAAAATGTGGCTTTGAGTTTTTAGGTTTATTAAAACTTAAAAATACTGAAGGACTTCCTGCACATTATGACAACGCAACGGTTAGTTTATTTCAAATTGACCTAAACTCTAAATGAAAAAATAATTTCTCCTTTTTTATATTTTTGTGTTCACTCCTTCTTAACAATTGAAAAAATTAAAACCGTTCATTCCAAATTGTCTAATAAAAAAGGACTTTAAGACCAAATAAAACAATAGCTAGCAGCCAGAATTTCGTTGCTTGCGTGACAAAAACAATGTTATCTAATCCCTTACACCAGCTCATGAACACTAGCAAAAGTGGATCACTATAAATTTGTAAAAGGCACCAGCGGGAAGCTCGTCATCGCAATGGCATAACTCCAAGAGTTTTTAATTTATCTGTTACGCTTATAACTTGAACTTACATAAATTTATTATTCCACTTTTTTTAATTACTACCAAGGTTAGAATTATTGCCTTCTTTGGATATATTATGGTAAATTTGAATTATAAGAGAATTTTCTATAATGAAATCTTTTTTATTTTAAATATTAATTTGAAAACCTCCGTATTATGATTGTTGCTTCACATGCTAAAGGTTGGAAAATTATAAACCAGCACTCTCACGGCCTTTTAGCTGCGATGATAGGATATCAATACGATATTGATTTGCCAAATGATATCATTGTTCCAACACTCATTGCAATTGCAGAGCATGATGACGGGGTTGTAGAAACATTAGAAAATAAAAACCTAACCAAGGCAGGTGCGCCAAGACATTTCTTAGTCAACGATGAATCTAAAAAAACGGATTTAAAGCGATACCTCAATGTAATGGAAAATGCAACTTCAAAAAGTCAGTTAAATGCATTATTGACCTCCTTACATTTAGATTTCATTTGTGGTGATTCAATTCACGGTCAAGACCAGAATTTGAAAACTTTTTTGAAGGAGCAAGAAAAAAACCGCAAAGATATTTTCAAACATTTAAACATAAACGAAGAATACATGCATCGCTTGTACCGCCTTGTAGAATGGTGCGATGCTTTTTCACTTCTTATTTGCATGGACAAAATACAACCCGAAGGACGTAAAATGGAAGTGTCTGAAAGCCCTGATGGTGATATGAGTCAAACGTTTTACAAGGCTGAAAAAGAAATCACAGTAGAACCTTGGGTTTTCAAAAATGATAGTTTCACGGTTTTTTACGAATATAAAATTATCGAGCAACTACAGTTTAAATCAGTGGAAGAATTTAACGAAGTTTGTAAAAAAGCAGAAGTTCAAAGGGAAGAATTTGTGTTTTCAAAGTAGCGTTTTTATTATTTTATATTTCTGTTTGCTAATTTGGGTTTTACAAGTTTGGTGAAACAGTAGTTGAACTAAATCTACGGTAGCACTACTGCTAATTTCCATCATCTTGTGAAGGTCTTATAATGTGAAATTTATGACTAAAAAAGAAATCGTTCAACTGCAGTAAGAGAAAACAAAATCCTGAACTACGCCCAGAACGAAGTAACATTTTGAAAAATAAATTTATCGTAAAAGTTGCGAAAATATCTATGAATTTAACCTTTAAATTTAAATCCGTAAAAATAACATTCGATATAAATGTCTCAAGAATTAATCAAAAATCTGAAATATGATCCTATTTATACTGAAACTATTGCTTCAAAATACAGCAATAACTTAAAGCATTGCTTTACAAATCAGCATGCTATTCATACGTACTCAAATCTAGATTAAGAATAGTACCTACTCTGCTAAACTCTTCATTAATCTTTGCATTCAAGATTAATTGTTCATTTGTTATGGGATGATTAAAAATTAATTGATGCGCATGAAGCATCATTCCTTTCAGTTCAAAATGCTCCAACCATAATTTATTTTGTTTGTTGCATCCATGTGGCCGACTTCCTAAAATGGGATGAAAAATATGTTTGAAATGTTTTCGTAATTGATGCATACGCCCAGTTTCAGGAATCGCTTCAACCAAACAATATCGTGACGTTGGCTGTTTATTAAATTCCAACTCAATTTCAACACTTTGCAATCGATGAAAATAGGTTATTGCATTTTGTACAACACCATCATCATTGGTTAAATCATAATCAATCGTTAGTTCTTGGTGTGACCAACCACGTAAAATTGCTAAATATTTTTTTTCGACTTCACGTGAGGCAAATCGATCATTCATAATTTTTAAAACGGCTGTATCCAACGCAAATAACAAGACACCTGATGTTTTGCGGTCTAAACGATGAATAGGATAAACATGTTGCCCTCCTATTTGATTTCTCAATTCTTGGATAGCAAACACTTTTGCATCGCGCGCATAAAATGATTTGTGAACCAACAATCCACTTGGCTTATTAATTGCAATAATATAATCGTCTTGGTACAGAATTTCTAACATCTGACAAAAGTAAAAGAGATCTTTATCGAAATCTCTCTTTTGACGTATTTATTTCTATACTTTTTTAAAGAAGCTATTTTTTTTGTAGTTTAAATCTACTAATTTTACATTGAAAAACCAAACAAACGTGTTTTAAAACAAACTAATAACAATAGAAAACACATGAATGCAGACCGATACATAAAACTAGGACGACTAACTACTTTTATTTCATTTTTGCTCGGGACCTGTATTTTTAGTCTTTATTTTCTAACCTCATCAGATGAAGTGCTTATCGTTGGTTACAGTTTTATCCCTTTTATAGTTCTAATTAACATTGGTATTCTTATTTTCATTCTAATTAAAGCTAGACAGGACAAAGACAGCAGAAAAAAACTACTCACATCCTGTAGCCTTATGTTGATAAATATTCCAATACTATTCCTTTATTGTTGGTTTACAATTATTTTGCTTAACACCATGAGAATCAATTTTACAAACACAACACAAACAACTTTGACAAAGATAAACATTGTGGGTTGTGGCGGTGGAAAGATTGACAAACTAGAAGTTGGAGAAAGTAAAACTGTTTGGGTTGAGATTCCAAGAGACTGCTCCATTAGTATTGAATATTTATCAAACGGGCAACGAAAAAAAGAAAGTGTTTTAGGTTATGCAACGAGCAGTATGGGACAAAAAATGAAACATGCTATTGGTAAAAATAAAGATCACTTTTAATACATTGCAAAACCAGAACATTTACCAGAATGCTAATTAACAAATTAGAGTATACCTTACTGTTCAAATAAAAATCAATGAAGTTTTAGAAAAGCAGAATCTCCCGAAGATAAAAACATCACCAAGAAAAATTCAGAAATGAAAATACCTAATAAAGACACCCAATTTCCATTAGAAAATTATAATAAACTTTGTTTTTTAAAAAACACAATCACAAACCCCAACATAATTATTGGAGATTATACCTATTATGATGATTTTGAAAACGTTGCTAATTTTGAGAAAAACGTAAAATATCATTTTGATTTTATTGGAGACCAATTAATTATAGGCAAATTTTGTATGATTGCTTCTGATGTGAAATTTATAATGAATGGGGCAAATCACCTTACAAAATCAATAAGTTCTTATCCTTTTGCAATATTTGGAGAGGATTGGAAAAATGCCATGGAAGGAAAACAGTATCCTAATAAAGGAAATACAGAGATAGGAAACGATGTCTGGATTGGGTATAACTCTACTATAATGCCAGGAATAAAAATAGGTGACGGGGCGATAATTGCATCGAATTCGACGGTAACAAGAAATGTAGAACCTTATTCTATTGTTGGCGGGAATCCCGCTAATGAGATAAAAAAAAGATTTACAAAAGAACAAATTGAAAAATTGTTAACAATACAATGGTGGAATTGGGATATTGAAAAAATTACTAAAAACATTCAAAATCTTACTGATGACAAAATTGACCCGTTTATCAATTCGGCAAATAACCTTGAGCTGTAAACTCAAATATGTTCATTCCAATGACTCAAAGGGCAAAATAAAAAAGACTATTTCATTGCTTTTATACTGATCCTAATTCCGTTTTTCATAGCTATTGTAGATAAAGCAACGTAATATTATTTTAGAATTAAAAAATATACTAATTCGATATATCATGAATTAATGTCTTGTAAAAAGTAAGACTATCATTTATGTTTTTTAGAGTAGACCATAATTAAAAAAAACATCAAAAAAATTATCCCAGCCAACCATCTCGGTCAAGGCTTCGGTATTGAATGGCTTCGGCAATATGGTTTGACTGTACTGCTGGAGCTGCTTCAAGGTCAGCAATGGTTCGCGCTACCTTTAAAATTCGGTCGTAAGCCCTTGCAGATAAATTCAATCGTTCCATAGCAGTTTTTAATAATTGTTTTGACACCTCATCAAGAGCACAATACTCCCTGATTTGTTTAGTATTCATTTGGGCATTGTAATGAATGTGGTCCATGTGATCAAAACGTGCAGCTTGTATTTCTCTAGCTGCAGTCACGCGCTCTCTAATAGCAACACTACTCTCAGCTTTTTGATCATCTGAAAGTTTATCAAAAGGAACAGGAGTTACTTCAATATGAATGTCTATTCTGTCTAGCAATGGCCCAGATATTTTACTCAAATACCGATGCATTTCATGTGGTGAAGAAGTTTGTGGAGCATCTGGATCATTAAAAAAACCACTCGGACTAGGGTTCATACTAGCAACAAGCATGAACGATGAAGGGTACGTTACCGTAAACTTAGCTCTAGAAATAGTAACTTCTCGATCTTCAAGTGGTTGACGCATGACTTCAAGTACATCTCTTTTAAATTCTGGTAGCTCATCCAGAAATAGAACTCCGTTGTGCGCCATAGAAATTTCTCCAGGCTGCGGATAACTTCCCCCACCTACTAAGGCAACATTAGAAATAGTGTGATGCGGACTCCTAAAAGGCCTTTGATTCATCAAACCCACTTCTTTAAGTTTACCAGCAACACTATGAATTTTTGTAGTTTCAAGTGCTTCGCGCAACGTCATGGGAGGCAAAATACTTGGTAATCTTTTGGCAAGCATTGTTTTTCCTGCACCAGGCGGACCTATTAAAATAATGTTGTGTCCTCCAGCAGCAGCAATTTCCATACAACGTTTTATACTTTCTTGTCCTTTTACATCCGAAAAATCAAACTCCGGAAAATCAAGTGTTTTATAAAACTCAGCACGGGTATCAATCGTGGTAGGTTCTAGAGTTCCTTTACCTTCAAGGAAATCAATCACTTCTTGAACGTTCTCAACACCATAGACTTCAAGTCCAGCTACAATGGCTGCCTCTTTTACGTTTTGTTTAGGCAGAAAAAAACCTTTAAAGCCCTCTTCTTTAGCTTTAATTGCTATTGGCAAGGCTCCCCTTATAGGTTGCAAACTTCCATCAAGAGACAATTCACCCATTATAATATATTGTTCAAGAGCATCTGCTTTGATTTGGCCTGAAGCCACTAAAATACCAATAGCCAATGTCAAATCATAGGCAGAACCTTCCTTACGTAAATCTGCAGGCGCCATGTTAATGGTGATTTTTTTTCCGGGCATAGCATAGGTATTGTTTTTGAGCGCAGCAGCAATACGATAACTACTCTCTTTTATGGCATTATCTGGTAAACCTACAAGATGGTAGCCTATACCCTTATCCATATTAACTTCAACTGTTATTGTTGTCGCTTCAACGCCAAAAACAGCACTCCCAAAAACCTTTACTAACATATATCATTATTTTAAATTAAAATTAGTAAAAACTTTCCTTATATTTTAACACAATGACAAACAATGTAAAAAAATATAAATGTTTAAATAAGCTCTTAAAATAAAAATTTTTTAAAACTTTAAAAGCAAAGTAAATAACTATAATAAAAAACAAATGTTAAATTCATGTAAACAGCCTGCACTCTTTGTACAATTTTTTACTTTTAAGAACTAATTAGAAACTAAACTATGAAAAAAATTCTATTTCTACTTTTATTTAGCGTGGTGCTATCTAAAACGTATGCGCAGGAATACTTTCCTAACAACGAAAGTATACAAAACAAGAGCAGTAATTTTACCGCATTTACAAATGCTAAAATTTATGTAACTCCTACACAAATTATTGAAAAAGGTACGTTACTGATTCAAAACGGAAAAGTAGTAAGTGCGGGAGCCTCAGTTGTTATTCCAAAAAACTGTACTACAATAGACCTTGAAGGAAAATCTATTTACCCATCCTTCATAGACATTTACACGAGTTTTGGAATTGAAAAACCAAAAAGTGTTGCTGGTCCACGTATGCCTACATACGACACTAAAAGAATAGGCTATTACTGGAATGAGAGCATATTAGCCGAGGCTAATGCATATGAAAACTTTAAATACGACCAAGCCAAAGCAGAAGAATTGCTAAAAGCTGGTTTTGGAGTAGTAGGAACACACGTTCCTAACGGAATTGCAAGAGGAACAGGAACTTTAATAGCATTGAATAATTTTGAAAAGCAAAACCAATTGCTGGCAGACAAGTTAACCAATCACTTTGCTTTTACAAGGAGCGTTACCACAAATCAATCTTATCCTGGGTCCTTAATGGGAATGATGGCGTTATTAAGACAAATGTATCATGATTTAGACTGGTATAAAAAGGGGAACTCTGCTACTAAAGATCTTTCGCTTGAGGCACTTGCAAATAATGAAAAATTAGTTCAAATATTTGCATCTGAAGACAAACTAAACAGTTTGCGTGCCGCCAAAATCGCTAAAGAATTTGGATTAAATTACGTTTTAAAAGGAAACGGAAACGAATTTGAGAGAATTGAAGAAATAAAAAACACCAATTCTAAATTTATAATTCCCATAAACTTCCCAGAAGCGTATGATGTTTCGGATCCAAACCAGGCTAATCAAATGGAGTTAAAAGACTTGCGTTTTTGGAATCAAGCTCCTACAAACTTAAAAGTTTTATCAGACAATGGAGTGGTATTTGCATTAACTACTGATAAATTAAAGAAAATTGAAGATTTTAGAACGAATCTTTTAAAAGCTATAAAATTTGGTTTTGACAGTACCAAAGCTCTAGAAGCACTGACTACAATTCCTGCAGCTATTTTAGGAAAAAGCAATGAAGTTGGATCGTTAAAAAACGGAAGTTTAGCTAATTTCGTAATTGCATCTGGAGCAATATTTGATGAAAAAACAATTTTATACGAAAACTGGGTTCAAGGTAACAAGTTCGTAATAAATGATTTAACCATCAAAGATATTAGAGGAAATTACGACCTTACCATCAACAATGAAAAATTCAAATGGAAAATTAATGGTGAAGTAAGCGCACCAAAATCAGAAATTACAACTGTTGATGCCAAAAAAGTAAATTCAAAACTTTCTATGAGCAACAATTGGTTATCTACCGTGATCAAACCTTTGGATTCAACCAAAACTAGTTTTACAAGATTGATTGGGTTTATTGACGATACCCAAACCCTTTCTGGAAAAGCAGTTTTATTTGACGGAAAAGAAGTAAAATGGTCTGCAGTAAAAACAGCTCCATTTGTAAAAATCATCGATTCTACTAAAGTTGAAAAAAACAATTTTGTAATTCCTAGAACATTCCCAAATACAGCATTTGGAAATCTTAGTAAACCTGCTGCGCAAACTATCTTGTATAAAAATGCAACAGTTTGGACTAACGAAAAAGAAGGAATCCTGACAGAAACAGATGTTTTGGTGAAAAACGGAAAAATTGCAGCAGTGGGTAAAAACATTTCGGATGCCTCTGCTACTGTAATTGATGCCAAAGGAAAACACCTTACAAGCGGTATTATAGATGAGCACTCTCACATTGCGATTTCTAATGGAGTGAATGAAGGCGGACACAACTCTAGTGCCGAAGTAACTATTCAAGACGTAGTAAACTCTGAAGATGTAAATATATACAGAGAACTAGCTGGTGGTGTAACAACATCGCAATTATTACACGGTTCAGCAAACCCTATTGGTGGTAGATCTGCCATTGTAAAATGGAAATGGGGAGCTGCAGCTGATGAAATGTTATACAAAAACCAACCAGGATTTATAAAATTTGCACTAGGAGAAAACGTAAAACAATCAAACTGGGGAAATACAAATCCTACTCGTTTTCCACAAACAAGAATGGGTGTTGAACAAGTTTTTATTGATTATTTTCAAAGAGCCAAAGAATATGATTTGAGCTGGAAAGCATTTAACGCAAGTAATAAAAAAGGAAAAGCTCCTAGAGTAGACATAGAACTACAGACTCTTGCTGAAATATTAAATAAAGAACGCTTTATTTCTTGTCACTCTTATGTACAATCAGAAATATTAATGTTAATGAATGTTGCCGAAAAATTCAACTTTAGGGTAAATACATACACTCACATCTTAGAAGGCTACAAAGTTGCTGATAAAATGAAAGAGCACGGTGTGGGAGCTTCTACTTTCTCTGATTGGTGGGCTTACAAATTTGAAGTAAATGATGCCATTCCTTTTAATGGTCCTATTATGCACAATGCCGGACTTGTAGTTGCCTACAACTCTGATGATGCTGAAATGTCAAGAAGATTAAATCAAGAAGCAGCTAAGGCAGTGAAATACGGAAATATATCTGAAGAGGATGCGTGGAAATTTGTAACATTGAATCCAGCAAAATTATTGCACATTGATGATAAAGTGGGTAGTATAAAAACAGGTAAAGATGCTGATATTGTATTATGGAGTGACAATCCATTATCTATTTATGCAAAAGCAGAGCAAACTTTAATTGAAGGAGTTGTTTACTTTGATGCAAAAAAAGATCTTGAAAAAAGAGTAGAAATCACAAAAGAAAGAAGTGAACTGATTGGTCAATTGTTACAAGAAAAAAACAAAGGAATGATCACACAAGAGCCTAAAAAGAAAGAAAGAAAAGAATATGAGTGCGATACTCTTGAGGAGTAACACTTTCTCAATTTCATACTTTAAGCTTAGTCAAGTAACTTAAAAAAAATATAAAATGAATTATACAAAAATATACCTCTTAGTTTTGGCACTCGGTTTGCCAATACTAGCTCAAGCGCAACAAACACCCGCAAATAAACAATCCAAATCTGTTTTGATCATGAATGCAACTGCGCATTTAGGAAATGGAAAAGTGATTGAAAACAGTGCTTTAGGTTTTGAAAACGGAAAAATCACACTCATTGCAGATGCTACCGTGATACGTCTTGCGGCTGGTGCTTATGATGTTACCATAAATTCTGCTGGAAAACATGTTTACCCTGGATTTATTGCTCCAAATTCTACTTTAGGTCTTGTTGAAATTGACGCAGTTAAGTCATCTGATGACGAAGATGAAATAGGTGCTATGAAACCTCACGTAAGAAGTATCATTGCCTATACAGCTGATTCAAAAGTAATTGAAACAGTAAGACCAAACGGAATTTTAATGGCACAAATTACCCCAAGAGGCGGAGTAATATCAGGAACTTCATCAATTGTTCAACTGGATGCATGGCACTGGAAAGATGCATTGGTTAAAGAAAATGATGGAATACACGTTAACTTTCCATCCACTTTTAGAAGAAGCGGCTGGTGGGCTGAACCAGGAAATATTGAAGCTAACAAAGAATATGCAAAAGAAGTTCAAGAACTACGATCTTATCTTGCTAACGCCAAAGCCTATTTAGGCGAAAATTCAAAAGAAAGAAACATTGTTTTAGAATCTACAAAAGGTCTTTTTGATGGCACTCAAACTTTATTTATCCATGCTAATGAAGAAAAACAAATTATAGACGCAGTACAGTTTGCTAAACAAAGCGGAATCAAAAAAATGGTTATTGTTGGTGGATACGAAGCTTATAAAACTGCCGATTTATTACGAGAAAACAACATTGGTGTTTTATTAAAAAGAGTTCATGAAATGCCAGAAAATGACGATCATGATATTGATTTACCTTATAAAAATGCAAAACTACTAACTGACAAAGGAGTACTTGTAGGACTTGAAAACAGTGGGTCACATGAAAGAATGAATACAAGAAACCTACCGTTTTTAGCTGGAACTTGTGCTGCTTATGGCTTAGATAAAGAACAAGCTTTACAACTTATAACATCAAATACAGCTAAAATATTAGGTATTGATGCACAATGCGGTACTCTTGAAGAAGGAAAAGATGCAACCTTATTTTTATCTGATGGTGATGCTCTAGATATGAGAACAAACAAGCTTACAAATGCTTTCATACAAGGTAGAATGATCAGCTTAGAAACACATCAAACTAAATTAAACGATCGTTACAAAACAAAATACAACCAAAAATAAATTATTATGGGATTATTTAATGCTATTCTAGGAAATGCGTCTGAGGTAAATATTCAAAATATTGCTACAGAATTTGAACCAATCTTGATTGAAGGTGAGGTAATTGAAAAAGCATACAAACTCATTCGAGATATGTTTATTTTCACCAATAAGAGATTGATCTTGATTGAAAAGCAATTAGTAGGAACTAAAGTTGATTATTTAACCATTCCCTACTCTAGTATCAAAAAATTCTCCAAAGAAAGTGCAGGATTATTAGATATGGATGCTGAATTAAAAATTTGGCTTAATAATGATGATGCCCCCATTAGCAAACAATTTGGAAAAGGCGGTAACAACATTAATGAAGTGTATCAAATTTTAAGTAGACACACGTTGAAATAATAGTTTGCACAACACATTTAAAAGGCACTGATTGATATTTTCAATTTAGTGTCTTTTTTTATGCCATAAATTCATGTAAATAATCAAGATTGATAACAAAATTTTTAAAAAGTTCAAATTGGGCTTGTTAAATTGTAAATTTTAAGATTAAATTATAATTAACCCTTAAAAAAATAGGGGTCATTTTAATATATATTCAAAAGTTCAACTCATACTGTTATTTTTAATGGGGTATAAATAACATTTTTATACTTTTATTGAAATTTAAATCAAAAAACTATGAGAAAAATTGTTTTGAGTGTGCTATTAATTGCAATCTTGTTATTTACCCTTTTTTCAAATTATTTCTTAATCGACGCACCAGCTCCAACCGAAGCTGTAAAATTTGATACTGGCGATACCGCATGGATTATTGTTGCGACAGCTCTAGTACTTATCATGACTCCTGGGTTAGGTTTTTTCTATGGCGGTATGGTTGGAAAAAAAAATGTAATTAGTACAATGTTACAAAGTTTTATGGCTATGATAATTGTTACTGTTTTATGGGTTATAATTGCTTTCGGACTTTCATTTGGCCCTACAATTGGTGGTATTATTGGAAATCCAATTCCTAACTTATTTTTTCAAGGCGTAGGGACTAACACCGCATGGAGTCTTGCTCCTACCATTCCGTTTATGCTATTTGCCTTATTCCAAGCTAAGTTTGCCATCATTACACCTGCCTTGATAACTGGAGCATTTGCAGAGCGTATCCGTTTTTGGGCTTATTTACTTTTTATGGTTTTGTTTATATTATTTATTTATACTCCGCTTGCGCACATGACTTGGCATCCTGATGGTTTGTTTTTCAAAATGGGAGTGCTTGATTTTGCAGGCGGAACAGTAGTACATATGAGTGCAGGATGGGCAGCACTTGCAGGAGCAATTTTCCTTGGTAAAAGAAAAGTTCAAAAAGTAAATCCAGCAAGAATTACATATGTTTTATTAGGTACTGGTTTGTTGTGGTTTGGTTGGTTTGGTTTTAATGCAGGATCAGCATTAGGCTCAAATGGACTTGCTGTACAAGCATTAGGAACTACAACAGTTGCTGCTGCTGCTGCTGGAATGGCTTGGGTTTTTCTTGACAAAATACTAGGACATAAATTATCAGCAATGGGAGCTTGTATTGGCGTAGTTGTAGGCTTAGTGGCTATTACACCAGCTGCTGGTTTTGTGAGTATTCCACACGCTATGTTTATAGGTGCAATTGCTAGTATCATCAGTAATCTTGTAGTGAGAGCATTTCATAAAGGAAAAATTGATGATGCATTAGATGTTTTTGCTTGTCACGGTGTGGGCGGTATGGTAGGTATGCTTCTTACTGGCGTATTTGCTTCAAAATCAATTAACTCAATTGTGGGAGATAATCAAGGTTTAATTTTTGGAGAAACCACTTTGTTTTTAAACCAATTAAAAGCTTTAGTTGTGGTTTCAATTTTTGCTTTTACTGCATCGTATGTTTTATTTTTTATTGTTAACAAAATAACACCTTTACGTGTAAGCGAGGAAAAAGAAGAATTAGGACTTGACATTTCTCAACATGGTGAATTTTTATAATCAAACATTATTTACTAGGATAAGTTATCGATAATTATTTAGTAATTTATTTTCAAAAAAAAACACCTCAAAAAGTAGTAACTTTTTTAGGTGTTTTTTTTTGAAAGGGATTGATTCATAAAAGATATAAATCTTAACAACTCTTTATTTAAGAATAGTAAATTCTATTTTAGAATCATTATACACTTTATGAGTTTGTTTTTGAAAATCTTCTGGTTTTGCATAAAAAATGTTTTCAACAAAAGTTTGAGGATTTAGATCTATCAATGGAAACCAAGTGCTTTGAACTTGTACTTGAATTTTATGCCCTTTCTTAAAGGTATGAAATACATCTTGCAACTTAACATTTACTGCTGTTTTTTCATTTGCCACAAACGGTTCTGGTTTACTAAAACTATTTCTAAAACGTCCTCTCATTACTTCGCTTCTTACCATCATATGATAATTGCTCATTTTTAAATGAGGAGCTACCTCTTTAGTCTCTGGCTCCTCATTAGAAAAAACATCAATAACTTTTACAACCCAGTCCGCATCTGTACCTGTTGTAGCCACTTGTAATTGCGCTAAAATATCGCCAGCAAGAGTTGTATCGTCTGTTAAAATTTCGGTTTCAAAAACAAGAACATCAGGACGTCTTGCTGCAAAACGCTGGTCATCTGTCATGTATTTTCTAGGTGTAAGACCTTGTTGTTTTACATCTTCAGAATAAGGAACCGGTTTCTTTGGGTCGCTAATAAATTCTTCAAAGGCAAAATTCTTTTTTGCCATTTGTGACAACTTGTTGTCTTGCATGAAAAAAGCTTTCTTTTCGGTATTCTTTGGAGGCCAAGCATCATACGTTTTCCATTCTTTTTTACCAGAATCAAAAACATAAGCTTCTGGAAGCGTGTTTTCACCTTTTCCATTATTTTTTAGGAAATGACGGAAAAAATTAGCTTCAATATTTTTTTGGTAAAAACCTGATATGCTATCGCCAAAATTAATATTACCAATAACCTGTTTAGCAGAATTACGAGCCCAATCTCCGTGACTCCATGGCCCCATTACGATTGTATTGTAATTTTTACTGCTCTTTTCAATCGTACTGTATGTATTTAAAGGACCATATAAGTCTTCTGCATCAAACCAACCTCCTACTGTCATGACAGCAGGTTTAATATTGTTTAAATGCTGTAGAATACCTCTTTTTTGCCAAAAATCGTCATAACTAGAATGATCTTTTAACTGTTTCCAAAATTCATTGTCGGCTCCGTAATACTTATCTAAATTTGAAAGTGGTCCAGCATCAAGAAAAAATTGATAATCATCATTGGTTCCTGTATTGGTAAAAGTATACCATGGCTCTGTGGTACGTGCCTTTTTTTGTGGTCCAAATAAAGGCGTTACTTTCCAGTAACTTAAAAGATAAGCCCCATTATGATGAAAATCATCAAAAAAGAAATCAGCTATACACGCTTGTGGCGAAACTGCTTTTAAAGCGGGGTGATTGCTTAACAAAGAATACGTTGCATAAAAACCTGGATAAGATATCCCCCATGTCCCTACGTTTCCGTTATTATTAGGTACATTTTTTACCAACCAATCTATTGTATCATACGTATCAGATGCTTCATCAATATCTGTCTTTGATTTTTTGTTAGGTACATAGCCACGCATGTTATCATACAAACCATCACTCATAAATCTACCACGAACATCTTGGTAAACTACAATATATCCTTCTTTCATCATCGTATCACTAGGTGAAATCGACCTTTTCATTTTATCAGCCCCATAAGGTCCCGAGTTATAAGGTGTTCTTTGCATAATAATTGGATACTTTTTTGAAGTATCCTTTGGAGCATAAATTGAGGTAAATAGCTCAGCTCCATCGCGCATCTTGATATGCACTTCTTTTTTAGTGTAATTTTCTGCTACATAATTTGGTTTAGAATCCTGAGCCGAGGATAATAAGAAACCAAATATCAATAATGCAATACTTAGTAGTTTTTTCATGAGTTTTTTAAATTTAATAGGGTTTAAAGATAAAAAATATGTGGAAATAAAAATAATATATGTCCATCAAAAAAAATACTTTATGAAATATTTTTGAACAAAAAAAAAGGCCTATTCGGCCTTTTTAAATGAATCAATTCCGTCTTTCAACCAATCCTTGTAGGCATTGATATTTGAGTTGTAACTTTCTGGTTTATCTGATAACATATTTCCGTCAGTGTCTATAACAATGTAGTATGGCTGTGCATTTGCTTTAAACTTGGTAATTTGAAAATCACTCCATTTATTACCTACGCTTACCACCTCTTTTCCAGTTTCTTTAGATACGTATTGCTCTTCTTTTGGCAGTTCCCTTTTATCATCAACATACAATGAAATAAGCACAACCTCGTTTTGTAATATTTTTAAAATCATTGGATCAGACCAAACATAATCTTCCATTTTTCTACAATTTACACACGCATAACCTGTAAAATCTAATAAAATAGGCTTATTAACTGATTTTGCGTAAGCTACCCCCTTGTCATAATCTTCAAAAGCTATTAAATCATGTGGCCCTAAATGAGCTCCATCTGGTAAAATTTGAGCTGTTGTTGCTGAGCCTCCTTTTGAATTTCCTACTCCATAAGGACTTTCGCTGTAGGTCATAGGCGGTGGAAAACCTGAAATTAATTTCAATGGTGCACCCCAAATTCCTGGAATTAGATACACTGTAAAAGCCAAAACTACTAATCCTAAAGACAATCTTCCTACAGAAATATGATTTAATGGACTATCGTGTGGGAGTGTAATTTTTCCAAAAAGATATAAAGCTAATGTTCCAAAGATCGCAATCCAAATAGCTAAAAACACTTCTCTTTCTAAATAATGTAGCTGTAATACCAAGTCAGCATTAGATAAAAACTTAAAGGCCAATGCCAATTCTAAGAAACCTAAAACAACCTTAACCGTATTCAACCACCCACCTGATTTAGGTAATGAGTTCAACCAACCTGGGAACATAGCAAACAACATAAATGGTAATGCAAGCGCTAATGAAAAACCAAACATTCCTACAATAGGTGCAATACCACCTTTTGATGCTGCCTCTACTAATAAAGTTCCTACAATAGGCCCCGTACATGAAAATGAAACTATGGCTAGAGCCAATGCCATGAATAAAATACCAATAATACCACCTCTATCTGCTTGATTGTCTACTTTATTCGCCCAAGAATTTGGCAACATGATTTCGAATGCGCCCAAGAAAGAAGATGCAAAAACAACTAATAAAATAAAGAAAATGATATTGAACCATACATTTGTAGATAAAGCATTTAGGGCATCAGCTCCAAATATTGCCGTTACCAAAAATCCTAAAACAACATATATAAAAATGATTGCAATACCATAAATAATAGCATTTCGAATTCCCTTTGCTTTAGTTTTACTTTGTTTGGTAAAAAAACTAACCGTCATAGGGATCATTGGGAAAACGCATGGTGTTAATAATGCTGCAAACCCAGATAAAAATGCAATAAAAAAGATAGACAATAATCCTCTTTTTTCCTCTGGCTTTTCAGCTATAGGAGCTGTTATTTTAGCGGTTTTATCAGCTTTAATCTCTGTTTTCTCAGTATCAACAACCTCTTTTGATAGCGTGGAATCTGCAGTGGTAACACTTTGCATAGGATCCACTGTTGTAGCTGCAGCAGTACTTTGCGGAATTTTTACAGTAAAATTCTTTTCAACATTGATGCAAACATCTTTACAAACCTGATAATTAAAATCTACTTTAACCTCAGTAAGCTTAGTATTTGTAAGTTCAATTTCTTGCTGAATTTGAGCTTTTTTCTCAAAAAAAGTTTCGTTTACCTCAAATATATCATTGAAGGCAGTTCTTGTTTTGCTTTCTTTGGCTTTGCCAATAAGTTTAAAATTTCCTTTTTGGTTTTTAAAAATAATTTCAAGAGGAAGCGGTCCGCCATCTGGAGTGAATTGAGAATATAAATGCCACTCGTTATCAATAACAGCATTAAAAATCAAGAGATATCTGGTATCTGACTTTTTTTCAATTTTAGTAGTCCATTTTGCTGGATCTAAAATTTGAGCATTACCATTGGCAAAAGCCAAAAATGCTATAAGTAAAAGGATTATTTTTTTCATGAGCGTCGTTCTATTTTTAGAATATTTTTAGTTTGTTGGTCTATTTTAAATCGTTCGTCTTGTCTTATTGAGAGGATCCAGACAATAGCTGCATTGGAACACAAAATCCAACTATTTTCTTTGTCTAGGAGTGATATTTTCTCGTCTTTAAAAATTTTACTCACTTTTTTAGACTTTCCTTCCATACCAAGAGGCTGAAAAACATCTCCTTCTCTCCATCGGCGTAATACTAATGGATATTTTAACTTATCTGCATCTACAAAAATTATATTTTCATTTACAGCTGTCAATTTTTCAACCGACTGAAAACTCAAATGAAAAGGAGATACAATTTCGTGTAAATCGCTATCAATTTTAAACTCTTCTCTTTCATCTACGAAATTTATCGGACTAAGGATTAAAGAATCTCTATCTTTTAATAATCGGTATTGAGGAGAGAGAACAAACTTGCCTGATTGACTTTCAACAAGTGCATAAATATCATCCCAAGATGTAAACTCAAATTCTTTGAGCCACTGGTACAAATAGGATTTATAATTGGGTAATTGTTTTAATTTTTTAATATCAAGATGTATAATTTCATCCTCTTGCTTTGCAACCTGCTGATAAATCATAATCGCGGCATCCTCCATCATAACATTAGCTTCCTGAAGATAGGTTTGCGTTTTAAGAAATGATGATAAAAAATTAGAGTTAATATCTTTTAACAAAGGTACAATCTGATGCCGGATTTTGTTTCGAAGGTATTTATCTGTGGCATTGCTGCTGTCTTCTCTCCATTTGATATTGTTCTCTTGGGCATAACGTGTAATTTCATCTTGGCTAAATGCCAAAAGTGGTCTTACTACACGCTCATTTTGCTGAGGAATTCCGGTCAAACCCTCAATTCCAGTTCCTCGACTTAAATTGATAATAAAAGTTTCAAGAGCATCATCAGCATGGTGTGCCGTAAGAATGTAATCGTACTGTTCTTGCTCTAAAATTTCGTAAAACCAGCTGTAACGCAACTCTCTGGCGGCAACTTGTGTGGATATTTTATAATCTTCGGCAAATGCCTTGGTGTCGAATTGGGTAAAAAAGAAAGGAATATTGTTATTTGATGCATACTCTTGAACAAAATTTTGATCCTCAAAACTTTCTAAACCTCGAAGCTGAAAATTACAATGAGCAATAGCCATGTTAAAACCCATTTGCTGAAACAAATGAACCATAACCATGCTATCTATGCCACCACTGGTTGCCAAAAGCACCTTATTACCTTGTAAAAAAGATAGGTTTTGCTGAATATGTTTCTCTACTTGTTGTATCATTTTATTTAACTTAACTAACGCAAAACCTCAAGCATAGCATGAGCCTTTAGCAAACATTCTTCATACTCTTTTTCTGGAACCGATAAAGAAGTAATGGCACTTCCCACAGAAAAAGAAACGTATTTTGAAGCACTGTTGTACAAAATACTTCGGATAACTACATTAAAATCAAAATCACCGTTAGGAGTAAAATATCCAACTGCTCCACTGTAAACGCCTCTTTTAGTTTCTTCAAGTTCGTCAATGATATTCATGACAGAAATTTTTGGTGCCCCTGTCATACTTCCCATTGGGAAAGTTGATTTTAAGACATCTATTACAGCATATTGAGAATCAAGTTTAGAGGTAATAGTAGTAATCATTTGATGTACTTGTAAAAAAGAATAAATCTTACACAGCTCAGTTACTTTAACACTGCCTTTTTGTGCTGTACGTGCCAAATCATTTCGCACCAAATCAGTAATCATTATATTTTCTGCACGTTCCTTTGGGTCTAATGCTAATTTATTTTTCGATTCTTCATCTTCAGTTGGATCCAAAAAACGTTTTGATGTACCTTTTATGGGCTGAGAAACTATTAATTCTCCTTCTTTTTTTAAATACCGTTCCGGTGATGCCGAAAGTATATAATGCTTATGATTCTTAAAATAAACAGCAAAAGGCGCTTTTGAGATGGAATTTAATTTTAAAAACTTTTGCAATGGATCAATTACTGTGTTTTCTGAAAAAAATTCCATACAAAAATTAGCTTCATAAATATCTCCTCGGTGAATGTGATCTTTTACTTTAATCACTTTCTTCAAATAATTTTCTCTTGAAATCCGTTGTTGCACATGAACTGTTTCAACAATTGTATTGATAGGACCTTCTGTAGACAAAATAGTTGCATAATCATAGTCAATTTCATCATCACAAAAATTCAAATATTGAATTTCAAGTTTGTTTCCTTTAAGTACAAATACTTTTTTGGGTTGAAAAAAAAACAAATCTGGAAAATCTAAAAAGTCATTGTTTTTTGATAAAACATTCTCAACGTCATTTTTCAAATCATAAGATAAGTAACCAAACAACCAATCCTTAGTGCTTTCTTGATACTGTTTTAAATCATCAAATGCATTGTAATAATCTGTTTTTAAAGATGTAAAAGCATCAACTGCAAGTACACAATCAAAAGATGAGTACTGCTGCGGATACGAATTACTATCTAAAAAAATAATTTCTCTGTGCTCTTGTGACCAAGTTAAAAGTTGCTCCTTGAAGCGCTCCGGGTCGTTTACAATTTTCTCAATAGATGTTCTCAAGGAATTAAAATGTTTTTTATAGCTCAAAATTACAACATTTTTATGTTAAATAGGTAATCATGACTTATTCTAAAAGCAAGAATATAAAAAGCTTTTAAACGTAATTCCTTACCCATTTACACAAAGTTTATTTTGATGGCATGAAATTTGAATTGTAGCATTTTACTTAAAATCTAAAAAGCCAGCAAACAAGAAAACACCTATTAACAAATAAATTATTAACCTGTAAAACAAAAAATTATGCTTAAAAAACACCATGTCCTATTCCCTTTACTGCTAATCATTTTAGCTATTTCTTGCAAAAAAGCGGATTCTTTAGATGAAACTGCTTCTGAAACAACAACTTCTTCAATAGATAGTAGTAATACAGTTTCTTCAGCTGCAGCAGTACAACCAAAAAATAGTGATAGAAAATTTGTACGAACTGCCGATATTAAATTTAAGGTAAAAAATGTTCCCAACTCAACTTACATTATTGAAAACGCCACCAGCAAATTTGGAGGTTTTGTAACTTACACCAATTTACAAAGTACAATTTCTGAAAAAAAAGAGGTTAAAATGAGCCAAGACAGCACTTTAGAAATCACGAAATACACTGTTGAGAATAATATCTCTATTCGGGTTCCCAATACCAAAATGGATACGGTAATCAAAACCATTGCGAAACAAATTGATTTTCTGGAGTATCGTATAATTAAGGCCGACGATGTTTCATTACAACTACTTTCAAATCAATTAAAAGAAAAAAGAGACGCCAATCAAGAAAAGCGACTTGTAAAAGCGATTGATAGCAAAGGCAAAAAACTAAATGAAGTGGTGCAGGCAGAAAACGACCTAAATCAAAAAAGCGAACAAAAAGATAACAGCAAACTAGAAAATATCTTATTAGCTGACCAAGTAAATTTTAGCACTTTAACGTTACAAATTTACCAACGTGAAACCATCAAAAAAGAGATGATTGCTAATGAAAAGGAATTTCGTCAAGGTTTTGGTTCGAAAATAATTGATGGACTCGAAAATGGCTGGTATCTTATTGAAGGAATAATTGCGGTAATCATTCAATTATGGTCCGTAATTTTAATTGGCATAATAGGCTATTTCGCATACAAAAAATACTTTCGCAAAGTCAATTAAATAAAAAACCCGTTCAAAATTAAATTGAACGGGTTTTTGTTAAAATATAGTCTGCTTATACGTGTAATGCTCTATTATCAGTAGCAGCTAGAGCTGCTTCTTTTATCGCTTCTGCAAAAGTTGGATGTGCATGAGACATTCTTGAAATATCTTCAGCAGACGCTCTAAATTCCATAGCAGTAACTGCTTCGGCAATTAAATCAGCACAACGAGCACCTATCATGTGAACTCCAAGTACTTCATCTGTTTTTGCGTCAGCTAGAATTTTCACAAAACCATCTAAATCACCACCTGCACGTGCGCGACCTAAAGCTTTGAATGGGAAACTACCTGATTTAAAATCAACTCCAGCAGCTTTCAACTGCTCTTCAGTTTGACCTACAGCAGCAACTTCTGGCCAAGTGTATACAACACCTGGAATCAAATTATAATTGATGTGTGGTTTTTGTCCTGCTAGAATTTCAGCTACCATTGTACCTTCTTCTTCAGCTTTGTGCGCTAACATTGCACCACGAACTACATCCCCTATTGCATAGATATTAGGAATATTTGTTTGCAAATGATCGTTTACTTCAACCATTCCTCTTTCAGATATTTTAACACCTGCTTTATCTGCATTCAATCCATCGGTATACGGACGACGACCTACTGAAACTAATGAATAATCTCCTTCTAATGTTATTGTTTCTCCCTTAGCATTTTCGGCTTGAACAACAACTCCTTCACCATTTCTCTCTACTGATTTCACTTTGTGAGAAACGTAGAATTTCATACCTTGTTTCTTTAATACTTTTGTCAATTCTTTAGACAAAGATGCATCCATTCCTGGAATAATTCGATCTAAATATTCAACTACAGAAACTTGCGCTCCCAATCTTAAATAAACTTGACCTAATTCTATACCTATTACTCCACCACCAATGATTACAAGGTGTTTTGGCACTTCTTTAAGTTTTAGTGCCTCAGTAGAAGTTATAATTCTTTCTTTATCAATTTTGATAAAAGGTAAAGAAGAAGGCTTAGAACCCGTTGCTATGATAATATTTTTTGCTTCGATAGTTTCAGAAGTTCCATCTGCTTTTTCAACAGCAACATGTGTAGCATCAACAAAAGAACCTAAACCTTCAAAAACTGTGATTTTATTTTTATCCATTAAAAATTTAACTCCACCTGAAGTTTGATCCACAACCGCTTGTTTGCGTGCAATCATTTTTTCAAGATTGACTTTTACTTCACCAGAAAGTTCAATACCATGATCTGCAAAATGTGCAATTTCACTGTAATGATGAGAAGAAGCAAGCAATGCTTTTGAAGGAATACAGCCTACATTTAGGCATGTTCCTCCAAGAGTGGAATATTTTTCAATAATTGCTGTCTTAAATCCCAATTGCGCACAACGAATAGCAGATACATATCCGCCTGGACCAGAACCTATAATGACTACGTCAAATGAACTCATAGTATATTTATTTTGTGAAGTTTATATAAAAGTTTGACAAAATTAAGAAATTAGTTTTGTTTCAGCTTGAATTAAGCAGGTTTTTTGGGATTAATTTATGGACTTAAAAAAAAATGAAATCCAGAAAAACTTATTATACATCTATAACAGTGGTATTTTTAACTTCACTTATCATGAAGGTACTGTGAGTACTACCAATGTGTTGTAGTGTAGTAAGTTTTGTAACCAAAAATTCTCTATAGGCTTCCATATCTTTTACCACTATTTTTAAAATATAATCATAATCTCCGCTTACATGATGGCATTCAATAACTTCCTTTAGTTGGACTACTTCACTTTCAAACTTTGCAATAAATTCTTTGGTATGTTGTATTAACTTTAAATGACAAAAAACCACAAAACTTTTTTCGACCTGGGACCGATTAATCAATACTACATACTTAGCAATGACTCCCTCTCTTTCTAGTTTTTTAATCCGCTCATAGACTGCAGTTACTGATAAATTTAACTTTAAGGAAAGCTCCTTGGTTGTTTTTTTACTGTCTGATTGTAATAAATACAAGAGTTTCTTATCAATAGCGTCTAAAATCATATTCTTGAAATTTATAAATGAAAAAAAATCTATACAAATACTATTTTTGATGCTAAATTAGAAAATTTAACAACATTTAATGCTTTTTATAGTTTAAAAATCTAAAATTAACGAGTAATATTGATTATTAATCTAGAACACTGTTAATTTGAAATAGAATTAATCTTAGAACCGTAATCCCCTAGCCCTGATAGAAGCGGCATCCTTTTATGCGCCTCAGCGAATAAAAGATATAGCGAATAGCAGGAATAGCTTCAAAAAAAAAAACTTATGAAAAATTTCAATCCCGCAGATAACATCCAAGATTTACAGTATTTTGGAGAATTTGGAGGTGTAAATCCATCAATTTCTGATTCCTCAACCTATACTTTCCTTTCTGCAAAAACCATGTTCGAAACGTTTGAAGGAAATATGGAAGGTTGCTACTTGTATTCTCGTCATTCCTCACCAAGTAATTTATACTTAGACAAAGCCTTAGCAGCTATGGAAGGAACAGAGTCGGCAAATGTTTCGGCATCTGGAATGGGTGCCATTACACCTACTCTTTTGCAGTTGTGCGGAACTGGTGATCACATTGTTTCGAGCAGAACAATTTATGGTGGTACGTATGCTTTCTTGAAGAATTTTACTCCAAGATTAGGTATCAAAACTACCTTTGTTGATATTACAAAACTAGATGTTGTAGAAGCTGCCATTACTTCAGATACTAAAGTGCTATATTGTGAAACAGTGAGTAACCCATTGCTAGAAGTTGCTGATATTAAAGGGCTTTCTATACTTGCAAAAAAGCACAACTTGACACTCGTGGTTGACAACACCTTTTCACCATTATCTGTTTCTCCTGCAAAATTAGGCGCTGATATTGTGATTCACAGTTTAACAAAATACATTAATGGCAGTAGTGATACTGTGGGAGGTGTAACGTGTGCATCGCAAGAATTTATCAATAGCTTAAAAAATGTAAATAGTGGAGCTAGTATGTTATTAGGACCTACAATGGATAGTTTGCGATCTGCAAGCGTAATGAAAAACCTAAGAACACTGCATATTAGAATGAAACTACATAGCTATAACGCAATGTATCTAGCCGAACGTTTTGAAAAAGAAGGTTTAAAAACGGTTTATCCTGGTTTAAAAAGTCACCCTAGTCATGAATTGTATTCTTCTATGATTAATCATGAGTATGGATTTGGTGGTATGATGACGCTTGATGTAGGTACTTTAGAAAAAGCAAATGCCTTGATGGAATTAATGCAAGAAAAAAACTTAGGTTACCTTGCTGTGAGTCTAGGATTTTATAAAACTTTATTTAGCGCACCGGGAACATCAACTTCAAGCGAAATTCCAATGGAAGAACAAATAGAAATGGGATTGACTGATGGCTTAATTCGATTTTCAATAGGTTTAGATAATAATATTGAAAGAACGTTTCAAATGATGAAGCAATGCATGATAGAATTGAACGTACTGACATCAGAATCCATTTTTGCAGATTAGTATTTTTAGTATAAAATTGAAAAAGCAGCAAAATATTTTGCTGCTTTTTTTTGATCTATTTTTTTAATGAAAATTTACTAGACCAAGAAAAGTAAGAAACCAATACTTTTAGAATATTGATTAAATCTTTGCTAGTTATTAAATCTAATTAACGTTAAAATCACTTATTTCGAATATTTCAATTCAATAAAAAAAATAATATATTGAAATTCAATCACATATAAACAATTTCATCATATAATGTATTTGCATTTTTAATTGCTTTTAATATACCATGATCAATATTACCTAATACATAGTACACATAAAAATCTATTTTTTGAACGTGCAATTAAAGAGGGGTTGGTAATATTAGCTTAAAAATACTATCACTATAAAACAAAAAAAGCCTATCTTTGCAGATAGGCTTTTCAAAGAAAGGCGACGACATACTCTCCCACATAACTGCAGTACCATCTGCGCAGGCGGGCTTAACTACTCTGTTCGGGATGGGAAGAGGTGAGCCCCGCCGCAATAACCACCTTAAGGTTGTTAGTCTAAAGTCGAAGGTCTTAAAGTCTAAAGTTACCTTTTGGACTTGTGACTTTCGTCTTTTGACTGCTCTTGCGTCGAGCAAATATCTTAACATACTGAGATAAAGAATATAAAAAGTGTATTAGAAAGTTTCTCCCTCCCGATTGCTCGGGAGGAAAAGGGTGTACATAAGCTTA
>NZ_VLKO01000010.1 GCF_007830355.1 Flavobacterium tiangeerense | reverse complement strand
AAAGCCAAAGCAGAAGCAGAGGCCAAAGCAAGACTAGAAGCCGACGCAAAAGCAAAAGCAGATGCCGAAGCTCAAGCTAAGTTGGCCGCTCTAAATAAACCTAAGGATGAGAATTCCAAATCAATGGATAAAATTGCCGAGACTCTTGATATGGCCGGTAAAACGCAACAACAATTATTGTCTCAGTTGAACGAGAAAGTGAAACTGAAAGAAAAAGAACTCCAGGATTTAAAAACGGAGAACGATTTAAGTGATAAAGGAATTGCGAGTGCCCCAAAACCATTTAAGAGCGCCGCTGCTCAAAATGCAGAGCTTGATAACTTAAAGGCTGAAATTGCAATAGTAAATCAAAATCAGAATCAATTATTGAGTAACTTTAAGGCATTGTATGAGGAGCGAATTAAAAAAGTGCCAAACAAGAACGATGCCCTTACTTTAAGCTACTTGCAAAGTATAGAGCAATTAAAAGCAGAGCAAGCAAAAGCGGAATTGTCTAACAAAAACTTGTTAGCTACGCTAGAACAAATTAAAGTAGATACAGAAATAGAGAAAAAACGCCGTATCAAGCGTGCGAATTTCCAAAATGAAGACGATCGTTTTGCCAGAGATCAGGAAACCTTAAAACGTATTAAGGAGACAACTAAACTCAGTGCAACACCATTGAAACCAGAAGATTTTGATTTTGGTAACGAGCAGTTGAACATGCAGATTATTAAGAACATTAAAAATGTGGAAACAGGATATTATATTGTTTATGCGGTTCATGCAGACGTTGCAAAACGAGATGCATTCTTAACCAAAACTGTTGCGGCAGGAGAAAATAAGGTGAATTTCTTCTTTGATGTGAAGTCTTCTAATTATTTCATTTACACAACACGTTTTGATGTTTTAGAGGAGGCGACTAAAACATTAGAGTCAAGAGGAAACAAGCCTTACAATGCGAAAATGGTTGTTATAAAAGTTGAAAATTAGACGAGAACAAAGACTGGGATCTTTGATTAATTTAATAAAAGCAACAACCGTTAGAGAATATTAAAATTGGAATTTAAAAATAAATAAGAAAGATCTGTCTAGTAGATTTCCCCATTTACTAGGCTTATGCTTTAAAAATACCACAATCATGAAAAAAACTACTTTTTTAAAAGTAATCCTACTTACTTTTATGTTTTTGCAAAGTTTTTTGTCGTTTTCACAAAACGAATTAGCTTATGTTTTTTCACCTGATAAAGATAATTTATCTGATTCTAGCAAATCAGGAATTGATGTTTTATGGGATAATAGTGAATTAGATAATACGGTTAAAAAAAGTGGTGTTACTGTTAGTCCAAGTGATAATCCGGTTATTAGATATGCGCAACTACCTTTTGCAGGGCAAGTTGCTATTTGCCCCGATAATAACAAGGAGTTACCAAAACTGTTTTTATGTGGAGGTAATGATTATAGAGATATTGTTACAGGAATAGACATGTCAACTGTTCAATCCATCACATGGCAGAGATTTATTTCTGGCGGTAGTTGTATTACGGTTTCTAATAGTGATTGTGCAAATGAATCTGCATCACCGTCTTGTTGGGTACAAATTGCAACAGGAGCTGATTATCGTGCCAATACAGCAGGACAATTTAGAGTTATTATTGTTGATTCTTTAGGAACTCCTTTCATACATTATTTCAACGTTTTTCAAAATAGTTTAATTCCTACTGCTGTATCAAAAAGTGATATTGTAACCTATGGAACTGGTTCTTGTCAAATTAATGGAAGAATAGTGGTAGGTGGTTTTGGTAGTGGTTATGAGTATAGTTTCACAACAGGTACAGCGCCAGGTGCTTGGCAAGATAGTAATATATTTACTACTAGTGTACCTGGGAATTACACGGCATTTATTAGAATAAAAGGGGTAGTAGGATCGTGTGTTTTTAAAGTAATAAATCAAATAATAAACAGAACTGAATTTGTAGCAAGTACCTCTATTGTCTCTCCTAAATGTAATGGTGCTTTAGGTAGTATTCAGGTTTCTGTAACCGATGTGAATCAGCAATATAAATATCAATTATTTAACAGTTCAAATGTTTTAGTGAGTACTTTTGGACCAACTAATGATATCACTTACACATTTACGGGTCTAAATGCAGGGAGTTACAGAGTAGTAACTACTGTAGAGGGAGTACCTTGTATGAGTGATACCAAGACTAATGTAACAGTTGCTAATCCTCCCGCTATATTAACATCAGGGGCAACAATAACTACTGCGTTAACTTCATGCAATACAGGCAGGATTACAATAACTAGAAGTGGAGGAACTGGTCCCTATAAATTTTTTGTAAATATTGATGGAGCAGGATTTGTAGAAAACACAACAAATATTATTATAGTAGAAAAGTCAGGAAGTTATGTTATACGAGTTATAGATGTAAATGGTTGTTCTGCAACTGATAAAACAGTTGTTGTTCCAGTTGTTGATAGACCTTTATATTCTATATCAAAAACAGATGGTAATTGTACGGGTACATTAGGACAAATTTCTGTAAATGTTTCAAATACAAATGGATATTATTTAGAATATAGTTTTAATAACGGTTCAAATTATAGTACAACAAATACAGTGAGTGGTCTATTACCTGAACAATACAATGTTATAGTAAGGTACAGAAAAGCAGGAGTAAATTCTGGAAATTTTTGTTCTGATCCTGTTGATGTAATAACAATAGGAGCTTCAACAGCACTTACTGCTTCTGCAGGAGTTGCAGAATTATCGGGTTGTGGACCTACTGGTAATGAATCGAAAGGTAGGGTTAGAATTACAAACCCACAAGGAGGAACTCCTTTTCCTGCTCCCAATCTTTATAGATACAGTTTTGATAATAAAGTTACTTGGATTACGTCAAACGAAGCTTTTATAAATCCAGGTGGTCCTTATACATTTTACATTCGAGATGCAAGTGGATGTGAATATGCAATGGGAGGTGTTATTTTAGATCCTAAACCGGACGCCCCTACTATTAGTGTTGACACTCCGGTTTTCAATTGTGACGGATCTGCAACAAGTACCGTTACAGTTACCAATAGTGGTAGTACACCTAAGTTTAGTTATGATTATTACATGGATGGTACCCTTAATACGGTTGCCCCTACAAATGTATTTACAAATGTAACTCAGGGAGATCATACTATAACTGTAAATTATAATGTATTAAGCGTACCTACCTATAGTGTTTTATTGCAAGAAGATTTTGGTAAAGGCGGATTTACCACAACTCCAGGTATAAATCCAGCTTATTGCTTTGAAGATGAATCAACACCGCATCCACCTGGTTGGTCATGCGGTAACATTAACGACTATACTATAAATGATGGTAAGTATGCTGTAGCTAGTAAAATTAAGACAACTTTTGGTGTTTGGCTTGTAGCGAATGATCATACGCTACCAGATGATCCTTTAGGTAGATTTTTGTGTGTAAACGTAGGGGGTTCAGCTGGTATTGGTGGTATTTTATATAGTAAACCAATACGAGATGTAATTCCTAACCAACCTGTAATTATTTCATTATGGGCACAAAATTTAATTAGATCAACTAGTCCAACTCTTGCGGATCCAAAATTAACGATTCAATTAGTTAATAATTTAAATGGAGTAGGAGGTACTGAAACAATAGTTGCTACTAGTGATCCAACTCCGGGAAATACTAATCCTTGGGTAGTACCAAAATCAAATCAATGGGAGTTTAGAGATTTATCATTAAATCCAGGTGCTTTTAACAACCTAAGTTTTGTTATACGGTCTTATAGCAATGAGTTTAATGGTAATGATGTACTTATTGATGACATTTTGGTTCGACAAATTCCAAAATCATGTAATACAGTTGCTTCTTTTCCTATAGTTGTTGATGGTAGCAAGGCCTTTTCGGCTAGTATTATAGGTTTTAAAGATGTAAGATGTAGTGGTCAAACAAATGGTGAGATTACTTTATCTGCTCGTAATTTTGATCCAGTAAAAGGTTTTCAATATCAGGTAGATGGTGGTTCTTGGATAACAGTAATACCTTCACCAGCAGCTACAACTGGAAGTGTAACCTTAACGAATTTAGCGGGTAAAATTTACAACATAAACATTCGCTATGACAACTCGGCAACTAGTTGTACTTTTGCTTTAGCTCAAGAAATCAAAATTCCATCCACTGTAACCGCTGCTGCTGCAATACTTACACCAGCAACGTGTACCACTGGGGCTACCATACGTGCAACCGGAGGTGGAGGTACTCCGGCCTATCAGTATGAATTACGTGCAGCTAACGGTACTACCGTTATTACTGCTTTTAATAATAATCGAGATTTTACTAATGTTCCAGCAGGAGATTATACGGTATTTGTAACAGATGCAAATGGCTGTACCAACCCAACTGGAGTGGCAATACAAGTATTAGCGGCTCCAGCAGTAACTGCTACACTGTCTACTACTACTGATTATTGCTATACTACCGCTAATCCAGCAACTCTTGTTATCAATGTTAATGGAGGAACAGGGCCGTTTACCTATCAATTAGATTCGAATGGAAGCGATAGCTCAGCTGCTACAACTTATTCTTATGCAAATGTTACGCCGGGTACACACACTATTTTAGTGACTGATAGTAACAATTGTACAGCAACAATTTCTAATATTGTTATTGCCCCACAAATTGCTTTCAATGTGTCCTTAATCAATGATTTAACGTGTTTAGTTGATGCCTCTATTGGTAATCCAGTGATTACAAACGGATACGGCGCACCATACACCTACACGGTATCACGTGATTCAGGAACTCCTACTGCAGTGACTTCATTCCCATACACTGCAACGCAATCGGGTAGCTATGTATTCACGGTGACAGACAGCCGTGGTTGCCCTGCAACAAGTAATCCTATTGTAGTAACACCAAAAACTACCCCTGCCTTAACTTTTGGTAAAACAAATGTAACATGTATTGGGCTGAGTGACGGAACCATTACCATAACGCCATCTGGTGGCTTTACTACAACTTATACCTATGCTATAAAATTAAGCACAGTTACCACCTATACTACTCAAGCTACGAACCAGTTTATCGGTTTAGCTGCAGGTACCTATAACATAAAAGTGATTGATAGTAAAGGCTGTGAGTCTGCGGTGACTAATGTTATTATTGCTAATCCAACCGTAATTACTGCAAGTTTAGGTGCAACAGATATAAAATGTAGTATTACAGGAACTGTACCAGCAGTAGTAACTGTAACCGCATCTGGCGGAACAGGTACTTTACAATACAGTTTTAATGGAACAACAAATTTCACTACTTCTAATACGTTTAGCACTGCAACAGCAGGACCGGTAACGGCTTATGTAAAAGATGCTAATAATTGCCAAATAGGACCTTTATCAATAGCTATTGATGCAATTGATCAAATCACAGATATAACCATTACTGATAGTGGCTACGATTGTTCTACAACTCCTGCAGGAGGAAACATAAATATAGCGGCAGTAAAAACAGATGTTTCTGCACCTATACGTTATCAAATTATTTCAGGACCTGCTGGTTTTAGTACCGCAATAAATTCTTCAGGTACTTTTCAAGGTTTAGCTCCTGGAAATTATGTTTTTCAAGCACTAGATATCAAAACGGATTGTTTCTTTAGAAAATCTTACACTGTAAATGGTGCTCCAGATATTGTAGCTGGAGGAAGTGTGCTTACACCAATCTCTTGTTTTGGTGGTACGGGAACAATTCAGTTTACAGTAAGTGGTGTAAAAGATAGAGGCTACAATTATATCATTAGAAATGCTGCTAACGCTACAATTCAAAATGCTAATAATGTTAGTGAAACCATTACAACAATTAACGTCCCTACTGCACAACCCGCAGGTGTGTACACAATTACCGTAACCGATAGAAAAACATTATGTTCAGATGATTATAGTATCACACTAACACAACCTACAGCATTAACTATTACAAGTGCGACAGCTACAAATGTCTTTTGCTCTAATTTCAATTCACAAATTACGGTTTTAGCTACGGGCGGAACAACTAATTATACCTATGCAGCAGTAAGAAACCTTACACCAGCTTCAACTCCAGCACCAGCTGCAGGAGCGTATGCTAATGGATCAGTTTTAACCGTAGATACTAGTTCTGGAACAAATTTACAATGGATTGTGTATGTAAAAGATGCTAATGGTTGTACTACAACAAGAAATGTAACCGTGATTTTAGATCCTTTACCAGCCGTTACAGCAGTTGTAAACAATCAATGTTCGGCTTCTGGAAGTACGTTTACCATTACAGCTACGCCATCAACTACAAGTTTGACTCCCTTAACTTACGGGATTGCGGGACCAACAGGAGGATTCCAAATAAGTCCAACATTTACTGTTGCTGCAGGAACGTACACGGTATATATCAAAGATAAAAATGGTTGTGTAGTAGCAGCACCAACACCTACAACTGTATTTCCTCAGTTGACAGTTAATGGTGCGGTAACGAAGACTTTAGATTGTAATACAGCTGGTCCTAATGCGACCATTACTGCTACTATAACTGGAGGAAAAGCCAATTATAATTATGTGATTACCAATGGTGTTGGTACTACAGTGGCTTCAGGCAGTGGAGTTACTGGACCAACTATTACCTATACAGGAGCAGCCGCAGATACATATACGGTTACGGTTACTGATACTAATACACCAGGTTGTACTGCTTCTACCACTATCAAAGTAGATCCAATTACGCCTCCTACTGTGGCTGTAGCCACTCAAGTCAATGTAAGTTGTAATGGTGGTAATGACGGATCAGTTACTTTAATTGGTTCAGGTGGATCAGGAGGTTATCAGTATAGTAACAACGCTACTTCAGGATTTACAGCTACTGCAACCTTTAGTGGGTTAACTGCCGCAGGTTCTCCTTATACTTTTTATGTAAAAGATAGTAAAGGTTGTATCGGTTCTAGAAACGTTATTATTACAGAGCCAACAGCTTTAGCATTAAATGCTAGTATTACCACTCCTTATACGTGTGACGGTCCGGCAACCATTACTGCTTCAGCTTCAAATGGAAATGGAGGATTTACATACGTGTTAACAAGAGGTACTACAACAGTAGCTACAAATACTACAGGGGTTTTCCCTAATTTGAGTGTAGCAGGAAGTTATACTGTAACAGTTACCGATGCCAAAGGATGTCCAATTACTTCGGCTGTTTTGCCAATTGTTGCTTTGACACCACCAACTGCAATGACGTTTACGAATACCGCGGTAACTTGTCCAGCTAATAAAACAGATATTATAATTGATACTGTCACAGGCGGTTCTGGAACCTTAGAATATAGTATTATTGCTCCAGCTAGTGCTGTGAGACCATATCAACCAGATACTACTTTTATTAATCTAGATCCTGGCGTAACCTATCGTTTTGAAGTTAGAGATGCTAAAAATTGTACGTTCTCTGCAACCTATTCTGTACCAGTATTGCCAACGCTCTCTGCAAGCGGCGTAGTGGTAAATAATGTAACATGTTTTGGTGATAGCGATGGATCTGTTCGTTATACTGTTGGTGGATTTGGTAACAATACACCTTATTTTTATACTATAGATGGCGTTTTACCTGCAACTACAGGAACTTCACCAGCTACAGGAACTACATTTGATATTTTAGCCAGCGGTTTAGCGGCGGGTGCTCATGTCATTGTGGTTACTAATGACAATACTAAATGTCCTGTATCGACTTCAGTAACAGTAGCAGCACCAAGTGCACCTTTAGCAATTACTGCTCCAACTATTTCTCCTATTACGTGTACTGCATTAACAGCAAGTATTACTATTAATACAACTGGTGGATGGGGATCTAATAGTTATACAGTAACAGGAACAGTACCTGTAGTGGCTCCTGTAACTCAAACAACTAGAACTTTTAACAATCTGGCCGCTGGTGATTATACCGCTACCGTTACAGATGTAAGGGGTTGTTCCCGTTCAATAAATTTTACAATTGCATCATACACCGCACTTGTAGTAACTCCAACAGTTACTGCGGCATGTTCTGTTGCAGGAAATACAAATGAAATTGTAGCTACAGCCACAGGTGGTTCAGGTACTTATACGTACTCTATCAATACGGGTGTTGCTCCAACTGGGCCTTTATTAAATACCTTTAACGTTGCTCCAGGCAACTATATTATTACGGTACGAGATGCTTTTGGATGTATTGATACAGAAACAGTTACTGTTAGTGAAGTATTAACAGCAACGGCTGTTAGAACCAAAGACATTACTTGCTCACCTTCTCAAGAAGCTACTATTAGAGTAACCATTTTTGGTGGAGGTTCACCTTTTTCATATAGAGTAAGAACTTTGCCAAGCGCGTACAGCGGTGGTCCAATATCATTTACGGGTACCTCATTTATTTATACTGCTCCTGGAATACTTGGTGCAACATATGAATTTGAAATTACAGATGCTAATGGTTGTGTTATCACGACTAATAATGTTATCACTAATTCAACTACACCTGTTAACGCTACAGCAACGGTGACAAACTTAACTTGTTTTCAATCAGGAAATGGTGCAGTAACTATAAACCCGACAGCTGGTCTCGCTCCATTTGAATATAGTTTTAATGGTTCAGCTTTTTCATCAATTTCTTCATATTCTAATTTGGCAGCTTCTCCAGTAACTGGTTATCCTTACATCGTGAGAGATAGTAAAGGGTGTTTGTTCAATGGTTTTGCAGTTGTTAATGAACCCAACCAAATTAATTTTACAGTTTCTAAGGTTGATATGACATGTAGTGCTGCAATCGTTTTAGGTTCAGTTACAGTTAATCCAATTACAAATGGTTTTGGACCTTTTAACTATCTGTTAAGAAACCTTACTACAGGACAGATGATTACCTACAATGAGCCTACAGGAGCAAGTTATACTTTTCCTAATTTAAGTTTTGGTAATTATGAGATTATAGTAACAGATTCTCAAGGTTGCTCAAATACACGTACTGCGCAAGTACTTGCTCCACCAGATGATTTAGTTATAGATTTATCTGCTGTAGCAGACTGTACAAATGGAGCAACTATAATTGTGAGTATTAATCCTTTGGTTGTTCCTCCAACACCTAATTATGTATTTGGTATATATAATTTACCTACTGCGCCATTTAGTACCAGTCTATTACCTCCGGATGGAGCTGCATCGCCTGCGAACATGCGAAGAACTTTTACAAACCTTACACCAGGTGTGGTGTATACCTTTGTGGTTAGGGACAATATAACAGGTTGTTATTATTTTGAAACAGCTGTAGGTCCTGTGCCTCCAGTAACTCCATTGACGTCTAGTCCTATTGTTGCAAACAATGTGGCTTGTACGGGTACTGCTACGGGAAGTGTAACCTTTACTTTAAATAATTATACTGCAACAGCCGTTAATTGGGAAATATTTAGGAACCAAACCAATGCTTCTACCGGAATTACAGGATCAGTAGTAACACCGGCGCCGTCAACGATAACAACTCCGCCAGGCTTAACGCCAGGGCAGTACTATATTACGTTTACTGAAGTTGGCGGTTCAAATCCAGGTTGTACAAGTGCATCTGCTGTTTTTACCATAACAGAGTCTCCAGTTCTTTTGGATTTAAACGTTACTGCAACTAAAAATGACAATTGCAAAACTAACGCAGGTGAAATTGTTGGCGTTGCAAATGGAGGTACATCACCATATTTATATCAAATAGTTGTTGATAATGGCCCTATAGGACTTGATGCTACAGATACTCCATTGATTAGTAGCGATTTTGTATCTCCTACACATATCCCAAGTACCTTTAATGTAGAATCAGGAAATTACCTTGTTTGGGTTAAAGATAGTAGAGGCTGTATAATTAATAAACCAGTAACAGTTTTACTTGACCCAGAACCAGTTATTGATTTAACAGTACTAGATGTTTGTGCAGTTGAAGGAGCTTTTGCAGTAGATGTAACCTTAACTTCACCAGGTGTAGGTCCATACAAGATTTCGGTAAACGGAGGCGATTACGAAGATGTGATCTCTTTCCCTTATCCTGTTACTGGTTTGAGTTCAGGGCCTCAAACAATTGTTGTGATAGATGCCAATGGTTGTACTTCTAATAGTGCAACTGTAACGTTGACTAAAAAATTATCTGTAATTGCAGAACGCACCAAAGAGTTAGATTGTACAACTTCGCCAGATGGATTAATTACAGTGACCGTATCGGATGGATTATTTACATCATCTGATACTACACCTGATTTTAGATATGAAGTATCTATTAACGGCACGCCATATTTAGCACCAGTTAATTTTGCTAATGATACAAGATTATTAACATACCCAGTAACAACAGCGGGTACGTATCAATTTAGAATTACTGATTTAAATGGATGTTTTGTTGAGAGTACGATTGTTACTATGGTGGCACCAACAGCAGTTGTTTATACAGCAACTCCTACTGCTCCAAGTTGTACGGGAACGCAAGGAAATAGTGCAAATGGCACGATCGATATCGTTTTGGATGCATCTAATGATAATCCACAGTATACATATTCAATTACAAGGACAGCACCCACGGCGGCGCCGACTGTAACGCAATCTACAGGACTATTTACGGGATTAATTGCGGGTACTTATAATGTTCTTGTAACTTCAGCTAAAGGTTGTTCAACTCCAAATATAATTGTCGTTCCAGATCCAACCCCAGTTGTTGCTTCTTTGACTTCTTTATCTGCCTTTACGTGTTCTCCAACCAATACACCAAACGTAACGGTGGTAACTCTTGGGGCAAGTGGTGGTGCAGGCACCATGCTTGCAGATTACACCTTTAGTAGGGATAATAGCAACTGGTCATCGATAAATACTTTTGATGTTATTGATACTGGAGCTCCACAAAACCTAACGTTTTATGCTAAAGATGCGAATGGCTGTATTGATGATATTATTGTTGCAATAGCTGCATTCCCTAAATTGGTTTCGGCTGTTGCGAGTTTAGGTACTCAAGCTGATTGTCCTACTCCTACAGAAATAATTAATGTATCAATTACTGGTGGTGCTACTTCTACTAATTTCAGCTATCAAGTTGCTATTGATGGAGGAATTTATGGTGCGCTAGTACCAATTACCGCTGGTGCTACTTCATTCACTTATCCTGCTACATCTATAGGAAGTTTTTATGAATTTAAAATAACGGATAATACAACGGGTTGTAGTATTATTTCAAATGCGTATACTGTTCCAGTATTCAATAAAATGACTGTAACCGCAACTACTGCTGCAAATGTAGATTGTGCTACAAATGCAACGGGTGCTATAGAAATTAATATTGGCAATTATACTGGTCCTTATAATTATACTATATGGTTAGGTGGTGTTGCAACAGCATTTACAGGTTCAGGAAATACCTCAACTAATCCATTTGTACTTCCTCACGGTTTAGTTGCAGGAAATAATTACACCGTAGTGATTGCCCAAACGGTGTATCCAACTTGTACAGTTACTTCTAATCCTGTGGACATTACTGAGCCATTGGCTTTAGATTTGACTAACCTTATTGTTAACGTTAAAAATCAAAATTGTAACTCTACAGGAGCTATACTTACTGTTGATGATACTACTATTGCTGGAGGTACACGAGGCTTTGAATTTGCTTTTGTACCTGCTGGAATGAGTCCTATAGGATTTTACTCGACTTCAGTAACCAAAACAATTGCCACGTCAGCAACAGCTGCAACGCCTGATTTAATCGATGTATACGTAAAAGATGCTAACGATTGTTTCGGTTTTGTAAGAGTACCTATTTCATTAGATGCCGAGCCATCTATTGGCGCGCCATTAGCAGTTTGTAATACAGGTGCACCAATTAATATTGATCTATCCTTATTATCAACAGTTCCGGTAGGTCCTGCACAATTTTATACCGTAAATGGTTCAAATCAAACCAATGCAACTTATACCATTACTGCTCCAGGCACTTATAATTTTAGTGTAACTGATGCAAATGGATGTATTTCGAATGTAGTTTCATATATTTTACGTCCTCAACTGACCTTGCAAGCGGATATGACACAAGATTTAACGTGTCCTGCACCAGCTAGCATTACCCTTGTACCTGACGGAGGAACTACTGTGTACACTACCTTTGAAGTTAATATTAACAATGGTGGTTATAATGTAATTGCTGGTTCTCCTTACACAACATCAACAGCAGGTACTTATAAATTTAGAGTGACTGATTCTCAAGGATGTCAAGCAGAATCACAAGACGTGATTGTAACCCCTAATACTACTCCTACGGCTACTGCAGCTTTTACAAATGTGAGTTGTATAGGAGCTACAGATGGAACAATTACCTTGACACCATCTGGAGGCAATGTGGCTTATGAATACAGTCTTAACGGAGGAACGTATCAATCATCGAATGTATTTAGTGGTTTAGGTGTGGGTCCTTATTCTATAGTGGTTAGAGATGCTAAATTGTGTGTTTCGACACCAATTCTAGTAACTATAGGTAATCCGGCTGCATTAACTGCAACGGCTACTGTAACACCATTTGGTTGTGATACGGCTAATGCACCTATTGATGCAGTAGTAACTATTATTCCAACAGGAGGAACGGGTGTTTATAGCTATAGTATTAATGGAGGATTTGTGTATCAAAATTCGCCTTCCTTTACCGTAAATACAGCACAAACTATAAATTATATAGTAAAAGACGCAAATGGTTGTACGTTTCCTGGCTCAGCAAATGTACTTCCGTATACACCACCAACGGATATGGATCTTGTGGCTACTCCTATTTATTGTAACACACCCGGAGCAGTTGCAACGGTTACAGTAAATACGGTAACAGGTGGTGTAGGTCCGTTTGTATTTGAAATTATTTTACCTACAACTGCTACCACTGCACCAAGTGCGCCTAGTAGTACGCCATTTAGTTTTACAAATTTAGCACCTGATACGTATACGATTAAAGCTACAGATGCTAACGGTTGTAGTACGACTAAAGCAATTCTTGTAGAAGAGGCGGATAAAATTGCGGTAACAGCTCAACTCATCAATAACGTGTATTGTACTACTGATAGTACAGGTATTATTGAGTTTACGGTTACTGATTATATCACCCCAGCAAATTATAGTTTCAATTTATCGCCAAATTTAGGAGCAATGACCCAAGTAGGAGATGTAATCCGTTACACTGGAGTTCCAGCGGGTGCATACACCTTTACAGTTACGGACAATACCTCTGGTTGTGCGGCATCAATAAGTAACTTTGCAGTTACTGAGCCTGCGTTAGCACTTGACTTTAACAGTTCGGCTACAAATACCAACTGTACTACAGATGAAGCTACAATTACGGTTACGGCATCAGGTGGAACATTAAATTATAAGTATGCAGTGGCACTAGCTACAGCGGGTGCTCCAGCAACAACTGCGTATAGTTTAAGCAATACACTTCTTGTTGACACAAACAATGGTACCGATGTAAACTGGATTGTTTACGTAATGGATGCAAATGATTGTGCTATCAACAAACCACTAACCATTCTAGCAGATGTGAATCCATCTAATATCACTGTGGCTACCTACAGCGAATGTCCAGATACACTAACTGGAACCTACACATTTACTATTAACCCGCCAACGGGTGTAGCTCCGTTTACCTATAGTATAGGCGGAGGTTTTCAAACAAGTCCTACATTTGTAGTAAATGCACCAGGAAGCTATAATGTTACTGTAAAAGATGCCAATGGTTGTCCAACAACTGTACCGGCACTAGTGGTGATACGTCAACCATTGATCCTTACACCAGTGGTGAGCATTCCAGTATCTTGTACTGGCGGTGACGGACAAATAACGGTAAGCACTACAGGAGGTTCAGGAAACTATGAGTACAATATTGATGGTGGTCCTTTTGCAGCAGTAACGGGGTTCAATCTAGTTGCAGCAGGAAACCATATTATTGGTGTTCGTGATACAACAACTTTATGTGAAGCATTTGTTCCAGTAAACTTGCAAGCGGCTACGGATATCACGGGATTTGCATTGGCTAAAACCGATGTAACGTGCAATGGCGGAAGCGATGGAACAATTAGAGCAACTATAGCAACGCCAGCACCGGGCGTTAATGATAACCCAGTATACTTGTATAGCCTTAACTCAGGATTACCGCAAGCTTCAAACGTGTTTAGTAATTTAGCAGCAGGACCGTATACGGTTAGAGTGATTTCTAGTAGAGGTTGCGATGCTACGGAAACAATTACTGTAGGAGAACCAGGATTAATTACGGTTCCAGCACCAACTATTTTACAGTTTGGTTGTACTTCTGGAAACATTGATAACCTTGCCACAATCACCGTTACTGGTGTAGGAGGAGGATCTTTAACATATCTAAATTATGAGTTCATTAAAGTAGGAACTCCTAATACTATTGTACAATTTAGTACAAGTAATGTTTATCAAGAGTCTAACTTAGCAGGTGGTGATTATATTGTAAATGTATATGATGATAAGGGTTGTGTTGGTACAAATACCGCGAGAATCAATCCATTTATAGGTATTGATTTTGCAAGTCCTTCAGGAGTTACTGTTACTCGCGCAATAACTTGCGTAAACAATGAAGATATTCAGGTTAATGCAACGTTTACAGGTGGTTCACCAGTTATATTAGATTATACTATCGTAGCAACACCTTCAAATGTCATACCTTATGTTTCTGTTACGAACAATACAGGTCAATTCACTGATTTAACTGTGGGTAGTTACACTATTACGGTAGTAAATCCTGCTACAGGTTGTGTAATTAGAACTATTCATATTGTGAATGAGCCGAATACGTTTGATCTAGTGGCCAGCAATATTCAAAATGTGGTATGTTTTGGTACTACTACTGGAAGTGTTGATTTAACTTTTGTTGATAATCAATTAAATCCTAGTGATGACGCAGGTGCTTTTGAATACACCATTACTGACCCTACTGGTACGACCAGTCCAGTACTTACATCTACTAGTGCAAATATCACAATTCCAAATTTACTTGTTGGTTTTTACACTGTATCTGCAAGATTGTTGGCTTTGCCTTCTTGCGACGTGGAGACATCTTTCACTATTGAAGGACCTGTTACAGATTTAACACTATCTGTTTCACAAACACCAATAACTTGTGATCCAGGGAATGATGGTTCAATCACAGCTACAGGTGATGGAGGTTGGCCAGGAAGTTATCAATATGAATTAGTAGGAGTAACACCAGGATCAGTAAGTGTTCCTTTATCTTATCAATTTAAGTTTGAAAACCTTACGCCAGGAACTTATAATGTGAATGTGGTTGATACTGGTGGATGTACTGAGACGGTTACTGTTACTTTAAGTAATCCAACACCAATTATTTTTACTGCAGCTGCAACTGCACCAATATTAGCTTGTAACGGTGATAATAATGGTGAAATAGTTGTAAACGCACCAACAGGAGGACAGGGTAGTAATTATTCTTATATTTTGAATTATGTTTCAGCTAATCCTGTATTTTCTTCTGCTCCACAAACTACACCAGTATTTTCAGGTTTGGTTGCAGGCAATTACACTGTTACTGTAATAGATGGTTTAGGATGTATTTCTGTACCTTCTGCTACGATTACAATTAATGAGCCAACGAAGGTTGAACCATTATTAGTTTTGACATCAGGAATAACATGTATTAATGATGCTACTGTAACTTTAAGTGCAACTGGTGGATCTGGTCCTTATGATTACAGTACTGATGCAAATTTTGTGTCAACATTAGGATCGTTTGTATCATCGATTACTTTCTCTGTTGGATTAGGAGATCATCAATACTATGTAAGAGATGCTAATAATTGTGTTAGTAATCTATCTAATAACGTTGCTATTGTTGCATTAGATCCTTTAGAACTTTCTAAGAAAGATGTGACTGTTGTATTGTGTAGAGGTAGTAATACAGGATCTATAGATGTTCAAGCAGTAGGTGGACTTGGTAATTACATGTACACGTTACTAGATAGTACTAATAATGTGATAAGACCTGCTCAATCAAGTGGTTTCTTTGAATTTTTATCAGTAGGGAATTATGTGGTGAGAGTTGATAGTGGAGATTGTGTACTGAACAGTGAAGTTTTCAATATTACAGAACCACCTACAGCATTAACGATTGATTCTGTTGTGCAAACTGATGTTACTTGTGCAGGGGAAAGAAATGGTAGCTTAACGATAACTACTTCTGGAGGAACAGGTAAAATTTCGTTTACGATTACACCTAATCCAGATCAAACTTTTGATGCAGATGCAAATGGGGATATTGTTTTTGATAACTTACGACCAGGTGTATATGATTTTACAGTGCAAGATCAAAACGGGTGTTTCAACCCGTCAAGAAGAGTAATAATCGGAGAGCCAGGATCTGTATTCGCTAATGTAATTGCTAACAGCGCAATTCCAGAAGTTTGTGCTGGTGATGCTGACGGAGCATTTAGTTTGAACATTACTGGAGGAGTTGCTCCATATAGCGTAAGTTTAAATAATAGGAACGGAACCTACACTACAGGAACGCTTACACAAACACAGTTTGATTTCAGTGGTTTATCTGGAAACGAACAAATTGTGTACATACGTGATGCTAATGGTTGTGAAAGCGATATTTCTATTATGTTAGGAGAACCAGTAACGCTTAATCCTGTAGCAGATGTGAACTATGATTGTGTGAACAACAGTCAAGTAAACTCAGTAACCATTACGGTAGCCGTTGGAAACGCGCCTGCTGATTTAGATTACTCGCTTGATGGATTAGCTTTCCAATCTAGTAATGTATTCAATAACTTGAGTGCAGGTAGACATACTGTTGATGTAAGGCATACTAACGGTTGTATTAAGCAAGTAATCTTTAATGTAGATCAAATAAATCCAATTACAATCAGCTTATCAGATGGTGGATTGAATGAGATCGTTTCTACTGTTTCAGGAGGTTTTGGTAACTACCAATACAGCTTAAACGGAGAGCCTCAAGGAAGTCAAGGTAATTTCATCATTTACAAATCGGGTGATTACACGGTGACGGTTACTGATGCCAATGGTTGTTCTGCAACGGCTACTCGTTACTTTGAGTTCATTGATATTAAGATTCCAAATGTGTTTACACCAAATGGGGACGGTAATAATGATACTTGGGCTCCAACAAATACAATTAATTACAAAGATTTAATCTTTGAAGTATTTGACAGATACGGCCGTAAAATAGGCACATACAGAGAAGGTCAGTCTTGGAATGGTAAATACAACGGAAATGAATTACCTTCGGGAGATTACTGGTACATCCTTAGATTAAGAAATGTACAAGATGCTCGAGAATTTGTTGGACATTTCACATTGTACAGATAATATAGAGAATTGCATATGTTCTCAAAAAAAATAGTAAAATGAAAAAAATCATCCTTTCAATGTTGCTCTTGGTGGTGGGTTCAAGCCACGGCCAAGAGTTAAACTTGCCCGTTTTTACGCAATATCTTGCGGATAATCCTTTTGTGGTTTCTCCTACTTTTGCCGGTATTGGGGATAACTTGAGGATACGTGCCAACGGCTTGACGCAGTGGGTAGGAATTAAAGGCGCACCTGAAAACCAATCTATTTATGCTGATTTTAGGGTAGCTGATCAATCAGGTGTGGGGATTTCTGCGTACAATGATAAAAACGGAAATACCATGCAACAAGGGATCAAAGCCTCTTTTGCACACCACATTATCTTGGATTATTATTCAAAGCAGTATTTGTCTTTTGGTATCTCGTATAACTTAAACACCTTTAAAATAGATGTTGATGCTTTACAACCTATCAATAATGACCCGACCATTAACAACAATAGGTTTGTGGCCAATAACAATTTTGATGTGGGTTTCTTATACCGCAACAAAGAGTATTACCTGAGTTTCAATGCCAGTAACATTTTAGACAAAGATATTGATCAATTTAGCGGAGTGGAGCCGAGCTTGGTTCGGAACTACCAAGTTTATTCGGGATATGTATTTAGAAGTAGAACCTACAACAGGTCAGAGTTTGAACCTTCAGTGTACTACCAATATTTTGCTAGTGACAAACGTTCTAGTACCGATATCAACATCAAGTATCGTAAATACGATCGTAATGATGATTATTTATGGGCAGGTGCATCGTACCGATTCTTAAACGATCAAATAGGAAAACCGCTTAACGTAGGCCCTATGGTAGGATTTAAGAAATCGAATTTTTATTTTGGGTATTCGTACCAAGTAATTTTGAATCGTTTAGGGAGTTTTAACTCTGGAACGCACGTTGTGACTATAGGTCTTGACTTCCTTCAAGGAGTAAGTGATTGCCCATGTACGCAAAACCCAATTATTGATTAAAGCAATGCACGAAACCCACTTACAATCCGATTGTCCCCACAATCGGATTTTTTGTTTCCATCCTTTAGGTTTGTTCAAAGCCGCTATTCTAAATGTAATTTTTTGGAAGCTAATGTAGCTCCGAAGCAGTGTTGTGTTATTAGTTCGTAATTGATAACGATTTCGTTAGTAACTAAAGTAGATTTTTTGGTTTTCACCAATTTGTTACCATACTAAAAGTGCTATATTTGTTTCTCCTTGAAAAAACAAACACTAACAACATACACATGAAAACCGTACAAGATTTCGATTTTAAAAATAAGAAAGCGCTCATTCGAGTAGATTTTAACGTGCCGCTAGACGATTATTTCCAAGTAACCGATACCACGCGTATTGAAGCAGCCAAACCTACTATTGATGCTATTTTAGCGCAAGGCGGAAGCGTAATATTAATGTCACATTTAGGAAGACCAAAAGGGGAAGAAGCCAAATATTCACTACAACATATTGTACAAACTACTTCAGAAATCCTGGGTGTTCCGGTTCAATTTGCATCAAATTGTGTAGGTGAAGTGGCTCAAGAGGCTGCGCAAAACTTGTTAGCAGGAAGCGTATTGATTCTTGAAAATTTACGCTTTCATCCAGAGGAAGAGGCGGGAGACGTAGCTTTTGCCAAAGAATTAGCCAGTCTTGGAGATATTTATGTGAATGATGCTTTTGGTACAGCACATAGAGCACATGCATCTACTACTATCATCGCACAGTTTTTTCCAGAGCACAAATGTTTTGGGTTGTTGCTTGCCAAAGAAATTGAGAGCTTGAATAAAGTGTTGAAAAACAGTGAAAAACCAGTTACTGCGGTTTTGGGTGGTTCTAAAGTTTCTTCTAAAATTACTGTGATCGAAAATATTTTAGATAAAGTAGACCACATGATCATAGGTGGTGGAATGACTTTTACTTTTGTGAAAGCGCTAGGAGGCAAAATAGGAAACTCTATTTGCGAAGATGACAAACAAGACTTAGCACTAGAAATTTTGCGTTTAGCCAAAGAAAAAGGGGTTCAAATACATCTTCCGGTTGATGTTGTAGCGGCAGATGCTTTTGCAAATGATGCTCAAACGCAAGTAGTGGATGTGAATAGTATCCCAGATGGCTGGCAAGGTCTTGACGCAGGACCAAAATCATTAGACCTTTTTAAAGAAGTGATTATGGAATCTAAAACGATATTGTGGAATGGACCTTTGGGAGTATTTGAATTAGAAAATTTCGCAAATGGAACTATTACATTAGGGAATTACATTGCCGAGGCTACAGCCAAGGGAGCTTTTTCACTTGTGGGTGGTGGTGACTCTGTGGCTGCAGTAAAACAATTTGGACTAGAACACAAAGTAAGCTATGTGTCTACGGGAGGAGGAGCCATGCTAGAAATGCTTGAGGGTAGAGTACTTCCTGGTATTGCAGCTATCCTTGAATAAGGATCCAAAGACCACTTTGTAAATGCAAAAATATATTTTTAAAGTAGTTTTTACAGGCTACTAATTGAAAACTAGGCCTCAACAACGAAAAAAGTTGTTGAGGTTTTTTATTTTGGATACTAATTTAGTTTGGTATCGCCACTTATTTTCTTAAATCGATAGATATTCCTTATAAATGTATCAATTATTGCATTTTTAACACTTTTTAAAGACGTTTTTTAGAAAAAACCCGTTAAGTTTGTAAATCAAGCTTTGTAATCATTTGAAATATAGGTCTTTGATCGTAAAAATATGAATATAAAAAATACCACTGTTGCACTATTACTTTTGTTTTCGGCTAATTTGTTTGCACAAGATGCAAATGACACCCAATCCATTTTAAAAATAGTACCTAAAATTTCGTACCTCGATTCTATCAAGAAAACCTTTGTAAACGACAAAGTTGCCGCACGCGTTGACAGTTTGTGGATGAAAGAACTCAACGATCTTGATTTATTTACTTCATTCTCTGAAGAAATAAAAAATACCAATCTTGATCTTGCCATAGATTTTGAATTGCCTACAGATTTACTTAAACAAAGATTGGCTGCCATGGATGCAAAGTCGCCTTTTAATATTGAGTACAATCCTGGATTAGAAAACTTAATCAAATCTTTTTTGAAAAACAGAAAAAAATCTTTTGAACGCCTCATGGCAGTTTCTGAATATTATTTTCCGTTAATGGAGGAAGCGTTAGCAAAGCAAAATGTCCCACTCGAAATTAAATATCTAGCAGTGGTTGAGTCGGCATTAAATCCTAAAGCAGTTTCCCGAATGGGCGCTACAGGATTGTGGCAGTTCATGTATCAAACCGGAAAACAATACGGTCTTAAAATAGATTCTTATGTAGATGAAAGAAGTGATCCACTGAAATCTAGCGACGCTGCAACACAATATATGACCAATATGTACAAGATATTTGGAGATTGGGATTTGGTTTTAGCAGCTTATAACTCTGGACCAGGAAACGTTGCCAAAGCCATCAGACGTTCAGGCGGACAACAGAATTATTGGAACATTCGAAAAAATTTACCCCGTGAAACACAAGGCTATGTACCAGCTTTTTTAGCAACCATGTATATTTATGAATACCACAAAGAGCATGGTATTGTTCCTAATAGAGCCAAAGTAAAACACTTTGCTACAGATACGGTGATGATCAAGCGTCAAATGACATTCAGACAAATATCGGAATTACTGGATGTGCCTGTAGCACAATTACAGCTTTTAAATCCGTCTTACAAGCTAAACGTGGTTCCTTTTTATCACGATCAAACCCATTTTTTAAGATTACCACAGGAAAAAGTTGCCGTTTTTGCCTCAAACGAAAACAAAATATATGCCTACGCACAATATGAAAAAGACAAAAGTGAAAAACCCTTTATGTTAGCTAAAACAACTGTTGTTAAAGACAGTCTTAGAGCTAATACTGAAAGTCTGGCCGCAACCAAAAGTGTGTACTACAAAGTTAAAAAAGGGGATAATATTGCTAGTGTAGCTCTAAAATATGGGGTAACTATTGCCGAAATTAAAAAATGGAATCACATCAAGGGCAACAATATTGCATACGGAGGAAGTTTAAAAATCAATACTGATCCTACTGCACTAAAGGAAATAAAGTCTGAATCTAAAAATACGGTTTCTAAAAATACAGCCCTTGCAGATGCTAAAGTAAATAAAGAGGAAAAGGCTGTTGATGCGTCAAACACCGCTTCAAGTTATGTAGTGCAAAAAGGAGATAACTTGGGAAGTATTGCAAAGAAACACAATTTGACAGTTACTGAGATTCAAAAGTTAAATGGCTTAACTACTGCTTCTGTGCAAGCGGGATTGGTTTTGCAATTGAGTCCAAAAGAAACGGATGCTAAACCAGATGCAGCAACAAGTCCGTTGCGTAAAGATGTCGAGTATGTTATTTTAAAAGGAGATAATTTAGGTGCAATTGCGACTAAATTTGGCGCCACTGTTCCCGAATTAAAATCGTGGAATAACCTACCTGATAATACGATTACAATAGGAAAATCTCTTATTGTTGCCAAGGATGAAATAGCAATCAATACTGATAAAGCTACTGTAGATACTTTTAAAACAAAGAAAAATACATCTGCTGCGAAAACTGCTTCAGAATATTTTGTGAAAAAAGGAGATTCCTTATTTAGTATTTCTAAAAAATATCCAGGTGTAACCATCAATGATTTGAAAAAGTGGAACGGTATTAGTGGTGAAGATATCAAACCAGGTATGAAGTTAAAAATAAACGGATAATACGGCTTTGTTCTTTATATTTGGGTTTTACTAAACAACACCCAGCAATGCATCGATTTTATTGTTTATTCATTTTTGCGGCATTTTCTGTGTTTTCTTGTCAAAAAGATAACAGCTCGTTGCCGCGCATTACTACAGGTAAAATCAACACCATATCGGTTATTATTGAAGATCAGTTGTGGAATGGTGAGATAGGAGATAGCATCAGGAATAAATTTGCTGCGCCAGTAATAGGCTTGCCTCAGGAAGAACCTCTTTTTAACATCAATCAATATCCCGTTAAACTTTTAGAAGGTTTCATGACCGATACGCGAGCGATAATTGTAGTTAAAAAAACCGAGGTCAATAAATTTGAAATCAAGAAAAATCAATACGCTAGTCCTCAAAATGTTTTTCATATTTCAGGAAGAACAGTTAGTGATATTGTGACGATCATGGAGCAAAATGCACCCCAAATGATCAGCATGATTAAAAATGCTGAAATAGCGGCTAGTCAAAAAATAAACTTACAATCTTTACTGGATCCTAAAATTATTGAGAACAAGTTTCATACAGCCATTCAAGTTCCTACAGGTTATGTGTATGTCTTGCAAAAACGAAATTTCTTGTGGCTCAAAAAAGAATTTATTGGCGGAAACACTAGTCTCTTGCTCTACCAAGTTCCTCTAGATAAATATAGAACCGATAAAAACTGGAGTGCAAAGGTGATTCAATTGCGCGATTCTATAGGCAATTTGTACATCAGAGGGAAAGAACCTCATACCAACATGATTACAGAGGAGGCGTATTCTCCTTATTTTTCTAAGACAAAACTCAATAAATACACTGCTTATGAAACTAAGGGAACTTGGCAATTGAATAATGACTTCATGTCGGGTCCTTTTATCAATTATGCAATACTAGACACTACATACAACCGATTGCTAATTCTAGAAGGTTTTTGTTATGCGCCTTCTAAAGATAAAAGGGATTTAATGCACGAATTAGAATCCATTATAAAATCGGCGCGGATTATTAAAAAAGAGCCTTAAATTGCTTTAATTTGTATAAAAAAACAGCACATGACACTACAGTGGGAAATAAAAGCATTTGAAGCACTTACAGTTTTTGAGTTATATGATATTTTAAAGTTACGAAGCGAGATCTTTGTAGTTGAGCAAAACTGTGTGTACCTTGACTTAGATGATAAAGATAAAGTAGCCTTACACCTTATGGGCGTTTATGACGGTAAAATAGTGGCTCATTCTAGATTGTTTCAACCCGGAATAAGTTTTGATTTTGCCTCAATAGGTAGAGTTACTGTTGATGCTAATTACCGTGATCGCAAATGGGGTCATGATCTAATGCGCGAGTCTATTGCGGGCATAGCGAAACATTTTGGCGAAAGCCAAATCACAATAGGAGCCCAGTTGTACCTAAAAAAGTTTTACGAAAGCCACGGTTTTGTACAAACCAGTGAGATGTATCTGGAAGATGATATCCCACACATAGAAATGCAAAAACAGTAAGTTACATTTTTAAGATAGCTTTGTAGGCAGCGGCATCGTTTAAGAGTGTCGTTGCTTTCTTGATTTCTATGTTGTTTTTGGTGTAATATTGATACAAACCTTCTTGGTATTGAAAACGTTTGATAATTTCATCAACCATTAAGCCCTTGATTTCTTTTTGATGTTTGTCTAGCAATGCATTTTCAGATTTTTGCAAGGCGGTCAATAATTGCTGGTACTCTACTTGAATGGATTCGTCTAGCTTTTCTTTTTTGGCTACAGCCAAAGTATTTTTCAAAGCCAGTTCAGTTTCTGTGTCAAAGGAGAATTTTTGAGCTTTTAAATAGTTTTTAAAGTCGGCATAATCAGCATCACTGATCACTGGAATTTGATTTCCAAGTGTTGGGTTTTTGTAACAGTAACTGGTTACGTAGTTAAAGATTCCGTCGTTGCGAAGCAAGGCGTTTGTGATAGGACTAGATTTGGTTTCTTCTAAAACTACATCAGGTTGAATACCTCCGCCGTCATACACAGTTCTACCTTTGCGGGTTTTAAAAGCGTTAAAGTTCTTCTCTTCGGTCTTTAAAGCCATTCCGTTTTTGTCTTTTTTAGAATAATCCAATGCCTGAATGCATCGTCCCGAAGGAGTGTAATAGCGCGAAATGGTCACTTTGAGTTGGGTTCCGTAAGTTAAATCAACAGGACGTTGTACTAGTCCTTTTCCAAAACTACGACTTCCTACCACTACCGCACGATCTAAATCCTGCAACGCACCTGCAACAATTTCTGAAGCGGATGCACTACGGCCGTTTACCAAAACAATCAAAGGAATGTCCAAATCCACTGGCTCTCTGGTAGTTTTATAGGTAGTATTGTGTTTGTCAATTTTAGACTTTGTGGTGACAATAGTTTCGTTTTTGGCTACAAATAAATTGCAAATATTTACGGCTTCATTTAGTAATCCACCGGGATTGTCTCTTACATCTAGAATGATGCGTTCTGCTCCTTCTTTTTTGAGTTGTTCTAATGCTTCTTTGGTTTCAAAAGAGGCTTTTTTGTTAAAATGAGACAAGACAATGTAACCCGTTTTATCATCTATTTTTGCAAAAAACGGTACCGATTTAATTTCTACTTCATCCAGTACAATTTGTGTGGTATTAGGCTTGCCTTGTCTGAGGTATTTTACTGTGATTTTTGTGTTTTTAGAACCCTTGAGTAATTGCGAGGCATCATCCTTGAAATCTGATAAAAGCACATCACCTATTTGAATGATCTCATCACCTGCTTTTAAACCTGCTTTGTCTGCTGGGAAATTTTTATACGGTTCTTTGATAATCAGTTTGTCTTCTTTGCGGGTGAGTATGGCACCTATGCCTGTATATTCACCCGTATTGTTGATTTTAAACTTCACAACATCCTGCTCGTTAAAATAGACCGTGTACGGATCTAGGTTAGCCAACATGGCCTTAATGGCTTTGTCCATTAACTCTCCTGGATTAGTTTCATCTACATAATTGCGGTTCAATTCTTTGAAAAGCGTGGTGAAGATTTCGATTTGTTTGGCAATTTCGAAGAAATCATCTTTGAAACTGCTTCCAATGAATAAAAATGCCGATGCAACAACGGGTAATATGAATTTTTTTTTGAGGAAAGAATACATGTTTTTATATTTTTTTTGACTTAAATCGTTTTCTAATAAAGTAACCTAAAGCAATCATAATGAGGATAAACGGCCAAATGCTGAGTAAATTGATAAACAAACTCGAAAGACTATTGAACCCTGATTTGATGGCGGTCCAAATTTTTGTTCCATATGATTCGGTAGCGCCGCTAGCCTCTGCAACAGATTTATAAAATTCTATTGTGATGGTGCTATAAGAAACTTGGTTTTGCATGTAGTTCAATTGCCCTTCTTTGGCTTCAATTTCTTCTCGAATAGCCGAAAGTTGTTTTTCAATTTCTAGCATTTCGGTAACCTTGTTTGCTTTTTTCAAAAGTTCCAGATACCGGTTTTCCAATACTTTTTTTGCTTTTAATCGGGCATCAAGATCTATAAATTCAGCAGTGACATCCTGTGAAGTAATTTGTTTAGTGTCAAAATACGCAACTCCTTTTGAAATCGAAGCTATAAAAACATCAAAGTTTTGGCTTGGTACACGAACTGTTAGATTTCTAAAAACCGACTCGTAATCTTTGCCTTCATTGTCGTTTTGGATCGTTGCTTTACTATTTTTTACTGCATTTTGTATTTGGGTATATGTAGCTTCTAAATCATTGGTTTCAAAACGAAGGTTACCTGTTTTGATGATTTTTTGTTCTGTTTTTTCTTTTTCAGGCGAGTCCATTTTATCAGCACTGTAGTTGCCATTTTGTCCAGATTCTCTTTTTGCAGGAAGTTTAATAGCTGTGATTTTCATATCTAAATCAGCTTCTGCCTTTTTACAACTCCCAAAACACAATAGTACAAGAATAAATAAGAGTATTGACTTCATAAATAGGTTGTTTTAATGCTAAAAATACAAAAAATAGAATTGCTACTCTTCTTTTTTTATTTGTAGCAAAAACTTTTCAAACAATTGAACAGTTTTAGTATTGATTTCTTGGTAAGTCAAGCGATCCTTGGTTTGATAAAAAAACATGAAGGAATACGGTTGATCAAGATTATCAAGCAACAAATGTTTATTTAGGCGATAGGTTTCGCGAAGTACACGTTTGAAATAATTGCGGTCTACAGCTTTTTTAAAATTCTTTTTAGATACGGAAACGCCTATTTTTATTTTTTCACTTTCGCCAAAAGTACCAGCTTTGTATACCAATCTCAAGGGGTATTTGGATACAGATTTACCATCAGTAAATAATAAACCAATGGTTATTTTGCTTTTTAGTTTTTCGGTTTTAGGGTACTTGAAATTCATATATAGGGAACGTATTTTGGTCAGCAAAGGTACAATTAAAGCTGTTTTTTGCGACTTTTTCTAGATGAAATACCACTAAAAATATATTTATTACTTTTGCAGAAATTTTTTAAGCATGCAAAAAATAATTTCATACCCCATATCTGTTGTTTATTATCTCTGTTTTAGTCTAACATTGCTTGTATTTCATCCTATTCAATGGATTTGTTTCAATGTTTTTGGCTATCAAGCACATAAGAAGAGTGTGGATTATTTGAATTTTTTCTTGGTAAAATGCACTAATTTGCTTGGAACTACGTATACTTTTACAAATAGAGATATCATCCCAAAGGATGTGCCCTTGATTTTTGTGTGCAACCATCAAAGTATGTACGATATTATAGCAATGATTTGGTATTTTAGACGTTTTCATTGTAAATTTGTGAGTAAGAAAGAATTAGGTAAAGGAATACCAAGTGTGTCCTATAATTTGCGTCATGGAGGATCTGTACTTATTGATAGAAAAGATCCCAAACAAGCTATTCCTGCCATTAGAAGTTTGTCAGAGTATATAGAAAAGCACAATCGTTCTGCCGTTATTTTTCCAGAAGGTACCCGAAGTAAAACAGGAAAACCAAAAGAGTTTTCACAAACAGGATTAAAAATGTTGTGCAAGAATGCCCCATCGGCCTACGTAGTTCCGGTAAGCATTAACAACTCTTGGAAAATGGTTAAATTTGGTTTTTTTCCCGTAGGTTTAGGAAATCATCTTACCTTTGTAGTACACGAACCGCTTGCTGTAAGCGAATATGATTTTGCTGATTTGATGGTGAAAACCGAAACAGCCGTTGTGAATGGAATAAAAATTTAATATATATAAAATGTCAATAAAAAACATTCGATTAGAAGTAATGCAGTTTTTAGAGAAAAACGTAGATAGCTTTGTCGATCAGTATCTTATTCCTGTTGAGAAGATATGGCAACCCACAGATTTTTTGCCAGATTCCCAGAGCGATACTTTTTTTGATGAAGTAAAAGAACTACGTGAAATTGCTAAAGATTTGCCTTATGATTTCTGGGTAACACTAGTAGGTGATACCATTACAGAGGAAGCGTTGCCTACCTATGAGTCTTGGCTTATGGATGTAGAAGGAATAGATAATGTGGAGCGTAACGGATGGTCTAAATGGATCAGACAATGGACAGGTGAGGAAAATCGCCATGGTGATTTATTAAACAAATACTTGTACTTATCCGGTAGAGTGAACATGCGCGAAGTAGAAATGACTACACAGCATTTGATTAATGATGGTTTTGATATTGGTACTGGTAGAGATCCTTATAAGAACTTTATCTACACTAGTTTTCAAGAATTAGCTACCTATGTATCTCATAACAGAGTAGCTCAAATAGCTAAAAAATACGGAGACAACAAATTGTCTAAAATGTGCAAAATGATTGCAGGCGATGAAATGCGTCACCATCATGCATATAGTGAGTTTGTAAACCGAATTTTCCAAATTGACCCAAGCGAAATGATGCTTGCTTTCCAATACATGATGAAAGCAAAAATTGTAATGCCGGCTCATTTCTTGAGAGAATCTGGTGAAAAAATAAGTACAGCTTTTGAACAGTTTTCTGATTCAGCACAGCGTATTGGGGTGTATACCGCAGTAGACTATGTTGAAATTATGCAAAAATTAATTGACAAATGGGAAATTGATAAAATAGGTGGTTTAACAGATGAAGCTGAAAAAGCCCGTGACTATTTGATGAAATTGCCTTCTAGAATGGCTAAAATCTCTGAGCGTTTGGTAATTCCTCAAGAATCTCACATTTTCAAATGGGTTGAGCCTGCCTTAATACGCTAATTCAATCCTACGAATACCCAATATAAATGTTGGATTTTAAAGTTTTAAAGCTTTAAAGTTCAACATTTTTTTTAAAAACAAAAGATACAATGACAAATCCTGATTTGATAAACAAGACAATTCTTTTTGTAAAAGAAGAATTAAAAAATGCCGAGGGCGGACACGATTGGTTTCATATCGAAAGAGTGTTTAAGAATACGGTGTTAATTGCTAGCACGGAAACTTGTGATAGTACTGTTGCCCAGCTTGGTGCGTTGCTGCATGATATTGCCGATAGTAAATTTCACGATGGTGATGAAACGGTAGGGCCTAGAGTTGCTCGAAAATTTTTAGAATCGGAACATGTTGACGAGGAAATTATTGCGCATGTGGTTCAAATCATTGAAAACATCTCCTATAAAGGTGGAAATTTTGAACGAAAGTTTTCCTCAATTGAACTAGATGTAGTTCAGGACGCGGATCGGTTAGATGCCATAGGAGCCATAGGAATTGCCAGAGCATTCAATTATGGAGGTTTTAAAAATAGAGCGCTGTATGATCCTGAAATAGCTCCAAACACCAGCATGACTAAGGAGGAATACAAAAAGAATAATGCTCCTACAATAAATCATTTCTACGAAAAGCTTTTGCTCTTAAAAGATAAAATGAATACCCGAACCGGTAAGAAGATAGCTCAAGAAAGACACCAATACATGGAGGGTTTTCTAGCTCAGTTTTATGCAGAATGGGAAGGGGAGAAATAAGTTAGCAGTTTTCAGTGTGCAGTTTACAGTTTTTGAGATTGTTATCTTTCAAAAAAATAAAACTCAGGCTTGAATGATATGTAATCCATTACGAGCTCTGTTTAATAACTGCTGGTTTTCGACTTGAAAACCAGCAGTTGTTATCAAAAAATTTATGCTGAAATCCCTTTTTCTTTCATTTCTAGAATCACATCCGAAGCGTTTTTAAAGGTAGGTGCTTGCTCAATGATAGTTCCTACTCTTTTTTTATTAAGTTTAAACGTAATGTCGTTTTCTGTAGTGAAGAGTAAAGCCGTTAAAAAAGGGTTGTTCATATACGGAGCCAATACAATAAACGCCTCATCAAGGGTATGGAAACTTTCTATTTCTTCGGTTTTGTAACGCGCCGTTATGGACATACAAAACACATCGTTTTCTTGTAAAACAGGACGCACATAAATATTTTTCAATTCTGTATCACCAATGGTTTTGGCTAGGGTTAACTTTGCATACGTATAGTTATCGATACTTTCTTTTACTTTTTCCCAGAACAGATCAAATACAGGTTGGAAGGACATAATTAGAATTTAAAGAGTGAGATAATCACAAATGAAGTGCAAAACTAAGCCTTGTGCGGCAAACAAATCCTTTTTGTGAAAAAAATTATTTAAAACAATGTGTGTTTAAACTAAAAAGAGAACCAATCTGGTTCTCTCTTATTTTTATTTTCCAGTAAAAACTGCTTTTCTTTTCTCTAGGAAAGCCGTTGTTCCTTCTTTAAAATCTTCGGTTCCAAAACATTTTCCAAAAGATTTAATCTCTGTTTCAAATCCGTTTTTCCCTTCTTTGAAATTAGCATTAACTGCTTTTATTGCTTTGCCAATAGCGTATGGAGAGTTCTTAATTATCTTATTGGCTATATTGGTACAAAATTCTATTAGTTCGTCTTCTGAAACCACGTGGTTTACTAATCCTATTCTGTAAGCTTCATCTGCAGTAACCATTCCAGCAGTCATAATCATTTCCATAGCGCGGCCTTTTCCTACTAGTTGAGGCAATCTTTGCGTTCCACCATAACCTGGAATTACACCCAATGAAACTTCTGGTAATCCCATTTTAGCATTTGCAGAGGCAATTCTAAAATGACACGACATAGCCAATTCAAGTCCGCCTCCTAGTGCAAAACCATTAACTGCGGCAATAACAGGTGTTTTTAAATTTTCGATAAAATCAAATAATTTTTCTTGACCTTCTGCTGCAAGTTGGGATCCTTGTTCTATGGAGAAATTTGCAAATTCTGAAATATCAGCTCCTGCTACAAAAGCTTTTTCGCCACTTCCTGTTAAAATAATAGCACGAATCTCATTGTTTTTTGACAGTAATTTAAAGGCTTTGTTCAAATCAGAAATGGTTGCCACATTCAAAGCATTCAACTTTGTAGGTCTATTGATAGTTACAGTAGCAATGTTTTCTTGGGTAGTAACCAAAATATTTTCGTAGTTCATAAGTATTTTTTAAGAGTTGATGATGGGGAGTGACACAATGAATGTGGTTCCTTTACCAAATTCAGATTCAAAGATAATCGTTCCTTTGTAATTTTCGATAATGTTTTTTATAATTCCAAGACCAAGACCCATACCGCTACTTTTGGTAGTAAATTTAGGTTCAAAAATCCTATGCGCATCGCTAGCTTGTATTCCTATTCCGTTATCTGATACGGTTATAAGTACGTTATTGTCTTCTTTTTTTATTTTTACAAGTACTTTTTTAAGTTCTTGTTGCTCCGGTATAGATTGAATAGCGTTTTTGGCAAGATTGGTAATAACTCGAATCAATTGTGTACGGTCAATTTTTGAAATAATCTCTGGAGATTCACTTTGAAATTCAACATAATCTTCATTAAAAATATCCATGGTAAGCTCTACAACTTCAACTACATTCAGGGTTTCGTTTTGTTGGGCAGGCATGGAGGCAAAGTTAGAAAAAGCCGAAGCTACTGCACTCATGGTGTCGATTTGCTGAATGAGCGTTTCAGAGTAGTCGTTCATTTTCTGTTTTACATTGGCATCCAATGGGTCAAACTTGCGTTGAAAACTTTGAACTGTGAGTCTCATTGGCGTAAGCGGATTTTTAATTTCATGGGCCACTTGTTTTGCCATTTCTCTCCAAGCTTCTTCGCGCTCACTTTGTGCTAGTTTGATGGCGCTTTTCTCCAGTTCATCTACCATGGCATTATACGCCTTGATAAGTAAATTTATTTCTTTGCTATTGGCCTCTAAAACAATTTTTTCGTTTTTTTGGTTTAAACTGGTTTCGCTTAATTTATCCGAAATGGTTTTTAAAGATTTTGTAATGTAGGAAGATAAGAAGTACGCTAGCGCAAAGGCCATGAGCAACATAAAAGTATACACTTGACCTAGTCTTACTAAGAAATTTTTAAGTTCATTTTCATAATATCCATCGTCTTCTACATAAGGCAAGTTTAAAATTCCGAGTGGCTTGAATTTGTCATCTTTGATTTGGCTAAAAGCCGAACGATTTTTTTTGCCGTCAATGGTTTTAATGTCTACATACCTTTTTTCAATGGAGGAACGCACCAGTTTCAAAATGTATTTGGGTACTGGTGGTGCAACTTTGTCAACCGAAAAAGATTCTTTTGAAGATTTTAACAACTGACCGTTAAGGCTGTAAATATTAATTTCGACATTATGAATGTGTGCCAATTCATGAATTTTATCCTTAAAGATGAGGTCTAGGTTTGCTGCCGTTAAAGGATAAGTAGTAGTTGAAAGAATAAAATTGATGTGCTGTTTAACCGCATTTTCGTTCCGTTCCAGTCGTTCTTGGTGGTATTCTTTGGCTTCGTTTTTAAATTGAATGATCGAAATCGAAGCTAATATAACGGAGGCCATCAATATCAATACAATCATGGACAGGAAAATCCTAATCCGCAAGGAAAGCATTGCTATTTTGAAGCTTTTGAACATGGTTTTTAGTTTACAGTCTCAGTCTCAGTCCCGGTTGGGAACTGAAAATTCAACTATTTTCTTTCTCTAATTTTTTTGTAAAATTGGAAACCCAGCATTAAAATGACAGAGAACAAAATGATCCCAATTACTCCGTAAATCCAATTGAATGCATTTTTTAAAATCACTAAAAATACTACGGCAAAAAGTATAATTGTAGCGCCTTCGTTCCATAATCGCATAAAATTAGAGGTGTATCTCACTTCGTTTCGTTGCAATTGATTAAAGATTTGGTGGCATTTGGCATGGTACAAATACAATAGAAACACAAATCCTAGTTTGACATGCATCCAAGGCATTTGAAGCCACGCCCGACCTAAATCGGTGAAAAACAACATCCAAAATGCAAATATACTGGCTAATATTGCCGATGGCCAAGTGATGATGTACCACATGCGGTACGTCATTATTTTGAATTGGTTTTGTAAAATCTCTTTTTCGGGTGAAGGTTTATCTGCAGCTTCAATTTGGTAAACAAAAAGGCGAACAATATTAAAAAGCCCCACAAACCAAGTAATTACAAAGATGAGGTGTAATGATTTTATGTAATTATAGTATTCCATAGTACCGTTATAGTAGTTTAGTATGTATTTCTTTTTTTAATAAATAGCCAGTCAATGTTGTTGATAAAACATCGGCAATAGGAAAAGCAATCCATACGCCAAAAATACCGAAAAAATTTGGTAGAATTAGCACAAGCGGGATGAGGAAAAATCCTTGTTTGCTTAACGTTAAAAGTAAAGCTTTTTTGGCATTGCCAATAGCTTGAAAATAAGCAGCGCCAATCAATTGAATGGCAATAATAGGTGATGCTGCAAAAACCCATCGCAAGGCATTGGGCGTTTGGGCTATAACCTCGGGATCAGTGGTAAAAACTGATACAATTGGTTGAGCAAATACCAAGATGACCACAAATATTAGAGAAGCCAATACCGCTGCATATAAAATGGACAACTGAACACTCTCCTTAACACGAGCAAAATTAGAAGCACCATAATTGTAACCAGCAATAGGCAAAAATCCTTGTGTGATTCCAAGTATAGGAAACAAAGCAAACATTAACATTCTGCTGATAATCCCATAAATGGCAACAGAGTGTTCACCGCCATAGGTATACAATGTGTGGTTTAACAGTATGGATAAAAGACTAACGACACCTTGCCTGGAAAACGTAACAATGCTAAGGGACGTAATTTGTTTGACAATGGATTTGTTGAATAAAAAATGTTTGAGTTGCAGTTGCAATTGACTCTTGAAAACAAAGTACCATACTACAAATAAAAAACAAGTAGTATAGGATATGGCTGTGGCCAAAGCTGCTCCAAAAATACCCATGTCCATGTATTTTATAAAAAGAATATCCAGAGCAATGTTTACAAATGCGGGAATGATCATGGCTACCATGGCAAATTTTGCCTTTCCTTCAGCCCGAATGACATTATTGCCCATCATGCACAATGCTAGAAAGGGAACGCTTATGATAATAGGAAAATAAAATTCTTGCGCGGGTTTAAAAATGGCGCCTTTTGCCCCAAAAAGTAAAAGCATTTCATCACTAAATATCAAACCGAATACCACAAAAACTGAGGCTAGGATGAAAGTCATCGTTATTTGGTTCCCAAAAGTTTGCAATGCTTTTTCTTTGTTGTTTGCACCCAAAGCACGTGACAAAACCGATCCGCCTCCTACGCCAATAGCCATGCCTAATGACGAAATTAAAAAAGTGATGGGCAATACAACGGTTACTGCAGCAATTGCAAGTGAACCGATCCATTGCCCAACAAATATGGTGTCTATCAAAATATTAACAGACATAAAGAGAATCCCAATAGAGGAAGGAACCGCTTGTTTAATCAAGAGTTTTTTGATTGGTTGCGTTCCCAACTCATCGGTACTGGTATTCATTTATGCAGTAGTTTTTTCTAGCGTTGCTGTTGTAGATACGCCTGTCCAGGTAGTAATCCAGTTTCCTACTGTTTTACACCAATCTTCATCGTCATTTAAACAAGGAATGGCCATGAATTTTTCGCCACCGTGGTGTAAAAATTCTTCATTGGCTTCCATAGCAATTTCCTCTAAAGTCTCTAAACAGTCTGATACAAAAGCAGGTGTCACTACAGCTAGATTTTTAATGCCGTTTTTTGGCATTTTGTTAACTTCGACGTCTGTGTAGGGAGTCAACCATTTGTCGCCCGCTAAACGTGATTGAAAGGTCTGGCTGTATTTTCCCTCTGGGATTCCTAGCAATTTAACCACTTGTTTTGTGGTTTCGTAGCATTGATGACGGTAACAAAATTCGTGAGCTGGTGATGGTGTATTGCAACAAGAGCCATCTATTTTACAATGTGATTTGGTGATGTCTGTTTTGCGAATGTGGCGTTCTGGAATTCCGTGGTATGAAAACAACAAATGATCGTAATCAAAACCTTCTAAATGCCCTTTTATAGAATCAGCTAGATTTTTCAAATAATCAGGTTTGTTGTAAAAAGCTGGAACAATTGTGAATTTCATTTCTGGGAAGTACTTTTTGCGGTGTTCCTCTGCTAGTTCTAGAATAGTCGTAGTTGAAGCCATTGCGTGTTGCGGATACAACGGAAAAAGCATCACTTCGGTCACACCTTTATCATGTAATTCTTGTAATCCAGATAAAAGCGATGGATTGCCGTAACGCATAGCAAGAGCAACAGGAACATCCACGAGTTTTTGAACCTTTTCGTGCATTCTTCTAGAGATTACTACAAGTGGAGAACCTTCGTCCCACCAAATTCTAGCGTACGCTGCCGCTGATTTCTTAGGTCTTGTTTGTAAAATGATTCCGCGTACTAGTAATGCACGTAATAAAAACGGAACGTCAATTACATATTTGTCCATTAAAAACTCATCTAAATAAGGTTTTACATCTTTTGGAGTTGGACTTTCGGGAGAACCTAAATTTACTAATAATACACCTTTCATCTTGTCTTTTTTTTATGAAGCAAAAGTAACTAAACCTGCTTTTTTATACTTTGCGATTAACTATTTTTTATTTATTGTTTAATATACGAAAACAATCGTTTACTGCATATTAGGGTTTATGGACATCAAATATTTTTTGGGAGTGGTAGCAAATTTCTTTTTGAATGCCGTTATAAAATGGCTTCCGGTGCTGTACCCTATTTTCAACCCCACTTCGTTTACGTTATAGGAGCCACTATCTAGTAGTTTTCGAGCAAAATCCATTTTATAGTCAAATAAAAATCCGTACACGGTATCACCATAAATTTGTTTGAAACCCATTTTGAGTTTTTTTAAATTCAAACCTATTTCATCTGCTAGTTCTTGTAAACCTGGCGGTTCAGCCATGTTAGCAATAATGATTTCTTTTGCTTTTTTTATTTTGATCACATTGTCTTCATCTATTAAAAAAGGACATTGCTCTGCATTTGGATCTTCTGTTCTATTAAAGTAAAGGCTCAATAACTCGTACCCTTTGCCTTTGTAATACAAGTTTTTTATGGATGGATGCAAGCTGTAATGAAACAACTGTGATAGCACAATTGCCATTGATGGGCTAATGTTTCCTTCGTTATAATATTTTTTATCTTTATTATCAGCGCTCAAAAAAGTAATATAATCTGCCTCGGTAGAGAATAGCGCATGGAATTTTTTGATTGAAATAATTACAGATATCACCCAAGAATTTGGAGCTAGTTCTAAATTAAGAGGTAATTCTTTTTGTGGATTGTAAAGTAATAATGATTTTTCCTCTTTGAGTTCTAGCGCATAGTTTCCTTGATTAAAAATAAATTTAGCACTTCCTTTTAGTCCAAAATGAAACTGAATCAATCCGCTGCTCACCTCGCGTTGTGCATGGAAAGGGTTTATACCATCATTTTGAAACCGAATTAGCGTAAAATCGTCTTCAATTTTTATAATTTCTTCAGAACTCATAGCGGTATTTTTTTAATATAAAAATCATATTTAGGAAACGTATTTATTTAGAACAACTCTAAATAAAGAGATTCAAAGCACTTGATTTCATTACAAAAATAAGTTTTTTTGGTTAATAAATACAATTAGAATCAAAAAATCATTAAGCGATACAAAAAGAACTTCTAGCGTTATTTTTATAACTACTGTAGTACTAATTTTGTTTCACTTTTTGGAAAAGTGCAAATATGGAAAACAATAACACATCAAAGCATCAATATTTTTACGCGGTTGGGTTAAGCTACAAGAAAGCCGATGCAGAGATTAGAGGGAAGTTTAGTTTAGATGGTGTTGCAAAAACTCGTTTGTTAGAGCAAGCTAAGAATGAAGGAATAGAGAGTTTAATAGTGACTTCAACCTGCAACCGTACTGAGATTTACGGTTTTGCAGAACATCCATTTCAATTGATCAAATTGATTTGTGAGAATAGTCAAGGTTCTGTTGAATCCTTTCAAAATGTAGGATTTGTTTATAAAAATCATGAAGCCATTAGTCATTTATTTCGAGTGGGAACGGGTCTTGATAGTCAGATTCTAGGAGATTTTGAAATTATCGCTCAAATTAAATCCAGTTTTTCACAGTCAAAAGGATTAGGTTTAGCCAATGCTTTTATGGAACGATTGGTCAATTCTGTCATCCAAGCCAGTAAAAAAATAAAAACGGATACCGAGATAAGTTCCGGAGCTACATCAGTTTCTTTTGCGGCAGTGCAATACATTATCAAAAATGTAGAAGATATTGGTAACAAAAACATATTACTTTTTGGTACGGGAAAAATTGGTCGAAATACCTGTGAAAACCTAGTAAAGCATACTAAAAACGAACACATAACCTTAATCAATAGAACTAAAGAAAAGGCAGAAAAACTGGCTGGGAAATTAAATCTTATTGTTAAGGATTATTCAGAATTGCATCTTGAATTACAAAAAGCGGATGTTGTTGTGGTTGCCACTGGTGCACAAAATCCAACTATTGATAAAGCGATTTTGAATTTAAAAAAACCATTGTTGATTTTAGATTTGTCAATTCCAAAAAATGCACATGAAAACGTGGAAGAACTGGATGGAGTGACCTTAATTCACATGGATTACTTGTCACAGTTGACAGATGAAACTTTAGAAAACAGAAAAAAACACATTCCAGCTGCCGAAGCGATTATCGAAGAAATTAAGGAAGAGTTCATCACTTGGACCAAAGGCAGAAAGTTTGCGCCAACAATTAATGCTTTGAAAGCAAAATTGAACGCGATAAAAGCTTCTGAACTTGATTTTCAAAGCAAGAAAATATCAAATTTCAATGAAGAGCAAGCGGAAATAATCAGCAACCGCATTATCCAAAAAATTACTACCCATTTTGCCAATCATTTAAAAGATGATAACACTATGGTGGATGAAAGTATTGAATGGATTGAGAAAGTTTTTAAAATAGGAGCAACGGCTAAATAAAGTTGGCGCCATTAAAATCAAATCAGGAGAGAACTTCATTTCTCATGGGTTGAAAAAATTAAAATAGTGAACAAAACGATACGCATAGGAACCCGTGATAGTGAACTCGCACTTTGGCAAGCCCACACTGTTCAAAATAAGTTAAACGATTTAGGATACAAAACCGAAATTGTTGCCGTAAAATCTCAAGGTGATATCATTCTTGATAAGCCACTTTACGAATTAGGAATCACCGGAATTTTTACCAAAACACTGGATGTTGCTATGATTAATGGCGATGTTGATATTGCGGTACATTCTATGAAAGATGTTCCAACTGCATTACCACAAGGAATTGTTCAAGCTGCAGTTCTTGAAAGAGCCAATACACTCGATATTTTAGTTCATAAAGGAAATCTAGATTTTTTAAATAGTACAGGAACAATCGCTACGGGTAGTTTACGCCGTCAAGCACAATGGCTTAATAAATACCCCAATCATACTGTAGTTGATTTGCGCGGAAATGTAAATTCACGCATGAAAAAACTACAAGAAAGCGACTGGAGTGGAGCCGTATTTGCAGCAGCAGGGCTAGAAAGAATCAATCTTAAACCAGGAGATTATATTGATCTAGACTGGATGATTCCAGCACCAGCGCAAGGAGCTATGCTTGTTGTAGCAATGGCAAATGATGAGTATTCTCGACAGGCATTGCACGAACTGAATGATATTGACACTGAAATATGTACCCACATTGAAAGACAATTTCTTAAAACTTTAGAAGGTGGTTGTACGGCACCTATTGGTGCTTTAGCCGTTTTTGTAGCCGATGATATTGTCTTCAAAGGAGTTTTGTTTTCTATTGATGGTAAAGAAAAAATCGAAATTGAGAAAACAGTTCCCATGCAAGAATGGAAAAAATTAGGGTATTTCTGCGCACAAGAAATCCTTGAAAATGGCGGTGTAGCATTGATGAAATCTATAAAAGAGAAATTAAAAAAATAATGAGTCAAAAAAGTATTTTATCGACCAGAACACTAACAGATGCTCAAAGAAAAGTTTTTATTGATGCTGATTTTGATCTTTTAGAAGAAGATTTTATCGAAATAAAAAACAATTTGTTTGATTTAAAAAGTATCAATGCGAATTTGATTTTCAGCAGTCAAAATGCAGTTTTGAGTTTAATAGAACAAAATGGTTGGGAGGTTTTAAAAACTAAACCTGTGTTTTGTGTAGGCATAAAAACCAAAGAATTGCTAGAGCAACATGGCTTTACTGTAGATGTGTATATGGATTACGCTTCTGAACTTGCAGAGATAATTACACTGATTTACAATAAAGAGCATTTTACTTTTTTGAGTGGGAACCTGCGTAAGGAAACACTTCCTGCTGCGTTAAAAGATGCTGGAATCATTTTTAATGAGATTGAGGTGTATCAAACTACACTTACTCCTTTTAAGATTTCAAGTCAGGAAAAATTTGATGGTATTCTTTTCTTTAGTCCATCGGCTGTGGAAAGTTATTTCACTAATAATACAATTCAAGACGAAGTTTGTTTTTGTATTGGCACCACAACAGCATCGTCATTAGAATCAAAGAAAATTAAGAACATTGTCATACCTGAATTTCCTATTATCGAAGAAGTAATTGAGGAAGTGATTGCATATTATAAAGAATCGTAATTCCCACTGCGGAATGTTTACGTAAAGATCATAAATTAAAAAATTAGACAAACTAAAAGTCACAAAGCATATTAAAATGAACAGCACCGATAATCAAGCAAAAGTACTTAAAAATGACCTGTTTTTAAGAGCGTTAAAAGGAGAAGTAGTAGAGCGTCCGCCAGTTTGGATGATGCGTCAAGCGGGTAGGTATTTACCAGAATTTAGAGCTTTGCGTGACAAATATGATTTTTTCACTCGTTGCGAAACACCAGAATTAGCTGCCGAAATTACGGTTCAACCTATTCGTAGAATTGCTCCAGATGCTGCCATTTTATTTTCGGATATTCTTGTAGTGCCTCGTGCTATGGGAATTCACGTGGAATTAAAAGACAATTTAGGACCAATTATCCCGAATCCTATTCGTACCATGGAGCAAGTAAACCAAGTTTATGTTCCGGATGTAAATGAAACTTTGGGATACGTTTTTGATGCGGTAAAATTAACCAAAGAAATGTTGAACGATGAGGTGCCTTTAATAGGTTTTGCGGGTTCGCCATGGACTATTTTTTGTTATGCTGTTGAAGGCAAGGGCTCTAAAAGTTTTGATACTGCCAAAGGATTCTGTTTCTCTGATCCAGTAGCGGCGCACACTTTATTACAAAAAATTACCGATACCACTATTTTATACTTATTAGAAAAAGTAAAATCAGGTGTGAATGCCGTTCAGATTTTTGATTCTTGGGGCGGTATGTTATCGCCAGTTGATTATCAAGAATTCTCCTGGAAATACATCAACCAAATCATTGATGCCTTAGCTGAGGTAACTCCAGTTATTGTTTTTGGTAAAGGATGTTGGTTTGCTTTGAACGAAATGGGTAAAAGTAAAGCCTCTGCACTAGGAGTAGATTGGACTTGCTCGCCTAGAAATGCACGTTATTTGTCAGGTGGAAACATCACTTTACAAGGTAATTTTGATCCCTCTCGATTATTTTCTCCAATTCCAGTAATTAAGAAAATGGTTCATGAAATGATTGACGAATTCGGAAAAGACAAATATATTGTGAATTTAGGCCACGGTATTTTACCAAATATCCCTGTGGATCACGCCAAAGCCTTTATTGATGCGGTGAAGGAGTATAAACAATAGTTTGAAATTTGAAAATTACATAGTTTACAAACTGCAACCAATTGATTCCAATCAGTTGTATCAGTTTATGTTGGATAATAAGGAACGATTAAAATTATTTTTTCCAGTAACATTGGAAATGAATAGTTCTTTAGAAAAAACACAAGCCTATATTTCAATTAAAAATAAAGAAATAGAAGAGAAGACAAATTTTACTTTTGCTATTCGAGATAAAAACAACCAACAAATTATAGGTTTAATTATTATTAAAAAACTCGATTGGGATAAAAACCAAGGAGAATTTGCATACTGTATTGGTTCGGAATATGAAGGAAATGGTTTGACTTCATTTGCGGTAAAAGAAATGACAAATTTTGCTTTTGAGTATTTAGGTTTGAAAACACTTCAGATTATAGCTCATAAAAGTAATTTAGGAAGTGTAAAAGTAGCTGAGAATAACGGTTTCGTTTGGCAAAAAACTTTGCAAAATGAATTTACTCCAACTAATGATGAGCCATTAGACATGGAATTATATGAATTGTACAATGAAAAATAAATTTTACCAATACATACAAAATCTTCAAGACCAGATTGTTGCTGGCTTAGAAGCCGTTGAAGGTCAAGCCAAATTCAAGGAAGATCTTTGGGAACGTCCAGAAGGCGGCGGAGGAAGAACACGTGTAATCGAAAACGGAAATGTTATCGAGAAAGGCGGTGTGAATATTTCGGCAGTGCATGGAAAATTACCCGATTCGATGCAAAAATTATTCAATGTAGGTGAAGCCGATTTTTTTGCCTGCGGATTGAGTTTGGTAATACATCCTAAAAACCCAATGGCACCTACGGTTCATGCCAATTGGCGCTATTTCGAAATGTATGACGATAAAGGAAATATTATCAACAGTTGGTTTGGTGGCGGACAGGACTTAACTCCCTATTATTTATTTGAAGAAGATGCGATTCATTTTCACCAAACCTGTAAAACCGCTTGTGATAAGCACAATCTAGATTTTTATCCCAAGTTTAAAAAACAATGCGATGCCTATTTCTGGAACGCACATCGTAATGAAGCTCGCGGACTCGGCGGATTATTCTTTGATTACTGCAAAGCAACCGAGCAAATGTCGATGGAAAACTGGTTTAACTTTGTAACCGAAGTTGGTAATTCATTTTTAACCGCTTATGTTCCAATATTAGAAAGACGAAAAAATTTACCATATACCGCAGAACAAAGAACCTGGCAAGAAATACGAAGAGGTCGCTATGTTGAGTTCAATTTGGTGCACGACAAAGGCACTTTATTTGGCCTAAAAACCAATGGAAGAATCGAAAGTATTTTGATGAGTTTGCCGCCACATGTTCAGTGGGTTTACGACCATCATCCAGAATCAGGAAGTGAAGAGGAGAAATTATTGAAAGTGTTGGAGATTCCTGTTGAGTGGATTTAAAGCAATTAGCGCTCAGCTTGTAGCCATTAGCCTAAATTTAAAAGCATGAAGGATTTTAAAAATTTTGTAGTTTGGCAAAAATCACATCAATTAACTCTTGATGTCTATAAAATGACACATAATTTTCCAAAAGAAGAGCTTTTCGGCTTAACTAGCCAAATGAAAAGATCCGCAAGTTCAATTTCGACTAATATTGCTGAAGGTTGTGGAAGGAATTCAGATAAAGATTTTGCTCGATTTTTAATAATTGCATTTGGATCAGCAAATGAATTAGAATATCAATTTATACTGAGTCGAGATTTAAATTTCATCAATAATGAGTCAAGTGAAAAACTATTATTTCAAGTTGAAGAAATTAAAAAAATGCTCAATAGTTTAATATCTAAGCTATATAACAAATAAAATTTTAATTGCCGAAAGCTAATTGCTGAAAGCTAAAAGCTAATATATATGTTCCCATTACAAAGAGGTCGTCGTTTAAGAATAAACGAATCAATTCGTTCGTTAGTTAGAGAAACTACATTAAGTCCAAGTGATTTTATGTTTCCAATGTTTATTGCCGAAGGCGAAAACGTACAGGTAGAAATTCCATCTATGTCAGGAATTTTTCGTCGTTCTATTGATTTAACTGTAAAAGAAGTGCAAGAATTATTCGATTTAGGAATTCGAGCAGTAAATATTTATGTAAAAGTCGACGAAAATCTAAAAGACAACGCCGGTACTGAAGCCTGGAACCCAAACGGACTCATGCAAAATGCCATTCGCGCCATCAAAGCCGCTTGTCCAGAAATGATTGTCATGCCTGATGTGGCTTTGGATCCGTATTCTATTTATGGTCATGACGGAATCATTGCAAACGGTGATGTAGAAAACGATTCGACGAATGAAGCTTTGGTAAAAATGGCCGTGTCTCACGCTCAAGCCGGTGCCGACTTTGTAGCGCCAAGCGATATGATGGACGGACGTGTACTACGCTTGCGCCAAGGTTTAGATGCTGCAGGGTATCATAACGTGGGCATCATGAGTTATTCTGCTAAATATGCTTCGGCATTTTACGGACCGTTTCGCGATGCTTTAGACTCTGCTCCAAAAGACGCTGATGTAGTAGTTCCAAAAAATAAAAAAACCTATCAAATGGATTATGCCAATCGTCTTGAAGCCATCAAAGAAGCACTTTGGGATGTTGAAGAAGGCGCTGATATGGTCATGGTAAAACCTGGAATTGCATACTTAGATATCGTTCGCGAAGTAAAAAATGCAGTGCATGTGCCTGTAACGGTATATCATGTTTCTGGCGAATATGCCATGATCAAAGCCGCTTCCGAAAGAGGTTGGTTAGATCACGATCAAACCATGATGGAGCAGTTAATGTGCATCAAGCGTGCAGGAGCTAGTTTGATTTCGACTTATTTTGCCAAAGAAGCGGCAATACTTTTAAATAAAAAATAATGAAAAAGATCCTTTGCATGATTGCTGTATGTTGCTTTCTATCTTGTAAAAAAGAAGAAACAAAGAAAGAATCCTTGTACCCAACAACTACTGAAGAAGTTGCTCAAACTCCAGTAGATTTAGGAAAAGAAATTTTTGAAGGAAAGGGAAATTGCATCGCCTGTCACCAAATTGACAAAAAGGTAATTGGTCCCAGCTTACAAGATATTGCAGGTATTTATAAAAGTAAAAATGCTGACATGGTCACGTTTTTAAAAGGTGAAGGCGAGCCAATTGTAGACCCAAGTCAATACGAGGTGATGAAAGCTAATTTTGCACTCACAAAAGCCATGTCTGACGAGGAATTGAAAGCGCTAGAAGCCTACGTATATTCTCATGTAAAATAAAGTTTTTTAGGAGCTATATCCTGCTATCCGCTATATCTCTTGTGTTCGCTAGCGCTACCACAAGAGGATGCCGCTTCTATCAGGGCTAAAAACAAAGACCATTCGCAAGTACGAATGGTTTTTTTATGACCGTATGTAGTCTACAATGATTATTTTTTTACCTTTAAAAAATGGAAACAGTCTACATTAAAACGCCGTTAGGAATTGCTGCTATTACCGGTGATGTAAATGGTATTTCTGAAATAAGAGTGTTAGAAGAGGGTGAAGTATCAGCTCAAATTCCCGACTTTTTACAAGAGGCTGTACAGCAACTTCAAGAATATTTCGATGCCAAAAGAAGACATTTTACCTTTAAACTCAATCCCAAGGGAACTGATTTTCAACAAAAAGTTTGGAACGCATTACTTGATATTCCGTATGGGAAAACAAGAACGTATCTAGAACAATCCAAATTTATCGGCGACCCAAAAGCCATTCGAGCTGTTGCTTCGGCCAATGGGAAAAATCCGTTGTGGATTGTGGTTCCGTGTCACAGAGTAATTGGTAGTGATGGTTCATTAACAGGCTATGCAGGAGGTTTATGGCGCAAAAAATGGTTATTAGAACACGAAAATCCTTCCCCGCAACATAGTTTATTTTAGTTGGTTATGAATATTTTTTTTATATTCGTTTAGGAATATCCGTGTAAATCTTTTAAATCAGCGTCATCTGCGTGCCATAAAAAATGATCGAAAAAATAAATCTCAACAACATCCTTTTCTTAGACATCGAAACTGTTCCTGAATCTGAAAATTACGATGCTTTAGATCCGGAAATGCAATCGCTGTGGGAACACAAAACCCAATACCAACGCAAAGAAGAGTTTTCTCCCGAAGATTTTTATGATCGAGCAGGTATTTGGGCCGAGTTTGGTAAAATTGTGTGTATTTCGGTAGGTTATTTTACCATCAAAGGTGACATTCGTAATTTTCGAGTAACGAGTTTTTTTGGCGATGAGAAAAAAATACTTTCCGACTTTAATAATTTGCTCAACAATCACTTCAATCAACCGCAGCATGTTTTGTGCGGACACAACGCCAAAGAATTTGACATTCCCTTTTTGGCTAGGCGAATGATTATCAATAACATTGCAATTCCAGACAAGTTGAATTTATTTGGAAAAAAACCTTGGGAAATTCCACATTTAGATACTCTAGAATTATGGAAATTTGGCGATTACAAACATTTTACGTCCTTGAAATTAATGTGTAAAGTGCTCGGAATTCCTTCTTCAAAAGGCGATATCGATGGCAGTCAAGTGGGTCATGTATTTTATGTAGAAACGGACATTGATCGTATTGTAACCTATTGCGAGCGAGATACGATTGCTGTAGCACAAATATTTTTGCGTTTGCGTAGAGAAGAGTTGTTGATTGAAGACGAGATTATTCATGTGTAAGTAACTTCAATGGCAATATCAAAATTCAATGGCAAATACAATTTTAAAATTCTTTTACTGAAATTGACATTGCAATTGACATTGAACATTGATTTATTACATTTACAAAAATTATAAGTTATGGTATTGAGTAGATTTTGGCTGGTTATTTTTATTTCATCAATTGTTTTTGTGGTAGTGAGTTTGTTCACTTCAAATACCTACACAATTGATTATGTCTTAAATGGAAAAAAAGACGACCCGATTTTGATTTCTGAAAAAATGCCGGAGCAATTGCCGCTTTTTATCAAAGACAGTATCAAAAATGCACCAGATCAAACCATGATTGTCAATCGCGATACTTTAAACGCGGATACAACTTATGTATTTAAAAATAAAACGGTAAAAATCTATAGTGGCGTACAAAAATCAGATGGTTTATTACCTACTTGTAAAAGTACTTTACTGGATTTAGTTTTGCCATTAATGGCCTATTTGGCTTTCTTTTGTGGGTTGATGGAGCTGTTAATAATTTCAGGCGCTTCAGGGAAATTAGCCAAAGCTTTAAGTCCTGTTTTTGTAAAAGTATTTCCGAGTATTCCCAAAAATCACCCATCGATATCCTATATGACGTTGAATTTTGCAGCTAATTTTCTTGGCTTAGATTCGGCTGCAACACCTTTTGGCCTCAAAGCTATGGAAAGTTTACAAGAAATAAATCCTGAAAAAGACAAAGCTAGTGATGCGCAAATCATGTTTATGTGTTTGCATGCCTCAGGACTTACTTTGATAGCTACTTCAATTATTGGCTACCGTGCTGCTGCAAATGCAAGCAATCCAGCCGATGTGATGTTGCCTTGTATTATTACGTCCTTCATAGGTACAATTGCTGCTTTTTTGATTGTGGGTATTAAGCAAAAAATTAATTTCAAGAGTGCTTCTTTAGTATTGGTTTTAATTACGTTAATAGCAGCTATAATAGGTTTGTTGATGTACGTGAATCAGTTGGATTTAATTGGTAAAAATTACTTTACTTCTAATCTTTCTGCTTTGATATTGATAGCTATTATCGCTTTTACGTTGATTTTTGCTTTCATAAACGAAAAGAAATTTACCGATGCAAGTACTACGGTATTTGATGCCTTTGTGGTAGGTGCTAACAATGGTGTTAAAACAGGAGTTACCATATTTCCTTATGTGTTAGGTATGCTTGTGGCAATTTCCTTGTTTAGAAACAGTGGCTTATTTGAAATCATTAGCAACTGGATTGCTTTTATTTTCTCTAACATGGGCGTAAGCAAAGAAATCACAGATGCGTTGCCAGTAGCCTTGCTACGTCCATTTAGCTCTGCGGGTTCTAGAGGGTTTTTGATAGATTCTATGAATACTTTTGGTCCTGATTCCTTAACGGCTCGCTTGAGTAGTATTTTTCAATGCAGCGCCGAAAGTACTTTTTATGTAATTGCGGTTTATTTTGGTTCGGTAAACATCAAAAATACTCGTTACGCTTTAGGAACCATGTTGCTGGTAGACGTGATATGTGTAATTACGGCTATTTTTGTGGCGAGCTGGTTTTTTTAAAAATAGTTACATGTAAATACTATAATATTACAGACAGTTTTGTTCTAAGATTTAAAATATAGTCTTTAATACTCTTTTTTGACCCTAAATAGGATTGTATAAATAGTGCTTGAACAATTTTCCCAATTTAGGTTTTAGGATGTTTTTAAGACGATTAGCTAGATCCGTTTTTGATACTAGTATTATTTAGCAAGGAGATTTGTTTTGGAGCATATAACAAAATCATTTGAGCTGTAGATAATGCTTTATAGTGTTTCAGGATTATCTTTTTATCATGTAAATGTTGGTAGAAATAAAAATTAAAAAGGGGTTGTCTACAATAGACAACCCCTTTTTTGATCAATGTATGAGATAATTTATTCTTTAATGAATTTCTTGGTCATTGTCTTTTGACCGTCATTTACTTCTAAAAGGTAAACCCCAGAAGCTAGTTTACTTACATTAATTGCATTTTCAGAAACTTTCCCTATTTCTACTTGTTTTCCTAATAAATTATAAATGGTGTAATTAGCGTTGCGATTATCTACCATTCTAACATTTAAAAATTCTGAAGACGGGTTTGGAGATATAGTGTAATCAAAAATATTGTTTTCATTTCCTAGACCATCTGCAATACTTGTAGTAAACCCTGCTATTGCAGCTCCACCAATGTTTACGGTATAATCTTCTACTTCACCATATGAAAAAGTTTCACAAGCTGTTTGTGCTGCGTTGTATTTCATGGAAACTCTCATGCGGGTAGGTCCAGATAATGCTGTTGTAGGAACCGTAAAGGTACCAGTTAGGTTTGTACTACTTGACGAAGATCCAGAAACAACTTGTTCTGTGGTTTCAAAAACACCATTTTTGTTATAATCAATCCAGATTTTCCAATATTCAGTGTAAGCAGTTCCACTGAAACCTGCACTAAAAGTGATCGTATTTGATCCGTAAGGTACATTTCCTGTCAAAGCTGTAAAGTTTCCGTATCCTGCATTTGCGCCAGATGTATTGGCAATTCCTCCTAATGCAACATAATCAATGTATTCTGAAGTTGCATTACTTCCTTTAGAAACACAGTAAGTTACAGTAGTTCCAGTTGTAGTAACGTTTACTGCATTACTAGCAGCTGATAGATTCCCCGCGGCATCTTTTGCTTTTACGGTGAAAGTATAAGCAGTAGCTGCTGTTAATCCTGAAACGGTATAGGATGTTCCTGTAACAGTAGTTAGCAAGGTTGTTCCTTGGTACACATTATAGCCAGTAACCGCAACATTGTCCGTTGAGGCAGTCCAAGTCAAGTTGGTTGAGGTTGCAGTTGTTCCTGAAGCTGCTAAGCTTGCTGGTGCCGAAGGTGCAACAGTATCTGCTGTGCCAGCATAAGCAGCTCCAATTCCTACAGCATAAAATGCATTTGTTGTTGCTATTACTTCTGGTGAACCTGCTCCATATAAATCTACTGCTGATTGAATGCCGTATGTTCTTGCATTAGCATAATTTGAATTTGCTGATAAATAAACACTTTCTAAACGGTATGCTATTTTTTCTGCCTTTGCAATCGTAATTCCCGTTACATTGAAAACACTTCCGATGTCATTTGTACCAGATTTCCCGATAGATAAAATATAAAACCAGTGATTTAAAACTCCACTGTTGGTATGTACTCCGCCTGAATCTGCGGTTCCTGCATACCAGTTAGTTCCTTTATAGGTATCTGGTTGACCTTCAGCATTTGGATTACTCATTGAACGAAGTGATAAATGACCAGTTCTTCTTTCAATATCTTCTCCAATAAGCCATGTTGATTTTGTTGGTGCTGCTGAAAACTCAATACAAGCTCCCCAGATATCTGAGAATCCTTCATTCATTGCTCCAGACTCGTTTTGATACGTTAAGTTAGCTGTGTTGCTACAAACGGCATGGCCTATTTCGTGACCCGCTACGTCTAATGCTGTTAATACATCAAATCCGCCAGTACCACTTCCATCGCCATAAGTCATCACTGAACCGTTCCAAAAAGCATTGTTGTTGTCAGGATATCCAGCTGCAATTAGGTTGTAGTGAACATAACTTTTTATTTTTGCTCCTGCATTATCATAACTATTACGTCCATGTTTCGTTGAAAAATAATCGTATGTTTTCTCGGCTCCCCAATGCGCATCTAGAGCTCCGTTATCTTTGTTGGTATTGTTAAATTCTGCTGCAGTCCAGTTGTTATCTGCATCGGTAAAATTAGTGGTAGGATAAGTGGCTGTTCTAGCTGAGTTATAAGTTTGTACACCTAAACCTCGGGTAGCATCAGATAATATGTAAGATGAACCGCTTAAAGCTGTCTGAATAGATTGAGTACCGCTATATCGTGTTGCAGCATTTGCAATTACAGCCGCACTAGAAGTAGTTTTTGCAGTTGCTCTTTCAGTAGAATTAGTTTGACGACCATGACTATATTCTCCTAAATGTTTGATGGTAGCATTATAAAGCAAAACTTCTCCTGTAACGGCATCAATGTAAACATCTCCGCGACTTACAGGGAATGAAGCGTACATGTCAAATTTGTAAGCCAGCCTCAAGTTGTTGTCCTTTTGTTTTGATTGTAAACTTACTCCCGCTGGAAGAAAAACTAATTCTCCAGTAGGTTTTTCGTAGCTCATCATTTTAGCATCTTCTGGTGATTCCCAAAGATATTTTTTAGCTCCTATTTTTTGTAGTGCTATTTCAAAAGCTTGTTGGTTGCTTAAAGCCGCTTTAGTGTTGGTTTTTTCTGGGGAATAAAAATCACCACTCATGGATTCTAATTTTCCTTCTTTAGAGTGTAAGGTATACGTAGAGAATTCCACTTTTATACCTTGATGGTACAATTGAAATTTTTCATGTGAATATCCTAATTTATCAGTTTCAGACCTTGTTTTATGAAAATTAGAGTTGCTTTTTAGACCTAATTGTTCTGTGAATACCTTTTCTGCATCTGATGATTTGTAGGTGGATTGTTTATAAAAAACAATTAGCGATGGCTTTCCTTTTTCATCTGTAGTTTTTTGTTTCACGAATTTTGAGGCATCTTGTGCGTATCCCTCGATTGTTAATAAGGAAACGGATGCAAAGAGCACAATTTTACCTAGTAATTTTGTTTTCATTGATTTTGGGTTTTAGTTAGTTGTTTAAAAAAATGATTTAAACTGGAGACGAATTTAACAAAAAAACATTACGATGTATATTTTATGTTAAAAAAATGTAAAATAAATGCTTTTTATTGTTAATAATACTGTAATATGTGTATTTTAAATTATTGATTACAAAAAAATACTACAGTTTTATATTTTAAATATTCTGCTATAAGTTACATGTGATACCTGAATTCAATTGTAATTATCGCAAGGAACGTTTCGAAACATATTCAATTTTGTTTTGAATTTATTTGCTTTTAAATCACTTTCAATTGTTGAAATAATGTTTTAAAAGAATACTCTTTTTAATGCATTTCCTTATAAAACGTTAATATCTTGTTTCCAATTTAATGTAAATAAGTACTTTTTTTACAATTCGAATAGCAACTTAAATAGTTACAATACACAAAAATCCTTCTATTTATAATTATTCTAAGTCATAAGATGATATAAATTAATAGTAGTTTCTGGTACAATTCTTATATTTGGATTCTAAAAAAAACAATAAAACAATGGACTTTATATACCAGGATCCCTATCCAATTTTAAAAGATGATACACAGTATCGAAAAATCACATCCGATTTTGTAAAAGTAGAGCAATTAGGCGACAGAGAAATCTTAACCGTTGATCCAAAGGGTTTAGAGTTGCTTTCGCAAGAGGCCATGAAAGACGTTTCTTTTATGCTTCGTACGTCACATTTAGAAAAATTACGTGCTATTTTGGATGATCCAGAAGCAACCGATAACGATCGTTTTGTGGCGTATAATTTATTGCAAAATGCTGCAGTAGCTATTGATGGACAATTGCCATCTTGTCAAGATACCGGAACAGCGATTGTAATGGCTAAAAAAGGAGAAAATGTATACACAGGTGTAGATGATGCCGAGTGGCTTTCAAAAGGGATTTTCAACACCTACCAAGAGAAAAACCTGCGTTATTCTCAAATTGTGCCAATCAGTATGTTCGAAGAAAAGAATTCCGGTTCTAATCTTCCAGCACAAATTGATATTTACTCTAAGAAAGGAGCTACGTATGAATTCTTATTTTTAGCAAAAGGTGGAGGTTCAGCCAACAAAACCTATTTGTACCAACAAACAAAATCGCTTTTGAACGAAAAGTCGATGGATGCATTTGTACGTGCCAAAATTATGGATTTAGGAACTTCTGCTTGTCCGCCATATCACTTGGCATTTGTAATTGGTGGTACTTCTGCTGAGGCCAATTTGGCAGCAGTGAAAAAAGCTTCTGCTGGATATTTTGATCACTTGCCAACTACAGGAAACATGGCTGGTCAAGCATTCCGCGATTTAGAATGGGAGCAGAGAGTGCAACAAATTTGCCAAGAAAGTGCTATTGGAGCACAGTTCGGAGGGAAATATTTTACGCATGATGTACGTGTAATTCGTTTGCCGCGTCATGCCGCTTCTTGCCCTGTAGGATTAGGAGTTTCGTGTTCTGCTGATAGAAATATAAAAGGAAAAATTACTAAGGACGGTATTTTTGTAGAGCAGCTTGAGGTGAATCCAGGGCGTTTATTGCCGGCAACTCCACCACATTTAGAGCCTGCTGTTGAAATTGATTTGAACCAACCTATGGCTGATATTCTTAAAAAACTGTCTCAATATCCTATTAAGACGCGTTTGAAATTGAACGGAACTTTAATTGTAGCGCGTGATATTGCACATGCTAAAATCAAAGAATTATTAGATGCAGGTAAACCTATGCCAGAGTATTTTAAAAATCATCCCGTGTATTATGCCGGTCCAGCTAAAACTCCAGACGGAATGCCGTCGGGAAGTTTTGGTCCAACCACGGCTGGTAGAATGGATGTTTATGTAGAAGAATTTCAAAAAGCGGGCGGAAGTATGATTATGCTTGCCAAAGGAAATAGAACCAAACAAGTAATGGATGCATGTAAAACTTACGGTGGTTTCTACCTAGGTTCTATAGGTGGTCCAGCGGCTATTTTGGCTCAAGATAACATCTTAAAAGTAGAAGTAGTAGACTTTGAAGAATTAGGTATGGAAGCGGTACGTAAAATCACAGTGAAAAACTTCCCTGCTTTTATTATTACAGATGATAAAGGAAATGATTTCTTTGAAAATTTGTAACATTTAAATACAAGTACTCAATAGGTTTTCGTAGAAAAAAATATTCTAGCGCAAATTCGCAGATGCAATCATCTGTGGATTTGCGTTTTTTTTTGTCAAGTTATTACGTGGTTATGGCGCTTCGCTCTTGTTATTTCTAGGGTAAAGCAGATGACGATTACTTTTTTTGCATCTTCATTCTTTTAATCTAGAGACTGATGGTTTAGCAATAAATTGTATTTTTCTACAGTAAATAAGCAAAAACATGTAGCGCGCTAACACGAAAGTTCTGTCAATCTTTAAGTTATATTTAGTTTTAATAGTTGTTTTTTAAAAAAAATGTAAAAATGGAGTTGTAATATTCACAAAAAAAAAGTTATTTTCGTACGCTACTTTAATTTTATCCCGTACAAAAGGAGGATAAGAATAATAAAAAAAAGTTTTTCAATTGTTATATGGTATGAATTTAAAAAAATGGTTCCAATTTATTAAGCCTAATTTTAAGTTCTATCAGGACGGTTTTTTCGAATTCCCATTTGTGGCAAACACGCCCGAATTATTCATAGAGTCTACTATAAAAAGCCCCGGTAGCAAACATATTGCACAGGAGCAATTAGTAGTACGGAATAATCTTTTTATAAAGGGTTCAATGCGTTATCGGAAAATTGATGAAGGTTTATGGCTAACGATAACCGATATAGAATTTAAGCACGATAGCGTAATCAAATCAGTCTATGCTCCAGATATTCCTAGTGAGCATTATTCAATAACATTTTCAGTTTTTAATAGCGAAGTGCAATTAAATAATGTCTTTATTAATAAAATGCCTTTCCAAAATAAATTTTGGGCTTTTAAAAAACCAGGGGTTGATGTAGGTGCTTGTTTTTACAAGGGATCTAAATGCCTGTTTTATATCTATTATGTAAGTCCAAGTTGGATTCAAGATCATATTCCCTTGGATCAATTGGATAGCGCGCTTCCTTTTAAAAAGTTTTTAGATTCAGATAAAGGTTTTGTGTCTTATCAAGATATTGTGCCTAATGCTGTAGAATTGTCTCAAGAAATTTTAGATACGTATAAAACGTTTAATTCGAATGTTTTAAATAAAACTATTTTGAAATCACAATCCTTGAGCTTATTAACTTCTTTTTTTAATAATGTTTTTGCAGATAATCGAGCAGATGATTACCAAGAAAATGGAATTGTTGATTATAAAAAAATAGCAAAATGTGAATTGCTGATTAGTACAAATTTATCCAAACCTTTTATTGGGATAGATGCGTTGGCTGAGAAGCTCCGTATCTCGAATTCAAAATTAAAAACAGACTTCAAGTCGGTTTACGGAATTTCGATTCTGCAATATAATATAGATAAAAAAATGGAACTGGCTTTGCAACTACTTGAAAATTCGAGTATGCAAATCAAACAAATTGCGCTAGAAGTAGGGTATGATAGTCCCAGTAAATTTAGCGCTGCTTTCAAAAAAAAGCATGACAAACTACCTTCTGATTTACGTCTAAAATAATCAACTTCTATTTTTTATTTCAATACCTATTCCCAAAAAGTGTCCTAATGAGCTATTCGGTTCATTATAGTGTCGTTTAAATTTGTTCACTTCTTTAACGTGGTTTAAAGAAAATAAATCAGTAGAGCTGTACAGTTATCTACTTGTTTTAATTTTCTGTAAAACAATATGATTTTGGCTCATCATCTTTATAATTAGATTATCAAATATACTTTACTGGTGTATTGACCTGTATAATCGATAGCTATATTCATCTAAGTATCTTTCGATATTTTGTTCCAGCATCCATGAAAATCATAGGAATTTTAGCTTTTCTTTTAAACTCTATTTCTTGTATTTCCAATCTCAAATGTACTATTTGAAATTTAAAATAGTACTCCAAACGTATAAGGGGCTACAATAATTTTTACTTAGCAACTTTCAGAAAAAAATATAGTCAAAATGGAATAATCGTGCTTTTCTACCCAAAAGATATTGGGTATTTGTCAAAATAAAATCTACAAACTTTGGTGCTTTAAACTTGCGGATTTAAGGTTGTTAACAGAAATTTTTGTTAAAAAATGTCCGAATGGGCTATCGATTTGTCTGAATGGGCTAGTGGTATTCAATAAAAAGCAATTATTTTCGCGCCTTAATTTAATTTTTCGCCTTCACAAAGGGGCAATAAAACGCAATACAACCAGTAAAAATAAATTTAAAATCAATTCGTTATGAGAACAAAATTACTTTCGTTATTAATGTTGCTTACAGTAGCAATCAATTACGGGCAATCATCTGCAAATGTGGCTGGAATTGCTATTCAAGGAATTGCAAGAGATAATAATAATGTTGCAAGAACTAGTTCGACTATTAGTTTGACTTTTCGTATTTATTACGGCTCTAATGTTGCTATTTATGAAGTTACTAAAACAGTTACTACAGATGCTTTTGGTGTTTTTTCAGCAGTTTTGGAACCAGGAGAAACTAATAATATAGTGATAGCTAATACGCAGGCCTATCTAAGAATTTCAGAAGGTTCAACAACCATTTCTGATGAAAAACTAAAACAAGTACCGTATGCTATTGCAGCGAGCAATGGTGTGCCAACAGGTTCTATTATGCCCTTTGTTGGGACTACTGCACCAGTAGGGTGGGTAATGTGTGATGGATCTGCCTTACCTGCAGATGCTTTGGGTGGAGCTCCCTTACGAGCGCTTGTTGGGGATAAAGCTCCAGATTTACGAGGAATGTTTTTAAGAGGAGCAGGAGAAAACCCTGATTATGCCGCAGAAATACAATCAAATAATTTAAAAGCTGTTCAAAGTTCTGATAATAAAAGTCATAATCATACAGGGAATACTAGTAATGATGGTAATCATTATCATAATATGTTTACTAATGCAACTAGTGGTGGTGGTCAAGCTAATATTACTGACGTCGCAACAAGTGATCAATTATACAAAGTTGCACCAAGGAGGGATGGAGGTGGAGGATGGGACACTGAATTAAAGTATTCACCTCTTCAAACAAGTGATGTAATAGATAAAGGTAGAACATCAACTAATGGAGATCACAACCACAGCTTTACTACTGCTACCGCAGGTACTACAGAATCTCGTCCTATTAATTACGGTGTAAACTACATTATTAAACTATAAGTTATAATTATGAAAAAAATAATTATAGCTTTATTCCTAGGGCTCATCGCCACAGGACTGAGAGCACAAAATACCGAAGGGGCTAAAATAGTTCCCGTCTCTCAGGCAATACAAAAAAACGGGTTTACCATTCAGGTAGGTCTTCCTTATTTAGGGCAAAATCAAAGTGCAGCTACCCGTCCAACAAAACCTGCGGATCTACGTTTTCCGTGGGGTGTATTGTACTTGTTTCCTACTTTTACAGAAGATTCTTTTGATGTTTCCAAAGGATATTTTGGAGACAAAATATTAATTAGTTGGGACCTGAGAAGTAATTTTGAAAAAATTAGTAGTATTAAAATCTACAAAAGAGAATACAATCTAGCACAAGATAAACCCTATCAATTTGTAGGAAGTGTTGCGCCCAGTGTAACCCAATACGAGGATCGTTATGCTGAGGGTAATGTGTTATTTCAATATAAAATTGTTGCTGAAGGCGTAAGTAATATAGAAAGTTTATATAATACCTACATCACAGGTTTTGGATATCGAAATCCTACGGCTATTGTAACTGGAAATGTTAGTTACAAAGGGGGGAATCCTGTAAAGGATGTAATTGTAATGGCTAATTCGGCAGGAACAAGCGTCAATCAAGGGAGTTCCTTGTTGATCCCTGCTGCATCAAGTTTGAATATCGAAAATACAAACAAAGCAATTACTACTGCGGTAACCTACCAAGCTTGGGTAAAACCCAAAACAGCTTACACGGATGATGCAGGAAGTGCAATAAAGTTGTTTCAACTGAAGAGTGTGGACAACAAAACCATTGAGGCATCGGTAAAATTAAAAGCAAGTACCAAGAAGCTAGAAGTTACCATTGGAGGTAGTGTATATGTTCTTGAAAATTATTATCCGTCTGGCGATATTAATGGTAGAGGTGATGATGTACTGATTCCAGTTTCGAATTTCAATACTAACTTTGTTCATTTTTCAGTTATCATGAAGGACGGTGTTGTGCCTACTTTATTGATTAACGGTAGAGCGATAACAACAGCATACAAAGATCTTGCTGATTCCAAACTCAAAGGAATTGATGTAGCCTATACGGCACCTTATTTTAATGTAAGCGTTCCAACGGCAACCAATACTTTAAAAATTAGTGGTGCTGATACACAATGGAAAAATGTGTATGCCGGTGGTGGAAAAGATGCTTTTCTGGATGAAATTAGAGTCTGGAAAGCTGGTTTAGAAACACAACAAATTCGCACCGATTATTCTCGTTACATCAGTGGGAACGATTCTCGATTGGTAGCGTATTTAAGAGCCAATGAAAAAGTAGGTCAATTTGCTTATGATTTATCTAGAGATGGATTTAATTATAACAAAAACCACGGAAAATTAGGCAACTCGGGTACCGAAGTTACATGGTCAAGTGGTTCAGGTGATTTTCCAACCGCGAGTCAATTAGGCGTTCTTGGGGTTACGGATGTAAATGGAAACTATGAGATAAGTTCTATTCCTTACTCAGGTACGGGTGAATCTTTTACCATAACACCTTTATACGGACAGCATAAATTTGAACCTGGACAACAATTGGTGTTTTTGGGGCAAGGTTCTGAGGTGGTTAATAAAATTAGTTTTATTGATAATTCTTCTTTTAGTTTCAAAGGAACAATAGTGTATGACACAAGAGGGGTATTTCCTTCCTATGTAGATATTGACACGAAAAAACTTGAGAATAAAGGAACATCTTGGATAGAGGGGACCGGAATTGTAGACGAGGGATACAATTATTATACAAAAGGAAGCGAAAAATTCTCAAAAGGAGAATATTGGCTAAACAAAAATGGAACAGATGATTATTTAGATCGTTATGCAAGCATTAAAACAGCAGGTGCCAATGTGTATATCGATGGCAACATTGTTTTGGATGCCAATAGTATTCCCGTAGTGTCTGATGATGCTGGCTATTTTGATATTAGTGTCCCTATTGGTAATCACTACATTACCGTAAAAAAAGACGGTCATGAGTTTACCTACAACGGACGATTCCCTGCAGCATCAGGATCTACCAAAGAATTTTTTGAAGATTCAAACGAAGCAGTTGTGTTTGTTGATAATACCCGCGTTACCGTAATAGGGAAAGTGGTTGGTGGATCAGTTGAGGCAGCTAAAGATGCTGGTTTTGGAGAGGATGGCCTCAAAACGTTACCAATAACAGACGCGAGTGGCAATTCTAAAACAATTGACGTTAGTACTCGAAACAATATTGGAGTAGCTTCATTTACTTTAGAATACAAACCCCTAGGAGGTGCTGCGACACCGTATACTAAGGCTGAATTCAAAACCAAAGCAACTTCGGGAGAATATCGTGTATCGCTTTTGCCGTTGCAATATGATTTGAAAGCAGCAAATTTAACGATTCCTGAAAATACTGATATTGCATTGATAAAAGCGGGAACAACTGAAACGCTTAATTTCTCGAAAGTAGTAGCAACTACTAAACCTATTTTTACCTACACTGACAATAAAATCGAAAAAACTTTGGAGGGGAAACCATACCATTACGAAAAAAGTTTTGTGTACAGGTCTACTCCGATACTAAAAGTAATAGAGCAAACTTCGGATAAAAAAATAGTAGTCGATGGTACTAACATAGAGACTACAAATTTTACTACTCCAGTTTATACGCAATTTAGTCCTTATTCTATTGTGTTAAGTCGTTTTGAACGCTATACGAATCAAGATAGTAAGCCTTTTGTAGAAGTACAAGTTCCCGTTAGTGATGGGGAATTGATTGTAAATAATAATTTGGCTTTAATCAACTCAGAAACGGTGGTTGTTGATCCAAATGATTCAAGTAAATTGACTTATAGTTTCAAAGCAGGACTGCCATCAGTTGCACCGCCGTTTAAAATTAGTAGTAGTTTAAAATACCGAATTAATGAGAAGGATTATGGTGTTGTAGATTATGAACCGCTTGGGATTATCTTAGGAGGTAAGTCAGATGGTAGCCAAACATTTGTAACAGCGGCACCAGACATTCCAGAGATCGTTTTAAGAGACCCTCCGGGTTCTAATAGTTTTGCATCTATTGAAAAGGGAGAGAGTATTTCTTTTACTACAGAAAGTTCTTTGTCAAATTCTGCAGGCATATCAACTGAATTTAAAGTTTTGCTTGGGCCAATATTTAAAGCCGGTGGAGGAATCGTTGGTCCTATAATTGAAGCAGAGAGCACGAACAATGTTAATCTTGGAATTGGGTTAACGCAGTCCTCAACTGATGGAAAAAGTTTAACTAAAACCTATACTTTTAATCAAACTATTTCTACTAGTGATGATCCTGATTATGTAGGTTCAATGGGGGATTTGTATATTGGAAACTCTAAAAATCAATTTTATGGTTCTTTTGATGATGTAAAACCATCTAAAACAATACCTACGAAAACTGTTAATGGGGATAAGGTAGCATTAGCAGATGGGGAATACATTAATTTAGGAACTACTGAAGCACCATTATATATCAGCAAGCAAAAAGCGGTTTATTTTGTTGATGAACCATCAGAAACCTTTTTTATCTATTCGCAAAAACACATTTTGGAGACTTTAATTCCAGAATACGTTTTGTTTATAGATAATATAAAAAATAAAATTTTGACCGAGGGAAAAGATGGAACTTTAACCATAGCGCAATATGAGGAAAGAATTCGTTTGTGGAAAAAATTAATTTTGGACAATGAGTTAAATAAATATTTGGCCAAAAACAATCGCACAGCCTATAAGGCAAAAGTGACCAATGTACTTACTGAATTTAACAGTTCAATCAACAGTGAAATCAATAGTGGGGGAGCAGGACCTGTAGCGATTGCAAATCTTAAGAATAAATTAGCTGAATCTAAAAAAACGAGTGAACTATTGGATAAATATTTCCAAAAAAATATCTCTTTTGACTCTGGTGTAGGCGAATATACTCAGAGTGTTGAAACTAGTATTGTTGCGTCTTCTTCTTTAGCTTATAATCTAACAATAGATGAAAGTTTAGGGCTAGAAATCGGTGTTAGTTTAAATGGAATTGGATTTAATAATTCTACAAAAGCTGTTTTTCAACAAGATATTAATTCCGCACTTACAGAAGAATCTACCAAAACAACAACCATTAATTATACCTTAAAAGATAATGATCAAGCTAACTTTTTGAGTGTAGATGTTGTTAATGCCTTTGATGGAAATGGTCCAATCTTTATCACGCAAGGAGGTAGAACATCTTGTCCTTATGAAGGAGCAGAAGAATCTTTGTTCTATTGCAATGGCGTGTTTAAAGATTACGTTGCTAAAACTATTGATGTTGACAAGAGGATTGCAGACAATCAAAGTGCAATAAATGCTAAGCAAAGTGAAATAGATAAAAATAGAAGTAATGATCCTGCTTCTCTGGCTAAAAAAGCAATAAATATAGGGGAATTAAATGTATTAATACAGAGTAGACAAACTTTAGTAGAAGAAAAAACAAAGTATGATACAGCCTTTTCAAGCTTTTCAAGTACTACATCTAATTGTACAGATGGTAATGCAATAGCACAGTTGAGCTATGCTACTCAAAAAGTAGAAGTACCTGTTTTAAAAGTGACTGTTGCTGACATTAGTAATGTAACCGAAGGTAGAAATGCAGAGTATGAATTGATATTAGAAAATCAAAGTGCTGCTGGTATTGATGCTGATTACAGATTGGTAGTTGATAATACAACAAATCCGGATAATGCGATCATAAACATCGAGCCTAATGGTACTATTGTTCGTGTACCTTATGGAAAAAAGATTACCTACAAGTTGACGTTAGGGAAATCTATTTCGGATGTATACGATTATAAGAATATAAAAATTAGGTTAGAATCGCTTTGCGATGGTGAAGACGTAAGTTCAGAAGTTGCTATTTCTGCGAGCTTTGTTCCATCTTGTTCGATTGTTCTTGTAAACGCACCTTTGAACAACTGGGTGTATAACAGAGAAGTAGCTTATAATACCGATGGATCCACTAAACCGTTACAAGTAAAATTGAATGGCTATAGTACTAAATTCAAGAGTTTTAAAAAGATCGATCTAGAATATCGATTGGCAACAGCTTCTAACTGGACACGTCTGCAAACCTACTATGGAACACAAGCTTTTTTAGATGCAGCAGTTGCGGCGGGCGAAACAAGTATTAAATTAATCGGTTCAGATGTGGTTTTAAACTACGCATTTGATATTGCTGCTAAGAAATTAATTGATGGAAAATATGAAATTCGTGCTAGAAGTACTTGTACAAATGATACCGAATTCATTTCTGATATTACAACTGGTAGAGTAGATTTGAATGCGCCTTTACGTTTTGGAACCCCATTACCTATCAATGGAATTCTAGGAGCAGGCGAAGATTTGAAAGTGTTTTTTAACGAACCTATTTTCTATAATTCGGCAGTTTCTACTATTGAAATAAAAGGGCAGACGAATCAACTAGAAATTGATCACAATGTGTCCTTACGATTTGATGGCGCTACGAATGAAGCCGTAATCAATAGCCCAAGAATTACAACAGGAGATTTAGCTTTTGAATTCTGGATGAAAAATAGTACTACTGCAACAGCAGCGACTATTATTACCCAAAAAGATGGGGTTAATATCAAATTAGAAAATGGTTCAGTATATTTTGAATTGGGTGGTTTAAAAGCTAATGGAGGTATTGCCAATGACGGATTGTTTCATCATTATACCTTTACTCATAAAAACAATACTGGAACGCTTCGTATCTATCAAGATGATAAAGAAATTGGAGCTAGTACAGGTGTCAGCAATGTACAATTTTCGAACAACAATGCGTTAACTATTGGTGGTAATACATTTGTGGGGAACATGCATGATTTACGCCTTTGGACTAAAGACATTAATTTAGATGAGGCTTACTCCAAAATGTATGCAAAACTAATAGGGAATGAAGCCAATCTAGTTGGATATTGGCCTATGGATGAAGGTAGAGGAACTCTAGCTAACGACAAAGCAAGATTCAAGCATGCTATTGTTAAAGAAGCATGGGATATTAAGCCAAAAGGAACTTCGTATGAATTTGCAAACGGTCAAAATTTAAAATTAGATCAAGTTGGCTCTGTGCAGTTAACTAAAGAGATGGATGCTACGGTTTCTTTCTGGATGAAAACGGGTGTTTCGCAAGAAGCAACTTTGTTCTCGAACGGAAAAGGTGATGGTACTGATCTAAAACAATCCAATGGTTTTAGTAATAAATGGGCTATCAACTTGAAATCTACAGGTAAATTGACCTTGGAGACTGAAGGTAATTCGTATGAATTAGCAAGTCAAAATATGGCCGACAATACGTGGCATCACGTAACATTACTGTTTAACAGGTTAGGTTCGTTACGTACGTATGTTGATGCTGTTGCAGTTTCTTCAAATCCAATGGTGAATATTGGTGGTTTCTCTGGAAACAAAGTTTGGTTAGGAGCACGTGGAACCACTGATTTAGGTGGTGCCGAAATAGTTGATCGTGCATATACAGGTAAACTAGATGAAGTTCAGTTATGGAACACCTTACGTAACGTGGAGCAAATCACTCGTGACCGATATAATGAAGTTAGCCCAGAAAGTATCGGATTGATGCTCTATGCTAGAATGAACGAGCCAGATCCAAAAACGGCTAATGGCCCTCGTTATTATCATGTAGATAAAGGGCAGGCTGGTTTTCCAGACAATGCTGTTTTAAGTAGTGGTACTGTTAAATATTCAGATGATGTACCTCCAATTAAGCCAGAGCGTACGTTAATCAAATTTCAAGTAAACAATGTGGTCAATCAAGATCAAATGATTTTAGAACCAGTGGTAACAGACTGGGCTTCATTAGAAGGTCAGATTATTGATATTACAGTTGATAAAATGTTTGATAGTGCAAATAATATGCAACAATCGCCTATTACGTGGACTGCTTATGTAAAACGCAACGAAGTAAGTTGGTTTGCAGAAGGTTATAATGATATTGTCGATATTGTTAAGAAAACAGGCGAAGAAAAATCTTTTGATATTACTATATTGAATAAAGGAGGAAAAGGGCAGCCATTTGCTATTAATAATCTACCTAAATGGTTGACTTTAAGTAAAACATCTGGTACGATTTCACCTGCTAGCAAGGTGGTAATTACTGCTACTATTGATAAGGACTTAACTCCCGGAGAATATCTAGAAAACCTGTATTTAAAAACAGATTTTGGATACGATGAAAAAATGCAAATTAAGCTTAGAGTACTCGGTCAAGAACCAGTTTGGACAGTAAAACCGACCGATTATAAGTACAGTATGAATATTGTAGGTCGAATTAAAATAGACGGAAAATTTTCTGAGGACAGTTACGATAAAATAGCTGCATTTTCAAATGGAGTGGTTAGAGGATCTACAAAGTTAGTTTACAATGCTGCCTATAAAGAATATTTTGTATTCTTGACAGTATATAGTAATTCTACTAGTGGTGAGAATATCGACTTTAAAATATGGGATGCTTCTCAAGGAGCAATTCTAATAGCAAACATGAATGCGAAAGCTTCAATTCCGTTTGAAGAAAATGAAATTCTAGGTAAACTTAGTTTGCCAGTTATTTTTGAAAACTCTGCAGTCATAGAGCAAAAAATCAATCTTAATTCGGGTTGGACTTGGTTGTCGTTGAATGTGAATGATCCTAATTTTGCTAATCTTAATACATTGACTAGTGCATTGAAATTAGAAACTTCTGATCGTATGTTGATCAATTCGCCAGCGCGTTTGGAAACCTACTTTAAGAATGAAGCGATACCGGCTAATAGTGGTTGGTCTGGAACTATTTCAGCTAATGGTGGTTTAACTAATTCTAAAATGGTAAAAGTATACTTAACGCATGAGCAACCTTTGACTATTAAAGGAACTGCTATTGATGTTAGTAATTGGAGTTTTCCAATGCAAGAAAAATGGAACTGGCTTCCGTATACTTTAGGAGGAAACCAGCAAATAAATGAAGCTCTAGCCTATTTTGAAGCAGCAGATGGGGATGTGATTAAATCACAAAACTTGTTTGCAATTTACGATCCGCTTATTGGATGGAATGGAACCCTTACTTACTTAGAATCTGGTAAAGGTTACATGGTGAAATCTACGAAAGCACAAACATTTAAATATCCAAGTTATTTAGCAAGTACGAGTAAAATCAAAACGGCTAAAAAGTCTGACAATGCAAATGAAGTTAGTCAAGAACCTATTAGAGCTGAGTTTAAGCAATATGCTGACAACATGAATGCGGTGGTTTTATTACCTGCAGGATACAATGAATTGTTTGTTTATGATGCTCAAGGTGTCTTAAAAGGGTCAGCGACTAATCAATCTGTAAATGATAGTAAACTGAGTTTTATAACGGTTTATGGCGATACTACTGAAGAGCTAGCATTTTACATTGGTAACGGAATAAGTACTAAGAAAACATCGAAGAAATTTACTTTCAAAGGAAACGATGTACTAGGAACAATTTCAAAACCAATCATGTTGGAAGAGATGACAGAAGGTGTTAGTGTTTACCCAAGTCCATTTGATAATGAAATAACTATAAGAGCGAACGCAGTTCAAGATCAAAATATTAGCATCACACTGTATTCATTATCTGGTAAAGTAGTACTAGATGTTAAACAAAATGTTGTCAAAGGGGAAAATGTATTGAAAATTCAACCAACCGTTGCATCTGGTGTTTATGTACTTCAAATTAATATAAATGGAGGAATCATCACTCATAAAGTGATGAAGAACTAGTATTAAATGAATTTAGATGCCAAGACACCATTTTAGGTGTTTTGGCAATTTAAATCAATTTAAAATTTAATCTATGAAAAATTTTATATACAGTACTATTGTACTGTTTCTGGTGAGTTTTAGCACTTTTGGTCAGTCTCCGTCTTGGACTTTGAATGAAAATAATTTTCAATACACAATGACTTTTGTTGGATCTTTAAATATTGATGGAGTTCGATTAGCTAATGTTAATGATAAAGTAGCTGCATTTGTAAACGGAGAATGTCGCGGTGTAACTAATTTGATTTATGTGGCTACCGAAAACAAGTACTATGCTTATCTGACTGTTTTTTCGAATACAAATAATGAAACGATAAGTTTTAAAATGTATGATTCGGAAAAAAATGTTGTTAAAGATGTTTTTAAAACAGCAAGTTTTACATCCAATGCTAATTTTGGAAATCTGTCTCAAACGTATATTTTTTCAAACAATGCTTTACGTCAAGGTGCAGATCTTTTAGATGTTGGTTTTGTTGGCGTGACTCGCAATGATATAACCATTGTAGGTAATAAAGTAACAGTGTTTCTTAATCCAGGACAAACGGTAACAGCATTAAATACTACTTTTACAAGTAGCCCTGGGTCTACCGTCTATATTGGAAATGTGCAACAAACTTCGGGTTCAAATAGTTTGGATTTTAGCAATCCGGTTGTTTTTAAAGTCTATTCTGAAGATCTAAATGTTGTGAAGGAATGGACTGTTGCGGTGCAAATGCCTACCTATCCTGTAACCTTACCGACTGTTTTTACTTTGTCAAAATTAACGATAAACGAAAATCAAGCTGTTGGGACTGTAGTAGGCGATTTTAATGTACTGATAGAAGATAGAGTCGTTTCGGATCTTTCGCTTGTTGCTGGTGATGGAGGTTTTGATAATTCTTCATTTGAAATCATAGGAAATAAACTATTAGTGAAAAACATCTTCGATTTTGAAACGAAAAGTATTTATAAAATTCGTGTTCAAGGGATAAGCAATCGTAAAGAAATTGTCGAGAAAATTTTTGAAATAACGGTTCTAGACGATAAATTACCAACGGTTTTTACTTTATCTAAATCAACTATTGATGAGAACCAAGCAGTTGGAACTGTTGTAGGAGACTTTACAGTCGCTAAGGAAGATAGAACTGCATTTACCTTATCATTAGTTGACGGTGCAGGCGGTGAGGATAATTCTTCATTCGAAATCATAGGAAATAGTTTGAAGGTGAAGAGCATTTTTGACTTCGAAGCAAAAAGTAGTTACAAAATTCGCGTGCAAGCAGTGAGCAGTCGTGGAGATGTTTTAGATCAAAATTTTACGATCACGGTACTAGATGATAAATTACCAACGGTTTTTACTTTATCTAAATCAACTATTGATGAGAACCAAGCAGTTGGAACTGTTGTAGGAGATTTTACGGTTGTTAAGGAAGATAGAACTGCATTTACCTTATCATTAGTTGACGGAGTAGGTGGTGAGGATAATTCTTCATTTGAAATCACAGGAAATAGTTTGAAGGTGAAGAGCATTTTTGACTTCGAAACTAAAAATATTTATAAAATTCGCGTTCAAGCGGTTAGTAGTCGTGGAGATGTTTTAGAGCAAAATTTTACAATCACGATACTAGATGATAAATTACCAACGGTTTTTACTTTATCTAAATCAACTATTGATGAGAACAAACCTGGAGGAACTGTTGTAGGAGACTTTACAGTAGCTAAGGAAGATAGAACTGCATTTACCTTATCATTAGTTGACGGAGTAGGTGGTGAGGATAATTCTTCATTCGAAATCGCAGGAAACAGTTTGAAGGTGAAGAGCATTTTTGACTTCGAAACTAAAAATATTTACAAAGTTCGCGTTCAAGCGGTTAGTAGTCGTGGAGATGTTTTAGAGCAAAATTTTACGATAACAGTTCTAGATGATAAATTACCTACGGTTTTTACGTTATCAAAATTAACAATTGACGAAAATCAACCAGTTGCAACTGTAGTTGGAGACTTCACGGTTGTTAGAGAAGATAGAACTGCATTTGTATTAAGTTTTATCGAAGGTGTGGGTGCAGATGATAATGCTTCTTTTGAAATTATTGGTAATAGCCTGAAGGTGAAAAGTATTTTTGACTTCGAATCAAAAAGTACTTACAAAATTCGTGTTCAAGCGGCAAGTAGTCGTGGAGATGTTTTAGAGCAATCTTTTACGATCACAGTACTAGATGATAAATTACCAACTATTTTTAGTTTGTCAAAAGTGAACATTGACGAGAACCAAGTTGTTGCTTCTGTAGTGGGCGATTTTACGGTGATTAAGGAAAATCGCACTGTATTTGCCTTATCATTAGTTGATGGTGTAGGCGGAGAGGATAATGCCTCATTCGAAATCACAGGAAATAGCTTGAAGTCTAAAGAAATGTTTGACTTTGAAACTAAGAATAGTTACAAAATTCGTATTAAGGCACAAAATACATTGGGCGAAGTACTGTTTGCTAACTATGTAATTACTATCAATGACATCAATGATACGCCTGTTTTAATCACAATCAGTAATGATAAAATCAATGAAAATCTACCTGCAGGTACTGTCATAGGAACATTAAAGACAAAGGATCAAGATAAGGATTCTAGTATCTATCGTTTTTCTATAAGCGGTTCTGATTATTTGAACTTTGATCTTGTAGGTGAACAGTTGGTGTTAAAGAAAAGTTTGGATTTCGAAAAGCAAAACGTTTTTCAATTTGAGCTTATTAGTAATGATCAAAGAGGTGGTGAAGTAAAGGAGAAAATGACTATTTACGCCCTAGACGTAAACGAAAATCCAGTAATCACTAAAAATGTTGGATCAAATGCAGTAAACTTTGTGTTAGCAGGTTTGTCTAATAATGCTATTGAAGTTGGCAAAGTACAAGCAACAGATGTGGATGCAAATAGCGCCCTAAGTTGGGAAATAAGCCCGGGTCAGCAAGTTCCTTTTACCATTACTAAAGACGGAATTATAAGCTTTGATGGTACAATTGATCCTAACAATAAAACGAGTTATAGTTTTACCGTTAAAGTAACAGATAATGGAACTCCTAAACTGTCTGATACCATTACTGTAAACGTAACTATTGAGTTTACAGTTAATGATACTTTGATGTACAACAATTTGGTTTCGCCAAATGGAGATGGTCTCAATGATCGATTACTCATTAATAATATACAGTTGTACAGTAATTATGTATTGGCTATTTATAATTCTAAAGGTCAAATGGTTCTCAGTACGAGCAATTATAAAAATGACTGGACGGGTAATGGCTTAGCAGAAGGAGAGTATTATTTATATTTTACAGGAAAGGACCCAAGCAACAAAGAACGTGTTTACAAAGAGCTTGTTAGGCTGGTTTACAATTAGTGTAACAACCTCAAATAACCATAAGTTAAACTTTGTAAATGATCAATAATTAAAAAATAAATGAAATATTTAGCAAAAAATATAGTGTACAGTGTAGTTCTTGTCTTGTTCATTATCTCTTCGGGTAAAGCGCAGTACCAATTAAACAATCGCTTGATTCAGCAAAATAAGTTGGGTGTCAATGTTGCCTATGCTGGTGAGCTTGATAAAATGCGCATGTCACTCGTAGCAGGATCAACTCCAAACAAAGTCGAAGATGCTAATACACTCAAATGGCAGCAACTAACCCTTGATTTACCACTGGGCAGTAAGTTATCAACAGCAACGGTGTTTACTAAAATAACTGCGGGTAGTTTTTCGCAAATGCAAGTTAAACAAGCCTTCGCTTATCGGGTGGATTTATCCGAAAACCAAACGTTATCCGTTGGTTTTGGACTGAGTTTTAATCAGCAAAATATCGATTTCAAAACTGGCTTTACGCCAAATAGTTTTGTGGATTTAAATGATCCTTATTTGTCTGGAGAGAATTTCTATGAAAATAAGCTGGGCTTAGAACTTGGTTTTGTGTACAAGTTTAAAAACTTCCAATTCTCAGTAGCGCTTCCTTCTTTAGGTAAAGAAAAACCGTATAACAATGAAGTTACTGCCTACACAGAGTACAAGTTTAAAGTAGGCAAAGACCTTGATCTTGTTCCATCCATTTTGTATGCACAAACACAAAGGAATCGATATGAACTTACCAATAGTTTGAATTTGAATTACCAAAAAAGAGGTTGGCTACAGGTTGGTTATGTAGATAATGGCCAGATCAATATGGGCTTTGGATTGAATATAAAAGGGCTTGGAGTTGGTTACAATTTCGGCTATGTTCAGCAAGGCAAAGTCAGTGCCATTTTTGGAAACAGCCATCAATTTGGCCTGTTCTTCAATTTGTAACTGTAAAAGATGGGCTAACATTAGTCTTATCAACTTTTAACCACAGATATTCAAATATTTATTATTTGTGTGTCTGTGTTTTTTTTTGCTTTATTTCCTGCTCCTCAATGTGCGTCTAATGTTCCATTTTCTTTGTTAACATTTTTGAATTCTGCAGCAGTCCAATTATTTTCTGTATCTACAAAGTTGATAGTACTAGAATAATTTGTTCCTTTTTTCATGTTGTAAGTCATTATTTCGCATCCGTGTGCAGCCCCCGTTAATATGTAGATAGCTCCGCTTAATGTAGTTCTGATGGATTGTTTCCCGTAATTTCGGGTAGCTGCAATAGCTTCGCTTGTATTTTGAGTTTTATTTACTGCTTTATTTTCAGTTGGTGCGAATTTTAAGAAAACTCACGTTTGTCAGGCTAACTCTTTTGTGTTTCGGTTTTTCGTTCTAATAAAGCGTAGTAATTAGATTGAAAACAAAAAATGCATCCTGATTAGGGATGCATTTTGTTGTAAAATATTTTCGTTAATTACTATTAATCTATTGCCATTTCTGGAATTTCACCATTAATGATTAGTGTTGCTTCGGTAGAAGCGATGATGTGTTCCACTGTAACGCCTGGCGCACGCTCTAAAAGCTTAAAACCTGCTGGAGTAACTTCTAGTACCGCAAGTTCGGTTACTACCTTTTTAACGCAGCCTACACCCGTTAATGGCAAAGAGCATTTTTTAAGGATTTTTGATTCGCCTGCTTTATTTACGTGCATCATAGCTACAATGATATTTTCGGCAGAAGCCACTAAATCCATTGCGCCGCCCATTCCTTTCACCATTTTACCAGGGATTTTCCAGTTGGCGATATCACCATTTTCTGCAACTTCCATAGCGCCAAGAATGGTTAAATCTACTTTTTGAGAGCGGATCATCCCAAAACTCAATGCTGAGTCAAAAAACGATGCTCCAGGCAAGGTTGTAATGGTTTGTTTTCCTGCGTTGATGATGTCGGCATCTTCTTCTCCAGCAAAAGGGAATGGTCCCATGCCTAATACGCCATTTTCACTTTGAAATTCTACCGAAATATCGGTACGAACATAATTAGCCACCAAGGTAGGAATTCCAATTCCTAGGTTAACATAATAGCCGTCTTGTACTTCTTTGGCAATTTTTCTTGCTATATCTTCTTTTGTTAAAGCCATAATTTTATTTTTGAAACTTGTAAGTCAAATAAGTTTTTATAATTTGAGCATTCTTAAATTATAAAAATGAAGTTCATATAATTCTCTGCAAACTGAATACTATTTTTGTCTCACAGTTCGTTGTTCAATTCTTTTCTCAAACGTTTCTCCTTGAAAAATACGTTGTACCATGATTCCAGGAATGTGAATTTCGTTTGGGTCTAATGCGCCTACAGGCAAAAGTTCTTCCACTTCGGCAATGGTAATTTTTGCAGCTCCAGCCATACTAGAATTAAAATTACGGGCAGTTCCTTTAAAAATCAAATTCCCTGCTTCATCACCTTTCCAAGCTTTTACTATAGCAAAATCAGCTTTGTAAGCCAGTTCCATGATGTGCATTTTGCCATTAAATTCGCGAACTTCTTTTCCTTCAGCTACTTCAGTTCCGTAACCTGCTGGTGTGAAAAATGCAGGAATTCCCGCTTGTGCAGCACGGCATTTTTCGGCTAGTGTTCCTTGAGGTGTCAATTCTACGTCTAATTCTCCTGAGAGCATTTGACGTTCAAACTCGGCATTTTCACCCACATACGATGAGATCATTTTTTTGATTTGGCGCTTTTGCAAAAGCAATCCAAGTCCAAAATCATCTACACCGGCATTGTTTGAAATACAGGTTAAATCGGTTACGTTTTTTTGAACCAATTCTGCAATACTATTTTCTGGAATTCCACATAATCCAAAACCGCCTAGCATGATAGTCATGCCATTTTCAATGCCTTGAAGTGCATCTTGAACGGTATTTACTTTTTTGTTAATCATAAAAATAAGGTCTATTTATCGAATTTTAATCTATTGATGAATTGAGTTTTAAGTACGAATGCCCTAGCCCAGATAATAGTGGAAATCCTTTTTAAAAGCGATTTTTCATCGCATTTAAAAAGATTGCAACGTATAGCTGGATTAGCTCCAAATGAAAATTTTACAATTCAAACTCTTCTGTATCTTGTTCTACTGCTGTAGTGTCTACCACTTTTTTAGGAACGTAGCAATCTACTTTTATAGATAAGTTAGCCGGTCTTTCAAATGGTTCTTTAGATACCTTTAGAGCAGGATCCTCGTAACACAGTTTCATGAAATATCCCCAAACTGGTAGAGCTGCCGTAGCTCCTTGACCGTACGTAATGCTTTTGAAACGTGCAGAACGGTCTTCACAACCTACCCAAACTCCGGTTACTAGATTTGGTACCATTCCCATAAACCAACCATCAGATTGGTTTTGTGTAGTTCCTGTTTTTCCTGCAATTGGGTTTCTAAAAGAATAAGGATAACCTGTCCAACGGTTGTCTCCATTACCGCCTCCAGTCGTACGCAAACGGTCACCTGAGCCACCCTCGGTTACGCCTTCGAGTAATTTTACTACTGCGTATGCAATGTCTTTATTCAATACATCGTGTGATTCTGGAATAGGCTCATAAATAACCACCCCACTTTTGTCCTCAATCTTGGTGATAAATTGAGGTTTTCTATACACACCTTCATTAGCAAAGGTACTGTACGCCGCTACCATATCATGAACAGTGATTTCTACGGCACCAAGTGCTATGGATGGCTGAGTAACAATCTCTGATTTTACTCCTAATTTATGCGTTAATTCAATAACTGCTTCGGGACCTACTTTATCGATAAGTTTTGCAGATACGGTATTGATCGAGTTTGCCAAACCTCTTTTTAACGTTACCATTCCGCGATACTTGTTGTCAGAGTTTTTAGGTTCCCAATCTTCGGTTACGTGGTGACGCCCTTTACGAATCATAAACGGACCATCGACAATAGAGTCACATGGCGACATATTCAATTGTTCAATTGCGGTTGCGTATACGAAAGGTTTGAAAGTAGATCCTACTTGTCTAGCTCCCTGACCTACGTGATCGTACTGGAAATATTTGTAATTAATACCGCCTACCCAAGCCTTGATGTTTCCGGTTTGTGGTTCCATGGCCATTAACCCAGCTTGTAAAAAGTGTTTGTAGTAACGGATAGAGTCTAAAGGAGTCATGATAGTATCGCGTTCCCCTTTCCAAGTAAAGACTTTCATTTTGGTCTTTTCGCTAAAAGACTTTATGATTTCTTCGTCGGTTTTGTCCAATGATTTCATGATAGACCAGCGGCTAGAAGATTTCATAGCTTGGTTGATAATACGCTGTGTTTCTACAGTTGAAATATTTACAAATGGCGCGTTTTTATTGTCTTTTGACTGAATAAAAAATTCTTCTTGCAAGTTTGCCATGTGTTCTTTTACAGCTTCTTCAGCATGCAACTGCATTCTGGAATCAATAGTGGTATAAATCTTAAGACCGTCCTTGTAAATATCGTAATCAGTACCGTCTGGTTTTTTATTCTCTTCAACCCATTTCTTCATGTAATCACGCAAATACTCTCTAAAATAGGTAGCAGTTCCGTCTTTGTGAGTTTGGAGTTTAAAGTTTAATTTTATAGGTAAACTTTGCAATCTTTCTTTTTCTGATGAAGAGATGATGTCGGCTTTTTCCATTTGCAAAAGCACTACATTTCGGCGGTTTTTTACTCCTTGCGGATTGCGAACGGGATTGTACAATCCAGAGTTTTTAAACATACCGACTAGTATTGCTGACTCGCTGATGGTTAAATCTTTTGGCTCCTTAGAAAAATAAGTTTTGGCAGCAGAACTTACTCCTACAGAATTGTTTCCAAAATCATATACATTACAGTACATGGCTATGATTTCATTTTTTGTGTATTGTCTTTCTAAACGAATAGCAATAATCCATTCTTTTATTTTTTGTACAATTCGAAAAGGCAAAAATTTTGAACCTTCTCCATGAAAAAGTTGTTTGGCTAATTGTTGTGTCAACGTACTCGCTCCTCCACTGGTTCCAAAACTTGAAATGGCTCTTAAGGTTCCTCTACCGTCAATTCCAGAATGTTCGTAAAAACGAGCATCTTCAGTAGCTACTAGGGCCTGAACCAGGTTTTTTGGTAAATCAGAGTATTTTAATTGAGACCTGTTTTTTTCGAAATACTTACCAATGACCACACCATCAGCCGAAATAACTTCGGTAGCTAGGTTAGAATCCGGATTCTCTAAGTCTTCAAAGGAAGGCATGGAGCCAAACAATCCCCAAGAAGCAAAGAGGAAAAATAAGCCTACGCTTCCTAAACCTATGAAGAATATTTTCCAAAATTTCTTTTGATAATACGCGATGCTTTTATCATCGTTTCTTGTTGGGTTGTTGTTTTTTTTGATAGCCATAATACTAATTTATTCTTTTTTTTCAATTCTAAATCCTACTTCGGTGATTCCGTTAAGGGCTGTTACACCGGGAACTTTTCCGTTTTCTCGTACTGCTTGCTTAATGTGTACTTTGTATTTTGATCGCAATCGAACATTTTCTTTATAAAAAAGTTTACTTTCCTTAATGTCCGAAAACCCATCTCCTAAAAGTGTTCCATCAACATCAGCCATTTGGTATTCTAGTGTATCAACCTTGGTAAATCCATTAGGCAATTCCATGGCAACAATCAAAAACAAATTATTGAATTGATAATTGTTATTTGCCCTCAAGTTTACAAACAAGTTGTAGCGTTTCGTAGAGTCAAGTATAGGTAAGTTAAAGGTAACAGTACTGTCTTTATGCCATGCATTGCCCACTGAGTGGTATTCATCAAAACTCCTTTTTTTGTCACAAGAAAAGAAGAGTATCGTAACCAAAAAGAGTATGGTGCTATTTCTTATCCACATTTTTTGTAATAATTATTGGTTTGCGGGGTTCTGCTGGTTTTTTATCAGCAGGAGCAGGACGGTTATTGTTAGGTCTTGCCGTATTTGCGGGTTTGTTATTGGTTATTTTATTAGCAGGTTTTGCTGTATTTGTTGTATTTGCTGGTTTATTGCTGGTTATTTTGTTAGCAGCCGGTTTACCTGCATTTGCTACAATGGCGTTTTCGCTAGTAGGTTTGCGTTTTTTATTATTTTTCTTCCTTGGTTTAGGTTGGTCAAATCGCGTTAAACTTTCTTGACCCATAGCATTGTTAAAGTTTTTCTCTGGTTCAACAATAACTTCAATAGCATAATCTTCTAGGCAGGAAACTTTGTTTTTTAACTTGTTTTCGGCAATGATTTCTTTGACTTGATCAATTTTTAGTACATGCCAATTAGCAAAATTATTGGTATAGGCAAACCACATAAGCCCTTTAAAGATGTCCTGTTTTTGGCAAATCGCATCTCCTTTTTCAGTAACTAGTTTCGTGTCAAAATCAGGAAAATATTTTAAAGCATCCATGTAAGTGTCTAGCTCATAGTTCAAGCAACACTTCAGTTTACCGCATTGTCCTGCTAGTTTTTGTGGGTTCAAGGACAGTTGTTGGTAACGTGCAGCTGAGGTATTTACACTTCTAAAATCAGTCAACCAAGTAGAGCAACACAACTCTCTTCCGCAAGAGCCAATCCCGCCCAAACGAGCTGCTTCTTGACGGAAACCTACTTGTTTCATTTCAATACGCGTGCTGAATTCTTTTGCGAAATCTTTGATTAATGCTCTAAAATCAATTCGATCGTTTGCGGTATAGTAAAAAGTAGCTTTTGATCCATCTCCTTGAAATTCAATATCCGAAATTTTCATTTCCAGTTTTTGAGCAATGGCAAGTTCACGTGCGCGAACTTTCATAGGCTCTTCGCGGTCGCGAGCTGCAGACCAAATATCAATGTCTTTTTGTGATGCTTTTCTATAAATTTTCGGAATTTCGTTGCTGCTAGGATTCGCTCCTTTTTTCTTCATTTGAATGCGAACCAACTCACCTGTTAGCGTTACTATACCGATATCATGTCCTGGAGAAGCTACCGTGGCAACAATATCTCCCATGCTCAAAGTTAATTTTTCAGTATTGCGGTAAAATTCTTTACGACCGTTTTTGAAACGTACTTCAACACAGTCAAAAGGGGCGTCGCCATTGGGCAAACTCATATTCGAAAGCCAATCAAAAACCGTTAATTTATTGCAGCTATCGGTGCCGCAAGTCCCATTATTTTTACAACCCTTTGGTGCGCCACCATCAGAAGTTGAACAACTTGTACATGCCATAATCTTATATGTAGTGTTGTGACGAGCACAACTTAAGTTCTTAAAACGTTTAATGTGTAAAGATAGTATTTTTTAATTTTATGGAACAACGCCAATTTAGGGCAATAATTCATAAATTTATACTAAAAAACCCATCACAATTTAAATTGTAATGGGTTGGTAATATTTCAAATAGCGTTTTGGGATTACTCTAAAACGCGGTATAATTTATCAGACAATCGAATTCGGAAAGGGAGTTGAAACGTGCACGTATCGCCAGCAACGGCTTTTTGTTGTGCGGTGTCATTGACCATCATTTTCTCGATTTTTAAAATTTGTTCCCCAGTAGTGCTCCCTTTAATCAATACCGTATCGCCTATTTTCAACTCATTTTCTTCAATTAAAAACTGTCCAACATTTGACTTCGGGAAAAAATGAGCGCCTTTACCAAGGTATTCTTTTTTAATTTTCGCTGCTTTTTTTGCAACCGGTTTGCGTTTTGCAAGTTCGGTCAAGTCGGGAATAGCCGCTAACGAATCTGTATTATTTTTAAAAAGCAACTTATCTGATTTTCCTTTTTTGAAAATCTTATTTCCATTTTTAACCCCTCTGCGTATAGCTTTTTGCTCCTCTTCTGGCAAATGAATAATCGTAGCACATTCAGCAGAACAGCAGCCGTACATTTTTTCTTTACAAGATTCACACTGAATAAAAAGTAAATGACAACCCTCATTTTCGCAGTTGGTATGTACATCACAAGCGGTACCGCATTGATGGCATTGCGAAACAATATCATCTGTAATGCGTTCGCCCAAGCGGTGATCAAAAACAAAGTTTTTACCTATAAATTTGCTCTCTAGATTTTCTTCCTTTATTTGCTTGGCGTAGTTGATAATACCTCCTTCCAGCTGAAAAACATTCTTGAAACCTTGGTGTTTGAAGTAAGCCGATGCTTTCTCGCAACGAATGCCACCTGTGCAATACATCACCAAGTTTTTATCTTCCTTAAAGTCTTGTAGTTGCTCATTAATAATAGGCAACGATTCTCTAAACGTATCTACATCAGGAGTGATGGCGCCTTTAAAATAGCCAATTTCACTCTCGTAATGGTTCCTAAAATCGACTACAATCGTGTTGGGATCATCTAGAATTTCGTTGAACTCCTTTGCTTTTAGGTGCACGCCTATATTAGTAACATCAAAGGTTTCATCATTCAAACCGTCGGCAACAATTTTGTCACGCACCTTAATCGTTAGTTTCAAAAACGAGTGATCGTCATGCTCCACCGCAATGTTCAAGCGCATCCCTTGCATGAAATCGTATTCCTCAAGCGTGTCCTTGAAGTCATAAAAATTATCGGCAGGCAATGATAATTGTGCATTGATACCTTCTTTGGCGACATAAATTCGGCCTAGAACTACTAAAGGATCCCAAGCGCGGAATAAATCGTTTCGAAATTGAGTTGGATCTTGAATTTGCGCATAAGCATAGAATGACAAAGTGAGTCTTTGTTTTCCGGCATCATCAATCATGATGGCTCTTTCCTGTGCGCTTAAGGTGTTGTACAGTTGCATGCTATAAACAGTTTAAGTGAGAAATGTATTTTTTGCAAAAGTAAGCAAAAAGGTCCAAAGGCGCAAAGTTTTAAAGGGACTAAGGTTTGCAATCAATAAACGGATTCTCAATTTTCCTTAAAGTCTTAATGGTTTCATTTTTTTGGGAGCTTCTTCCAGCTTTCCGCTATATCTCTTATTTCCGCTATCGCTACAACAAGAGGATGCCGCTGCAATCTGGGCTAGGGGAGTTGTGGTGTATTGAAGGTTACGTTTTCCAAAATCGTATTTATGATTTTGAGCAATAGAAAAAGATTTGCGATAGTTTATGGAACTTCAAAGTGCAAATGTTTAATAGAACTCCAAATTTTTAAATTTAGTATGAAAGTCCTACTTTCTCATTCCATTAGTTGTTCGCTGTATTGTGTTTATTTTGTTTCTATTTCAAATATCTGTTTTCCATAGTCACCTAAATAATGAAATAATAATTTTTCGTACACTTTATAACCATCATCAACGTCTGTGAAAATTAGAAATCCCTGTTTTGTTTTTGGGAAAATAAATGCAATGGCTTGTACGCCTTTGTCTGCACCACCGTGCGTAAGTGCGATGTTTCCATCATTAAAATTGTATATTTCAAAACCAAGTCCAAAATGTTTTCCTTTTGAGCTTGCTACTTGAGGCGAAATCATTTCATTAAATACTTTTTGTGTCAATCCATCGCTATTCATTACGCTGACTAAAAAATTTCCGTAGTCCTCAATGGTTGTTAATAAATCATCCGCTGCATTTGGCACTCTGTTTTTAACCATTTCATAAGTACTTCCGTCTTTGGCATAACTTATAGCAAATCTTGATGTATCGATTTTTTCACTCCATACATATCTGGTGTCATCCATTTTTAGCGGTTGAAAAATTAATTCATCGGCTAATTGTTGTAAAGATTTTTTAAATTTTTTCTCTATTGCTTTTCTGAGATATTCCAAGCCTTCTCCTGAATATTGGTATTTCGTTCCAGGCTCAAATTGAAAACTGAGTTTTTTGTTATCACTCATCCATCGCCAATTAGGAAAACCTGTTTGGTGGCTTAAAATATGTCTTGTTGTTAGTTTTTTATTGCGTGGGTCGTTAGCAATATCTGGGTCTGTCCAATATTTATAAATAGGTTCATCTAAATTCCATTTACATGAACTAACTAGTTTCAAAGCTATCATTGCTGTAACAGGTTTTGCTAATGAAGCCACATTGAAAATAGTATTGTAAGGCGCTGATACGCCTTTTGTAATTTCTCCGAAAACTTTTATTTGTTTAAGTTCTCCGTTTTCAATAATTCCCAATCCAAGTGTTGGAATGTTGTTTTGTTTCAGCCATTTTTCAATTTCAACATCGTTATCAAAAATTGGATTTTCTGTTGTTTTATTTTCATAGGCTTGATGGTCGAAACTAAATGAGGTCGCTAATTTCCAATCCCCGTTTTCCAATTGCCAAACGTTGGTAAACTTTGCAATACCGGATTGACTTTCTCGTTTTTCAGAAAATATGTGTTCTCCATTATGAACAGCACCATAGAGAATTCCATTTTTATAAAGCGGAAAAATTTCGGTACTTTCTTTTATTAAAAATCTTTTTACTTGGCGAGTTTCTGGACTTTTACAAAGTCCGTTTTTTAAGTCTAAAAGAAATTTTGTTTTATCAGATATTCCGTCTTTGTCGTGATAAAATTTGAGGTCATCACTCAATAAAACTTCAAACTTTTTTATGTCGCAGGTGTTAAAACCAATATTAAATAGTAGACTGTCTTTTGATAGTATTGTTTTATAGAGGTATGAATTTTTGTCAACTTGAGCGCTGCTGTTTAAACAAAAAGTGATAGCAATTATGAAGCATAAGAGATTTTTTTTTGTCATAATGGATTTTGTTTAAGCTATGATTATTTTGAGACAAAGGTGTGAATCTCCCCATTTTTGGCCAAAAAATCCACCCGACAATAACCCGACAAACCCCAGACAATTTTTATAACATGCTAAATTTTAGATTGTAACGAAGTTTTTTAGACCTGTCTATTTCTATTGCATTTCGAATGACAATGAAAACATTAGATAAAGCAATGAGTATTATAAGAATTAGTGTGAATTGATTCCCAAGCTTTAAAAAAATCCCTAGTATAAATACGATAGGTGCAATTATTGTCCAAAGGATTTGAACAGAAATGAGTTCTTTTGTTAATACATTTTTTTGTTTCAACACAAGCATCAGAACAATTGGAACGATGATATTAAATGGCGGGATTATTATAAATGGAAGTGATGAAAGGTTGATTAATTTTAGTAAGGAATAGTTAATTAAATTCGCTTCTTCTGATTTTTCAGTAATCGTGGTGTTTTCTGCTTCAGTTTTGGGAGTTTGTAATTCGCTTTCTTCTACTTTTAATGCTTTAGCTAAAATTCGAAGTGTATAACCTTTGGGTTCTTTTCCTGTTTCTATTCGCTGAATGGTTCTTTCTGAGATTCCTGATTTTTCAGACAACTCTTTCTGAGTCAGATTTTGGAAGTCTCTTATAAATTTTAATTTTGACATAAGATGGTTGTGAAATTACCGCTAACATTTAATAGTATCAAAGATATGCAACTTATCTATTTACTGGACTAAATATCTTATAGCCCAGATAGCAGTGAAAATCCTTTTTTATCCGCTTTTTAGCGAAAAAAAAGATTGAAACGAATAGCTGGAAGTGGCTCCAAATAAAAAAACCACGCCGAAACGTGGTTTTAAATTTTATACTTTATCAGGTATTAGCAATACTCGTTGAAAGCGTCTTTTAGGTTTTCAGCAATTAGTTCTGCTGGGCGACCTTCAATGTGGTGACGCTCTAACATGTGTACTAATTCTCCGTTTTTGAACAAAGCCATACTTGGCGATGATGGAGGAAAAGGGAACATGTGTTGTCTTGCTGCATCAACTGCATCTTTATCAACTCCTGCAAAAACAGTAATTAATTGATCTGGTTTTTTACCACCTTCTAAACTCATTTTTGCTCCGGGGCGTGCATTACGTGCAGCACAACCACAAACCGAATTTACAACTACTAGCGTTGTTCCTTCTGCTTTTAATGCGTTTTCTACTGCTTCGGCACTATGTAAATCTTGAAAACCTGCTACAGTAAGTTCTGCTTGCATTGGTTTTACCATTTCTTCTGGATACATATCTTTTATTTTAAATCATTAGTAATTAAGTCCTGCAAAGTTACAAAGTTTACATTCAACAATAAGTGTTCAAGTATAAAGTTTTGTTATAGTTTTATTGTTATTTATTGCTCTGGAAGCCACATGAAAAATGGCTTTGATAAACAACATTTTCGGACATTTTAAAATAACCTGAATATCTTCAATTAAAGTAGTTTCTTCGTCCAAAAATTTGAAGATCACCGCTGGGTTTCCTTTTTTGAACATGGATGAAAAAATGTGAGAACCCAATTCGTTTTTTCTATCTAAAATATCTAATAAAAGCAAATCATAAAACCAGAATTTTGTTTTTTTATGAAACTTAGTAAAGTCGGTTTCTCTTTGTAGAAAGGCTACCAATTCACTTGATTTTTTATCGGAATTTTTGAAAGTGTAACCCGTACTCGCCTTGGTCCAACCGCCAGAAGTACCAATGTTGATCACGTTTTTAGTATTGGCTTTCCAAAAAGGATAACACGTCATCGGGATGCTGCCTTGTTCTTTTTCAACGATTTCGTAGTTTGTAATCCCCAGCTTTTCGATGTATTGTTGGATTTCGTTTTCGTATTCTTCTTTTTTTAAATGTTGGTGCGAAAACAAAGTGTATTCCAGTAAAGCTTCGGTTTTTGAAGTGGGCAACACGTACATAAAACGGGTATTTCCTCTTTGCTCAACCGAAAAATCCATGAACGTGGCTTGCTCATTATTGAAAACAGCCTGCTCACTTTTGATAAACCAACCTATAAAATGCTGTTGTAAAACGGGATATTTAGTTTGGTTTTCCGCTTTTTGTTTGTGGTAAATACTATTGAATAATTTGGAGCACGAAAAAGATTCGCTTTCCGTTTGTATCAAAATTATAGTTTCGGATTCTTCAATAGTCAAGACTTTCTGATTCAAGAAAGTGACGTTTGTTTGTTTCGAAAGCAAATCAAAAACTTGGTTGTAAAAATCAAGTCCTTTCACCATATTGTACTGATACGGTTGCAAGTCTAAATCCCTGCGAAAAGCTGCATTGGCAAACAAAGCCGAATCCCATTTTTTAGAAATAGCCGGTTCCCAAAGTGAATCGGTTGTTTTCCAGAAACACCAGGTTCTGTCATTTGTTTTTTTGGAGTTTTCATCCAGTAACAAAATACGTTTATCCTTAAATTTCCCAGATTGCACCATTTTATAAACGGTCATCAAAGCCGATAATCCTGAACCAGTAAAAATATAATCGTAGTGTTTCATGGCTCAAAAATACAACTTTAAGAGCAAAAAATTAATCAAAGTGGTAACGCAGACCTATAAAAAAACGTCTTCCTTGATTGGACCCGTACGCATAGGTTGGGTCAAAAGTGAGCACATAAGGATTATCAACTTGTACATTTTTATCAAAAGGATCATTGGCGCGAGCTATCAAGAACGGATTTCCACGATTGGGTGTCCAGTTAAGTAGGTTTTTGATACCGGTGTACAACTCCAGATTATGAATTTTTTTGAAAGTCATTTGTATGTTCTGAATACTATATGGTCTAGAAATTTCTCGACGCGGGTCTAGTTCGCTTAGTAACGGCAAACGCATGGGTCCAGTTAGATTTCCTGTATAATCAAAAGATAAAAACCAGTTTGTAATATCATAACTAAATCCCCAACTTATACTGTATCTTTCTGTAAATAATGGTCTCAAATTAACGCCATCTTGTGTGGTCATGGCATCATAATAACTGGTTCCAAGGTTGGCTTTGAGCCCAAACGGGCTAACCCAATCAGCATTGGCGCTGAGTCCGAAAATAGTAGAGTTGCCGTTTAAATTATCATAAATTATTTGATTTGGATTGATGTCGTAGTTCGCAAAAATTCGGTTTGTGAAATAGGTGTACCAAGACGTAAGTTCAAGATTGACTAAGCCTGCATTGGTTAATTTGAATTTTTTCAGATAATTTAAGTTAATGTTGTATGAGGTTTCTGGTTTCAAGTTTGATTTTATCACGACTTCTCGAGCGCCAGACAAAGCTTGGTGATCCTCGGTAAAAAGGTTGACGATTCTAAAACCTGTTCCGAAATTGAATCGTAAGATATCGGTTGGCGTTGGTTTGAATTTAAACGCAAAACGAGGTGTAAAAATGGAACCGTGATTGTCATTGTAATCGTAGCGTAAGCCCAAGAGCGTGCTGGTTTTTTCGTTATGCATGATTTCATCTTGAACAAAAGCACTGTAGATTTTAGAATGATTCGCGCTTGCTGTTGCGGGCGTATTGTCATTATAAAATTGATATCTAAGAGCCGTACCAAAAAGCACCGAGTGGTTGCCCCAGTTTTTATCCCACAACAATTGGCCAAAAGCTATTTTTTGATTGGCCAAAAAAGTAGCATTTCCGTAAACGGAGTTTTGGTCGTGACCAATAACCGAAAATTGAAAGAACATTTTTTCGGCGACGGGAAGTTCGTATTTTCCTAGAAATTCATAGCGTGAAGTGTAAATGCTTTCGGCATACAGTTGGTCTCCGCCTCTAAAACTCTTGTTCCATTGCATTTCTCCGCCCCAGCGGTCTTCATAAAGGTATCGAGATACAAGGCTAAGCTCTTTTTTTGAAGCTCTGTTGATGTTTATTTTGGAGAAAAAAGAAGCTCTGTTTTGCAAAGAAACATCGGTAAAATTATCGTTATTGTTATCAATAGGATTGTTGTAAGTGAAGTAATTTATGCCAAAAAGTGCTGTAGCATTCGAGCCAATATTGGTTTTGTAGCCAAGATCAACATTTGTTTCGAGCCAAGAAGTAGTAAAAACATCAGCTGTAAATAAAGGAACTGCAAACGGTTTTTTGGTAATAATGTTAATCAAACCGCCTACTGCCTCACTGCCATACAGGGTAGACGCAGCGCCTTTGACCACTTCTATTTTATCAATCATTGCATTAGGAATGCCCGAAAGCCCGTAAACGGTGCCGAGAGCGCTCACAATAGGCATCCCGTCAATAGTTACCATGGTGTACGGACCGTCAAGTCCGTTAATGCGAATGTCACCCGTATTACAAACATTACAATTATTTTGAGGTCTTAAACCGTTTACGTTTTGCAAGGCATCCAAAACATTGCTGGTTGGGTTTTGTTTTAAAAAAGCAGCCGAAATAATCTCAACAGGAACAGGATTTTCCAACCTTTTAACAGGTTTTAGCGTGCCTGAAACCACCACTTCGTCTAGTTGATTTTCAGTACTTTCAAGTTCGAAATTCAAAACGTTGTTTGCATTAATTTTGACGATTATATTCTTTGTTAAAGGTTGAAAACCTTCAGCTATAATTTGAATTTTATAATTTCCTTCAGCAATATTTGTAATACTGAACTGCCCCAAGCTATCCGTTTCGGTGATGTATTTTGTCCCAATTAGAAAAACACGAGCATCCGTAATTCCTTTTTTTTCTGACGAAACAATTCCAGAAACCCTTGTCTTTTCTTGGCTGTAGCCTAAGTTAAATAGTAGAAATAGGAATAGAGGGACTATTATTTTCATTATTATTAAATTAAATTTTAGACAAACCTAAAAATTATATTTTGCAAAACAAATTTTTTAATTACATTTGTATCAATAACTTAATTGATGTAGTTGAAAATTGCTACTCTTCAATCTTAATTTAAATGACCTTTTCTGAAGAAAATTACCTCAAGACCATTTACCACTTAACTTGGGTTTCAGATGCTGATATCAGTACGAATGCCATTGCTGAAAAAATGGAAACCAAAGCATCATCCGTTACTGATATGCTCAAGAAACTCTCCGAAAAAGATTTAGTAAACTACGTAAAATACCAAGGCGTTTCCCTTACTGATAAAGGAAAATTAGCGGCGAAGATGATCGTTAGAAAACACCGACTTTGGGAATGTTTTCTCGTGGAGAAATTGGATTTTTCTTGGGATGAGGTACACGACATTGCTGAACAATTAGAACACATTAAGTCGGAAGAACTGATCAATAAATTAGATGATTTCCTTGGAAATCCTACTGAGGACCCCCATGGCGATCCCATTCCGGATGCTAATGGACGCATAATCAAAGTAGAAAAACAACTGCTCTCTGAATTTGAGAAAAACCAAATTGGGATTTGTGTGGGTGTAAAAGATACTTCGTCTGATTTTTTAAAATATTTAGACAAACAGGAAATTGCTTTGGGTTCCCAAATTGAAATTATGGAAAAGGAAAGTTTTGATTCCTCTTTCCGAATTCGCGTTGGAACCAAAGAAATAACCATTTCAAATAAAATAGCCAGTAATTTATATATCAAATAATTATGTTTCAATCTATAGTAGATTATTTCACGAGTATCGATCCAATATTAGCCGCTTTGTATGCGAGTTTGTTCACTTGGTTTCTAACCGCGTTAGGAGCTTCCTTTGTTTTTATGTTTAAAACTATGAATAGAACCGTTCTTGACGGAATGCTCGGATTTACGGGAGGTGTTATGGTTGCGGCCAGTTTTTGGAGTTTATTGGCACCAGCCATAGAGATGACAGGTGGTGAAGGATTCGCAAAAGTGATTCCAGCAGCTTTTGGTTTTTTTCTTGGTGCGCTTTTCATTTTCGGAATTGATAAAGTGTTACCGCATTTGCACATCAATTTTAAAGTTACCGAAGGAATCAAATCACCATGGCAACGTACTACTTTGTTAGTCTCTGCTATCACCTTACACAACATTCCTGAAGGATTGGCGGTTGGAGTTCTCTTTGGTGGTGTTGCCGCTGGGATTCCAGAAGCTTCTATTGCTGGAGCTGTAACTTTAGCGATAGGAATTGGAATTCAGAATTTTCCTGAAGGAATCGCCGTTGCTATGCCGTTGCGACGAATGGGAATGAGCCGATGGAAAAGTTTTATGTATGGTCAATCCTCAGCACTAGTGGAGCCAGTTGCCGCAGTTTTAGGGGCATTTGCAGTTACTTTTTTTACACCTATTTTGCCGTATGCATTAGCTTTTGCAGCGGGTGCTATGATTTTTGTAGTGGTAGAAGAGGTGATACCGGAAACACAACAGGACAAGAACACCGATATTGCCACGCTGGGCTTCGTTGGTGGATTTATTGTAATGATGACACTGGATGTGGCATTAGGATAGTATTTTAGTGTTCCATTAATTTTAAAAATAAAAGAAATTTTAATCTTTTAAACAGAGCTTATGAAAAAGTCAATTCTATTCCTTTTTATGATAATCAGTATTGTAGCTTTGGCGCAAAGCCCAAAATCAGAAAAAGTTAAATACGTAACTATAAAGCAAAAAGTATGTCCCAATCAAAAAGGATTTCAGCTTGTTTTGAAGGCGATTGAAAATGATTCCCGATGTCCTGAAGGTGTAACCTGCATTTGGGCGGGGGAAGTTAGTGTTGTTGTTTCGCTGTATAAAGAATCAAAATGGATTGAAGATACGACTTTGGTGTTTTCTATGAAAAATGAAGAGGACAATAAAAAGTGGTTTTCTAAATATCTGTCCGAAAAACAAAAAAACATTAAAAGTTTGCGAATTATTCCTTATCCTAAAGAGGGAATACCTATTGATCCGAAAGCCTATCAATTAAATATTGGGTATTACAAATAAGTTTAATTGCAGCCACAGTCAGAGCTACCACAGTTTTTGTCTTTTTTTGATTTTTTGAAAAAGAATTTTTTAATCAAAAAAAACACTGCTGCAATTAGAGTTGCAAATGCTATAATTTCTTGGATATTCATCTTGTAAAAGTAACAAAAAGCAACCTGAGAGGGTTGCTTTTTGTTGTTAATCTATTTGTAAATTAAGTGCTTTTGATAGTGTCAATCTGTATGAAACCATATTACGATCTCAATAATTAAAATCGAGCCCCAACTGATATAAAGAAAGTTCTGCCTTCACCAGGTAATATACCCGGTCCAGGATACCCTCCCGCACGTCGGGTTGCGTAATCTTTGTTCAATACGTTGTTAATTCCAGATCTAATATTGTAATTTTTTAGGAACTTGTATTCTGCTGATAAATCCATTACCTGGTAACCGTCTAAAAGTCCCGTTAAACCATTAGCAGATGGAGTTACTGTGTTGTTAGCATCTGTAAACACTTTACCTGAGGTTTTGTATTGCAAGGTAGACGAAAAGTGGTCAGTACTATAGCTCAAACCTACATTGTGAATGTAACGTGGCGCGTTTTCAACACGATTACCTTTTAAGTTAGTCGTTGCAATAGCTGATCCAGGTCCAGAAGGTATTTCGAAATCAGTATAACGAGAATCAATAAAACTAATCGTTACAAAAAGATCTACGTTTCCGAAAGTTTTTTCGACACCAAAATATTTAGTGATATTCACGTTTACAAAACCTTCAATTCCTTTGTTTACGGTTTCTCCTAAGTTCGTTCTGAACAAGAAAGTACCTTGTGTTGTGTCGTCATTATTTTTGAATTGTCTTACGCCACCAATACGGTTATTGTAGCTCAAGTAAAACACACTAAAATCGAAGTTCAAAAATCCTTTTACAACACCGCGGTATCCTAAATCAGCATTATATCCTGAGGCATCTTTTAAGTTTGGGTCTATCACATCTGTTATAGCAGGCGGAGTAATATCTGAGAATAAAACAGGTCTATATGCTTGTGTAATGTTTCCGTACAAGTTTGTTGCTCCTAATTTATACTCCATTCCTAATCCGAACAAAGGTTTGTTTCTAACCATTTGTTTACTTTCAAACGGAACGTCATTTCCGGTAGAATTAATTCCAAAACGACCTTCTCCCTCAGCAGTGATGTGCTCAAAACGTACTCCAGGAACAACACTCCATTTATCGGTCACCTTAAATTGGTTTTCGGCAAAAAAAGCAATGTTTTGTGTTTTAAACTGCAAGTCTCTTGGATATTTTGCTGACGTACTTAAGTCGAAATCAGACCCTGCAGTACCTGCTCCTTCTTGTTGTCTTTGCGTTTGTGCTTGGTAAGCGCGAACTCCAAATGCCAAAGTGTTTTTATTTTTCCCTAAGGTGTACGTATAGGTGTTTCTGTTTTCGATTCCGAAGTTCTTGTAAAAATCACGGTCAACTCTTCTATTTCCGTTAGTGTCAGGATTGTTTGGTGTTGCTGTAAATCCAACGCTATTTCTTTCTCCAATTAAACCAAAAAGTTTAGTATTCGATTTAATAGAAGGAGATAATTGCGTATCTAGTGTTAACGCAAACAAATTCCAAGGAGTTCCAAACCAGTTTCTTTCTCTAAAAGATTTTCTGGAATTTTCAGCAAATTGCGCATCAGTCAAACCACCTGCTTGTTGCATTTGGTAATCCATATTGGTGTATTCTGCTGCTAGTTTGGTTTTTTCTGTGAAGGCATATTCTAAAAATACATGTGAGTTACGTACTTTATATTGGCTGTTTTCTCTCCATCCATCGGCACTACGAGAGTGGTTGTAGGCATAATAAGAAAACTTGTTTATTTTACCACCAATAGCGTTGTAACTGCTCATTAGGTTATAGCTTCCGGCTGTGTTTTGAGTTTCAAAGCTGAATTTTTTGTTTTGCTCGCGTTTTAAAACGTAGTTCACCATTCCGCCAAATTGAGGTCCAAATTGCAATGAAGCTCCACCACGAACTAGTTCAATGTTTTCTACTGCTTCTAAAGGTGGGTTGTAATACGCTTCTGGGTAGCCAAATACATCTGATGAAATGTCATAACCGTTTTGTCTGGTATTCAATTCCCAGCTACGGTTTGGACTTAAACCACGAACTCCGATGTTAATTTGAATTCCAGATCCTTCGTTTTCCCAAACAGTTACACCTGGAACACGTGAGAACACTTCGCGCGCATTGTTGGTAGTCAAGTTAGAGGTAAAGGCAGATAGTTTTAAAACTTCATTCTTTTTTCCCGAAAAAATCACTGTTCCTTTTACCTCTGGCTGTCTTTCTGGACTTTGTTTAAAAGGGGTAATAATTACTGGTTGCAAATCAATGCTTAAGGACGATGCTCTTGCAATGCTGTCTTTTTGTGCTTGAGTTAGCTCTTTTTCTTGTGCGAATAGGGATACCGACGCTAAGATTGCAAGTGCTACTAAATTTCTTGTCATTTTTATTTAGATTAATTCTACGGTGCAAAGGTAAAATGCAAATCTTATTTAGACAAATTAAGAATAATAAAAAATAGAAGTTTAACGTTTGTTCACTATTTTATTTTAGGATCTGATAGGCAATCAAGGCAACTGCATAAGCAAAACCAGACATAAAAATTAATTGTCCTGCAGGCCATTTCCATGAATTGGTTTCTTTTTTAGTTACCGCAAGCGTGCTGGCACATTGCATGGCAAAGGCGTAAAACAATAGTAATGAGATTCCGGAGGCAAAGTTAAAGATCTTTTCTCCAGTCACCGGATTGATTTCGGCAGCCATTTTGTTCTTGATAGTCACTTCGTTTTCGCTACCGCCTACACTATAAATGGTGGCTAATGTTCCCACAAAAACTTCTCTAGCTGCAAATGAACTGATGATCGCAATACCAATTTTCCAGTCGTATCCTAATGGTGAAATGGCAGGTTCAATGGCTTTTCCCATGATTCCAATATAGGAGTTCTCTAGCTTTTGTGAGGCAACTGCATTTTCAAAATCAGCAGGCGATAATGGTTTGTTGATGGTGTTTTGGGTAACAATTTGTTCTGCTTTGTTGAATTTTTCTCCCGGTCCGTATGAAGCTAAAAACCAAAGTACTATCGAAATGGCAAGTATAATTTTACCCGCGCCAAATATAAACGCTTTCGTTTTTTCGATTACGTTGATACCTACATTTTTAAACAAAGGCAATTTGTAATTCGGCATTTCAACTACAAAATACGTTTTACTTTGAATTTTCAATATTTTATTCAGAATATAAGCCGAGAAAATGGCCATCCCAAATCCTAACAAGTACAGCAACATCAAAGTCATTCCTTGCATGTTTAAAAATCCAAACAAACGTTCATCAGGAATAACAAGTGCAATTATAATCGCGTAAACAGGTAGTCTGGCAGAGCAAGTGGTAAAAGGTGTTACCAAAATAGTAATCAATCGTTCTTTCCAGTTTTCGATATTTCGAGTGGCCATAATTGCAGGAATAGCACAAGCTGTACCCGAAATAAGGGGCACTACACTTTTACCTGACAAGCCAAATTTCCGCATGATTTTATCCATCAAAAATACTACACGGCTCATGTATCCACTTTCTTCAAGTATGGAAATAAACATAAATAAGAATGCGATTTGTGGAATAAAAATAAGAATACCACCTATCCCGGGTATGATACCTTGGGATATTAAGTCTGTTAGAACACCTGCAGGTAACTGCTCTGCGGCTAGTGAACTCAAAGATGCAAAAGAAGCATCAATGAAATCCATTGGAATTTTAGACCATTCAAAAATAGATTGAAAAATGACAAACAAGATTAAAAAGAAAATTACGTAACCCCATATCTTGTGAGTAAGTACGCGATCTAGTTTGCTGCGGTAATCTTTGGCAATACTAGTGTCAATTTTTAAGCCTAGTTTCAACACATCGTTTATAAATTGATAGCGTTTGATGGTTTCTTTTTGTTGCAAACGTTTTAAATCAGAATGTGATTTGGTAAACGAACTTCTAATTTCATTTCGTTCTAAGTTCAAGAAGTTCACATCCTGTGTGATAACCAACCATAATTTATACAGCAATTGGTTTGGGAACGCTTTTCGTAAGCTGTTAAAATATTCCGTATCAATTACCGAAGCGTTTAAACATGGTTCGCTCGAAATGGTTTTGAAACTCACAATTAATTGCTTCAGTTCCTCAATGCCATAACCTTTTCTAGAACTAACTAGAGCAATTTTAGTCTTTAAATGTTGCTCTAAGTATGGAATATCAAGTGAGATTCCTTTAAATTTCATTCTATCAGCCATGTTAATGACTAAAATAGTTGGAATTTCTAAGTCTTTTATTTGGGTAAAAAGCAGTAAGTTTCGTTTTAAATTCTCCACATCTGTAACCACAAGTGCTACATCAGGATATAACTTGTCGTTTTTATTTAGCAATAATTCGATAACAACATTTTCATCAATAGAACTGGCGTTTAAACTATAGGTTCCCGGAAGATCTAGGATATTAGCTTTGATATTATTGGGTAATTTGCAGAAACCTATCTTTTTTTCAACGGTTATTCCAGGATAGTTTCCTACCTGCTGGTTTAATCCCGTGAGCTGATTGAATACGGAGGTTTTCCCAACATTAGGATTGCCTATCAATGCAACGTTAATGTTTTGCTTGCTTATCATAAGTTGGTTTTTATAATGTCAACTTCTATTTCTTTGGCTGTTTCTATACGTATGGCTACATGTGAACCATTGATGTCTAAGTACAAAGGATCTCCAAATGGAGCAATTTGTAACAACGCAACTTGATTCCCTGGTAAGCAACCCATTTCCAATAATTTTAATGGAACGGCATCGATATCAAAGTCTTTAATTATGGCTTTTTCGCCTTTTTTTAAGGAATATATGGTAGTAAGCAAAACTTATTTAGATTGAATTAAGATTGCAAAAATACACATTTTACAGCAAACACAACTTATTGAAGTAACAATTATTAACCTTCAATAGCTAGCCTAAAACAGTTGTATTAAATGTATTATGTATATAAATGTAATGCCGTTTTAAATTATTCTTGGATTAAAAAATGGATGTCTTCTATCAAGCGCTTCATATCCTCTTTATTAGTACCGTCATAAAAGCCCCGAACTCTTTTTTTGGTGTCAACCAAAACAAAATTTTCAGTGTGCACCATGTCGTATAATTCACTTGGTTTACCCAGTTTTACAGCCAAGTAGGATTTTCTAGCCATGGCATAGATTTCTTTTTTATCGCCGGTAACTAAATTCCATTTGGCATCGTCCACATTATGTTTTTTGGCGTAAGCCTTTAAAACAGGAACGCTATCCGTCTCTGGGAAAACGGTATGAGATAATAATTTCACTTTAGGATTGTTGGCGAAAGCTTTTTGAATTCCCTCTAGATTCACTGACATTTTTGGGCAAATGGAGCCACAAGTTGTAAAAAAGAAATCAGCTACATAGACTTTTCCTTCATAATCTTTTTGTGTAATGGTTTTTCCATTTTGGTTTACAAATGAAAAATCAGCTATAGTATGGTATTTACTTTTGTATTGTACGGTGCTATCTACCAACTCTGGATTCACATCAGCTGGATTGTAAATGGGAAGTGACTTTGCAGGCTTTAATGCCGAGTAGAAAAGGGATAAAATGATTGCTGAAAGCACAATGAAAACCCCAATAAATAATCGGTATTTTTTTAAGATTTCTAACATGGTTTTATTTTGGTGCAAAAATACACAATCGTAAATGGTTTTGTATTGTAATTAACAGAGTTTTATTTTTAGTGGAAACTTGTTTTTAGATAAAAAAAAGGCTGCAGGGTTTAAACCTTTTTCAAATTTTTGTGTCAAAAAGAAATGTTTTGTGATAATCTTTGGGAACTTATATTATCATAATATTTATTAATAGCTTTGTTTACTTAACTAAAAAACTAAATAAAATGAAAAAAACCAACAATAAGCAATTGCTTTTTGTGATTCCTGCAATGATGGCTTTTGCAGTGGGTCAAGCCCAAAGTAATCCTACGGTTAAAGAACCAGGGATTAATGTGAATTACATGGATAAAAAGGTAAAGCCAAGTAACGATTTCTTTCGTTATGTGAATGGAACTTGGTTAGACAACACTGCCATTCCTGCGGATAGAACCCGTTGGGGAAGTTTTGATGAACTACGTCAAAGAACAGATGCGGATGCGCTAGCTATTTTAAAAGAAGCAGCAACAAACCCAACTTACAAATCAAATACCGATCAAGGTAAAGCGATTAATTTGTACAAGTCTATTTTAGATACAGTTGGTCGTAACAAAATGGGTATTGCGCCATTGAAACCCTTCCTTAAAAAAATTGATGCGGTTAAAAATGCTAAAGATCTTGAAGCATTATTGATCGAAATGGAGCCAATTGGCGGAATTGGTTTTATGGGAGCTGGCGTTGGTACCGATGCTAAAAACAGTAGCCGAAATGTAATTAATGTAGGTCCAGGCGGAGTAGGTTTGCCAGACAGAGATTATTATGTTTCTGAAGATGCTGATTCTAAAGAAAAACGTGCAAAATACGTGCTTCACGTTGCTGAAATGTTACAGTTTCTTGGCGATAAGCCAGCGGTAGCACAGGCAAATGCGGAGAAAATTTTAGCGCTTGAAATTGCCATGTCTAAACCAAGATTAGATAGAGTAGAGCGCAGAGACCGTCGTAAGTCATACAATCCAATGACTTTGTCTGAGTTGAGTAAATTAACGCCATCAATCAACTGGAATAATTATTTTACTAAAATTGGTTTGGCTAAAGTGGATACCGTAATTGTATCACAACCTAAATACATGGTGGCACTTGAAACGATGTTGAAAGAAAACAAAGTTGACGAGTGGAAAGCTTACATGCGTTGGAGTTTATTGAACAGAGCATCAAGCCAATTGTCTACCGATATTGAAAACGCCAACTTTGAGTTTTACGGGAAAACCTTAACAGGTGCGGTAAGCCAAAGACCACGTGACGAAAGAGCATTGCAAACTATCAATGGTGCTGTAGGTGAAGCTTTAGGAAAATTATACGTAGAGAAAAAATTCCCTGCTGAGGCTAAAGCCAAAGCAGAAAAAATGATCAAAAACATTTTCCGTGCTTTCGAAAATAGAATCAACAACTTGTCATGGATGTCAGCTGAAACTAAGGTAAGTGCCTTGGCTAAATTGAACAAATCCAGAATCAAAATTGGATATCCTGACAAATGGAAAGACTATTCTGCTTTGACTATCAAGAGTCCAGAAGAAGGAGGAAGCTTTTTTTCAAATGCCTTAAGCATGGCCAAATGGCGTTTTGAAGAAAACATTGCTGAGTTGAACAAACCAGTTGATAAAGAACGTTGGGGCATGTCACCACAAACCGTAAATGCCTATTACAACCCTTCAAACAATGAGATTGTGTTCCCAGCAGCTATCTTGCAACCACCTTTTTACAACTACCAAGCTGATGAAGCTGTAAATTATGGCGGAATTGGTGGCGTTATTGGTCACGAAATTTCACACGGTTTTGACGATTCAGGATCGCGTTACAACGCTGACGGAAACTTAGTTGACTGGTGGACAGCAGATGATTTAAAACAATTCTCAGCTTTAACAGGAGCTTTAGCGGCACAATACAGCGCATTGGAGCCAATTCCAGGAACTTTTGTAGATGGTAAATTTACATTAGGTGAAAATATTGGTGATTTAGGTGGTGTAAATGCAGCTTATGACGGTTTACAATTGTACTTGAAAGAAAACGGAAATCCAGGTTTGATTGATGGATACACTCCTGAACAACGTTTCTTTATTTCTTGGTCAACTATCTGGCGTTCAAAAATGCGTGATGAGGCCTTGAAAAACCAAGTAAAAACAGATCCGCACTCTCCAGGAATGTACCGTGCGTATGTGCCTTTGCAAAACATCGATACTTTTTATCAAGCTTTTGATATCAAAGAAAATGATGGTATGTTCATTGCACCTGAAAAACGTGTAAGAATCTGGTAATTTAGTATCTAATAAATGCAAAACCCATTCGTTAAGGCGAATGGGTTTTTTTATGCCTAAAAGTCAAATTTTAAGTAGTGGAAGGCTCTTGTTTTTAGGAGCAGTACTTTTTTGCTCCATACACTACTCGTCCCGCTGTACGCTATATTTTGCTGTGCAATCCCGAAGTTTCGGGACTTCCCCAGCAAAGATGCCGCTTCCATCGGGGCTACGATAGTTCGTTTTATTTTCATTACAAAATCAGCAAATGGGATTTGTACAGACCTAACAGGTTTTAGAAACCTGTTAGGTGTCTTAGCTTTCGTACCTAAGCATGGCCTTCGTCGGATATTGTATCGTGTGATTGTAAGGTACTTGGATTTAGTTAAGTAATGAAAACCGATAGGATCTTTATAGCCCTGATGGGAGTGGAAATCCTGCTGTGCTAGTCCCGAAACTTCGGGATGGCAAAGCAGATTGTAGCGTACAGCAGGACAAAACGACTGGATAAGATGCATGCCTGCTCCTAAAATCAAGAATAAGTGTTGTAAATTATTGGGGGTTTTATTCTTTTGCGCGTGCTTTTCGCAAGGCGTAATTTACTAAATACAACCCAAATAAAGTTACGCTACCACCTATGGCAATGGCGGCATTTAGGGTTTCCCCAAAGATTATAGCGCCAAGCAATACGGCAATAATTGGGTTAATGTACGAGTAAACACTACTGATAGATGCCGGTAAATGTTGCAGCGCATAAATAAAGGCAATAAAAGTAAGTACCGATCCAAAAATAACCAAATACGCAATAGACCACCATGAAATAGCCGGTATCTCATGTAGTGGAACCGATATTCCTGCTGCACCCGTATAAGCAAACACTAAAATACTAGACAATAACATTTGGATTCCTAAACTAAAGTACGGATTGAAACTAGCTGCTTTCTGTTTCGTATATAAGGTTCCAAAAGCCCATGTCAAAGTGGAAATGATGGAGATTATGATACCAAATTTAAAATCTGGAATCAAAAAATCACTTAAATGATCATAAAAAATAATACAAACACCACTAAAACTAATTATTAAACCTAGAATAGAGAACTTAGACAAGCGCTCTCCTTGAAAGAAAGAAATAATTACAATCCACAATGGCACACACGCCCCAATAATAGCACCAAGACCACTGCTGATGTACTTCACGCCCCACGTACTTAATGCGTTGCTCAAAACAAAGTTTAGAAAGCTTAGTATTATGATGGTTTTCCATTGTTTGCCTTTTGGCCAAGGCGTTTTTTTGAACAAGAAATAAGAAATATAAAGGAACCCTCCCAAAAACTGCCTAATGGCTACTAGTTGCAGGGCGGGCATGTGTTTTACACCTTCTTTTGAGGCGATCCAGGTGGTTCCCCAAAAAAAACTGATCCAACATAAGGCCAAAATGGGCAATCCAATAGCGTTTACTCGTGACGAAAAAGCGTTTTTAATTTTAGTTTTCACATTATAAATTTGGTTGTGCAAAAGTATACTTTAAAACCGATTCGATTTTAGAACTTGAAATAGTTTTTCCAGAAATTAGACCTTGTTGATCAAATTTTGGCAAAGCCAAATTATAGTCGACTGCTTTTTGAGTGTAATAGTCCTTTCTGTTAGGATGATATGGTGTAACTGCATTAAAGGTTTCGCCCCAAACCTGTTGTGACAAAATAGCGTTGATAATCCCTATGCAATCCTCTTGATGAATTAAGTTTATGGGAGCATCTGGGTTTTCTAAATTTTCTCTACCCGCTAGGAATTTTATGGGATGACGATCGGCACCAATGAGGCCTCCAAAACGAATTATTGTAGTTTTAAAATCAATATAGCTTTGTAAAAGTTGTTCGGTTGCCAGCAATTGCTTGCCACTTTCGATATCTGGCATAGGAATAGTTTCTTCAGTAACCAGTGTGTTTTGGTCCCCGTAAACCGAGGTAGAACTAATAAAAAGAACGTTTTCTACACCAGCTTTTTCAATATAAGGAATTAGATTTCTAATTTTGGAAACAAAATTTTCAGTTCCGGCTCCTCTAAGCTTAGGAGGAATATCTAGTATTAAAGTAGAACAATCTTGCAGTAAACCAGTAATGTCACCAGATATAGCATCCTCATGGAGCGATATTAAAAAAGGATTTATTCCAGCATCTGCCAGAATTTGTAATTTCTCTGCAGATGTTGTTGATCCATTTATCTCATAGTTTTTTTTCAATAAGGCTTTCGCCAAAGGTAAACCGAGCCATCCGCAACCTAAAATGCTAATTTTTGTCATGATTTTGTGCTTACTTTATTGTCAAGCTGTCTTGTAAGGATTGTTTTTTGTATCGGCTGTAGCCAATAGGTGTTTTGAGTTTCACCGGCGGAACTACAACAACAGGACTAGGTTTTATTTTTTGTCTAATGACAACTGCATCATTCAATACAAAAGGTGTAGGCATCATCCAGTTCTCTCTTTTTGCTAGTTCAAATACTGGGTTTGTGGTTAAATCAAAAGAGCTTTCTAGCAATTCCATATCAAATTTATTTCCAGATTCTATGTCAAATTGCAGTACTAGCGGAGCATTGTTTACTACATAATAGCTAACAATTTTTTTACCTTTTCGTTCGTATGCTCCTTTTTTGTTATCGACAGCTGTTGTTCCATTAGCTATAAAATTGTTGATTTTCATACCTTCATTGGCAAACACATCGTACCTGTTTACATTTCTATTTGGAGCAATCTGAATTTTTAAATACCTTCTTGATCCAATAGTTCTATCATAAATAAAAGTAACAGTAGGCGGAGCAATGTTTTTTACGGGTGCAGCGGTAGTAAAGGTGAAACCAGAGTTGTATTTGCTAAATAAGGGAAGCTCGTTGAGCGTTGAGGCTTTTTCTGGATTATTGCCCAAATACGTTTTGGTCCAAGTGTCAAGATTACTATCATAAGTAGCCCATTTTGCTGTTTTTTTATCAGAATCATATACATAAAGTAGGCTATTTGATTTTGCTTTTCCAAATTCATAACCAGAATCATAATGTGCTTTTGCAAAAAAACCGATAGATATAAATAAAAAGCATATAGTCCAAATTCTTTTTTTGGCGTATGCCCCAAAAACAAAATAGAGAATTCCCACCGTTAAAACCGTTAATATTGAACTACCAAAAAGAACCTTTAATCCTAGTCCCACAGGAAACATTTGAATAAATGGAGTTATAATTAATAATGCAGGAATACTAAGTATTAAATTGACTGTTTTACTTGATTTTTGAGTAATTACAAATAGTCCAAAAACTAACAATCCAAAACATACAGGAATAATTAAAAACCCAGCCCCAGGTAAATATATCGCTAATAAACCATTGATAAGTATCCACAATGTTAGTGGTGCTACATAATGACTCATGGTTCTCTTTTTATTTGAAAAATGACCGTAAAACGCCATCGTTATTGCAAGTGATAAGAATACAAAAGCTGCTATATATTCATGACCGTTATAGGTAAACCCGTTAAGCAAATCGTTGTATTGAGGATAGAGTACGAGTAGAAGTTTCCAACCTAAAAAGGTCACAATTCCTGCTGTAACTAGCGATCCAAAAAGAGGAATAAATCCTTTTCCAATATCTTGAAATGTTAATAGATGTTTAGCTCTTCCTATAAATATAAAAAATACCAGCATCACAAAGCAACCTATGACCACTGGAATAGTCCAGCTAAATGGGTAGTACACAAAGGTGTGAGGCAAACTAAAATAAACAAAATCCTCTTGAGATGCTTGTTTGTTTAAATTTGTATTGGAAAAATGTTTTAGCAAAGGCATCAAATACGTACCTTGGTGGGCAAGCGTGTTTATATCAAGATGGGCAGTGTCATCTTGAGCGGTGTGGTAATTGTAATGATCGTCTATAAAAGCAAAATTGTACCCTTGTATGTTTCCTTGTTCTCTAAACACAGTCAAATCAGTATCGTTAGGTAACATTTTATAAATGCTGTACATCAAAGAGTTTGATACTGGAAATGTGGTTTTGGCCTCGGCAAATTCTTTTACTAATGAACCATTGCCAGCATTGGTTTCCATGAGCATATAACTTGGTCCTGATGTCCCTCGAGCTTCAAAGTTTAGAACGACTCCTATATCTTTGGCCCATTTGTGTTGGTTTACAAAAAGTGCTGCACCGTTTAGCCCTAATTCTTCACCATCAGAAAACATGATGATGATGTCATTTTTATGAGGTGTTTTGGTATACAAAAAAGCTCTTATTCCTTCAATAATAGTTGCTACACCAGAGCCAGCATCACTAGCGCCTGGTGAGTAAGAATGTGGTGCACTATCATAATGAGAAAGCAGCAAAAGCGCTTTTGAGTTTGAAGAGCCTTTTATTCGTGCTAAAACATTTTTAGAATATACAAGATTTCCCCAATCACTTAGTGTATAACCTTCTTGAATGGTGGTTTCTAGACCCAAACTTTCAAGCTCTTGTTGCAAATAATTGGCAACTATTTCATGGTTTTTAGATCCTACATAATGCGGTTTTTGAGCGATAGCTTTTACTTGTTCAAAAGCCCGTGTTGCAGAAAAATCAACTAGTGATGTGTCCTTGTTTGAAGTAAATTGCGGCATCATTGTGTAGTATAGTGCCGCTAATACAACAAGAATAAAAACACTCATGTAAATTGAAGAAAAATCTTTTTTCATTTTTGGTTAATAGGTTTTGGGGTTGTGGTATTTAGATGTCTTTTTTGACAAGCATATAATAATCATTTTCTAAAACCATGTAGCCTTGGTCATAGAGGAAATAATAGGTGTTTCCTGTTTTAGTTTGAAGGATGTTTGTAAAATAATCAAAATCAAATCCTTTGCTTACTAGTTTTGCACGGGTAGTTTTTGATTTTCCTTCGGTATTTAGTTCAGATAAAATGCGATAGTTCTTGCGCAACCTGTTGTTGATGTTGCGCATGTAATTGGTGCTATCCTTGTTTATTTTATTATTGTAAGCATTGCGACAACCATCACTACAAAATTTCTTGTCCTCGCGTCCCACAATTTTTTCTCCGCATTCTAAACAGGTTTTACTCATGGATTTATTTTTTTGATGTCGTATAAATCAGTTCTACGGTCTTTAAGGATGCGAACACTGCCATGCTCATGCAATTCTTTCAGCAAATCTAAGTCTACATCTACAATAAGGGTCATTTCGGTATTTGGTGTCGCTTCGGCTTTGATTCCGTTACTAGGAAAAGCAAAGTCTGAGGGCGTAAAAACGGCAGATTGTGCGTATTGAATATCCATATTATTTACTTTTGGTAAATTCCCCACACAACCAGCAATGGCAACATAACATTCGTTTTCTATGGCTCGTGCCTGTGCACAATGCTTTACGCGTGTGTACGCGTTTTGTGTATCGGTCAAGAAAGGAACAAATAAGATGTTCATGCCTTCATCGGCCATCAAGCGGGAAAGCTCCGGAAATTCCACATCATAGCAAATCATGATTCCTATTTTGCCGCAATCCGTATCAAAGGTTTTAATGGTAGAGCCACCAGTCATTCCCCAATGCTGTACTTCATTAGGTGTAACGTGGATTTTGGCATACATTTCAGAGGTTCCGTCTCTTTTACACAAGAAACCAACATTATATAAAGTACCGTTATCCAGGTATGGCATACTACCTGTAATGATATTGATGTTATATGAAATGGCTAATTCTTGAAAGCGTTTGTGAATGGGATCTGTATGTTTGGCTAGTTCTCGTATAGCTTCTGCCTCAGATAAATGGTTGTAATCGGCCATTAAAGGAGCCGTAAAAAGTTCTGGAAACAACGCAAAGTCACTACCGTAACCGGATACAACATCTACAAAAAACTCACATTGTTCAAATAAGGCTTCAAGATTATTCAATTGGCGCATTTGCCATTGTACAAGTCCTAAACGGATTACGCTTTTTGCAAGATTGATTAGCTTAGGGCTTTCGTCATAATAAATGTTGTTCCACTCCAGTAATACAGCAAATTCTTTGCTATCTGTATCGCCTTCGAGATAATTTTTCATCACCCGGATTACGTGAAAATCATTGCTTAATTGAAAAGAAAGTACTGAGTCGTGCATTTCTTTTCTTTTCACTTTATCAATATAATCTTTTGGACTAAGTGTGTCGGCGTGTTTTCCGTAATTAGGTATTCGTCCTGCAAAAACAATAGCCTTCAGGTTCAATTGTTCGCACAGCTCTTTTCGGGCGTCATAAAGTCTTCTTCCCAGTCTTAGACCTCTGTAATTGGGGTGTATAAAAACATCTATTCCGTATAAAATATCGCTTTTCTGATTGTGGGTAGAAAAGGTATATTTTCCAGTAATGTCTGAATAATTATGATTTTTATCGACTAAACTTTCATCAACGATAAGGGATAATGCGGAGCCAACAACTTTACCGTCCACTAAAATCACGAGTTGACCCTCTGGGAAAATACTCAATAATTTTTCGATGTGATGTTCTCTCCAGTAGGAACCGGTCATTTCTGGATAGGACTCTACCATAGATTTTTTAAGTTCTTTGTAGTCGTCAAATTTCAGATTTCGTAATTCTACTTTGTTAATTTTGGCCTGCATAATAAATTGATTTACAACAAATATAACTTTTTTTTTAACATTTACAAACGGTTACAAATAGTTACAACCGAAAGTAAATAGTTAGCAACCGATTCTTGTTTTGAAACTGTCGCATCTTTGCCCTGTTGATTCGAATGAACGTTTTGACAAATAAACATATACACCAATTATTAAATTTACACGCCATGAAAAACAGAGTACAATTAATCGGAAGAGTAGGTCAAGATCCAGAAGTTAAAACACTTGAAGGAGGAAAAAAATTAGCCACCGTGAGCATCGCTACAAATGATGTGTATTACAAAGAAAACGGAGACAAAGTAGAGCAAACAGAGTGGCACCGTGTTACCGCTTGGGGAAAAACAGCTGAGATCATTGAAAAGTTTGTGACCAAAGGCAGAGAAATTGGAATTGAAGCAAAATTATCCCACAGAACTTACGAGGATAAAAACGGTGAAAAGCGCTATATCACTGAAATAGTAGCAAGTGAAGTATTGCTTTTAGGGAAATAGTATTCTTACTATTTTATAAAATGCACGGATTTCTTAATTGAGGTTCGTGTTTTTTTTTTGTAATTAAAAAAGCATGAATCAGTTCTTATTGTTTTGAATTATTGGAAAACGTTTAAAAAATATTTTTTGCCATTCGATAGGTGTTGGCGTGGGCTTCAATAATAGTTTTTATATCGGGAGAGTAGCCGCCACCCATAGAAACTTGTACTGGAATTTGGAATTTGGAACACAATTCAAAAACCAATTCATCTCGTTTTTTACAACCATCAAGGGTACAACCTAATTTCCCTAGTTTATCTGTGGCCAAAATATCGACACCAGCCAAATAAAATATGAAATCGGGTTTTTGCGTTTCTATCAATTGCGGAATTACAGTTGCAAGGGTTTGCAAGAACTCCGCATCGGTTGTTCCATCGTCAAATGCAATGTCTAAATCTGACGTTTCTTTCTTGAACGGATAATTTGTTTTGCCATGTGTAGAAAACGTAAATACTTTTGAATTGTTTTGAAAAATCTCAGCAGTTCCGTTTCCCTGATGTACATCTAAATCGATGATTAAAATCTTTTTGGCCATATTAGTGTCCAATAAAAACTGCGCTGCAATGGCTTGGTCGTTTAATAAACAAAATGCTTCGCCATGATCTGTGTAAGCATGGTGCGTACCTCCTGCAATATTGAATGAGACTTTCGTATCAAATGATTTTTGTGCGCCAAAAATAGTTCCTTGGGCAATGATGAGTTCCCGTTCTACTAGTTCTTTTGAAAGTGGAAAACCTATTTTACGCACCGCTTTTGCGTTTAAGGTGAGTTCTAATAAATCTGTGACATATTCTTTTTGATGAATAGCTAAAACCGGAGCTAAATCGCAAATTTCGGGTTGGTAAAAATCAGTTGGCAATGCGGTTCCTTCATGCAACAATTGTTGCGGAAGCAGTTCGTATTTAAGCATGGGAAATCGATGCCCTTCTGGTAACGGATGCTGGTAAATAGGATGAAATGCTATTGGGAACATGGCGGAAAATGACTTTTAGTTAATTTATTAAACTCAAGCGATGCTTAGCTTATTGGTTCATCAATTCTTGAAAGTAATCCACAAATTGTCCTAGGTGTAAGCCGTCAATTAACCCGTGATGTACGTGCACAGACATGGGCATGGTTTTTTTTCCTGAATCATCAACGGTCATTTTACCAAAGGAGATTTTTGGACAACTGTCAGCAAAACTAAAACTTCTTGCATGTGATAGAGAAGTAAAGTCTAACCAAGGAACTGCCGAGAAATGGATGACGTTATCATCATTAAAATTCCGGGTAAAAAGTCCAGTGGTGGTTTGAATACGTTTAATTTCTGTTGCGGTACTGGTTTCAAAAACAGCATAATCTGGGTCGAATTCAATCAAAGAAAAGCCAAAAGTCCCGTCTTCTCTTCCTATTGTTGCTGATGCATTGATGTGATTGTGTATTACAACGGTTTCCCCGTCAATGCGATATCTAAAAGGTTCTATGGCATTTACAGCCATAAGTGTTTTGTGAAGGTAGTAGCTAAAAAAGGAGGTGTTTAGCATTTTAGCTTTGGCGTAAGCCAGTGAACAATCAATTTGTACAGTTGCTCCAAAAAAGGGCTCTTCAAATTGTTTAAAAAATTGAAAATGTTCTTTACGCGCCCAATTATCGATGTCTAAAAGTTGTTTCAAAGGGAATGGAATTAATTTATTTTTCAAAAGTATTGCTAATTTTTAATTCAGCCATACGCTTCTAATTTCTTTGATTGTTAAATATAAAAAAAGCCCTAAAAGAATTTCCTTTAGGGCTTTTAAGTAATTATAAGTGGAGAATTATTTTACTCTGAAAGTAACTCTTCTTACTAATTTTCTAGCTGCATCTGAATCTTTTGCTACTGAAGCATCTTCACCAGCTGCAACAACGTTCAATCTTGAAGCATCAACATTAGCTTTAACTAAAACGTCTTTTACGCTGTTAGCTCTTGCTGTAGATAATTTATCATTGTACTCAGATCTTCCTAACTCGTCAGCATGACCAATAATGTCAACTGATGCAGATGGGTTGTTTCTTAAGTAAGTCAAGATAAAATCAATTCCTTCAGTAGATACGTTTGTTGGAGTAGATTTGTTGTAATCAAAATAAGTACTTACGTAACCTTCGTTGATTAAGTTTTTGATTAATGTACTGTTGTTTACGATAGCTGATTTATCAGTATTACTTCCGTAAGTTTTCAATAAATAGCTTTCTAATTCGTCAGGAACATTATTGTTGTTCAAGTCAATAGATTTACCTTTAGTATCAACCATTACACCACCAATAGTGTTAGGCTCTTGATCTAAATAATCAGCAACACCATCTTTATCTGTATCTAACATTGAAGTTTCAATATCAGCAATTTGTTGCTTTAATTTGTCAATTTCGCTGTTGTTGTCAAGTACCCAGTCAGCATGTTTTTCATTACTACCTAAGTAAACTGTTAAACCTACAGTACCATTAAACAAAATTCCAGAGAATCCTCTTGCGTTTCTAGTTGTTGAAGCATCAAAAGTTGCATCTTGTGCAGCATTAAGGATAGTTGTGAAATCACCTGTAAGAGCAATTCTGTTTGATAATTTAATTTGACCAGTAATACCTGCCATAAAATTACCCATTCTGTCTTTTAAAGCAGAATTTTGATCCTCTAATTGAGCTAAACCAAAACCAGCATGTCCTAATAAACCTATTGTATTAGTCCAAGTTTCAAAGCTCATAATTCTACCTAAGTTTGCTACTGCTTGAAGATTAGCTCTGTAATATTTTGTGTCAAAATTAGCAGAGTTGCTTTTTCCTTCAAAACTGTTGTATCCAAAATCAGCTTTCAAACCAAATTTATTGTTAAACATGTAACGTACACCTAGATCGGCAACATAAGGACTTGGAGTTGAAGTAAAATAACCTGATCCCATTGGTCTTTGTGGTTTGTTAACACCACCAGCTAATTCGATAGACCATTTGTTGTAATCTGTATTTTTTACTTCTTTAGTTTCAGTTTGAGCATTTACAGAAGAAACTGCACCTGCAAAAACTAATGCAAACATTAAATTTTTCATTTTTTATGATTTTTAAATTCTTTGCAAATTTACAACATATATTTAAATGAGAAATTTCAATCAGTTAATTATACAATATTTACTTTTAATTCTATAAATTGAAGGTAATGTTAAATAATTGATAATAAATTAGCTATTAATTTTTTGCATGTATTCTTTTTTAACTCCAAAAAAATGATATTAATTGAGGTATAACGCGGCTTTACATTAATAATGTAAATTTCACCAACTATAATTGTATAAAAGGTAATACATCTGTTAGTTTTTCTAGGGTTCGAAAGTTATCATGCTCAACTGTATGATCAATTTTTTCATGTGCCCAAGTAGTGTGAAACGGAATGTGAACGGCATATCCACCAATCGCTAAAACAGGAAGAACATCGGATTTCAATGAATTGCCTATCATGAAAAATTCAGAGGGTTGAATTTCTAATCGTTTAATCAAGTCTGTATAATCAATTTCCTGCTTATCTGACATCACTTCAATATGATGAAAATAATGGCCTAACCCCGAATTGTGTAATTTTCTGCGCTGGTCTAATAAATCGCCTTTGGTGGCCACCACAAGTTTGTATTTTCCGTGTAAGGCTTGTAAGGTTTCTTGAACACCATCTAGTAAAACAATAGGTTTTTCTAAAAGTTCTTTGCCGTACTGAATGATTTTTTCAATTATTTCAATCGGAATCGTGTTGTTCGAAATATTCATTGCAGCCTCAATCATGGATAAAATGTAACCTTTTATTCCGTAGCCGTACAATTTTAAATTGGCTATTTCGACCTTAAATAATTCCTGCGAAAGTCCTTGATGTGACAAATAATCACTCATGAGTGCACAAAATTTCTCTTCGGTTTCTAGAAAATAGGTTTCGTTGATAAACAAGGTGTCATCAGCATCAAAAGCAATTACTTTTAGGTTCATTTTTATTTATTTTACCACGAATTCGCTAATTAATATGATAGAAGTACATATTCATTAGCGAATTCGTGGTTCATTTTTATTTAATTTATCGTTTCCCCATTGGCTACACCATCCGTATCAGGATTTACAAACACTAGTTTTCCTTCGGTATTTGTAGTCATTAAAATCATTCCTTGACTTTCTACACCACGAAGGTTTCTTGGGGCTAGATTCACGAGAACCGTCACGCGTTTTCCAACGATATCTTCTGGTTTAAAACTTTCCGCAATTCCCGAAACTATCGTTCGAATATCAATTCCAGTATCAATTTTCAAAACGAGAAGTTTATTTGCTTTTGGCATTTTTTCGGCTTCTAATATGGTTCCTGTGCGGATATCCATTTTGGCAAAATCCTCAAACTGAATCAGCTCTTTTTGTGGTTCAGCTACTTTATTCTCGGCTTTGTTAGCTGTTTTGGTTGCTTCCAATTTATCTATTTGTTTTTGGATTTCTTCATCTTCAATTTTCGAAAACAGTAATTCGGCTTGACCAATTTGGTGACCAGCGGGTAATAAATTCCAATCTTCAAATTCCAAATTCCAATTGTTGATGTTGATATTCAGCATTCTTGATAATTTTACAGAAGTAAAAGGTAAGAACGGATCACAAAGCGAACTCAAAGCTGCAGCAATTTGCAAAGCAACATACATTTGAGTTTTTGTACGTTCTTCATCGGTTTTAATCATCTTCCAAGGCTCTTCATCGGCTAGATATTTATTTCCTAAACGAGCCACATTCATCATTTCGCCAAGTGCTTCTCTAAATCTATATCTTTCGATAGAACTTGAAATTACTGATGGATAGGCTTTCAATTCAGCCAAAGTTTGTTCGTCTACCTCAGAAAGTTCGTTCGGTGTGGGAACAATTCCGTCGTAATATTTATTGGTTAAAACTACCACACGATTGATGAAGTTGCCAAAAATCGCCACTAGTTCATTGTTATTTCTAGCTTGAAAATCTTTCCAAGTAAAGTCATTATCCTTCGTTTCCGGTGCATTCGATGTTAAGGCATAGCGCAATACATCCTGCTGATTTGGGAATTCTTCTAAATATTCGTGCAACCAAACCGCCCAGTTTTTAGACGTAGATAATTTATTGCCCTCTAAGTTCAAGAACTCATTAGCAGGAACATTGTCAGGTAAAATATAACTTCCTTCGGCTTTTAGCATTGCCGGGAAAATCACGCAATGAAATACAATATTGTCTTTCCCAATAAAGTGAACCAGTTTTGTGTCTTGATCTTTCCAGTACGGTTCCCAGTCTTTTCCTTCGCGCAAAGCCCATTCTTTCGTAGCCGATATGTATCCAATAGGCGCATCAAACCACACGTATAATTTTTTTCCTTCGGCACCTTCAACAGGAACATCAATTCCCCAGTCTAGGTCACGCGTTACCGCACGAGGTTCTAATCCTCCGTCAATCCATGATTTTACTTGGCCGTAAACATTCGGTTTCCAGTCGTTTTTATGTCCTACAAGAATCCATTCTTTTAAGAAATCTTCGTAACGGTCAAGAGGCAAGAACCAGTGTTTCGTTGCTTTCATGATGGGAGTTTCTCCCGTAATGGTCGATTTTGGATTAATCAAATCGGTAGCATTAAGCGTAGAGCCGCATTTTTCGCACTGATCGCCATATGCTTCTTCGTTGCCACATTTTGGGCAAGTTCCCATTACAAAACGATCTGCTAAAAATTGATCTGCTTTGGCATCATACAATTGCTCGGTTACTTCTTCTATAAAATCGCCTTGTTCGTACAATTTTTTAAAAAATTCCGAAGCCGTATCATGATGAATTTTAGCAGATGTTCTAGAATAGTTATCAAATGAAATTCCAAAATCAGAAAACGATTTACGAATGATTCCATCATATTTATCAATTACTTGCTGAGGCGTAATGCCTTCTTTTTTGGCTTTCATAGAGATAGCCACACCGTGTTCATCGCTTCCGCAAACAAACAGAACGTCTCTTCCTTGCAATCTTAAATATCTAGAATAAATATCTGACGGTACGTAAACACCCGCCAAATGGCCAATGTGAATCGGTCCGTTCGTGTACGGCAATGCCGCTGTAATCGTATATCTTTTTGGATTCTGTATCATGTGTTGCTAATATTATTTTTTTATTTTCACATGTAATTCGCCTAGCACGACGGGATGTATCACCCATTTTTTTGCTACGCTCATTTCATGATTCAATTTTATTGAGGTGCAAAAATAAGCAATAGAATTTTATTTGAAGCTATTTAGCTTTGCTGAATCTGCGATGTCCCACTATCCGTTGCAATCTTTCCATTTTTAAAGAAAAAATGGAAAGGATTTTCACTGCTATTGGGGCTAGAGAAATAGTATTTTTAGCCCATTTGTCATTCCGACGAACGAGGAATCTCTAGTTCAAGAACAACTTAATTCAATATTAAAATAGCAAAATGCCGAAAAATAGTTTCCTTTGCATCGTTTTAAGTTTGTGATAACAGTCTCAAATGGCAAACACTATTAAATAAGTCTCTACATCATGCCTAAAGGACCCGAAAAAAACACCAAAAACAAAGCGTTGCACACCAAACTCCTCAATAGGAAAAAGACAAAATTGCAAGAAGAGAAAGCAGCAAAAGCAGCACGCTTGAAGGCATTGGTAACCAAAATGAATCAGAAAAAGAACAATAATGAATCTGATGTGAGTTAAATGCTGACGCTAAAAAATTTGTGTTAATCTTTGGCTAAAACAAATATTTCGATTCCTCAATCTTTTACCCGAAATTTGCAACCTATAATATAAAACGCAACTCAAATGGAATTCGGAAAAATTATCATCTCAGAAAACGCTGCTCAAAGTGAAAACCCACAAGACATAATTAACTCAAACATTTCAGTAGTCAACTTAATGCGTGAAGAGAAAATTGATGACGATTTGATTCACGAAGATGCATTGATGAGTTATTATTTAGATTTTTACGTAGCGCAACATGTTGATGGCAATTTTGCACAATTTGTTCACCGCTCTGGATGGAATAAAGAATTAAATGAACTTATTGAAGAAGGTTTGGCCTTGATTGAAGCACCAAAACATCTAGAATTATTCCAGCAACAATCTAAAAAAGTAAGTTTAATGAGTAATGTGAAACTCAATAAATTTTTACAAGGAAAATTAGAAGGGGTAAATCTCACTAGAGACGCACTCAACATCGATACTTTTTTCGAAATAGAAGAAAATATAGTAGAACTTAATGCTGCTTTTTTAATGTCGCACCCAGATCTTGAAGTGCTTTCTATAGATGATATGTTTGCAACTCTTGAAGCTTTTGTAGGTCACGAGATCAAAAGAGAGTAGAGTTATTTCGCATAGACACACCAAGAAAAACACAAAGCAGCGCAAAGATTTCTGCATAAAACTTAGTGAATCTTTGTGGCTTTTATGCGAATCTTCGTGAAATAAATTTTCCTAAAAAACTTTGTCCCAATCTTACCAAACATTTCCTTAAATTTGCTTCCATAATCATATAAGTTAGCGCAAAAAAATCAAGCTATGTTACAAATTGCATTTATTAGAGAGAATCAAGAAAAAGTAATCAATGCTTTGGCCAAAAGAAATTTGGATGCCAAGAGTGTTGTTGAAGAAGTGGTACAACTAGATGAAAAACGTCGCGCTACGCAAGTAGAGCTGGACACTATTTTATCTGAATCTAATAAATTATCCAAAGATATTGGCGAATTGATGAAAGCGGGTGAGAAAGCAAAAGCCGCAATCCTTAAAGAAAAAACAGTTTTAAACAAAGAGAAAAGCAAAGCGCTAGCCGAAACCGCTGAGGCACTAGCCGCTGAACTTTTAGAAAAATTATACACACTGCCTAATCTTCCAGCTGGTATTGTTCCTGAGGGGAAAACACCAGAGGAAAACTTAAATGTTTTTGAAGAAGGTGCCGTTCCAGTTTTGCATGAAGGGGCACAACCACATTGGGATTTGGTAAAAAAATACGATATCATTGATTTTGAATTGGGAGTAAAAATCACTGGAGCAGGATTTCCAGTGTATAAAGGTAAAGGCGCTCGTTTACAACGTGCCTTGATCAATTATTTCTTAGATAAAAATACGGCAGCAGGTTATAATGAAGTTCAGGTTCCGCACATGGTTAATGAAGCATCTGCTTATGGAACTGGACAATTGCCAGACAAAGAAGGCCAAATGTACCATGACAAAACCGATGATTTGTACTTGATTCCAACGGCTGAGGTTCCTGTTACAAATTTGTTTCGTGATGTAATCCTCAACGAAAATGAATTGCCAGTATTGACTACGGCTTATACGCCATGTTTTCGTCGTGAAGCAGGTTCTTACGGTGCGCATGTACGAGGATTAAACCGTTTGCACCAGTTTGACAAAGTCGAAATTGTGCGAGTAGAGCATCCTGATAAGTCTTATGAAGCACTTGATGGAATGGTAGAACACGTGAAAAGTATTATGCGTGAATTAAAATTACCTTACCGAGTGTTGCGTCTTTGCGGAGGTGATATGAGTTTTGCTTCAGCATTGACATATGATTTTGAAGTATTTTCTACGGCACAAGACCGTTGGTTAGAGATTAGTTCGGTTTCTAATTTTGAAACTTTTCAATCGAATCGTTTGAAATTGCGTTTCAAGGACAAAGACGGAAAAAATCAATTGGCACACACCTTAAACGGAAGCGCGCTGGCCTTACCAAGAGTTATGGCTGGGATATTAGAAAATTACCAAACTCCTGAGGGAATTGTAATACCAGAGGTATTACGTCCTTACTGCGGATTTGATATTATAAATTAATTAGTTTGCGGTTATCAGTCACAGTTAAAAACGCTGTGACTGAAAACTGTGACTGCAACTAAACACGAATATTGATAATGAAAAAGCTCTTTCTGTATATCAGTTTGTCATTCTCGCTATTTGCTTTTGCCCAAAACGAGCAATTAGCACAGTATTATTATGACAAAGGCGATTTTGAAAAAGCAAAAATCAGTTATGAAGAACTATTAAAAGAGACACCTCAAAATTCGCTTTATTTTTTAAGGTCAATAGATTGTTTGCAACAATTGCAGCAGTTTGAAAACGCTCAAAACGCACTTCAGCTCAGGTATGATAAGTACCAGCAGCCAACTATTTTAGTTGAACTTGGCTATAATTATCAGTTGCAAAAAAACGAAAGTAAGGCAACGCCTTACTACGAAAGAGCTTTAGAATCCATAAAGAAAAATCCAAATGATGTTTACGGTGTTGCCAATGCGTTTGAACGTAAAGTGCTCCTTGAATATGCATTGAAAGCATATAAAATGGTCTCTGGAACGCAGGAAAATTTCAATTTCAATTATCAAATAGGGTTGCTCTACGGTCAAATGGCAAATATGGAACTCATGGTTGCTACTTTTCTAGATGAAGCGTATACGAATCCAGAAAACTCCATTCGAATTCAAAACCAATTAGTACGCTTTATGGTTGATGAAGGTGATGCTAATTTCAATGATATTTTGCGCAAAGCATTGATAGTAAGAACTCAAAAAACACAAGATATTTTCTGGAATCGTTTTTTAAGTTGGTTTTATGTCCAGCAAAAAGAATTTGATAAGGCATTTATACAAGAAAAAGCCATTTACAAACGCAATCCCGAAACGCTTGCTAACATTGTAAGTCTAGGACAACAAGCCATTCAAGAAGACAAAACCGATGCCGCTATTGAGATTTTAAATTTTGTGTTGCAAAACTCACAGGACAAGGAGTTATTGGTCCAAGCTAATACGTACTTAATACGAATGAAAATTGAAAAAGCATCAGCTACTGATTACCCGGCTATTAATCTGGCGCTAGAGGATTTGCTAAAACAATTTGGGATAAGTCCTTTTACGCTATCTTTGCAACTTATTCAAGCTCATTTTACAGCATTCAATTTAAAAAAACCAGAGGAGGCTAAAAAAATTATTAAGTCTGCCCTTGAAATGCAGATGAATGAATATGAAATAGCACAAACAAAAATGGAGTTGGCTGATATTTTACTTTATGAAGAAAAATTCAACCAAGCATTATTGTACTATTCTCAAATTGAATTGGATTTAAAAAATGATGTTGTAGCTCATGAAGCCAGTTTGAAAGCAGCAAAAACAAGCTATTTTAAAACTGATTTTGAATGGGCTTTGAAACAATTTAAGGAGTTAAAAGCAGCTAATACACAGTTGATTGCAAATGATGCCTTAGAGTATTACTTGCTGATAAATGACAATACCGTTGCTGATTCTACTCAAACGGCCTTAAAACAATTTGCAAAAGGTGATTACCTCTTGTATCAAAATAGAGATGAGGAAGCCATTGTTCAATTTCAATCACTGTTACAAAAAAAGGCAGGTGAGCAAGCTGATGAAATTGAAGCGGTTACGTTGTTGAGATTGGGTAAAATTTATGAAAAAAAATCCGATTTTGTTTTGGCTTTAAGCCAATACCAAAAAATAATAGAAACACACAAAGAAAGCATTTACATTGACGAAGCCTTATTTTATGCGGCCGAAATAAACAATAAAAAACTACAACAACCCGAAATTGCTAAGCCATTGTATGAGAAAATAATTTTTAATCATCAAGATAGTATCCATTTTGTGCCGGCCCGCAAAGAATATCGCATGCTAAGAGGAGATACTTTAATACAGTAAATGATGGGTGCAAAACTAGGCTTTACATGATGGCAACCGTTGTTCTAGAATATTAATTTTTTTTAACCCTACTATCCCTGGTAGGTTTTCCCTTTTTTTAGGGTCAGGGTCAGTTTATGATTATATACAACGTTACTACAAACATACATGAAAGCGTACACGATCAATGGATGATCTGGATGCAACACAAACACATTCCTGAAATCTTGGCAACTGGATTGTTTTCATCAGCCCGATTGGTTCGCGTATTGGTTGAAGAAGAAATGGGAGGAGTAACCTACTCTGTACAATATGAAACAGAAAGTAAGGAGACCTTGCAGCGCTATTATCAAGAACATGCACCTAGTTTTCGTGAAGAAGGAGCTCGATTATTTGGAGATAAAATGCTTGCTTTTAGAACTGAACTTGAGTTAATTGGAGATTATAAATATTAGCGTAATCTAGTAAATACGTAGTGTCCAGACTAAAAAACGGATCACAGATACAATATAAACTTTATGCCTTAGTGGCAAAACAAATACATACTGAAATAAGTTCAGCAAAAAAATGGAAAAAGTAACCGCCAAAAAACACTTAGGACAACACTTTCTCAAAGATGAAAGTATAGCTAAGGATATTGCTGACACGCTAAACCTAGAAGGATATAATGATGTCTTAGAAATAGGTCCGGGAATGGGAGTTTTGACAAAATATTTATTGGATAAACCTGTAAATACATACGTTATTGAAATTGATACCGAATCAGTAACCTATCTGGATGCTAATTACCCAAAATTGAAAGATAAAATTATCTCTAAAGATTTCTTGAAATACAACATCAATGAAATTTTTGAAGGGAAGCAGTTTGCTATAATTGGGAACTTCCCGTATAATATTTCAACACAAATTGTTTTTAGAACATTAGAATACAAAGAACAAATACCCGAGTTTGCAGGTATGTTTCAAAAAGAAGTAGCAGAACGTATTTGTGAAAAGAAAGGAACAAAGGCGTATGGAATTCTCTCGGTACTGGTACAAGCTTTTTATGATGCGGAGTATTTGTTTACCGTAGACGAAAATGTTTTTAATCCGCCACCCAAAGTAAAATCAGGAGTTTTAAGGTTGCGTCGTAAAAAAGATTTTAGTTTGCCTTGCGGCGAAAAATTATTTTTCACAGTAGTTAAAACCGCTTTTCAGCAAAGACGTAAAACGTTGCGCAACAGCTTAAAGACCTTAAATTTGTCTGATGTTTTGCGTGAGGATGAAATTTTCAACCTTCGTCCAGAACAATTAGATGTAGCACAATTTATTTCCCTTACTCAAAAAATAGAAGCCGATGGAGTTTAAAATCAGCAAAGTACTAATACAAGAATTAGAGCAACTCATTCAAAACAAGAACGACCAGCAATTGGAAGTATTATTGAATGACATGCACCATGCTGATATTGCCGAAATTCTAGACGAGCTGGACTTTAACGAGGCTACTTACATCTTTAAAGTTTTAGACAGTGAAAAAACCGCCGAAATTCTTCTAGAATTAGAAGATGATTTGCGTGAAAACATATTAAGCAGGCTTTCGCCAAAGGAAATTGCGGAGGAATTAGATGAACTAGAAACCAATGATGCTGCGGATATTATTGCAGAACTTTCGCAAGACTTAAAAGCCGAAGTAATATCAGAGCTTCAAGATGTGGAGCATGCCAAAGATATTGTTGATTTATTGCGATATGATGAGGACACCGCGGGTGGAATCATGCACAAAGAGTTGGTTAAGGTCAATGAAAACTGGAACGTGCTTACGTGCGTGAAAGAAATGCGCATTCAGGCCGAAAATATCTCCAGAGTCCATTCTATTTACGTGGTAGATGATGAAGACCGTTTAAAAGGGCGTTTGTCACTTAAGGATTTGTTGACTACCTCATCAAGAACACCTATCAATGATGTTTATATTCGAAAATTAAACTCGGTAAAAGTAGATACTGAGGATGTTGAGGTGGCGCGTATCATGCAAAAGTACGATTTAGAAGCCATTCCTGTTGTGGATGAATTAGGAAGGTTAGTAGGTAGAATTACCATTGATGACATTGTAGATGTAATCAAGGACGAAGCAGACGAGGATTACCAGTTAGCAGCGGGTATCTCACAAGACGTAGAAGCTGATGATAGCATATTTGAACACACAAAGGCGAGGTTACCATGGTTGGTTTTAGCGCTTTTAGGTGGTTTTATCTCGGTAAAAGTATTGGGGCTTTTTGAAGGTGCCATGCTACAACACGGAAACCTATTCTTTTTTACACCACTTATTGCGGCGATGGCAGGAAACGTAGGTGTACAATCTTCGGCTATTATAGTTCAAGGTTTGGCTAATAATACCTTGAGTGGTTCCTTGTTTAATAGGTTGATAAAAGAAGTTTCATTGAGCTTATTAAACGGTGTAATATTGGCATCTATATTGTTTATAGGAAGTCATTTTTTATTAAATGTTGAGATTATTATTGGGGTTATTGTAACCACTGCACTCATATCAGTAATAATTATTGCATCATTAATTGGAACTTCTATTCCGTTATTGCTAGATAAATTTGGGATTGATCCAGCTTTAGCAACAGGACCTTTTATTACCACTAGCAACGATATTTGCGGAATTTTAATTTATTTTTCGATAGCAAAAATGATTTTAGGATTCTAAAAAAGCATAATCAATTAACTAACTAACCAACACTTTTCCATAGTAATTTCCTTTGCTTTAGAGAGGGTTTAGGAGAGGAAAACCACAACTAGCATGAAAGCACATATTATTGGAGGAGGAAACCTAGGCGTAGCAATCGCTTTGGGATTATCTCAATTCTCACCAGAAAACAAGATTACAATAACTAGAAGAAATGTGACTTCAATTATGTATCTGGAAAAATTAGGTGCCACTGTTACCAGTAATAATGTACATCAAATAGAAGAGGCTGATGTTATTATTTTGACCATAAAACCATACCAAGTAGATATGGTATTAAGTGAAATTCTACCTTTTGTATCTCAAAAAATTGTAGCATCAGCAGTGAGTGGATTATCTATAGAGAAATTACAAGAAAAAATAGGAAATACAAATAGTGCTATTCGAATAATGCCCAATATAGCGGCGCAGTTTGGAGCTTCAGCAACCTGTATTGCTTTTCATGAAAAAGATACGGATCAAGCGCAGCAAGTTGTATCGCTATTCCAAACATTAGGCACAGCACCTATTATTGATGAAAAATTGATGGATGCAGCAACGGTTCTTGCAGCTAGTGGAACTGCATTTGCCTTGCGTTATATTCGTGCTTCTATGCAAGCGGGTATCGAAATAGGTTTTGATTGGCAAACTGCCCTCGCTATTTCGGCGCAAACTGTAAAAGGTGCAGCACAAATGCTTTTGGAAGAAAAAATACATCCTGAACAATTAATTGATAGAGTTACTACACCTCAAGGATGTACCATTGCTGGGTTAAATGAAATGGAAATGCATGGTTTTAGTTCGTCCTTAATCCGCGGAATTAAAACTTCTTTGAAACAAATTAAAGGATAAAATGTATTTGATTTAATTACGTAAGAAATCAAAAAACCCTCATTTTTCGAATGAAAAATGAGGGTTTGTGTTTTTGAAGCACATTGATAGTCTTATATATTTTTTTTCATTTTTAAGGGTTTCAAATTAAATTTTAACCATAAAAACCCAATGGTTCCTGCAATAAAAGAGGCTATTAAAATGGCAATTTTTGAATAGGTAATTACTTCTTCACCATCGTTTTTAAAAGCCAGTAAGGTTATAAAAATAGACATGGTAAATCCTATACCTCCTAGCATTCCTGCGCCCAGAATACTACTCCATTTTAAATCCTTTGGCAGTGTACAAATACCCAAACTTACCGCTAGGAATGAGAACAACCATATTCCCAAAGGTTTTCCCACTACAAGTCCTAAAATGATCCCTATCGTGTTGGCATGATTTAAACCTTCTTGCCAGTTAGCACTAATTGCAATTCCTGTATTTGCAACGGCAAACAGGGGAAGTATAAAAAAGGCAACCGGATAATGCAAGAAGTGTTGCAAACGGTAAGAAGATGTCTTTTTACTTCCATCTCCAAACGGGATAACAAAGGCCAATAAAACTCCTGTTATCGTCGCATGCACTCCTGAATTTAGCATGAAGTACCACATTGCTGCACCACCGATTAAGTATGGATAGAGTTGGTGCACGTTGCGTCTGTTACAAATAAATAAAACTCCCATGATGGCAAATGCAATTCCTAGATTGATATAATCAATACTCTCGGTATAAAACACAGCAATGACTATTATGGCTCCCAAATCATCAATGACTGCCAATGCAGTTAGGAATATTTTTAAAGAAGTAGGAACTCTTTTTCCTAAAAGCGATAAAATTCCAATTGCAAATGCAATGTCTGTAGCCATAGGAATTCCGGCTCCGTTTTGTGTAACCGTACCAAAGTTTAGCAGTAAAAAAATACCAGCAGGTATAAGCATTCCTCCCAAAGCGCCAAAAATGGGTAATGTAGCATCTTTAATACTCGATAATTCTCCTTGATATATTTCTCGTTCTAATTCTAAACCTATCAATAAAAAGAAAATGGTCATTAAACCATCATTAATCCAGTGGGTAATAGAATGACTTGCAATTTCGGTTTCCCAAAATGCAATATAATTGTTTTGTACTGCTGAGTTAGCCAATGCAATTGAAAGTAAAGTCACAAAAAGTAATAAGATACCTCCTGCTTTTTCACTTTCAAAAAAGGCCTTAAATGTTTTTGTTACTTTCATTATTTATTTTGAGTTTGTTTTGTAGGAGTGTGAAAAATACAAAGCACAAATTTACAATTTTAAAGGCTTATGGCATCAGTTTACTCCATAAACCGTATTTTTTTTGTTTATTTGAGTAATCAAAATTTAGAACATATGGCTATCAATATCCTTCACATAGACAGCAATCATCCTGTACTCTGGGATCAACTTCAAGCTGCTGGTTTTCATAATCACAGTGATTATGTTTCTTCAAAAGAGGAAATTGAATCTAAAATTCAGGATTATCACGGAATCGTGATTAGAAGTCGTTTTAAGATTGACAAAATATTTTTAGACAAGGCAACAAATTTACAGTTTATAGCACGTGTGGGTGCTGGATTAGAAAGTATTGATTGTGATTATGCTACGCAAAAGGGCATTGCGCTTATAGCCGCACCCGAAGGTAATAGGAATGCAGTAGCAGAGCATTCGTTAGGAATGATTCTGTCATTGTTCAATAACTTAAATCAAGCGGATCAAGAAATTAGAGCAGGGCATTGGAGTAGAGAAAGCAATAGAGGTCATGAGCTAGATGGTAAAACGGTAGGTATTATTGGCTACGGAAATATGGGGAAATCTTTTGCCAAAAAACTTCGAGGTTTTGATGTAAAAGTACTTTGCTACGACATTCTAGAAAACGTAGGCGATGTCAATGCGAAACAAGTAACACTCGATACTTTTCAGCAAGAAGTTGACGTGCTAAGCTTACACGTTCCTTGGACTCCAGAAACTGATAAAATGATCAACGCATCCTTTATCAACAACTTTGTAAAACCATTTTGGATTATCAACACCTCACGGGGGAACAATCTAGTCACCCAAGATTTGGTAGCAGCTTTACAATCAGGAAAAATTCTTGGTGCTGGACTTGATGTTTTAGAATATGAAAAACTTTCTTTTGAAACTCTTTTCAGTGACAAAAATACTCCCGAAGCGTTTCAATATTTACTGCAAGCTAAAAATGTAATTTTAACACCTCATATTGCCGGTTGGACCGTAGAAAGTAAGGAACGATTAGCACAAGTTATTGTAGATAAAATAAAAGCAAAGTATTTTGGTCAAGCCAAAGATATCGAGCCAGAAGAGCTCGTAACTGGAATTGGAGGTTTCTTTTTTAAGTCCAATGATCCTAAAGGTTTAACGGCTTGGTACGAAAAGCATTTGGGTTTAAAAACAGATCAATACGGATCTACTTTTTGGTGGAAAGATAAGAACGGCGCGGATTGTTCTACGCAATGGTCTCCATTTGCAACAGATACTACTTATTTTGAGCCAAGCAAAAAAGAGTTTATACAAAACTTTAGAGTGCTTGATTTAGAGGTATTATTGAAAAAATTAATACAAGAAGGTGTAACAATTGTGGGTGATATGCAGACTTATGAGTACGGAAAATTTGCTTGGATACTGGATTGCGAAGGAAATAAAATTGAACTTTGGGAGCCAATTGACGCTGCCTTTTTATAAATGAGAATATATAAACTACTTAATTAACTAATATTAACTAACGATGGAAAATCAAAAATACGAATCTTGGAATCAACCACAACATAACCGACAAGACAATAAGAAACTTCCAGCAGGGTTGCTCGCTATTCTTTTAGGACCTTTAGCAATTCATAAGTTTTTTTTGGGTTACACCACCGAAGGGATTATTTGGTTATTGATTAGTTTGTTTACCTGTGGAACCGTAACGACTTTATTAGGACTTATTGAAGGGATTATTTATTTGACAAAATCAGATGAAGAGTTTTTTCAAACGTATCAAGTAGGTAAAAAGGCATGGTTTTAAAACATAAAAAATCCCGTCTTATCTTTTTAGGACGAGACGGGATTTATATAATGCTACTGATATTAATCTTCTTTTTCGGCTAATTTTCGTTCTAGTTCGGCCTGAAATTCTTCCATTACCGGTTTCATAGTGCTTTCGGGAATGTCAGCTATTCTTATGTACATGAGGCCATCTACCGCGTTATTAAATAGTGGATCTACATTAAAGGCCACAACTTTGGCGTTTTGTTTGATGTATTTTTTAATCAAAACAGGTAAGCGCAAACTGCCAGGTTCCAATTCGTCAATTATTTTGTCAAATTTATTCAAATCAGCTTCAGTCTCGTTGAAAATGAAATCTTTATCGGCATCTTTAAGTTTGACTTTATATGCTTTTTTAGGATGAATATATTGAGCAATATAAGGATCATAATAATTTGATTTCATAAACTCAATCATCAGTGATTTTGAAAAATCAGAAAATTGATTGCTGATACTTACCCCGCCCAATAAAAATTTATGCTCTGGATAACGTAATGTAGTGTGCATAATTCCTTTCCAAAGCAAGAAAAGTGGCATTGGTTTTTGTTGGTATTCCTTAATGATAAACGCGCGACCCATTTCTATGGATTTGTGCATCATATCATATAATTCAGGTTCAAATCTAAATAAATCGTTGAGGTAAAAACCATTTATGCCATATTTAGGGTAAATTTCGGCTCCTAATCCCATTCGGTATGCACCTGCAATTTTGTTAGCTTCGTTATCCCACAAAAATAAGTGGTGGTAATATTGATCGTGCTTGTCAAGATCTATAGATTCATTGGTGCCTTCGCCTACTTCTCTAAAAGTAATTTCGCGAAGACGGCCTATTTCATGAAGAATATTTGGAATTTTTGAAGCTCTTGCAAAAAACACTTCGTAGTTTTTACTTTGCAGTAAGCGGCAATCTGTTGTACGCAATCCTTCTACTTCCTTGATCATTTTGTCTTGGCTTGCAGCCGTAACAATCGTTTTTGGACTTTTAGGAATTTTTAAGGTAGGAGTAGGTAAAAATGGGCTTTCCTTTTCAAAAGGATTAGCCAGCATATAGGTTTTCTTCCTTAAAAACTCAGAGTATTCCTCAAGAGTAGTGTGCTCGTTTTGCTCATTTACAGAGATTGGTTTGCCTATACGAACTTTGATTACTCTACGTTTTTGACTAAAAACTTCAGATGGCAATTTTGCTGTTCTAAAAGTCCCACTAATCTTAGAAAGCAAGTAAAACAACCTACTGTTTTTTGCATGAAAATAGATAGGGACAACAGGAACTTGTGCTTTTCTAATGACTTTAATAGCGCCCTCTTCCCAAGGTTTGTCAACCATTAATTTACCATCTTTATATGTAGAAACCTCACCTGCAGGAAACATACCTAGAGGTTTGCCATCACTTAAATGACGCAGTGTTTCTTTAATGCCTACCACGCTTGATTTTACATCCTTATGATTTTCAAAAGGATTTACAGGCATGATGTATTTTTTTAACGGAGTTATGCGGTGTAATAAAAAATTAGCGATAATTTTAAAATTTGGCTCGCGTTCTAGCATTAATTTTAATAACAAAACGCCATCAATTCCGCCAAGTGGGTGGTTTGAGATGGTAATATAGGCGCCTTCTTTTGGTAATCTTTTTAAGTCTTCTTCTGGGATTTCGAATTTTATTTTTAAATCATCAAGAACTCCATTCAAAAAAGCGACATCTTCTAGGTGTTTGTTTCTATTGTATACTTTATTCAAGGTAGAGATTTTTAGCACCTTCATTAATATCCAGCCAGAAAACGTACCCAAAACGCCGTACTTGTCTGCATTAATTGCTTTTGCAACTTCTTTCGCGGTAACTAGACCCATGTATTTTTTTTCTTTATTTTAGTGCAAGAAACAAAGATAGCAAAAAACTCCATTTTCTCTATTTTTCTACATCAAACTTCTACTTTTTTGTTACATTTGAAACGTATATTTTTAAACAAGATTTTAAAACTAATACATAAAATTGGGTATTTAGGTTCTAAATTAAGCCTGATGATTTTAATGTTAATTTCAATTTTTTTTCCTGATGAGAATTATTTCATACAATGTAAATGGTATTAGAGCAGCCATTACAAAAGGTTTTCTAGAATGGTTACAGCATGCAAATCCTGATGTTATATGCCTACAAGAAATTAAGGCTACTGAAGATCAAATTCCAGTTGATGCCATTACACAAGCAGGTTATCCCTATCAATATTACTATCCAGCTACAAAAAAGGGGTATAGTGGTGTGGCAATTTTGTCTAAAACAAAACCTAATTCTGTTTTTTATGGTACGGGAATTGAGCATATGGATTTTGAGGGGCGTAATCTTCGAGCTGATTTTGATTCGGTATCTGTTATGAGTTTATACTTGCCTTCTGGAACAAATATGGATAGATTGGATCATAAATTTATGTTTATGGATGATTTTCAAAACTACATCAACGAACTCAAAAAAGAAATTCCCAATCTAGTAATTTGCGGCGATTATAATATTTGTCATGAAGCAATAGATATTCATGATCCAGTGCGAAATAAAAATGTTTCTGGATTTTTGCCTCAAGAGAGAGCTTGGCTTGATCAGTTTATGAAATCAGGATTTGTAGATAGTTTTAGACATTTTAACAAGGAGCCTCATCAATATTCATGGTGGAGTTACCGTGCTGGAGCAAGAGGAAATAATAAAGGATGGAGGATTGATTACAATCTTGTAAGTGAAAATTTAAAACATAAATTAAAAAGAGCTGTAATTTTAGCAGATGCTGTGCACTCAGATCATTGCCCTATTTTGGTTGAAATAGAGTAGTAGGATCAGGAGCTTGTTCCCGCTCTCGCTATAAATGTAATTCACTGAACTCCTGCGTTTATAAAAATTGAGTGAAGTAATCTTATTGTTTTTAAAAACAACAACAAGGATTTTTACTGCTATTGGGGCTTGAGGAATGCTCTTAGCTTAATGACTTCGGGGTATTAAATAATTGAATCAACATAAATACTAAAACAAATGATAAAAAAAATTTCAATCGGATTGTTGGTACTCGCATTATCAACATCTTGTGTTTCCAAGAAAATATACAATGATCTAGAAAGTAAATTTACTGATCTTAAAAAAGAAAATAGAACTTTAGCTGATGAAAACGCTACGCTATCGCAAGCTAAAAACCAACTCGAAATAGACCGAGACGCCTTAAAAGCTGATCTTGACAAATCTACAGTTGCTCTTGCCAGAGCAGCAGCAGATTTAGAAGCAAGTAAAAACAAGTATAAAATGCTTCAAGATTCCTATACCGCGCTAGAAAAAAATAGTGGTGATGCGCTACAAAGCAACATGAAGAAAAACAGGGATTTGCTGGACCAACTAGATGAAAAAGGGAGAGCACTAGCACTAGAGCAAGAGCGTTTGAGTAAAAGTGCACAAAGACTGAAAGAACTTGAAGATTTGATTGCTGCCAAAGAAGCAAGCATGAAAAAACTAAAAGAAACTTTGTCTAAAGCCTTGAATAGTTTTGAAGGAAAAGGCTTGACCGTTGAGCAAAAAAACGGGAAAGTATATGTATCTATGGAGAATAAACTCCTTTTTAACTCAGGAAGTTGGGCTGTAGGATCTGAAGGTAAAAAAGCGGTTGTAGAACTAGGGAAAGTATTGGGAGATAATCCAGATATTTCTGTACTGATTGAAGGTCACACAGATGATGATGCCTTTACAGCATCTGGTCCTATTGCAGATAACTGGGACTTGTCTACAAAAAGAGCCACTTCAATTGTTGGTATTTTGAGCGAAAACAAAAAAATAAACAAGCAAAATTTAACTGCTGCTGGAAGAGGTGAATTTTCACCATTAGGAAGTAATTCAACTGCTGAGGGTAAAGCAAAAAATCGAAGAATCGAAATTATCTTAACGCCAAGATTAGATGCAATCGCAGAGATGTTGAATGATATAAATTAATTTTTCCATAGTCAAAAGTCATAAAGTCGTCAAGTAAAACAATTGACTTTATGACTTTTGACTTTTTAACGTTACGACTTTATGAAATACACTACTTTACCCAATACTGATATAAAAGTCAGTAAAATATGTTTGGGTACAATGACTTTTGGTCAACAAAACACTGAGGCTGAGGGTCACGCCCAAATGGACTATGCACTAGAAAACGGAGTTAATTTTTTTGATACTGCGGAGATGTATTCTATTCCAGCGAATAAAGATACCTATGGAAGTACTGAGAGAATTATAGGGACTTGGCTTAAAAAATCAGGCAAAAGAGAATCGATTGTTTTGGCATCCAAAATCGCGGGTCCTAATCCTAATTTTGGGTATATGAGAGAAAAGTTAGATTTCTCGCCAGCGAGCATCAAGTTTGCTTTAGACGAAAGTCTAAAACGACTGCAAACCGATTATCTGGATGTGTACCAATTACACTGGCCAGAGCGCAAAACGAATTATTTCGGGCAACGCGGCTATACAGTACAAGAGGATGCTTGGGAAGATAACATTCACGCTGTCTTGGAAACTCTGGACAGTTTTGTAAAAGCTGGAAAAATCAAGCATATTGGGTTGTCAAATGAAAATCCATGGGGAATCATGCGTTTTTTGGAAGAAAGCAAATACAACAATCTGCCAAGAGTAAAAACGATTCAAAATCCCTATTCATTGTTAAACCGTCTTTTTGAAAATGCTTCCGCTGAAGTTTGTCTGAGAGAAAATGTAGGTTTATTGGCGTATTCCCCGATGGCATTTGGTATTTTATCTGGAAAATTCCTAACCGGTGAATCACATCCAAAAGCACGCCTTACTTTATTCCCGCAATACTCTAGATACAACAGCGAGCAAAGTACTCAAGCCACTCGTTTGTATCATGAAATTGCAATTAAAAACGGATTGACCTTGACAGAACTGTCTTTGGCATTTATAGAACAACAGCCTTTTGTAACTAGCACGATCATTGGAGCTACAACATTAGAACAGTTAAAAGAAAACATTGACACGATTCAAGTGACACTTTCGGAGGAGGTTTTAAAAGACATTGATGCAGTACAAGCTGCAATTCCAGATCCGGCACCTTAATTTAAAAATAGTATTTTTTTAAGAACAACCCTTTGTATTGATCCTTCCTTAACAAAAACTCCAGCAGAAAATGAGTCATTTCTGCTGGAGTTTTTTGTTTCTAGGAGAGATTTAGAAATCAAATTCAGTCCCTTCGGCAAGTGAATCTACTTTTATTAAGGTTGAATCTAGTACTTTGAACTTTATAAAAGAACGTGCAGGTCCTGAGACAAAAATAGGTATTGAAGTATACAAGGTGTCTTCTGGAGTCAAGAGTCCTCTTCGAAGCATTATTTTTGTCAAAAAAAGCTCTTGTTTTGTGGCAAAATCTTTCAATAATCCTTGATCGTTAAACTGATACATAAATTTCTTAGGACTCGGAATAATTCGAGCCAAGTATAAGCATTCATTTAGCGACAACTCCGCTGGTGTTTTCTGGAAATAAAACTGACTCGCTTCACCTATTCCGTATACATTTGGACCCCATTCGATAATGTTAAAATACACTTCCAGCATCCGTTCTTTGCTCACAATGCGGTTGTTTTCAAGGATGTAAACTAATAATATTTCTTCAAGCTTTCGCGAAAGCGTTTTTTCTCTGCTCAAAAAAGCATTTTTCACGAGTTGCATACTTATAGTACTAGCACCACGAGCAAACTTTTTGGTTCTAATGTTTTTTACAATCGATTGTTTGAAGGCCTCACTGATAAAGCCGCGATGTGAGAAAAACGAAGGATCCTCAGTAGTTAAAACTGATTTTTGCAGGTAAGGCGAAATTTGATCTAATGGGGTGTAATTAGGGTTTGCGGTACCCACAAGAACTGGTCTTTGTAAAACGTTATTAATCAAGGCTTGGTACACAAACTCTCCATTGAGCTTGGTTAAGTTCGCGTCGCCATATTTTGTAATTTTTAAGTTTTCTTTCTTTAAAGTACTGTCAAAAACCAAACGGTTGGGTTTGTTTTGATTGAAAGCAAAATCCAATTTATAGGAGAAAGTTCCGCTTGCTTCCATGCCTTTGAAATGCGTAAACAAGCCTTCAGGTAAGGAGGTTATGAAATCCTGAGCTTTCATTTTTGGGATATTTACCTTTAGTTTGTATAGCGTGTCAAGAGCAGTGTCATAGGCAAGGTAAGGATGGAATTTTATCTTATTGAGTTGTACGGTTGAGGTACTGTCAATAGAAATGAAATCGGAACCTAATAAAAAACGGTAGTCAAACTTAGCATTTTGCAACACTACATCTTTATTGGCTATTTTAGGATGATTGATTTTTAAATTGGCAATAGCCATAAAGCCAGCAATGTGTAGCTCATCGCCATCTTTGTCAATGTTTTCAAGATTTAATCGTATGGTGTTGAAACTAGTTTTCAAGTTGAAACGTTCATCAAAATACGGGAGTTTAATGGCGCCAGTATCAATGTTTACAAACTGAATATCTGCTTTTTTATTTCTTGGATCTGCAAAACCTTTAAGTTTCCACCGTTGTGAGATGGTATTGGTTTCTACTTTTATGGATGTCTCCAATTGTTTATTCGCTAAACGTAGTTTTTGAAAATTGATGTTTGTTTTATTGCCGTTATCATCTATTTTAAAAGCAAGGTTGTCTAGCACCATATCTGTAGGAACTAAATTCAATATTTTGGTAATTAGAGCATAAGCGAATTCGGCGTAATCCCTTTTTTCATTGGTTTTTTCCGCTGAGGGATCCTTTTTCAAGAACGTATCAAAGTTTCTTTTTTTTCCTTTTTTTACCAGTTGAATGTAACCGTTTTGTATGTCTAATGTTCCCAGTTGCACCTCGCCCGAAATTAGTTTCAAGAGGTTCACCGTTGTTTTTATTTTTTCAATTTTAAAAAGAGTATCAGCATCTTTAGGTACGAGCGTAATTCCAGTCATGCTAAGGCCAGATAAACCATCAAATGAGGCTTTTTTAACGGTGAAACTACTGTTGTATTCTACCGTCATTTCATTTGAAATTTTATCTAAAGTTTGTTGTAAAACGGCATCTCTAAAAATAAAAAAACCTCCAACAATAAGGCATATTACCACGAGGAGTATCTTAAAAAAAAGACCAATTTTTTGTTTTGTGGTTTTCATGTTTACTGTATTGATTTGGGGTGGCTAAAATAGCAACTTTTCCCTTGTTTTGTATACGGTTAACCTAAAGTTTAATAAACCATTAGCATATAGATTGTTTAGGGCTATTTTACTTGTGAAAGCAGTTGTTGCTACAAACTACTTTTTTTGTAATTCCTCTGCTATTTCTAGTAGCAGTAAATCTACATTTTGTTTTTGTGTTCCGTATTTTATTTGGAGTGGAGAGGCTTCGCCCATTCGGTTGTAATATTCCAGTGCTTTATTGGCAAAAAAGCGTTTGTGAAAATGAGAAAGTTCAGGAACTTGCGGATATTGTTCATGAAAAAGCATTTCATAATAAGCCTGCCATTCTCTCTCATTTTTATCATGAATAGTGTTTTCAGGCATTTTTTGTGCCACGTGAATCATCTCATGCAGGAGTAAGTTGAGCATTAAATGAAGCGGATATTCAAAAGTGTTCTCTGGTATCCGAATAATTTGTGGTTCACCCAAAGCACCTTCGGTAGTCATTAGGATGAATTCAGGCTTGGCTTTTTCTCTGAGTTCAAAACCTTTAAAGTTAGGGTGTGTAAGGCCGTATTCTTCCATCAAGAACTGTGCTGCAGCAATAGTTTCTCCCATTTCATGAAAGGAGTTTACAATTTGTAGTTGGTCTTGATAGGTTTTCATTGTAGGGTGGTAGTAAAGTTGTTTTAGTTTTTTAGTTATGCAATTGAATGGTAAATATATACTTTAAATTGTTTTTACTAAATAGGATGTGTCCAAAACGCAGTTTATTTTTATTCCTAGTCTAGTTATTATGACTACAAATAAAACAGCCTAACAAAGCAAACGATTGTTAGGCTGTAATAGTATTTGATTTTGTAGGTTACAGGATCGCTTTGGCTCCAAAATCAGCTACAAGGTGATCGTCTTCTACGGTGCTTCCGCTTACTCCAATAGCTCCTATTACTTCACCAGCATTGTTTTTGATAACAACACCTCCTGGAAATGTAATCAATCCGCCATTACTGTGCTCAATGTTGTATAGCGGAGCTTCAGGTTTTACTAACGGCGTTAAAGTTGCAGTGTCCATTGTGAACCATGCAGATGTTTTTGCTTTTTTGAATGAAATGTCAATAGATCCTATCCAAGCGCCATCCATTCTGGCGAATGCTACTAAATTTGCACCTGCGTCTACTACGCAAATGTCCATTTTAGTTCCAATTTCTTCTGATTTGATTTTTGCTGCAGCGATTACTGCTTCTGCTTGTTGTAATGTAATGTTCATTTTTTATACTTATTTGGTTGTAAATTGGGTAATTAATTCCGTTGGAGTTGCACTTAAAGCTTTGCTGATTGGGCATCCAAGTTTTACCGCTAACTTCACCCGTTAAATGTAGTTTGGTTACGGAGATTTCAAATCTATCGCAAGCAGCGTCGAGTGCTACTTTGACCTCAATTTTATTATCTTTTATAGTGCGCTACAATTGTTGCTTTTGCTAGGGTGTTGGCCCATAAGTTGTAACCAACTAACTCTGGGTTTGCAGTAGCGTCTAGTCCTAGTTTGTCTGTTTTTAGTGCGTAAACGGTGAAAATATAGGTGTGTATGCCATGACCTACCGGTGGACATGGACCACCAAAACCAGTTGCCCCAAAGCTTGTAGTACTTTGTACAGTTCCTGCTGGCATTAAATTTAAGGCTGGATTTCCTGCTTTTGAAACAATTTCATTCACATTGGTAGGAATGTTAAAGGCTACCCAATGCCACCATCCTGCTCCTGTAGGTGCATCTGGATCGTAACAAGTAATGGCAAAACTCTTAGTTCCCTCAGGAGCATTTTCCCAACTTAATTGTGGCGATGTATTGTTTCCGTTACAGCCAAATCCATTAAATTCATTTTGAATGGTAAAGGATCCGCCCATATCTTTACTGCTTAGTGTAAATGTTTTTTGAGCAAAAAGCGTACTTGTAAATAGTAGTACTGCTGATAAAAATAAAATTGATTTTTGCATGGCTAATGGTTTTAAATTACAATGCAAAAGTCATTAATAAGGAGGTAAACTCTAAAACTAAAAAGCTCAAAAAATGTTGCTAAAAGTTCAAATATTGATTTGTGATTGTTTGGGAGTGGTTCCAAATTTGTTTTTGTAAGCTTGAACAAAACTAGACAAATTTTCAAAGCCTATTTGCTCATAGACATCAGAGGCGCGCATTTTTTTGGTTTGTAGTAAGTAAGCTGCGTGTTCTAATCTTTTTTCTTGAAACCATCGTATTGGACTTGTGTGAAATTCTTTATCAAAGTTGCGTTTAAAAGTGGAAACACTCATGTTGCATAAAAACGAAAGTTCTTGGATGCTTAAATTGTTCAAAGCATTTTTGTGCATCGTATCTACAAATGATTTTGCCGATGGATTTTGGTGATGTACAAAATTCAATAAAAAATCGATTCCCTTCATTTGAACGAGATACAATAATATTTCCTCAAATTTCAACGGCAGCATTTTGTTGACAAAGTCAATAGGTTGCGACTGAAGGTGTATTAAACTTTTAACAATATTTTGAATGACACGATCATATTCGGCTATGATAAATGGATCGTTATTTTGAGTTGTATTGTTTTTATAATCGTATTTCTTTAGAAAGTCTTCAACGGCTTTGTCTGAAAAAAATAGCAACATGCTGCGGTAATTTTGGCTCAAAGAAATGCTTTCGCTCATCAAGCAATTACCAGATTTGATAATGACAAATTTATCGTTTTCAATACGTGTTGTATGGTTTTGGGTAATGAGTTCTTTGGTTCCGTTGAGTAAAAAACTAAAAACATTTTTGGAAAGCTGCACCTTGTTTTTATTGATGCTTTTTGAAATAAAATATTCATACAGTTGTAGTTCACTATCGCTGTTGGTTTCTATTTGCTCAGGTAAATATTGAATTTCCATTTTATAATTTAAATTTTTCTACAATAAATATAGTTATCCAAATAGCTCACTTGCTACATCTTCTATTTTAGCGACCATCCTAATTTGTATACCCGTGTTTTTTAAAGTGATTTTATTGTATTTGGATACAAAAATGGTCGAAAATCCTAATTTTTCAGCTTCCTGAATGCGCTGATCCACTCTATTAACAGGACGTATTTCGCCTGAAAGTCCTACTTCGCCAGCAAAACAAAAATCTTTATTAACCGGAATGTCTTCATTTGAAGATAAGATGGCTGCTACTACGGCTAAGTCAATTGCAGGATCATCTACTGAAATTCCTCCTGTAATATTCAAAAATACATCTTTGGCGCCAAGCCTAAAACCAGCTCTTTTTTCGAGTACTGCCAAAATCATGTTGAGCCTTTTTGCATTATATCCGGTTGTACTTCGTTGCGGCGTTCCATATACCGCGGTGCTTACGAGTGCTTGAATTTCTATCATCAAAGGTCGCATGCCTTCCAGAGTTGAGGCAATTGCCGTACCTGATAATTCCTCGTTTTTATGTGAAATTAATATCTCTGATGGGTTGGCTACTTCTCGCAAGCCACTTCCAAGCATTTCATAAATTCCTATTTCGGCCGTGGAGCCAAAACGGTTTTTCAGAGAGCGTAAAATACGGTATACGTGATTTCGGTCTCCTTCAAACTGCAACACCGTGTCTACCATGTGTTCTAGAATTTTAGGACCAGCAATGTTTCCATCTTTTGTAATATGACCAATTAAAATGACAGGAATGTTGGTTTCTTTGGCAAATTTGATCAATTCGGCGGTAGTTTCCCTAATTTGAGAAATACTCCCTGGAGTCGATTCAATATAATCCGTATGCAAGGTTTGAATGGAATCTATAATTACAATCTCTGGTTGAATGGCTTCAATTTGTTTGAAGATGTTTTGTGTCTTGGTTTCGGTCAAGATGTAACAATTGTCTCCGCTTGGTGTAATCCTTTCGGCACGCATTTTTATTTGCTTCTGACTTTCCTCGCCGGATACGTACAAGGTTTTGTAGGGTAATTTCAAGGAAATTTGTAGCAAAAGCGTACTTTTTCCAATGCCTGGTTCACCGCCTAAAAGAATTAAAGAACCAGGTACAATACCACCACCTAAAACGCGGTTCAATTCGCCATCAGTAGTATCCATGCGAATCTCTTTTGCTGAATCAATTTCATTAATTCGCAAGGGTCTTGGTGCTTTGCTAGTAGGAGTGGGTTCGCTCTTCCAAGCCACTTTTTCTTGCTTCTGAATTATTTCTTCGGCAATAGTATTCCATTCTTTACAGGAGTTGCATTGTCCTTGCCATTTGGCATATTGCGCACCACAGTTTTGGCAAAAAAAAGTAGTTTTTACTTTTGACATTATTTTTTTGGTATTTGAGTAGTCATATCCTCGTATTTTTCAAGCATCATCGTTTTAGTCAAATCCCCTATCTCTTCTTGTTGTGAAGCTGTTTGATAGTATTTTGCTGCTCTTTTGGGTTCGCCCAATTTTTCATACATCAAACCTAGTTCATAATCTGATAGCATGGATTTTGGGTAATTAACTGTTGCAATTTCTGCTAATTGTCCCAGTTCTGAGTAGGCTTTATTTTTTAGTATTGCGGCTTCAATGGCTTTAAAATCATTGAGTCTTACTAGAGTTCTTAAACCTAAATTTTCATAAAGAGTGTCATAGCGTGCCGCTAAATAGTCTACATAACCAGAGGGTAAACTGGCTATTTTCTCACTAAATTCTAATGAAGAAATTGGTTTGTAAGATTCAAAGAAATGGTAAAGCGCATTAGGAATTGCTTGAAGTACCACAGCATAATGTGATGTGTTTTTAAAATTATCAAATTTATAGTGTACTAATGGATTTTTAACCTCCTGTAAGCCAGCATCTAGGTTTTTGATTCCATTTTGAATTTTGCGGATGTCACCATCTCCATTTGCTTGGTAATAAAAAATTGATTTTTTGGTTTTTGAAAGTTCATCCGGTAATCTTTCCTGCATGCCTTTTGTAAGTTCAGGTGCAAGTGAAATATAGGCTTGAAATAGCGGATTTTCTTTGTACAGAAAATAGTTTAAAAAACCTGCGGTAGTGTCATGTCCAGCAATGATTCTAAACGGTGCTGTGGGATATTTTTTTTCTAGATAAGGTATCAACTCTCCTCCTATAAAATTAAAAAATTGGGCCCCTTTACCAGTGAGTTCATCCTCTATGTCATCATGCATAGAGTCATCTATGCGTTCGTTTTTTTGATTTTGATGAATGCCAACAATAATGGTTTCAGGAAGATCATCCCAGTAGGCACCATATTGTAACGCGCCATAAAAGGGATCAAATAAATAATCTCCATCTAAAAGGATCAAGATTGGATATTTTTTATTTGGATTTTTTTCTATTGATAGCGGCAGGCTTATAGTCAGTTCTCTCTTCTCTCCGAGTATTTGAGAATCGAATGTAAAGGATGTTTTTTGAGAAAAAACGGTCACGCTAAACAGCAATAATAATAGTGTCTTTTTCATTACAAGATTAGATTTGGTAGGGGTCTTATGTTATGTGTAATTTACAAAGCAAGATACTATAATATTTGTTTTTACAGTAGGTGTTTTCTTTTTTTATGTTGTAAGTCTTAATGTGGCTGTGATTTTAGGATTTTAATTGGTTAATTATTCAATTAGGTTTCTATAATATTTTGTACAAAAAAACCACAAACACTGCCTATAACTAAGTTGCGTGTTTGTGGTAGTGTCATTATAACCTACTTGTGTTAGCAGGTTTATGTTAGTGAATTGTCATTTTCATTAGGGAAAATAACCCATGGTTTAAATGTTTTTGCTTCCTCAAAGTCCATGCCTGCATACGAAATGATAATAATGATATCATCTTTTTGTACCTTTCTGGCAGCGGGACCGTTTAGTGTAATGGTTCCGGAGTTCTTTTCTCCTTTGATGGCGTAGGTTTCAAAACGTTCTCCGTTATTGATGTTTACAATTGAAACTTTCTCACCTTCAATAATATTAGATGCTTCTAACAGGGATTCATCAATAGTAATAGAGCCGATATAATTTAAATCTGCTCCGGTTACTTTAACGCGGTGAATTTTTGATTTTAAGACTTGGATTTGCATGCTACAAAGGTAAATTAATTTAATGAAATGGTATCAATCAATCTAATATTGTTGACTATTACCGCTATAAAAGCTCTGTATTTTTTAGTTTTATTTTTTCGAGTGCAGGTTAAAAGTGTTGCTTCGTCTGCAATGGTAAAATATTCAAGAGTGAATTGCGTGTTATTTTCAAATGCTTTTTGAACCCATTTAGAAATTGTAAGTGTGCTGTCTTTTGAGAATTTATCTTTTGCAGTTCTCAAAATTTTGTAAATCAGTGAGGCTTGCTCTCGTTCTTGAGGTGTTAAACGTTCATTTCTAGAACTCATAGCTAGATTATTGGCTTCTCTGTGTATGGGACAACCTATAACATTTACTTGAAGTTGATTTTTAGAAACCATCTTTTTTACAATTTGTAATTGTTGGAAATCTTTTTCTCCAAAATAGGCGTTGTTGGGAGTGACAATCTCAAACAAACGTTTTACAATGGTACCTACACCATTAAAATGACCAGGTCTAAACTTGCCTTCCATTTGGTTTTCTAGTCCGTCAAAATCAAATGATTGGGAAGTTGGTTTTCCGTCATAAATATCCTCAACAGTTGGCGCATACAAAATAATGCTGTCGTCAAGATTTGTAAGTTTATTAACATCTTCGTCCAGCGTTCGGGGATATTTTTCTAGGTCCTCTGGATTGTTAAACTGTGTAGGGTTAACAAAAATACTAACCACTGTAGCGTTATTTTCTTCTAATGATTTTTTCATTAAAGCTAAGTGACCTTCATGCAAAGCGCCCATTGTAGGAACAAACCCAATAGTCTTTTGACTATCTTTAATAGATTTTAAATAGTCCATCAAAGGTGCTTTTCCATAGAAAATTGGCATGGCAGTATTATTAAAATTAAATGCAAACTTACTATTTTAGTTAATAACTGCATAAATTTTTGTAATTTTGCGTGGTTTTTATTGCCAATAAATAAAGTAAATTACAATATGAAAGATAAGAGGATATTATATGTATCATCTGAAGTGGTGCCGTATCTCGCTGAAAACGAGGTCTCTTTAATGTCTTATGACGTTCCAAAAATGATTAATGATCAAGGTGGGCAAATAAGAATTTTTATGCCAAGGTATGGAAATATTAACGAGAGAAGACATCAATTGCACGAGGTAATTAGACTTTCGGGGATGAATTTGGTAGTAAATGATTTGGATATGCCCTTAATTATTAAGGTTGCATCGATACCAAAAGAGCGTATACAAGTTTATTTTATTGATAACGATGACTACTTTAAACGAAAAGCAACTTTTGCTGACGAAGAAGGTGTTATGTATCCTGATAATGATGAGCGCGCTATTTTCTTTGCAAAAGGTGTAGTAGAAACAGTAAAAAAACTCAACTGGGTTCCAGACATCATTCACGTTCATGGATGGTTAGCAGCGATGTTGCCTGTTTATATGAAGCATTTTTACAAAAACGAAGCTTTATTTTCAGAAACAAAGATTGTAACATCTGTGTACAGTCAGTCTTTTGATGGTACTCTTGATGTTGAAATGATCAATAAAGTAAAATTTGATGGTGTTCCAGAAGATGCAATAGCTGATCTTGAAATCCCTAACTACGAGAATATTATTAAAACCACCATAAAGCATTCTGATGCAGTGATTATTGCTTCTGATTCACTGACGCCAAGTTTAACAAAATTTATAGAATCTTCAGGAAAACCTTTTTTACCTTTCGCACCGAAAGATGCATTCGCCGAGGCGTATACAAATTTCTACATAAACGAAATGCTTTAAATTAACCCTTTTTAATACATATGATTAATAATTCTTTATTCAAGAAAGTTTTCCTTGGCTTAACTGTGATTTTTATGGCTTCATGCGATAAAGATTTCAATGAAATAGGTGGTGATTTATTAGGAGATAACAATTTTGAACTCAACAAACAATCGTTCGGCGTATCTGGCTACAATCAAAAAACGGGAGTTGTACAGTCTAATAATTTAGATGTAAACCCGCTAGGAATTTATAATAGTACCAATTTTGGTGAAACTACTGCCAATTTTAATACGCAACTTACACTAGCTGCTGTGGTAACCTCAGTTAGTACAAATCCTTATGTAGAAAGCGTGGTGTTAACGGTTCCTTATTTTGTTGATAATAATCAAACTAAAAATAATACCGATGGTTCTCGCACGTATGTATTAGATTCTATTTATGGGCCTGAAAAAGCCAAGATGAAGCTAAGTGTATATGAATCAGGTTTTTTTATGCGTGATGCCGATCCTAGCGGAGGTTTTCAGCAACAACAACGATATTTTTCAGATCAAAATGCAGACTTCGATAACTTTAAAAAACCAAATCGTTTAAACGATAGTTCAGAGAAAGCGCAAAACGATGAGTTTTTCTTTGATGCTACTGCAAAAAAGACAATAACTAAAGACACAGTTACAAAGGTTGAAACAACTACTTATGGTCCGCCTGAAATGCAATTGAATTTGAATAAAAGTTATTTTAAAACCCGAATTATTGATGCTATAAACTCAGGAAAATTAGCTAATAATGATGTTTTCAAAAATTATTTTAGAGGCTTGTATTTTAAAATTGAAAAAGCAGGAACTAGTCCAGGAAATCTAGCTATGCTTAATTTTAAAAGTGGTAAGATTACCATTAAATACAATGAGGATTTAGTCACTACAACAGGCGGAGTAACCACAACTACTCGTGTTAAAAAGACAATCGAACTTAACATGACGGGTAATACCGTTAGTTTATTGAGTAATGATTTTTCTACTAGTGGTTCTGCTTACAATAATTTGCCTTTTACTGGAAACACGACTACTGGTGATGATAAACTTTTCTTAAGAGGAGGAGAAGGTTCTCTTGCTGTAGTAGAACTTTTTGATAAAACCGATGTCAAAGGCTACACTGCATCGGGTACTCTTACGAGTGCAAACGGAATATCTGATCAGTTAGATGATTTAAGATTTCCTGCTGATGGGAAAAAGCTTTTGGTCAATGAAGCTAATTTAGTATTTCACATAGATGCTGCTACAATGGCTAGTGGTGTAGAACCTCAAAGAGTATATTTGTATGATTTTACAAACAACCGAGTGATGTTTGATTATGCTGTAGATGATTCTGGTAATACTTTGGATGCCAAGAAAGGAAAGATTATATATGGCGGTCAATTAGTTAAAGATGCTACAACAAAAAGAGGTGCTACTTACAAGATTAGAATTACAAACCATATTCGGAATTTAATCAACAACAAAGACTCTACTAATGTGAAACTTGGACTTGTTGTTACTGAGGATATTAATAAATCTACCTCATACAAAGTAAAATCAGCCAATTCATTTGTACGTGAAGTACCTACGGGATCAGTTATGAATCCATTAGGGACTGTTTTGTATGGAGGTAAAAGTACAGTGCCGGCAGATAAGAGATTGAAGTTTGAAATTTATTTTACAAAACCTAATTAAGAAAAAAATATGTGTGGAATCGTTGGATATATTGGATATAGAGAGGCTTACCCTATAGTAATTAAAGGACTAAAAAGATTAGAATATAGAGGTTATGATAGTGCTGGTGTCATGCTTTTTGATGGAGAAAATTTAAAAGTTTCAAAAACAAAAGGTAAAGTAGCAGATCTAGAACAAAAAGCATCTCAAGAAATAACCACCAACGGAAGTATAGGTATAGGGCACACTCGTTGGGCTACACATGGTGTTCCAAATGATGTAAATTCACATCCTCATCTTTCAAATTCAGGAGATTTAGCTATCGTCCATAATGGAATTATTGAAAATTATGCTCCGTTAAAAGCAGAGCTTTCAAAAAGAGGATACGTTTTTCATTCTGATACAGATACAGAAGTTTTAGTAAATTTGATTGAGGAAGTACAGAAAAAAGATAACTTAAAATTAGGAAAAGCAGTTCAAGTTGCTTTAAACCAAGTGGTAGGTGCTTATGCAATTGCTGTATTCGATAAGAAAAACCCAAATGAAATTGTTGCTGCCCGTTTAGGTAGTCCACTAGCTATTGGTGTGGGTGAAGGTGAATTTTTTGTTGCCTCAGATGCATCGCCATTTATAGAATTTACATCGAATGCTATTTATTTAGAAGACGGTGAAATGGCTAATATCAGGTTGCACAAGCCTATGAAAGTTCGTAAAATAAAAGATGATTCACTTGTAAATCCGACTATTCAAGAGCTCCAAATGAATTTAGAGCAAATTGAAAAAGGAGGTTATGATCACTTCATGATGAAAGAGATATATGAGCAACCTAACGTAATTAAAGATACTTATCGTGGTCGTTTGCATGCTAATGAAGGTTTGATTCAAATGGCAGGTATAGAGGATAACTTAGAGAAATTCTTAAACGCTGATCGTATTATTATTGTTGCTTGTGGTACTTCATGGCATGCAGGATTAGTAGCTGAATATATTTTTGAAGAATTTGCAAGAATACCTGTAGAGGTAGAATATGCATCTGAATTTAGATATAGAAACCCAATTATAAACAAAAAAGATATCGTTATTGCAATTTCACAGTCTGGTGAAACTGCCGATACAATGGCTGCTATAAAATTGGCGAAAGAAAATGGTGCTTTTGTCTTTGGAGTTTGTAATGTAGTGGGTTCTTCTATTTCAAGAGAAACTCACGCAGGTGCTTACACACATGCTGGTCCAGAAATTGGGGTTGCCTCTACCAAAGCGTTTACTACTCAAATTACTGTTTTAACAATGATTGCTTTGAGATTAGCAAAAGCCAAAGGAACATTGTCACACTCGGCGTTTCACGCATACTTAGAAGAGCTTGAAATTATACCTGAAAAAGTAAAAGAGGCTCTTGAAACGAATGCTAAAGCTCAAGAAATTGCAGCAGTGTTTAAAGATGCACCTAATTGTTTATACCTTGGTCGTGGCTATAATTTTCCAGTTGCACTAGAAGGAGCTTTAAAGTTAAAAGAGATTTCATACATTCATGCTGAAGGGTATCCTGCCGCTGAAATGAAACATGGACCTATCGCATTGATAGATGAGTCAATGCCGGTTATTGTTATTGCGCCAAAACAAGGTCATTATGACAAAATTGTAAGTAACATACAGGAAATTAAATCCCGTAGTGGAAGGATTATAGCAGTAGTTACAAAAGGGGATACGCAAGTTAGAGAATTAGCTGATTATGTGATTGAGATACCTGAAACATCAGACGCTTTATCGCCATTAATTACAACTATACCTTTACAATTGCTCTCCTATCATATTGCAGTAATGCGCGGTTGTAATGTGGATCAACCAAGAAATTTAGCAAAATCTGTTACTGTTGAATAAATAGTTTCTAATTCGATATAAGTTTAACCCCGAAATTAATTTTTCGGGGTTTTTTTATGGGCAATATTTTTTGTTTTATGATATGATATAAATTCTTTTAGCACTTGATTTTTCTGGTTTTTTACACTTTTACGAAATAGCTAAAAATTAAGATAATAATTGTGAAATATTCATTTTTTGTATGCATGCATAATGAAAACCTATTTTTAGACTATAAAAATTAACAGAATAGTAACAATAACAAAATGTGAATTAATCTTAATTCCATTAAAATATATGCTAAATATGAAATTTATTTGTTACTTTTTTAATAATATCAAAAATATTTGTACTTTGGCTATATAAACCAACAAATTATAGACCAATGAGAGTGTATTTACTTTTTTTGACATTGTTTTTTTGCAGCCTATCTTTTGCGCAAAGCACAATTTCAGGTGTTGTTACAGACAGTAACAGCCAGCCAATTCCTGGAGCCAACATCAAGGTTGTTGGAGAGTCTGCAGGAACCACAAGTGATGTAACAGGTGCATTTACCTTAAAAACAACAAAAAGAGCGCCCTTTGTTATAGAGGTGTCTACTGTTGGTTTCACTTCACAAAGAGTATCTATTACTTCAAGTAGCCAAAAGGTTGCTGTGAAATTACTAGATGAGGAGAACAAGCTTGATGAAATCGTAGTTTCTGCGTCTAGAACTCCGGAGCGCGTTCTTGAATCACCAGTTACTATTGAGAGAATGGGAATCGCTGAAATCAAGAAAACGGCTTCTCCGTCCTTTTACGATGGTTTAGAGAACATGAAAGAAGTTCAAATGAACACTTCAAGTATGTCTTTTAAGTCTATTAACACTAGAGGTTTTGCTACAGTAGCAAATACAAGATTTATGCAGTTAGTAGACGGTATGGATAACTCTTCACCATTATTAAACTTTGTTTTAGGAAACTTAATCGGTGTTTCTGAAATTGATGTGCAATCAGTGGAGTTGTTACCAGGAGCATCTTCTGCATTATATGGTGCCAATGCATTTAATGGTATATTATTCATGACTAGTAAAAGTCCATTTACTAGTGAAGGAATTCGAGCGTATGCTAAATTTGGTCAAACCAGCCAAAAAGCAGCCGGAACAAATGACTATGTAGACTATGGAGTTCGTATGGCTAAAGCTTTTAATAAGTATTTTGCTGCTAAAGCCAACTTTGCTTACATGCGAGGAACAGAATGGCATGCTGTAAATTATGATGATAAAACGGTAGCTGGTAGAGATAGAACTCATTACGGATATGATGGTATCAATGTTTATGGTGACGAAGTGTCAACTGTAATTCCTGCTCCTACTTTGCCAACTGATAAAGTTTCAAGAACAGGTTATAATGAGGTTGATCTAACTGACAACAAAGTTTCAAATACTAAAATAGATGCATCTTTGCATATTCGCCCTTTTGGTGACGAAAGATTAGAAGTAATAGTTCAAAGTAAATTTGGTTATGGTAATACTGTTTATCAAGGTGCTAACCGTTATTACCTGAATAACTTTTTCATGCAGCAGCATAAATTAGAATTCAAAGGAAAGAATTTCTTTTTGAGAGGATATACAACTACTGAGGATGGAGGTCAGTCCTATGACATGTTGTTTACGGGGATTAACATAAATCGTAAGTGGAAGTCGGATCAACAATGGTTTGGTGATTATGCCAATTCATATGTACAATCAACATTAGGTGGTATGTTGCCTGCAGATGCTCATAGAGCCGCTAGAGTAAAAGCAGATACAGGAAGATTCTTGCCGGGAAGTCCTGAATTTAAAAATGCATTCAATCAAGTAACAAACGAAGCGAGTGTTTTAACAGGATCAAAACTTGTTGATAATTCAAAGATTTATCACTCTGATGCCAATTATAATTTTAAAGATTTAATCAAATTTGCTGAAATTCAGGTCGGCGGTTCTTACAGAGAATATCAGTTAAATTCATTTGGTCGAATTTATACAGATGCTAATGGCCCTATAAAATATAATGAATACGGAGCGTACACGCAAGTGATGAAAAAAATGATTGACGATCGTTTGAAACTAACGGCTTCACTACGTTATGACAAAGCACAAAATTTTGTTGGGAATTATTCTCCTAGAGTTTCTGTTGTGTATTCTGCAGGACAAAACAAAAATCATAATTTTAGAGGGTCTTTTCAAACAGGTTTTAGAAACCCTTCTACACAAGATCAATACATCGGATTTAATGTTGGTAGTGCAATCTTGTTAGGTTCAGCGCCTGATAACTTGACTCGATTTGTAGAGACATTGCCTATTTCAGGAGCTGTAGGACAGGGATTTGCTGGCGGAAGTACAGTTACAATTAATGGTACTAACGCTTATAATAATTCCTTTACCGCTACTTCTGCAGCAGCTTTTGCGGCTGCACAAAATCCAGCATTGTTGCAAAAAACTACTGTTGGCTTAGTTAAACCAGAAGAGGTTAAAGCAATTGAATTGGGGTACCGTTCATTTATCAATAAAACTTCTATAGATTTAAATGGATATTATAATGTATATAATAATTTTATTGGAAACTTAAATGTAGTTACTCCGTTGTACGGAACAGCTATTGATGGTGGAGGACTTACAAGTGTAGCAGGTCAACAAGCTATCCATGCGCTTGCAAACGGAAATACTAGAGTTTTTCAATTGTATACCAACACATCTTTAGAAATAAAATCATTAGGTTTTGGTATAGGATTGTCTAGAAAAGTATATAAAGATTTTGAAGTAGGTGCTAACTACAACTATGCTGAGTTTGATTTTGATCAGTCTAAAGATGCTAGTTTTGAAGCAGGGTTCAATACTCCAAAACACAGAGTTAAGGCTTCTATTGGAAATGAGAAATTATTCAAAAATTTCGGATTTAATGTAAGCGGACGTTGGAACAGTGAATATTTATGGCAATCTTCTTTTGCTGATGGAACCATAGATGCTGCAACTGTAATTGATGCTCAATTGAATTATAACTTTCCTGCTTTGAAATCTACCCTAAAAGTAGGGGCTTCAAACATAGGAGGTAAAGAATATGGTCAGGTACTAGGAGCGGGTCTTATTGGACAACAGTATTTTGCCTCTTGGACAATCAACCCGTAAGGATTAAATTAACAGTAAAATCAAAGAACAATGATAAAAAATTTCAAATGGCTATTATTTGCTTCGCTAGCATTTGTAGCGTGTAATAATGAGGATGAAGTCGTAATAGACGCTAATTCTTCAAATGGAGAAGCCTTGACTGCTGGTACTGCAGTGGTTACTAAATATGTAGCGCTGGGAGATTCTTATGCCGCAGGTTTTAGTGATAATGCTTTATTTATTGAAGGACAAAAAGGTTCCTATGCTAACATTATGGCGCAGCAGTTTGCGTTAAAAGGTGGTGGAGAATTTAAGACGCCCTTAATGGCTGATAATATTGGTGGGTTTGCGGGTAGTACTACCTACGCTCCAAGATTATATTTCAACGGATCTGCACCCGCTTCTTTAGCATCGCCACCATTTAATAAAGCTTCAACTACTACTTTGTCGCCTTTAGGTGGTTCGTTCAACAACATGGGTATTCCTGGAGCAAAAAGTTATCATTTGGTGGCTCAGGGATATGGTAGCTCAGCTGGAAACCCATATTTTCTGCGTTTCGCATCTTCAACTTCTACAACGGTTGTCGCTGATGCAGTTGCTCAAGACCCTACCTTTTTCTCCTTGTGGATTGGAGGTAATGATGTTTTAGGTTATGCTACGTCTGGAGGAAGTGGGGTTAATAGAACTGGAAATTTAGATCCAAGAACCTATCTAAGCAATGATATTACAGATCCAACTGTTTTTGCTAGTGCTTACAACAATATCGTTAACGCAATGACGGCAAAGGGAGCGAAAGGTGTTGTGGCAAATTTACCATATGTAACGGCATTGCCTTATTTTACAACAGTTCCTTTTAATCCATTGACTGCATCAGTTTTAGGTCGTGGAAATGTTGCTGTTGGAACAGCTACTATTCAAGGTTTGAATCTGCAATTATACGGGCCATTAAAACAAGCTTTAACTGCATTTGGTGCTGGATCCAGGATAGAATTATTGTCTACTACTGCTGCAAACCCTTTGCTGATAGTTGATGAGAGTTTGCCAAATCTTTCTGCACAATTAACTTTAGCGTTTACTCCTACTTTAGGAGCTCAGACTGCTGCGTTCTACGGGCAAGTTTTTGGTCAAGCTAGACAGGCTACAAAAGAAGATCTTGTAGTATTAACGGCTCAATCTGTAATTGCATCTGCACCTGCAGGAGTTCCTGCGCCATTGAATGTTTTTGGTGTAACATATCCAATGCAAGATGTACATGTATTAACCAAAGCTGAAGTAGCTGAAGTGAAAGTAGCTACAGATGCTTATAATGCTACAATAAAATCTGTTGCTGATGCTAAAGGTTTGGCATTTGTTGAACTAAAATCAGTAACGGATCAGTTGGCAAATGGAGGTATAGTCTATAATAATTACCGAGTAACTTCGGCCTTTGTAACAGGTGGGATGTTCTCGTTAGATGGTGTGCATCCAAGTCCAAGAGGATATGCAATTATAGCTAATTTATTTACAGATGCTATAAATGCAAAATTTGGTTCAAATTTTAAAAACAAGGACGTAAGTTTGTATCGTATTTTATATCCAGCAACATTATAAATTCTTATTTAAAATGATATTTTAAAGACCACTTACGCTTTGTAAGTGGTCTTTCTTTTTTTTGAGAATAATGTTGTCATTTTTCTTTTTTTTAGTTGTTTCTGTGGGATCTACTAAAAATATCCATTTTTTCTAAAAAATAATTGATTTTATATTTTAAAAAATTATCTTTGCACACTGAAAAAAGCATTTAATCGATACGTTTCGATTGGAACTATTTCATAAACCTAAATAGCTATTTAATAAATACATAAGTAATGTCGAAAGTAATAGGAAAAGTTGCCCAGATCATTGGACCAGTAGTTGACGTAGTTTTCAACGGTAAGGATGTTGAACTTCCAAAAATTTATGATTCGTTAGAAATCACAAAAAAAGATGGTACTTTATTAGTACTTGAAGTACAATCTCACATTGGTGAAAACACGGTTCGTACCATTTCGATGGACTCAACAGATGGTTTGAGTAGAGGTTATGAAGTAGTTGGAACAGGAAATCCTATCCAAATGCCAATTGGAGCAGATGTTTATGGACGTTTGTTTAACGTAATTGGTGACGCTATTGACGGTTTGCCAGAATTACCTAAAACAGGTGAAAACGGAATGTCAATTCACCGTCAAGCACCTAAATTCGAAGACTTATCAACTTCTTCTGAAGTTTTATTCACGGGTATCAAAGTAATTGATTTGATTGAGCCTTACTCAAAAGGGGGTAAAATTGGATTGTTTGGTGGAGCTGGTGTTGGTAAAACAGTACTAATTCAGGAGTTGATTAACAATATTGCAAAAGGTCACGGTGGACTTTCAGTATTCGCAGGAGTAGGTGAAAGAACACGTGAAGGGAATGACTTGCTTCGTGAGATGTTAGAGTCAGGAATTATAAAATATGGTGATGAGTTCATGCATTCTATGGAAAATGGAGGATGGGATTTATCAAAAGTAGATTTACCTGGAATGAGGGAGTCTAAAGCGACTTTCGTTTTCGGACAAATGAATGAGCCTCCAGGAGCTCGTGCTCGTGTGGCACTTTCTGGATTATCTATCGCTGAGTATTTCCGTGATGGAGCAGGAACTGATCAAGGTAAAGATGTATTGTTCTTCGTGGATAATATCTTTCGTTTTACACAAGCAGGTTCTGAAGTGTCGGCACTTTTAGGTCGTATGCCATCTGCGGTAGGATACCAACCAACATTAGCTACAGAAATGGGAGCGATGCAAGAGCGTATCACATCTACAAACAAAGGGTCTATTACATCTGTACAAGCGGTTTACGTTCCTGCGGATGATTTAACAGATCCAGCTCCGGCTACAACTTTTGCTCACTTAGATGCAACAACAGTATTGTCTCGTAAAATTGCTGAGTTAGGTATTTATCCTGCGGTTGATCCATTGGATTCAACTTCAAGAATCCTTACTCCTCAAATCTTAGGTGATGAGCATTATGACTGCGCACAAAGAGTAAAAGAAATTTTACAAAAATACAAACAATTACAAGATATCATTGCGATCCTTGGTATGGAAGAGTTATCTGAAGAAGATAAGTTAGCCGTTTCGAGAGCGCGTCGTGTACAACGTTTCTTATCTCAACCTTTTCACGTTGCTGAGCAATTTACAGGGTTAAAAGGAGTTTTAGTTGATATCAAAGATACTATCAAAGGTTTTAATATGATTATTGATGGTGAATTAGATCACTTACCAGAATCAGCATTCAACCTTAAAGGTACCATTGAAGAAGCTATAGAAGCTGGAGAAAAAATGTTAGCGGAAGCATAAATTAAGATTCGGTGTTCAGTTTCAGTATTTTGTACTGAGACTGTTAACTGAGACTGTAAACTAAAAGATATGTTATTAGAAATAGTTTCACCAGAAGCAAAATTGTTCTCAGCAGAAGTTACCTCAGTAACGTTGCCAGGAGTTGATGGTAGTTTTCAAATATTGAATAATCACGCTCCAATAGTTTCTATTTTAGAAAAAGGACTTGTGAAAATTACAGCTTCAAATTTTAAATTTGCAAAAGAAGTTGCGGCTAAATTTACTATGGTAGATGCTCAAAACTATACTTTGGAAATTAACTCGGGTACCATTGAAATGAAAGACAATAAAGTAATTGTTTTAGTTGACTAAAATGATTTCAAAAAAAATAGAAAACCTCGCTACATGCGGGGTTTTTTTATACCCAATCCCAAATCATAATATGCCAAGTAATGTCTTTCTCCTGATATGTTTTTAAGGTTGTAAATCCTACAGCTTGATGTGCGTTTAACGATCTCGCATTTATGGACGCTACTTCGGTAATAAGACAGTCATACTGATAACTCAATTCATCTTTGTAAAAATGGTACAGTTTTTTAAAGATACCTAATCCTCGGTATTCTTTTGCAATACATATTTGTCCCATTATGATATAGTTTTTATAGCGCGGCACTAGGTTTTGAATTTCATCAAACAGTGGCTCTAAGGCTTTGATAGTGTCTTTAAAACTTGGTTTCATTACAAGTGCATAACCTATTACGGTATCATTTGCTTTCGCAATGCAGTGCGGACATGCATTATTCATTTGTTCCAATAATTCAAAAGTATGCTGAAGAGTAACAAAACCCTCTTTCTTTTTCTCCTCTGGAGATATATTATTGGATATATTTTGCTGTTGTAGGGCGATGATCTCTTGTAATTCTTTTGAAGTTGTTGCTCTTGTGAATTGAATATTTTTCATGGTCTTACGGTTTAATAGATAGTGCCCATGCAAGTTAAAGATAATAAAGTATGTTTTGTTTTATTGTTGATTTTTAGTGTATTGAATTTTAAATTTTTATAGGTTCTTTTATTTTTATTGGCGTTTATTTTAAATTTGCATCAAATGATTAAAATAAAATAGAATCGAAATCATAAAGAGTAGTTTACGATTTCGATTCTATTTTAAGTAGGAGCTTTTGAAAATTACATTATTTTCTTGACTCTCTTTGATCTATCTGCTATGTAGGAAACAAGCCAAGCTATTTGTCCTTCTTTACTGAAATATAATTTTTTATTTTTTACATCTGGAATGTTTTCTAGTAAGGTTATTAAAATATTGTTTCCAGAAATGAGGTGTTTTTGTGAGTATGTATTCAGTACTCTCTCTATTTCTTTATCAGTAGCTGCCATTTGCTTGTATCGGGTGTAATTGTTTTTGATAACTACATCGTAACTAATAACATCGTCCATAGTAAACTCGCAAAAATTTTCATCTGTTTTGTTCATGCTTAGAGTAAAGAAAGCCCAAACAGCACCACCAGAAAAATAGACAGAGCTTTTGTCCATAGCTTTTGGCTTAGAATTAAACATTGCTGTTGTTTGTGCACGTAACTCAGGCATATATTCAAAAGATTTTGAATTATAGTCGCTTATTTCCTCTGATTTTGTTTTTTTGTTTACAATTTCAGTTAGTGTGATAGAACCGTAATTTAAGCTTACAGGGAAAAATACAAATTCTTCCATGGCAGATACATCTACGTAACCTCCTTTTGTATTTCCTCCTCCGATATCTAGTACTAATGAGTTTTTGTATTTATTAGGTGGAATTAATCCTTTCATTAGCATTTTTCCTTCTTGGCTTGCATCAATAAAATCCAAGTCTTTTCCAGTTTCGGTTTTTATTCGACCTATTAAGTCCTTATGGTTTTTTGCCATTGCAACTCCAGAGGAACCTATTAAGAAAACATTTTCGCTTGGTACTTTGAATTCGGTTTCTATTGTTTTTAGGTTTTCTTTAACCACTTTGATTGTTTTAAGAATTTCTTCTTCTCCAAGATTTCCATTGATAGAAATGCCTTTTGCAATACCTACGTTTTCTGTCCAAAACTTTTTTACTTCATAATTCCCTCTCTTGATGTTGTCTACATCTAAAACAGAAACTTTCACTCCTTTACTACCAATTTCTATACCCGCATACAAATCTTTGTTGGATTGAGCAATCATGTTGTTTACGAACATGAAAACAACTATGGCAGTTGCTGTTTGTATTTTATTCTTCATAGAAGATATACTGTTAATATTCATTGCTGTTTATTTGAGTTTAATTTTATTTAAATTGTATTGATTTAAAATTTTCTTTTTGAAAATATGGTTTTTGTAATTAATGAATTATTGTGACAGACAAAATATTTAATATGACTTTATTTTAACAAAAAATTACAATTCGATGCAAATGTATAGGTTTAAATCTATTGGAGAATAGGTATGGTTAAATACTCGTTGAAGTAAAAAAATACTCGACAAAATACATCCTTAATTGAGCTGTTTGTTAATTATCATTAAGATAGTGTTTTCATTACAGTAGTAATCTTATTTATTAAGCAATGTGTGTAAGTTGATATTTAACTTATTTGCTTCATCGCTAAATAAGAAATTGAGGTTTAGTAAAATAAATGGGCTCAGGATTTTATTCGTCCTTTGTTGTCGTGTATTCAAAAACTGTAGTTGTGTAAATTTATTTTTTTTAATTCAAAAATGTAAATTGAGTTTTATAGTATTGGTGTATTCCATTTGATTTTAAAGCATGTAGTAATGAAAAAAAATATTACTTTTTTTGAGCCGTTTGGTAATTAGTAAGTTCATCATTTAGCAAATTATTTATAATAAACTAATTCACTTAAAATGCTTAATTTTGTGTTCTATGAAAAAAATTCCAGAGCATTTATCTCAAAAACTTGAAATTAGAAAGGAGCATAATGCCTTGCGCACATTACCTACGTTGCAAAGAGAAGTTGATTTTTCATCAAATGATTACTTGGGTTTTTCCCAATCAGAAATTATTTTTAACGAGACGCATCAGTATTTAATTAGCAACAAAATAATTCAAAACGGCGCTACGGGATCAAGATTAATTTCTGGAAATCACAAGCTTTATCAAACTACCGAGGATTTCATTGCTACTTTTCATCAAGCTGAAACAGCATTGCTTTTCAATTCAGGATATGATGCTAATCTTGGTTTTTTTGGTTCGGTACCGCAAAAGGGAGATTTAATTCTATACGATGAGTTGTGCCATGCCTCCATACGTGATGGGATTCAATTATCAAGAGCCAAGGCTTATAAATTCAATCACAATGATTTTGAAGATTTAGAAAAATTAATTCTACGAAATCCTAATACAGTTATTTATATCGTTACAGAATCAGTTTTTTCTATGGATGGGGATTGTCCTAATCTTGAAGAATTAATTTTGGTTGCAACCAAACACAATTGTTACGTAGTAATTGATGAAGCACATGCATTAGGTGTTTTTGGGGATAAAGGAGAAGGTTATGTGCAAATGCTTGGTTTGCAAGATCATGTTTTTGCCCGAATTATGACTTTCGGGAAAGGTTTGGGTTGTCACGGTGCGGCTATTTTAGGATCACAAAATTTACGGGATTATTTAGTAAACTTTGCCCGAAGTTTTATTTACACTACAGGACTTTCTCCACATGCTGTAGCGACCATTTTTATAGCGTACCAATGTTTGACAAACGATTCAGAGTCTATTGTTAAACTCAAAGAGAACATTGTACATTTCAATCAAGAAAAAAATCTCTTAGGATTAAAACCCCTCTTTGTTCGCAGTAAATCAGCAATTCAATCGGCTATTATTCCTGGGAATGAAAAAGTAAAAACGATTGCAAGTCAATTGCAAGAAAAGGGTTTTGATGTAAAAGCGATTCTTTCACCTACAGTTCCAGAAGGTCAAGAACGCCTTCGTTTTTGTTTACACAGTTATAATTCTACCCAAGAAATTTCGACTTTGATGCAGTGTATCTACTCACTTTTATAATTTAGTTTCATTTTTTTGAAACGTTTTGTAGATATAAATACTTACTTCATGTAACTAGATATACAAATAGAAAAAATGAAAAACGTAATTAGAACATCATTATCAGTACTTGCAATGCTTTTAATTTCGCAAGTAAGCATAGCGCAAAACAACAAAAAAGCAGCAATTCCAGAAAATGAAAACTCTTTATTATGGGAGATTTCAGGTAACGGAAATGCAAAACCGTCTTATCTTTATGGTACGGTACACATGATTTGCAATGATGATTATTTTCTTACTGATAAAACAAAAAAAGCGTTAAATAATGCCGAAAATTTGTTTCTTGAAATTGATTTGAATGATCCTAATGAAATGGCTTTTTTACAAAAATCTGCAATGGGTTCAGAGCCTTTAAGCAAAAAACTTACAGCTCAACAACTTGCAAATTTGGATACTATCTTAAAAGAAAAAACAGGTATGACTGTTCAACAGGTAGATAATTTTAGTTTGTTTACTGTAATGAGTTTGATTACCATGAAATCTTTTGGGTGTACCAATTTGAAATTCTACGAGATGGAACTATCAAGTATTGCTAAAGCGGGGAATAAAAAATTAGGAGGATTAGAAACGGGTGAGGCGCAAATGCAATTCATGGGTAAAGCCTATAATGATGACCAAATGATTGCTATGTTAAAGGAATCAAAACTTGAAGATACCCAGAAAATGGTCCAATCTTATAAAGATGAAAACTTAGTAGAATTGTACAAACAAATTACAGACCCTAAATTTTTAGATGAAAACTCAAAAAAATGGTTGCTTGAAGAACGGAATACTAATTGGGTTGAGAAAATGCCAGGTATTATGAAAGATAAAAGTTCATTCTTTGCAGTAGGAGCAGGGCATTTGTTAGGTGAAAAAGGAGTGATCAACTTGCTAAAAAAAGCAGGATATACTGTTAAACCGATATTGAACTAAAATTTAATTTAAATCGAATACTAATTTTTAGATTAGAAAAACAAAAATTATGATTTTCAATTTTTTGTGTTAATATAAGAGTTGAATGCTTACCATCAATCTATGATAAGTGTTATAAGATTTAAAAGAATATTAGAAATAAGCCCATCTTTATGATGGGTTTTCTATTTTTGTACAAATTCATAAATCATGAAACTATTTATAACAGGAATAGGAACCGATGTAGGTAAAACTATTGCAGCAGCTATTATTACAGAGGCGCTTGAGGCTGATTATTGGAAGCCCATTCAAGCCGGAGATTTAGACCATTCAGACAGTCATAAAGTAAAATCCTTTCTGTCAAATTCTAAAACAAGACTTCACCCCAATGCTTATGCCTTAAAAACTCCAGCAAGTCCGCATTATGCCGCAGCTTGTGATGGTGTTGTAATTGATTTACAAAAAATAGTTGAACCAAAAACTGATAATCACCTTGTGGTAGAAGGTGCAGGTGGTGTATTTGTACCAATAAATGATACAGAGTGTGTGATAGATTTGATTCAGCCTGACTATAAAGTCATTGTAGTTTCTAGACACTACTTGGGGAGTATCAATCACACATTGTTAACGATTGAAGCGCTTCAAAACAGGAAAATTGAAGTGGCGGGAATTCTGTTTTCGGGTGATGAGAACAAAGCTACCGAAACCATTATCCTTTCTAAAACAGGTTTAAACTGTATTGGGAGAATTGAGCAAGAACCTTATTTTGATCAAAATGTAATTAAAGAATACGCTGACAGGTTCAGGGAAAAGCTATTGAGTTTGTAACATTTTTGTAAAACACGTTGCCTTCTCTATGTATCTTTGCGAAATATATTATTTGAAATGACATTAACTGAAAGAGACCAAAAACATCTTTGGCATCCTTACACACAACATAAAACAGCTGCAGTTCCTATTGCTATCAAAAGAGGAAAAGGAGCTTTGCTTTGGGACGAAAATAACAAAGAATACATCGATGCTATTGCCTCATGGTGGGTGAATCCTTATGGACATAGTAATACATTTATTGCCGATGCTATTTACAAGCAATTAACAACTCTAGAACATGTTCTTTTTGGCGGTTTTACTCATGAACCCGCCATTATTTTAGGGGAAAAGTTACTTGAGATTTTGCCGAAAAATCAACAAAAAGTATTCTTTTCAGATAACGGCTCTACTGCTGTTGAAGTTGGTATCAAAGTAGCGTTGCAATATTTTTTTAACAAAGGAGAGCAACGTACTACGATCGTTGCATTTGAAAATGCGTTTCATGGTGATACTTTTGCAGCGATGGCTGCTAGCGGAATTTCATTTTACACTCAAGCATTTGAAGGAATGTTTATTGATGTAGTGAGAATTCCTGTGCCCATTCCCGGAAAAGAGGAAGAAAGTTACCAAGCTTTACGCGAGCATCTAAAAAATAACAAGTGTGCCGCTTTTATCTTTGAACCTTTAGTGCAAGGTGCTGCGGGAATGGTGATGTATGAACCGGAAACACTAGATGTATTGTTGCAAATTTGTAATGAAAGCCAGGTTTTGACCATTGCTGATGAAGTCATGACTGGTTTTGGAAAAACAGGTAAAAACTTCGCAATGGATTATGTGGTAACAAAACCAGATATCATGTGCTTGTCTAAGGCGCTGACTGGAGGTACCATTCCTATGGCAATAACAACTTTTACACAAGATATCTTCGAAGCTTTTTATGATGATGATATTAATAAGGCATTGTTTCACGGACACACCTTTACAGCAAATCCTACGGGTTGTGCGGCTGCTCTAGCCAGTTTAGAGTTGTTAAATACTCCCGAGATGCAAGCTAATTTGGTTCGGGTAAATCAAAATCATTTGGATTTTCAAAGTAAAATCAAGAGACACTCTAAGGTAACAACTACGCGAGTCTTGGGAACTATATTTGCTTTAGAAATCAAAACAGAGGGTGAAGCTAGTTACTATGGATCATTGCGAAACAAACTATATGATTTTTTTATTGAAAATGGTGTGATTTTAAGACCTGTTGGGAATATTGTTTACATTTTGCCTCCATACATCATCACTGATGATCAGTTGCAAAAAATTTATCAAGTAGTAGAAGAGGTCTTAGAAATAGTATAAGTTCTTGAAGAATTTTTTTCTTAATTATAAATGAAGTCACAAAAAGTTTCGAAATTGTTATTTAGGCCTAAACCTTAGCAAACTTTGTGTAAAACTTTGCGACCTTTGCAATCAAATCAATAGTATCTTGTCACAAATTATATCCATTACAGCACTGTCATCCGTTTCCCCGTTAGGGAATAATCTTGAAATGGTGTGGGAGAATTATCTAAAGGAACAACACTGTTTTGTACATAAGGTAATTGATAAATCACCAGCTTTTGTAGCGCCTTTAGATAGCGTTTCGGCTGCTAAAGTGGAACAATTAAAACAGTCTGATCCAAAATATAAATTCCTTGATAACTCAGTTTTATATGCTATTGAAGCTTCCCGAGCCGCAATACAGCAAGCGGGCTGGGGTGAAAATGATGTGTTCGGAATCAATATTGGTTCATCACGTGGTGCAACTGATTTATTTGAAAAGCACCATCAAGAATACTTAGAAACAGGAAAGGCGCAAACACTAGCATCACCAACTACCACTTTAGGAAATATTTCTTCGTGGGTAGCACATGATTTGCAAAGTACAGGACCTGAAATTTCCCACTCCATCACTTGCTCTACGGCTTTGCATGCTGTTTTAAATGGTGTAGCATGGCTGAGATCAGGAATGGTTGATAAATTTTTGGTTGGAGGAAGTGAAGCTCCATTGACCGATTTTACAATTGCCCAAATGAAAGCATTAAAGATTTATTCCAGATCTAATGAGTTGTACCCAAACCGCGCTTTAGATTTAGATAAAACACAAAACACCATGATTCTAGGCGAAGGTGCAGGAGTTTGTTGTCTGGAAATGGGTAAAAAAGAAAACGCATTAGCATACATTGAAGGAATTGGTTATGCCACTGAAATTTTAGAGCATAATATTTCCATTTCTGCTGAAGCTGTTTGCTTTCAAAAATCGATGGCAATGGCTTTAAAAGATACTATTTTGTCAGATGTTGATGTAATTGTCATGCATGCGCCAGGAACTATAAAAGGGGATTTGACAGAGTATAAAGCGATCCAAAAAGTCTTTGGCGAAAGCCTACCATTATTAACTACTAATAAATGGAAAATCGGTCACACTTTTGGTGCATCAGGGATTCTAAGCATGGAGTTTGCCATATTAATGATGCAGCACAATACGTTTGTGGGAGTTCCTTTTGCGAAAGGGCAACAACAAAAAAGACCGATACAAAAAGTTTTAGTGAATGCAGTAGGTTTTGGTGGTAATGCGGTAAGTGTTTTATTGAGCCTCTAATTCTTTTACTTTTTCATAAATCAAGTTGCTTTCAAATCCTTTTCTTAGTAAATAATCACAAAATTTCTTTCTCTTTTTTTGAAGATTGGTTTCTTTGATGCTGTCCCAGTTTCGTGTGGCTATTTTTTCAAAAGTTTCTAAATATTCTTCATTTGATATTTCTTTTAGCGCGAGATTGATATTGTATTGCCCTATGTTTCTGAATTTGAGCTCATTTACAATTCTGTTTTTACCCCAAAATTTTATGCGATGCTTTCCTCTAGCAAAGCTACAGGCAAACCGACTCTCATTCAAGAAATTATCCTGTATAAGTTTTACAATGATGGTTTCTATTTCATCAGAATCCATTTTCATTGTTCGCAGTTTTTGAACTACTTCGTCATGGCATCGTTCCTGATAAGCGCAATAATGCTCTATCTTTTTAATTGCTTCTTTTATAGAGAATACTTCTTTCATGATTGAGGTTAATTTGTAAACAAAAATGCAACAATAGTATCTAATAACCTAGCGCATCAATTTTTGTAAAAACTAACTTTATGTGATAACCTTACATAAAAAAAGATGTGATTAAGCTATAAATTGTTTAGAAACAGATTTTAATGGCAGCGATTCCATTCTAAATCCGATTGGTAAAATTATTCGTAAATAAGATTAAGTTTAAAACAATTTTCAAGTCATTTTAAGAGATATCTAGCAGTATTTTTTTGTATCAAATTTTAAATTTATTATTTAGATAACCTTAATTAAATGGCGGCTTTGATAAGGCATTACTAATGTTGAATTTAGAGCACTTCATCGTTAAAACAAGTAGTATATCGATTAATTTGTTTTTAATTTAAAACGTGATTGTATATTTCAAAAATTTAGATTTTATTAAATTCTGACCCCTAATATAAAATAAGATTAACCTCTCTTAATAATACCGCATGAATAAAAAAATACTCAGCACAATCTTTTTCCTTTTTATTTTACTTCCAGCTTTTGGACAATGTGTTAGCTATACAGCTTCAATTTCAAGTACAAATTCATCTTGCAATATAATTTCTCCTGGAGCAATTAAATTGAAAGTTACAATATTGGGTGGGGTAAGTCCTTTTACAGTAGTTTATAGAAATGAAATAACAAATGTACAGACTACGGTTCTTAATTACACAAGCAATTCTGATATCATTATCAATGATGTACTTACTCAAACAACACCATTTACATTGGTTTCGGTAACTGCAAGTAACAGTTGTCCAGCTACTTTACAAAATCCAAATACAAGTGTTTTGTTTTATAAAGTTCCAGTCGTTCCTACGGCAAACATAACTAATGCCTCTTGTACGGATGATTCTAATGGTAGTATAGCTATTACGAATCAATTTTATCCATCATCTTTAGTGTTTAATGGTGTGAAGACAACAACAGCTGCAACTCCAGCAGATCCTCACGTTGATTTGGGTGGCAGATTATTATCTAATAGAAGCCGGTTTTCAGCAGAAGGTTGGATAAAATTTGATAAGACCAAGTATAGAAACAGAATGTCATTATTTGGGCAAAACGATGTTGTTGAGTTTGGCTTTGAGGGTGATAATTTATTGTGTTATACTGCTGGAGGTGGAACTGTTAGGTATCCATTAGCAAATTATCCAAGTGATAACGCTTGGCATCATATTGCAGCTGTGGGGAATGGTACATCTTTAAAGCTTTATGTTGATGGAAATGAAGTTGGATCTGTAAATAGTACAACGTCAAATTATGGAAGTAACACAGCCTATTCAACAAAAATAGGTTGGGGGGTTTTAGATGTTGGTGGTGTTGGTTTTGTAGGTGAGATTTCAAATGTAGGTTTTTGGGGTAGAGCACTCTCTATTGATGAAATAAAAGGTTTGGCTTCGGGGTTTATACTATATAATTCTAAACAAGTAGGATTGTTGGCTGGATATAATTTTACTGAAGGTACGGGAACAACTGTTGCTCCAATAAGTAGTACAACACCCGCTCCTAATAATGGAGTTTTTAGTGGAGTAACATTGCCTCTTTGGGTAGATCAAAGTTCTTACAATTGGACATCTAGTGTATCAGGTTTTACTCCTTCAACAAGTAAGTCTTTAACAGGACTTAAACCTGGGGTATATAATTTAAATATTACAGTTAATCAAGGGTGTTCAAGAACAACTCCTTTTACTGTTGGTGCTACAAATAATGTTACAACTCCTTTAATTGGAGTAATGACAAAGCCAAATTGTATCACACCTACAGGAAGTGTGCAATTAACTGGTTTACCTTCGGGTTCTTGGACATTAATAAGAACTGGTTCGTCAGGCCTGTCAATTAATGGTACAGGTTCAGAAACTACAATATCCGGTTTAGCACCAGGAACCTATCAATTTGCTGTTAAAAGTGGGAGTTGTACCTCATCTCCTACCGGAAATGTAGTAATTGATCCCGTAACTATTACTACATACACAGGATCTACATGGTCAGTATCACCTACAATTGATATGATAGGTGTTATCAACTCAAATACGCCAATAACGGCTAATGTTCAGCTTTGTAACTGTACTGTTAACACGGGTATAAATGCAGTTGTGTCAACAGGAGTTAGTGTAATACTTCAGGACAAACTTACCGTTAATGGTACACTAACCTTTCAAAATAACGCTAGTTTAATACAAATAAATGATGTTGCTAATATTGGTAACATAACATATATAAGAGAGACAACACCGATAAAAAGATTTGATTATACGTATTGGTCATCTCCAGTTCTAGGCCAGAAGTTAATTGATGTTTCACCTAATACTGACCCGGGTAGTTACTATTCATTTGATCCTTCTACGGATAATTATTTTCCTGAAAATCCACAAAATCAAATGAAAAGGGGTGTGGGTTACATCATTAGAGCTCCAGAGGGCACAGCAATGCCTCCTACACCACTTGGTTCATTTATAGCATCTTTTATTGGCGTTCCTGATAACGGACCGATATCAGTTAGTGCTGTTGTACCTAATAAACCTTATTTGATAGGCAATCCTTACCCATCAGCGATTGATGCAGATGCGTTCTTAGCAGCAAATTCTAAAGCACTTTTTGGAACCTTATATTTTTGGACACATAATACTGCTCGTGGCGAGAATGTAAGTAACCCAGGAACAGGTTTTTATGCTTATTCAGCAGATGATTACGCTACTTATAATACCACAGGAGGAGTTGCTGTTGCAAAGAGTGATCCGAACAAAGCAGTAACAAACCCTTATAGGCCGACAGGGAAAATTGCCGCAGGACAGGCCTTTTTTGCTGGTACTCTAGAAAACATGACTAGTACGACAATTGTTTTTAACAATAGGATGCGCTTAGGTGCCCTCAACGCAATCTTAGATAATAGTCAGTTTTTTAAAATTCCATCAAAGAAGTCAAATACTGCTTCAAGTTTTGAAAAACACCGTTTATGGTTGAATCTAACCAATACACAAGGTGCTTTCAAGCAAATGCTTGTGGGTTATATTACAGGTGCTACAAATAGTTATGATACCACATATGATGGTGTAAGTTATAATGGGAATAGATTTGTAGATTTTTACAGTGTTAATGACAACAAAAAGTTAACGATACAAGGAAGAGCTTTGCCTTTTGAGGAAAATGACGAAATTCCGTTAGGGTATAGCTCAACAATTGAGGGGACTTTTTCAATAAGTATAGATCAAGTTGATGGGTTATTGGCTTCTAGAAAAATTTATCTTGAAGATAAAATTAAAAACACAACACATAATTTAAATCAAGGGCCTTACACTTTTGAAACCGCTAAAGGTGTTTTTAACGAAAGATTTGTATTGCGTTACACTGATAAAACGCTAGGTGTTGATGATGTTGATGTTAAGTCAAATCAAGTCCTTGTTTCAGTAAAGAATAAGGTAATCAAAGTAGATTCGGGAATAGAGTCTATTGATAAGATTTATGTGTACACTGTATCAGGAACTGCTATTTATGAAAAACAAAAAGTAGATGCTTTGACGTTTTCTATATCAAGTTTGCCTGTAGCTCCGCAAGTGTTGATTGTAAAAACAGTTTTACAAAACGGAAATGTAATCACTAATAAAATTGTCTACTAAAAAAAATACACATTGAATATTTCATATAAAAAAAACTCCATTTCTTAAGAAATGGAGTTTTTTTATGGGTAAAAATAATATGTAACTTGTTACTTTTCTTTTCCAGAAGCTTCAAGGTTTCTTTCTATAGTGTGTCCTGGTCTTGACCATTTAGGTTTTTCTCCAAGAGGTGCATATTGAGAGTCTTCGGCCTCTACTGTTTGAGGTTGTGAAACTTTCGTAAATGGTTTTTGAGGATTTAAACCTAACATTTCAAACATTTTCATATCCTCATTTACATCAGGATTAGGTGTTGTTAATAATTTGTCACCCGCAAAAATAGAATTGGCACCCGCAAAAAAGCACATGGCTTGACCTTCACGGCTCATATTCATTCTACCTGCTGATAGTCGTACTTGAGTTTCTGGCATAATGATTCTAGTAGTGGCTACCATTCGTATCATTTCCCAAATTTCAACTGGTTTTTCTTCCTCCATCGGAGTTCCTTCAACTGCTACTAGCGCATTTATTGGTACCGATTCCGGTTGCGGATTTAATGTAGAAAGCGCGACAAGCATACCAGCTCTGTCTTCAATGCTTTCTCCCATTCCTATAATACCACCGCTACACACTGTAACGTTAGTTTTACGAACGTTTTCAATGGTTTGTATGCGGTCTTCAAAACCACGTGTAGATATTACTTCTTTATAATATTCTTCACTAGTGTCAAGATTGTGATTGTAGGCGTATAAACCTGCTTCAGCAAGGCGTTGGGCTTGATTTTCAGTAATCATACCAAGGGTGCAACAAACCTCCATGTCTAGTTTGTTGATGGTACGAACCATTTCAAGAACTTGGTCAAATTCTGGCCCGTCTTTTACATTTCTCCAAGCAGCTCCCATACAAACTCTTGATGAACCACTAGATTTTGCACGTAATGCTTGTGCTTTTACTTGGCTTACAGACATTAAGTCGTTGCCTTCAATCTCAGTGTGGTAGCGAGCTGCTTGTGGGCAATAACCACAATCTTCAGGGCATCCACCAGTTTTTATTGATAATAGTGTAGATACTTGAACTACATTTGGGTCATGATGTTCTCTGTGAATAGTGGCTGCTTCATAAAGCAAATCCATTAAGGGTTTGTTATATATTGCGATTATTTCGTCTTTTGTCCAATTGTGTCTTTTAATGCTCATCGATACATATTTTTGATGCATCAAAAGTAGTTAAATTGTTCTAAAGTAACAATGCTTACCTTTCGAAAAGAGAAAAGCAATGTGTTGACTCAAAATTTGTTTGAAGTTGTTTACAATAAAAGTAAAAACATACTAATTTACCTCTCAATTCAGTACTTTGCTGGATTTAAAAAAGTTAATCATTACTGTTCCTGTACTTATAAAGAATGTTTTTTTATGATTTAGCTCCATGTTTATCGCTGGAGTATCGGGTATCCCAGTACAATAACAGCATAAATGTTACTATGACAGCTGAGCTGATTCCTTCAAATAAAAGAGAAATGGAATACGTCATAACGGTAGGTTCTCCACCAAATAAAAATGTTTTTGATAGTGATCCAATATAGGCTTCTCCCCCTTTTGCATAGCTGTAAACAATAAGTGCTGCAATGCTAAGAATAACCCCTGTGAATGCAGTTCCAAAGGCAGATGCAGCATTAGAAACCAAAACTATGTTTCCTTCAGCGTAATTTTCTTTTAAAGTTTTATTGGTGCCATAAAAAATAAAAAGGACATTAAAAACTCTCAATATAGGGTTGTCTGCTAATCCTAGTAGTTCCATCACTAAAAAATAAAGGCCTATTCCTAAAATAATAATCAATCCGTTTAATAATTCTTTTGGAAGTTTCATATTGCAAATTTTTAAATTAATATATCATGTTGATAAACAAAGTGTAACACTCAAATTTAATTAAAAAAAGTCAATAAATATGTTAACCTATTATTTTTTAAAATAATTTTTTGCAACTATTTTATCTTTTTGCAATTGTTCTTGTAGTAATTGTATGGAACTAAACTTTTCTTCGTCTCGAACTCGATGTAAAATTGAAATTTTTAATTCTTGATGGTATAAATCAGCCTGAAAGTCTAAAAAATGAATTTCTATTGACTGTTCTTGGCCGCCTACAGTAGGGTTTGTGCCTATGTTCATCATGCCATTTATAATTTGAGAATTGATACTTGCTTGTACAAGATATACTCCGTTTTGTGGTATCAGCTTATAGTTCTCCTCTATTTTGATATTAGCGGTAGGAAAACCTATAGTGCGTCCTAGTTGTTTTCCTTGTACGACAGTCCCCGTAATAAAATAGGAATAGCCAAGATAGTCGTTGGCAAGTTGTATCTTCCCATTAAGAATTGCGTTGCGAATTTTTGTTGAACTTACTGAAATTTCATTGAGTTCTTGCACAGATATTTGAGCTACGTCAAAACCATATTCTTTTCCAAAATCTATTAAATCATCAATATTAGCGGTCCTGTTTCTCCCAAAACGATGGTCATGCCCAATGATAATTTTTTTAATATGAAATTTTTCTACCAGTACTGTTTTTACAAACTCCTCGGCGGTTAATTGTGAAAATGCTTCGTCAAATGGGTGAATGACTAGGTTTTCTATCCCAATTTCTTCCAGTAATTCTTGTTTTTCCTGAATCGTATTGAGTAGTTTAATGTTGGAGTCTTCTTGTAAAACCATTCTTGGATGGGGAAAAAAAGTAAGAACAACACTTTCATACTCTTCATTAGGCGTATTTTGCGTGAGCTTTTGCAGGATTTTTTTATGACCTATGTGTACACCGTCAAACGTACCAAGTGTTAGAATTGTTTTTTTGGTAATCAGGAAGTCGTTTATAGAATGAAAAATCTTCAAAGCAAGTGTTTTATAATCGTGCAAATTTAAGGTATCTTATTTAAAAGAAGCGGTATGACTAATTGAATTATATATAATTTTTATTAAAATATAAAAAATGGGATTTAAAACAGTAAACTACTTAATTTTCTACTATTTGACTTAAATTATTAAATATTTTGAAGCAACCATTACTATAAATGCTTTAATTTTGAAACTTAAAATCACGATATTATGAAAAGAATTATACTATTTTTTATAATTATTTTTTCCAGTGCTGCAATCCATGCACAAGATGGCTCTTTTTGGAAAAGAATTGTTCAAGAGAAAGTTGCAGTTTATAATAGAATTAATGATAAACCTCTTACTGAAAAGCAGTTGTTGTTTAATTTAAACGAAGTTGCAATAAAAAAATCTTTAGAAACACTTCAGAATAAGACTTCAAAACAGAGCAGAATTGAAATTACGATACCCAACATGAAAGGTGAGTTAGAAAAATTTTGGGTTTGGGAATCTTCTAATTTTGAACCCGAATTGCAAGCACAGAATCCAGATATAAGAGCCTACAACGGTATTGGGATTACTGATCGAAAAGCTTCGTTGTATTTTAGTTTGTCACCAAAAGGTATTCAGACTATGATTCTTAGAGGGGAAAGCGGCTCTGAATTTATAGAGCCTTATTCGAAAGATCATACTGTTTATGTTCTTTTTGATTCCAAAAGTAGAGTTCGAGGAAGTTTGCCTTTCACTTGTAAAACAGAAGATGTTGCTTTGAATAAAGAACTTTTAAACAAGACAGGTAAAATAGCTGCAAATAATAAAGTTTTCAAAACGTTTAGATTAGCGTTGTCTTGTACTGGCGAGTATACCGCATTTCATGGAGGGACCGTTGCAAATGCTTTGGCTGCCATGAATGCTACCATGACAAGGGTTAATGGTATTTTCAATAAAGATTTAGCCATAAAACTGAGTATTATTGCCAATAACAATCTTATAATTTATACGGATGCCGCTACAGATCCGTATTCAGCTTCCACAGAAGGAGCGGCGGGTACATGGAACTTGGAATTGCAAGAAAATTTAACCGCTACAATAACAAATGCCGGTTATGATATAGGTCATTTGTTTGGGGCAAATGGTGGTGGTGGAAATGCTGGTTGTATAGGCTGTGTGTGTGTAAATCCTAATGATGTTGTTCCTGAGGGAAAAGGAAGTGCTTTTACTTCGCCAAGTGATGGTATACCTCAAGGAGATACTTTTGACATTGATTTTGTAGCTCATGAAATGGGACATCAATTAGGAGCAAACCATACGTTTTCTTTCGATATTGAGGATACTGGCGTAAATGTGGAGCCAGGAAGCGGTTCTACTATCATGGCATACGCAGGAATTACTTCGGGTTATAATGTCCAAAATAATTCAGATGATTATTTTGCCTATGCAAGCATAAAGCAAATACAAGATAATCTATCGACTAAAACCTGTCCTGTAAGTACTCTTCTTACTAATAGTCCACCAACAATCAATGCAGGTATAGATTACACTATTCCTAAAGGGACAGCATTTATCTTAAAAGGTTCTGGTTCTGATTTGAATGGTGATGTGATTACTTATTGTTGGGAGCAAAATGATACGGCTATAAATACAGTAGACCCTGCGGTAAACGAGGATGGTAATTTCAGTTTTGCATCACCTACAAAACGCTTTGGGCCAAACTTTAGATCTTTTTATCCAAGTAGTTCACCGGTTCGATACATGCCTGCTTTAAGTTCGGTTTTGGCTAATGAATTAACAACGACTTGGGAATCCGTTTCTACAATTGAAAGAGCCTTAGCTTTTACTTTAACGGGAAGGGATAATGCAGCTCTTGGGACAGCACAAACAAATACAGATATTATGATGGTAAACGTAAGTGGGGCAGCAGGTCCATTTCAAGTGACATCACAAAATACTGAAAATTCAAGTTGGTTGCAAGGATCGACGCAAACAATCACATGGAACGTAAATAATTCTAATACTTTAACCGGTTCTGCGAATGTGAATATTAAGCTTTCAACGGATGGTGGATTAAATTTCAATACCGTTTTGGCTGCAAATACTCCGAATGACGGCTCGCAAACAATTACGGTTCCAAATATAACGGCTAGAGATTGCAGAATTTTAATTGAGCCAACGGCAAATATTTATTATGCAGTAAACAGTACATCTTTTGCAATTGGGTATTCTGTTGTTTCATCATGTAATACGTATGCTTTTGCAACACCGTTTTCTATACCAGAATCAACAACGTATCGTGCTGTAACTACAACTGTTCCGGCTGCAACAGAAGTGATATCTGACGTGAATTTAGCTATTAATTTTACTCATGATTATTTGAGTGATGTGCAAATAGAAGTGCTAAATCCACAAGGGACTGTTGTGAAATTATTTGAAAGAAGTTGTGGGTCTACAAGCAATAGTTTGGTATTAAACTATGATGATCTTGGAGGTGCTCTTGATTGCTCAGTGAAAACAGCCCAAACCGCAGCGCCATTTGAATTATTGTCTAAATTTAATGGGCTGAGTCCGCAAGGAAATTGGACGTTGCGTGTTCGTGATTTAGATTCAGGTGACTTTGGCACAATAGATTCAGCATCAATAACAATTTGCACAAAAACATACACCTTAGCAACACCGGATTTTGAACTCAATGATTTTGTTGTTTTTCCTAATCCAAATAAAGGGAATTTTAATATTCAATTCACCGCCAAATCCGATGCAGAAATAAAGGTGATGGTTAATGATTTATTAGGAAGAAAGCTTTTTGAAAATGACTTTAAAAGCAAGTCAAATTTTAATGAAAATATCCAATTGAAAAATCTTTATCCAGGAGTTTATATGTTAACAGTTATTGACGGAGAGCGAAAACAAGTCAGAAAGATTGTAATTGAATAAGTAAAATAGAATTACTAAAAAAGGGAAGCGTTTTTACAAACGTTTCCCTTTTTTTATTTTCCGTTAAAGGAAGTCATGGTGTTTTCTAATCCTGCAGTACCAAAAGATTTTATAATCTCTGATCCTATTTCTAATCGTTCCGGAAGTGCAGTTTTTTCAGTATCGTCCCAGTCACCAAGGACATAATCAACTTGTTTTCCTTTTTTGAATTCATCGCTTATGCCAAAACGGAATCGTGCGTAGTTTTGTGTGTTTAGCACCAAGTTAATATTCTTAAGTCCATTGTGTCCACCGTCACTTCCTTTTTGTCTAATGCGAATGGCTCCAAACGGCAGATTTAAATCATCTGTAATGACTAGAATATTTTCGAGCGGAATATTCTCCTTTTCCATCCAATATTGAACCGCTTTCCCGCTTAAATTCATATAAGTGTTGGGTTTCAAAAGTAAAAAGGTTCTTCCTTTAAATTTGTATTCAGCTAGTGCGCCAAGTTTTACGGTTTCGAAAGAAACTCCTTCTTTGCGGGCTAGAAAATCTACGATTTTAAACCCGATGTTATGTCTTGTGTTTACGTACTCAGCCCCGATGTTGCCTAGTCCGACTATTAAAAATTTCTTCATGATGGTGCTACTGTGCTCTGATTTTGTGGTTGCGAATAGGTTTGAAATCCATTTTATCATGGTACAAAAGTAAGCTTAATTCAATAAAATGACTATGCTGTAGCCAATATTTTAAGGGTTTATGTGGCTCATGTCTGAGATGCAAAAAATAGTGTGTAATAGCCCCGATTATAGTGAAAATCCTTTTTGTGCGCTTTCTTTTGCGTGCAAAAAGATTGCAACGGAAAGCGGGACAAAATAGGTGTAGAAGTATTATAGCTGCTTCATAAAAATTTAAAAAAACTTAAAAGCAAAAAAAAGCGCCAGTTGTGTAACTGACGCTTTCTTGAATTTTGATTGAAAAAAATTATTTTTTCTTTCCTTTTGCAGGAGCTTTTGCTGCTTTTGCTGCTTCTTGAGCTGCTTTCATAGCCGCACGAGAAATCTTCACTTGACAAATAACTGTGTTGTCTGGGTGCATGATTTTAAAGTTAGGTGTAGGAACTTTAGTAACATATAATTTGTTACCCATATCAAGTGGAGTAATGTCAGCTTCAACAAAATCAGGAAGATCTTTAGGAAGCGCTCTTACTTTTAATTTACGGTTGTTCATACGTAAATCACCACCTGCCATAACACCTTTAGATTTTCCAACAATTTTTACTGGAACTTCAATAGTAATTTCTTTGTCTTCAAAGATTTGAAAGAAGTCAATGTGTAAAATTTTGTCAGATACTGGGTGTACTTGAATGTCTTGAAGTACAGCGTTGTATGATTTTCCGTTACCAAGATCGATCTCAACTGTGTGAGCGTTTGGAGTGTAAATCAAGTTTTTGAAAGCCATAACTTCTGCTGAGAAATGAACTGCTTGATTTCCTCCGTATAATACGCAAGGAACCAATCCAGCATTACGTAAGGCTTTAGTAGCTACTTTGCCCACGCTTTCTCTTTCTGATCCTTTAATTGTAATCGATTTCATTGTAAAAAAAATATAGTTATTAAATAATATTATTATTTATTTGGCGTCAAGCTTTTGGCTTTCAGCACTCGTTATAATATATGGCATTTGACTCAGCGCCTAGTGCATTACATTATAAATTTTCCACTTATTGAGTTGTTGTGGTGAACCATGTGCATTACCTCAGCAAATAGAGGTGCACAACTCAATACGCGTATTTTGCTTGATGTTTTCTTTAACGGAATTGAATCTGTTACGATCAACTCACTTAATTTTGAATTTTCTATTTTCTCATAAGCATCGCCTGATAATATAGCGTGCGTACAAATAGCTCTTACACTCAAAGCTCCTTTTTCAATCATCAAATCTGCGGCTTTCGCCAATGTTCCTCCGGTGTCAATCATGTCATCTACCAAAATCACATTACGACCTTTAACCTCACCAATTAATTCCATGGTATCGATTACGTTTGCAACTTTACGCTGCTTGTAACAAATAACCACATCTGATTCTAAAAATTTAGAATACGCATAAGCTCTTTTTGAACCTCCCATATCAGGCGAAGCAATTGTTAAATTGTCCAGTCCTAAGCTTTTTACGTATGGTAAAAAGATAGTTGAGGCAAAAAGGTGATCTACAGGTTTTTCAAAGAAACCCTGAATTTGATCTGCGTGCAAATCCATGGTCATTACTCTTGTTGCGCCTGCAGCATCTAGTAAGTTTGCTACAAGTTTAGCTCCTATCGGAACTCTTGGCTTGTCTTTTCTATCTTGTCTGGCCCATCCAAAATAAGGAATCACAGCTGTTATATGTCTAGCTGATGCACGCTTTGCAGCGTCAATCATTAACAGTAATTCCATCAAGTTATCAGCAGTAGGAAATGTTGAGCATACTATGAATACGCGCAATCCTCTTATAGATTCCTCATAAGAAGGCTGAAATTCCCCGTCACTATATTTTGATGTAGTGATTTTACCTAGTGGTATTCCGTATTCTTTTGCAATTTTTTCAGCAAGATAAACACTTTGTGAACAAGCAAAAATTTTAGCTTCTGGCTCTAGGTGTGACATTATTGTGTGTTGTTTTTATCTGTGGTTGCAAGATAGTTTTGACTTAAGCTGTTGCTTAAACTAAAAATAAATCTATTTACCTAAGATGTAGTTAGTTGTGTGTTTCGTTTTTTAACGAGGTGCAAATTTATAAAATATATTTAACACTGAAAGGAAAAAATTAAGTATTTTTAGTTGAACATTTAATTAATTTTTTTACATTTGCACCGTGTTAAAGGAAAAGATAGTTAGATACTACTAAATATCTCTTTATTGCGTGAAGCGACTGTTGTCGTTTCTGTCTGCTAAGCCCGGATGGCGGAATTGGTAGACGCGCTGGTCTCAAACACCTGTGGGAAACCGTGCCGGTTCGACTCCGGCTCCGGGTACAAAAACCGCTTCGAAAGAAGCGGTTTTTTTTGTTTTATATCACAACGAGTTCCTCAATATCAAATCACTTTTGTTTTCTATTTGCTCTTTTTTACCTTTTAAAATCATTTGTGCTAACAGTTGTCCCATCATTTCAAAATGGGTTGAAATGGTTGTGATTCCGTTTTCTACTACTTTTTTTAGCGGGGTTTCATTATAGGATATAATTCCGTAGTCAGTACCCAATTGTAAATTTTGAATTTTTGCCTTTTCTATTACACTAACTAAATCCCTGTCACTCGGAATAATATACACCTCGCCAGTTGTGATATTTCTGTTTTTAAATTCGGTTATGATTTCATATTCAAAAGCGTGATCGTTGCAAAATTTTTCAAAGCCTATTTTCATCCCTAGCGGTTCACGGAATCCAGGAAAAATCATTATTAGTTTTTTGTATTTGTTCAGCTTTGATTTTCCTTTTAATAGGCCTTCGTAAATATCTTTTACAAAGTTTTGGTACACTGCAGGATAGTTCAATAATTCTGGATTGGTCTGATCAAGAATATAAACGTCATGAACTGGTAGGGTTTTTATAATTGATGCGGCTTCTTCAAGATTGGTCGGCATGATAATGTATTTGGTGTAATTACCGTTGCTGTCATGAATCAGTTTTTGAAAAACGGGAACGTTAAAATGATGAAAAAAAATATCAACCTGAGCTGTAGTTCCTATGTTTTCGAGAAAGGAATTGTACAAGTCTTCTTTGAAAATGTTTAATTCATCAAAGAGTAAAAATATCTTTTGTTTTATGGATACTTCAACGCTTTTTACATAATATCCTTTGCCGGTAATGGCATAAATTATCCCTCTTTTCTTTAACTCATCGTAGGCAAGTAAAACGGTATCTCTAGACAGAGAGAATTCTAAACGCACTTTATTTACTGATGGGAGTCTGTCCCCTTTTTGTAGCAATTCTTGTTGCAGTGCTACTTCAATAGAGGTTATGATTTGCTGGTATTTAGGAATGCCTTTATTGTTATGAATGCTGATTAGTTTCATGTAAAAAGTGTTTTTCAAGTTGCAATGTACAAAAACTGGTAGGTACTGGTATGTAATACTTAACAATTATTTTACTTTTGGTTTTTCACATTTCATAATTTATTCATGAAAATAAAACACATATCACATTTTAATAGGGTTTCTGTCCTGAAATCATTTAGTTCTATGCCTAATGGTGATGAGGTTTCTATTTGTGAACTTGTTAATAGCAAGGGAATGCAAATGAAGGTGATGGGTTATGGGGCTACGCTTACATCTTTAAAGGTGCCATTGAAAAATGGTAATTTGATAGATGTAGTTTTGGGTTTTGAAACCCTAGAGGAATATATAAAATCCTATGATTTGCCAAGTGCTCCTTATTTTGGTGCTATTGTAGGGCGATATGCTGGTAGGATAAGTAATGGCGAATTCAAGCTTGGTGGAAAATCTTACTTGTTAAATAAAAACAACAATGGGAATTCGTTACACGGCGGCAGTATTGGTCTAAGCCAGAGAAACTGGAAACTAAAAAGTAAAAAAGAAGGTAAAAATCCATCTGTTACGTTCACCTATTGCAGTAAGCATAACGAAGAATTTTTCCCTGGAGACGTTGTGGTTGATGTGACCTATATGCTTACCGATGAAAATGAAATGATCGTAGAGTATGTGGCACATGCATCACAAGACACTATTTTAAACCTGACACATCACAGCTATTTTAACCTAGATGGACATCACAATTCTGTTGTTGATCAGGAGATGCGTGTTAATTCACAAAGAATATTAGAAACCACAAGTGCAGGAATTCCCACCGGTCGTTTTTTGAATGTTGCTAATTGTCCTTTCGATTTTACAAATAGCAGAAATTGTCCCGCTACAATAGATACTACTTTTGTTTTAAACAAAGAAAAAGAGTATGCTGCTTCTTTGTACAGCAGCGATAAATTATTAAGAATGTCTGTTTACACCAATCAACCTGCTGTACATGTATACGTAGGAGGGAATTGTTTTGGACAAATAAAAGGGAAAGATAACGCGGCATATCACCCTACTAGTGGGATTTGTTTTGAAACTCAAAATTTTCCTGATGCTCCTAATCATGATCATTTCCCGAGTGCGATTCTCAAAAAAGGCGAGCTATATTACCATAAAACTATTTATAAATTTAAATCTTTTTGAGATGAAAAAATACTTTAAAAACTCGGCATTGCTTTCGCTTGTCATACTTGTTTTTTCTTGTTCTGATGCTGGTGACAGTAGCGCTACAGAAACTCCTGTTGCAAAACCACCTGTGGTTACTGAGGAGTTTATCAAAGCCGCTGATATTTCGTATTTGCCAGAAATAGAAGCTGCGGGAGTAGTTTTTACTAACAACGGAAAAACAGAAGACATGCTAACCACAATAAAAAGTGTTGGTTGTAATACCATCAGAATTCGTTTGTGGAAAGATCCAGCCAACGGACATTCTGGATTGACCGAGGTAAAGGCTTTGGCGCAGCGCGTAAAACAAGCGGGCTTAAAAGTTTGGTTAACTGTTCACTTTTCTGACGATTGGGCTGATCCTGCGGTTCAAACCACTCCAGCTTCTTGGAAAAACTTATCTTTTACCGATTTAAAAGCTGCGGTAGTCACTTACACCACAACTATTTTGACCGAAATTAATCCAGATATTATTCAAATCGGTAATGAAATTAATACCGGATTGCTTTGGCCTCAAGGGCATTTAATCAATCAAGAAGCGCAATGTTTGGCGCTATTGTCTACCGCAAGCGCTACCATTCGAAGCAAAGCGCCAATTACAAAAATCATGATACACTACGCAGGCGTTTCGGCTACTGATACTAATTGGTTTTTTAATAAAGTAAAAAGTATCGATTATGATTATATCGGTTTGTCGTATTATCCTCTTTGGCATGGGAAAGATATGGCTGCGGTAAAAACGACCATTGATGCCTTGGGAAAAAACTTTTCTAAAAAAGTTATCATTGCAGAAACTGCTTATCCTTTTACCTTAAGTTGGAATGACTGGACAAATAATATTATGGGTCTAGAATCACAATTAATATCTGGATTTCCTGCGACTCCCGAAGGACAAAAAAGTTTTGTTTTGGCGATTAAAGATTTGGTAAAATCCTCTACTTACGGACAAGGTTTTGCGTATTGGGGAGGCGAATGGGTTTCTTTCAAAGGAAGTCAAGCCTCCAATGGTTCTACTTTTGAAAACCAAGCATTCTATGATTTTTCAAATAAAGCATTGCCCGTTTTACAAGCCTTTACCAATTAGTCATGATTACAACAGATAGAATTTTTCAAAGAATAGTGCTACTGCTTTTTTTTGTAAGTTGTACCACTATTGCTTTGGCACAAAAGAAAAACAACTCGGCTTTTGCCAAAGGGGCCGACGTGAGTTGGTTGCCGCAAATGGAGGCTACTGGGTATCGTTTTTATGATACTGACGGAAAGGAAAAAGATTGTTTGCAATTGCTAAAAGAACGCGGAATGAATACCATTCGTTTGCGTGTATTTGTCAATCCAAGTCAAGATAAAGCGAGTGGTCATTGCAGTACGGCTGAAACGGTGGTTATGGCATTGCGCGCTCAAAAAGCCAAAATGCGCATTATGATTGATTTTCATTATAGCGATACTTGGGCGGATCCCAGTAAACAAGCCAAACCTGCTGCTTGGGCGAACTTATCGATCGATGCGTTACAACAAAAAGTCTATGAACATACATTTGATGTGTTGACCGCTTTAAAAAGAGTAGGTGTTACGCCTGAATGGGTTCAGGTGGGGAATGAAATTCCAGGTGGAATGCTTTGGCCTGATGGGAGTACGAACAATTGGACTCAATTAGCGCAATTTTTGAATAAAGGATACGAAGCGACCAAAGCCGTGAACGCCAAAATCAAAGTAATTGTGCATGTAGATGAAGGAAACAACAACGAAAAATTCCGTTGGTTTTTTGATAAAACTACCGAACATCAAGTAAAGTATGATGTAATTGGTTTGTCTTACTATCCATTTTGGATTAAAAAAGACTATTCAGAAACCATAGCCGATTTACAAAAAAACCTAAATGATATGGCTTCTCGTTATCAGAAAGAGGTAATGGTGGTAGAAGTTGGCGGCGTTGATGAACAAGTACAAAACACCAAAGAACTTCTAGATGCTACGATCAAAGCCGTAAAAGCTGTTCCCGATAATAAAGGCTTGGGCGTTTTGTATTGGGAGCCGCAAGGAGCTAAATCTTGGAGTGGCTATGGCTTGAGTGCTTGGCAACCAGACGGAAAACCTTCACCAGCATTGGATGCTTTTAAAAAATAATGAATTGGATTCAGAATAAAGACGAAATAAGTAAACCATATTTCTGAATGTTAGAAATGAGGAAACTCTATAGATTAAAATAAAAACCTTATATGGCCTTAAATGCCTTATATGGTTCAAAAATATGTTGTATAAATGAAAAAAATACCCTCTTTTTTGTTGGTTTTTATAGCCTTCACCGCCATAGTTTTTTCTCAAGCCCGAGTGGTAAAGGTATTGGATACTCATTGGAAATTTCAAAAAGGAAATTTTGAAGACGCTTTTAATGCCAACTTCAACGACTCGAAATGGGAATTGGTTACTGTTCCACATGATTGGGCAATTTATGGTCCTTTTGATAAAAAAGTGGATATACAAAATGTAGCCATTGTTCAAAATGGAGAAAATGTAGCTACCGAAAAAACAGGAAGAACCGGAGCCTTACCACATATTGGCACCGCGTGGTATCGCAATACTTTTACTTTGCCTAAAGATGTCAAAGGAAAAAAGATACTATTGCTTTTTGAAGGCGCTATGAGCGAGCCTCAAGTGTATTTGAATGGGAAAAAAGTGGGAGAATGGGCGTATGGCTATAGTTATTTTTATTTTGATGTTTCTCAATTTATTCAAGAAGGAGACAATACATTAGCTGTAAAATTATCCAATAAAGAATTTGCCTCCCGTTGGTATCCCGGAGCTGGTTTGTATCGAAAAGTAAGTGTTATTATCAAGAACAATGAAAGCATTGACCAATGGGGGCAATTTATAACGACACCTTTTATTAGTGATGCCGTGGCCAAAGTGAATATTAAGACCAAAGCCTCAGGCGAAAACACGCGTTTGGTGACCACCATTTTTGATGCCGAAGGACGCAAAATAAGTGCAGAGGAATCTTCCTTACGCTTCGGAAAAGAGTTTGATCAAAATTTAAAAGTAGAGAATCCAAAATTGTGGAGTCCAGAAACGCCTTATTTGTACAAAGCGGTTGCTCAATTGTATGTTGGCAATGAATTGAAAGACGAGCTTACCACCCGTTTTGGAATCCGAGAAATAAAGTATGAAGCCAATAAAGGATTTAGTCTTAATGGAAAAGTGACCAAATTCAAAGGGGTTTGTTTGCATCACGATTTGGGACCTCTTGGTGCTGCGGTAAACAAAGCCGCTTTGCGTAGACAGTTGACCATTTTAAAAGATATGGGATGCAATGCCATTCGCAGTTCGCACAATATGCCTTCTTTCGAGCAATTGGAGTTGGCAGACGAAATGGGCTTTTTGTTTTTGGCAGAGAGTTTCGACGAATGGGTTTTACCAAAAGTAGATAACGGCTACCATCGCTTTTTTGACGAATATGCCGAAAAAGACATTGTGAATTTGGTACAAGCCACACGAAATCATCCTTCTATTGTAATGTGGAGTTCAGGAAATGAAGTCCCAGATCAGTGGGGAGAAGCGGGTGTAAAACGAGCCAAATGGTTGCAGGAGATTTTTCATAGAGAAGATCCAACGCGTCCTGTAACCGTAGGAATGGATCAAGTAAAAGCGACTATGGAATCTGGTTTTGGAGCTTTGTTGGATATTCCAGGACTCAATTATCGCGTGCATTTGTATGATGAGGCATTCAAAAAATTCCCACAAGGATTCATTTTGGGTTCCGAAACCGCTTCAACGGTGAGCTCTAGAGGAATTTATAAATTTCCTGTGGTGCAAGAAAAAATGAAGCAGTATCCAGACTTTCAGTCTTCATCGTATGATTTGGAAGCCTGTAGTTGGTCCAATGTTCCCGATGAAGATTTCGTACTTAAGGATGATAAACCTTGGGTAATTGGTGAATTCGTTTGGACAGGATTTGATTATTTGGGCGAACCGACACCTTATGACGAAAGCTGGCCGTCTCGTAGTTCTTATTTCGGAATTAACGATTTAGCAGGCTTACCGAAAGACCGTTATTATTTGTACCGAAGCCGTTGGAACACCAAGGCAACTACGCTACACATCTTGCCCCATTGGAATTGGGGAGGTCGTGAAGGACAAACAACTCCTGTTTTTGTGTATACCAGTTACAACAGTGCAGAACTTTTTATCAATGGCAAAAGTATGGGCGTACAAACCAAAAACAAGAACACGCCGCAAAACCGTTACCGCTTGATGTGGATGGATGTGAAATATGAACCAGGAACGATAAAAGTGGTAGCTTATGATGACAATGGCAAAGTAGCTGAAGAAAAGGAAATCAGAACCGCTGGTCAACCGTACCAAATTGTTTTGGATGCAGACCGAAAAACCATCACAGCCGATGGTGAAGATATTTCTTTTGTTACGGTATCCGTAGTGGATAAAAATGGAGTTCCTTGTCCAACAGCAACGAACCAGTTGAAATTTAAAGTGTCTGGAGCGGGTACGTATCGTGCCGCTTGTAATGGAGATGCGACTTCACTTGAACTATTTCATAAAGACACGATGAAATTGTTTAGTGGAAAATTGGTAGTACTACTACAATCGAAAACTACCACTGGAGCCATCCAATTAGAAGTAAACGGAGCTGGATTAAGGACGGGTAAATTGACTTTGGAAGCAAAGAAGTAAATAAAAAAACAGACCAACACTTTAAAAATTTCAAGAGTAATGAATGATTCATTAATACAAAAAACAACCGCTTTTTTTCAGGAAACATTTGGTAATGTACCCGAAAAAATAGTGCTTTCTCCAGGAAGAATTAACATCATTGGAGAACATGTAGATTACAACGATGGCTTTGTATTGCCTGCTGCCATAGATAAGATCATTTGCTTTGCTTTCGAAAAAAGTAACACTACAACTTCTAAAATCGTTGCTATCGATTTGAATCAAGAATTTGAAGTCGATTTGTTGCAAGACATTGAACTCAGTTCAACGGTTTGGAACAATTATATTTTAGGAGTTTTGAAACAACTACAAGATAATGGTTTTGAATTTAGTGGGGTTAATTGCGTATTTAGTAGCAACATTCCGGTAGGTTCTGGATTGTCGTCTTCGGCTGCATTGGAATGTGGTTTTCTATTTGGTTTAAACGAACTTTTTGATTTAAAAATTAAGCCTATTGATATTGCTTTAATGGGTCAAAAGGCAGAACACTGGGTGGGAATCAATTGTGGTATTATGGATCAATTTGCCAGTGTGCATGGACTTGAAAATAAGGTCATCAAATTGGATTGTAATACATTAGAATTTGAGTACCATAATGCTGATTTTAAAGACTATGCTCTGGTTTTGTTGGATAGCAATGTGAAGCATTCACTGTTTACATCGGCTTATAATAAAAGAAGAGAAGAATGCGAGGAAGGTTTGGCGATTATCAAAGCTAATTTTCCTGAAATCAAAAGTTTTAGAAATTGTACTGAAGCGCAATTGTTGACTTTAAAAGATAAAATGGATATTGTTGTTTTTACACGCGTACTATATGTAGTAAAAGAAATTGCCCGTGTGTCTAAAGCCTGTGAGGCTTTGGATGCTGGAAACATTGAGCTTTTAGGGAAATTACTTTTTGAAAACCATGATGGTTTGTCAAAAGAATATGAGGTGAGCTGTCCTGAGCTTGATTATTTAGTGGATCTTGCACTAGCCGATGAAGCCGTAATAGGTTCCCGATTGATGGGCGGTGGTTTTGGGGGTTGCACCATCACCTTTATTAAAAAAGGAAAAGAAGAAGCTGTTAAACAAAAATTCGCCCAATTGTACCAAGAAAAATGGAACATTGAATTGAAAATTTATGATGTTAAAATCGGAAACGGTACATCCTTATATAATGCAAACTAAGATGAAAAATTTTGATATCAACGAAGATCCACATAGACGTTTTAATCCCTTAACCAACGAATGGGTTTTGGTTTCGCCTCATCGTTCGAAAAGACCTTGGCAGGGCCAAAAAGAAACCATTTCGGTTGTTCAATTACCAGAATACGATCCCCAATGTTACTTGTGTCCGGGGAATGTGCGTGCAAATGGTGAAGTGAATCCACCATACGATTCTTGTTATGTTTTTGAAAATGATTTTGCCGCCTTAAAGCAAGAAGAAATCTTTTATGAAGAGAATGAAAAACACACTTTTTTTAAGGCAAAACCAGAACGTGGCATTTCTAGAGTGGTCTGTTTTTCTCCGAGACACGATTTGACTTTACCTCAAATGGAGGTCGAGAATATCGAGAATATTGTAACTACTTGGCAAAAAGAATATGAGACTTTGGGCGCTATAGAATACATTAATCATGTTCAAATTTTTGAAAACAAAGGCAGTGCAATGGGCTGCAGTAATCCGCATCCGCACGGTCAAATATGGGCGCAATCATCTTTGCCTACACAAGTCGAAAAAACGCATAATAGCTTGAATCAGTATTTTGAAAAACATGATCGAACCTTATTACAAGATTATGTTCAGGAAGAATTGAAGGTGCGCGAGCGCATCGTGATCGAGAATGAGCATTTTGTAGCTTTGGTGCCTTTTTGGGCCATTTGGCCTTACGAAACCATGATTGTGAGTAAACGGAGCGTGTCCAAAATCACTGATTTTACTTCAGCTGAGGTTACAGATTTTGCTGTTATTTTAAAACAATTAACCACTAAATACGATAATCTTTTCGAAACCTCATTTCCGTATTCTTCAGGGATTCATCAAGCACCGACAGATGGAGAGGAACATCCAGCATGGCATTTTCACATGCATTTTTATCCGCCTTTGTTACGCTCTGCCGCAGTAAAGAAATTTATGGTAGGTTACGAAATGATGGGGGAGTCACAGCGTGATATTACTCCAGAGAAAAGTGCTGAGGTATTAAAATGTCAATCAAATATTCATTATAAATCTGTTATCCAAAACTAAAAATTTTAACCAATGCAAACATTAGCCACCCAAGATTATATTGTCTTTTTGTGTTATTTCATCCTGATTGTAGGGTATGGAGTGTGGATTTATAAAAAGAAAAAGAAAGAAGAAACGAGTAGTAAAGATTATTTTTTAGCCGAGGGTTCCTTGACGTGGTGGGCCATTGGTGCATCATTAATAGCTAGTAATATTAGCGCTGAGCAATTTATAGGAATGAGTGGTAGCGGTTTCAAGATGGGGCTAGCTATTGCTACGTATGAGTGGATGTCCGCTTTTACCTTAATTATTGTTGCTGTTTTCTTTATTCCAGTGTATTTGAAAAACAAAATTTTCACCATGCCTCAGTATTTGAATCAAAGGTATAATAGCAATGTTGCCATGATTATGGCCGTATTTTGGTTGCTATTGTATGTTTTAGTAAATCTTACCTCAATATTGTATTTAGGAGCTTTGGCAATTAGTAGCATTTCTGGTCTTGATATTACTTTGTGTATGATTTTCTTAGCCTTTTTTGCAGTAATGATCACATTGGGCGGCATGAAGGTGATTGGATATACAGATGTGATTCAAGTTTTCTTTTTAATTCTAGGGGGGTTAGTCACTACTTATTTAGCCCTAAATTTAGTTGCCGAAGAGTTTGGTTCTTCTGGAGTTATAAATGGTTTTAATCTAATGACCACGCAGGCTAATGATCATTTTCACATGATTTTTGAGAAATCAAATCCGAATTATATGGATTTGCCAGGTCTATCTGTTTTGATTGGAGGAATGTTAATCATCAATCTTAATTATTGGGGATGTAACCAATACATTACGCAACGTGCATTAGGAGCTGATTTGAAAACGGCTAGAAACGGAATTTTATTTGCTGCATTTTTGAAATTATTAATGCCAATAATTGTAGTATTGCCGGGAATAGCAGCCTTTGTTTTATATCAAAATGGCCATTTTGGCACCGAAATGCTTCAAGATGGGACCGTAAATCCGGATCGTGCTTATCCTGTTTTGTTGAATTTGTTGCCAGTAGGTTTAAAAGGGCTTTCTTTTGCTGCACTTACTGCTGCAATTGTAGCTTCGTTAGCTGGAAAAGCCAATAGTATTGCAACTATTTTTACTTTAGACATTTACAAAACCAAATTAAACGTTGATGCCGATGAGAAGAAACTTGTTAGCATTGGTAAAAAAGCAATTGTAGTTGCTATGCTGATTGCTGTAGTTGTGGCTCCATTTTTAGGAATTGATAAAAAAGGAGGATTTCAATATATTCAAGAGTATACAGGTTTTGTGAGTCCTGGAGTTTTTGCCATGTTTATTTTAGGGTTCTTCTGGAAAAAAACTACTTCGAATGCTGCTTTGTTTGCTACTATTGGTGGTTTCTTACTGTCGCTTGCTTTCAAATTTATGCCAGCTATTATTGATTTATCATTCTTAAATGCTACTGGTTTTTCAGTTCCAAATGCAAATGGTATTTACGAAATTCCTTTCATAGACCGTATGGGCTTTGTGTTCTTGATTTGCGTTGTTGGTATGTATGCCATAAGCATGTATGAAACTGCGCGTGGAGTTAAAACAAATGGTTTAGAAATAGACCGTACCATGTTTAAAATGTCACCTGGTTTTACTGTTGGGATGTTGGTGGTATTATCTCTGATAGCAGCGTTTTACACTATTTTTTGGTAAATGATAATCCTGTTCTGAATTTCAAAAGTATATTTTCAGAGCAGGTTTTCATATCTTGATGAGGTTCATTTTGATTAATAAATTAGATCTAATGAACTTTATTTGAAATTACCTTCCAATTTGGTACTGATTCTAAGTCAAAAAAAAAGCTTTCGAGTAAATCGAAAGCTTTTTTTTAACCTTTATAAAAACGAATTAATTGTTAACTAGGGCGTCTTGTTTCCAAGTTTTAACAGATGCAATTCTGCTGTTTGAATATTCTACTTCGTTTAGTTTGTTTCCATTCCAAAAAAGCCATTTTCCAATTTTTTCTCCATTTGCATAAGTAGCAACACTTAGCTTGTTTCCGTTTTCGTCAAATGAAGTCCAAATTCCTTCTAGTTTTCCGTTTTTGAAAAATCCTTCTTGTTGAACTTTTCCATTTTCAAAGTAGTAAGTTGTTTTTACTAATTCTCCAATGGCTTCTAGTTTTGGATTACTTTCTTGAGCTGATGCGATTCCTGTAAACAGTAATACGGCAAAGATGATATATTTTTTCATGATGTGGGGGTTTTAAAATTCATATTAGCTTAACAAAGATAAAAAGTATTTTACAATAAAAAAACTTTATGTTAACAATTTGGTAACATTGAACTAAAATTTAACATTTGGACTCAAAAGGTTTAAAAATCCTATTGCTAAAAATTCTTATTTCACAATTCATTATTCATAATTAGTCCTAAATTTGCACACAAGTCTAAGGACAAAACAAACTAAAATTTTGAAGATGTATAGAAGTCATAATTGTGGCGAGTTAAATGCCTCGCATACCGGTATTAATGTAACTCTTGCGGGTTGGGTTCAAAAATCACGTGATAAAGGGTTTATGAATTGGGTTGATTTAAGAGACCGTTATGGAATAACACAATTAATTTTTGACGAAAGTCGTACTGAAAAATCTGTTTTTGAACTAGCAAAAACTCTTGGCCGTGAATTTGTAATTCAGGTTAAAGGTACGGTTATTGAACGTGAAGCTAAGAATAAAAATATCCCTACAGGTGAAATTGAAATTCTGGTAACCGAATTAACAATTCTAAATGCAGCCTTAACTCCTCCTTTCACTATTGAAGATGAAACGGATGGTGGTGAAGACATTCGAATGAAATACCGTTACCTTGACATCAGACGTAATCCAGTAAAAAACAGCTTGCTTTTTCGTCACAAAGTAGCTATGGAAGTACGCAAGTATCTTTCGGATTTAGATTTTTGTGAGGTGGAAACACCTTATTTAATCAAGTCTACGCCTGAAGGAGCTAGAGATTTTGTAGTGCCTTCCCGTATGAATGAAGGGCAGTTTTATGCTTTGCCACAATCTCCGCAAACGTTCAAGCAATTGTTAATGGTGGGTGGAATGGATAAATATTTTCAAATTGTAAAATGTTTCCGTGACGAGGACCTTCGTGCAGACAGACAACCAGAGTTTACACAAATTGACTGTGAGATGGCATTTGTAGAGCAAGAAGACATTTTGAATGTTTTTGAAGGACTAACGCGCCATTTGCTAAAAGAAATAAAAGGTGTTGAGGTTGAAAAATTCCCAAGAATTACCTATGAATATGCTATTAAAACGTACGGAAATGACAAACCAGACATCCGTTTTGGGATGCAGTTTGGGGAGTTAAATCAATACGCGCAACATAAAGAGTTTCCGGTTTTTAATGCTGCCGAATTGGTGGTGGGAATAGCTGTACCGGGAGCCGGAAATTATACCCGTAAGGAAATTGATGCATTAATTGACTGGGTAAAACGTCCGCAAGTAGGAGCTAGTGGGATGGTATATGTAAAATGTAATGATGACGGAACTTATAAATCATCAGTAGACAAGTTTTATGGTCAAGAAGATTTATCACAGTGGGCCAAAATTACTGACGCAAAACCAGGAGATATGATCTTTGTATTATCAGGTCCAGCAGATAAAACAAGAACACAATTATCAGCCTTGCGTATGGAGCTTGCTACACGTCTTGGATTGCGTAAGCCAGATGAATTTGCTCCGCTTTGGGTAGTTGATTTTCCTTTGTTAGAATTTGATGAGGAAAGTGGTCGTTACCATGCTATGCACCATCCGTTTACATCACCAAAACCAGAGGATATGCACTTGCTAGAAACTGATCCTGGAAAAGTTCGTGCTAATGCATATGATATGGTTTTGAATGGGAACGAAATAGGTGGTGGATCTATCCGTATTCATGATAAAGCTACGCAACAATTAATGTTTAAGTATTTAGGTTTTACCGAGGAAGAAGCTAAGGCGCAATTTGGTTTCTTAATGGATGCATTTCAGTTTGGGGCACCTCCTCATGGTGGATTGGCTTTTGGGTTAGACAGACTTGTTGCAATATTAGGCGGACAGGAAACTATACGAGATTTCATCGCATTTCCTAAGAATAATTCGGGAAGAGATGTCATGATTGATGCACCATCAGTTATTGATGATTCACAGTTAAAAGAATTACATATAAAATTAGCGTAGCTTCACGCGGTCTTAAGATTGTTAGAAAACGTTGAATATCAATATTTTTACAAAATAAAAACATAAGAACGCATTTCGTATTGTATTAAATATTACATTTGCTACATTATAAATTATTATTACAATTACAATGCGTACAGGTACAGTAAAATTTTTCAATGAGTCTAAAGGTTACGGATTCATTACAGACGAAGAAACAGGAAAAGACATTTTCGTTCACGCTTCAGGAATCAACGCGGAAGAATTGCGCGAAGGTGACAGAGTTAGCTATGTAGAAGAAGAAGGAAGAAAAGGAAAAGTTGCTGCGCAAGTAGCAGTGATCTAAGCATAAAAATATTTTTTTTTGCCTACGAAAGTTTAAAACGTCCCGAGTATATCGGGACGTTTTTTTTATGGGATAAAGTACTAATAATGAAAATTTCAAGATTTAAGGTGTTGACTTTAGTTTTGAATTTTCTACTCAGCTTTCACATAGAATAAATGAACACTCCTTATTTATAATTAATAAAAATTGCAAATTTACAACGATGTAGTTCGCATGTATTTTAAAAAAATTATTGTTATTTAATAATTTGAAAGTTATCTTTGTTGCTTATTCTTATACATAAAAATCATAATATGCAATCAGATCAATTGAATTACATTCCTATCTTGATGCAGTTTCTTTTAGCTGTAGGTTTTGTTGTAGGAACTATTATAGTTTCTGGAAAATTAGGCCCTAAAAGATCCTCTGAGATTAAAGATAAAAATTTTGAATGTGGTATAGAATCGGTAGGTAATGCTAGGATTCCGTTTTCAGTTAAATATTTTCTTGTAGCCATCCTTTTTGTTTTGTTTGATGTAGAGGTAATCTTCTTATATCCATGGGCAATCAATTTTAAAGAATTGGGAATGGAAGGAATGGTCAAAATGATTGTATTCATGATGTTGCTTCTAGTTGGTTTTTTCTATATCATTAAAAAGAAAGCCTTAGAGTGGGAGTAAATCTTAATAGGAATTGGAAACAATGAATTGTAAAGATTTCAATTTCTAATTATTATAAAAGAATGTTTTTAAAATTTAAATTATGAACTCATACTTCATAATTCATAATTCATAATTTTACAAAGATGAGTAATTCAAATGTAAGTATGGTTGCCCCTCCAGAAGGTGTTGTTGGTGAAGGGTTTTTTGCTACTAAACTCAATGATGTAGTAGGCTTAGCTAGAGCAAATTCGCTTTGGCCATTACCTTTTGCTACTTCTTGCTGCGGTATAGAGTTTATGGCAACAATGGCATCGCATTATGATTTAGCACGTTTTGGATCTGAGCGAGTGAGTTTTTCTCCACGTCAAGCTGATATGTTGCTTGTTATGGGAACAATATCAAAGAAAATGGCTCCTATATTGCGTCAAGTTTATGAACAAATGTCAGAGCCTCGTTGGGTTATTGCAGTTGGAGCTTGTGCATCATCAGGTGGGGTTTTTGATACCTATTCTGTTTTGCAAGGTATTGATAAAGTAATTCCTGTAGATGTTTATGTTCCTGGATGTCCTCCAAGACCAGAACAAATTGTTGATGGAGTCATGAGATTGCAAGAATTGGTAAGAACAGAATCTGTAAGAAGAAGAAGTTCTCCTGAATACCAAGAATTATTAGCTTCCTATAATATCAAATAAATAATGGCGCTAGAAACGATACAAATACAAGAAAAATTAGTCGAAACTTTTCAAGAGGCTGTTTTTGAATTCAAACAAGAAAAAGATATTTTTTCATTTGAAGTAAATGCTGAAACGATAACAGCCGTTATTTTATTTTTAAAAAACGATCCTACATTACGTTTTCATTTTTTAACTGATTTATGCGGAATCCATTATCCTGATAACGATGAAGATCATCAGTTTGCTGTTGTGTACCATTTGCACAATTGGTACGAAAATAAAAGAATCAGAATCAAAGCATATCTTAACGGAGAGAAACCAGAAATTAAAACGATTTCAAACATTTTTTTAAGTTCTAACTGGATGGAAAGAGAAACTTATGATTTTTACGGAATCAATTTCATAGGACATCCACAGTTGAAACGAATTTTGAATATGGATGAAATGATTTCATTCCCTATGCGAAAAGAATTTCCAATGGAAGATAGCGGAAGAACAGATAAAGACGATCGTTTCTTTGGAAGAACAACCGATAATTATTAAAAAAGCACACTTTTATAATTTTTCACATTAAATAAATGTCAGAACTATTATTACCACCAGAGCATCGTTATGCCAAAAGAATTGCTGAGCAGTTAAATGAAGATGGTAGCGAACTTTCGATTCTAAATTTAGGTCCTACGCACCCTGCAACACACGGTATTTTTCAAAATATCTTGTTGATGGACGGAGAACGCATTCTTGAAGCTGAGCCAACAATTGGATACATTCACAGAGCATTTGAAAAAATTGCTGAAAACCGACCTTTTTACCAAATTACTCCATTAACGGATAGAATGAACTACTGTTCTTCGCCTATCAATAACATGGGTTGGTGGATGACTCTTGAAAAATTACTCGATATTGAAGTGCCAAAAAGAGCGCAATATTTAAGAGTTATTGTGATGGAATTGGCTAGGATTACTGATCATATTATTTGTAATTCGATCTTAGGAGTTGATACCGGAGCTTATACAGGTTTCTTATATGTTTTTCAATTTAGAGAAAAAGTATATGAAATCTACGAAGAAATTTGTGGTGCTCGATTGACAACTAACATGGGTAGAATTGGTGGTTTTGAAAGAGACTGGCCAGAAGAAGCTTTTAGAAAACTAGATGTTTTTTTAGAAGAATTTCCTGTGGCTTGGAAAGAGTTTGAAAACTTATTTGAAAGAAATAGAATTTTTATTGATAGAACGGTTAATGTAGGAGCTATAACTGCAGAGCAAGCAATGGCTTATGGCTTTACAGGTCCTAATTTACGTGCTGCAGGAGTTGATTATGATGTGCGTGTAGCACAACCTTATTCTTCATACGAAGATTTTGATTTTATTGTACCAGTAGGAAAATCAGGTGATACATATGATCGTTTTTGTGTGCGTAATGCAGAGGTTTGGGAGAGTTTAAGTATCATTCGTCAAGCTTTAGAAAAAATGCCTGCTGGGAATGAATACCATGCAGATGTTCCTGATTACTACCTTCCGCCAAAAGAGGATGTGTACACTAATATGGAATCCTTAATTTATCACTTCAAAATTGTAATGGGAGAAGTTCCTGTTCCAGTTGCCGAAATATATCATCCTGTTGAAGGTGGAAACGGAGAATTAGGTTTCTATTTAGTAACTGATGGAAGTAGAACGCCTTATAGATTGCATTTCCGTAGACCTTGCTTTATTTATTATCAAGCGTATCCAGAAATGATTAAAGGTTCGTTACTTTCTGATGCGATTGTTATTTTGTCGAGTTTGAATGTAATCGCTGGAGAGTTAGACGCATAAATTCAATTAAAATCAGGAATTAAAAAGTAAATCTTTTGATTTCTAAAAAAATAAATCTTTGTAAACTTTGTGCCTTATTTGTGCACGTAGCGGTTAAAAGAAATAAAAATGGAAAGAACACAGTACAAACAAGAAATAAATATGACCGAAGCATTGATGAATCGCATCAATGAATTAATCAGTCATTATCCTGAAGGCAAACAAAAATCAGCTTTGTTACCCGTTTTGCACGAAGTACAAGATGCTCACAATGATTGGTTGAGTATTGAATTACAGGACAAGGTTGCCGAGATACTAGCGATTAAGCCAGTAGAGGTTTATGAGGTTGTGTCGTTTTATACCATGTTTAACAGAAGACCTGTAGGGAAATACATGTTTGAGTTTTGTCAAACTTCCCCATGTTGTTTGAACGGAGTAGAAGACTTGATGGATTATACTTGCAACAAACTTGGTGTAAAAGTAGGGGAACCTACTCAAGATGGTCTTTTTGAAGTTAGAGGAGTGGAATGTTTAGGTGCTTGTGGATATGCTCCTATGATGCAATTGGGTGATTTTTACAAAGAACATTTGACAAAAGACAAAGTAAATCAGTTAATTGAAGATTGCAAGAACAATACAATAATGCTACACGATAAATAATATGTCACAGAAAATATTATTAGATAAAGTAAATATTCCAGGAATTAAGACCTATGAAGTATATCGTGCCAATGGAGGATATGCGTCAGTAGAGAAAGCCTTGAAAAGTTTAACACCAGATGAAGTTGTAGAAGAGGTGAAAACATCTGGACTACGAGGTCGAGGTGGAGCTGGGTTTCCTGCAGGAATGAAATGGAGTTTTATCGACAAAAAATCAGGAAAGCCAAGACATTTAGTTTGTAATGCTGATGAGTCTGAACCAGGAACGTTCAAAGATCGTTATTTGATGGAATACATTCCTCATTTATTGATCGAAGGGATGATTACGTCCAGCTATGCATTGGGAGCTAATCTTTCATACATCTACATTCGTGGAGAATACATGTGGGTTTATAAAATATTAGAGCGAGCCATTGCCGAAGCTAAAGCTGCAGGTTGGTTAGGAAAAAATATTTTGGGTTCAGGGTATGATCTAGATTTATATGTTCAAATAGGTGGTGGTGCATACATCTGCGGTGAAGAAACAGCGCTTATTGAATCATTAGAAGGTAAAAGAGGAAATCCTCGAATCAAGCCGCCATTTCCTGCAATTTCAGGACTTTGGGCAAACCCAACGGTTGTAAATAATGTAGAAACTATTGCAGCTGTGCCTTGGATAATAAACAATTCAGGTGCAGACTATGCCAAGATTGGAATAGGAAGATCAACAGGAACCAAATTAATTTCTGCTTCGGGACATATTAAAAATCCTGGTGTTTATGAGATTGAATTGGGCTTAAGTGTTTACGAATTCATGAATTCTGATGAGTATTTAGGTGGAATGAGTTCAGACAGACCTTTGAAAGCATTTGTACCAGGAGGAAGTTCAGTTCCGGTTTTACCTGCTGATTTGATTTATAAAACTGCCAATGGCGAGGATCGTTTAATGACCTATGAATCACTTAGTGATGGAGGTTTTGCAACGGGTTCCATGTTAGGTTCAGGTGGATTTATAGTTTACAATGATACAGCATGTATTGTACGAAACACTTGGAATTTCTCTCGTTTTTACCACCATGAAAGCTGTGGGCAATGTTCTCCTTGTCGTGAAGGAACGGGATGGATGGAAAAGGTATTGCATAGAATAGAGAATGGCCACGGTCGTGAAGAAGATATCGAATTGCTATTGAGTATTCAAAGTAAAATAGAAGGAAATACAATTTGTCCACTAGGTGATGCGGCAGCTTGGCCAGTAGCAGCGGCAATTCGTCACTTTAGAGATGAGTTTGAATACCACATTCGTTTCCCAGAAAAAATAAAAAATAGAGATCATTTTGTAGCGGAGCCTTTTTCAAGTGTAAAACATTTAGTAGCGAAGCAAACAGTATAATTTGTTTCAGGACTCAGGTTGAATAACTTGAAACATGAAACTTTAAGACGTTAAGACTTTAAACATGAAAGTAACCATAGACGGTCAAAGCATAGAAGTAGAACCAGGAACAACAATCCTGCAGGCAGCACGTATGATAGGTGGAGAAGTAGTTCCGCCAGCGATGTGTTATTATTCTAAACTAAAAGGAAGCGGTGGAAAATGCCGTTGTTGTTTAGTAGAAGTTGCAAAAGGAAGTGAAGCTGATCCTAGACCAATGCCTAAATTAATGGCATCATGTGTAACGGGTTGTATGGACGGAATGGAAGTGAATAGTAAATCATCTCCACGTGTACAAGAAGCCAGAAAATCAGTAACAGAGTTTTTGTTGATTAATCACCCATTAGATTGTCCGGTTTGTGATCAAGCTGGAGAATGTGATTTGCAAAACTTAAGTTTTGAACACGGAAAATCAGAATCGAGATTCATTGAAGAAAAAAGAACATTTGAACCAGAAGACATTGGTCCGAATATTCAATTACACATGAACCGTTGTATTCTTTGCTACCGTTGTGTGATGGTTGCTGATCAATTGACAGACGACCGTGTACATGGAGTTATGGATAGAGGAGATCATTCTAATATTTCAACGTGTATTTCAAAAGCAGTTGATAATGAGTTTTCAGGTAACATGATTGATGTGTGTCCAGTTGGGGCTTTAACAGACAAAACGTTTAGATTCAAATCTAGAGTTTGGTTTAGTAAGCCATACAATGCACATAGAGATTGTCCTACCTGTTCTGGAAAAACTACAGTATGGATGTTTGGTGACGAAATTCAACGTGTTACAGGAAGAAAAGATGAATACCATGAAGTTGACGAATTTATTTGTAACGGATGTCGTTTTGATCATAAAGACTTAAGAGATTGGACTATTGAAGGACCAAGAGCTTTTGAAAAAGACTCGGTAATCAATCAAAATAAATACAACAGAAAGTTACAGAAAGTTGAAATTGCTACTGAAGAAACTATTTTAAAAGGTAGAGAAACGGATCGTAAAAAAATTAGTATGGCGCAAATTCCATTGACACAAGAAGATATTATGAATCAAAAAAGCTTGGGTAATAATGGATAGCGTATTTATCATAGAAAAAAGTGTTGTTATACTTGTTGTTTTTGCTTTAACAATGTTAATGGCCATGTACTCAACATGGGCAGAGCGTAAAGTAGCTGCTTGGCTTCAAGACCGTGTGGGTCCGAATAGAGCAGGGCCTTTTGGTCTTTTTCAGCCACTTGCAGATGGTTTAAAATTATTTTCAAAGGAAGAATTTGAACCTAATACTCCCAACCGATTTTTGTTTTTTGTAGGTCCAGCTATTGCTATGAGTACTGCTTTGATGACTAGTGCGGTAATTCCTTGGGGAGATAGATTGCATTTATTTGGTAGAGATATTTTACTTCAAGCAACTGATTTAAATATTGGTTTGTTGTACTTTTTTGGAGTAGTATCAGTGGGTGTTTACGGAATCATGATTGGTGGATGGGCCTCTAACAATAAGTTCTCTTTGATGGGAGCTGTGCGTGCTGCATCACAAATGGTATCTTATGAAGTTGCCATGGGACTTTCGATGATTGCTTTATTAATGATGACAGGTACTTTAAGTTTAAGAGAAATATCTGCGCAACAAGCAGGGATGAATTGGAATGTATTTTACCAGCCTTTATCATTTGTTATTTTTTTGATTTGTGCTTTTGCTGAAACAAACAGAACTCCTTTTGACTTAGCTGAATGCGAAAGTGAACTTATTGGTGGGTATCATACGGAATATTCCTCGATGAAAATGGGTTTTTATTTATTTGCAGAATATGCTAATATGTTCATTTCTTCGACTATTTTAGCGGTCCTTTTTTTTGGAGGGTACAACTATCCAGGAATGAGTTGGGTTGTGGAGAATTGGGGTGTAAATATTGGAAACATACTAGGTTTTGCTGCATTATTTGTAAAACTATGTGGTTTTATCTTTTTCTACATGTGGGTAAGATGGACTATTCCAAGATTTAGATACGATCAATTAATGAATTTAGGATGGAGAATATTAATTCCACTATCAATCATTAATATTATGATTACCGGAATTGTAATTTTGAGAGCAGATATTGCTGCTTATTTAGGATTTTAATTAGTACCGAAAAGCCCTAGCCCTGATAGTAGTGGAAATCCTTTTTGTTTTTTCTTTAAAAACAAAAAGATTGAAACGAATAGCAGGATTAGCTTCAAATAAAAATAAAAAATGTCAATAGAAAGTATATCCTTATCGGGAAGAAAAAAGTTAGTCTCTAACAAAGAGATGACTTTTTGGGAAAGAATGTATCTTGTAGCGATTATCAAGGGATTGATAATTACAATCCAGCATTTATTTACTAGAAAAGTTACCATTCAGTACCCTGAGCAAGTACGAAAAATGAGTCCGGTGTATCGTGGACAGCACATGTTGAAACGAGATGAGCAAGGTAGAGAAAATTGTACAGCATGTGGTTTGTGTGCTCTTTCTTGTCCTGCTGAAGCCATCACGATGAAAGCTGAGGAAAGAAAAGCGGATGAAAAACACTTATACCGTGAGGAAAAATATGCTTCGATATATGAAATCAATATGTTGCGTTGCATTTTTTGCGGGTTGTGCGAAGAGGCTTGTCCGAAAGACGCAATTTACCTAACCACATCTAAAGTTCTTGTTCCGGCTAGTTATGAGAGAGAAGATTTTATCTTTGGTAAAGATAAACTAGTGATGCCGCTTGAAATGGCAATTCAAAATGCTCAACTAAAAAACGCTAACTAATGTCTACAATACTTATAATTTTTTGTGTATTGGCTGCTATCACTTTAGCAACTGCTTTTTTGACCATCTTTAGTAGAAACCCAATACATAGCGCTATTTATTTAGTGATTTGTTTCTTTTCTATTGCAGGTCATTATTTGTTATTAAACTCGCAATTCTTGGCCATTGTTCACGTCATTGTATATTCAGGAGCTATCATGATTTTGTTTTTGTTTACGATCATGTTGATGAATCTGAACGAGGAAAAAGAAGTCCACCGACCGAGAATTACACGATTGGGAGCGATAGTTTCTTTTTGTTTGATTTGTTTAGTATTGATTGCGATTTTTATCAATTCAAAACCTATTGTAGGGGAGTATGTGACTACGGGTGAAGATTATCAATCTATAAAAGTATTGGGTAAAATACTCTTGAATGAATATATGGTTCCGTTTGAATTTGCTTCTATATTACTATTGGTTGCGATGATAGGAACTGTGTTATTGTCTAAAAAAGAAAAATTGCAAAAATAAAATGAATAATATTTTAAACCACATTGGTATAGAAAACTATATTTTCCTGAGCGTAATACTTTTTTGTATTGGTGTTTTTGGAGTGTTGTACAGACGAAATGCTATCATTGTATTTATGTCAATTGAAATTATGTTGAATGCCGTTAACTTGTTATTTGTTGCTTTTTCAACGTACCATCAAGATGCGCAAGGACAGGTTTTTGTGTTTTTCTCTATGGCAGTTGCTGCTGCAGAAGTTGCGGTAGGATTGGCCATTCTAGTTTCTATTTTTAGAAATTTAGGTTCTATTACAATTGATAATTTAAAAAACTTAAAAGGATAAATGGAAATGAATACCAATATAGCTTTAGTTTTAGTTCTCGCTCCTTTTTTAGGATTTTTAATTAATGTTTTCTTTGGCAAAAGCCTAGGTAAAACAGTTTCTGGAATTGTAGGTACGCTTGCAGTTTTCATTTCTTTTATTTCTGCTTGTTTTTTCTTTGGTGCTAATGCAGCGCAGCCAAGTGGTTTTCGAATTTCACTTTTTGATTGGATTCAAATCAGTAATTTTAAAGTTGATTTTGGATTTTTATTAGATCAACTTTCTATTTTATGGTTACTGTTTGTAACTGGAATTGGATCATTGATTCATTTGTATTCTATCAGTTACATGCATGAAGATGAGAATATGCACAAGTTTTTTGCGTATTTGAATTTGTTTGTATTTTTTATGATCACACTGGTTGTAGGAAGTAATTTATTAGTCATGTTCATCGGTTGGGAAGGCGTAGGGCTTTGTTCGTATTTATTAATTGGTTTTTGGTATAAAAACCAGGAGTACAATGATGCAGCTAAGAAAGCATTCATCATGAACCGTATTGGTGATTTGGGATTATTGATAGGTATATTCATTGTAGGTAATTTATTTTCAACACTAGATTATACCACTTTAAAAACGGCAATTGCTGGAGCAACAAATGTTGATTTGTATTGGTTAACAGTAGGAGGTTTTGCATTGTTTATAGGTGCTTGTGGTAAATCGGCACAAATTCCATTGTATACGTGGTTGCCAGATGCAATGGCAGGACCAACACCAGTTTCAGCATTAATACATGCTGCTACCATGGTAACTGCTGGTATATTCATGATTACGAGATTGAATTTTGTATTTGATTTGTTGCCAGAAGTACAACATGTTATCGCTATAGTAGGTGCTACAACAGCTCTTGTTGCTGCCACTATTGGTTTAGTTCAAAATGATATCAAAAAAGTATTGGCCTACTCAACGGTATCGCAGTTAGGTTTGATGTTCTTAGCATTAGGTTTAGGAGCTTATGAAGTGGCTGTTTTTCACGTAATCACGCACGCTTTTTTCAAGGCTTGTTTGTTCTTAGGTTCAGGATCAGTTATTCATGCATTGCACGGAGAGCAAGATATGCGCAACATGGGTGGATTGAAAAAAGCAATGCCCATTACTTTTGCAACCATGTTGATTGCTTCTTTAGCAATATCTGGAGTTCCATTATTTTCTGGTTTTTTCTCTAAAGACGAAATTTTATTAGTGGCTTTCCATCATAATATTCCGTTATGGGTTGTTGCTTCTATCGCTTCTATAATGACTGCTTTTTATATGTTCCGTTTGATGTTTTTAACATTCTACAAAGAATTTAGAGGTACTGCTGAACAAAAACATCATCTTCACGAAAGTCCTGCGTTAATTACTGCACCATTAGTTATTTTAGCAATATTGGCTACAATTGGAGGTGTGATTAGTTTGCCTGGAAACAGTTGGTTGAATCATTATTTGATTCCAATTTTACCAAAATTAGCTACTGCAGAACACCATCTTGGAACTACAGAATACATTTTAATGGCAATTGCTGTTGTTGGTGGATTGGTAGGAATAGGAATCGCTTACAGTAAATATATCAAACAAAATTCGGTTCCTAATTCAGATGAAAGTATCACTGGATTTGCAAAAGTACTTTACAATAAATATTATGTTGATGAAGGATATGATTTCTTATTCGTGAAGCCAATTAATGTATTGTCTCGTTTTTTTAGAGATACTGTAGAAACGGGATTATCAGCAATTGTTTTCGGTTTTGGAAAATTAACAAATGAAATCAGTTACCAAGGCAAAAAAATTCAAAGTGGAAGTATTGGATTATATCTTTTCGTTTTTGTATTAGGATTGTGTGCCATTGTTTCCTACTTGTTTCTGGTTTAGTTTTAGATTATAAATTTCAGTAATATTAAATATCTTTTAAAAGTCATGATGAGTGGCTTTTGAAATCATTAAAAATTTTCAAATGAACGTATCTCTAATTTTAATTATACTTTTGATTGGTGCCTTTGCAACCTTATTAGTTGGTAATAAGTTAGCTTCAAAAGTAGCTTTGTTTTTTGGGTTAGTTTCAGCTGTAGCTTCTTTTGTGTTGCTCAATCAATATAATGCTGGTGTAAATATTAATTTTATAAGTCCATGGATTAGTAAGCCAGCAGTTTCTTTTGCATTAACGGCAGATGGTTTGTCTTTAGTAATGCTTTTATTAACTACTATTTTGACACCTATTATTATTTTTTCATCATTTGGAAATCAATATCAAAACTCGAAATCTTTTTATGCATTGGTCTTGTTTATGTCCTTTGCTATGGTGGGTACTTTTTTAGCTTCAGACGGATTGCTTTATTATATCTTTTGGGAGTTGGCCTTAGTTCCGATTTATTTTATAGCTCTGATTTGGGGTAACGGTAATACTGACGATCGTAAAAAAGCTGTTGTAAAGTTTTTCATTTATACCTTAGCAGGATCTTTGTTTATGTTAGTTGCTTTTGTGTATTTGTACCAAAAAGCTGGTAGTTTTTTAATCCAAGATCTTTATGCTTTAAAGCTATCAAGTTCAGAGCAATTTTGGATTTTTCTTGCGTTCTTTATGGCTTATGCTATAAAAATTCCTTTAATACCTTTCCATACTTGGCAAGCTACTGTGTACCAAAAAGCGCCAACCGTAGGAACTATGCTTTTGTCAGGTATTATGTTGAAAATGGGTTTGTATAGTGTGATCCGTTGGCAATTGCCTTTAGCGCCAGTAACCGCTCATGATTACAAATACTTACTTATTGGTATAGGGCTTGTGGGAGTTGTGTACGGTTCTATCGTAGCATTAAAACAAAGAGACTTAAAAAAGTTATTAGCGTATTCCTCTTTGGCACACGTTGGCTTGATTGCTTCTGGTACTTATGCTTTGAACCTTGATGGTTTTAGAGGTGCAGTTTTACAAATGATTGCTCACGGGTTTGTTGTGGTAGGTTTGTTTTTTGTTGCTGAAATCATTTCTAGAAGATATGAAACAAGAGTAATTTCAGAAATGGGTGGTATTCGTGCACAAGCGCCAAAATTTACTTCTTTGTTTTTAATTTTAGTTTTAGCATCAGTTGCTTTGCCTATTACGTTTAACTTTATAGGTGAATTTACCGTGTTGTATGGTTTATCAACAGTGAATATTTGGTTTTCAGTTGTTGGTGGTACTACAATCATTTTAGGGGCTTACTACATGTTAAAGATGTTTCAGCACGCTATGTTGGGTGAAACAAACTCTAAAGTTTTTACAGATGTTACAGCAAGTGAGACTATATCGTTGTTAATCATAGTTGGCGTTTTATTCTTTTTTGGGATGTATCCAAAACCAATTAATGATTTGATAACACCAGCATTAGAACAAATTCTTTTGTTAACGCAAAGGTATTAGTACGCAAGAAGCATAACATTTTAGATCAAAATAAAAGAAATACAAATTAATTAGGTTTATAGATTTTAACATTAGTTGTTTTTTCATTCTATTGTGTAAATCCTAAATCAAACAATCAACAAATGAATACATTAATAGCTATAATAGGATTAGGTGTTTTATGCCTTTTGTTCGAAATTTTTAACCTTAGAAAAGCAATTGTACCAATTTCTATATTGGGTTTGTTAGCAGTTTTGGGCTTAACAGTTTCTGAGTTCAATACGGCCGAAAGTTATTACAACAATATGATTGCAGTAAGTACATTCTCATCTGCGTTTTCATGTTTGTTTATTGTTTTGACAATTTTTTTGATTGCCCTAGGTCATAATTTTTATGAAAATCATCAATCTAAAATTTCCGATTTTATTGCCATAAAAATATTTTTATTAGCTGGAGCAGTTGCTATGGTTTCCTTTGGAAATCTTGCGATGTTCTTTTTAGGGATCGAAGTTTTATCAATTGCTCTTTACATTCTTGCTGCTAGTGATCGTATGAATTTGAAAAGTAATGAAGCTGGAATGAAGTATTTCTTGATGGGATCTTTTGCTTCTGGAATTATTCTTTTTGGAATTTGTTTAATTTATGGTGCCATGGGAAGTTTTGATGTTATTGAAATTTCTGAGCTTTCCCGTTCTGCTGAATTGCCAGTTTGGTTCCCAATAGGGATTGTGTTGTTAACTATCGGAATGCTATTTAAAGTGGCAGCTGTGCCATTTCATTTTTGGGCACCTGATGTGTATGAGGGTTCACCAGCATTAACTACTGCCTTAATGAGTACCTTAGCAAAGGTTGTGGCTATGGCTACGTTGTATAAATTACTTTCGGTGTTGAATGCAGATATGACCGAAGCTTTTAAAATAATAGTAGTTGTTATATCTATGGCGTCTATGACTGTGGGTAATATCATGGCATTGAGACAAACTAATGTAAAGCGTATGCTTGCCTTTTCGGGGATATCTCATGCAGGTTTTATGTTGATGACCTTGTTAAGTCTTTCTACTTCTGCAGGTAGCTTATTGTATTATGCTTCAGCATATTCTCTTGCCGGAATGGCTGCTTTTAGTGTATTGCTGTATGTTTGTAAAAATAGAGATAACGAGGATATTGTAAATTTTCACGGACTTGGAAAAACAAATCCAATACTTGCTGCGATCTTAACTGCTTCATTATTATCTATGGCAGGAATCCCTATTTTTGCTGGTTTTTTTGCAAAATTAGTGTTGTTTAGTGAAACCATCCAAGCGGGATATTTGGCTTTATTCATTGTAGCTGTTGTGAACTCAATTATAAGTGTGGGCTATTACTTCAAATTAATTTTAGCCATGTATACTAAAGATGCCAATGAAGAGCGCAAAGGGACACCAGTAATTATTTATGCCGTGGCAGTTATTGCTATTGTGTTGAATATTGCTTTAGGTTTATTTCCATCATTAGTATTAGATATATTGGCTTAAGCCAAATTTACATATTCTAAAACAGAACCATCAAGAGTAATTTTGATGGTTTTTTTTATGAATGCCTTAACGTTATAACTATGCTGGCTCTGGATATATTTTTATAAATTTGTATATACAAATTACATTATCGCTTTCTAAATATAACATTATGGGAAATACTTTAAAAATACAAATCTGGTCGGATATCATGTGTCCGTATTGTTACATTGGAAAAAGAAGAATAGAAGGTGCTTTGCAAAATTTCGAGCATAAAGATGCTGTTGAAATTGAGTGGAAAAGTTTTCAGCTAGACCCTAATTTTGTAGCTTCTCCTAATGATAATTTAGTAGAACATTTAGCTGAGAAATATAGAAAAGATGAAGTTTGGGCTCAAGAGATGCTCGATAGTATGACTCAAAATGCCAAAAATTCTGGTTTAGATTTTCATTTTGAAAAAGCAATCATGGCTAATTCTCAGCATGCACATCGGTTATTGCATTTAGCCAAAAAGTTGAATTGTGCCGATGCTTTGAAAGAGTTGTTGTTTAAAGGATATTTGACAGATGGTAAAGATATCAATGATCTTAATGCCTTAAAAAATATGGCGCTTGAAGTAGGATTGAATTCAGAATCTATTGATGACGTTCTACAGACAAATGCTTTTGCTGATGAAGTGCAAAAAGACATGTTGGAGGCCCAAAACATAGGTGTTCAAGGAGTTCCTTTTTTTGTTTTTGATGCAAAGTATGCTATTTCTGGAGCACAGCACGAGGAAACCTTTTTAAAAACACTTCAAAAAGTTTGGGATGAAGGTACATTTGATTCTAAAGTTACTGTTCTGAATACTAATGAAGGCAACAGTTGTGGAGTTGAAGGTTGTGATTAAATACGTTTTATGTCACAATCTTAAAACGTATTTACGTTTAATAATATAGGGGTTTAACTTCTAATTTAAGTTGAACCCTTTTTTTTATACTTAGTTAAGAATTGGTTGAGGATTTACAAGCAGTTTGTTGTATTTCATTAACCTTTTTCTGAATACTTATCTCAAGGTCAAATCTAGACCCTTTTTTTTTAAATTTTACTATATGTTGTATGTTATGCAATCTTTTTTATTTCTTAATTCAAGTTTTTTTATAGTAGATTCTTATTTTTTTATGTGGTAGTAACCTTTTTAAATACTCTCTTTTATTGAAGTATATAATTAGGTCTATACATCACTTATAGGCCCACTCGTCGATACTTTAATTCCATTCGTCTATTTTATTCCTGCAAATCCGTAACCAATTTTTAAATTTAAGTAGATCAAAGTGTGCGATTTACGGAATTTTTAAATTGTATGTCATTTTTTTATTTCGCTTTTACCGTCTTTATAAAGGAATATAATCTAATTCTATCATGGATAAAGAACTTAAGTTGTTTTTTATTAAAATAAAGGTGATTAGCTATTTTATAAGTGGTAATGCAGAGTAAATGTTAAAGAATTACTTTTTCAATTTAATTATGAAACCATTGTGATAATTTTAACGTATATTTATTCTGACTTAAATGAGATTTTTTAAAAATGAAAATTTGTTTCAGCCTTTCATATAGAACTCAATTTAATGAACTATTTACATTGATATAGTATTAAAATATAAAACCAATTTTATGTTCCAAAATTACCTCCAAATCTCGGTTTTGCTTGATTGCAAAAGATTTAAATTGTGTTTTTTGTTGCTAGTTTCCTTTCTTGTAGCTCCTTTTGGTTATGGACAAGTACAAGATCCTATAAGCGATTTAAAGATTTTTGATACTTCTACTTTGTTTCGAGACAATGGTTCTCTTGATACTAGTAGCGAATCTGTATCTAAGTCCAGTAAGAAATCCATTAGTGGTTCTTTTTTTAAAACAAGTGGTGCTTTAACTGTATCTGCTTTAGACTTAAATGGTACAGCAGCAGGGGTGAATCACCTTGTATTAGCTAATGTCGGTTTTTTATATTCGACGGTAAGTACAGGTATTAGTATAACGAGCTCCACCGGAACTGTAACAAGCGCAAAGCTAACTTTTTCTACTAGCTCAACAGGTGTACCTGCTGGTGTTCAAAATGCAAACGATCTTGTTCGATTTTTAGCTAGTAATGGGTCAACAGTAAATACATACTTTATCAATGGAACCTCTGCAACTGTTTCGAATACGGTTTATGGTTCAAATAACTTCAGAATAACACACAATGTTTCTACAGGTGTGTTTGATATAACTGATCAGGGAGGTTTACCGATTGATGTGGCCAATTTGCAGGCGCTATTAAGAAACACCTTATATGCGCATTCAGGAGTAACCGTTACAGAGGGTTCAAGATATATGGTGGTCTCAGTTACAGATCCCAATAACACTTTGACTGCGTACACCGAGATTAGACTTACCCGTCCACCTGTAGCAGTTGATGATGTAAATTCTGTAGCAGCAAATTCTGTAGCAGCAATAGCAGGTAATTTAAGTAGTAATGATACAGATCCAACTCCAGGTGATACAAGAACTATTACCGAGGTACATGGATACGCAGCCAGTGTGGGAGCTGCATATACTACTACTTATGGGACTATTACGGTACAAAGTAATGGTACATATTCATATAATGTTGATGTTAATAATACCACCGTAAAAGGTTTAAAGACAGGTGTTTCAATTACTGATATTATTTCATATCAAATTAGAGATATTGCTGGGAATGTTGATTTCGGTTATTTGACGGTTACGATAAATGGAGTAACAGAACCACCAGTGGCAACTGATAATACTAATAATGTTACTGTAGGGACCAGTACTGTAGCGACTGGTAATGTTATATCAGATGATACGGGTTTAGGGTCAGATAAGTTGGATAGGAATACATCTTTATTCGTTTGGGAATCTCAATATACAGATGGTGCAACCGTGAATGGTACAACAAGAACTCTAGGAGGTGTAAATCTTTCCTTTGTTCAAGATACCCCTGCAGGGGTAGGAGCAGCATCAAATCAGACTGTTAATTTTGGAACAAATGGTGGTCATGCTGGTTATTTTTATTTTGCTTCTGATCCTGCTGTTAATCCAGCAGGAGATAATAAATTTACTATTAATTTTAATAAACCTGTAACTAATATTTCTTTTACCTTAACTGATATTGATTATTCACAAAGTAATACTTGGCAAGATCAAATGCGCGTAGTCGGGACATTGGCAGGGGCAACTGTTACTTACAACAAGCAAGTTGCTGGTTCAATAGTGCAAACAGGTTCAGATACATTTTATGGGACAGGAAATGTTCCTCCTAATGATGCACATGGAAATGTAACTATTTCATTTAATAGTCCAATTAACAAGTTAGAATTTTATTATAATTACGGCCCTAATGTAACTGCACCGGATCCTGGAGGTCAAATTGCAGGTTTAACTGATTTGGTTTGGCAAGACGATGAGGCTTCTGGGGTCTTACGAGTTAACGGTTTGACAACTAATGTAGGAGTGCCTGTTGCGGGAACATATGGGACTTTTATCATATATGCTAACGGTAGTTATACTTATACTTTAAACTCTAGTAATCCAGCTGTTTTAGCATTAACGTCTGGTCAAACTCTTACAGATTCAATTCCGTATTCAATTAGTGATAATATTCCAGGTTCGGGTAATATAGCTACGGCAAATCTAATTATAACAATAAGATGTACACCACCTGCTGCACCTACCATTGCAATAGGTGCAGCAACTTGTGCTAGTCAAGGAACTGCGACAATTACAAATTACGATAGTTCATTTGCATATACAGTTTCACCTGCCGGCCCTACTGTGGGAGCCGGAGGTGTAATTAGCAATTTGACTCCAAATACGTCCTATACAGTTACTGCTACTACAGGAGGTGGTGGATGTACCTCGCCATCATCATCAAACATTGTTGTTAATGCACAACCTGCTACACCAGCAGCGCCAACAGCAGGAACAGTTACACAGCCAACATGTGCCACAGCAACAGGCAGTTTCCAAATCACAGGTTATAGTGCATCCAATACGTATGCTTTCAC
>NZ_VLKO01000009.1 GCF_007830355.1 Flavobacterium tiangeerense | reverse complement strand
TCGTTTGTTTCTCAAAGCGGGTGCAAAAGTAGTTATTCTTTTTTTAACTGGCAAGAAAAATTTGAAGTTTTTTTGAGATAATTTTTATCTCATTCGCTTCTCTTTCTCTTATCAATCTCTCAAAGAACTTCCGTTGTTTTGCGGGGTGCAAAGATAACTTTCGTTTTTAAATCTCACAAGCTTTTTTTAAAGTTTTTTCTAAAGAGTAAATCTCTATTAACTTTGTTTTTCTTGTCAGTATTTTAAAGAACGTCTGCGTCATTGCGGGTGCAAAAATACAACCTTTATTCGCTTTTACAAGCTTTTTATTCGCCTTTTTTTAATCTTTTCTTAACTTTTAAACTAAAGCACTGATTACTCGTTTCTTAAAACCTAAACTTTTTTCCAGTTAACTTGAATTTTGATAACCGAACAGTGAAATCAAGCCTTTGGAGGGTATTTGATAGTTTTATTACTATATATCTAGGTAGTATTGTTTTCTATACTATATATAAGGTAAACCTCAAATGATCTGCTCTGTTGGGTTCTCACTATTGAATACTCTGTATTTAAGCTCCTCAAACCTTGAGCGGAAAAATTACATGTATATAATGGTGATTTTTTTGAAGAACAATAAAATAGAGCATACAGATATTCTAATAGGACTCAATTAACACTTACCCTTATCATATCTCTTATTTGATAGAAAGTAAATAGTTGATTATTTTTTTAAATTCTCAGCTCGTTTTACCCAGGAATCGTTTAAAATATCATAATCTATAACAATTGCTGGTTTTTGGTTTTGAAGTCTTCCAGCTTCAAACGCTCTAAATAATATAGTTTCTATTAAATAGTCTTCGTTTACGGTATATGGAGCATATTTTGTTTTAAGATTTATATCAAATAAACTTGCTGCGGTGTTTGACCAAAAAGCTTTCCAACCGCTCTTGAGGGTTTTTACAAGCTCATAAGTAGTAGTACCTGTTTGCCTGTGAATAAGCTTTACTAATATTTGGCCTTGCTTGCGGGATAGTTTTTTGAGTTTGGCTTCGAATTCATTGCTCAAATAACCTTCGACTATCTTAAAATATTTTTTCTTCTCTTTATTGGTTTTTAAATTCGCCATGCCTTTGTTAAGATTAGTCAATCGCTCTGACGCTACTTTTGCATACGGATAGACTCTATACACCCTGCTTTGTAGCAATAGAAATTGCTTTCTAGCTTCTAGATCTAGTTTCTCTTTTGAAATTAATATTTCTGGTAGTTGTATGGTGTCATTTATTTCATTTTCATCTTCACCAAGTTCGTAACCTATTTTTGTAGTGTCTTGAGGTGTTGTCTGTGCATTTGAGAAGTGAACACAAAAAATAATTAATAACGCTATAAGCAATGGTTTCATGTTTCGAATTTTTAAAATCAAAATTATACAATATATGTACAAGTGTGATGCCAAATTTTTAATTTAGCAAAAAAAATATTTTATGAGTACAACAACACTATTAAATACAACTTCCTTAGCCTTTTTAGAAAAATACTTAAACAACGCCTCTCCTACGGGCTACGAAAGCGAAGGTCAGAAAATATGGATGGATTATTTACGCCCATATGTAGATACCTTTATTACGGATACCTATGGAACTGCTGTAGGAGTTATAAACCCTGATGCTCCATATAAAGTAGTTATTGAAGGACATGCCGATGAAATTTCATGGTATGTAAATTACATTACTGAAGATGGATTACTGTATGTGATACGCAACGGCGGATCTGACCATCAAATTGCTCCATCAAAGAGAGTGGATATTCATACTAAAAAAGGTATTGTAAAAGGGGTATTTGGCTGGCCAGCCATACATACAAGAAGCAGAGGAAAAGAAGAGACTGCCAAAGTTGAGAATATTTTTATTGATATAGGTTGTGAAACCAAAGAGCAGGTGGAAGCTATGGGTGTTCATGTAGGCTGTGTAATTACGTATCCAGACGAATTCATGATTTTAAATGAAAACAAATTTGTTTGCAGAGCCATTGACAATCGAATGGGTGGTTTTATGATTGCCGAGGTAGCTAGAATGTTGCACGAAAATAAAATCACACTACCGTTTGGTCTTTATATTACCAATTCTGTGCAAGAGGAAGTGGGCTTGCGTGGCGCAGAAATGATTACCAAAACCATACGACCAAATGTTGCTATTGTAACCGATGTATGTCATGACTCAACCACGCCGATGATTGATAAAAAAATAGAAGGCGATACCAAAATAGGTAAAGGACCAGTAATTACCTATGCGCCAGCTGTACACAATACACTGCGCGAAATAATTCTTGATACAGCCATTGAAAATGAGATTCCGTTTCAAAGATTAGCTTCGTCAAGAGTAACGGGCACAGATACTGATGCATTTGCCTACAGTAACGGAGGTGTAGCATCGGCTTTGATCTCTTTACCGCTACGTTACATGCACACTACAGTGGAAATGGTTGATCGCTCGGATGTAGAAAATGTGATACAGCTTATTTACAAAACCTTACTTCAATTAAAAAACAACGATACGTATTCTTATTTTAATGAGTAGTCGTATCTATTTAAAAACAACTCAAAACCTTCCTTGAGTTGTTTTTAAATTTTTCTTCGCTATCTGGTTAATTCCCGGATAGCCAAGAAAATATTAATATACTTAGTTTGTCAAAAAGTTTAGAGTTCCATTTTATTTTTGGATCTAATGCTTGGCAAATCCCATAAATAAGAATACTTGACCATTTTCATGAGAACAATTTGAATCTGTTATAGGATTATATATGCGCTAGAGTTTCCCTAAAAATTTAAGTTTAGCATTCTTGTGTTACACTTTACTCCTATTGAAAAAGAATATATTCTATTTAGCCCTGATAGCAGCGGCATCCTTTTATCCCGATTTTTTCGGGATGAAAGATATAGCGGATAGCAGGAGGAGTTTTACTTACTAAGAAAGAAGTACTGCTCCTAAAAAAGCTTTTTAAAACTCTGTGTGAATTGTTTTTTGATATCCTTTCTAAATTGCTAATTTGCGCCCTTAAATGTATATGAAGATGAAGGTATGTATTGCCGAAAAACCTAGTGTGGCAAGAGAAATTGCAACAGTACTGGGTGCCAACACTAAACGAGATGGATATTATGAAGGGAATGGTTATGCGGTTACCTACACTTTTGGACATTTGTGCACGCTTAAAGAGCCTAATGATTACAAACCCCACTGGAAAAGTTGGGATTTGAATAACTTACCCATGCTTCCTGAGAAATTTGAAACCAAAGTGGTGGAAAATTCAGGAATCCAAAAACAGTTTAAAATTGTAAAACAATTGTTTGACCAAGCAGAAATGGTTATTAATTGTGGTGATGCGGGCCAAGAAGGAGAACTCATTCAGCGCTGGGTGATGAACCAGGCACACTATAAAGGAGTGGTGATGCGACTTTGGATTTCCTCTTTGACTACAGAGGCTATTAAAGAAGGTTTCCAAAACTTAAAACCGTCCAGTCAATACGACAACTTGTTCTATGCTGGTTTCTCTAGGGCTATTGGTGACTGGTTGCTGGGTATGAATGCCACTCGACTGTACACTGTAAAACATGGTGGATACAAGCAAGTGTTATCTATAGGTAGGGTACAAACCCCTACTCTTGCTATGGTTGTAGAACGGCATAAAGAAATTATGAATTTCAAGCCACAACCTTACTGGGAATTACAAACCATGTACCGTGAAACTCTTTTTAATTATGAAGAAGGTAGGTTTTTAAAGAAAGAAGAAGGTGAAATTCTGGCTCAAAAAGTAAAAGAAAGTCCGTTTGAAATTATTGCTGTTGACAAGAAAAACGGCAATGAGTATGCTCCAAAATTATTTGACCTTACTGGATTACAGGTGTATTGCAACACTAAATTTGGTTTCTCAGCAGATGAAACTTTAAAAATTGCACAGCTGTTATACGAACAAAAAGTAATTACCTACCCTAGAGTAGACACCACTTTTTTACCTAATGATGTATACCCAAAAGTGCCTGGTATTTTACAAAAATTAACGGCTTACGCACAATTGACCACGCCCTTATTGAATAAGAAAATAAAAAAATCAAGTAAGGTTTTTAATGATAGTAAAGTAACAGATCACCATGCAATTATTCCCACAGGTGTACAAAATAACTTGTCCTACAATCACCAGCAGGTATACGATATTATAACCAAACGATTTATCGCTGTTTTTTATGACGATTGTCTTGTGGCAAATACTACGGTGCTGGGTAAAGCTGCCGATGTAGTTTTTAAAACAACAGGTAAAATAATTTTAAAAAAAGGATGGAGAGTTGTTTTTGAAGATCCAAATGCCAAGGAAAAAGAAACCGATCTTTTACCATTATTCACCATTGGCGAAAGCGGCCCTCATGAACCTTCTTTTTTAGAAAAAGAAACGAAAGCGCCCAACCAGTTTACCGAGGCTACCTTATTAAGAGCTATGGAAACCGCCGGAAAACAAGTTGAAGATGATGACCTGCGCGAGCTTATGAAAGAAAATGGTATTGGCAGACCATCAACCCGAGCTAATATCATTGAAACCTTATTCAAGAGGCAATATATTATTCGTAATAAGAAACAGGTATTACCCACTGCAACCGGCATTCAACTGATTGACACCATTCAAAATGATATGGTAAAATCAGCAGAACTCACGGGTTCTTGGGAAAAACAACTTCGGGATATAGAAAAAGGAACGTATTCTGCCGCTTCATTCATTAATAATATGAAACAAATGGTAGGAGCACTTGTTGATGAAGTTCGTCTTGAAACCCGTCGTGCAATACATGCAGTACCACTGCATGAGGAAAAGAAAATTGCAAAACCCGTAAAAAAATCACCTGCCGGAATTGCACAACAAAAATGCCCGAAATGCAAACAAGGATCGCTACTAAAAGGAAAAACAGCCTACGGTTGTAGTGCCTATCAATCAGGATGTACTTTTTTATTACCTTATGTTTATGCCGAAAAAAAGATGTCAGAAAACCAATACCTGCGTTTATTGCAAAAAGGATCTACCGTAAACTTGAAAGATTTTAAAACACAAGCCGGTACAGTAGAAGGATTATTGCGTTTTGACGATAATTTCCAGCTTGTACTTGAACAAAAGAAGACTTTAGCGAAAGCCGTTCCCAACGAATTACTCTGCCCAAAATGCAAAAAAGGAACCGTATTAAAAGGAAAATTAGCCTATGGATGCAGCCAATATAAAGTAGGATGTACCTTTAACGTAAGTTTTGTCAAGGTTCGGGAGCAGTTAAACGGAGTCGTTGCTACAAAAGATCTAGTACACCAAATTCTTAAAAGCAATATTTAGTTTTCTAGAGCTTAATCCAGCTATCCGCTATATCTTTTTATGATTAAAAAAATCATAAAAAGGATGCCGCTTCTAACTGGGCTAGGAACGACAAGTAAACTATAATTGACGAATAAATATTTCAATAGAAATCACATCTTTTTTATAAATTTGTAAGGCACAAAATATTCATCCTTAAATACATTCCATGAAAAAATCAGCCCTAATTATCTTGTCCGTAATATGTATTTTTAGTTGTAACAAAAACAAAACTAGCGAAAAGGAAAAAATTAAAGCAGCTCATTGGATGATTGGAAACTGGAAATACAAAACAGCAACCGGAACCCTTACCGAGAACTGGATAAAAGGCAACGACAGTACTTTACTTGGCACCTCATTTTACATACAAGACAAGGATACCATACACCATGAAACAATTGTACTGCAACAAAACGGTGATAATCTAACATACACGGCTACAATAAAAGGACAACATAATGATCAACCCGTTATTTTTACATTAAATAATGCGACAGAAAAAACAATGGTTTTTGAAAACCTGAAAAACGATTATCCTAGAACTATTACCTACCAGCAAGTGTCATCCCAATCTATAATTGCCAAAATAAGCGGAATTCAACAAGGAAAACCTTCATCTGAACAATTTGTTTTGAAAAAATAATTGGATTATAATTTCAGTTAAACGTCTGTAAATTAATTTTTTGCTTGATACAGACCTTATAAATTTGATAATTTCTCACTTTACAATTCATATTTATTCTAAATAATTTTAATTCTTCGAAAAGGGTTTCTATATTTGTAACATATTATTTTTATTTAATCTAAATAAGTAACTGAAAAATAGAAATCCAAATACTATTAACATGAAAAATAAACTTTTTGTTTCGTTGGCCTTTGTAACAACAATGTTAGTAAGTGCACAGCAAAAAAATACCTTATTAGAATCCACTTTTTGGAAAACAAAACCAGATGTGAATACTGTAAAAGCTGAAATAGAAAAAGGGAATGATCCAGCAGGACAAACAGCAAATGCATTTGATGTTACCGTAATGGCAATTAACAATGATGCGCCAGAAGCGACTATAAAATACCTTTTAGAACAACCCGGCAATGAAGTCAATAAATTGACTCATGACAATCGCATTTACTTACATTGGGCAGCAAACAGAGGGAATACGGCAATTGTAGAACATTTAATTGCTAAAGGGTCTGATATCAATCTAGAAGACAGTAAAGGTGAAACCCCTCTTACTTTTGCAGCAATTGGAGCCCAAAGCAACACGGCACTTTACGAAGCTTTTTTTAAAGCAGGGACAGATCCTAAGAAAAAGTATAGAGACGGAGTAAACCTCATGCACATGGCTATTGCTGGTGATAAAAGTTTAGCACTGACAAATTATTTTACCTCAAAAGGAATGTCTTTAAAAGATACTGATGTGGATGGAAGCACCACTTTTGATTATGCTGCAAGATCAGGAAATATAGCCTTGCTAAAATCACTTATTGAAAAAGGAGTAAAATATACCAACAGCGCAATACTTTTTGCTGCTCAAGGATCAAGAAGAGAGGTGACTTCACTAGAGACCTATAAATATTTAGTAGAAGATTTAAAACTTAAACCTACTACTGCCAATAAAAACGGAGAAACGGTTTTGCATTTTTTAGCTGGAAAACCAAACCAAATTGAAACAATCAATTATTTTCTGGCAAAAGGTGTTCCTGTAAACACAAGAAATACTGAAGGAAATACTCCGCTCATGGTAGCAGCTGCAGCTCGAGATATAGCTGCATTAGAATTATTGTTACCACTTGTTTCAAATATCAATGCTCAAAATGAGAAAGGAGAATCGGCTTTGACGCTTGCTGTGAAATCGGGAACTCCCGAAGCAGTTACAGCACTACTAAACAAAGGTGCAAATCCAAAAGTATTAGACAAAGATCAAAACAATTTAGGGTACTATTTAATTCAATCCTACAGACCAATGAACGGTAAACTAGACAACGCAAACGGTGCCGTTCAAGATCCATTTGATTTGAAAATGAAATTTTTACAAGAAAAAGGTCTTGATATGGTTGCGCCACAAAAAGACGGCAGTACTTTAATCCATTTTGCAGTTGCAAAAAATGATTTGGGTTTGGTAAAAAAATTGTCTTCTTTGCCAATAGACTTAAATTCAAAAAACAAAGACGGATTAACAGCACTTCACAAAGCCGCCATGATTGCAAAGGATGATGTTATGTTAAAATATTTATTAAGTATAGGAGTAATAAAAGATATTACTACTGAATTTGATGAAACGGCATACTCTTTGGCTAAAGAAAACGAGACGCTTACCACAAACAAAATTGATCTAGAATTTTTAAAATAAAAATATGAAATCCATACTTAAAATATCGTTAACCCTATTATTATTGTGTTTTACAACAAATCAAGCAACTGCTCAAAGTAGTAAATACAAATGCATGTTACAAATGTCAAACTATATGGGCGAAGGAGCTTACATTGTAGTTTCACTAGTGAATGCAAAAGGAGAATACGTAAAAACGCTTTATGTAATGGGCGATGATAAAAAATGGTACAAAACATTAAAGGAATGGCACAAATTTTATGCTAAAAAACCTGAAAATTTAAGTGCTAAAACAGGCGCATCTGTAACAGGTGGTGACCGAAGCATAACGACTATTGAAATTGAAGATGCTAAAATTAACAAAGGATTTAAATTGCGTTTTGAAACCGCTGTAGAAGATCACAAATACCACACCACCGATATTGAAATTCCACTTACTACTGAAGGAATTGCGGCTAAAACTGAAGGTAATAATTACATCAGATATGTGCGTTTAAATAAAATTTAGTACTCCTATAATACTTCAATTCAAACTAATTGACCCTTGCTTTTTAAATGAATGCAAGGGTCATTTTTAAATAAATCACATACTTTAATCCACTCTCTAAAATATAATTAGAACGGATAAGTAATTATTTTCATATTATGACTCTCTCTTTTTGGCGATTATCACATTTAGCTCTAGCTTTATTCTCGGCGTTGTTTTTAATATTAGCATCGGTTACAGGAGTGATTCTTGCTGTTGATGCTATTCAGGAAAAAACTCCACCTTACAAAGTTGCTAATTTTGATACCCTCACATTAGACAAAACTATTGTAGCAGTTAGAAAGGTTTACCCAGATATAACTTCAGTACGTGTAGATCACAATCAGTTTGTAATTTTAGAAGGAATAGACGGTCAAGATCAAGATGTCAACGCATACATAGATCCTAAAACTGGGAAAATCCTTGGAAAACCCGAGAAAAAAAACGAATTTATCCTATGGACAACTGCCCTTCATAGGTCTTTATTTTTAAAAGAAACCGGAAGATTCATCGTTGGTTTTATCTCCATGTTACTGGTTTTAATCAGTATTTCAGGATTAGCACTGCTTATCAAAAGACAACAAAGTTTCCGTGGTTTATTCTCAAAAATTGTCAAGGAAAATTTTGCACAATACTACCATATTGTTTTAGGAAGATGGTCTTTAATACCGATTCTTATTCTTGCTGCAACGGGAACTTTTTTAACACTAGAGAAGTTCAATTTTTTTATGGATTCAACTGAAAAAGAGGCTAAAAATACAACTACTATAACCCATACTCCAACAAAAAAAACAGCTCAATCTTTTTTTAAAAACACCTTACTGAGCGACATTCAAAAAATAGAATTTCCGTTTTCTGATGATCCTGAGGAAAATTATATCATAACTTTAGGTGACAAAGAAATTGAAGTAAATCAATTAACTGGAGCGATAGTGCGCGTAACACCTTTTCCATTACAAACGCTTATTTCAAGCTGGAGTCTTAATTTACATACCGGGAGAACAAGTATTTTATGGGCATTAATACTGGGTTTTGCAAGTATCAACATATTGTTTTTTATCTATTCTGGGTTTGCCATGACACTCAAACGTAGATCAAGCAGAATAAAAAACAAATTCAAAAAAGACCAAAGCAACATCATTATTTTAGTAGGATCAGAGAATGGTAGCACACTCGTTTTTGCAAATGCGATTCAAAAACAACTTATTGCGGCAGGAAATAAAGTCTTTTTAACGGAACTCAATTCGTATCAAACCTATCCTCAAGCTGAACATATCTTAGTTTTTACAGCAACACATGGATTAGGTGATGCGCCTGCAAATGCTACTAAGTTTACTTCACTAGTCAATCAAAACGGTCAAAACCAAAAGATAAATTTTTCAGTATTGGGTTTTGGATCACGTGCATATCCTGACTTTTGTGAGTTTGCCACTACAGTTGATAGTGTTTTAGAGGAGCAAGATTGGGCTGTACGATTACTCGATTTACAAACTGTTAATGACAAATCAGTTGCTGAATTTATAGAGTGGGTACGCTTGTGGAATGCCAAAACGGGAATCCTGCTGGCTACTACTCCATCTTTATACAATGCAGTACCAAAAGGACTTAAAAAACTTGTTGTACTTGATAAAACAGAAGTCACTCCTACAGACCTAACTTTTATTATGAATCTAGGATATGCCAAAAGAAACAAAATAAAATCAGGAGATTTACTTGCCATTTATCCTGCAAACGACAATCAAGAACGACTGTATTCTGTAGGTATGCTGCAAGACACTATGCAACTTGTAGTGAAATTACATCCGCATGGTTTGGGTTCTCGATATTTGTATCACTTAAAAAAAGGAGATGTCTTTGAGGGCAGAATATTACCTAATCCGTCCTTTTATTTTCCTGTACAGGCTACAAAAATTGCAATGATCTCAAATGGAACAGGAATTGCTCCGTTTTTAGGAATGGTTGACCAAAATAAAACAAAAGTCCCTACCTATTTATACTGTGGTTTTAGGAAAAAAACCGAAACCGTACAAGGGTATGAATTTTTCCTAAATGAAATGATAGAAAAAAAGAGGCTAACAGAATTTCATGTAGCGCTATCTCGTGAAGAAAATGCTATGTATGTCATGGATTTAATTCAGCGTGATGATTCCTTTTTTATAGAATTACTAGGTTCTGGCGGCGTAATCATGATTTGTGGTTCACTAGCCATGCAGCAAGATGTTGAACGTGTTTTAGATACTATTTGTCTTGAGCATACCGGAGTTGGAATTGCCTTCTACAAAAATAAAAATCAAATTCTGTCTGACTGCTATTAAAAAAAACACCTTGCTATACGCATGTGCTTTGCGTGAGTGATGGCAGTGGAGCTCTTTATAGAAAAGCCTTTTTTGGGCTTTTCTATAAAAGCGGGAACGAACAGCACGACCCTCAGTTTTGTCCTTTGGAAAGAAACTGAGGGTCACGCCCTAAAAAAATTAATAAGTAATGATTCCATATCGTTTATTTTTATTGCTAGTAACCTTGTTATTGGTCCAAAACCTACAAGCTCAAGTTCTTAAAAAGAGAACCACATTATTGATGGGTGGTCGTTTTGACATTTCTATAGTGGCTCAAGATACTACAACAGCTGTACAAAGTATTGATGAAGTTGTTGCTGAAATAACACGTATAGAAAACTTGATTTCGGACTGGAAGCCTACATCGCAGGTGTCAGCAGTGAATCAAAATGCGGGTATAAAAGCTGTAAAAGTAGATCGTGAAGTTTTTGAACTAACGCAAAGAGCCATTCAATTATCAAAAGAAACACAAGGCAGGTTTGACATCAGTTTTGCGGCAATGGATCGAATTTGGAAATTCGATGGATCCATGACCGAAATGCCCACAGCAGAAGCTATTCAAAAATCAGTTGAAAAGGTGGGTTATGAAAATATCATTTTGGACAGTTTAGAGTCTACCATTTACCTCAAAGTAAAAGGGATGAAAATAGGTTTTGGCGCCTTAGGAGAAGGATATGCAACCGATAAATGCCGAACCATAATGAAATCTAAAGGTATAAGTGCTGGCATCATTAACGGCTCTGGCGACATGAGTTTGTGGGGAAAACAGCCCAATGGAGAATCGTGGAAAATAGGTGTTACAAATCCATTTAAACCTGAAAAAGTCATGACTATTATCCCTATTTATGACGGTGCTATTACCACATCTGGTAGTTATGAAAAATTTGTACTTCTTGATGGCAAACGCTATTCTCATATTATAAACCCTTTGACGGGATACCCTGCAACGGGATTGTGTAGCGTAACAATTATAGGCCCAAATGCTGAAACTGCAAATGGATTAAGCACCTCTATTATGGTCCTTGGTCAAAAGGAAGGATTACAGTTGTTAAAAAGATATCCAGACTATTCGGGTATTTTGATTTTAGATACCGGAAAAACGATTAAGACGAGTAATTTTAAAAAAAAATCATTTTTACAATTGAAGTAATTCATGCATCCCTTTGTATTATTCTAGATAAGAAACTTCATTAACACACTTTATTAGGATTACAAATAAAGAAGTATTTATATCACAATCTTAAAATCTTTTTTGCAGATTGCCTTACCTCCTATTTTCCAGAAGTATCATTCAGAAGACTAATCTTGCCGTTTTTCATTTCCTTTTTTACCATTTCAAAGATTCTTTTAAGACCTTAAAAGTTAAGTTAGACTTTCATCCTTCCAAAAACACTATTTTAATGCACTACAAATCAAACTACTAAATATTTATTAATTTTTTATTAGTATTTAATCTAAATAAGCTTTGTAATTCAAAAGATGAGTTTTATATTTGCAAAGTTATTTTTAATTATTCTAAATAAATACAAATGAAATATATTTTTTTACCCGTAGCTGCATTTTTTATGAGTCTTTCTAGTTTTTCGCAAACTGGATTAAACACCAAAGAGACAAAGGAAATTGAAGCTTACATGGACATAGCAGTTGATACTGTAAAAAATAAAAAAGGACAAATATTAAAAGAAGTTGTTGTTTCAAGCAATAAAGAGAAAAAAACAATATCTGCTTTGCGTTCTGGTTTAAAACCAATGGATACTCCACAAAGTTTACAAGTAATAGGATCTGAAATTATTGGTCAACAGCAATCTATTAGGTTGAGTGATGTTATAAAAAATGCTAACGGTATTTATGTAGGTTCAGCAAGAGGTGGTGCTCAAGAGTCATTTTTTTCAAGAGGTTACGACATGTCAGGTAACAATATGCTTAAAAATGGTTTTAGATACAATGGAGGTTCTATTCCAGAAGTTTCTGGCTTAGAAAAAGTGGAATTTTTAAAAGGTGGTTCGGCATTATTATATGGAAATGTGGCTCCAGGAGGTATCTTGAACTTGGTAACAAAAACTCCAAAGTTTACTGCTGGTGGAGAATTATCTATGCAAATGGGAAGTTTTTCTTATTACAAACCATCAATAGATTTTTATGGCCCTTTGAGTAAGAGCATTGCTTATCGTGTGAATGCTTCTTACGAAAAATCAGAAAGCTTTAGAGACTTTGTAAAAAACGATAGAGTTTATATTAATCCTTCATTATTATTTCATATTTCTGACAAAACTCAAATCACCGTACAAGGTGATTATTTAAGCGCCGATTGGACACCAGATTTTGGAACTGGAATTGTAGGTAAAGAAATACTCCATACACCGCGCAACGTAAATTTTGGAGCATTATGGTCAAGAGGAAATACAAAATCATCAAGTGCATCTATACTTGTGAATCATGATTTTAATGATAATTGGAAATTAGGTTTTAATACTTCTTTTCAATCGTACAATAGAACACAAAAATCAACAGCGCAATTATCAAATTTAGCATATACTACTACTAATGGTGTTCAACAAATAAACTGGAAAAGAGGTTTAACACAAGCTGATGCTGCGGAGAAGATTTTTGCAGATCAATTAAGCTTACAAGGTACTTTCACTACTGGGAAAATAAAACATCAATTGTTTACAGGAGCAGATTATGAAGACTCTTCGGCACCTAGTTATACCTTTGGTTTTTATGCACCATTAACACCGGCAGATCTTATAACTACAGAAACAACAGCCATAAACTTGTTAAACTACAGTTACAACACACAAAGTCTTGATGTGCCATTTCCTAGCAGAGTAACCCAACTTGCAACTACAAGTACACAGCGCTTTGGAGTTTTTGCACAAGATTTAATTTCGATAAATGATTATTTTAAGGTTCTTGCGGGGATTAGATGGTCATGGCAGCAAAATGATGCTACAACAACAAGAGAAGTAATTGAACGTATCAATAATGTCAACACTATAACAACAACGTATGAAAATGCAAGACCTGTAACAACAGGTAAAACTGTCAACAGAGCATTCTCTCCAAAAGCAGGTATAGTATTTCAACCCAATAAAGAGGTTTCTTTTTTTGCAAGTTATTCCAACTCATTTACCCCAAATACAGGAACAACTGTAGACTTAAAACCACTTGATCCTTCAATTATTGATCAATACGAAGTGGGTATAAAAAAAGATTTTTGGAAAGGAATTTTAAGTACAAATGTTACTGTTTACCAAATAGAAAATAATAATCTTGCACAAACAGCTCAATTTGGTGCAGATGGTGTTACCCCAAATGTAGATACTAATAGACGCGAACTAGTAGGCGCTACAAAAGGAAAAGGTTTAGAAATTGATATTATTGCAAGACCAATAGAAGGATTAAACATCAATGCTGGATATAGTTTTAATGAAACTAAGATTTCAAAATCATCTGGTACCAGTGGTAGTTTTGTAGTAGGTGATTTATTTGTGAGAACTCCAAAAAATACGGCAAACTTAAGTTTCTTTTACAAAGTACCTTCTGGAAAATTAAAGGGATTCACAATAGGCACCATGGGTAATTATATAGGAAATCGTTTAGGAGGATGGAACGACCGTTACGTTTGGACAGAGGTTACTCCTGCTACAACACCAAAAACATACACGGTAAAAATTGAAGACAGAGACATCCCATTAAAAGGATATATTACAGTTGATGCATCACTAGGTTACGAATGGAATAAAATTTCACTTTTGTGTAAACTTTCTAACATTACTAATGAATTGAATTATACAGTTCACGAAAATTACAGTACAAATCCTATTGCTCCAAGACAAGTAATGGCTATTTTAAAGTATAAATTGTAATTCTGAATCTTAATTTCATACTTTAACTCGATAAAAAAACACCTCCAAAGCAATTGCTTTGGAGGTGTTTTTTTATTTTAATTGCTATAGTCTATCCCATCTCTATACCTATACTGTCTAAAACATTTAATAAGGAAACGCTATAATTTGGTTCATATTTCTCAGTACCGCTTTGGTACCATTCTGCAATAATTCCAAGTTGATAAGAAGTATATCCTGAATCATCTATAGGTAATCCTAATAATCCCGCAATTAAAAAGTCTTCTAAAACTTTTTCAGTAACAATTCTACTAGGAATACCGTCTCTTATAAAACCATTCATTCGCTCATAATCTGACCTTCCGGCATTAAATCCTGCTATACAAGCATCGTTTTGCATGTTGCTATTGTATTCTAAAAAAGGATTTAGTCCAATAGCGTATCCTTTATTATAATCTTGCTTATAAGCAATACTAAATATTTTTCTCATGTATTTGTAAATGTGGTATTTATACAATTATCCTCCAAAATTACACACAAAAAACAGCAACTCAATTTAATATCGATTAAAGGATAAAATACTCTTTAAATAGCAGTCAGGATGTCTTTCATCGATGTTTTACAAGTATTTTAATTTAAAAAATATTCATAAATTAAAAAACCCATTTCAATTTTTAGTTGAAATGGGTTTGAAATAAATAAAATGTAAAAACTTATTGAAGTCCTACTAAACTGTGTTCAATAATTTCAATTTTTGATAGAGCATCCGCTTCTTTTTGTCTTTCATTAGCTAAAACTTTACTTGGAGGCGTAAACGAATACTTTTATTGATTTGAGTATGTTTTTATAATTTAAAAAACTAAATTTTTAAAGAATTGCCATATCTTTAACCAATTATTATTCCACCCAAGATATAAAATATGAAATATCGTTTTTTATTCAGCCTACTTACTATTGTTTTTTTCTTTTCATGCGATAATAATAGTAACGAGATTATTCCGGAAACGAAGCCAACTGTTTTTACTCCGACCAAATGGACAAAAGGAAATGGTACAATTGAAGATCCTTATCAAATTGAAATTCCAGAACATCTTGTTTATTTATCAAAAATTATTAATGAGGTAAATCCAAAAACTCCGGAGACCGAAATCTTTTTGCATAAAAATTTCAAAATAATGAACGATATTGATCTAAACAATATTCTATTCATACCTATTGGCAAAAACAGGGAATTACGGTTTATGGCGAATCTAGACGGGAATTTTAAAAAAATATTGAATTTAAAAATAAAAAACACCGATGAACATGATCCTACTGGTTTATTTGGATGTATAAGTGAAAAGGCTTACGTAAAGAACTTAAGCATTGTAAATGGATCTATTGAGGGCGTAAATTTTGTTGGAGGCTTTGCTGGTGAAGCAAATGCAATTATAGAAAACTGTTCCTTTGAAGGAACCATTACTGCAAAAAATTATGTTGGAGGCATTGCTGGATATGGTTTTGCTACCATAACTAATTGTTCCTTCAACGGAAGCATACAAGCAGAAGGTAATGTTGGCGGCATAATAGGAGATTGTTATGGTACAACAGGCCGAATAGAAAAATGTTTTAATAAAGGAACTATCAAAGGAATCTCAACAGTAGGAGGCATAGTAGGATATAAAAGTGATTGTGTAGTACAAGAGTGCTACAACATTGGTACTATTACTGCAAGCAGTCAAATTGCAGGAGGAATAATCGGATGGGGAACTGGAGGCAACGACTTAACGGTTCGAAACTATACAAGAAATTGTTATAATAAAGGAGAAATTCTAACTCAAAAATATGCTGCCGGTATTATTGGCAGACAATATAAAGGAGAAGTTTACAACTCTTACAACACAGGTAAAATTTCAAATATTTTAGAAGAATACAATAATCCAATTGCTAATGGACATTATTATGTTTTTAATGAAATAGATAATTGTTACTACTCAATTAGTACAATACTGTTAGGTCCTAAAATAGGTCCTATCAGAGGTATTAGTAAAGAACATAACTATTTATTGACAACTTCCTTCGTAAACGATTTAAATAATAATATTTTACCAAATGCATGGAAACAGGACAAAATACCTAATATTAATGGAGGTCTCCCAATCTTACATTGGCAATAATTAACTCCCTTTCAGTCAAAATCACTCTTTATTAAAAGTAAAGTCTAATACATTCGTATATACAACAAAAATCCCATATCAAAATACTGAGATGGGATTATATTATACAACTAAAAAACCAAAGATTATTTTAATCCTGCTAAACTGTGCTCAATGGTTTCGATTTTTGATAGAGCATCCGCTTCTTTCTTGCGCTCGTTTTCGATTACCTCTGGTTTAGCATTGGCAACAAACTTTTCATTTGACAATTTAACTTGAACTGATTTCAAGAAACCTTTAATGTAATTGAGTTCTTCTGTTAATTTTGCAATTTCGGCAGCCACATCAATATTTCCAGTGATTGGGATAAAATATTCATTAGAATTCACTCGGAAAGAAAGTGCTCCTTCTACTTTATCTGATACATATTCTAAGTTTTTTATGTTTCCTAATTTAACAATAACACTGTCAAAATAAGTTGACGCATTTTCATTGTTTACGACTCTAAAGTCAATAGCATCCTTAAATGGTATGTTTTTATCTTTACGAATTGTTCTAATTCCTGAAATTACTTCTATAGTAGATTCGAAACTTGTAATTAATTGTGAATCAAAAGATGTTAATTCTGGCCAAGTCGAAATAATTAAAGCTTCATCAGCCGTTCTCTCTGCTATTAAATGCCAAATTTCCTCGGTTAAGAAAGGCATAAACGGATGCAATAATTTCAGGTTGTTTTCAAGCATTTCAATCGCTTTCGCAAAAGTTACGCTGTCAATTGGTTGCTGATATGCTGGTTTAATCATTTCTAAAAACCAAGAACAGAAGTCGTCCCAAACTAATTTGTAAATCCCCATCAAAGCATCTGAAATTCTGTATTTCTCAAAATTATCTTCAATGTCTACTAATGTTTGTTGCAATTTTGCTTGATACCATTCGATTGCTACTTTAGATGATTCTGGTTGTGGTATAGCATCTGAAACTTCCCAACCTTTTATCAATTTGAATGCATTCCAAATTTTATTGGTAAAGGCTTTTCCTTGGTTGCACAACTCTTCATCAAACATAATATCATTACCCGCAGAAGCACTCAAAAGCAACCCTACACGAACTCCATCAGCACCAAATTTTTGAATCAATTCTAAAGGCTCAGGAGAATTCCCTAAAGATTTAGACATTTTGCGTCTTTGTTTGTCCCGAACTAAACCAGTCAGATATACGTTCGTAAATGGCTTCTGTCCCGTGTATTCATACCCTGCAATAATCATTCGGGCTACCCAGAAAAACAAAATATCTGGACCTGTAACCAAATCATTCGTTGGATAATAATATTTAAAATCTTCGCTTTCAGGATCCATAATTCCTCCAAAAACAGACATTGGCCACAGCCAAGAAGAAAACCAAGTGTCTAAGGCGTCCACATCTTGTTTTAAATCTTTTGTTTCAAGTTCAAGGTTTAAAGTTTTCTCTCTTGCTAACTTTAAAGCATCATCAATATTCTCTGCAACTACAAAATCCTCTTTTCCATCACCGTAAAAATAAGCTGGAATTTGTTGTCCCCACCACAATTGACGGGAGATATTCCAGTCTCTAATATTGTTTAACCAATGTGCATATGTATTATTGAAACGAGCTGGATGCAATATAATGTCACCATCCTCAAGCACTGATTTGATTGCTGGTTTAACTAATTCTTCCATTTTTAAGAACCACTGATCAGACAAGCGTGGTTCAATAACAGCTTTGGTTCTTTCTGAAGTTCCTACTTTATTAAGATGCGTTTCTGTTTTTGCTAAAGCACCTATTGTTTGCAATTCTATAGCAATAGCTTCCCGAACCACAAAACGATCTTGCCCTTGATAGTGTAATCCAAAACTATTTAAAGTTGCATCCTCGTTAAAAATATCAATAATCTCAAGATTATGCTTTTCTCCAAGAGTTTTGTCATTCATATCGTGAGCAGGAGTCACTTTTAAACAACCTGTTCCAAATTCGATATCAACATACTCATCTTCAATGATTGGAATTACTCTTCCGCAAATTGGGACAATTGCTTTTTTACCTTTCAAATGAGCAAAACGTTCATCGTTAGGGTTGATGCAAATTGCAGTATCTCCAAAAATTGTTTCTGGACGTGTTGTAGCAATGGTTAGAAATTCTTCTGTCCCCTCAATTTTATATTTAAGAAAAAAGAGTTTTCCTTGTTGTTCTTCATAAATAACTTCTTCATCAGACAAAGTTGTTTTAGCTTCAGGATCCCAGTTTACCATTCGGTATCCTCTATAAATCAAACCTTTGTTGTATAAATCAACAAAAGATTTAATTACAGAGGCTGACATATCAGGGTCCATTGTAAATTTTGTTCTTTCCCAGTCGCAAGAAGCACCAAGCTTTTTTAGTTGATCCAAAATTACTCCACCATATTTATCTGTCCATTCCCACGCATGCGCTAAGAATTCCTCACGAGTCAGATCATTTTTATTGATTCCTTCTGCTTTCAACTTGGCTACAACCTTCGCTTCTGTTGCTATAGATGCGTGATCTGTACCAGGAACCCAGCATGCATTAAAGCCTTTAAGACGTGCTCTTCTTATCAATACATCCTGAATGGTATTGTTTAGCATGTGCCCCATATGCAAAACTCCGGTTACATTTGGTGGTGGAATTACTATGGTATATGGTGTTCTATGATCTGGTTCTGAGTGAAAATAATTATTTTTCATCCAGTAGTCATACCACTTATTTTCAATGGTTTTAGCGTCAAATTGTGCAGGAATAGTCATTTTATTTAGAGTTTTAAGACATTTGAACATTCCAAAAAATGCAGCTGTAGTCTTTGGTCTGATATTTGTATTTATATAATAGTGAACAAAAGTAAATAATTAAGTAGACTATAAAAAGAGAAATAAAATTTTGTTCTATAATTATAAACACGGTATATTTACCTAACCCAATCAAGAACTACAATGAAAAAAACTATTACACTATTGACATTAATTCTGTTTTCAAGTATTGGCTTTGCCCAAAACGGACCCAAAATTGATTTTGAAGCTCCTGACAATACCATTGACTTCGGAAAAGTTAAAAACACAGAAAATGGAGTTCGGGATTTTATTTTTACAAATACCGGAAACGCTCCATTGATCATCACAAATGTGTTATCTACCTGCGGATGTACTGTTCCAACCAAACCAAACGAGCCAATAATGCCCGGGAAAACTGGGAAAATAAGTGTAAAATACAACATGGCTCCAGGTCCTATTAGAAAAACAATAACTGTTGAATCTAATGCCATCAATTATGAAGGAGGTAGAATTGCTCTAAAAATAAAAGGCGAAGTCACTACAAACTAATTCTTCATTTCTCTGGATGATAAACTACAAAATATCATCCAGTTGAAATTTAAATTTTAGGGGTAAACCATTGCGCTCCACCTCCAAAGAAATCCACTTGCTATATTCTGATTTTAACATTGTATTAATATCTTGCAAAGACATATCAAAAGGATTATTTTTATTAATTTTAATTATCACATCGCCACTTTTTAATCCAGACTTTGCTGCTGCTGAATTTTTTCTCACATGCGCTATTTGGTAAATTGGTTTGAGCTGAAACTTATATTTAAAATCATTAGGATAAATTGTAACTCCTCCTGCTCCTTTATTATAACCAAAGTTTGAGGGTACTGTTTCCATTTTTACTGTTTCTTGCACCCACTCAAGACCGTTGTGTTCAATCTCAATACCACTTTTATTGTAACTGAATGCACTTTTGTAATATCTATTTTTTCTTAAAAAAAGCTTTTGGTTAGTGTAGTCAAAAACTACTTTAAATCGACGCATAATTTCGCCACCTACAGATCCCATTCTGTCTTGGACCATAGAAACATTTTTAGTAGAAACGCTATCAGGAAATGCTGCAATAGGACCATCAAATTGAAACGATCCCAACTCAAAACGAGCTATCCGAGCTTTTTTACCTTCAATATCACCGCTAAAACCCCTTCCTAGAAAGTCATCAAAATTCTTAGACGGAATTTGGAAATCATTCCTATTGTTTTTAAACAGCCATACAGCGTCACTATTACCAATGTCTATCAATAATTTTACAGGAATCAAAGTACTTGAAATACTCACATTACTATTTATGTATGGTTTTGATTTTTCTATGGCAATAGACATAGCCGTTGCTTTTTTTGACACTTTTGCTCGGTTTTCTTTATTGTCTTTATAAACAATAATTTGCTTTTTATGGTAATCAATTTCAATGAGATTATTTCTAAAAAATTGATACCCAATAATTCCATTGACAGGAATACCCACATGAGATGAAAAATTAAATTCAGGATCTAATACAATATATAACAAATGACCTTTATTAATTAAATTTCCAAAAACAAGGGTGTTATTAGTTGATTTTAATCCTTCAACTGCTTTTTGACTACCCAAACCTCTTAAGGTAATTTTCTCTGTATTTAGAAAACGGAACTCTTTTTTATCTTCCAGACTAAAAAGAATAGTTTCGGCAACACCGGTATCCAATAAAAAATTAAGCTCAACACCGTTTACTTTTATGGGTACAAAAACTAAATTATTAATCAACTTAAAAGGAACTACCGTTTTAGTCGCTTTACCTTGAAACTGAAAACCATTTTGAGAATAAGCTATGAATGTTAAACACAAAAAAAAGAAAAGTAAAATTTGTTTCATTATTTTTATTTGTCATAAAATTAATGAATTAATAATTTAAAAAGAAAGATTTAACAATTGATAAACCTTTTTATTGCATTTACTTTCGAAAAAAAATCGCAATTTTGTACATCAATAATTCAAAATTATGCCAACTATATCGAACAAAGGCAAACAAATGCCTGAATCACCAATACGTAAATTGGTCCCATTCTCTGAAATTGCAAAAAAGAAAGGTCATAAAGTATACCACTTAAACATTGGACAACCGGACATAAAAACTCCTGAAGTTGCAATGCAAGCTGTAAAAAATATTGACTTAACCATCTTAGAATACAGTCATTCTGCTGGAAATGAATCGTATCGTGAAAAATTATCACATTATTATACTCAGCAAGGTATTGATGTGTCTACAGAAAATATCATCATTACCACTGGAGGTTCTGAGGCATTGCTATTTGCAATGGGAAGTACCATGGATCAAGGGGATGAAATTATTATCCCTGAACCTTTTTATGCTAATTACAATGGTTTTTCAACTGCTTCAGGTGTTACCGTTGTTCCAGTGATATCAAATATCGAAAACGGTTTTGCATTACCTGCCGTAGCCGACTTTGAAAAGTTAATTACACCAAAAACAAAAGCAATTTTAATCTGTAATCCTGGAAATCCAACAGGTTATTTATACTCAAAAGAAGAAATTTTGCAACTAGCAGAACTTGTAAAAAAGCATGATTTATTCTTAATATCTGATGAAGTGTACCGTGAGTTTACTTACGATGGTGATGTACATTATTCTGTAATGAGCATTCCTGGACTTGAGGAGCACGCCATAATGATTGATTCTGTATCAAAACGTTACAGTATGTGTGGCGCAAGAATAGGTTGTATCACATCAAAAAATAAAGAAGTGATGGCAGCGGCTATGAAATTTGCACAAGCACGTTTGAGTCCTCCCACTATTGAACAAATTGCTAGCGAAGCAGCTCTAGACACACCACAATCTTATTTTGACGAAGTTATATCAGAATATAGAGAAAGACGTGATACCCTAATTGAAGAATTAAACAAAATAGATGGTGTTGTGATTAGCAAGCCAAAAGGTGCTTTTTACTGTATCGCACAATTGCCAATAGATAACGCTGATGCTTTTGCACAGTGGTTACTAGAAAGTTTTGATTTGAATGGAGAAACTGTAATGGTTGCACCAGCTGCTGGTTTTTACTCAACTCCAGGAATGGGACTAAATCAAGTTAGAATAGCGTATGTCTTAAAGAAAGAAGATTTAATAAAAGCAGTTGCCATTTTAAAAGCTGCAATTACTGCTTACAACGCGTTATAAAAAAATTTTATCTATAAAAAGAAAGGCAAATCTACAGTAGATTTGCCTTTCTTTTTTTTAGAATAAAACAGTAAAAAACAAATGGCAAAGCCATAAAGTACTCTTAAATAGTAAGCGTCATTGAAAAACTTTGTTATTTATTATTATCTTTACCGCTTGAATAAATATACCCACTATAATAGTTTCTTTTAATGATAAAAAACGAAGAATTTCAAGACGAAATAGGTGACAATCACGTGAGTTTGTCCGCAAAAAATCCAATTAGAAAAGATGCATTTGACATCTCTGATGATGACAAAATCGAAAAAATAAAAAAAGATGTTGAAAACATACTCCTTACTTTAGGAATGGATTTAACGGATGATAGTCTTAAAGGAACACCAAATAGAGTAGCAAAAATGTTTGTGAAAGAAATTTTTGGTGGATTAAATCCTAATAGAAAACCAAAAGCATCAACATTTGACAACAATTACAAATATGGAGAAATGTTGGTGGAGAAGAATATTATCGTGTATTCTACTTGTGAACATCATTTATTGCCTATCATAGGTAGAGCTCATGTAGCGTATATCTCAAACGGAACAGTTATTGGTTTATCCAAAATGAATCGTATCGTAGAATATTATGCAAAAAGACCTCAAGTTCAAGAGCGTTTAACCATGCAAATTGTGCAAGAATTACAAGTAGCGCTTGGCACTGAAGATGTAGCTTGTGTGATAGATGCAAAACACCTTTGCGTAAACTCTAGAGGTATTAGTGATATTGAAAGTAGTACTGTAACATCCGAATTTGGAGGGAAATTCAAAGATGCAGTTACTAGAAGAGAGTTCTTAGACTACATTAAATTAGAAACCAAATTCTAAAACTGTACTCACTTATTAAAGAATAAATATCAAAAAGTACAAGAACGCAATAAGTAATTATTAATTATTCATTCACATTTTTAGCCCATACATAAAAGGTTGGATTAAATGAGAAAAACAATAAGTCGAAATGCCATTATACAGCAACCAAAAACTCAGAATTTACAATTCATTATCTGGAGAAAAAGAACTTTTTGAACCTATAATTGAGGGAAATGTAGGCATGTACGTGTGTGGTCCAACGGTATATAGCAATGTCCATTTAGGAAACGTACGAACATTCATGTCTTTTGATATGATTTTTAGATACTTCTTGCATTTAGATTATAAAGTTCGCTACGTGCGTAACATTACGGATGTTGGTCATATTGTAGATGATGTAGATGAAGGTGAAGATAAAATTGCAAAAAAAGCGCGTTTAGAACAATTAGAACCTATGGAAGTAGTACAACGCTATACCGTAGATTTTCATGATATTTTAAGTGCTTTCAATTTTTTACCTCCAAGTATTGAACCTACTGCAACTGGTCATATAATTGAACAAATTGAAATTGTAAAAAAAATAATTGCTTCAGGAATAGGTTATGAAGCCAATGGTTCTGTCTATTTTGATGTTGTTAAATTTAACGAAACAAACAATTACGGCAAATTAAGTGGCCGTAACATTGAAGACATGCTTGCCAATACACGTGATCTTGATGGACAAAGTGATAAAAGAAATCCTCAAGATTTTGCGCTTTGGAAAAAAGCAGAAACGCAACATATCATGCGCTGGCCTTCACCATGGAGTGATGGTTTCCCAGGATGGCATTTAGAATGTACTGCCATGAGCACCAAATATTTAGGAAATCATTTTGACATTCACGGTGGAGGGATGGATTTAAAGTTTCCACATCACGAATGTGAAATTGCACAAAATGAGGCTTGCACAGGACAAACTCCTGTGAACTATTGGATGCATGCAAATATGCTAACACTAAATGGTAAAAAAATGGCAAAATCTACCGGTAATAATATTTTACCCCGAGAGATTTTGACCGGTGAAAACACGATCTTAAGTAAGGCCTTCTCAGCATCAGTAGCGCGTTTTTTTATGTTACAGGCACATTACAGAAGTATTCTTGATTTTTCTGATGACGCTATTGTTGCAGCTGAAAAAGGCTTTAAAAGACTTATGGAAGCTATGAATTCAATTTCAGAAATTCCTGTTTCAAATGCAAGTACGATAGACATTCCTGCCTGGATACAATCATGTTACGATGCTATGAACGATGATTTTAATACCCCTATCTTAATTGCACAATTATTTGAAGGAGTTCGATTCGTAAATCTTTTAAAAGACAATAAAGAAACGCTACATCAAGAGGATTTAGATCTTTTTACAACAACAATGCAAGGTTTTGTATTTGATGTTTTAGGATTAGAAGATGAAAAAATATCAGATACTACAAATAATAAATTAGAAGGCACCGTAAACATGCTTATCGAAATGAGAAAACAAGCAAGAGAAAATAAAAACTTTGCTTTGTCCGATCAAATTCGAGATCAATTAATTGCACTTGGAATTCAATTAAAAGACGGTAAAGAGGGAACTACGTTTAGCATTAACTAGTTTATAAGAGACAAGCAAAAAACATGATCAAAAAAGTTGTAATTTTTCCGTTTGTCTTTTTAGTACGGTTTTATCAAGTCGCAATTTCTCCATTTACACCAGCAGCATGCCGTTTTGAACCTACATGTTCACATTATATGATTGAATCTTTGCAAGTACATGGTTTATTTTACGGAACTTTTCTTGGTGTAAAACGTATTTTTAGCTGTCATCCTTGGGGAAAAACAGGATATGATCCAGTACCCAAAAAAACAACAAAGAGTTAATATCTTCTCTTATAATAATCACTATTTTTACGATACAAAATTAAAAAAAACACATGACACACGCATTAAACTTAGTTTGGAACCCATCAGAAGGAATTGATTTAGGTTTTTTCATGATTAGATTTTACAGTTTAATGTTTGTTGTAGCCTTTGGTTTAGGCTGGTATATCATGAAACACATATTCGAAAGAGAAGGAGAATCTATTGAAAAACTAGATTCTTTGTTCATTTGGACTGTCCTTGCCACATTAGCAGGAGCTCGTTTGGGCCATGTCTTTTTTTACGATTGGGAATATTATCGCAACCATTTAGCAGAAATTTTATTACCAGTAAAAGAAAACCCAAATGAATCACTATTTAATATTATTCAAGGATGGGAATTTACAGGATTTCAAGGATTGGCTAGTCATGGTGCTGCTATTTCTATCATCATTGCCATGTATTTTTACAGCAAAAATATTTTAAAAAGGCCTCAATTATGGATTTTAGATCGTGTTGTTATTCCGGTTGGTAGTGGCGCTATTTTTGTACGTTTAGGAAACTTCTTTAACTCCGAAATTATTGGAAACGTTACTAATTCACCTTTTGGAATCAAGTTTTTAAGAGATCATTTTAGCCCGCAAGATGCTGTTAGTAGCACGCAAATAGCCAATCCTAACGATGCGTATAATGCTATTGCAAATGACCCAAATTTTGCAACACTACTAGAACAAGTACCCGTTAAACACCCAACTCAGCTGTACGAAGCTTTTGCTTATATTTTTGTATTTGCTGCATTATTTTTCTTGTATTGGAAGACCGATAAAAGAAATTACAGTGGTTATATATTCGGGATGTTCTTAGTCCTTTTATTCACAGTTCGATTCATCGTTGAATCTGTTAAGGAAAGCCAAGGAGGTTTTGAAAATGCACTTGGGTTATTTTCAACAGGACAATGGCTTAGTATACCCTTTGTATTAATAGGCTTGTATTTTGTTATCAAAGCTAAAAAAAACTAGACAAACATTTTTCATATACAAAAAGCGTTAATTCAATATAGATTTAACGCTTTTTTTTTGGAGTATAAAGAATTCCAAATTCAATGTTTTTAGTATTAAAACCAGAATTATTACTTTGAAGCCCTGCATTAAAAGTATGCCTTAAATTAGGTCTTACATCTAGTATAAATTGTCCCATTTTATAGTTAAAACCCAAAGCTAAAACATCTGCAAAAGCAAAACCTTTTGATAATCGCTCTGTTGCAGTATCAATATACATTGGACCTACACTTCCTAGCAGATAAATATTAGATCTCTTTGAAAAAGAAAAACGCATCAACAATCCTACATTCAGAACATATTCATTACAGGTCTTTAATTTCGTATACTTTTCTCTTTTTTCAATATAATTTTCCTCTTCAGGTTTAACAAAGTAGAGATTTAAAAGTTGATGTGTACCTCTATTATACTCAGGTTGCAGAACCAAATCATAGCTAAATTTTTTAGTCTTTTTAAAAGTGGTCAAAAATTGTAACTTTAAATATTGATTTGAATAGGTATAATTTCTATTTTTAAACTCACTACCATATCCTATGGAAAAACCAATTTTTGTATCATCCTGAATCTCCTGAGCATTACTCACAAAGGAAAAAGCAATCATCCAATAGGTTGAAATAAAAAACAAATACGATTTCATGCAAAGAGATTAAATATTAAGGTACAATAATAACAAAAAAAGGTTCAACTTACGTTGAACCTTTTTTTTTAATAGCAATACTACTATAAATTATTCTGCAGCATGTTCTTTTTCAATTGTGCTTTTATCCTCTTTAGTAAAAGTATCTACTACAACTGGGGTAGCAATAAATAAAGATGAATATGTACCCACAATAATACCTACTAACATTGCAAAAATAAATCCTCTGATTGACTCACCTCCAAAAAGGAACATAGTCAATAGTACTAAAATCATTGTCAATGAAGTATTTAAAGTTCTTGATAAAGTAGTGTTAATCGATGCATTTACAATACTCTCAAAACTTCCTTTTCTTTTTCCTAAAATAAACTCTCTAATTCTGTCAAATACAATTACCGTATCATTCATTGAATACCCAATTACAGTAAGAATAGCAGCAATAAAGTGTTGGTCCATTTCCATGTGGAAAGGCATGAATTTGTAACATAAAGAGTAAATTCCTAATACAAAGATAACGTCATGCGCTACGGCTGCAATCGCACCTAATGAATACTGCCACTTACGGAAAGAGATCATAAGGTATAAAAAGATAACTGCAAGAGCACCTAAAACAGCCCAGTAAGAATTTGTTTTGATGTCCTCAGAGATAGAAGCACCAACTTTAGAAGCTTGTAACACTCCAACTTTCTTACCGTCAAAAGTATTGGTAAATTTATCATAAGATGTGTTGGGAAAATACTTAGCTAGTGCATTGTATAATTTTTCATTTACCTCTTTATCTACTGCAATACCATCTTCTTTAATTTTATACTTAGTAGTGATTTTCAATTGATCATCATCACCTAGAACTTTAGCTTCTACTGGAGTACCAAATGCCGTTGATAATTCTTCTGAAACTACAGAAGCATCTATTGATTTTTCAAATTTAACTTGAAAAGTTCTACCTCCCACAAAATCAACTCCTTGATCTAAACCATTAACAAAGAAAATAGAAATCAAACTTACAACTACAACAACTGAAGAGAAGATGTAAGTAAATTTTTTGATTTTGATAAAGTCATAGTTAAAGTTTGTAAACCAATTTTTAGTCATATTGGTACAGAACGTTAAATCAGCTTTTCCAGCTATATTTTTATCAATAAAAATTCTTGCAATAAAAATTGATGTAAATAATGATGTCGCTATACCTATAAGTAATGTTAATGCAAAACCTTTAATTGGACCTGTTCCAAAAATAAACAAGATCGCACCAGTTAATACGTGTGTAACGTTTGCATCAATGATAGAACGCATTGCACCATGCCATCCGTAGGCCGAAGATACAGCCTCTGATAAAGATTTACCATCACGTAATTCCTCTTTAGCCCTTTCGTATATAATGATGTTCGCATCTACCGCTGTACCCAAAGTCAATACAATACCTGCAATACCTGGCAATGTTAATACAAAACCAAAACTTGCCATAATACCGAACAAAAACAATAAGTTTAATAATAAGGCTAAGTTAGCATACCAACCTGCTTTTCCGTAGTAAAAAACCATCCAGAAACAAACTAGTAAAAATCCAATGATTGATGATGTCAATCCAGCGTCAATAGAAGCCTGACCTAATGAAGGACCTACTACAGTTGACTGAATAATATCAGCCGAAGCTGGTAATTTACCCGCATTAAGTACGTTAGCTAAATCCTTAGTTTCTGTTACGTCAAATGCACCAGAAATTTCAGATCTTCCACCTGAAATAGGTCCACTAGTTACTCCTGGAGCAGAATACACTACATTATCTAAAACAATGGCTATATTACTTTTTTGAGTAAATGCTCTACCTGTTAATTCTTCCCAACCTTTAGCACCTTGAGAATTCATTTGCATTGAAACAGCAGGTTTTCCTAACTGATCAAAAGTATCTTTTGCATCCGTTACAACAGCGCCAACCATTGCTGGGTTGTTATCTCTGTTACCGCGTAAAGCGTATAATTCTACTACTTCAATTTGCTTTTGCTTATCATCAGTAATATTAAGAGGTTTACCCCAAACAAATTTAGCGTAAGTCAATGTTGCAGGTAATAAAATTTTTATATCCTGTCTTTTAAAATACGTATTAATAGTAGCAGTATCTTTAGGAGAAAACAAACCTAAAACCGGCCCGCCTCCTTGACTTACTATTTTATCAAACAAAGGATTTTGTCCTTTTTTTGCAGCTGTTGAATCTTTTGTATCAGTTAATAACGCGCTCAATGAATCTTTTACAACTGGCTTTACAACATTTGTTTTGATTTCAGTTTTTTTCAATGCTTCATTAGCAGCCATTAAGAAATTACCAACTTCTTCAATTTTGTACGTTTCCCAAAATTCAAGTTGTGCTTTACCTCCTAATAATTTTTTAATTCTATCAACATCCTTAGCCCCAGGAAGTTCCACAAGAATTCTTCCTGTTTCTCCTAATTTTTGAATGTTAGGTTGCGTTACTCCAAATTTGTCAATACGCTCTCTTAGTACTTTAAAAGCACTTTCAATAGATTCGTCTACTTTTCTCTTGATAACTTTTTGAACCTCAGCATCAGTCATTTGAAAACTCACACCACCTTCACCTTGCAAAGATCTGTTTGCAAAAATATCTGGAGAAGCTAATTTTACAGTTCCTTTTGAATTGGCATCAAAAGCCTCGTAAAATTTATCTAAATATGTTTTGTTTCCTTCAAAATTAGCCGAAGCATCAGCTAGCGACTTATTAAAGACTGGGTTTTTAGAGTTGTTTGATAAACCTCTCAAAACATCTTTGATAGAAATTTGAAGAATTACGTTAATTCCTCCTTCTAAGTCAAGACCTTTGTTGATTTGTTTGTTTTTTACTTCATCATATGTAAAATCAGTAAATCCAAGGTTTAATATTTTTTCTTTACCAATAGAATCTAAATATTTCAACTCTTTATCAGGATTATCTCCTGCAAAAACTTTAGCATCACTTTTGATGTTATTGGCCAAAAAAGTGAAAGAAAGTTGGTAAATACTTACCAATGCAAATAGAATTGCGAAAAATTTAATAAGTCCTTTATTCTGCATTATTACTAAAAATTAATTATTTTATATTATAATTTCAACTTAAGCATTGAAAATCAGTTTTTTAATTATTACAAACAAGAAAAAAAATAGATTTTATACCGTAGTATTTTTTTTAAACCGAGCAAATATATAATTAAGGTTATGATTAACCAATTTATTTATTGATTAATATCAAGAAAAAGACTGCTGTGCAACTAGCAGTCTTTGAATTCTTATATATTTGATATTTCTATAAAATGTCCTTTAAGGCATCGTTCATTTGTCGCACAGCATCAGCGCTTTTGGCAAACAAAGCCTTTTCAGAATCATTTAATTCAATATTCAGAATTTCTTCTACACCATTTTTACCAATGATACACGGTACACCGATACAAATATCTTCTTGACCATACTCACCTTCAACAAAAACGGAACACGCAATCATTTTCTTTTGATCGTTCAAAATACTATCTACTAGAAAAGCAACAGAAGCTCCTGGTGCGTACCAAGCTGAAGTACCTAGTAAACCTGTCAGCGTAGCTCCACCCACCATTGTATCAGCAGCCACTTTCTGCAACTCTTCTTCTGATAAAAATTGAGATACGGGTATCCCATTATAAGAAGCCAATCGTGTTAATGGAATCATGGTTGTATCTCCATGCCCACCGATAACCATTGCTGAAATATCATTTGCTGGCTTGTCTAATGCTAGAGACAAATACGTTCTAAAGCGAGAACTATCCAAAGCCCCACCCATTCCTATAATTCTATTTTTTGGTAATCCTGTAGATTTCAATGCCAAGTAAGTCATTGTATCCATAGGATTTGAAACTACAACTATTATGGTATCTGGAGAATGTTTCAATACATTTTCAGCAACCGTTTTCACAATTCCTGCATTTATACCTATTAACTCCTCGCGTGTCATACCTGGCTTTCTTGGTATTCCAGATGTAATTACCACTACATCACTTCCAGCAGTTTTTGCATAATCATTTGTAACGCCAGACACTTTGGTATTAAAACCTGTATTTGTTGCACATTGCATAATATCGAGCGCTTTACCTTCGGCAAAACCTTCTTTTATGTCCAGCAAAACTACTTCGCTAGCAATTCCTCTATAAGAAATCACATCAGCACATGTCGCACCTACATTTCCTGCGCCTACAATGGTAACTTTCATATTATTAAGTTTATTCGGTTAATTGTTATTTTGGTTATTTAATGTTTATTGGTTTCTATTGTATTTTAAAATTAAGCATCAATATTAGCATACACTGCATTTTTCTCTATAAATTCTCTTCTTGGAGGAACCTCATCACCCATTAACATAGAAAAAACTCTATCTGCTTCGGCTAAACTGTCAATAGTTACCTGACGTAATGTTCTAAAGCTTGGATCCATAGTCGTTTCCCACAATTGCTCTGCATTCATTTCTCCAAGACCTTTATAACGTTGAATTCCTGCGCTTCCGCCCATTCTTTCATTCGCCTGATCGCGTTGTACATCGTTCCAAGCATATTCCTTTTTATTTCCTTTTTTAACTAAATATAAAGGTGGTGCTGCAATGTATACGTGACCTTCCTCTATTAACTCTTTCATAAAACGGAAGAAAAACGTTAAGATTAGCGTAGAAATGTGACTACCATCGACATCGGCATCACACATAATAATAACTTTGTGGTAACGTAACTTTGATATATTTAATGCTTTACTGTCTTCTTCGGTTCCAATTGTAACACCAAGTGCTGTAAAAATGTTTCGGATCTCTTCGTTTTCAAAAACTTTGTGATGCATTGCTTTTTCTACGTTCAAAATTTTACCACGTAATGGCAAAATTGCTTGAAAGGCGCGATCACGTCCTTGCTTGGCGGTTCCACCTGCCGAATCTCCCTCGACAAGATATACTTCACATTTTGCAGGATCTTGTTCAGAACAGTCTGAAAGTTTACCTGGCAATCCGCCTCCACCCATTACAGTTTTACGCTGTACCATTTCACGAGCTTTTTTAGCTGCGTGACGGGCTTGAGCTGCAAGTATTACTTTTTGAACTATTATTCGAGCATCATTTGGATTTTCTTCCAAATAATTTTCAATCATTTCACTCACCGCTTGACTTACTGGAGAAACAACTTCTCTGTTTCCAAGTTTCGTTTTAGTCTGACCCTCAAACTGTGGTTCAGCAACCTTAACAGAAATAATTGCCGTAAGACCTTCACGGAAATCATCACCAGAAATATCAAACTTTAATTTATCTAACATTCCAGATGCATCAGCATATTTTTTCAAAGATCGTGTTAGACCCGTTCTAAAACCTTGCAAGTGCGTTCCACCTTCATGCGTATTGATATTATTTACGTATGAAAAAATATTTTCGGTATAACTGGTGTTATAAATCAAAGCCACCTCAACTGGAATTTCTCCCTTTTCGTGGTCCATTGATATTACATGCGCAATAATAGGTTCTCTATTACCATCTAAATAACGGATATATTCTTTTAATCCTTCATCTGAATGAAAAACTTCAGAAACAAAATTCCCATCTTTATCTAATTCTCTTTTATCAGTAAAAGTGATTGTAATTCCTTTATTCAAGAAAGACAATTCACGCATACGTGCCGAAAGTGTATCATAAGAATACTCAATAGTTTGAGTAAAAATAGTTGGATCTGGGTAAAAAGTTACAATCGTACCTCTCTTTGTCGTTTCTCCAATTTGTTTTACTGGATATAACGCTTTCCCTTTTTCGTATTCTTGCTCGTATATTTTACCGTCACTGCTATGAACAGTTGCTCTTAAATGGTTTGATAATGCATTTACTACAGATACACCCACACCGTGTAAACCTCCAGATACTTTATAAGAATCTTTATCGAATTTTCCTCCTGCACCAATTTTTGTCATTACAACTTCAAGCGCAGATACACCTTCTTTTTTGTGAATACCAACAGGAATTCCACGACCATTATCTTCAACAGAAATCGAACCATCTTCGTTGATATCTACCCTAATGGTATCGCAATGGCCACCCATAGCCTCATCAATAGAGTTATCTACTACTTCATATACCAAGTGGTGCAAACCTCTTACACCTACATCACCTATATACATTGATGGACGCATCCTTACGTGCTCCATTCCCTCTAATGCTTGAATACTATCCGCTGAATAATTGTCCTTCTTGATTTCTTCGCTCATATCTTTATTCTAAAAATGTAATTTTTGTATAACACGCAAATATATAAAAACGCAAATTATATTACCGTTAAAATCAGTTTTAAAGGCTTTAAGTTATTAACATTTGTTTATAAAAATAGATTGAAAAATGGGTCGTCTCACTCATTCCGTATGAATCACAAAATAAAAAATTAGGAAGCACAAAAAAAGACTTTCAAAATCCACTGTTTATAGGTGGTTTTGAAAATCTTTCAAGATAAAATAATGAATATCGTATTTAAAATTTACGCTATTCCAGCGTATGCTGATTCTTCGTGAGCAGCATTAGCCCTTCCACTAGGATCTAAATTTTCTTGCCACTTTGGAATCCACTTTCTTACTGTTTGGGCAGCGCTCAATTGCGGGAAATGCTTTTGAAAAATAGAACGATAAAGATAGGCTTCTTTTGTTGTAGGCGAATTATATGGAAAAGTTTTCGACGCTGTAGCCAATTGTTCATCAGATACTTGAGTTGCACAATAAGCAATTAATTCATCGACCCAACTGTAGCCTACTCCATCTGAAAATTGTTCTTTTTGCCTCCACAAGATTTCATCTGGCAAATAGGGATCGTCAGGAGTGTCAAATGCTTTTCGTAAAATATATTTTTCTTTACCCCTAAATGTTTTAGGTAGTTTTTGCTCTGGATTAATCCTAATTGCAAGATCCAAAAAAGCTTGATCTAAAAAAGGTAATCTAACTTCAAGACCATGAGCCATTGTTGCTTTATCAGCTCTCAACAAATCGGCAGTAAATATTTTTTGTACTCTCTCTATTGTTTCGCGTTGAAAATCAGCTACTGAAGGAGCATTTGCAAAATACAAATATCCTCCAAAAATTTCATCAGCACCTTCGCCAGATAAAACTACTTTAATCCCTTTTTCAACAATAACTTTAGACAAAAAATACATTGGAACACTTGCTCTTACTGAGATTACATCATATGTTTCTATTTGGTAAATTATTTGTTCAAGTAGTTCAATACCCTGCTCCACTGTAAAAAAAACCTCATGATGTTGCGTTCCTAAAAAATTAGCCACTTTCCTAGCAGCAACAATATCCAGAGCATTCTCATCTATTCCTATTGCAAAGGAGTGCAAGGGTTCTGATTTATTTTTAAGTAAACGAGAAGCTATTGCTGTTGTTAATGATGAATCTAAACCACCTGATAATAAAACCCCTAATGGAACATCTGCCATTAACCTTTTTTGAGTAGCAATAGTCAAACATTGACGGATTAATTGATAATCCACATCTTGGTATTCATTTACAAAATACTCATATTCTGGCTTGTAATATTTTACAAAACCTGTTTTTGCGGTATAATAATGTCCTGGCGGAAAAGTTGAAAAGGTTTTACATTGATCTGCAATTGCTTTCATTTCTGATGCAAAGTACATCCTGCCTCTTTCATCTAAACCATAATACAGGGGTTTCACACCCAAGGGATCTCTTGCTGCCATGTAATCATCACCATCAATGATTACAAAAGCAAAATCTCCGTCTAATTTATCACAAAAATTATATCCAAACTCTTCATAAAGATGCACAATAACTTCCGAATCTGATTGGGTACGAAATACATGGTTACTCAAATATTCTTGCTTTAATTCCAAGTAATTATATATTTCACCATTGTGAACCATGTAAGCAGTAGCTGTACCTTGAATAGGTTGTTTTCCTGAATGCAAGTCAATTATAGAAAGGCGCTCATGGCTTAAATAATGACCATTAGGCATGCCATACAAATCCCGTTCATCAGGTCCACGATGTGACATTCGACTAGAGAGATCTCTAACCAATTGCTCTTCTTTTCCTTTACCAATGATGGCCAATATTCCACACATACTTATTCTATTTAATTGTTAAACAAACGAGAACTGCAAATATGCATTTCCGACTACACATTTAAAACACAATCAACATCTTTAATTTCTAATTGAAAGTAAAAACAACACATTCAATTAAAAATGAAACAAAAAACCATTTCAATTTCTGATTTTAAAGATAAAATCAACTTATACTATACTTACTTTGTTATTTTACTTTTTGTCCTTTAATAAAAGTACTAATTGGTTTCATTTTGACCATCATGTTTTCTTTCACTTTCATTAAATCTTCGTCATAAATTACAAAATCAGCCCATTTGCCTACTTCTAAACTTCCTTTTTCTTTTTCTTCAAAATTAGAATAAGCAGCCCAGAGCGTCATTCCCCTCAAGGTTTCGGCACGCGATAGCGCATTTTCCATTTGAAAACCACCTTTAGGATAATCCTTAACATCTTTACGAGTTACGGCAGCATGAAAAGTAAGCATTGGGTTCACTTCCTCCACAGGAAAATCTGTTCCTAAAGCAACCGTCCCAGCTTTTTGAAGGAGTTTTTTGAAAGCATAAGCGTTTTTTAATCTTTGTTTTCCAAGGCGTTCTTCGGCCCAATACATATCTGATGTAGCGTGCGTGGGTTGAACAGATGGAATAATGCCAAATTTAAAATAATCAAAATCAGCCTCACGCAACACTTGAGCATGTTCTATTTTCCATCGTCTGTCTTTGGTTCCAGCCAATACCTCTTTGTAAATTTTTAAAATTACTGTATTTGCAGAATCACCAATAGCGTGTGTATTCAATTGAAAATTTGAATTCGCAATTTGTTTCGCAACCGATTTTAGTCCTACAACAGGCGCTAGTAGGGCTCCATATCGACCCGGCTTATCCGAATACGGTTTGTGCATGCAAGCGCCGCGCGAACCTAAAGCTCCATCACCATACATTTTAAAAGATCTTACATTAAGTTGATCTGTTTTGTAAATTCCTTTTTTAAGGTACATATCAATATTTTTTTGATTGGCCGTAACCATAGCATACACATTAAGCTTCATCAGTTTTGCTTTTTGTAAACTATCCATCAAGTGAATAATATCTGGATCAAGTCCAGCATCATTTACGGTTGTTAAACCATAATCAAACATTACTTTTTCAGCGTCTAATAAAGCTGCTATTTGAATTTTACGAGTTGGTTTAGGTATAATTTTAAAAATTAATTCCATCGGATTGTCTACTAAAATTCCTGTAGGCTCACCGTTTACAATTTCTATTTGACCACCTTCGGCATTCGTATCTTTTGTAATTCCTGCAAGCGCAAGAGCTTTACTGTTTACAATAATGGCGTGACTGTCTACTCGGTTTAAAACTACTGGAATATCAGGAAATGCAACATCAAGATCAGCCTTTGTTGGATATTTTTTTACGTCCCAATCGTTTTGGTCCCAACCATTACCAACAATAAATGCAGAATTTTTTTCTTTTTGAAAAGCTTTTAAACGACTTATGATGTCTGCCATACTCTTTGTTCCACGCAAATCAACCTCTTGTAAGCTCAATCCATAGGTGTAAAAATGGCAATGTGCATCTATTAATCCCGGATAAATGAACTTCCCATCAGCCTTTGTAATGTTTTTAGACTGGTATTTATTTTCAATATCAGTATCTGTCCCAATTGCAACAATTTTACCTTTATCAATTGCCATAGCGGTAGCTTTGTCAAAAGTGTTGTTTACGGTATAAATAGTAGCATCAGTAATTATGGCATCCACCATAATTTTTTTGTTTTGGTTACATGAAATTAAAAATAGTGTCGAAAAAAGTAAAGCAAAAGCTCTCATAAGTTATAATTTAGTCACGCTAATATAAAAAACTGTCCTGAAATAGAGCGCATTAATTTAGAATTAAAACCATTTTAAGGTTTAATGTTATTTTTATACATAAAAAAACGCACTCCTTTCGGGTGCGTTTCCTTTACTAATTATTAAACTATTTTGCTACACTTTTGCGTAAGCATCATCATGAACACTTGCTACAGCCCTACCCGATGGATCATTCATGTTCTTGAAAGCTTCATCCCACTCTAAAGCTATTTTAGTACTACATGCAACGCTGGCTTCTTGAGGTACACACAGTGCGGCAGCGTCACTAGGAAAATGGTCGTGAAAGATAGAACGATAGTAATATTCCTCTTTTGATGTTGGTGTTTGCAACGGAAACTTATATTTGGCATTTGCTAATTGTTCGTCAGAAACCTCAACGGCAACAACTTCTTTTAAAGTATCTATCCAGCTGTACCCTACACCATCACTAAATTGTTCTTTTTGCCTCCACGCTACACTTGGTGGCAACATATCTTCGAATGCTTTACGAACCACCCATTTCTCCATGGGATGCGCTGCATTGATCATTTTATCTTGCGGGTTGATGCGCATGGCCACATCCATGAATTCTTTGTCAAGGAAAGGAACACGTCCTTCGATTCCCCACGCGGCCAAACTCTTATTCGCACGCAAACAATCGTACATGTGCAGTTTACTTAGTTTACGCACATTCTCTTCGTGAAATTCCCTTGCATTTGGCGCTTTGTGAAAGTATAGATAGCCTCCAAAAAGTTCATCAGCTCCCTCACCAGAAAGTACCATTTTTATACCCATTGACTTAATAACTCTCGCCATCAACCACATAGGTGTTGATGCTCTAATGGTAGTTACATCATAAGTTTCTAAGTTGTAAATTACATCTTTGACCGCATCTAAACCTTCTTGAATCGTGAATTTAATTTCGTGATGAATGGTTCCTATATGGTTTGCTACAATTTGCGCTGCTGCAAGATCAGGAGAACCTTCTAATCCTACTGAAAATGAGTGTAATTGTGGATACCAAGCATCGGTAGTATCACCAGACTCAATGCGTTTTTGTGCAAATTTTTTGGCTACAGCCGAAGTTATAGAGGAATCTAACCCGCCAGAAAGTAAAACACCATAAGGTACATCACTCATTAATTGTCTGTGAACGGCTGCTTCTAATGCTACTTTTATATCCTGAATGTTTGTTTCGTTATCTTTTACAGCATCATAATCAGTCCAATCTCTTTTATACCATTGTACAAATTCGCCATCTTTACTCGTCATATAATGTCCAGGAGGAAATAATTGAATTTTTGTACAATATCCTTCTAAAGCTTTCAATTCAGAAGCAACATAAAACGTACCGTGCTCATCCCAACCGATGTACAAAGGAATAATTCCCATGTGATCCCTTGCAATGAAGTATTCATCCTTCTCTACATCATAAATGGCAAAGCCAAAAATTCCGTTCATTTCATCTATAAAATGAGGTCCTTTTTCTTTGTAAAGTGCCAAAATAACTTCGCAATCACTTTCTGTTTGAAAATTATACTTGCCTTCAAATTGCTTGCGCAATGCTCTATGGTTGTAAATCTCACCATTGGCAGCTAAGATAAGCTGTTTGTCTTCGCTAAATAAAGGTTGTTTTCCCGATGCTGGATCCACAATTGCTAAACGTTCATGCGATAAAATGGCTTTTTCGTTGCTGAAAATTCCACTCCAGTCTGGTCCACGATGCCGAATTATTTTTGACATTTCTAAAACCTTAGGTCTTAAAACTTCTGCTTTTTGTTTCAGGTCGAACGCACATACTATTCCACACATAATGCTATATTTTATAAATGAATTTATTTATTTTGATAAAGCAAAGATGCAATTATAGTTTCATCTGTAAAACACAAAGCCGATATCCAGTTACATATTTAAACTAAAAATAACTAAATACTGCAAAACACCAATTAAAATCTAAATAAAAAACAGACTCTACTTGTAAAGTGTAAATAGCACAAAATTTTTATTGAATTGATTGAATGATATACTTTGAACCATTAATCTCAAAAGTAAATCCTTCTTGGTTTCCCATTAACTTCGAGCCCAATGGTGATTGCGGAGAAAGTGCAATTACATTGATACCATCAACAGCAATTTTAGGAAGTGCTGCACTTACATACAAATAAATACCATTGGCTTTGACCAAGCTTCCCACAATAATAGTTTGAGCACTTGTAGTGGAGTCAATTTTATCTAAAATGGCTTTTTGACCCAATACTTCTTTCAATTTATGATTGAGTTTTTCTTGCTCAAGGTGCATCATCGACAAAGCCGTTTCGTGTTTATCGCCTGCTGAACCTTTGGCATCATTTTTAGAATCTTCAGTAAGTGCCGTGATCATGTCTTTGAAGACATCTATACGGTCTTGAACCAACTGTAAATAATGAGTGTGGATTTTTTGTTTGAAAGTCATAATTTAAAATTTAACCACAAAGTTCACAAAGAAAGCGCAATGTTCACAAAGTATTTTAATTATATTTTCTGTGGTCTCTGTGCATTCGTTTGAACCGTGTGCTTCGGTAAAAAAATTAAAAATCAAACTTATAATTGGCTCCCACTAAAAATTGAAAACCTTGCACTGGGAAATTCAACCATTTTTGATAGTTGTTATTGGTTAGATTGTTTAATTTTATAAAACCCGTTAATTGCTCATTGTATTTATAACCCACATTTGCATTCACATCAAAATATCCTTCTAATATAATCGGAGTAGTTGATGGTAAAAAAGTAGTGCTGTTTTGAAGATCTTTACGTTCTCCTACATAAAATACATTTGCGCCAGCATACCATTTCTCTGTGATATCCACGTCAAGATTTGCTTTAATCTGAATTGCTGGTAAGTTCCAAGCCTCTTGTTGAAAATCATTTGTAAAACTGCTAAAGCTTCCGTTTATTCCAAAAGAAACATCCTTTGAAAAATCAGCTTTAAGTTCTCCGAAAAAACGAAGGGTACGCATATCATCATACACCACTTGAAATGAGTTCCCAAAACCATAGTTCATATTTGTGCCGCTCTCACTATAATCATTGCTTTTAAACAAAGCCTTGTTGCGCTCATTGTTATACGAACCTCTCAAGGTATAACTCACAGTATTGCTCAACTTTCCTTTAAGACCTGCGTAGATTTCATATTGATTATCGGTAGGGTTAATCAACAAGGTAGGAGACAAAAATGAGTTTTCGGTCACAAAATCTTGATAGGAATTTTGGTTTAAATTCCCTTCGGCACCAGCATAAAATATCATCAAATCGCCCACCACTTTGTAAGACGCATTAAATTTTGGATAGATATATAAAGAGCTATTGCTGTTTTTGGTATCCAAACTATAATAAATAGTAGCACCAAGATTTAAAGTCCAATCTTTCTCTTGCATCACAAAACTTGGCGAGAGTCCAAAATTTGCAAAACCATAATCAATAGCTGCTGTATTGCTGTTATTAGTGACAAAATTTCCGCCTACATAATCCACAATAACATCTGTTTTTACAGCATAATCCATTACTTGAAGTTCAAGTGTGGGCTTTACCACAAAACGATTTTCGGCTGATTTATAAAGATCCGTAAATCTATTAAATTTGAGAGTAGCCTTATCTAATATTCCCTCGGTAAGCACTACGTTTCCTGAGAAAGACAAAGTATTGTACGCTTGTTTAGGATCTATACTAGCAAGTAAAACTCCTTTATCAGAATTAGTTAAGGAATTTCCAAAATTTAAAGGCAACCCATACCAATTGTAGACTTGGTTATTGTAACCCAAATCAAGATTATACGAAAGCGTTTTTTGATTTGAACCGTACATAATATCGAATGCTGTATCATAAAAACTATTATCTAAATCTATCGTGTTAATCCCGCCTTGCGAGGAGTGGTGCCTGAACATTCCACCCACATAATCAGTAGCATTTAAATCATGATTCACAAACAGTTCTCCTACAAGTGTTCCATAATTACCCGCACCAAATGTGGCATAATTTTTAAAAACATGAGGTTGTTTTTCCTTTTCAACTCCTTGTGCTTTTCCCTTTGAAGGTGTAAAAGTTGATGCTACTGGAAATGAAAAAATAGCATATTTAACCGTTTCTTTTTTCGAATTACCCACTTCCTCAAGTTCAGGAACTTCTTTGACTTTAAAGGCATCTGAAATTTTAGGAGTAAATGGCTTGACTACGTTTACCGTTTCTGTCCCTATTTGCTCTTTTTTTTGTGACCAAGAAATTGGAATTATACCCATAAACAAAAAGCCCAATACTAACGGCTTTAAAATTCCGATTTTGCTATGATTCTGTACGTTTATAATGGATGGATTCAATGTCATTTCTATTGTGTTTACTTCTTATTTTTTTAATGCTTTTTTATGCAAGCTTATACTTCCCATACTCCTTTTGCAAGAAACTGAGATTTGCCACCAATTTTAATTTCATAATTTTCACCACTTTTGGTTCCGTCAAAATAAATTTGAGAAGGCCTATGTATAAAATGTCCCTGGTGATTGACAAGCTTTATTTCTGGGCTGTGGTATTGTAACAAAAATGCTTGCAAGCATGTACTGGCACTACCTGTAGCCGCATCCTCAATCAATTGGTTGTTCTCTATACACATCATTCTGCTAGATAATTTTTCATTTTCTAAACAAAAAAAGTAAAAAGCCCTATGTGGTGTTTTACAATTTTGGCGCAACCATTGTTCTGCTTTATTTTTATCCAAAACAATCTTGCCCAGCACCTCTTCATTTTTTACTGGTACCATCACAAATGCGCTACCAGTAGTCACCTCTTGAATAGGGAAATTTATATCAAAATCATCTTGTGACAAAGTACTAAATGAAGAAAAATCATCTTTCAAATAAACGTCTAAAAAAGTAGGTTGTGCTGCCTGAAGCCAAATAAATCCATCTTTTTGATTAACAGGAATTGCTCCCACAGGAACCTGTATTGTAATAGTTGATGGATTGTCATTGAAAATTTTATTCATTAAAACCCATGATGTACCAATGATGGGATGCCCTGCAAACTGCATTTCATGTTCAGGGGTAAAAATTTTAATTTCGGCACTATTTGTTTCCTTATTAATATGGGTAATAAAAGTACTTTCGGCAAAGTTAATTTCCTTTGCAATTTGTTGCATTTTAACTTTGCTCAGGCTTTCGGCACCAAAAAAAACAGCAAGTTGATTGCCTGCATACTTAGCATCCGTAAAAACATCTACTATATAAAAATCTAAATTCATTTTTCTATTTTATTAAAAATCAAACATCATTTCCAAACAATTCTGTGAAGCAATTATTTAGTTACAGATGAGTTTGTTTTGGACTCTTCGGTTTTGATAATATCTAATTCTTTTTGAGCATCAGCAACAACATCTGGGAAATCAGTGAAATTCTGAATAACATTCTCTAAAATATAAGTGGCTTGAAAACTATCTTTCAGTCCATAAAAATTCTTAGCCATTAGCACCAATCCTTTAGCACCAAAATATTTATAACTAGCATAACTTTTAGCTAATTTTTGCACCGCTGTATTCGAAGCTTCATAATTAGCCTCTTTGTTTTTAAAATAGGCATCATAATACAACGCCTCTGCTGCCAGTTCTCCTTTGGCCGTAGCCATTAATTTTGCATAAGCGCTTTTCGCTTTTACTTCGTCTCCGTTAACTATTGCAGCACGGGCAATGATAATTTGAGCATCACTTTTTACTCCATTATCCGTTTTAGGATTTAGCAATACTTTTTCGGCATAAACACCCGAATTAGGATAGTCTTTATTGTCGTAATACAATTTCATCAAATTAGACTGAGCAAAAGTTTTGTTTTGAGACGTTTCTGCTTCGTTTTCCAATCTAGTTAGCATTGCAATTGCTTTCTCTGAATCTTTATTTTTAAGATAAATTTGAGACAATCGAGACAAAGACTGCTCTGAAAATTCATTTCGAGGCTGAGCCACTACGTACTCATAATGCGGAATAGTTTTGTTCTCGGCACCATCTGTAAAATAAAGTTGCGCTAAATAATAGTTAGCTGGTAAAGCATGAAGTCCGCGTGGAAACTGACTTACATAACTTGCAAATCCAGCAATAGCTTGCTTTGTATTGTTTTGCTGAAATTGCTTTTCGGCTGCCTCATAACTGTCATTGTCTAATTCTGCATCCGTTACAGCAACAAAATCGAGTGTCTTAACCCACGTTGCATATTCATTTACTCGTCCCGTGTCTACATAAATCAATCTAGCTGTTGCTACAGCCTCTAGTGCCTCAGGAGTTCTAGGGAAATCAGCAGCAACTTTTTTAAATTTGACTAATGCTTGATCGTCTTTATCTGTATTGTAAAAAATTAAACCTTGACGTAAAATTGATCTAGAAGTAAATGTTCCGTTTTTAAACTCGGTATTCAATCTGTCGTAGGTCTTAATTCCTTTGTCATTTTCGTTTTCAGCAACATAGGTATTTGCTAGTTCAAACAACGCATCATCTCTAAAATCAGATTTTTGATAGGCCTCTAAAAATGAATTTAAATCATTAATTTTTTTATCATTTTTACCCATAAAACCATACGAAATAGCTCTTTGAAAATAAGCATAATCAGCATCTACACTTTTTGAGTCTACCACTTTTGAATACGCTTGTAAGGCCTCCGCATATTTTGAAGTTACAAATCGACAATCCGCAAGTCTTAAATAAGAATCTTGAAAACGAACTTTATCCGCAGTAGCGTTATCAATTTGTTTTTGAAAATAATTCCCAGCTTGTTCGTATTCTTTCAACTTAAAGAACGTGTATGCTATATTGTAATTGTGATTTTTAAACTCCGGAACCGTGTTTGCCTGAGCCGCATTTGTAAACTGTTTGAAAGTGAGTAAAGCCTCTTTAAAATCATTTAAAACATATTCTGTTTCTGCTTTCCAAAAAATTGTTCTAGCAGTAAAAACAGGATCTTTTTGTTCGGTTAAAGCCTTGGTAAACATTTTCAAAGCTTCATTAAAATTTGCGTCGGTGTACAATTCTAATCCTCGGTAAAAAAGAACTTTTTGGTACGCTACTTTATTTTCGGGTGACTTATTTTTTTCTAATAATACGAGCGCTTCTTTGTAATTTTTAGAAGAAATATAGGAGTCTATCAATAATTTCTCAATCTCATTTTTATTCGCATTCTCTGGATATTTCTTTAAAAAAGCTTGTAAAACGGCTGGTACACTTTGATAGGAATTGCCTAATTCATAACTCAATTTAGCATAATTTAAACTCGCATCTTCTTGAATGGCGAGATCAAAATCCATTTCAGACGCATTCTTGAAAGCGTTTAATGCTTGTTGTTTCTTATCTGTATTCAAGTAACTTTCGCCCAGATGATAGTAGGCATTTTGTGCCACAAAATCTTTCCCTCCTATTATTTTATTAAACTGACTGATTGCATTTTCAAAATCTTTTTGCTTGTAATGCGCATAACCTAATTGGTAAAAATCTGTATTTGTCCACTTCCCTTTTTTGCCTTTATAAGCCTCTAAAAAAGGAATTGCGTTGCTGTATTGTTTTAGATTAAAGTAGCTTTCGCCAATGATTTTATTCAGCTCTGATTTTTCTAAAGCATTTGAACCAGCCATTGCTTTTTGCCCTAAATCGATAGCTTTTTGAAAATTACCAAGCTTAAAATTCATATCGGCTTGGTAATACGACAATTTTTCTTTGTACTTCTCCTCACCCGAAACTTCATCAAAATATTTAGTTGCTTGCTTATAATCATCGCCCTCATAAGCCATAAATCCTAGGTAGTATTTAGCTTGTGAACCATATTCTTGTGAGTTAATTACTTTGTTAAAATACGCAGTTGCCTCCTTGCGTTTCTTAGCATTAAAGTTACCATATCCTTTTTGAAAATTAAACTTATCTTGATCATTTCTACTCAAACTAGACTCGTCAACTTTATCGAACCATTGCAAAGCTTGAGGATAATTTCCTTGTTTAAAGTGAAATTGCGCTACCTCTATATACGCTTGATTTTGTTTTACACTCGTGGGATAATCTGTAACAAACTGTTCCATCAACTCATCTGCATTAGACTGGTTGGTTCTAATGGCGCAGTTTGCGGCATAATAAGTACAATCTGATTTTAGCTCCTCGGTGGTGGCTGTTTCTTTTACTTTATTAAAAATTAATTGGGCAGATGCATATTGATCATCTTTGAATAATGAGACTGCTTTGTCAAATTCCCTGGAGTCATGAGTATATATTGCTGTTTTTTGTGCACTAAGACTAGTGGCATAGATAAAAAGGCTACCTATAAAACATTGAGAAAGTTTACGCATTGTACTTTTATTTTAATAATTCAAATGTATTATATTCTGAGTCTATAACGAATTGAATACGGGATTTATTATGATTTTTTTACAATTGCTGTTGGTTCGCATACTGTTCTAGGATTATTTTTAGAAACGGTGGGTTTGATTTTGTTCTTTAATTTTTTATCGAATTCTAAGCATTACAACAGAATTTATTTTGAATCGTTGCGTTAACTTATTACTTTTACCCCATAAACAAATGTAAAACATGTCACAATCCGTACTATCCTTAAAAAATGTAACTATTTATCAAGAAAATAAATCAATTTTATCTGATGTAAACTTGGAGGTAAAGCATGGCGAATTTCTTTATATCATTGGTAAAACAGGTTCTGGTAAAAGTAGTTTAATGAAAACACTTTACGCTGATTTGGCTTTGACAGAGGGAGAAGGAACAATTGTTGACTTTGATTTAGCAACTTTAAAAGAAGATGACATTCCGTTTTTACGTCGAAAAATTGGAATTGTTTTTCAAGATTTTAAGTTACTACCAGATCGCACCGTAAATGACAACATGTTATTTGTGCTAAAAGCTACTGGATGGACCGATAACGGTGAAATGGAAGCTAAAATTGAGGAAGTTTTAAATAAAGTAGGGATGGGTGAATTTGGCAAAAAAATGCCACATCAATTATCTGGTGGAGAACAACAGCGTGTAGCAATTGCTCGCGCATTACTTAATGACCCTGAGCTAATCCTTGCTGATGAACCTACGGGAAATCTTGATCCTCAAACCAGTGCCGAAGTTCTTGAAGTACTAAAAAAGATTAATGCTATAGGAAAAACAATCATTATGGCTACGCATGATTATGCTTTATTGATGAAATTCCCATCCAAAACATTAAAATGTGAAGATTCTAAAATATTCGAAGTGATACAGCAACGCAATTCGTAATGCTTTCTATTCTTGTTCCTATTTATAATTTCAATGCATTTCCTACCGTTCAAGAACTGCATAGACAATGCGTCGAACAAGAAATACCATTCGAAATTATTTGTCAAGATGATGCTTCAGAATCAGATTTGAATCTTTTTAATGAAAAAATAAACGACTTATCACATTGTAGCTTTGTTTCCTTAAAAAATAATATTAGCCACCGAGAAAATAGAAATAATCTAGCAGCACAATCAAAATATGATTGGCTGCTTTTTTTAGATGGCGATTCAATTATCACAAACAAAAACTTTATTCACCACTACATCAAACAAATAAACACTTTCGATATTGTTTATGGTGGCCGAGTTCATCCTGAAAAGTGCCCTTCAAATAATCAAAAACTGCGCTGGAAATACGGTCGCTATATGGAAGACCAAAGTGCCCCTGAACGAGAAAAAAAAGGGTATTCTGCACTGCTTTTTAACAATACACTCATCAAAAAAAAGTGTTTTGACACGGTAAGATTTGACACGAATACCACCAAATACGGTCATGACGATACCCAACTTTCCTATCGCTTGAGTCTCAAACTTTTTTCTTTAATGCATCTTGAAAATGGTGTAGAACATGGTGATATTGACACAAACTATGATTATTTAAGTAAAACCAAGCAATCTCTGGAAAATTTGCAGCAATTGTATCAAACAAAAACAATTGATTCTAAGTTTGTCAAATTGCTTTCACTATATGATTTTTTAATTAAAACTAAAATTCAATATGGCATAGCTCTGGCTTTCAAAGTATTTTCGAAAGCATTGGAACAAAATTTAAAAAGTAACAATCCAAAATTATTCTTTTTTAATTGTTTTAGATTGGGCTATTTATGTTCTATTTCAAACCCAAAGTCTTTAGGTTAAGGACTTGATTAATTTTTGCCATTCAGGCATTACTTGCTCTATCTGGTAAGCATTACTTGTAGCTTGCGCTTTTTTGCTCATTTCTAAACAAAGCGTTTCATTGCTCATCAACAACTGCAATTGTTTTATAAATTCATCTTGATTACCATCTTCAACGAGCAATCCATCAACACCATGATTTATAATTGCTCTTGGACCACAAGGACAATCATAAGCAACACAAGGAACTCCAGAAGCCATCGCCTCCAGTAAAACCATTGGAAAACACTCATAACGAGACGTCATAACATAAATGGCTGCTTGTAAATACACCTCTTGAATCGTTTTGGTTGAGTCTAAAAAAACAACCGAATCTTGTATTCCTAACTCTCGAGCTAACACCTCAAGATCTTGGTAGTTGCCACAGTATAATTCTAATTTCCAGGATGGATATAATGTTACGACTTCTTTCCAAATAGGCAACAACCTGTCTAGCCCTTTCTCATAAGTATTTCTAGCTACAGCAAGTACCTTTCTCGATGAAAGCGGCGCAACAGAATTTAAGGCAAACCATAATGGATTAGGAATTATTGCTTTCTTCCTAACATTCCATTCTTGAGCACTTTCATTGGATAAAAATACAACTTTAGTATACTTTTGAGCAGCATACTTTTTGAAGTGATATTGCAAATTCCGTTTCAAGGAACTGAATACAGCATGAGAAGAGGGATGTTCTTGTACATGAATGGAACTGTGAATCTCTAACAAAAGTGGAATTTTCCGTCGAACTAAAAAAGGCAGTAAAAAAGCTTTTAATCCATTATCACAAATTAGAATACAATTTGGTTTAATGAGGGAAATATTTTGATTTAACGCCTTATAATATTGAAAAGCAAACAAAGGAGCAGCACCTTTTAATTGCATGTCATGAAACACAACATCCTCATGAAAAGAATAAAACAAGGGAGTATTCCCGTTATTTTGAGTCAAAATATGAACTTCATAACCGCATTGTGTAATAAAATAATCCGTTTTAAAAGATAAGATTCTTGCAACCCCTCCTTCATTATTGATATTTGGAACTATATAAAGTAGTTTCATTTTTTTGAGTTGATGAAAGTATCAAAATCCCTGATATAATCCTCCTCATCAAAAGTGGCTGATGCCAAGACAAGACAAACGGCACCTGATGAAAAATTTTCAAGTTCGCGCCATGTATCATTTTTAATCAATAATCCTTTGTCAGGTTTATTTAAGGTAATGGTTTTTTCTGTAATTCCATCTTTTAAAACTACATCAAAACTTCCTGAAATGGCAATTAAAACTTGCTGTAGCTTTTTATGAGAATGTCCGCCTCTTTTTGAAGAACTAGGAATATCAAATAAATAATACACACGCTTAATTTCAAACGGAATCACCTCATTTTCTATGACTGCAATATTCCCAAGCACATTTTCAATCTTGGGTATGTCTATAATTTCTATTTGCATCTTAACTCTTCGTATTTAAATAATCAAGCCATTCATTTCCAATTTTTTCTACTGAAAACCGAAGCGCACTTGGTACACTATTCGCTTTGCAAAATGCTCTTAATTCAGCATCCGTATAAAGTAAATCTATGGCTTCAACCAGTTGCTCCTTATTTTGATTTTCAACCAGTAAACCATTGAATCGGTCTGTAATAATTTCACTTGGCCCAGCAAAACAATCATAGGAAATGGCAGGAGTTCCTACTAACAAACTTTCTATAATCACATTTGAAAGTCCTTCATATTCGCTGGTAACTACTGTGAAAAGAGCATTTTTTTGGTGACAAAAAGGATTTTTTTGACAACCCAAAAACTCTACTAAATCACCTAAATTTTTCTCAGCAACAAGCCGTTTTAAATCCTCAAGATAGATTCCAGAACCAATAATTTTTAATTTTATCCCATTTTTTGGCAATACCGTTTTAGAATACGCCTCTATCAACACATCAAATTGTTTTACCTTTTCGTTCATTCGACCCACAGCAATAATATAGGTATCCTCCATTGGCATACTAGCCAGAGCTAATTGTTGAATCTTTTCAACTTCAAAAGGATTGTAAATGGTTTGAGCTTTAATATTATACTGCTGGAGCAACGCTCTTTCCAGTGCTTTACTTACGGTAACAAAATTATGTTTTCCATAAATAAAACGGGCAATCCAGGGTTTCTTTGAAATATAATTGTGTAAAATTCCACTATGAATGGTATAAATAATACTCGATTGATAAACATAATGTGCCATCAAAAATTCATTTATCGTATTCACTCGATAGCGAAAATCAAGAACAAAATCAAAATGATGTTCTTTAAAATAACTTCGTAACTCTTGTAATCGTTGTAGCTTTTTAAAGGTTGTCGCTGTATTTTTTTCATCTAAGTTAAGCACAACTCCTTTGTAATCATAAACGATATCGTCAACAAAAATAATGTTGTGAACCGCGATTCCTTTACTTTCAAAAAAACAAGACAGCACGGCATGGACACGTTCTGCACCACCGCCACCCAGTGAATCGCCCACTAGAGCAATTGTTATTTTTTTCGGAATCATTTTTAATTTACTAATTTAGCTTCAAATATAAACACTTCTTTGTTCAAATGAATTACAATCCACTAGTTTCCGTTATCTGTCTTTGTTACAATCATGAAAAATTTGTTCAAGAAGGACTGGAATCAATTGTAAATCAAACTCATAAAAACATTGAAATTATTATTGTAGATGACTGTAGCACAGACAATTCTGTGGAAGAGATTGAAAAATGGCTCGTTAACTATCCCAATGTTATTTTTATTGCCAATCGTGTAAACCAAGGGAATACAAAATCTTTTAATACCGCCTTCAAGCGCTCAACTGGCTCCTATATTATTGATTTTGCAACTGATGATTTACTCCATCCCGATTGTGTAGCCACGCAAATAGAGCAGTTTAAAAATAGCACTTACACTAATCTTGGAATTGTATACGGTAATGCCGAAATGATCTTTGAAGACAACACGCATTTTAGCTATTTTTTTGAGGTAGACCAAAATAAAAAACGAATACAAAGCCAACCTACAGGCGACATTTATTTAGGATTATTGCGTTTAGACAATAATGTTTGTTCCGTTTCGGCAATGGCAAAAAGAGAAGTTTATGAAAAACTAAACGGCTATAATGAAAACTTGCATTATGAAGATTATGATTTCTGGATACGAGCAGCGCGCAGCTACAACTTTGATTACATAGACCAAATTCTGTTACAAAAAAGAGAATTAAAAAATTCCTTGAGTACCTACCGTTTTAGAAGATTGAATTCAAAAACACGAAAATACAACCGGTCTACGTATAAAATTGTAATCCATGCTTTAAAAATGAATACCACTACCGAGGAAAACAAGGCCATTTTAAACATGATTCACCATGAAATAGAAATAGCTTTGCGAACAATCGACCCAATTTTACTTCTCAAATATATCGTATTAGAGACCAAAGTATTAGCCTTAATAGCACTCAAAAAAAGATATCAATAATTCTTAATTGCGTTTTATAAGAAAACATTCGTCGCAAAAAAATATCCAAAACAATTACTAGTCTTACAAAAAAAACGGTGTTCACAACACTTTTTTTGCAATAACTTCACACTCGTTTAGGCAAGAATTTAGCCGTAGAACCTTATTTTTGTTATCATGAGATATTTTAAATCAGGTATAGTGCCATTTGGAATTCTTTATTTTTTACATCATCTAAATCGAATACAATGGAAACCGATACATTTATTTTCTGTCTTGAGGCTGTAGCCGATGTAGAGGAAAATCTAGATACCGAAGTTGTCAAACATCTAGAAAAACTAGCTTCAGATCAAGGATTGACTAGTATTTATAAAACATGTGACACCATAGAAGGACTAGAAGAAAGCTTGAATAGACTGCTATATGACGATCATAATTTTACCAATTATGAAATCATTTATCTGGTAATGCCTGGCGAAGCCAATACGATTTGCATCAACGAATATTTTTACAGCCTTGAAGAAATAGCCGAATTATTTGAAGGGAAAATGAGAGGAAAAATTGTTCATTTTGCGAATTCAAAGATTCTTAATTTATCACCAGATGAGGCACAATATTTTATTGATGTTACTGGTGCAAAAGCTGTCTCGGGCTATGGTGCATTCCTTCCTAACGTGAGTAGTACCGTGCTAGACCGTTTGTTTTTTGGACTGTTTGAAGAGCAAGATGATATTTTTGAAATTGTTGAAGAACTGCATCAAAAACAGTATGCATTGTGCAAATTACTTGATTTTAGAATGTATTATTAACTCGTTTATATCATTTTAGATATTGAAACCAGTTCATACAAAAAATGACTATAATAGCTTCTTAAACTATTTTTATATGTTAAAGTGGCGGCATAAAGACTAATTTTTTCACAAGAAGCGATTCAACATTACATAAAATCTTTATATTTGAAATACAAACAATCAAAAATCAAAACTTATGAAAAAAATAGTATCCCTAGCTGTAATTGCTTTTTTTACACTTCAAATGAATGCACAAGAAGTTAAAGCAGTAGCCAAAGAAAAAGCAAAAAAAGAGGCTTGTTGTTCTAAAAAAGGTGGAAAAGCAGCCATGTCAGCAGCTGAAATTGAAAAATGTATGGCAGCATGCAAAGCAAAAGGAAAAAAATGCGATGCATCAAGTGCCGGTAAAAAGTGCTAAAAAACCCATATGTATTAAACAAAAAACGCCTCTTTATAGAGGCGTTTTACTTTTATATAAGTAGTATATTATTTTACTCTCACACTCCATTCAAAGTCCATTTCTGAAACTTGTACTCCTTTTTCATCGGTGCCAATGGATTTCATCCAAAACGTTTGCCCCTCTCCAGTAGCAATAGTTTCCTGAATTGCTTTTTCAATTAAATGACCGTCATTACACGTAAAAGTAATGCGACCCGTGGCTTTTTTGGTAAAGTTTCCTTTGTTGTTTGCTACTAGCATTGATATTTTACGACCACTTTTTTGAATTTGAAACATCACAAGTGCGCCCGTGGTCAATTCTGCTGCCATAGCTTGAACGGCAAAATACATCGAGTTAAAAGGATTTTGATTGATCCAGCGGTGTTTTACGGATACAACACATTTTTTTTCGTCAATGTTTTTTACGCGAACTCCGCAAATAAAAGCCGATGGTAATTTGAAAAGTAAAAATTTATTAAGTTTTGATGCAGTAAGTAACATAGGCTTTCTAGTTTATGAATTTTAATTACAAATGGTAATACATGGGCTGTCAGGGGTATTGTCATTTGATATTTGGCTAAAATACAAAAAAATACTATGCACGCCTATTAAATTTATTTGTTAATTTTATGTTAATATTTGGTACTATGCGAAACAAGATACTGTTTTTTAAACATATATTTGCATAAGAAATTACTAGGTAGCCTAATTAATCAAAAAATCAAATCAGTTTCAATCATCATCAGAAATCAAAAAAAATGGAAACAACTACAGACAAAAACATTGCCACATTTACACACTTGAGTACACTAACTCAATATTTTATTCCTTTTGGGAATTACATTTTCCCAATTGTATTGTGGAGCACTAAAAAAGGAGAATCGGAATTTGTGGATCACCACGGGAAACAAGCTATTAATTTTCAATTGAGTTTATTACTCTATTCATTAGTTTTGTTAATGATAGCAATTCCTTGTTTTTTAATCACTGTTTTTAAAAACATCCCGTTGAATAGCTTGCATGAGAATCACAATTTTATATTGTCTGATTTTAATTTTAGTGACAATGCTGGATTTTTGACCGTAGGAATTGTGAGCCTTTTACTCTTTTTAATATTAAAAGTTGTTGAGTTCTTTTACATTATTTATGCTTCGATGCAAACATCTAATGGCATAGCATATAAATACCCGCTTACCATCCCGTTTTTAAAATAGACATGAGAGCACTCGAAGTTCTCTATAGCCCTGATTGCAACGGCATCCTTTTATGGTCTCGTTTTTTAGAGACCAGAAAAGATAGAGTGAAAAGCAGGAATAAAAGTTCTTAAAAAACTGGAGTTGACTGCTCCTAAAAAATCATCATAATAATCAATCACGCTGGAGTAAAATCCAGAAAATCAATCAAAGAATGAACAGTTTTAATCACACAAAATCAAAAAAATGAAATTATGAACATTGAAAACACAAAAGCACAAATGCGCAAAGGTGTTCTTGAGTTTTGCATCCTATCAGTACTAAAAGAGAAAGACGCATACACATCAGAAATATTAGACACTTTAAAAAACGCAAAATTACTAGTTGTTGAAGGCACCATTTACCCTTTATTGACTCGATTAAAAAATGACGGTTTGCTCAATTATCGTTGGGAAGAGTCTACATCAGGACCACCAAGAAAGTATTATGGCTTGACCGAAATAGGACAAACTTTTTTAAAAGAACTTAGTGGCACCTGGACTGAATTATCAGATGCTGTAAACCTTATAACCAACCAAAAATAATAATCATGAACAAGACTGTAAATATAAACCTAGGCGGAATGGTTTTTCATATAGATGAAAATGCATACCAAAAATTAACTCGATACTTTGATGCCATTAAGCGCTCATTATCAAACTCATCTGGACACGATGAAATATTAAAAGACATTGAAATGCGCGTGTCTGAATTATTGAATGAAAAACAAATAAGCGACAAGCATGTTATAGGATTGAAAGAAGTTGATGAAATGATTGCAGTTATGGGGCAACCTGAAGACTATATCATTGAAGACGAAAACGCCGAAGCAAAACCATACCAAAACACGACCAGAAGAACTAAAAAACTGTATCGTGATAAAGAAAAAGGGATGCTAGGTGGTGTAGCACAAGGATTGGGTTACTATTTTGGGGTTGATGCCGTGTGGATTAGAATAGTACTAGTATTGCTTGTTTTTGCTGGTTTTGGAACTGGTATTTTAGCGTATATCATTTTATGGATTGTAACACCAGAGGCCGTAACAACCTCTGAAAAGCTTGAAATGACTGGAGAACCCGTTAATATATCAAACATTGAAAAAAAAGTTAGAGAGGAGTTTGAGAACGTTTCTGGAAAGCTAAAAAATGTAGATTATGACAAATACGGTGTTCATATTAAAACAGGAGCAAACAAATTAGGAAGCTCGTTTGGAGATTTTATCATGACCGTTTTTAAAGTTTTTGCAAAATTCTTAGGCATATTATTGATCTTGTCTGGAATCACGGTTTTATTCTTCTTGTTGATTGGTATTTTTACATTGGGTTCTGGATTGTTTATCGATTTCCCTTGGCAAAATTTCATTGAAGCAGGCAATTTTACTGATTATCCTGTGTGGTCTTTTGGATTACTTATGTTTTTTGCAGTTGGGATTCCGTTCTTTTTCTTAACGTTGCTAGGATTTAAATTACTGGCTCCAAACATGAAATCAATAGGAAATATTGTAAAATATACCTTGCTTGCTATTTGGATTATTGCAGTTTCAATTGCTATCTCAATTGGGATTAAACAAGCTAGTGCATTTGCAGTAGACGGTAGAGATGTAAAAAAAGAAACCATTAATTTGAAACCTACAGATACATTGTACATCAAATTTAGATACAACGATTATTTTGCCAAAAACGTAGATGACAATAGAAATTTTGAGGTAACTCAAGACTCCACTGGAACTAATATTATTTACTCTAATGATGTGCGTTTTAAAATTGAAAAAACAGATGAAAAACTACCTTACCTTCAAATAGAAAAAGAAGCTAGAGGTATATCATTATCCGAAGCTAAAAAAAGAGCTCAGAAAATTAAATATGCGTATACCATCAATGGGAATCAAATTGTTTTAGATAATTACATGATTACTGAATTAAAAAATAAATACCGTGATCAAAGTGTAGATATCACCCTATTTGTTCCAGTAGGCACGCATATTAAGCCTGATTCATCTGTACAAAACTACGACAGATCTGACGATGAATTCTTTAATTTACACTACAGCTCAGATAATTACGTTTACAAAGTTACAACAGATAAAATAAAATGTTTAAATTGCCCTGCTGATGAAAATGAATATAATGATTCAGAAACTCAAGAGGAAGAGGTATACAATTCTGAATATTCAAGTGAAGTTGATAGTACTTCAGTAGAGAACAGTGTAGAAAACACAACCGAAACTAAAAACAGCTCTGGAAAAGGGTTATCAATAAACAAAGACGGAATAATTGTAAAAAATAAATAATCATGCTAAAAATTATCACACTCATTACTAAGTTTATTGTAGGTGTACTTATTGCCTTATTATGCACCTCTTGCCATTTTAATTTTGACGCTGTTGAAGGAAATGGAAATGTGACCACAGAAAACCGAAAAATTACAGAGCGATTTAAAAGTATCGAAGTAAATAGCGGCATTGATGTTGAAATAGAACAATCAGACAAGGTTGAAGTCATTGTAGAAACTGATGAAAACTTACAAGAATATTTGACTACGGAAGTTGAAAATGGTACGCTTGTAATAACCTTTGACAAAAATTTAATGAATGATGCAGATGTCAAAAAGGTAATCGTAAGAATGCCAGTTATTGATGAACTTGAAGCTACAAGCGGAGCAACGATTGTGAGTAAGAACACCTTAAAAGGAGAAAACATTAGACTTAATACCTCAAGTGCAGCAACAATGGACCTTAGTATAGAAGCTGATGTTGTAAGCTGTGACACTAGTAGTGGTAGTGAAATAAAAGTAAACGGAAAAGCGCTAGAGACTAAAAATACAGCTTCAAGCGGAAGTGAAATCAACGCTTATGACTTGCTAACAAATGCCGTTAGGGCTGATGTTTCCAGCGGTGCGAGTATCAATGTGCATCCTATTGTGAGTTTAAATGCAGAGGCCTCTAGCGGTGGTGTAATTCATTATGACATACAACCTAAGTCTATCCAAAAAAATACTAGTTCAGGCGGCAGCGTTGATGCTGAATAAAAGACTTCAAACAAAAAAATCATCCCTTACTAGTGGATGATTTTTTTTTATATTTGTTAGTAATAAATATCAAGACATGAAAAAAAATTTCCTCTTAGTGCTACTTATAGCAACAGCAAGTGTAGCATTTGCACAAAAATCTGATAAAGTAAAAGGTTCCAAAATTGTTACGATTGTAGAACGAAAAATTTCAGACTTTGAAACCTTACAAATTGAAAACAATCTAGAAGTACATCTAGAAAGAGGAGAAAAAGCAGGCATAAAAGTTGAAACGGACGATAATTTACAGGATGTAGTGGCACTTGACGAAAACGAAAAAACATTACGTATTTACACCAATAAAAAAGCTACAGCTTATAGAAAATTGATTGTTCGAGTAACCTATACGGAGAATTTAAAAACAATTCAAGCCAAAGATGAAACTACTTTAAATGCCATCCAAGAATTATTATTAGATAGCGTAATCCTAAAAGCAAGCGGCACGTCTAAATTATTTTTAAACATCAATTCTAAATCAGTAGTTTACCAAGCCGATGACAAAGCAAAAGGTGAGCTTAATATCAAATCAGAAAAAGCAACTATTGAAATGAGTAAAAATTCTAGTTTAAAAGCGCTGGTTACAACCGTTGATTTAAAAACAGATTTGTACCAAAAAGCTGATGCTACTATTGAAGGTGATGCCTCGAATGCTATCTTGCGTTTAGACAACAACTCTAGCTTAACAGCCAATAAATTAACGCTGAAAAATACGGAACTAACCATTGAAGGATATGCAAGTTGCATCATAAATACAAGCACAACATTAAGTATTGATGCAGCAAATAAAACTGAAATCCAGCTCGTAGGAAACCCTAAAATAACTATCAAAAAGTTTGCTGACGAGACTAAACTAATCAAGAAGTTGAAGTAACAGTAACTTTACTAAAACAAGAAAACAGGCAAAAGTGCCTGTTTTTTTGTGATTTATTTTTTGTAGATGCCCAATCGGGAGGCTTACTTGTTTACCAATTGCTTTATCTTACTTTCCCGCGTTGCAAATACTTTGCTCTATTTTTCTATGGAAGTAGGAATTCAATCGAATCGAGTACTAAAGAATTTGGACAAACCAGGGCAGCGGGTGATCGTTTGAGACCTAACAGGTTTTTAAAACCTGTTAGGTCTGTAACACCTTGTGCAAGTTAACGATAGACTGAATAGCTAAAATGATCCAGATTTTAAGCAGAAGAATGATTCAAAAAAAAAAAGTCTCTTTTGAAATAAAAGAGACTTTTTTTGAATATTGGATAGTTGTTATTCTCTTGCTGCCAAATATCTTTCGGCATCCAGTGCAGCCATACAACCTGTTCCTGCTGCTGTTATAGCCTGACGGTATACATGATCTGCAGCATCACCAGCTACAAAAACACCTGCAACATTTGTAAGTGCAGAACCTGGCGTGTTAACAATATATCCTGTTTCATCGAGTGTAATAAACTCTTTAAAAATATCTGTATTCGGTTTGTGACCAATGGCAACGAAAAATCCAGTTGCTGGAATTTCAAAAGTTTCACCTGTAGTTTTGTTTAACGCTTTTACACCTGTAACTACTTGTTCATCCCCAAGTACTTCTACAGTATCGTGGTTCATCAAAATCGTGATATTTTCTGTTTTGCGTACGCGCTCCTCCATAATTTTTGAAGCTCTAAATTTTTCGCTACGCACTAACATAGTTACTTTTTTACAAAGTTTAGACAAATAGTGCGCCTCTTCACAAGCTGAATCTCCAGCTCCTACTATTACTACCTCTTGGTTTCTGTAGAAAAAGCCGTCACAAACAGCACATGCAGAAACACCACCACCCATTTTTAAGTAATGTTGCTCTGATGGTAAGCCTAAATATTTAGCCGAAGCACCAGTTGAAATGATCACGGTTTCACAGTGTAACTCTTTAGTTTCGTTAATCCAAACTTTGTGAATATCTCCAGAGAAATCAACTCTTGTAGCCCAACCGTCACGAACGTCAGCTCCAAAACGCTGAGCTTGAGCTTGTAAACCTACCATCATTTCTGGTCCTGTAATTCCTTCTGGATTACCTGGCCAGTTCTCTACTTCATTTGTTGTAGTCAACTGTCCGCCTGGTTGCATTCCTTGATATAAAACTGGGTACATATTAGCTCTTGCTGCGTAAATTGCTGCAGTATATCCTGCAGGCCCTGAACCTATAATAAGGCATTTAATTTTTTCGATCGTATCTGACATGGTGTGATTATTAAAATTTTCTGGTACAAAAATAAGCTTTTATTACAGTACGTAATAAAGTACTACATCAGTTTTAATTATTTGGTAATAAAAAAATCCTTCTAGTGCAAATAAGAAGAAAATAAGCTAAAACTAAAAACTTCATATTAACTAAATGTTTTTCAAGCACTTATAGATATTGTTAAATATTAAGTTGACATTTGTTGCAAACAATAGAAAATGGTTTATCCGAGTCTTACTTCTAAAAATATAGAATTATAACCAACATAATACATTTCTTGAGTTTTCGAAAAATAGGATATTAACTTAAAACTCAACTTTTGAAAATAAAAAAAGCCGAACGATATCGTTCGGCTTTTGTCGGGGTGGCAGGATTCGAACCTGCGACCTCCTGCTCCCAAAGCAGGCGCGATAACCGAGCTACGCTACACCCCGAAAGCGGGTGCAAAGATACAACTCTTTTTATCTTACACAAGTATTTTTGCAAAATATGAAAAATGTTATTCTATTAAAAAAAAGAAGATGAATTATAGAAAAATTTTTTCTGGATGGGAAAACCAAAGCCCCTATGGTAGCGAAAAGCGTTGCGCTAGGTGCATCTTGCTTTTTTTGTCCTAAAAGAGCGACTAAAAGAAGCTCCTTTTAGGGCTGTAAAAAAGCAGAGGCAACAGCAAGACCTTGTAGCGAACAGCTGGAATAGCTTTTAAATGAAAAAATTAAACTAAAATTTTAAACACAAGTAACATCATGCAAATTGTGGTTTGACGATTGTTAACAAAATAGATTTTCAAAAACCATAAATAATCGTATTTTTACGGTTCAAAATTTAGAAAAACAAATGGGCAAAATCATCGCGATTGCTAATCAAAAAGGAGGAGTTGGCAAAACTACAACATCAGTTAATCTTGCAGCTGCATTAGGTGTATTAGAAAAAAAGGTTTTACTTATTGATGCTGATCCTCAAGCTAATGCATCATCCGGACTTGGGATAGATGTTGAATCAGTAGAAATAGGCACGTATCAAATTTTAGAGCACAGCCATACTCCGCAAGAAGCAGTTATTAAATGCTCTGCTCCCAATGTTGACGTTATTCCTTCTCACATTGACCTTGTTGCTATAGAAATAGAACTTGTTGATAAAGAAAATAGAGAATACATGCTTAAAAAAGCATTGGCTAGCGTAAAAGATGAATACGATTTCATTATCATTGACTGTGCACCATCATTAGGATTGTTAACACTTAATGCTTTGACGGCATCAGACTCTGTTGTTATTCCTATTCAATGCGAATATTTTGCTCTGGAAGGATTGGGTAAGTTGTTAAATACCATAAAAAGTATTCAAAAAATACACAATCCAGATTTAGATATTGAGGGACTTTTGTTAACTATGTTTGATTCACGTTTGCGTTTATCTAACCAAGTTGTTGAAGAAGTTCAAAAACATTTTAATGACATGGTTTTTGAAACCATCATTCAAAGAAATGTAAAATTGAGTGAAGCGCCTAGTTTTGGCGAAAGCATAATTAATTATGATGCAACAAGTAAAGGTGCTGTAAACTACCTTCACCTTGCACAAGAAATCATAAAGAAAAATAGTAAATAATTTTATGGCACAAGCAATTAAAAAACAAGCCTTAGGAAGAGGATTATCCGCGTTATTGAAAGATCCAGAAAACGATATCAAATCTGTTGATGATAAAAATGCCGATAAGGTTGTTGGGAATATTATTGAGCTTGAAATTGCTGCAATCGAAATAAATCCGTTTCAACCCCGAAGTAATTTTAATGAGGAATCATTGAGAGAACTAGCTACTTCTATAAAAGAATTGGGTGTTATCCAGCCTATTACTGTACGTAAACTAGATTTTAATAAATTCCAGCTTATATCTGGAGAGCGTCGTCTTAGAGCTTCTACACTTGTAGGACTTACTACAGTTCCTGCTTACATTCGTATTGCAAACGACAATGAATCACTGGTTATGGCATTGGTTGAAAACATTCAACGTCATGACTTAGACCCTATTGAAATTGCCTTATCTTACCAAAGATTGATAGATGAAATCCAACTTACACAAGAACAAATGAGTGACCGTGTAGGGAAGAAAAGATCTACTATTGCTAATTATTTACGCTTGTTGAAACTTGATCCTATCATTCAAACAGGGATTAGAGATGGATTCATAAGTATGGGTCATGGTAGAGCCATAATCAATATTGAAAACCAAGATATTCAGGCTGATATTTATCAAAAAATTGTTAGCCAAAATTTATCGGTGCGCGATACCGAGGCATTGGTAAAAAATTATCAAGAGAGCCTAAAACCAAAACCTGAAGGAAAACCAAAAGCTACTTCGTTTGAGGTTGAGGATGCTCATAAAAATACCTTTACTAATTATTTTGGTACCAAAGTAGACGTGAAAGTAACAGGCGGCGGAAAAGGTAAAATAACCATTCCTTTTCACTCTGAAGAAGATTTTAAAAGAATCATTAAATTAATAAACGACTAGTGTTTAAATCATTTTTCATTATCTTCATTCTCATGTTAATGAATTTCAGCTCTGTTTTTGCACAAACCAAAAACAATACTGAACTCATAGCGAAGGATACCTTGAAAACGTCAAATATTGACCCGCTTACACCTGCAAAAGCTGCTTTTTTTTCGGCAGTACTACCTGGTTTAGGTCAAGCTTACAATAAAAAATACTGGAAAATTCCACTTGTTTATGGCGCCATAGGTACAAGTGTATACTTTTATGCGGATAATAATAAAAAGTACAGACAATACAGAACGGCTTATAAAAGACGCCTAGAAGGTGTTGTAACTGAAGATTTAGAATTTCTTGACAACAACAGATTGATTGCAGGGCAAAAATTTTACCAGCGTAATAGAGATTTATCTGCATTAGTCACACTTGCTTTTTATGCTTTAAACATTATTGATGCCAATGTTGATGCTGCTTTATTGCAGTTTAATGTTGATGAAAACTTATCACTACGCCCCGCTATTTATCAAAATGATGTAACGTTCAAGACAAATGCGGGACTAACTATTAATTATACTTTTTGAAAGAGAAAATTGAATTGATTTTTCATCAATAAAAAAATAAGTCTGCTTGAATTATAAATAATTTAGTATCTCAATTAAACTAAGTTATTACAGCAAGCAAAAAATAAAATTGTCAAAGTTCATTTGGCTTTAAATTATAAAATATTACAATGAAAATTGCATTACTAGGATACGGAAAAATGGGCCAAGTGATTGAAAAAATTGCTTTGGAACGAGGTCATGAAATCGTATTAAGAAAAGAGGAAACAAGCACTTTTGAAGGACTTTCAACTGCTGATGTAGCCATTGATTTTAGTGTACCGTCAGCAGCTGTTGAAAATATTTCGACTTGTTTTCACACCAATGTTCCTGTAATTTCAGGAACCACAGGATGGCTAGAACATTACAGTACAATTGAAGCACTTTGCCTTGAAACGAAAGGTGCCTTGATTTCTAGTTCTAATTTTAGTTTAGGAGTAAACATCTTTTTTGAGTTGAACGAATACCTCGCCAAAATGATGTCAAAATTTGACAGTTACCAAGTAAGCATGGAAGAAATTCACCATACCCAAAAACTAGATGCACCTAGCGGTACTGCTATTTCTTTAGCCAAAGGAATTATGGAGAATAGTTCATACACAAAATGGACTTTAGACAATCCTAATCAAGGTGAAATATACATTGATGCTAAAAGAATAGGAACCGTTCCTGGAACGCACACCGTACAGTATAATTCTACAGTTGATAGCATCGAAATAAAACACACGGCACACAACAGAGATGGATTTGCACTTGGAGCAGTTATCGCGGCAGAGTGGATAGTAGGAAAACAAGGGATTTTCTCTATGAAAGATGTATTAGATTTAAAATAAAAACAAACATTATTCTCTTTGTGAAATTGCATCACAATAATTAAACAAAATTAAAAGACTATGACTGTATATCAATGGTTTGTATTTTTCTTACTGGTACAAATAATTCACTTTTTAGGAACTTGGAAATTATATGAAAGTGCGGGACGAAAAAAATGGGAAGCAGCTATTCCTGTTTATAACGCAATCGTTTTAATGAAAATAATAGGTAGACCTACATGGTGGACAGTTTTACTCTTTATCCCGATAATCAACTTAATCTTATTCCCAGTAATTTGGATTGAAACTTTAAGAAGTTTTGGTAAAAAATCTTCCTTAGATACTTTCTTAGGGATAATCACATTAGGTTTTTATATCTATTATATTAATTATACTCAAAAACTAGAATATATAGCTGATAGAAGTGTAATGCCTCAAAACAAAACAGCTGACACTATCAGCTCTATACTATTTGCTGTGGTAGTAGCAACATTAGTTCATACGTATGCAATCCAGCCTTATACTATTCCAACTCCGTCATTAGAAAAATCATTGCTAGTAGGTGATTTTCTTTTTGTAAGTAAGATGAACTATGGCGCAAGAGTACCTATGACAACTGTAGCGCTTCCTATGGTTCATGACTCTATCCCATTAACACACAAAAAATCATACTTGTCATGGCCACAATTGCCATACTTGAGATTGCCTGGGATACAAAACATCAAACGAACTGATATTGTAGTTTTTAACTGGCCAGTTGACACCGTTTATAAATTTTTTGATACCTCAAAAAGAAGAGCCTACAAACCAATTGATAAAAAATCAAATTATGTAAAAAGATGCGTAGGTGTTCCTGGTGACAACCTTTCTATTGTGAATGGTGATGTGTATATTGACGGTAAGATCCTTCAATTACCAGAACGAGCGAAACCGCAATTTTCATACAAAGTAGCGCTTGATGGAAAGACGCCAATTGATCTTGAATATATTTTCAAAGAACTAGACATTACAGATAGAGCCTTTTTTACTAACGAAGCTAAGAGAGATACCATTTACCTAAGTGCATTGACCGATGCTGGTGCACAAGTTTTAAAAAACACTCCAGGTATAACAGCGGTTATCAAACAAATTGCGACTGGAGTTGACCAAGCTAATTTTGGCAAAGGAGTTTTTCCTCACCTCAAAAAATGGAATAGTGACAATTACGGACCTATTTACATTCCGGAACAAGGAAAAACTGTTGCTTTAAATATTGAAAACCTACCTTTCTACAAAACGATTATTGACGATTACGAGAACAATAAGTTGCAAGTAAACGGTACAGAAATTCGTATCAATGGTAAAATTGCTAAAGAGTATACTTTTAAGCAAAATTACTACTGGATGATGGGAGACAACCGAAACAACTCTGAAGACAGTAGATACTGGGGATTTGTTCCAGAAAATCATATTGTAGGTAAACCAATATTTATATGGTTAAGTATAGATCCTAACGGTAAAGGAATCAACAAAATTCGTTGGGATAGAGTTTTTACAACTGTGAGTGGTGAAGGACAACCTCAATCTTATTTTCAATTATTCCTAATAGGACTAGTTGTATTTTTCATAGGAGATTATTTTTGGAAAAAAAGAAAAACAAACAAAGTTTAAATAAAAAAAACTAGCGTTTAGTAGAAATTAAAACTCTAAACGCTAATATATTACAACATCATGAATATTATCATACACCCCACCTATTTCCCATCCATAAGCCATTTTGTAGCCATTGCAAAAGCTGAATCAGTACTTTATGAGGTAGAAGATAATTTTCAAAAGCAAACCAACAGAAATAGAACTTACATTTATAGTCCAAATGGAATTCAACTTTTGAATATCCCTATAAAACATACTAAAATAAGCCATCAAAAAACAAAAGACATTCGAATAGAAAATGATTTTGATTGGCAAAAACAGCATTTCAAATCCTTAGAGGCAGCATATAGAAGCTCTCCTTTTTTTGAGTTTTTTGAAGATGATTTACAACCCTTTTTCGAAAAAAAGCATGATTTCCTGATGGATTTAAACTTTGAAGTGTTGGAATTATTATCCAAGTGTATGCGCATGAAAATGGATTATTCAAAAACAACAAGTTATTTACTGGAGACCAATCCAGAACTTATTTTGGATTACAGAACATTGGTAAACGGAAAAAAAGACCAATCGCAATTTGAACCTTATCAACAAGTTTTTGATGACAAACATGGCTTTTTGAATAATTTAAGCATTTTAGATTTACTATTCAATGAAGGTAAGTTTACTGTGGATTATTTGAGAAATCAGACATTATAATCTGTTACCACGAACATCCCAAAAAAAATTCGTTTAATACCAAACATAATCTATTCATAGGATAAACGTGCCATGATAGGGAAATGATCTGAATTTATAAAATTAGAAAAGTTTTCGAATTTTTTCACCTGCATTCTTTCATCAGCAAAAATATAGTCAATCCTTGCTGGATAATATCTAAACTTATAGGTTTCACCAAAACCCTGACCTGCCTCTTCAAAACTGTCTTTCATTTTCCCTTTTATACTCCTATACACATAAGAAAATGCACTATTATTCATATCACCACAAATGATTACTGGATAAGTACACTTTAACTTATGCTCTCGAAACTGCTCAGCTTGTTGCTGTTGTTGTTTAAATGCCTTACTGATTCGAATAAAAAGTTTTTGAGATTTATTCTGATTAATAGCATCTATATTTTCATCGATTTCATTTACGTCAGGAGAAATTTTAATAGATTGTAAGTGCATGTTATATACCCTAATAATATCTTTACCCTTCTTGATATCTGCGTAAATAACGTTATTACTGGATTTAGGAAATATAATATTGCCATGATCTATTATAGGAAACTTCGAAAAAATAGCTTGACCCGTTTTGATTTGGTTTCCTTCGGTAAAAATATAGCGGTGTGGATATACCTTTAAATCTATTCCAGCAGTTGATGAGAACTCTTGAATACACAATATATCAGGGTTTTTTTCATTTATAAAATTCAAAATATCACCAGGTACATCATCACGTTCGATCCATTTAAAAACGTTTAAGAGTCTAACATTGTAGCTCATGATGGTGAAATCTTGTTCTACTTTAGGCAATTCAACACTTGAAAATTTATAAAACTTATTTATAAATGTAATCCCTATTAATAATACAATTCCAGAAACAATCAATTGTTTTTTAAATTGTAAGGTCCAATAGAAAAAAAACAAGGTATTTAAAACAAAGAACAAAGGCATGAATAACGTGAGAACTGACAATAACGGGAAAGATTTCGGGGCCAAGAAAGGTAAAATATAAGCAATAAAAGTCACCACTGTTAGGACTATATTGAGTAGAAACATACCTTTATTAAACCAAGAAAGATTTCTCATACTTACACTTTTAAATACTAGTTACAATATACAATTTAATTCAGATTATTTTCCTACTTTAAAAAGGAATTCTTTTTCGTTTTGAGATAGACTATCATAACCAGATTGACTTATTTTATCCAATATTTGATCTATTTGCTGCTGATTATTATCTTTTACAACAATTTTAGAAACTGTTTTTGGTGCTGGTTTTTGATGCGATTTATACACTTTTTTAAAAGGAGTAGCATTGTTTTTTTTGAATCGATTTTGGAAAAAATCTATAAAACCTGAAATTATTTTACTTAGATCAGTCCCATTTTCAAGTAGTTTAATGAATAAAAAACCAAATAAAGCTCCTGCAAGATGTGAAATATGCCCACCCATATTACCGGAACGCAATTGCATTAAATCAATAAAAACAATAACAGCTGTAACGTGCCAAAGCTTTACGGTTCCAAATATCAACATTCGGAGCTCCATCAATGGATTGTATGTAGCAACAGCAACCAAAATAGCCATTATAGCCGCAGAGGCCCCAACAATAGGCGCATCTATTGCCAAAATATAAAAAACCAAAACATACACTATTCCAGCAAAAATAGCTCCCAAAACATACAAGCCAAACAACTGCTTGCCTGTAAAATAAGTCATGAATAATCTTCCTGCAAAATTAAGAACTAATAAATTAAAAAGAATATGCATGATTCCAGTATGAAAAAAAGCATAGCTCAAAATAGTCCAAGGCTGGCTTATAAAAACAGTGGGGTTTGATGATAAGCTTACATATTGTAAATAATCAATTGTTATTCCCATTTTAGATAATAGAAAAAAAACTAAAAAAGGAATCACAAATAAAGCGATATTCCAAAAAATAAGACGAATAACAATTCCTCCCATTTTGTATTGCAATTTCAAATCATCAATAACATTCATATACCAATTCTTTTGTGCCTATTAAAAATATACTCGATCTGTGTTGTATTAATTCCAGCGGTTTTTATTAAACTGTTTTTTTTTCCAATACCACATCATTATAAAGCCAAAAAGCGCTCCACCCACATGCGCAAAATGTGCTATTCCGCCGCCGCCAAAAATAGATTTACCTGAGATTCCCAAATATAAATCAACAAGAACTAATCCTGGAACAAAATATTTAGCTTTAATAGGTACTGGAATAAACATAAGCGCCAGTTCAGCATTAGGAAACATAAATGCAAAAGCAACAATTATTCCGTAAATTGCTCCTGATGCTCCCACAGCCCTACCAGCATATGCACTTATAAAATTAGAAAAATCAGAGGCATTCATATACTGCTGCAAAGCATTAATTTTACCTTCATTTAAAAGCTGTAAAATATCTTGCTTATTAAAGCCATTTGCTGTCAAGGTAGTAATAGCATCATTAAAATAATAATAATTAACACCCGTATGCAACAAAGCCGCACCTAAACCACAAGAAATATAAAAAAACAAAAACTTTTTCCCGCCCCATATTTGCTCCAAAGCTGATCCAAAAGAATACAAAGCAAACATATTGAAAAAAATGTGCATGACACCGCCGTGCATAAACATGTGGGATAGTGGTTGCCAATACTGAAAATTAGGATTCTCTGGAAAAAATAAAGCCAAGGCTTTATAAACTACATCTCCTAAAAGGTATGTCCCTATAAAAAATAGAATGTTAACAATAATTAATTGCTTAACAACTTCGGTTACGTTTCTCATACTGCAAATTTTTTATCTAAATCTTCCACACGCATAGTGATGAAAGTGGGTTTATGAAATGGCGACACATTTGGATCTTTGCACGCAAAAAGTCCGTTAACTAAATTTTCCTGTTCCTTTTCTGTAAGATGCGTTCCTGTTTTTACGGCTAAACTCTTAGCCATTGACTTGGCAATAGTATCGTTTTGACTAAAACTGCTCTCAGGAATTCCATCTTGAAGATCACTTATTAATTGTTCTAAAACTATAGAAACTTCACTCTCGGTGATGTTTACGGGTATTCCAGATATTACAATATGATCTGAATTGTTATCTTCAAAAACAAAACCGGTATTTTTTAGCGCTTGTTGCAACTCAGTGATAATTTCCATTTCGCTTGACGAATAAAACAAATTTAAAGGAAACAATAGTTGCTGACTTGATGCTTGTTGTACCGTCATATTTACCAAAAACTGCTCATACAAAACGCGTTGGTGTGCACGCTGCTGATCAACAATTACCATTCCTGATTTGATAGACGATACAATGTATTTTTTATGAATTTGATAGGTTTTATGCACCGCATGCTCCACTTCTTCATCGTTAAAAAGTGACGATGTGACTTCCTCGTTTTCAAACGTTACTTGCTCTATATCAAAAACATCTTGTTTTAAACCGACATACAAACTGTCCCATTTTGAAGTGCTTTCTGGTTTTTTATAACTAGAAAATTGTTTGCTAGGAGTTTCGTTAGAAAAAGGATTAAAAGTGCCGTCAACTTGAATTGATGGAACCTCGCCAGATAAATCTTTGTAATGATAAGGCGTATCCAGATTTGAGTCTCTATCAAAATCCAAAACTGGAGCTACATTAAATTGTCCTAAACTGTGTTTTATAGAAGCACGAAGAATGGCGTATAAAGCATGCTCATCATCAAATTTAATCTCAGTTTTAGTAGGATGTATATTAATATCAATTGTGTTTGGCGGTACCGTTAGGTATAAAAAATAACTCGGTTGCGCTCCGTCTCTCAAGATTCCATCATAGGCAGCCATAACTGCATGATGTAAGTATCCGCTTTTTATAAAACGATCATTAACAAAGAAAAACTGTTCGCCCCTACTCTTTTTTGCAAATTCAGGTTTACTTACAAATCCTTGAATAGTAACAATATCAGTTTCCTCTTGAACGGGAACCAATTTTTCATTTGTTTTTCCCGAAAATATAGACACAATACGTTGTCTTAACGTAGCTGGAGGCAAATTAAACATTTCGCTTCCGTTGTGGTAAAAAGTAAATTGAATATTAGGGTGAGCCAATGCTACTCGTTGAAATTCATCAACAATATGGCGGTATTCCACAGTATCTGATTTCAAAAAATTTCTCCTAGCCGGAATATTAAAAAACAAGTTTTTGATTGCAAATGAAGTTCCTTGTGGTAAAACAGCAAGCTCCTGCGCTATAAATTTACTTCCTTCAATAATGATGTGATGTCCTAACTCATCCTGTTCTTGACGTGTTTTCATTTCAACATGAGCAATAGCAGCAATGGATGCTAATGCTTCGCCTCTAAACCCTTTGGTAAACAAGGAAAACAAATCTTCGGCTTGACGTATCTTTGAAGTAGCATGACGTTCAAAACACAAGCGAGCGTCAGTTACATTCATTCCTAAACCATTATCAATCACTTGTACAAGCGCCTTACCAGCATCTTTAATGATTAACTTGATATCTGTAGCCCGTGCATCTACTGCATTTTCCAAAAGTTCTTTTACTACTGATGCAGGACGTTGAACAACCTCTCCCGCTGCAATTTGATTTGCAACATGATCAGGCAGCAATTGTATAATACTCGACATTAAAAAAAATTAGATTTAAAAAATGGTTTTTGGTTCAAAACCAAGTTGTACAAATTTAGTGATTTTACAAAGGTAATACAGTAAAAACACTCATAAATTAAACTAAAAAAACCTATACAATGATTAAAGTATAGGCTTTTTTTGAAAAAATTATTATTTCTTTATTCTGTTAATCCTAGTGGTAAATTCTCTATTTGTAAGGTACCTGAAGACAAGAATTGTTGGTTCTTAAAAGTACTATTTAATGATGCTTGTTGACGAATGTATGCCATTTTAATAGCAGCAATAGCAGCTTCTGTTCCTTTGTTACCATGAATACCACCGCTTCTGTCAATAGACTGTTGCATGGTATTATCTGTAAGTACACAAAAAATCACAGGAATATCGGTTTGAATGTTTAAGTCTTTAATTCCTTGAGTAACCCCTTCGCATACAAAATCAAAATGTTTTGTTTGCCCTTGAATTACACACCCAATTGCGATTACTGCATCCACGTTTTGTGTTTGTAACATTTTCTTTGAACCATAAATAAGTTCAAAACTTCCTGGAACGTTCCATCGAATAATATTTGTTTCGGGAACATCATTCTCAACTAAAGCGGTAAACGCTCCATTGAATAATCCCTCAGTTATGTTCTCATTCCATTCTGCGACAACAATTCCAAAACGAAAATTTTTCGCATCTGGTATCGCGTTTTTGTCGTATTCAGATAAATTTTTATTCTCGGTAGCCATCTTATTTTAGATTTCAGTATTAAGTTGCAATATACAGTTTCTCAAAACGGTATCCTGCAACCTGTGTACTTTTTATTTTTATTGAGACAGACCAATTAAAACATCAACAGATGCAGCCTCTGGAGATGATTCGTAATTTTCTTTGATATCTGTAAAATATTTCAATGCATCAGCTTTGTTACCTAATGTAAGAGCTACTTTACCAGCTTTTAATAAAAAACGAGGAGTTATAAAATCGTTTTTGTTAGTTCCAGCTGCGTTGATGTAATTTTCAAGAGCCTCTTTTGGTTGGTTTTTTTGAGCATAAGCATCACCAATAGCACCTTTTGCAAGAGCGCTTAACATGATATCCTCTGATTTGAATTTTGATAAATAATCAATTGCTTCAGTGTATTTCCCAGTATTTAAATAAGCAATACCTGCATAGTAATTAGCTAGATTTCCTGCATCAGTGCCAGAATATTCGTCAGCAATTTTTAGGAAACCAAATTTCCCTTCAGATCCGTTTAAAGACAATTTATATAACGAGTCACTTGAAACTCCATCAGTCGCTTTTTGAAAATTTTGTTGTGCCACAAACATTTCATTGGCAGCTTCTTCTTGTGCAGGAGCAGCAATTAAACGTTGGTATGCTAAATAACCAAGTGTTACAATTGCAGCTGCAGCAACTAGTCCTATAATAACTTTTTGATTTTTAGCAACAAAGTCTTCAGTTCTTGATGCGGTTTCATCTAATTTAGAAAATACTTCGGCTGTGGTACTGTCTTTTTCATCAATAACTACTGCTTCTACCGCTTCTTCTTTTACTTCTTTTTCTTTTGGTGCTTTATATCCTCTTTTATTATAAGTTGCCATTTAAATTTAATTTAGTGAATCGCAAAAATAAAATTTTTATTCAAACCCACATAAAAAAAAGGATTTAATATTAAAAAAAAATAAAGTTGTATTGGTACGATTCACTTTTGATAAAATATTTCAAAATTGAAAAACTACAAAAGCGGGTTATGTGGATATTTTTCAATAATTTGCACCCTTATAAAAAACTCCTTTCCAAAAACCTTGATCGCCTTTGTAGCAAGACTTTCTCATGTATTTAAAAAAAATTTCGCTCTTCAATTATAAAAATTTTTCAGAGGCAAGCTTTGATTTTGACCATAAAATAAATTGTTTTGTAGGTAAAAACGGCATTGGCAAAACCAATGTTCTGGATGCAATTTATCATTTGTCTTATGGCAAAAGTTATTTTAACCCACTAGCGGTTCAAAATATCAAACACGGTGAGGAATTTTTTGTCATTGATGCTGAATTTGAAAAAAATGAAAGAACGGAGCAAATAGTTTGTAGCCTAAAAAAAGGACAAAAAAAAATACTCAAACGCAACGGTAAGAATTACGACAAATTTTCAGACCACATCGGTTTTATACCACTTGTTATCATTTCGCCCGCAGATAGAGATTTGATTGTGGAAGGTAGTGAAACTAGGAGGAAATTTATGGACAGTGTAATATCTCAACTGGATGCGCACTACCTCCAGGAATTAATACATTATAATAAGGTAATAAGCCAACGCAATGCTTTGCTTAAATATTTTGCTCTCAATCATGTCTACGATGCAGATACCCTTTCTATCTATAATGAACAATTAACTGGATTAGGGAATTCGATTTTTGAAAAACGAAAAGATTTTGTAGCTCAATTTCTACCTATTTTTATTGCTCATCACAAAGCAATCACTGGATCAGAGGAAACCGTTCAGTTGCTCTATGAAAGTCACTTATCCCAAAAAGGTTTTTTATCCTTGCTAGAAGAAAGCATTACAAAAGACAGAGCACTACAATATACTAGTGTAGGCATCCATAAAGACGATTTAGTTTTTCAAATTGACGAGCATCCCATTAAAAAATTTGGTTCACAAGGACAGCAAAAATCATTTTTGATTGCATTAAAACTGGCTCAATTTGAATTTTTAAAAAAACAAAGTGGTGTGAAACCCATTTTACTTTTTGATGATATTTTTGACAAACTTGATGAAAGTAGAGTTAGTAAAATTATCGAAATGGTAAATAGTGCTACTTTTGGACAATTATTCATAACAGACACACATTCAGACCGAACAGAGGCCATTGTAAAGTCTACGCATCAGTCTTATAAAATTTTTAATCTATAAACTTATTACGAACCAAAATCAAACGAAATGATTCCTATTAAAAATAGAAAAATAGTCCACATATTTCTTTTTATTTCTATCATTGCTTTGCAAATTGTAGCATTTAATTTTTGGTATTCTGAAACAAAAATCCAAAATAACATTTATAACTCAATTGATGCTCTTGCAAAGCCCAATGAAGCTTTGACCTTGTCTAATGAAGCTATAAAAAGTTATTTTGAAGCTAATAATGCCTTCAATGAATATTTAAATACCAATTCAACGCAACGGTATATAAAATATCAAGAAGCCATAAAAAAGATGATTAATGATCTTGAAAAACTAAGCAGCTTGACTCAAAAAAATGTTGCTTTCAAAACCATCATTAAATCAAAATTAGGATTAGAAAGTGATATGGGAAAACTGCGTAATGAGTTTGACGCCATCATGAATTCAAATCTTAATAAAACATCTCCAAATGATTTAAATTTCAAATTAAAATCATACAATTATGAAAAAGTTCTAAGTTCAATCAGTTACGATACTACAAAAACAGCCGTTGTAACAAAAAAGAAAGGTTTTTTTGGCAGACTTGGAAATGCTATTGCTGGTAAAAATGATGTTGACAAAGAGGAAGTGAAATCTGTTATAAAAATGGTTTTTAACAACCAAGAAAAAGCAGGTTCCTTTGAAGAGCAATTGAAAAATATTTTTCAGGTTACTGAGAATTATTACAAAAACGAAGTGTCTAAATTGCAAAAAGTTCATTTTGCACTCAAAGAAAAAGACAACGAACTCATTAAAATTAATAAAAACATATTAACAAAAAGTCAAGAAATTGTCTTGATTTATTCTAGTTCAGCTCAAGAGTTGAATAAAATAGAATACTTGCAGAACATAAAGGAATACAATTCTAAACTAGTTGAAAAGAAACAATTTATTTTTAACTTATTAATTGCCATAAGCATCATCACTTTTCTACTGCTATTGTACACCATCTACTCTTTCATACTTGAAAAGAATTTGAACATCCTAAGACAAAATGCCGAAATTAATCTAGACAAAAAGAATCAACTAATTGGAATGATTAGCCATGAAATGAGAGCGCCATTGAATATTATTTCAAACTTTTCTAGAAAAATTAAAAATTCAAACACAGACCCTTCATTAAACTCACCAATTGACTCCTTGTATTTTACTGCTAACTCCTTGCAAATAACAGTAAGTCAAATTTTGGATTTTTTTAAAAATGAAAACAATACATTACTCCTGTATAATACCAAGATGAACTTAAAAACAGAGGTCAGTGCTATTTTAGAATCTTTAAAAGCGCTGGCTGAATTGAAGCAACTCGAAATTAAATATTCCATTCCTACAGAGCTAGACGAAAGTGTTTGGGCAGATAATGTTAAAATTCACCAGTTGTTTTACAACATTATAGGTAATGCAATAAAGTTTACCAAAAAAGGATCAATTACAGTAGTTACAGCCCTCCAAAAAATAGGTGAAAATTATAGATTTGATGTGAAAATTACCGACACAGGAGCTGGAATTCCCGCTGAAGAAGTAGATAAAATTTTTGATAAGTTTTACCAAAGTAAAGCCCATCAAGAGCAAATAAGTTTTGGAGCAGGTCTTGGACTCACACTTTGCAAAAATATTATTTCCCTCTTTAAGGGAGAAATATCAGTAAAAAGCGAACTAAATATTGGAACTGAAATTTCGTTCTTCCTGATGCTAGAACCATCAAATGAGGAGCAAGAAACTAGCGAAACAAAACTATTAAACCAATTTAAAGACAAAACTACAGAAGTTGTTGTAGTTGATGATGACCCAATGACATTGCTGCTTTTGAAAAAGTTAATAGAAAAAATACACTTTAAAGCTACCACTTTTCAAGATGTAGAGTCGGCAAAAACGTATTTAAAAACAAATGAAGCTGACTTAATTCTTACCGATTTACAAATAAGTGAATATTCTGGATTTGACTTTGTAGAAGACATCAAAAAAATACCTAATAAAAATGCCGAAGTACCAATCCTAGTGATTACAGGTGACTCCTATATGAATACTGAAAACCTGAAAGAGCTGCAAATAGATGACATTTTGATAAAACCAATAAACAAGGAAGAACTATTTTTTAAAATTCATACACTTTTAAATAAGTAATACGATTCTTTTATGAATCATTAAATCATGTCTTATTCATTTTAAATTCTGGTGCATGGTAAACTATAAAATATAGCTACGAAAGCCCAAAAACCAATAGAAATTAAGTATTTTTGAAGAACACAAATTACCCCAAATAAAATGAATCTATTTAAAACCTTAGTAATTCTGGCATGTACCACATTAATTACCTCTTGCAACGGACAAGAAGCTATTAAAACAAAAACCATTGAAGCTCAAATTTTTAGTGACAAAATAAAACAAACGCCAAACGCTCAAATTATAGATGTGCGTACACCCCAAGAATTTTCATCTTATCATTTAGATAATGCCATCAACATTGACTGGCTTGGTACCAGTTTTGAAAAAGAAGTAGCCAAGTTAGACCCTAAAAAACCTGTTTTTATTTACTGCAAAGCTGGAGGTCGAAGTCAAAGTGCTCATGAAAAACTAAATGAGTTAGGATTTACAACAGTCTACGAAATGAAAGGTGGGATCTTAAAATGGGAAGCCGCTGGACTTGCAAAAACAAGTAATAAAGCGATAGGCATGACTAGAGATGAGTACAACAAAATCACCAATAGTGATAAAAAAGTACTCTTAAATTTCTATGCTGAGTGGTGCGCTCCATGTAAAAAAATGGAGCCATATATTAAAACTATGCAAACTGAACTTGCTAATAACGTTACCATAATTAGGCTGGACGCGGATAAAAACAAAACACTAATGAGTGAATTGAAAATTAGTGAGCTCCCTACTTTATTGTTATATGAAGGAACCAAAATAAAATGGCAACAATCAGGCTACATAACGGAAGTTGATCTAAAAAAACAAATACAATAACGTATATGCTCACAAAAGAATCACTTCAATTTCTAGAAGATTTAAAGGCCAATAATAACAGAGATTGGTTTTTGGATCAAAAAAAACGATACGAAGCTTTTAAGACAGATTATAAAAGATTTGTTGCTGACTTGCTAGACACTCTAAAACCATTAGACCCAAGTCTAGAACTACTTGAAGTTAAAAATTGCACTTTTAGAATCAATAGAGACATTCGTTTTTCTAAAGACAAAACACCTTATAAATCCCATTTAGGCATCTGGATTTCATCTGGTGCCAAAGGTCATAATAGATCCGGTTATTACATTCATCTAGAAAAAAGCGGTAGCTTTATAGCAGGAGGCTTGTACTGCCCAGAGGCTGAAGATGTCAAAAAAATACGAAGAGAAATTGCATTTTTTCTTGAAGATTTAGAAGCCATACTGGCCGAGAAAAAATTCAAAAAAGAATTTGGTGACCTTGACAGGAATGAAAAAGACCTATTAAAAAATCCGCCACGTGGATATGATAAAGACCATCCTGCAATTGATTTATTAAAACTCAAAAGTTTTGAATCATCACATAAAATTGATTATCATGACGCTGCAAAAGAGAACTTTACCGAAACCATTTGTCAAAAATTGATTCTTTTGAAACCGCTAAATGATTTTATCAATCGTGCCTTAACGACCGAATAAAATGAAAAAGCGAAAGATCCTTTTTTTAGGTGAAACCTACCGCGCAGATGCTATCACTTGGATTAGAGGTCTACAAGAATTTGGCGACTTTGAAATCATTACTTGGGAATTAAAAAAACCTAGTAACAATATAAAAAACAGACTACTAAGACTTTTAGAATACACTTGTGCACTACCACACGTAAAAAAAATTATTCGTATTGAAAAACCAGATATGATTATTGCTGAAAGAACTACTAGCTATGGTTTTCTGGCTGTTTTATGCGGGATTAAACCCGTAGCAATTGCGCAACAAGGTTACACTGATTTATGGCCAAAAAATTCCATCTTGTACCCTATAAAAAAAAGAATGCAAAAATACGCTTTTAAACATGCAACTTTAATCCATGCTTGGGGTCCTGTGATGTCACAATCCATGCAAAAAGCAAATATTGACATGCAAAAAGTTTTGGTTTTACCAAAGGGTATTGATCTCGAAAAGTTCAATTGTCCACAAAAAACCTTTTCTGGCAAAATAAATGCTATTGTCACCCGTTCCTTATGTCCTGAGTATGGGCATGATGTCATTTTGAAAGCTTTTGGAATCTTACATAAAAAAGAAATAGATTTTGAATTGACATTTGTAGGTGACGGCAAAGAGCTTTTAAATTTAAAAAAACTAGCTCAAAATTTAAATATAGCTCCTAAAGTACATTTTACTGGAAGAATTTTAAATACACAGTTACCTAACTACCTTAAAAAAGCGAATCTGTATATTAGCATGCCTGTTACAGAAGGAGTTTCGGCATCACTTTTTGAAGCAATGGCCACACGTTGCTATCCTATTGTAAGTGATATTCCTGGAAATAAAAATTATATTGAAAATAAAGAAAATGGACAACTAGTACCTGTGGGGGATTATAACAAGCTTGCTCAAGAAATTCTATGGACCATCAACAACACAAATAGCATTAAAAACGCTACCGAAATTAATTACAATTTTTGCTCTCAAAAAGCTAATTACAAAATAAATATGAAGGAAATTGCCAATAAATACCATACTCTAATAAACGCCAAGAAATAACTCATTATGTGTGGAATTAATGGAATCTTTCATTTACAAAATCAAAAAAAGGTAGATGAACGTCTCTTACTTAAAATGAGAGACTCACTAGAACATAGAGGACCTGATGACAAAGGAATTTTTATTGATAAAAATATCGGATTAGGACATAGAAGATTATCCATTATAGATTTAACTATCGCAGGACACCAACCCTACATCTCCGAAGACGGAAGATACATAATGGTTTATAACGGCGAAATTTATAATTACAAATCCTTTTATAGCGAATTAAAAAACAATGGGCTTACTATAAAAAACACATCAGACACAGAGGTGTTAATGAAACTATTTCAGTTGCATGGCTTGAAAATGCTGAATAAACTCAATGGAATATTTGCCTTTGCTATTTGGGATAGACTAGAAAAAAAATTGACACTTGCACGAGACAGGATGGGTGTCAAACCGCTATACTATTCGTTTCATAATGAATCATTATTTTTTGCTTCAGAACAAAAAGCATTGTTTACTGCTGGTGTACCACTTAAAATAGCTTCTGACGGACTAGAGGAATATATATTCAATCGTTTTGTAGCTGGTGAAAATACCTTATACCAGAATGTTAACAAAGTTTTACCAGGTCACTCCTTAACTATACATCAAAACGGTAAGAAAGAGATTTTAAAATGGTGGGACTTGAAGACAGAAATTCAAAATCAAGACCAAATTAAAAAACCTATAGAATGGTTTCAAGAAACATTTAACGATTCTATAAATTTACGAATGGTGAGTGATGTACCCGTGGGTGTATTATTAAGTGGAGGTCTAGACTCATCATCAATTTTAGCTTCTTTACACGATCAAAAATATCAAAAAATACAAACCTTTAATATGGGTTTTGAAGAAGCAGAGCATAATGAGTCCCATCTAGCCAAAAGATTAGCCTCAAAGTTTGATTATGAATTTCACACGATGAAATTAAAAGATGAAAATCTATATGAAAACCTTATTAATGCTACATATTACCAAGATGAGCCCATTGTACATTTGAGTGAACCTCATATTTTAGCGCTGTCTAAAATGGCAAAACCCAAGGTAAAAGTACTTTTATCTGGTGAAGGAGCAGATGAATTAATGGGAGGTTACGTACGCTATAAAACTTTAAAATATCCATCCTTGTTAAATGCAATATCAATGATTAGCAATTTTGAGCTTTTTAATAACAAACCAAGACTGGAAAAACTGGGTCGATATTCTCAAATTAATACAAATTCCGATTTAGTTATTTTTAATGGATCAAATATATATCCAAATGACATTGCAAAAAATTTCGGCATAAAAAATCCTCCAATAAATGAATATCGAATGAAAATATTTGAGGAAGCAAAATCAATTTACCCTAATAATCTCCGAAGACAGGCACTCTATTTTGACCAGCATACTTATTTGTGCTCTCTATTGGATCGAAATGACCGCTGTACAATGGGCGAATCAATTGAATGTAGAGAACCTTTTCTGGATCCAAGACTTATCATTGGAATAGGTTCATTAGAGGATAAATGGTTGTTTTCAGGAAAAAAATGGAAATTCATTTTAAAAAAATCAATGGAAAAAAAGTTGCCACAAGAAATTCTAAACTTTAAAAAAGTAGGTTTAAGTGCACCTTGGGGTAAATACATGGCAAGCAGTGATGCTTTTAAGGAAGAAATAGAACTTTTTGCTAAAAGTGACCTCTTTCAAATGCCTTATTTTAATCACATCAATATTCAAAAATTGATCTCTAATTTACAAAAAGGAGATATGAGAATGACTCCGTATGTAATGCCGCTTTTTATGATGCATATCTGGATGAGAACATACACATCTAAATTTTAATACTTACTTTTGACATTCGTTACAATACTTGAAAAAAGCATACCATCATGAACATACTTCCCCACTTTTCACTAAAAAAACACAACACTTTTGGCATTGATGCTTTCGCAAAAAGATTTATAGCTGTACATACCGTCGCAGAATTAGAAATAGTATTAAACCAGAATCAAAATACTGAACTATTTATTTTAGGTGGGGGCAGCAACATGCTACTAACACAAGACATTGACGCTCTTGTAATTCATGTAGATTTAAAAGGCAAAAAAATCATCAATGAAAATGATGACTTTGTGTGGGTTGAGAGTCAAGCAGGTGAAAATTGGCATGAATTTGTACTATGGACTATCAACCAAGATTTTGGAGGATTAGAAAACATGTCCCTTATTCCGGGTAATGTAGGTACAACTCCTGTTCAGAATATTGGGGCTTATGGTGCCGAGATAAAAGATACTTTTGCTTATTGCGAAGCAATGAACATTGAAAACCAAGAAATTAAAACGTTCACTAAGGATGAATGTAACTTTGGTTATCGAGAAAGTATTTTTAAACATGAGGTGAAAAATCAATTCGTAATTACATCCGTAGTTTTTAAACTCACCAAGAAAAACCATAAAATAAACATCTCATACGGAGATATTTCAGGTGAATTAGCCAAAAAAAAAATCACAAATCCTACTCTTGTAGACGTTAGTAATGCGGTAATTACTATCAGACAAAGTAAATTACCAGATCCTAAAGAACTTGGCAACAGCGGTAGTTTTTTTAAAAACCCAATAGTTTTAAAATCTGATTTTGAAAAAATACACCAACGCTTTCCTGAAATGAAATTCTATGAAATTTCAGATACTGAGGTTAAAGTTCCCGCAGGTTGGCTAATTGAGCAAGCAGGTTTTAAAGGCAAACGTTTTGGTGATGCAGGTGTGCATAAAAACCAGGCTTTAGTTCTTGTAAATTATGGCAGTGCTACAGGAAAAGAGATATTAAATGTAGCGCATGAAATTCAAGATACCGTGTTTAAACTTTTTGGAATTCGTATTGAAGCAGAAGTTAACATTATATGATACACGAATTCCTTTATTAGTATCAACTATAAAATAAAATCAATCCATGTACATTCCTGATATTTACAGAAACGAAAATGCAGAAGAAATAAAAAAATTTCTTTACGAAAACAGTTTTGGTATACTCATCAATCAGTCTAATAGTAAACTGTGTGCTACTCATATTCCATTAGAGCTAGAAACTAACAGTGAAGGAAAAGAAATTTTGTGCGGTCATATTTCAAAAGAAAATCCACAATGGAAAGGATTCTTAGAAAATGACGAAGTTTTAGCAGTATTTTCAGGACCTCACAGTTACATATCTTCTTCGTGGTACGATCATGAAAATGTGCCAACTTGGAATTATATTGCAGTTCAAATACATGGGAAAATCAAAATAATTGATCACGAAGCAGCTGTAGAATCCTTAAAAAAATTAGTAGACAAATATGAAAAAGGTTCAGAAAACCCAATTCGAATTGAAGATTTATCAGCAAAAACAATGCGCCAAGCAAAGGGAATTGTAGCCTTTGAGATTGAAATTACAGAAATTAATGCTACTAAGAAAATGTCTCAAAATAGAGACCGAAAAAATTATCAAAACATTATTGAAGCGTTAGAAAAAGTAAATACTCCACAAGCCATTGCAACTGCAACTGAAATGAAAAAATGTCCTATTTAATTTCTTTGTAAAATTACAATTAGTATTTAACATTTAGAGATTCTATTCATACCTTTGCAGCCATATTTATACACGCCTTGTAACGAATATTAATACTCATAAAACACAAATGCTTATATTACTATTTTACTTTTTTATTTTTATTGTAGCCGTCCAAACACTCTTTTACTTAGGGGTTTTCAGGGTTTTTGCTTTCGCCAAAGATCAAAAGAGTACTCCAAAAAAAATTCCAGTATCTGTAATCGTTTGTGCTAAAAATGAAGAAGAAAACGTAGCACAATTTATACCCTTATTAGCAGCACAAGAATACCCTGACTTTGAAATAGTTCTAATTGATGATGCATCAAGTGATAAAACACTAGATATTTTTGAAGAATTTGAAAAGCAATATTCAAACATTCGACTTGTAAAAGTAGAAAACAACGAAGCCTTTTGGGGAAATAAAAAATACGCTTTAACGTTAGGCATCAAAGCAGCATCAAAAGACTATTTATTATTTACAGATGCGGATTGTTATCCTACCTCAACAAACTGGATAGCTACCATGACAGCACAATTTACCATGCAAAAAACTATCGTTTTGGGTTATGGAAAATACGAACGAATTACAAATTCCTTTCTGAATAAAATAATTCGATACGAAACCTTATTAACAGCGATTCAATATTTTTCATGGGCTAAGTTAGGAAAGCCGTACATGGGAGTTGGTAGAAATTTAGCGTATAAAAAAGACGAATTCTTTAAAGTTAACGGATTTATTGAGCACATGCGCATTCGCTCAGGAGATGATGATTTATTTGTAAATCAAGCTGCAACAGCAAAAAACACTACAATAGCCTTTGAGCCAGATAGTTTTACGCTTTCTAAACCTAAAACTTCCTTTAATGATTGGGTATCACAAAAAAGAAGGCATGTTGCAACTGCTAACCATTATACTTTTTTTGATCAATTTCAATTAGGTGTTTTTTATAGTTCACAATTATTATTCATAGTATTACCAGCTGTTTTACTTGCGTTTCAATTTGAATGGATTATTGTTACCAGTTTAATAGCCTTTCGTTATCTCGTGGCATGGATTATGATAGGTTCATCTGCAAGGAAACTTGATGAGCATGATTTAAAATTTTGGTTTCCAATTGTTGAAATTGTCTTAATCTTGATCCAAATCAATATCTTTATCATTAATCTATTCTCAAAACCAGCACAGTGGAAATAAACAATCAAATAGAAAAAGCTAAACAAGGTGATCAAGTTGCCTTTACTTTTCTATTGAATCACTACTGGAATGAGGTTTATGGGTTCATGTTAAAAAGAACCGAAAATGAAACTACAGCCGAGGACATTACCATTGAAACATTTTCAAAAGCATTTGATAAATTAGCCACTTACAACACTGAATTTCAATTCAATACTTGGTTAATAGCTATTGCAAAAAATGTGCATATTGATTTATTACGAAAGAAAAAACTAAGTCTTTTTGTGGAAATTACAGAAGACGAAAATCATCAAGCTTACAATATTGCTGACACTACACCGTCTGCTGAGGATGTATTGATCACTGAACAAAACTTATCCCGTTTATTACAATGTATTAAAGAATTAAAACCTCATTACCAAGAGGTAATTCAGCTGCGTTATTTTCAAGAAATGAGCTATCAAGAAATAGCTTTAAAAATGAATGAACCACTAAGTAATGTAAAAATTAAACTTTTACGTGCCAAGAAGTTGCTAGCCGAAATAATTCAGAAAAAATAATTCCTTTATCTGTTTTGAATGGGCACAAAAAAAAGCCTGAAAAAACAGACTTTCTTTTACATTCAAAAATTTCAGTTTAACGTACAATCCTTTCGGGAAAATCAGTGATGATTCCACTCACTTTTAAATCTTGTAGCATCTTGATATCAGCAGGCTCATTTGCTGTCCAAGGAAGAATCTTGAAATTATTAGTTTTCATGATCGCAACATTTTCTGGCGTCAAGGTTTTAAAATAAGGATTTATTGCTTGCGCATTTAATTCTTTTCCTAACTGAATCACAGTTTCAATAGGATCTTTGTAAGTCAGTAATCCTATAGAAACATCCTTAGTCAAACTTCTCATTTTTCTTAATTCATTTACTTTAAAACTAGATACAAAAAAATCTTTATTGCTCCAGCCACGCTTTTTAAAGTTTTCCATAATGGCGTAGGTATCTGCCGCCGTATTTTCTCCTTTCAATTCAATGTTGAGCACTGCTTTTCTATTCATAGTTGTAATGACTTCCTCAAGAGTTGGAATTTGATGTTTACCCGCAACAAGTACTTTTCTTAATTCGTCAAAGGAATAACTCTCAATCTTTCCTTTAGCATTTGTCAATCGGTCTAAATCATCATCGTGAAAAACTACAATTTCACCTGTTTTTATTTTAAACACATCTATCTCAAGCATATCAGCTTTGAGATCAATTCCTTTTTTTATGGAGGCTATTGTATTTTCGGTTTCATGTCCCATTGCACCTCTGTGGCCGCAAACAATAAATTTATTTGAACTACAACTTAAAAAAAATAGCGACAATGCAGCCGCAATAGTTATCATTTTTGCTTTCATAAATACCTTATATATTTTTCATAAAATTATATTTAAACTCTTCAAATACCATTACCAAATCATTACGATTAAACTAAATTAAAGCTACTTTTTATGATGCAATGTTTCATAAAGTTTACCTAAAAATAGAAATAAACACTAAAAAAGGGCGAAAATCAAAACTTTGGTTACCTAAAATTATTTTTCTAATAGTATTAATGTAACACCTTTTTTTCTATTTCTAGATTCCTTTGCCAGCATGAAACTAAACACTAAACTCATGAAAAATATTAAAATGTTCTTATTTACGATGCTTTGGATTATCGTTATAAGCACTACAAGTCATGCACAAACCACACAAGCCTCTATTACTGGAACCATATCAGGCACAAATAATGAGACTATAAAAGAAGCAAATGTTACCCTAAAAAATGAATCTACTGGATTTAAAACTACTACACTTAGTAACTTTAAAGGGGTTTATACTTTTAAAGAATTGCCTCTAGGTGGTCCTTACACTATTACTGTAAAAACATCCGGATATGGAGAACAACAACGATCTGGATACACGCTCAATCAAGGTGATTTAATTACGATTAACATCGAAATGCAAACCGAAATGCAAACCCTAGAGGTTGTAGAAGTGGTAGGCAGAGGATTAAAAAACAAAACAGGAAATCTAGGCGCAGCAACTGCAATTACAGCCAAACTCATTAATTCTTTACCCGTAAACGGAAGAAATTTCACCAACTTAATGGATTTATCTCCATTAACACGTGGAGGAAACATCTCAGGACAACTAGCATCGTCTACTAATTATACATTAGATGGTATGAATGCAAAAAACCCAACTTCGGCAGGAGCTACCACCAGCAGAAGTGGCGCACCCTACTCCATCTCTATTGAGGCTGTAAGAGAATTTAAAGTAGTCACAAATCAATATGATGTAGGTTATGGTCGTAGTGGTGGTGGAACAGTGAGTGCCGTTACTAAGTCCGGGACGAATGATTTTTCTGGAAGTATGTTTGCTTACAATAGAGCAGACTGGCTTTCTAGTGCTTATGACATTAGAGGAAACAGACGTCAAAATGATTTTACAACGACTCAATATGGTTTTACCTTGGGCGGACCTATTATCAAAGACAAACTACACTTTTTTGTAGCATGGGATCATCAACAAGATTCTAGACCATTGATTATTGCAGATGTTCAATCGCCAGAAGATGAGCTTAGGTTTAATGTAACCAAAGCAACGCTGGACAATTTTGTAACCATTGCTAGAAATAAATATGGCGTTTCAAGTTCACCTCAATATGGATCATTTGATAAAAAAAGAAATTCGGATGCAGCATTTGCTCGTTTGGATTGGCAATTAAATAGTAAAAACCTACTTACAATTCGAAACAACTTTACGTTTGATGACAATAAACTGGGATTGCAAGACAATACAGCAATTAATTTATATGAGTCTTTTGGTGATGACTATAATATTGATAACAGTATTTTAGCTTCATTGAGAACAACTGTAAATCCTAAAATCACAAACGAATTAAAAGTGCAACATCTTTACACTTTTCAAGACAGTAACCCTGGTGATCAATTGCCTTCTTATAACATTCCTAGAGCCATTGTAGAAAATGTAGCCTCCACAATTAATGGCGCTGTGAGAACCACCAATATTCAAATAGGAGGACACCGATTTGCACAAGAAAAATTCACCAATAATGTTTTTCAAATTGTAGACAATCTATACTACAATACCGATAAAATAAAATACACTTTTGGATTTGACATTATGCAAACCAATTCAAAATCAGTGTATGGTAGCGAAGTAAACGGTCGTTTTCATTTTAATAGCGTTGCAAATTTTGACAATGGTACTCCTTATCGTTACTTTAGAGAAGTACCATTAGTGGCTGATCCTACTGTTAATTCGAATATATTAAATGTAGGGATATATGGACAATTACAAGCAAAAGTAGCACTGGGTGTTGACCTAACTTTAGGATTACGTTTTGATTATGCAAAGTATCCAACTGCAACTTTCAACCAATTGGTCTTTGATCAATTAGGAATTAGAACCGACAACAAATTACAATCGGCTATATTACAACCAAGAGTGCAATTGACATGGGATGTAAAGGAAAACCACAAAGATTACATACGCGCAGGAGCAGGAATTTTTGCATCAGATTTAAATAACTATGCCATCATTAACAATTTATATTTTGACGGAAAGAAAACTGCAACTGTAGATGTTAGAGCACCAAATGTTCCTGTACCTGACTTCATAGGTTACCGAAACAACTTTTCTAGCATACCTACGCTAGATGCTTTTCAATTACCAACTATAAATTATACTGGTACCGATGCTAAAGTACCTGTGGTTTATAAAGCTAATGTATCTTACACACATTTTTTTACAGATCATTTAAAAATGGGAATTGCTGGTTATGCTACTCTAGGACGTAATAATTATGTGTATGTAGATAGAAATATGGTTAGCAATCCGTTTTTTAATTTGGCAAACGAAGGAAATCGCGGCGTATTTGTTCCAGCAAGTTCAATACCTGCAAATGGAGCTGCAGACTGGATGCAAGGTAGAATAAGCAATAGATTAGGGAGAGTTTTAGAACTTAACAGTGAAGGAAAAGTAAATCAATTTGCGCTAGTTGTTGATGCTACTTACAAATATTTTAAAGATGGAGAAATTACGGCTAGTTACACCCTAAATGACACCAAAGACAACACTTCTTTCAACGGAAATGTGGCTAACACAGCTACACTTGTATTACCAGTAGAGGATGATCCTAGAAATTTAAGTAAAATGACATATTCTGATAATCATTTTCGACACAAGGTGGTGTTTTATGGATCATTACCAACTTTTTACGGGTTTAGTGTAGGAATTCGCTATTCAGGAATTGGTGGTACACGATATAGTTTATTATCTGGAGGAAATACAAATGGAGATTTTGTAACAGCTTCAAATGATTTAGCGTACATTTTTGACATCAATAGCCCAACCGTTCCACAAAATATCAAAACTGGTTTACAAACTATTTTAAATAATCCTGCAGCAAGTTCAAGCTTAAAAAATTATATCAACTCTTACTCTGGTAAAATTGCAGAGCGTAACGGTGGTATAAATGAGTTTTATGGTCTTGTTGACATTAGAATTAATAAAAAAATCAGTATTCCCAAAAAGCAATTCATAGAATTTACTGTTGATATTTTTAATGTTGCGAATTTACTAAACAAAGAAAGGGGAGTTAATAAATCATTGAATAGCCAGTCTCTCTATGCACTAGGAACACCTGCATCTGGCGGTAATGCTGCAGTTCCAGGATTTGATAGTACTAGACAACAGTTTAACTACCGTGTAAACAATGCTGGTCTACCTGCTTTATCTGGTAATCCATTTCAAATTCAGATAGGTTTTAAATATGCATTCTAAGTAATTCTTTTTTACAAAAATACAAGCGCATCCTGATACAGTGATGCGCTTTTTTTTGCGCAGTATTTTAATAAAATTAATTTAGTTAAATAATAAAATATAATTCAATCAATTTTTAAAAATTTTAAAAATTAATTACAATAATAACACAATGGACTCGTTATTAATAAAAAAAACACTTGCTTATGATGTAAATGTACTTAACCATAAAAACCACATATTATGTCTAAATTAAGCATTTACGAGACCGGCTGGATTGAACTTGTTTTTCAAAACAGAAATAAAGAGTATGGTGCGTACAAACTTCGTCAAGAGAGTACAAAAACGTCACTTACAGCACTTTTCATGGGAGTAACATTATTAGTGGGTGCCATAAGCATTCCTACACTAGTCTCAATTTTTAATCCTGAGACAACCTTTACCCCTATTGAGCCAGATTTGACAGATAAAATTGTCCAAATAACAGATGTCTATCCAAATAAAACACAACCTCAAAAAGCATTACCTCCCTTAAAAACAAAAAGTATTGCTAATCCAGTAAAAAGTAAAGCATTAATTAATCCTATTATTGTATCTACTGAAAACGCAGAGCAAAATATTGCTAAAAACACTGATCTACCACTTGTAAATACAACGCCATCTGACGGAACTGGCATAGTGGCTGTTAACACCGGTCAAAGTACAACTGTTCAAAACACAGTGGAAACACCTGAAACTGGAAACACTATCATTAACAGTGTAGCGCTAGATAAACTTCCAGAATTTCCAGGAGGTATCAATAAGTTTTACACGTATGTGGGAAATAATTTTGAAAAACAAGAAACTGAACTCAATGGAACGGTTAAAATCTTTGTTTCTTTTGTAATAGAAAAAGATGGTAGCATGACTGACATACAAGTTAGAAGAGATCCTGGTTACGGACTAGGAAAAGAAGCGGTTAGAGTTTTGAAATCTTTACGAACCAAGTGGACTCCTGGCATGATTGGCGGTAAAGCAGTACGTACCGCCTACACCTTGCCAATTACGGTTCAAATGAACTAAAAACACCAACATAAAAAAAGGCAGAACATAGGGTTCTGCCTTTTTTAGTTTCAAAAATTATTTTTTCTTTTTAACTGGTGCTTTTTTTGCAACAACTGGTTTTTGCTTTACATAAGGCTTATAAAGACCGTCTTTTTCTGCTCTTAATTTAGCGTTTTCTGCTCTTTCTTTTGGATCAGGATGAGAACTCATCATTTTCTCCAAGAAAGAAGATTCAGCTCCTTCACTCATTTTTGCTAGTATAGCAAACGCTGATGAAACTGCATTAACATTATAGCTATTGTTTTTCATGAAATTATATGAAAACTCATCAGCCTCAGACTCTTGTTTTCTACTGTGTTTACTATCAATCATTTGGCTACCCACTTTAGCTAACTGACTGTCTGTTATAGCTGCAACTTTATCAGATTGGGATGCTAATAAACCTAAAGCTGCTTCCTTTTTATAAGCAGCTTTAATTGCATCTCTTGAATCAGTATTAACCACGTGACCTATTTCATGCCCTATTACTGCTAGCAACTCATTGTCATCCATAATATCCATTAAACCAGAATAGACACGAACACTTCCGTCTGCGGTAGCAAATGCATTTACCTCGTTTAATTTATATACTTTATAATTAAGTGCAACTCCTTCTGTAGTCTTATGTTTTCCAAAAAGCTTATTTAATCGAAGAGTATATGGATCTTTAGCACCTGTAATAACATGTTCAGCATCCATTTTATCTACTGCTGCTTTTGATAATGAAGCTGCATCAGCATCACTAAATGTAAAACCTGCCACCCCTTTTTGAACAGCTCCAAGAGCTTTCTCTCCAAAATTTATTTGTGCGTTAGCGGTTGAAACTCCTAGTAAAACGAACAAAGCTCCTAAAATTATTGATTTATTTTTCATGATTTCTAATTTTAAACAAATGTACTAATTTATGTTAAAAAAAATAAAACACATCAACATTGTTTTTTTAAACGTTGAGATACTTCATCATCTCTTACAAAGACAATACCAAAGAATTATTTTATAATTTCCAACCCAAACAATATCCTCTAAAAAATATGTTAAGTAAAATTTTATGCTTTGTATAAGTCTAATTCACGATTTGGTTTTACCCTTTTATAATTCAACTTTAGTTATCTTTGCACTCAGAAAATTGAGATATGAAAAACGTTGTAGAAAACAATTTACTAGAAAAAACCCAAATCAAGGCAGAACACGTCACTGGAAAACCAAAATGGTTAAAAGTGAAACTACCCATTGGTCAAAAATATACAGAACTTAGAGGATTAGTTGACAAATACAGTTTAAACACTATTTGCACATCCGGAAGTTGTCCTAATATGGGAGAATGCTGGGGCGAAGGGACTGCTACATTTATGATTTTGGGTAATATTTGTACGCGCTCATGCGGTTTTTGTGGTGTAAAAACCGGTAGACCAGAAACGGTAGACTGGGAAGAACCAGAAAAAGTAGCGAGATCTATAAAGATCATGAATATCAAACACGCAGTAATCACAAGTGTTGATCGTGATGATTTGAAAGATGGTGGCTCAATCATTTGGATTGAAACAGTAAAAGCTATTCGAAGAATGAATACAAATACGACACTTGAGACATTAATTCCTGATTTTCAAGGAAACGAAACCCATTTAGACAGAATAATTGCTGCAAATCCCGAAGTTGTTTCGCACAATGTAGAAACAGTGAGACGATTAACTAGAGAAGTCCGCATACAAGCTAAATACGATCGTACACTTGAGGTATTGCGTTACTTAAAAGAAAAAGGCATCAATAGAACTAAATCTGGTATCATGTTAGGTTTAGGTGAACTTGAAGAAGAAGTATATCAAACATTAAGAGACCTGAGAGAGGCAAATGTAGATGTAGTCACCATAGGACAATACCTTCAACCGAGTAAAAAACATTTACCTGTTAAAGAATTCATAACTCCTGATCAGTTTGCAAAATATGAGGAATATGGTTTGTCATTAGGTTTTCGTCATGTAGAAAGTGGACCTCTTGTTCGTTCGTCTTATAAAGCACAGAAACACATTCTTTAAAATTGTAACAAGGTATTGGTACAACAAAATTTCATTTTAAAACTGAAATTTGAAACTTTAAACAAAAAAATATTGAAAACTAGAATTGCGATAAACGGTTTTGGAAGAATTGGAAGGAATCTTTTCCGCTTACTTTTAAACCACCCAACAATTGAAGTTGTTGCCATAAATGATATAGCCGACAAAAAAACTATGGCACATTTAATAAAATATGATAGCATACACGGTGTGTTACCGCATAACGTGAGCTATGATGAAACAGGAATACTAGTTGGCGAATCTCATTTTCTTTTTTTTCACGAAAAAAATTTAAAAAACCTAGACTGGAAAAGTTGCTCCATTGATTATGTTATTGAATCAACAGGAAAGTACAAGACTTTTGATGAATTACATACGCATATTCTGGCTGGTGCCAAAAAAGTAATTTTATCTGCACCCTCAGAGACAGATGTAATAAAAACCGTTGTATTAGGCGTTAATGAAGAAATTCTTGACGGTACAGAAACAATTATTTCAAATGCAAGTTGTACTACAAATAATGCTGCCCCAATGATTAAAGTAATCAATGATCTTTGCGGCATAGAACAAGCGTACATTACCACAATTCACTCTTACACAACAGATCAAAGCTTACACGATCAGCCTCATAAAGATTTAAGAAGAGCTCGCGGTGCAAGTCAATCTATAGTTCCTACAACAACAGGTGCAGCAAAGGCGTTGACAAAAATATTCCCAGAATTTGAAGGGAAGATAGGCGGATGTGGCATAAGAGTTCCTGTTCCGGATGGATCTTTAACTGATATTACCTTTAATGTAAAAAAAGCCGTCAGTATCAAACAAATTAACGAAGCCTTTAAACACGCTTCAAAAAACACTCTAAAAGGAATATTAGATTATACGGAGGACCCAATTGTATCTGTAGATGTAATAGGGAATAAAAATTCATGTATATTTGATGCACAACTTACTTCTGTAATTGATAAAATGGTAAAAGTAGTAGGTTGGTATGATAATGAAATAGGATATTCATCAAGGCTTATTGATTTGATTCTTTTAACATCAAAATAGTAATTTTTCAAAAAAAACATGGCAAATGAAATGTTTTTTCTTTTCTGTATTGTTTTTTACTGGTATACTTGCCTCACACTCCAAAGTGACGGCAGATAGCTTGACCTATTATTACACGCTCAGCAATCAAAACATCAAGGACGATAATTATAGAAATGCTTTGTTTTTTACACAAAAAGCAATACAATTTGCAAAAAAAAACAACAAAAACATAGAGCAAGCTCTTCATGAATTCAATTTAGGTAAAATTCTTTATGATTTAAAAAAATATGATGATGCGCTAGTTAGTTTTTTAAAAAGTGCTACACTCAACAATACTACTATTTCGAATAAAGCGAAAGCCGAAAGTTACTACCATATTGGCCTTTGTTACATGGCCAAGGAGAATTATAAAGAAGCATCCCCCTATTTTAACAAAGCCGAAAATTTATACAAAGATTTAAAAACCACGAATAAAATTCTTGAAGTAAAACTCCAAAAAGGACTTATTAATCGGTTCACTGGAAAAACTCAAGAGGCTATGACTATTTTTAAATCTATTATTTATATGCCAGAATCTTCTATTTTAGAGGATTTAAAAGCAAAGACTTTGTATCAAATAGGAACTATAGAATCACAATACAATAGAAATAATTTGGCAATAGCCTATCTAAAAAAGGCTCTTAACGCTAATAATAATATTGAACTAAAGACATCTATAGTACTAGCGCTAAGTACACTTTATGACAAAACATTAGATAAAAATTTAGCATATCAATATTTAAAACAATATTTAAAACTAAAAGAAGAGTTAACTTTTCTCAATAATAAAAGACTTGGAGTTGATGATTACGCTAAATTTAAAGAAGCGGAACGTCTTAAAGAACAAAATCAATTCAAAATTCAAAAAGAAGAAGAACTAAAATCCAAAAAAATATCAAAAATCATTAGTATACTTGCTATTGCTTTAATTACTATCTTATCATTATTAAGCCTTTCTCTTTACAAAAACAATAAAATTAGAACCAAATCAAACCAGCTCTTAAAGGATAAAAACAAAGAACTAGAGATTGCTAAAAACAAAGTTGAAAAAGCATCTCAAGCCAGATCTGAGTTCCTTTCTACGGTAAGTCATGAACTGAGGACCCCGCTCAATGCAATCAATGGAATCACCCATTTACTTCTTGAAGAAGATCCTAAAAAAAACCAAATAGATTACCTTTCCTCCTTAAAATTTTCTGGTGATTACCTGACTAAGTTTATCAATGAAATTTTAGAAATTAACAAAATAGAATCTAACAAAACGGAAATAGAAGAAATTCCCTTTAACTTAAAACAACTACTCATCAACATCAAGCAATCTCTCAAGGAGTTAGCCATCGTAAATAACAATGATTTCAAATTAGATGTTGACTATACCATTCCAGATTTTCTCATTGGAGACCCAACTAAACTCTCTCAAATCATTTTAAACCTGATTAATAATGCGCTAAAATTTACAAAAAATGGAGTAGTAAATGTGGTTGCAAAACTCAATAATCTAGAAGATAAGTATGCCACATTACATTTTGAAATTATTGATACTGGAATAGGCATACCAGCAGAAAAACTAGAAAGTGTTTTTGATAGTTTTTCACAAGGCTCTATTGAAGTTAATAGAAAATATGGAGGTACTGGACTTGGGCTAACAATTGTAAAAAAATTAATAACCATTCTAGGAGGTGAAATACACCTTAAAAGCACTGTAAATAAAGGATCTACATTCTCATTTCAATTAAAATTTGAAATAGGAAAAAAACCCATAGATATCGTTTCTACAAGCAAGCAAAATTATGAATCCAAACTTATCAATAAGAAAATACTACTAGTAGAGGACAATAAAATCAACCAAATGATCACCACAAAAATGCTTTTTAATAAAAAAGTAATTTGTGAAGTGATTGACAATGGCGAAGAAGCTATTGAACTTTTAAAAATTTCAAAATTTGACTTAATTTTAATGGATGTTCATTTACCCGGAATTAATGGTACGATAGCAACAGAAACTATTAGAAAATTTGACAATATTACACCCATTATAGCCCTTACTGCTATCTCTCTTGATGAAAACCGGGAAATGCTTTTATCTTTTGGTATGAACGATGTAATTACTAAACCGTTCATACCCGAAGTTTTTTATTCCATAATTGCTGATCACCTAAAGTAATTAGTAATTCATAATCAGTTCTTTTATTAAACTGCGAACTTGTGGTTCGGCTTCTTTTGCTGCTTCTAGAACTTCATCATGAGAAATCGTTCCTATACTTTCAGCATCACCCATATCTGTAATAACAGAAATCCCAAAAGTTTCTAAATCCATGTGTCTAGCCACAATAACCTCTGGAACAGTAGACATCCCAACACAATCAGCTCCCAAAATTTTTACCATTTTATATTCTGCTAGAGTTTCAAATGTAGGTCCTTGCAAACCAAGGTAAATGCCTTCATGTGTTACAATATTCAATTCTTTAGCTATTTCGGTTGCTTTTGCAATCATTTTGCGGGAATAAGGCTCACTCATATTAACAAAACGAGGGCCAAAACGTTCGTCATTTTTCCCTCTCAAAGGATGCTCTGGAGTCATGTTAATATGATCCGTAATCATCACAATAGATCCTACTTTATAACTCGGGTTCACTCCTCCTGATGCATTAGATACAATAAGCTTATCAACACCCAAGAACTTCATTACACGTACCGGAAAAGTAACTTCGGTCATAGAATAGCCTTCGTAATAATGAAAACGGCCTTGCATGGCGACTACTTTTTTACTCCCAATAGTCCCAAAAACAAGAGCCCCTTTATGACCTTGAACAGTTGAAACAGGAAAATTAGGAATTTCATTATACGGTAAAGTAAAATCAACCTGCATATCACTAGTAAAACTTCCTAATCCTGAACCTAGAATAACACCGTATTCTGGAGTGAAATTAACTCTCTCTTGTATGAAACTAACTGTTTCTTGTACTTCTTCCCACATAATCTAAAATTGTTTTATTAAAATTCTCACCACCTGATATAAATGAACATGCTATACCCAAGTAAAACAGCTGTTCCCCTGAGAAATGTTCCTTCAAACGCACATAATCCTTTTCGGTGGTAATAATTTTATTGTTTTGCGCTATTTTTTTTATTTCTAAAACTTCACTATCTGTAAAATCATGATGGTCAGGGTATGCTAAGCAAACATCACCCTCTTCTTTAATGGCATCAAAAAATGAATCAGGCTTTGCAATACCCGCAATCAAAACTTTCTTTACACCTTTTAACGTATCTCTATTGATTTTATAATTATGACCCAAAAAATAAGGATCATAGTTAATATAAGTGAAAAATAATTCTTGATGATCATTAACTTTAAGTCTAGTTCGCAATCTACTTTGTTCCTCTAAACTCAAGTTTTCAGGACATTTTGTAACAATTATTATGGATGCTCTTTTCGCACCAACTTTTAGTTCTCTTAAATTCCCTGTGGGCAACATACAATCATCAGCATACAAATCTCCGTAGGCTGTTAGTAAAATATAAAACCCCGCTTTTACCTTTCGGTGTTGGTAAGCATCATCTAACAAAATAACATCGGGCTTTTGAGTTGATTGCATTAACTGCTCTATTCCGTTTTTTCTATCGGCATCTACAGCCACTTGAATTGTTGGGAATTTACTAAAAAATTGAAACGGTTCATCACCCAAAATTTTTGCAGTGGTTCCGGCTTGCGCCAAAATGTATCCTGAGGACTCTCTTTTATATCCTCTACTCAATGTAGCTACATTATAATTATCATTAAGTAAACGGATTAAATATTCTATTTGAGGCGATTTTCCAGTACCTCCAACACTTAAATTCCCAACAGCAATAACTGGCACATCAAAAAAAGTAGCCTTAAGTACTCCAATATCATATAAAAAGTTACGAATACTGGTGACCAAGCCATACAAAACAGCAAACGGAAACAGTATTTTTCTCAGTAATTTCATTTTACGAAAGTAGAATAAATTATCTTTGAATTAAAAATCTAGTACAGATTTAAGCAATTATAAAATATTCCTTTAATTTTTGTGTCAATAAAATCTGTGCCAATCTTTGTCAAAAACATGAAAATCAAAGAAATAATTTACGTACTCGAAGAAATGGCTCCCACAGCCTATGCAGAGGATTTTGATAATGTAGGATTACTTGTAGGTGATCAAGAGACCGAAGCCAGCGGAATATTGGTTTGTCATGATGCTCTCGAGACTATTATCGATGAAGCTATTGCAAAAAAATGCAATCTTGTAGTGTGTTTTCATCCCATTTTATTTTCTGGATTAAAAAAGATAACCGGAAAAAATTATGTAGAGCGTGCTGTTATCAAAGCTATAAAAAATGATATCGCTATATATGCCGTTCATACTGCTCTAGACAACCATCAAGAAGGTGTCAATAAAATTTTTAGTGATGCTCTAGGGCTAATCAATACAAAAATCCTGATTCCTAAAGAGCAATTTATTCGAAAACTAGTGACTTACGCCCCGCTTGACAATGCCGAAATCGTTCGAAACGCTTTATTTGCAGCTGGCGCTGGCAACATTGGTAATTATGACAACTGCAGTTTTAGCTCTACAGGAACAGGAACTTTTAGAGGCAATCAAAACAGTAATCCCTTAGTAGGAGAACGCTATGAACTTGTTCAAACCACTGAAGTCAAAATAGAAGTGACTTATGAGAAACATTTGGAACGCAAAATCCTTACTGCTTTATTTAACAGCCACATTTATGAAGAAGTTGCACATGAAATCTATAATTTAAACAATAAGCATCAAAACATTGGTTTAGGTATGATTGGTGAACTTCCTAATCCCTTGCCAGAAAAAGAATTTTTAGAATTCGTAAAAGACAAAATGCAGTGTGGTGGCCTCAGACATTCTAGCTTTACAGGTAATAAAATAAAAAAAGTTGCCGTTCTTGGCGGAGCTGGAAGTTTTGCTATCTCAAATGCAATTCAAGCTGGAGCAGATGCCTATTTAACAGCTGATTTGAAATACCATCAGTTTTACGAAGCGGAAAATAAGCTCCTTTTAGCAGATATTGGACATTTTGAAAGCGAACGCTATACAAAAAATTATATTGTAGAGTATCTTCGAAAAAAAATCCTTAATTTTGCAGTTATTTTATCAGAAGAAAATTCAAATCCAGTTAAGTACTTATAGAATATGGCGAATACAAAAGAATTAAGTGTTGAGGACAAGTTAAGAGCAATTTACGATTTACAACTTATTGACTCTAGAATTGACGAAATCAGAAACGTAAGAGGTGAATTGCCTTTAGAGGTAGAAGATCTTGAAGATGAAGTGGCTGGTTTAAGCACACGTTCAGAAAAATTAAAAGGAGAACTTGAAGTTATTGAAGACCTTATCAAAGCTAAAAAAATAGCTATTGATGAGCACAAAGAGTCTATCAAAAAATATACAAAACAACAGGAAACGGTTCGTAATAATAGAGAATTTAACTCTTTGACAAAGGAAGTAGAGTTTCAAGAACTTGAAATTCAATTGGCTGAAAAGCAAATCAAAGAAATGAAAGCTTCAATTGAGCATAAGAAAGAAGTAATTGCAGGCTCAAAAGAAAGATTAGAATCTAAATCGAATCATTTAAAACATAAAAAATCAGAATTAGATGCAATCTTAGCTGAAACAGCAAAAGAAGAAGCATTCTTATCTGAAAAATCTATCGAATTCCAAAACTTAATCGAGGAGCGTTTGTTAAATGCTTACAAAAGAATAAGAGGAAGTGTTCGTAATGGTTTAGCAGTAGTTTCAATAGAAAGAGGTGCATCAGCAGGTTCTTTCTTTACTATTCCACCACAAACGCAAGTTGAAATTGCTTCTAGAAAAAAAATCATTACTGATGAGCACTCTGGAAGAATACTAGTAGATAGCGTTCTTGCAGAAGAAGAAAAAGAGAAAATGGAACAATTGTTCTCAAAAATATAATACCTTTAAAGTCCCGATAACATCGGGACTTTTTTTATGATCAAGCAGATATTCTATACTCTTTTTACCAAGTCAGTGGGTACCTACATCAACCTACTCAGCTACCTTGCCCCAACAAAAGCGATACAACTCGCATACAACTTATTCAGTAAACCTCGCGATGGAAAGTTACAAATTGACCAATTACCCGCCGTACTGCAACAAGCCCAAACCCAAACACTCTCTTTTCAAGATCAAAAAATACAAACCTATACTTGGCCTGGCAACAGTCATGTGATTTTATTAGTACACGGTTGGGAGAGCAACGCTTCGCGTTAGGAAAAACTCTTGCCTTACCTCGCAAAAACCGGTAGTACCATCGTAGCACTTGACGGTCCTGCGCACGGACTCTCCAGCGGCACCACATTCAATATTCCGCATTATGCCGAATTTTTACACCAAGTGGTACAGCATTTTAAACCACAAACTTTAATCGGACACTCACTAGGTGGCAAAACCTGCTTGTACTACCAGTACGTTTACCAAAGCGACGACTTAAAAAAAATGGTTATCCTTGGCGCACCAAGCGATTTCAAAATAATATTAGACAATTATATCGCGTTGTTAAGCCTCAATTCTAGAATTTTAACTGGCCTAAAAAAATATTATCGTGATGTTTTTCAACTCAATACAGATGAGTTTGCAGGACAACATTTTGCAAAAAACATGCTAACCCAAGGCTTTCTTGCCCATGATGAGCAAGACCAAGTAGTGCTCATTCACGAAGGCAACAAAATCGCCGCAACTTGGAAAAATGCTACTTTTATTACCACAACTGGCCTCGGCCACAGCATGCACGACCACAATTTATACGAAAAAATTAGTCAGTTCATTCAAAATTAGGGCGTGTTCGCCGCGGCGACCAGGCTATTCGCTACAATCTTTTTTGGGCAAAAAAAGCCCTAAAAAAGGATTTTCGCTGCTATCCTTCACGCAAATCCGTCGTAAAGTTGATAAGTTCGTTTTACAAGCAATCTCAAAATCAATAGCTATTATAATTTGCAAATTGATTACTTTTGCAAGATGGAAGATCAATTAAAACGCCTCAATAAATTCATTGGCGAAACAGGTTTTTGCAGCCGCCGCGAAGCTGATAAAATCATCGAAGAAGGACGAGTGACCATCAATGGTGTTGTACCCGAATTAGGGACCAAAGTAGCACCTCATGACGAAGTACGCATTGACGGCAAATTAATTCGTGAAAAAACAGAAAAATCAGTATATCTTGCCTTTTACAAACCAGTAGGGATAGAGTGTACCACAAACCTTGATGTACACAACAATATTGTAGATTATATTAATTATCCAAAGCGAATATTCCCAATTGGGCGTTTAGACAAAGCCAGTGAAGGCTTGATTTTCATGACAAATGACGGCGACATTGTTAATAAAATATTACGTGCGCGCAACAATCACGAAAAAGAATATACCGTTACCGTAAACAAACCCATCACTGATCGTTTTATTGAAAGAATGGGAAATGGTGTACCTATTTTAGATACCGTAACTAGAAAATGTAAAGTAGAGCAAATCAGTAAATTTACATTTAAGATCATCCTAACACAAGGTTTAAACCGCCAAATCCGTAGAATGACTGAATATCTAGGCTATGACGTAACCGCCTTAAAACGCATTCGGATTATCAATATTTCGCTAGATGTTCCTGTGGGGCGCTACCGTGATTTGACTGAGGCCGAAATCAAAGAACTCAATGCTCTTATTGAGCCATCTAGCAAAACAGAAGAAGCTAGTTTACCAAAAGTAGAAACACCAAGAAAAAGAACTGAGTTTATAAAAAGAGATGATCCTAGGTTTAAGAAACGCGGGGATTATTAAAAAGAAATCCCATTCTAGTTACACAATTACTCGAACTAGAATGGGATTTATATTTAATAGAATTACTTAGTATTCACAAACTCATAATACAAAGCTTTCGACAAAAAAGAGCATTCTTGATTTTTTAGAATTTCCTTTTCCCTAATCATTTCATTGTATTGACCATCTAATTTGTTTTCTTGAATAAATTTTCTACGAATTTCATCATTAAAATTTAAGCCTGATAAAAATACAGGTTCAACCCCTTTATTAACTTCAATATTATAATAAGTAATTATAGCGCCCCAATTAACAAAACTGGTTAATAAAACTATCCCATAAAAACCCCACATCATTTGATTGAAAAGAAAAGCATTTGTTTTTTGCTTAGCAATTTTTATAAAAGAAATAATCAATCCTATTATTGCTAAAATTAAGAAAGCGTACACACCTAATCTCTTGTAGGTCAATCCATAAAACGAAATGTACTCTGTGTTTTTGATTATGGTACAAAGTATTAAAATTCCATTTAAAACAATCCAAATTTTGGCTAATTTTTTAAGGTATATCGCTTTTTCATCAAAGTTAAAGCCACCTTTGAAGTAAAACAAGATTACACCAACTGCCATGATAATTGATAAAATTACAGCATTTACTCGTTCATGTGTATCCGAACTTAAATTTGATTTTTTAACCACTTCAAAAAACTGCTCATAGTTATAAGTTACAATGAAAACCAATAGCAATGCATTCAAAAGAAAGAACGTAATCTCTCCACTTCTTCTTTCGAAATCAATATCCAAAAACGAAAATGAGTTTTTATTTTGAATCTTGTCGACGTCATCAAAATCATTATCTAATAAACTATTCTTTTCGTAACAAATCTCTGGTATCCAATAATTCCAGAAAGTGAATGAAATAAAAAATCCTAAAGCAGAAATTACAATTGCTTGCCAAACATCGATGTCTAAATAATAACCGGTAAACAGAGACAAAAAATGATCACTTGCAAATGAGTATACTACTAAAAACAATCCAAGAAATAGAAGTGGAATAACAAAGTAAGCTATCAGTTTTTTTATAAAACCATTATTGATTCTGCGTTTAGGAAGGTATTGACTAAACATGAATATACGGCCTAAAGAGGTAATTCCATTGAACAAAACCAAAGGAAAAGCTTGTAACAATTTCAGTTTAGGTTCTTGAGTTTTGAATTGTAAAAAGATAATTGATAAAGACATGGCACAAAACGACGGAAAATCGCCATACCAAGCAAACGCAAAACAAGACAAAACCGATGCAACCACTAACAGCAAATGCATCCTACTGGTAAACTTCTCTTGGAAAAAATAGCATATTAATCCGATTTGTACAATCCCAAAAATAGCCCAATTAAGCCCCAAATCTTCGTTGTAAAAAAGCAATGTAAAAACCAAACTGCTTGCTAAAATAAAATGTAGTTTTTTCATAATTATAAATTTAAAAGTACTTTGTATTTCAAAGTAAAAAGTTAAAAAAAAGGTTTATTTAGATTTGAATAATTTTTCAAGACTATTTAAGTGGCAAACAAAAGCAGCTCTCCCCATATTGGTCACTCGATACGAGGTTTTTGGTTTTTTACCCACAAATTCTTTTTTGATTTCGATATAGCCTGATTTCTCTAAAGAAGAAGAGTGACTCGCTAAGTTTCCATCAGTAGTATTTAATAATGCCTTCATCTCTGTAAAATCGATCCAGTCGTTTACCATCAATACAGACATTAATCCTAATCGGATTCGACTTTCGAAATCTTTATTTAATTTATCGATAATACCCATGATTATCTGTATTTTTTAAACATAATTGTTCCGTAGACTATGTGTAGAATTCCAAAACCAAGGGCCCAAAAAATCAATCCATATCCTAGAAAAAATAAAGATACACCCCCAAGAAATAATTGAAAGTATCCTAAATACTGAATATCTGAATACGTATACTTACCCGCATTTACCAATGCTAATCCGTAAAAAAGTAAAGTAGCTGGCGCTAAAAAAGCGAAAAGACCATGATATATTAAAGCTAGACAAAAGACGCCTCCAACTGCTAAAGGAATTGCTAATTGCAAAAGCATCACTTTTGTGGTAGAAGTCCAGATTGGTACATTATTTTTTTTACTCTTTTTAAAAGTGAATAGAAATCCAGAAAGAAGAGCAAGAACTAAAATTACAATCCCCACTACAATTAGTTTATAAATCAAATCAACACTGTACACTTTCTCCAATCCATCAAAATAAGACATCTCATTTGACTCAAACAAAAAAGCAGCATAACCCGCACCAAGTAGCGCAAAGACTCCTGCAAAAACACCTGACAATCCGCTAAGGGAAATAAACCTTGAAGAACGTTCCATCATGGAACGAATGTGAACTAAATCTTCTTGAATATTGTGACTCATAATAAAAGTACTTTGAATTACAAAGTTATTGTTTTTAATGTATAATCCAAGAAAAGGAAGAAGAAAAAATATTTTTTTTTTAAATAATGTTTCTTAAAACCATCTTTTCTTTTTGAACAAAAATACTCCAAAGCACGAAAGCATAATAGATACTGCAATTACAATCCAGATGCCATAGCGGTTATTCTCTAAATCGTTGGGAACATTCATACCGTATAAACTGGCAATCAAGGTGGGAATCATCAAAATAATCGAAATTGAAGTCATTTGCTTCATAATCGTATTCATATTATTTGATATCACAGAGGCGTATGCATCCATTGTACCGGTTAAGATGTCACTATATATATTGGTAGTTTCTTGGGCTTGGCGCAATTCTATCTCTACATCTTCCAATAATTCTAAATCAAAATGCTCTTTTTGAGATTTGATATTTTTGATTCGATGCAATAGAATATCATTGCCTTTCAAGGAAGTCATAAAGAAAACCAAACATTTTTCTATTTGGAGTAAAGCCTGTAATTCTTCGTTTTTGATTGATTTTTCGAGATTATCCTCGGCTAATTTTATCTTTTGATTGACTTGCTTCAAGTATTTTAAAAACCAAACACTAGAGGATAACAATAGCTTGAGCACCAAATCAAAGTTGTCCTTAATATCGATTTTTTTACGTTGGGTGTAAATCACAAAATCAGAAAGCATTTCTGTTTTATGAAAACTAATGGTGATACAAACTTCCCTTTTGAAAACAACACCAACAGGAATCGTATGAAAAGGCAATTTCACATCGTTGCTTTTCACAGGAATTCGCATGATAATCAAAGTCCAACCATTTTCAATTTCTATCCTTGGTCTTTCGTCAATATCTTCAATGTCATTATAAAATGCTTCGGGAATTTGTAATTCTTCGAGTAAATATTTTTTTTCTATTTCGGTAGGACATTCAATATTGATCCAGCAGTTTGGAGTCCAATTAGTAGTGACACTTAATCCGTTATTGTTTTTGTAAAAAGCTCTCATTTCAAAATCCTATAGGTTTATGTATAGCCTCTTGAAAATTGTTCAAGTGCTATCTTAGTTTAACATTTCCGAATAATAATCGTCCATTACCTTTTTTTTTAAAGTGTTGCAAAAGTATTCTTTAAATTTAGATTCTAAGCTTTTACTAGTTATAATTTAGGAGCATCTTAAGACAAAAAAAAGCCCCAAAAATAAATTTGAGGCTTTCTATGTAAAAATTTTTATTTGTTTCTCTTCATTTCCCTTGCCAAGAGTGTGTTTTTTAACAACATAGCAATGGTCATTGGTCCTACTCCACCAGGAACTGGGGTAATAAAAGATGCTTTTTTGCTTACTTGATCAAAATCTACATCACCGGTGATTACGTATCCTTTCTCGTGGTTTTCGTCAGGAACGCGGGTAATACCCACATCAATAACAACTGCTCCATCCTTCACCATATCCGCTTTTAAATAATTGGGAACACCCAAAGCTGTGATTATAATATCAGCCTGAATGGTAATTTCTTCTATATTTTTGGTGTAACTATGCGTAAGTGTCACTGTTGAGTTCCCTGGAAAACCTTTGCGTCCCATCAAAATACTCATTGGTCTACCCACAATATGGCTGCGGCCAATAACAACAGTATGCTTTCCTTTTGTTTCTACTCCATAGCGATCTAACAATTCTAGAATACCAAATGGTGTTGCAGGAATGAAAGTTGTCATATCCAATGCCATTTTCCCAAAGTTCTCCGGATGAAAACCATCAACATCTTTACTTGGGTCAACCGCCATTAAAACTTTTTGCTCGTCAATTTGTTTAGGAAGTGGCAATTGCACAATAAAACCGTCAATTTGCTCGTCTTCATTTAATTCTTTGATCTTTTTAAGCAATTCAATTTCTGTAGTAGTGTTTGGCATTTTAATCAAAGTAGACTCAAACCCTACTCTTTCACAGGCTTTTACCTTACTTCCTACATAGGTTAAACTTGCGCCATCATTCCCTACGATTAGGGCTGCCAAATGAGGAACTTTCTCACCATTGGCTTTCATTTTTTGTACTTCAACAGCAATTTCGCTTTTAATGTCTTCTGCTGTTTTTTTTCCGTCTAGTAGTTGCATTGTTGTTTTGTTTAATATAGTAAAGACAAAAGTCTTAAAATCATAACGACTTTAAGACTCTCTTTTTAAATTCTTTATTTCATTCCTGGCATTCCACCAGGCATTCCGCCTTTCATTCCGCCCATCATTTTCATTAGGTTTTTTCCACCCGGACCTTGCATCATTTTCATCATTTTGCTCATTTGGTCAAACTGCTTCATTAGCTGATTTACTTGCTCGATTTTTGTCCCTGAACCTTTAGCAATTCTTGCTTTACGTTTTACATCAATCACAGCTGGTTTACTTCGTTCAATTGGGGTCATTGAGTAAATAATAGCTTCAATATGTTTGAAAGCGTCGTCTTCAATTTCAACATCTTTCATCGCTTTTGAAGCACCCGGTATCATTCCTACCAAGTCTTTCATGTTACCCATTTTCTTTACTTGCTGAATTTGAGAAAGAAAATCATCAAAACCAAATTCATTTTTAGCAATTTTCTTTTGGATTTTTCTTGCTTCTTCTTCATCGAATTGCTCCTGAGCTCTCTCCACAAGGGAAACAACGTCACCCATTCCTAAGATTCTCTCGGCCATACGTACAGGATAGAAAACATCAATAGCTTCCATTTTCTCTCCAGTACCTACAAACTTAATAGGCTTATTTACAACTGTTTTGATAGATAAAGCAGCTCCACCACGGGTATCACCATCTAATTTTGTTAAGATAACACCATCAAAATTCAATCTGTCGTTGAATGCTTTTGCTGTATTTACGGCATCTTGACCTGTCATAGCATCAACTACAAACAAGGTTTCTTGTGGTTGAATCGCTTTATGTACGCGTTCAATCTCGTTCATCATTTCTTCATCCACAGCCAAACGACCAGCGGTATCCACAATGACAACATTAAACCCATTTGCTTTAGCATGTTTGATTGCGTTTTGAGCAATTTCAACTGGATTTTTATTTTCTGGTTCTGAATATACCTCAACACCAATAGAATCTCCAACTACATATAATTGCTGGATCGCCGCAGGACGGTAAATATCACATGCAACTAATAATGGTTTTTTGTTTTTCTTAGTCAAAAGATAATTGGCTAATTTTCCAGAGAAAGTAGTTTTTCCAGAACCTTGTAATCCAGACATCAAAATAACAGATGGATTACCCGATAAATTAATTCCGGCTACATCGCCACCCATTAATTCAGTCAATTCATCTTTGACTAACTTAACTAATAGTTGCCCTGGTTGAAGCGTTGTTAAAACGTCCTGACCTATTGCTTTTTCTTTTACTTTGGTAGTAAAATCTTTGGCAATTTTAAAGTTAACATCGGCGTCAAGTAAAGCACGTCGAACTTCTTTTAAAGTATCTGCTACGTTTACTTCGGTTATTTTTCCGTGACCTTTTAATATATGGAAGGCTTTATCTAGTTTTTCGCTTAAATTATCGAACATAATTCTTTTTCTCTTTAATTAAGGTGTAAAATTAATGATTTGGTATTGAAGTTGAAAAGGTATTAGTAATAAAAAAAGGAATGTTTTTAAAATTATCTGAATAAAACAAAAAGAGGCTGAAATAATCAGCCTCTTTAATTCAAAAAAAAAATAAAAAAATCAACTAAAAATGAATTCAAGCTAAACAGTTTTTCCTCTAGAAAGAGATTGAACTGTTGTTTTGATAAACGAATTTAAATGTATAAAATCGAGATATAGAAGTCCCATCAGGAGATGTGGGTGCATCTTTGTAATAACTTAAAATTTCGAATTTAGCATATTTCCCATCGTGTGTTTTTACCACGTATACTTTACCTGCTTTGGCAGAAATAATATGCGATGTAGCATTATAATCATACCATGAATTAATACCCGAGGTAGGAAAGGAATAGGTTTTATCACCATCTTGAATAAATGTATTTGCAGCTGGAATAGCTGTAATACTGCTCAATGACCCCGTTACAATACTTACAGCTGCAACACCTTTTCTAGATGGTTCTTCTTTAAGACCAATCAATGAGCCTCCGTTAACAATTATTTTTGTCCCTCTAAAAGCAATATCCCAAACATCATTTGTAACAACTGCATTTTGAGAAAAACTAAATTTGGTGAACGGCCCTCCTTCTGGTTGTCCTTGACCACCTGTTTGTGGAGCTGGTAAATTTGAAACTGTTTTTGTCTCAAGTACTACTACTTTTTGTGGAGCATCATCCTTATCACATGAAATAAAGGTTGTAAAGATTGCCATAACTGCGATCGTAAAAAAAGAGGTTGAAAATGTGTTTTTCATAATAAAAATATTAAAAGTGTTAAAAATTAAATTGTAATCTTGTAAAAAATAAACGCCCCGAAAGTGTACTAATTTCTTGTGGATTTGTAAAATCAAAAAGATTGTTGACACCTGCTTGTAGCGTAAATTTTTGTAGCATTTTTTTTGAAGCGGAAATATTGATCGTTGTAAAAGCATTTACAAAGTCATCATATTTATCTAAAACTTGATTGTTATTAGAATCCCATAAACCATACTTACTTTTATAAAAAACTTGTAAATTGAAATCGGTTTTTAACTTTGGCACAGCATAATAAAACTTTAAATTTGCCGTGTTTTTCGAACGATTGAATAACCCAAAATAATCAGCTTTTTTAATTTGGAAAGATTCTAATGTTACAGGATCTCGGGCGTAAACTGTGCCTTTCTCAACAGCTTTGATAACAGACTCGTCTTTAGCAATTAAGTATTGATAACCAAAAGAAACATTAAATTGCTTAGAATACTTATGAGTAGAATTGAATTCTAGACCATAGGTAAAAATTTGGTCAACATTAAAGTAACTAAATACGTTTTGTCCATTATTCTTTTGTGCGGCAACTCTTGTATCGATGAGATTTGATATCGAATTGTAAAAAAAATTGGTCTCCACTTTTAATTTTTCCTTTTGATAAAAGCTGCCCAAATTTAGATTTACGGAACTTTCTGGTTCTAATGGATTTTCAAAACTAATTCCAGGTATCCTGTTCAGCAGCTGTCCTTGCTTTTCTAAAACATTTAATTGTGATTCTGCTACATTATATCCCAGCACGGTATATCCTACTGAGGAATTTGTAAAATCAAAATACAATTGTCTAAAATCAGGCGCTTTAAAACCATAACCTATAGATGTTTTGAAAGATAAACTAGGATTGACTTTGTAATTTACAGCAAATTTAGGGCTCCATTGAGAGGCAAACTGGCTATTATTGTCATACCGAATTCCTAGCAAAAAATTGACTTTCTCCGTCGGATTAAAATCCAATTGTGAAAAAACATATTGAGATTGAACAGCCACTTTTGTAGCAAAATAAGTTCTATCTAAAGATTCATGATTAAAACCCGCACCTGCTATAATTTTATTTTTTTTCCAATTAAACAAGGCTCTAATTTCTGGACGATACAACCATTGATTGTAATAATTTTGTTCAAAAAGTATATTTTCAGGACTATTCAAGAAAGAATTATTTTTGTAATTTGTGGCATACAATTCATAATCTACTTGTACATTAGAACCCCATTTTTGTTCTAATTTTGAATGTAAATCCCATTCTAAAATTGTTGCATTACCAGCATAATTAATGGCATTTATGATCGTTTTATATTCTTGCAATTGATTGTAAAAACGTGTCCCAAAGGTAAATTTTACATTTTTTGAAAAATCCCAAAACACTCTGGGTTGTATAGTGGTGTTTTGATAAGGCTCTACTGTTTTTAATTCCGTATTTGGGTCTAAATCATAGCCATTTGAGGAGAAATAATTGGTAAAAAGTGTTGCCGAAATTTTTTCTTTTTTCCAATTAAAATTCAGATTTACATCATTAGTATTCCAACTAGCGTATCTAAAGGATCCATTTCCCGAAGCATTATTACGTGTTGGCTTTTTAGTAATAATGTTAATTACACCCGCTAAAGCTTCAGAACCATATAAAGACGAAGAAGCTCCTTTTACAATTTCTATTCGATCAATATTTCCCACACTTATTCGAGACAAATCAAATGTTCCTGCACTCCTTCCTACAAGAGGAACCCCATCCATTAAAATTAAAATATATGCTGCATCAAGACCTTGCATTTGTAATCCTTCCACTCCTCCAAAATCTGATGTTAAATGAAGTCCTGTTTGTTGTGCTAAAATTTCATCTAATCGTGTCACGCCGGCCTTTTCTATAGTAGCCGCAGATATAACATGTGTTGGAAGTGGCAAAGTAGCAATCAATCTTTTTGTTCGTGTTGCTGTTACAACAACTTCATCTAAATGTTCCTGTTTTAAAGAATCAATTGACTGTTGACCTTGAGAGTAACACGCTAATGAGAGTAAAGGAAAGCCTATTTTTAGTATTCTATTTAGAAACATTCTTGATTTTTTTCAGCAAATGTAGATATTATTTTTATTTGTTCTAAATAAATATAGTATTTTTGTCGAAATTATTTAATCCTTAAAAAGTATTTATATGAGATCAAAAGTTTTCATTACCTCCATTGCATTAACTACAAGCTTATTAAGCAACAGTCAAACAGATGCTAGACAAAATGACATCGCAGCCATCAAGTCTATGTGCGGTTGCTATGAAGTTCAATTCAACTTTGCTGAGACTTTTAATTATCCCAAAGATTCATTAACCTATAAACCTTCTGAAACAAAACATGAAAAAGCATTAGAATGGGTTCAGCTTATTGAAGACTCATCTAAAAAAATAAGCATGCAACATTTATTAATAGTAGGTTCTAATGAAAATGACATTGTAAAACACTGGAGACAAGACTGGCTATTTGAAAACACCGATTTTCTTAACTTTCAAAAAGATTTGACTTGGAAACACAGCGCAACACCTGCAAAAAATGTAAAAGGACAATGGACACAAAAAGTATATCAGGTAGACGACAGTCCTAGATATGAAGGCTCATCTAGTTGGGTTCATGTTGATGGAAGTCACTATTGGAAAAATACCACAGACGCACCTCTCCCTAGAAGAGAGTATACAAAAAGAGATGACTACAATGTATTAAAAAGAAGAAACATACATGAAATAACGGCAACGGGCTGGGTTCATGAACAAGATAACGACAAATTGATTCGGAATTTAAATCAAAAAGACATCTTATTGGCTCAAGAAAAAGGTTTTGATGTCTATACTAAAGTTCCTGATGCTAACTGTAAAGTGGCCCAAAACTGGTGGAAGAAAAACGAGGACATCTGGCTCAAAATTAGAAATAAATGGAATAGCGTTTATGCCTCAAAAAAAGACATCAACTTGCACAAAAAAGTAGAAAAGAAGTCTCTTTTTTCCCTTCTATTTGATCTAAAACCTACTGCAAGTCAAGCAGAAATTGATGCTATCATAGATTCCTTTGTAATTAAATCTTAAAAAAAATATAATGCATCGTTTACAATACATTTAGGTTTGCAAAAACTATTTAAAAAATTGGCTTTCGCCCAAAAAAAAAATCCGAATCTTAACTGATTCGGATTTTTTTGATCTAAAGTTTTAAATTTACATTCTGTCAGGAACATTAATTCCCAGTAACTTAAATGATGCCGCAATAACCTCGGCTACTTTTTTAGACAGTTGTACTCTGAATTTTTTCTTTTCTAAATCCTCTTCCCCTAAAATAGGCACTGCTTGGTAAAACGAATTGTACTCACGAACTAAATCATAAGTAAAATTTGCCAAAAGCGCCGGACTGTGATGCTGGGCTGCATTTTGAATTACTTCAGGAAAAAGTTCCAATTGTTTGACCAATTCTTTCTCTTTTTCATGTAAAATATCTATTTGTGCATTATTTGAGTAATCAAAATTTGCTTTGCGAATTATAGATTGAATACGTGCATAGGTATATTGTATGAACGGACCTGTGTTTCCAGCAAAATCAACAGACTCTTCTGGATTAAAAAGGATTCGCTTCTTAGGATCTACTTTCAAAATATAATATTTCAATGCTCCTAAACCGATTGTGCTGTATAAATTAGCTTTTTCTTCAGGTGAATACGCTTCTAATTTTCCTAAATCCTCTGCTATTTTTTGAGCCGTAGCGGTCATTTCTTGCATTAAATCATCGGCATCTACAACAGTTCCTTCACGAGATTTCATCTTTCCTGATGGTAAATCAACCATTCCGTATGACAAGTGGTATAAGTTTTTTGCCCAATCAAAACCTAATTTTTTCAGAATCAAAAACAATACTTTAAAATGGTAATCTTGCTCATTTCCTACAGTATATACCATTCCGCCAACATCTTGCATGTCTTTCACACGTTGAATTGCCGTACCAATATCCTGAGTCATATACACAGCCGTACCATCTGAACGCAACACAATTTTACGATCAAGACCTTCGTCAGTTAAGTCAATCCAAACAGAACCGTCAGGATCTTTTTCGAAAATTCCTTTTTCTAACCCAATTTGGACTACATCTTTCCCTAGTAAATACGTATCGCTTTCGTAATAATACTTGTCAAAATCAACTCCTAGATTCTTATATGTAATGGCAAAACCATCGTAAACCCATTGGTTCATTTTGGCCCACAATGCTTTCACTTCAGCATCTCCAGCTTCCCATTTTTGGAGCATTTCTTGGGCTTCAAGAATAATCGGAGCTTGTTTTTTAGCTTCTTCTTCTGTTTTCCCTTCTTGCATTAATTGATTAATTTCCTCTTTGTAGGCCTTATCAAATGCCACATAAAAGTTACCAACTAATTTATCTCCTTTTAAGCCTGAAGTTTTAGGAGTTTGATTGTCACCAAATTTTTGCCAAGCCAACATGGACTTACAAATATGAATACCTCTATCATTAATGATTTGTGTTTTATATACTTTTTTACCTGAAGCCTTGATGATTTCAGCTACTGAATATCCTAGCAAATTATTACGAACGTGTCCTAAATGCAAAGGTTTATTGGTATTTGGAGAGGAATACTCAACCATAACGGCTTTATCATTTGCCGAAGGCGTCACAAAACCATAAGTAGCATTGTCTTTTATACCTGCAAATAGGTTTAAGTAATATTGATCCGCAATTACAATATTCAAGAAACCCGAAACTACATTGAAACGACTTACTTCAGCTAGGTTTTCGACTAAATAATTTCCAATTTTATTTCCTAATTCTACAGGATTACTCTTTACTAGTTTCAACAATGGAAAAATAACCATGGTAATATCTCCCTCAAACTCTTTACGAGTGGTTTGAAACTCCACCTTTTCAATGGTCACGTCAAACAAGGTTTTTATTGCGTTTTCTATTGCGGGTATAAGAACTTGTGGTAAAGTCATTTTATATTTTTTTTGAGACAGCAAATATAGTCATAATCAAGGAAATTGAAAATTGGATACCAACATAATTTACAACTCACAATCTGACTGATACATAAAAAACACAAAACAAATCAAAATTACATAGAAATTAATGTAACAATTATACTTCAAAACAGTCTATTATCTTGGTTACTGTGTTCCAAATATTAATTAAATGTTAAATAATACATAAAATAGTATTGTGCTTAACATAGTATTATTTAAAAGAATACATTTGCCTCATCAATCAAATCAATCAAATCAAATTAATCATGAAATTGAAACTATCAATTATCTGCTTTATGGTAACGCTGTTTACTGTACAAGCACAAACTTCAAGTAAAACCTCGCCACTTGAAAACTCTGGACTAATCACTGGAAAAATAATCGACAAGCAAACTAATGAACCGCTTGGATATGTAAATGTAGTTATAAAAGAAGACGGTAAAGTGCTAACCGGCGAAATTACCTCAGAGAAAGGACTTTTTAGCATTAAAAATTTACCGCTAAAAAAGTATACCGTTGAAATTCAATTTATGGGATATAAAACTGTTTCTAAACCAGTTGTACTTTCTATAGATCAAAAATCGGCCAATCTCAATACCATAATTCTAGAAGAAGACGCTATACAACTAAAAGGAGTAGAAATTATAGCAGAACGCTCAACCATTGAACAAAAAATAGATCGAAAAGTGATTAATGTGGGTAAAGATTTGACTACCGCAGGAGCCACCGCATCAGAGATTATGAGTAACATCCCCTCTGTAAATGTAGATCAAGATGGTAAAATTTCCTTGAGAGGAAATGAAAATGTACGTGTTTTAGTTGACGGCAGACCCAGTAACATTGAGGCTTCGCAATTATTAAAACAAATCCCATCAGCCTCTATCAAAAAAATTGAACTGATTACAAACCCAAGTGCAAAATACAATCCTGAGGGAATGTCTGGGATTATCAATATTGTTTTACATAAAAATGCTAATGACGGCCTTAATGCCAGCATCAATTCTGGATTAACATTTGCCCAAACTCCAAAGATTTCCAACACTCTGAACATGAACTACAGAACAGGAAAAGTGAATTTTTTCTCTACTTATGGGGATAATTTTGGGATCCGATTTAATGAAGGCATGATATCACGATTAGATGATAATTCGAATCAAATTTTTGATATAAAGAATGATAACAAGTCACATCTTGTGAAATTTGGAATGGATTATTACATCAACGATAAAAACACCTTGTCTGCTTATACCAATCAAAATATTTTTAAGAGTGATGGTATAATTGATATTAGTGTCGTTAATCCTAACGCTTCTCAAAATATTGGATTAAACTCGAACTACCTCACTGACAATACCGATGGGACGTATAATGTTGCGCTAAAACACCTAACAAGTAAAGAGGGAGAAACACTTGATTTAGAAGTAAATCACAGTATTTTCTCTGAAGATCAAATAGCACGTTTTCGCACCACGTATACCAATCCTAGCATCCCAAGTAGCGCTTACGATGATTCGCTTGGCGAAAAAAGAATTAACACCATCGTAAATCTCGATTACACGAATCCGCTTGACGAAAAAACAAAATTAGAGCTTGGTGCAGAAAGCAGAAATTTACGTACCGATAACGATTATGCTACAAACAACGCTGCTTTGACAAATTCAAATTACACGTATGATTTAGACATTTATTCGGCTTATGCGACCTATGGACAAAAATTCAAAAAAATTGGCTACCAATTGGGTGCACGTTTTGAAAGCTATCATGTAAAAGCAGTGCTAAACGGCACCGTTGCTTACAAAGATGATTATTTTACAGTATATCCATCAGCGTCTATGACGTACTCACCATCTGAAAAAAACCAACTCCAAATTAGTTTTAGCAGACGTGTAGACAGACCTGGAATAGATCAAACAAAACCCCTGAGAGAATTTAGCTCGCCTAGATTAACCTCTATAGGAAATCCAGAATTGGACCCACAATTTACAAACTCAATAGAATTTAATTACACAAAGACACTTTCAAAGGGATCTTTAACCACCGGATTGTTTGTAAGAAGCATTCAAAACGAAATCAACCGAATCATTTATCCAGATCCTCAAAATCAAGACCAACAAATTTTAAGTTTTGACAACTTTGACAACAACACTGCCTATGGATTTGAAGTTTCTATGAATTATAAAATTAATAGTTGGTGGGATATTCAACCTGCAATAGATTACTCAAACATCAACCAGAAAGGACTTGTATCTCAAATAAACACTACTACAAACTCATTCGATTTGGTTACCAAAGAAGTTGCCGCAGCAGCATTTAATGCTCGTTTTAATAGTAATTTCAAAGCTAGTAAAAGTCTACGTTTTCTATTATTTGGTTTTTATAGATCTGGAGTTGATGGTGTTCAATTTAACAACAAAGAAATGTACAAAATTGACGCTGGTGGACGCTACTCTTTCTTGAAAGACAAGGCTACATTAAGCATCCGATTCAATGATATTTTCAACACCATGAAAGCAGGTTTTGAGGGTGAAAATCCGTATCCACAAAGAGGTCAATTTAGATGGGAAAGTCAATCCGTATTTGTAGGTTTCAATTATGCTTTTGGCGGAGGTAAAACTAAAAACCTGCAGCGCAAACAAAGAGAGGACAATACCAAACAAGGTGGAGGTCTGTTCTAGAAAAAAATAGTGTTACAAAATTTTAAATTTTGATAGCATATAAAAAACAGTATGAGTCAGTTGCCTATTTTATCAACTCAATTGTCTAATTTTTTTTTGAATTCGAAAATGCTTTTCCAATTCTAAAAAATTAGTTTTAATAGTTTGTTACCCAAAAAATTCGGAGCATGCCACTCCGAATTTTTTATTTTCATTAAGATTTATTATTTCAAAAAATAAGAAGCATCAATCAAGCGATTTCCTGTTGCATCATGTACCGCATAATTAAAACCACCTTGAATACAATATGATCCGTACTCCCCTTTTTTGTTCAAGGCTATAAAACCAACTTGAATGTCTTTTAGATTTTTATTTCTTTTTTGGGTTAAATTTACAATGCGCATGACCGCCTCTTCACATGCTTTTTGTGGAGATTTCCCTTGTCGCATGAGTTCTACCACCAAGTGACAACCTGTAATTCGTATTACTTCTTCCCCATGACCTGTAGCAGTGGCAGCACCAATTTCGTTATCTACGTAGAGACCTGCACCTATGATGGGCGAATCTCCTAAACGTCCATGCATTTTAAACGCCATGCCACTTGTAGTACATGCTCCAGACAAATCTCCATTGGCGTCAAGGGCAATCATGCCAATGGTATCGTGATTTTCAATATTAGCAATAGGTTTGTAATCACTGGTTTTTAGCCATTCTTTCCACTCCCGTTCTGAGTCAGCTACTAGTAAATTTTCCTTGACAAACCCTTGCGAAACAGCAAATTGAAGGGCACCATCTCCTACCAGCATTACGTGAGGTGTTTTTTCCATTACTGCTCGTGCCACAGAAATGGGATGCTTTATAAACTCTAAACACGCCACAGATCCAATATTAGCATTTTCATCCATGATACAAGCATCAAGCGTCACTCGGCCATCGCGATCTGGTCTTCCGCCATAACCTACGCTTCGCTCTTTTGGATCAGCTTCGGGAATTTTCACGCCAGCCTCAACAGCATCCAGCGCTTTCCCATTATTTTTTAAAACATCCCAAGCAGCCACATTCGCTTGCATACCGAAATTCCAAGTTGAAAGCACAATTGGTTTGTTGATTTTCTTGGGTTCTGCTATATTTTCTGTTTCCGCTTTACCCTTGAAGGCTTGCAAAGCAAAAGCTGCTGAGGCGAGCGCTGTTGTTTTTAAAAAATTTCTGCGGTTTGCCATAATTAAAGAGGTTTAGTATTTGAAATAACGGGAGTATAAAAATAGCTTTTATTTTCCAAAAAAAAAGTCTGTACAAATTTGTACAGACTTTTTACTTTATTATGCATTTACCTTATAAATACAGGGTTTATTTACCATTTTATAATAGCACTTCCCCAAGTAAAACCACTGCCAAAAGCAGCTAAAACAACGGTATCTCCTGATTTTATTTTACCTTTTTCCCAAGCTTCAGTTAAAGCGATTGGAATAGAAGCTGCGGTTGTGTTACCATATTTTTGAATGTTGTTGTACACTTGGTCATCCGTAAGATCAAATTTCTTTTGAATGAATTGAGAGATTCTCAAATTTGCTTGATGAGGAATCAACATATCAATATCAGAAACTTGCAAGTTATTCGCTTGCAATCCTTCATTAATCACTTCGCTAAAACGAACTACAGCATTTTTAAACACAAACTGTCCGTTCATGTAAGGGAAATAACTTTCGTCGTCTGGATCATTATCTGCTAAAATATCTGTTACCCAGCGTCCTCCCATTCCTGGTGCTTTTACAATTAACTCCTCAGCATGTTGCCCTTCGGAGTGTAAATGTGTAGACAAAATACCTTTGGTCAAATCTTCCTCTCTACTTAATACAGCGGCACCAGCTCCATCTCCAAAAATTACCGAAACGCCACGACCACGCGTAGTCATGTCTAATCCAGTAGAATGTACCTCTGAACCAATTACCAAAATGTTTTTATACATTCCTGTTTTAATATATTGATCTGCAACAGATAAAGCATATATAAAACCCGAACATTGATTACGAACATCAAGAGCACCAACTGTTTTTAATCCTAAATCACGCTGTACTAGAACTCCTGGACCAGGGAAATAAAAATCAGGACTCAACGTTGCAAAAACTACAAAATCAATATCTTCCTTGGCAACACCAGCACGTTCAATAGCTATTTCAGCAGCCTTTACACCCATAGATGTAGTCGTATCTTCTCCTTTTATGATGTGGCGTCTCTCTTCTATACCGGTACGCTCTTGAATCCATTCATCATTGGTATCGATAATCTTAGATAAATCGTCATTTGTAACCACGTTTTCGGGTACATAATAACCCAATCCTGCTATTCTTGAATGATACATATAATTATTGTTTTATTAAAATCAGATTGCAAATTTAGAACTAACTCTAAAATTCAGGGTACTAAAATACCACTTTTTTAGCAAATTACAAGTTTTAAGCATTTTGAGGCCTTGCAAACCGTCAACTCAATTATCATAAATGAAATTTAAATTGACAGTATCTATTAAAAAAGAAGATTCTTGTAAAGTTTAACACAACAAATGTAACAACAATGCAGTTAAGCAGACTAAAAATAGATACTATTCAAGCTAATTTAAAATCATTAAAATTATGAAATTAAAAATGTCCTTACTCCTTTTCCTTGGCATGAGTTTACAGACTTTTGCACAGGAAAACGTAACCTACCAAAAACCATCTCCATCTATCTTGACTCTTGCTGATTATGAAAGAGCTCCATCAGTGTCAATGGATACTAAAAAAGAATACCTTTTATTATCTTATCGAAATACCTATAAGTCCCTTGACGATTTAAATCAAGATGAACTTAGACTAGGAGGTTTACGTATCAATCCTACTACAAATATTTCAAGTACGGTTACCTATGTGAACAACTTAAAAATTAGAAAAGTAAAGGATCAAAATGAAGTACAAGTTGCTGGTCTTCCTCAAAACCCACGTATCAGTAATATTTCTTGGTCACCTAATGATTCAAAAATTGCATTTACGCATACTGCCGCAACTGGTGTTGAGTTATGGACTATCGATGTGGCATTGGCTACAGCCAAAAAAGTAAGTGAGGCTACCTTAAACGCCAATATTGGAAGTCCGTTTGTATGGATGAAAGATAACAATACACTTCTTGTAAAAATGCTTCCTAAAAATAGAGCAGCTTTGCTAGATTCTAAAAAAGATTTGCCTACCGGACCAATTATTTCTAACGCTGATGGATCTAAATCTCAAAACAGAACCTATCCTGACATGTTGAAAAATATGAATGATGAGATCAATTTTGAGAACATTATGACATCCGAATTGTACAAAATTAATTTAGATGGTACAGCTACTCTATTTAAAAAGGCAGCTATGTACGCGGGTGAAAGTTTCTCCCCTGATGGAAATTACTTGATGCTAACAACTATTCAAAAACCGTTTTCTCACATAGTTCCTTTGAGTCGTTTCCCATCAAAATCAGTGGTGTATGACAAAGACGGCAACGAAGTAAAAACAGTTAATGAAGTACCCTTAACCGAAATTATCCCGAAAGGTTTTATGGCTGTCAGAAAAGGAAAACGCAACATGAGCTGGAGAGCAGATAAACCTGCTACACTAGTTTATGTAGAAGCACTTGATGGTGGTGACCCAGCGAACAAAGTTGATTTTAGAGATGAAGTACTGCTATGGAACGCACCTTTCACCTCTCCTGCAAATACGCTTGTAAAAACACCACAACGTTTTAGCGGCATCATGTGGGGTACTGAAAATGTAGCGGTACTGATGGATGAATGGTACGACACTCGTAATACTAAAACATACCTCATCAATCCTGCAGCTCCTGAACAAGCTCCTAAAGTAATTTTTGACCGAAATTCTCAAGATGTGTATGCAGATCCTGGAAATTTTGAAACTCGCAAAAACGAATTCAACAGATATGTACTGGCTATAGAAAACAACAAAACTTTTTTAATAGGTGCTGGTTTTACTAAGAACGGACAATTCCCTTTTATTAGTGAAATGGATTTAAAAACATTGCAAACTAAGAGACTATACACCTCATCGTACACGGACAAAAAAGAAGATATTCTAGAAATTGAAAACTTAAAAGAAGGTACGGTTTTGGTACAAATTCAGTCTAAAAACGAATATCCAAACTATTACTTGAGAAACATCAAGCAAAAAAATAAACTAACACCTATCACCACTTTCCAAAATCCTTTTGAAAGCATTAAAAACGTTAATAAAGAAGTGATTAAATACACTCGTAAAGATGGTGTTCAATTATCTGGAACCTTATATTTACCTGTAGGATATGACAAGGTTAAAAAAGAAAAAATGCCATTGTTGATTTGGGCGTATCCAGCAGAATACAAAGACAAAAATTCAGCGGGTCAAAGCACGCAGAACCCGAATGAATTCACTTTTCCAAATTACGGTTCGTTTGTGTACTGGGTAACCAAAGGTTATGTGGTACTGGATGATGCTGCTTTCCCAATTATTGGTGAAGGAACTACGGAGCCAAATGATAATTTTATCACACAACTAGTAGATAATGCCGAGGCTGCTATTAATGCAGTTGATGCTTTAGGATACATTAACCGTAAAAAAGTAGCTGTAGGCGGACATTCATACGGAGCTTTTATGACAGCTAATTTACTAACACATTCTAATCTTTTTGCATGTGGAATTGCACGTAGTGGTGCTTACAATAGAACATTAACTCCTTTTGGTTTTCAGAGTGAGCAACGCAACTACTGGGAAAGTCCAGAAGTATACACAGCGATGTCTCCGTTTATGAATGCTGGAAAAATGAAAACACCAATGTTGTTGGTACACGGTGAAGCGGATAACAATCCGGGAACGTTTACTTTGCAAACCGAACGCTACTTTCAAGCTCTGAAAGGACTTGGAGCTCCAGCTCGAATGGTGATTTTACCAAAAGAAAGTCATGGTTATGCAGCCAAAGAAAATATTTTGCACCTGCTTTGGGAACAAGATCAGTTTTTAGAAAAATATTTGAAAAACTAAACGCAGCTTGATCAAGCCCAGTTTTTAAACACAAAAATCCCCGAAATCAAATCTGGTTTCGGGGATTGTTTTTTTATATCAAAAGGAAAAAAATTTAGCTTTACGCTAACATCAAGTTGACTTCTTGATTAAAGTCTAATTCCGTGTCATGCTCAAAGAAAATGGCTCTTCTGTCAAAAGCAGCTTTAACTAAAAAATGACCGCCTCTAAAATAGCATTGCTTGACAACCGCTGTCATTTTTGCATTGTCTACAACTTTTAATTGGTGCGGATACAACAATAAATATTCGTCATCAGCGGGGTCAATGTCTATAATTTGTGACAGCATAAACTCATTGACTTCACCAAAAAGAGACGCTACATATTTATTTGCCGGAAGTTCATACAAAGCTCTTGAAGCACCTTTGATCACTACTTGTCCTTGCTGCAACACAATAGTTTCATCTGCAAATGACAAGGAATCCACACTATCATGTGTGGCTATGATACAAGTAATTCCTTTTTTCTTTAAATAGGCAAACAAGTTGCGTCTTAAAGCATTCTTTCTGAAATTATCAATATGGCTGAAGGGCTCGTCTAGCAATAAAATTTCTGGCTCGAGGGCCAAAGCTTTGGCTAAGGCTACCCGTTGTTGTTGTCCACCACTTAAATCTTTGGCTTTTACTTTGGCAAAATCCGTCATCTCTACCATTTCGAGTAGCTCTTGAATTCGGAGTTTTTTTAGAGGTAAAAAAGCGCTCGACAAAAATTTCCCCACATTTTCCTCTACGGTAGTGTAGGGCATTAAATCAAAATCTTGAGCCAGGTATTTAATATAAGCAACGCCAGGAATCAAGTTGTATTTAGGACCCAGTATTGGTTTTTCGTTGTAACTAATTGACCCACTATTGAGATCCAGTAAACCATAAATCAGTTTGAGTAAGGTACTTTTTCCGCAACCACTTTCCCCAATAATAGCAATGTTTTGCCCTTTCTCAATAGTAAAATTAATATCTGTTATTACAGGCTTGTCACTATAAGAAAAGTGTATATTTTTTATTTCTAGCATCATCAAAAATTAAAGTGCAAATTTACAATCTTTAAATCAATTTTAAGCACAAAAAAAGCTGCTTCTAAAAAGAAACAGCTCTTGTTTTTTAAAGTACTTTAAGCTTATTTTTTCACTTCAGCTTCAGCATCTTTTATCATTTTTTCGTTAGCCGTAATAGCAAACTCTACACGACGGTTTTGGCTTCTACCTTCATTAGTTTCATTAGAAGCAATAGGATCAGCAATACCCATACCTGTTACTTTAAATCTAGCAGAAGAAACTCCTTTGCTTGACAAGTAATTACGTACCGCCGCAGCTCTATCCCCTGAAAGTTTCAAGTTATAATCTGCTGGACCTGTACTGTCAGTGTATCCGTAGATAGTAATGTTCGTATCTGGATATTCTCCAAAAACAGGAACTAATTTATCTAGATTAGTTTTTGCAGCAGCAGTCAAAGTAGATTTGTTCGTATCAAAACGTACTGCATTTTCATTCAAAACCAATTTAATTCCTTCTCCTACACGTACTACCTCAGCACCTGGAAGAACAGCATCAATTTCTCGTGCTTGTTTGTCCATTTTATTACCAATAGCGCCACCTGCAACACCACCAATAACTCCTCCTAGTACAGCACCCATAGCACCATTACCACCTTTTCCTAAATTGTTACCTAGAACTCCACCTAGAACAGCACCTGCAACAGCACCTATTCCTGCTCCTCTTTGAGTTTTGTTTGTGTTTTTCACAGCCTCACAGCTTGTAAAAATTGAACCTATAACCATTATTGTTGCTATAGCAACTACTGAAATCTTTTTCATGTTATCTTATTTTTTAGTTAGTTTTTTGAAACTGATATATTACATCAGTCATTTTTCCTGCTACATCTATTTTGTCTACTAGTTGAAACGAAGTTTCAGTTTGATTAGCAAGACCTAAAATATAACCATCTCTCACTTTTCTTGCTTTTTCGCCAGCGTCTAAAACTTTTAAAACAAACTGACCTTCATTGTTTACAAACCAAGTAATTGGAGAACTAAATGCAACACAATTTGCTTTGGTCAAAGCCATAGTTCCTTTGTTATTGTTTGATACAAATTTCCAGGAACTACCTACAAAACATTCCGAGTCAGCCAACTGAAAGCTATTTACTTTTACATATTGAGATCCTGGATATGTTACTGAGCTAATAACCCAGTCTCCTTTGATGGCAACTTGCGATTTTCTATCTGTTTTGGTACTCGTAGCTGATGTTGACTTGCAAGCAAACATCAAAACGGCTATAGCGCACACTAAAATAATTTTTTTCATTTTGATACATTTAATGAATTAATACTTACACAAAGATACTATGCATTTTTGAAATTATGTTTCACAATTTTAACATTTTGTATCATAATTAACGCTTACGCCATTTTGTCACCCTTTTTACAATTGGTATTCTATTTGAAAGCCTGATTGGTAACCAATTTAATTTTAAAATTTAAAAAATATGACAACAGGTAAAATTAATGTTTCAGTAGAAAACATCTTTCCCTTAATCAAGAAATTTTTATACAGCGACCACGAAATTTTCTTGAGAGAATTGATTTCGAACGGTACCGATGCCACCTTAAAATTAAAGCATCTGATCAGTATTGGCGAAGCCAAAGTAGAATATGGCAACCCAATGATCGAGGTAAAAATTGACAAAGAAGGAAAGAAAATCCACATCATCGATCAAGGTTTAGGAATGACTGCTGATGAGGTTGAAAAATACATCAATCAAGTTGCTTTTTCAGGAGCCGAAGAATTCTTAGACAAGTACAAAGACTCCGCTAAAGATTCTGGAATTATCGGACATTTTGGTCTTGGTTTTTACTCTGCTTTTATGGTAGCTGAGAAAGTAGAAATCATCACCAAATCATTCAAAGACGAGCCTGCTGCACACTGGACTTGCGATGGTAGCCCAGAATTCACTTTAGAACCAGCTGATAAAACTACACGCGGAACTGAAATTATTTTGCACGTTGCTGAAGATTCTTTAGAATTTTTAGAAGACGCCAAAATCAAAGATTTGTTGAACAAATACAACAAATTCATGCCTATTCCAATTAAATTTGGAACTAAAACACAAACATTGCCTAAGCAAGAAGATGCTCCAGAAGATGCCGTTGCCGAAACCATCACCGTAGACAACATCATCAACAACCCAAATCCAGCTTGGACCAAACAACCAACAGAATTGGCTGCTGAGAATTACAAAACCTTCTACCACGAGTTGTACCCAATGCAGTTTGACGAACCGTTATTCCACATTCATTTAAATGTAGATTATCCGTTCAACTTAACTGGTATTTTGTATTTCCCAAAACTAGGATCTGATTTGCAAATCCAAAAAGACAAAATTCAGTTGTACCAAAACCAAGTCTATGTTACCGATAACGTAGAAGGAATTGTACCTGAATTTTTAATGATGTTAAAAGGTGTGGTAGACTCGCCAGACATTCCATTGAACGTATCTCGTTCAGGATTGCAAGCTGACGCTGCCGTTAAAAAAATCTCTAACTACATCACGCGTAAAGTTGCCGATAAGTTAAAATCATTGTTCACAGAAAACCGTGAAGATTTTGAACAAAAATGGAATGACATTAAAATTGTTTTGGAATACGGAATGTTATCCGAAGACAAGTTTTATGAAAAAGCAGGCGCTTTTGTACTTTACCCAACCGTAGATGGCAAATTCCACACGCTTGAGGAATTAAAAGAAAAACTAGCTGCCACGCAAACCGATAAAGATGGTAAACTTGTCATCTTGTACGCAGGTAACAAGGATGCGCAACACTCTTACATTGCTACAGCCAAAGACAAAGGATACGAAGTATTGTTGCTAGACTCTCCAATTATCTCGCACTTAATCCAGAAAATTGAAGGCGACAACAGCAACCTGACTTTTGTACGTGTAGACTCGGATCATATTGACAACTTGATCAAGAAAGACGAAACTACCATTTCAAAACTTTCAGATGAAGAACAAACCAGCCTAAAAACCGTTCTAGAAACCATTGTACCAAAACAAACGTACAGCGTACAACTAGAAGCGCTAGACAGCAACTCGGCACCATTTATCATCACACAGCCAGAATTCATGCGTCGTATGAAAGAAATGAGCCAAAGCGGTGGCGGCGGAATGTTCGGGATGGGTAACATGCCAGAAATGTACAATTTAGTAGTAAACACTAACTCTGAATTGGCCAGCAGCATTCTAAACAACAAAGACAAAGACGCTCAAGAAAGCCTTGTAAAACAAGCGCTAGACTTAGCCAAACTTTCTCAAAACTTGCTAAAAGGTGAAGCCTTAACTGCATTTGTAAAAAGAAGTTTCGAGCTAATAAAATAAATATTAGATTTTTAGATCGTTAGATTTTAGAGTAAACCTGCAAGCGACCCCGAAGTATCGGGACTTGCAGGTTTTTTTTTGGAGCAGATCAGCCGTTTTCAGCAGGCGTGTACTCCCGCTATACGCTGTAATCTTTGCTTTTGGCTGCCGCCACCGCAAAGGATTTTCGCTGCTATCGGGGCTATTTGACACGGATAATTTTTACAAAGTCGTTTTTGAAAAACATAATTTGTAAGATTATTTTAATACATTTGAGAAATGAATGAGGTGAGATGGAACTTTTTTTAATTCCGCTGAATTGGGTGGTGTTTGCGAAGGTTTGATACACCAATTCGTAAGTTACCAGCAAGTTTATAAAAAATCTTAATCAAATGAATATTAGACACCACGAAATAGAAATAGAACAGCATAACCCTTTTTCTAATTGTAAACTCGGCAGGCAAAAATATTCTACTGTCTTAACTAGCATAATCAATTCATATCCAAATGGTTTTGTATTAGGTTTAAACAACAAATGGGGAACTGGAAAAACTACGTTTGTAAAAATGTGGCAACAAGATTTAAAAAACAACAATTTTCAAACTCTGTATTTTAATGCTTGGGAAAATGATTTTGAGAATAATCCTCTAACTGCATTAATGGGAGAATTAAAGACTATTACTAATGTAGATACAGAGCCAAAATTTAAAAACACGCTAAAAAAAGCAGCAATATTATCTAAAAACATAGCCCCAATAATTGCAAAAGCAATCGCTGATAAATATATAAATACTGACGGTGTAAAAGAAGCAATAATTGGAGTAACAGAGGGATTAGTAAATATTTTTGAAAACGAAGTTAATGAATATGAAAAAAAGAAAAAAAGCATCTCTGATTTTAGACAAAGTTTATCAGAATTCATTTCAAATACTAACAAGGGAAAACCGTTAGTCTTCATTATTGACGAACTAGATAGATGCCGACCAAACTACGCAGTTTCAATACTTGAACAAATAAAACATTTTTTTTCTGTCCCAAATATTGTTTTTATTTTATCAATCGATAAAGAACAACTTGGTAACGCAATTAAAGGTGTTTACGGAAGTGATAAGTTAGATTCCGATGAATATTTAAGACGATTTATCGATATCGAATATTCAATTCCGGCTCCTGAAGTAGACATTTTTTATAAATATTTATACGAATATTTCCAGTTTGATGATTTTTTCAATTCCGTGGATAGATTAAAGCACTATGAATTAAAATCTGACAAATTAAATTTCCTTGATACTTGTAAACTACTATTTACGAATGCTAATGTTCCCTTAAGACAACAAGAGAAAATATTTGCACATTCTAGATTAGCTTTAAGGAGTTTTACATCAAATATGTTTGTAACTCCACATCTTTTTATGTTGTTAAATTTCATAAAAATAATAGACAATAAATTTTACGAACAACTGAAAAGCAAACAACTTTCAATAAAAGACTTACAGAACAAATTTTTATCTATAATCAAAATCCATATTAACGAAGATTCTGAAAGACAACTTATGTGGCTTGAAATTTCTTTAATTAACGTTTACAATAATTATAATCAAGACAGATATTATCGAAAAAAATTATTTGAAAGAGACAAGGATACTGGGCTTAATATAGCATTAATTAGTTCAATTTTAAAGGAAAATTCAGAATCTGATGTTATGCATATTCTGGAAAGTATAAACCGAGGTCATCGCGAAGGAGATTTAGATTTGTCTCATTTCACAAATAGAATAGACTTGTTAGAAAATATACAAATATAAAAACCTATCTGCTAGAAGTGTTTAAAAGTTATTCATGCGAAGTCAGAGACATCCGAAAAACAGGTAAACGAAGTATACTATATTGAAATGACAAAAATTAATTATTTAGTACGTCGAGCTAGTTCGGCTTTAGTGGATTTGCTTGTATTTGCTATTTGCTGCAAACTTTTAGAGCCAATTTTTGGAGAAAAGAATCTTGATGGCACCTATTCTTTTAACAGTGGATTGGTCCTTATTTTATTTTATTCTTTTTACTTAATTCAAGATTTTTTTTTCAAAAAAACAATTGGTAAGTATTTACTAAAACTAGAATTAAACTTTGAAAAACAATCCGATTTAAATGGGTATCGCAAGTATTTAAAAATAGTGTTAAGAAGGCTTTTTGATTTGATAGAGTTAGTTTGCCCTTTGATTTATATTTTATTTATAATTTCCACAAAAAACAATCAAAAGTTAGGGGATATAATTTCTAAAATTACTGTAAGGCCAGTAAGCACAGCTCCTCGATCTGTTCTTTAAAAAAAGTTCTTAAAACTCGAGATTGCTTAGTGACTACCTCTGAATCAAGCTGCTAGAAGTATTATTAAAAAAAACGTTTTAACAAACAATGTGCTAAATGCTATGCCTTGCAATGCGCAGTTACAGACATTCGCACAGAATCTAGTTTTAATAACATTGTGTTCTAAAAAAGAAGACTTCGTGGACCGAGAGTCTACTGCAATTCTATTTAATGTTAATCAAAATAAAAAAACAAGCAAAACAAGCAAAATTGTAGAAATTAATTAACTTTCACACAAACTTTAAATGTATAAAAAATGAACTTTACACAAAAAAAATTCAGTCTAATTTTCATGTTGTTTTTTAGCCTATCACTATTGGCTCAAGAAGCAAATAATGAAACAAAATTGCTACAAGATATCAATTCTATTTTGTCTAATAGTATTGCAGCAACTACGTATACCATTTCTATTTCCAATGATGATATAATAGCAAACTGTGGTTTCAAACAAACATTCCCACTAGATAAAATTGATATCGAAAAAATTAAAATTAAAAAAGAATCGATGCAAATTAACAATCAAGGTAGAAAGGGAAATCTCTATTATTTGAAATTATTTAGCAATGAAAAAGGAAATCATGTTGTTAATGATAGTTTTCCGGGAAAAGTAAATATGTTGCTTATTACTTTTAGTCACGAACAACCAGAAACAGTTCAAAAACTCAAAGATTTACTTATTGAATTGGTTAAAAACCATATTTACAGAAAATAAACTAATACTATTGGTCCTCTTCTTGCGCTAGCGTCTGATCCAGCTGCTCGAAGTGTTTTAAAAAAAACTCTTAAAACTCTGGACTACTGTGCAAATGTCTCCCCATCTACTCGAAGTGTTTTAAAAAAAAGTTCTTAAAAGTAAGACTGCTGTGCGAATGCTTGCGGATATATGCTATAACTTGCGAAGTGAAGTCAGAGGCATTGGCACAGCACAAGTTCAGATATCATTCTGTTCTAAAAAGGAAGACTTCGGGGAGCGCTTGAAATTAAATTCAGCGATTAAAACATAATCATTACTTATCAATCCCTTAAATACTCACAAAATGAAAGATGAGAAAAGAAAAATAATTAAATCCCAAAAAAACGCAGCCCTACTTTTAATTTTTGGTCCATTACTGGCGCTAATCTCATATAGCAGCAAAGATGACTTCGACAAATATGGAAATAACAATTACTACATCTGCGCCTGTCTATTTGTGATTATGATTTGCGGCGCACTAGCATTAAAGAATAGTTTACGTAAACTAAAAGAATTGAATTGATGCCCAGCTGCTCGATCTGTTCTAATAAAACGTTCTTAAAAACTCGAGTCTGCTTTGCGAATATCTATGAATTAGGGCCCTAGCTAGATTCGATGGTGTTGAAAAAATGTGTTGTACCAATTTATAAATTAGCGCTCATTGTAAAAAAATCGAAATAAATGATAGTATCAATAACTAAAATAGAGCTAAATTCTTTTTCAAAACTTATTGATTTTTTTAAGTTTAATAGACAAATTATAAATCAGTTAAAAGAATCAAACTGCAAAAAATATAAAGCAACAGGAAGTTGGAATTTAAAAGTTTGGTATACAATGACTTTATGGGAAAATGAAAATCAAATTAATGACTTTTATCGTAATGGAAATCATTTAGAGGCAATGAAGCAATCAAAAAAATTTTCATCAAAAATTCAATCACATAGAATAGAAAATGACGATTTGATAAATTGGAAAGAATCAAAAAAATTATTTATTAAAAAATAATTAAATAGAAACAACGAACCACTAACAGGCGTCACACACAAGCCAGCTGTTCGATCTATTCTGTAAAAATAAGTTTTAAAAACTTTTACAATTTATACACTTGCCAACTCATTGATAATAAATACATTATTTAAAAAACTTTTTTAATACTTTGAATCAAAAAGCTTTATAAGTAGCAACAAGAAAAAAATTAGATAAATTAAGTTCTTCATCTAGCAGTTAATTTAATTTCAAAAAAATGAAAAGACGTAACACCATAATATTGACGCTGTTTTTTAATTCGATAGCATTCGGTCAAGTTTCAAATGAAACCCACAAAAAACAAATTCAAAAACTAGTACTCGAATCGTTTGATGAAATTTGGTCCAAACTAGAACCTAAAAACATTGAGAAATATTACACCAAAGATTTCCTGCTGTTAGAACACGGCGAAGTGTGGAATAACGACACCATTGCAACACATTTGAACAAAGCCAAACTCAAATTACCCATGCCAAAACGAGTAAACACGATTGAAATTATTGACATCAAAATTACCAACAAAACTGCTTGGGTGGCCTACCACAACCATGCAACCATTTCTGTTGATGATAAAATTATTAGAAAAGCCCACTGGCTAGAAAGCGCCACGGCAATTTTAACCGAAAAAGGCTGGAAGTTTGATATGCTGCATTCTACTAGAGTAAAAAGTGAGTGAAAAATACAATCGTATGTAAATGTCGCTATAAACAATAGTATTGATTTGCAATTTTTTTTTCCACAAAGTTTATGGAAAATGAGACAGGAATAAATTAAAACCAAATCAAGCAGAGTTAGAACTTAAGGTCAGAACTTTTGAAAAATTTGTTTCTGCTAATTTACAGGTTGGCAAAACTTCAAAGAAAGCAAAAAATTAGTTTATGAAAATATATTTGGTTGCAGTTTTTTTGTTTGCAAACATTCTAAATGCTCAAAATAAGTACAATTTGAACGTTGGTGAAATAAAAGAAAAAAAATATCACTCAACTTTTGATTTTGAAGATATTAATGGAAAGATAATTATAGATGTCAAGATCAACAATAAAATACGAAAATTTTTTTTAGATACTGGTGCGCCTACAATGATTAGCAATGAAATCGCATCTGCTAAAAATTATAAGAAAGTTTTCAAGTCTGCAGTGACTGATGCTAACTCTACCACAGAAAATCTTGAAGTAATTCAAATACCTGAATTTTCAATTAACGACGTAACTTTTATTAATAATTATGCGTTAAAAATTAAAGACATGACAATTTTTGACTGTTTTAATGTTGAAGGAATAATTGGTAGTAATTCTTTAAGAAATTCTGTAATTGATTTTGATTTTAAAGCAAAAAAAATCACAATTACGAGCAATTTCGAATCATTAGGATATAGACAAATAAAAGAAAATAAGTTACTATTCAAAGATTTACAGAGTACACCAATACTAGAGATAAAAATGAAATTGGGTTATTTTAGATATAACGAAGAAGTTATTTTTGACACAGGTGATAATTCGTTTTATTCGATATCAACAAATAATTTGAATAAAATAACAACACTGATAAAGAAAAACCAAATACCAAAAGAATTACAAAATATAAATCAATCTGATTTACTGGGCATCATTGGGAGTTCGAATGGGAGTTTCACTTGGAGTCTTTTTGGAAATGAAAAAAATAATGTTCAGTATAAATTTAAAATTCAAGAATTTGATTTTAGCAGCACCCTTTTCAATAACATAATTGCAACAACAACCTATGGGGGCAATTCTAACATTGGTTCCGAAATTTTAAAATATGGAAAGCTTACTTTAGATTATAAAAAAGAGAAGTACTATTTTCAAGTATACGAGAATCAAAAAGAAATAAATGTAAACCATAATTTTAAAAGTATTTATCCAATAGTTGAGAACGATAAATTGATTGTTGGTGTAGTTTGGGATAGTAAAATCTCGGATAAGATAAACATTGGGGATGAAATTATGAGCATTAACAACACCGATTTAAGTCTATTCACCAAATGCCAAATTCTGAAAATGTCGTTTGAAAATTTTAAAGAGGAAGATAAATTAATAATGAAAATTAAAGATAAGGCAACCAATGAAATAAAGGTTGTGACAATTCAAAATTAAATAAAAAAAATCAGATCACACTGATTTTGAATCCTTGGCAACAAAACCCCTTGAAAATTGAACAGAAAGAAATATAATTATTGTTGGGCCTTCTTAAACTAATAATAAAATTCCGCTTAAATCCGCCGAATCAGACAGTCATTAATTTTAATAAATAGTATACACTTTTTGTGATTTACAAGACCGAAAACAAGAAGATGTAATAATTTATTCTTATATCGGTTTATTTATTTCTCCGTACTATACCTGACTTTTAAGCTTGTCTACCTGTACATAGCTGGCCAAGAAACGAGACTTGAACATAAAAAAGGTCTTCTCTGTTTTTGCTTTTTAAAATCCTAAAAGACAAAGTAAATATGTAACAGAATCTAAAAATAGGCTACTAAATTAAAAACTAAATTCTAATAAACTATGAACTTAAAATCTTCATTATACTGTGGCTTGTTGTTGGTAGCAAGCTCAGTATCATTCGCACAAGATGCCCTATGGTTGCGCCATCCCGCGCTCTCTCCTGATGGAAAAAACATTGCTTTTGGCTACAAAGGCGATATTTATGTAGTCAATGCCAAAGGTGGTACTGCAGTTCCTATTACCATTCATGAAGGACATGACATGATGCCTGTTTGGAGCAAAGACGGAAAGCAAATTGCTTTTGCTAGTGACCGCTACGGAAATTTTGATGTGTTTACGCTACCCGTAACTGGAGGTACTCCTACCCGACTAACCTTTAACTCAGCCGCTGATTATCCGTATGATTTTTCACCTGATAGTAAAAAGGTGTTATTTGGTTCTAGCCGCCAAACTAGCAGCAATAACATTCATTTTTACTCGCCGCGTTTGTTCCAAAACCTTTACACAGTTGCAGCAACTGGCGGAAAACCGGTGTTGGTTACTGAGGGCGGAATAGAATATGCGCGCTACAATGCAGCAGGAAATCAAATTGTTTTTCAAGACCGCAAAGGCTACGAAGATGCCTTACGCAAACACCACACCAGCAGTGTAACGCGTGATATTTGGGTATTTGATGTCAACAAAAAAACATACACGCAGTTAAGCACTTACGAAGGTGAAGACCGCGAGCCGGTATACAGCAATGACAACCAAAATATTTTCTTTTTGAGCGAAGCCGATGGCAGCAATCAAAATATTTTCAAGCAAAACCTTGGCGCTAAAACAGCAACGGCCATAACTACTTTCAAAAACAATCCGGTACGTCATTTAAGTGTGGCACAAGACAATACTTTGTGCTTTTCGCAAAACGGTGAAATTTATACTTTGAAGGAAGGTCAAAGCCCACAAAAAATAAAAATTACGATTCAAAATGATGGTAAAGGCAATGTGGAGAAAAACGTACCTATTGCAGGTTCTATTTCAGAGTTTGTACCAAGTCCTAACGGAAAAGAAATTGCAATTGTTTCTAGAGGTGAAATTTTTGTGACCAATGCCGACGGTGGAAGTACCAAAAGAATTACCAACACACCAGAACAAGAGCGCCATGTGCAATGGTCTCCTGACAGTAAAACGCTTATTTACGCCTCAGAACGTGGTGACAGTTGGGATTTATTTACGGCAAAAGTGGAACGAAAAGAAGAAGCTTATTTTTATGCTGCTACTTTAATCCAGGAAGAAAAATTGATTACGTCTGACAAAGAAGAGTTCCTACCTAAATTTAGCCCAGACGGAAAAGAAATTGCTTTTGTTGAAGAACGCAACATTGTTCGTGTGTATAATTTAGCCAACAAAACCACAAGAACCATTTTACCAGAAGGTAGAAACCACAGTTATTCTGATGGCGATTTTGGTTTTAACTGGAGCGATGATAGCAAATGGCTTTTTGTAGATGATAGCATGGGTAATTTTAATGCAACGCATACCGCGATGATCAAAGCCGATGGCTCCGAAACTAAATACCCAATTATGAGTGGTTTCGGAGAAGATGCAGCCAAACAACAAATAAAAGGCAAAGCATTAGCCTGGCTGAGCAGCAAAGAAGGTCGTAAATCATTGGCAAACCAAGGCAGCAGAGAACTTGATGTATACGCCGTATTTTTCGATAAAAAAGACTTTGAAAATTTTAAATTATCCAAAGAAGAAGCGGCACTAGCAAAAGAAATAAAAGACAAAGAGAAAGAAGCCGAAGACAAAAAAACAGCTGCTAGCACTGATAAAAACAAAAAAGACACTCCTAAAAAAGAGGAAGTTGTAGTTTGGAATCCAGATTTGACTGACCTTGAAACCAGAAAAGTTCGTGTTACAATTAACAGCTCATCTATTGCGGATTTTGTATTTAATGATGAAGGCAGTAAATTGTTCTATTTAGCTTCTTTTGAAAAAGGATTCGACCTTTGGGTAACCGATACCAAAACCAAAGAAACTAAGATTTTAGCCAAACTAGGATCATCGCCAAGTACTTTATTTTTAAGCAAGGACAACAAAACATTGTTTGTACGAAACGAAGGAGGCTTATCGAAAATTGATACGGAAGGCGGAAAAATTACTGGAATCCCTGTATCGGCAGAGATGGTTTTAAATACCGAAGCAGAACGTAACTATATTTTCAATCACATGTGGAGACAAACCGCTAAGAAATTTTATGATCCAAAATTACATGGTGTCGATTGGAAAATGTACAAAGATACTTATGCTAAATTTTTACCACACATCAATAATAACTATGATTTTCAAGAATTATTGAGCGAAATTTTAGGAGAACTCAACGCCTCACACACCGGAGGACGCTACAGCGCTAGTTTTCCTAATATGGATGTAACGGCTTGTTTGGGTTTATTGTACGATGAAAAAAACGCCGCGGACGGTTTAAAAGTTACAGAGGTTATTGTAGGCGGGCCTTTTGATAAAACAGGCTCAAAGCTAAAAGCAGGTGCCACTATCAATAAAATTGACAACGAACCAATTACTGCAGCTACAGATTGGGCTAAGTTTTTGAACAGAAGAACGGGTAAACTAATCCTAATTTCAGGTGTAGATGCTAATGGTGTACCGTTTCAAGAAAGTGTAAAACCGATTTCATTTGGTGAAGAATCGGGTTTAATGTACAACCGTTGGATTCGCAAGATGAATCAGATAACCGAAAAATTGAGTAACGGCAAAGTAGGCTACGTGCACGTACAAGGTATGAATGACGGCAGTTTTAGAGAAGTTTTTGACCAAGTAATGGGTAAAAATTTCGAAAAAGAAGCTTTGATTGTTGACACTCGTTTTAATGGTGGTGGCTGGTTACACGATGATTTGAATACGTTATTGAGTGGCAAACGCTACCTTGAATTTGCACCACAAGGTAACCGATTGAAAGATGCGGAGCCATTAGGGAGATGGACCAAACCTAGTTGTGTTTTAATGAGCGAAGGTAATTATTCAGATGCATTTATTTTCCCATACGTCTACAAACAAAACGGAATCGGGAAGTTAATTGGAATGGGAGTACCAGGAACAGGAACGGCTGTTTGGTGGGAAACTCAAATTGATCCATCTTTAGTTTTCGGAATTCCAATGGTAGCTACTATTGGAAAAGAAAACAGACCTACTGAAAACTTGCAAGTAAATCCAGATATTCCAGTTGCATTGAAATACGAAGATTATTTGAACGGACAAGACAAGCAATTAGAAAGAGCTGTAGAAGAAATGCTGAAAACTATTAAGTAATCATTCTGTTCCTAGAAGGTAATTTCATTAAAAAAATGAGAATATAGTAGAACAAAAAAAAGAGGTAGCTTTTTGAGCTACCTCTTTTTTTTACTCAATAATTGGGACCGAAATTAACAATTAATAATGGCAAAATATATTGGCATCCCAAAGGTGATATTAAAAGGAAATGTTACTGCTAAAGCCATAGGTAAAAATATTCCTGGATTTGCTTTAGGAACAGCAATTTTCATGGCCGCTGGAACAGCAATGTACGACGCGCTTGCAGCTAAGACAGCAAAGATGAAACGGTTCCCGATATCCTCTGTTACAAAGTGACTTAGATAGGCAACAACACTTCCATTAATTAAAGGAATTACTATGGCAAAGGCAAAACTGAACCAGCCACTTTTAAAGAAATCCCCCAATTTACGACCACTTACAATTCCCATATCAAGCAGAAACAAAGCTAAAAATCCTTTGAAAATATCGGTGGTAAAGGGTTTAATACCTAAAGCTTGTTGCTCACTCGCCAAAAAACCAATGAACAAACTCCCTAGAATTAACAACACGCTTCCGTTTGTGAAAGAATGGGTAATAATTGTTGACATCTTAGTTTTTAAAACGTTCTCGGTACTAAACAATCTAATTAAGATGACACCAACAATAATTGCCGGAGCTTCCATCAATGCCATCACAGCAACCATATGACCACTAAAGGTGTAATTTTGTAATTCTAAAAACGAAACCGCGGTTACAAATGTTACTGCACTTACAGATCCATAAGTAGCAGCAATAGCTCCCGCATTCTCAATGCTGTATTTTTTCTTTAAAATAAAAAAAGAATACAAGGGTATGATTAAAGCAATTGAGACCCCAAAAAATATGGCCCATATAATATCAATAGTAAAATGACTGTGAGCTAGCTCTTGACCGCCTTTAAAACCAATGGCAAATAAGAGGTATAAAGAAATAAACTTGGAACTTCCTTCAGGGATTTGCAAATCACTTTTGACTAAAACAGCAATAATTCCTAAAACAAAAAAGAGTAATGCCGGATTTGTTAAATTATCTATTAATAAATTTAAATTCATGAGTTAGTTTTTTTACAATCACATTAATGTCATGCAATTGAATTGATATAATTGTTTTGTTAGTGTTCTAAAAATTACTTTTTGGTAGCTCGTTGTAATCTGTCATTAATAGCTTTACCGAGTCCGCTATCTGGGAAACGCTCTGCTAGAATGACATCTAGATTTTTTTCATCCAATCTATGTAGTGCAGCGTATAATCCTGAAGCTGCCTCTAGTAATGAACCCGAAACTGACAAAACTTCTTGGGCACAAATAGATGTGTTTTGAACCTCTTGCTTAAAAGCCAAGACTCCCACTCTTTGATTTGCAAATTTGGCTACATCCGCACTTATCGTATCTGTAAGGTACGTGGTAGTATTAGGTGCGTAATGACGTGACAACATTCCTGGTGCAGGCGGTGCTTTTTCGTCATGCACTATTGTTTTAAGTGGACCAATGATGGCTTCTAAGTCCTCTATTGCTAGTGATCCCAAACGATACAGAATGGGTTCACCATCATCAAACCCTATAATTGTAGATTCAATTCCTCTTTCACAACTACCACCGTCTAAAATCATAGGTAATTTATTTTCAAAATAATGCGCAACATGAACGGCTTGAGTAGGACTTATAGATCCAAAAGGATTTGCGCTGGGTGCTGCCAATGGAAAATCCAGTTGCTCTAAAAGTGATAAAGTAACCTTATGATTAGGAACCCTAACTGCTACTGTATCCTTGCCGGCAGTAACCGAATCTGGAATTTGAGGTTGCTTTTTTAATACCATAGTTAGAGGTCCAGGCCAAAAGGCATTTGCTAGTAGCATCGCTTTTTCGGGAATTTCTCTAGCTATAGATGGTAAACTTTCAATAGATTTTATATGAACAATAAGCGGATTGAAAGAAGGTCTTTCTTTTATACTGAAAATAGATGCTATTGCTTTTGGACTAAAAATATTTCCTGCTAATCCGTACACCGTTTCAGTAGGAATCGCTATCACTTCATCTTGATTTAATAAAGCAACAGCTTTTTGAATGGAATTGTTTATTATACTCATTATTTAGGGGTTACAGTAATCACAAAAAGTAGGTTCTTCGGTCATTTTTTGATACGGAAAATTGATTTCGTGCGTATATTGGCATTTTTTGCAAGAATATATATGGCTCAAAGTAGACTGAGTAGGATTGGCACACCAAGAACATGGCAAACCGGGATTAACACTGGTCACAACAAAACCTGGAGTCATGCACTCAGGACATATAGATTGTATGGATTGCAACAATTTTTGGGTAGCGATCTCAATAACTTTCATCCGTGTGGGATTGTAATGGGCACGCATATCTGTTTCGGCGTATATCGTACCATACACCTCCATGATATAGTTGTAATATTTTTTTAAATCGTCTTCAGTTGTTATACCTTTAATGACTGCTTTATCATCATCGGCAATACTTCGCAAAATAATTGCATGTGATGGGAAATGAACTTTATGGGCAAATGCAGTCAGTGCCTCATAACTTGCAACAGCCTCACCGTAAAAATTAGTATCTAAACTGAGTTCTCTAACGATTATTTCAAGATCATTTTTTTTATCTATGAAAATCAGAAATTCTTCATCCGCTTGTGCAAAAAACAAAGACGGATGAGGACCAAAAGATCCTTCGCTAGCAAGACCTAAATCACAATCAAAAGCTTCCATCGCGGCTAGACATTTTTCCCGAACAGTTGCCACAGCCGATTCCTTTCGCTTAATTTCTCCTGAAAAAGTACCAAAAACATCCGTATCAAAATTAGAAGGCACAAAACAAGAAACGCCTAATCCATTTTCAAGAATGGGTGCAATGACCCTTTCCTTGTGGTGTTTTGTGGCAATTAGTAACGTTCTGCCATTAAACATCCGCCTCTTGTTTGAGTCTAGGTTGCATTTCAATTTGAATTACACCGTTTACACATAATTCCATATTTTTTGCATCGGCTTCTTTAATCAGTTCTTTAATATAATCAGAGGCTTCTTGTAATGTTTCTTTCCTTCTCTTAGAATGCAAATGGTCTTGGTCAAACCTAATTTCATTGCTAAATTGCTCTAAGTTGTGGTAATTGATTTTACTATTAATCAACGAGAACAATACTTTTCCGGCTTCCGTTGGCTCAAATTGACCTTCGACTAATTTAAATTGATACTCTTTTTTCATGATTATTCTAAATTATTTTGTTTTGATAAAATGTACACGCTGTACACTATTCCTAAACCTAAAATCAAAATAAAAAATACATTTTGAGGCGCTACGAGGTTCAGCAAAAAACCTGTCAACAACCAGAGCGCAGCAACAAGTAAACTTCCGTTAATTTTAAATTTAGTTCTCATACAGACACATTTGTTTGGTGCTGCAAATGTATCATGGTTATGTTATAAATTTTTATTTATATTTATAATGATATTCATAAAATAAATTAATGAATATACGCGTGGATGGTCGTGAAAATCATAGAGAATTGATTTTCGATTGAAAATTTTACAAATTAGCAGGTGATAATTGGATAGAAATTAAATATAGAAGTTTTAAAAACAATAAATTCTACAGAAAAAAAGTGAAAAATTTGGGTAAACGGTACAAGGAAGCAGCATAAATTGAAAACCAATTGCGCCAATCTATTTTAGAGTTATACTTTTTATAGAAAAATATGCAGACAATTTAATACTAGTTTTAAAACCTTAGTAATCATAGGCGTTTAAATAGGCAATAGCATCTGATTGAACCGAAGCAATTACTTCATTATCACTAACGCATTTAATCTCATAAAAGGATAAAATCTCTTTTTGTTTTAATCTCAAAATTTGCTGTTTTGCTTTTTTTCTAAATTGGGATAACTCATTCTCAATTGTGAATAGCTTTTCCTTTGATATTTTCAGCGTACCGTTAGCATGATTGGTTAAGTTGTAAATATCTGACAGTTCCATTTCCTCCACTTGTTGAATTAAAATTTTTAAATGGAATGGATTTTCAACTAATGGGAGTATGATTCTAATAGATCGGATGATTCGTTTGATTACAGTGGGATCTTCCTTGCCCCATTGAAAAATTTGATCGTAACAAAAATCGATAAACTCCTCAAAGTTGAATTCATTTACTTGTATATGCTCCGATTTAAGTGACTTAGCATCAGTTGATGGAAACTCTTTCATTGCTAACTCCTTTGCAATTTCCCCAATTTGGTCTATACAATTCAGGCAGGTTGTGGGATCGTTTACCGCTGGTGAAATGGCTTTTATGGCTATATCAACTAGTTTTCGAACACCAAAATTGATGTCTTGAGTGTGGCTTCTAAATTGTTCTACCTTAAATGCGTTTTTCACAATGGCGCCTACTTCTTTTTGCAACTCTTGAACTTGAGCTGGAGTAAGATTTTGGTCAAAAACTAATGTTAACAAGGTAGTTGTCCCTTTCATAATAAACTCCCCAACGATAGGTTTTTGGAATGCATTTTCAAAACAAAATCCTACTTCCGATTGCAATACATACTCCGTAACCTTTTTGAGTTTACCATAATTAACGCTATCTAAATACCCAGAATCAAAAGGACTCACAACAGATACCTTGAATTTGTCTGGATGAATTATGGCCCGTTTGTACAACAGATTTTTTCCTAAACACCAGTTTTCTTGATATAAAATATTAATTTCCTCAATCATGTCTACTTTGATCCTATTGGTAATACTGGATACATTCATATTGATACTCAAATAGGTAATCATGTTAGGGTAAGACCAAGACAAACCATAAAAAGCCAATAAAGTCCCCAAAGAAAGTGTTACCAAAAATGGAGTATTCGGGCAAAAAACAGAAGCAAATTGCGGCAAAATACACAGTGAAATGGTTCCCACAAAAAGACCTATAAATTTTTGCATTTTAAAATCATTAATCAAAAAATGTCTTAAAATGCGTGGCGAAAATTGCGATGAAGCCAGTTGCATAACTACAAAAATGACCGAAAATGTAGTGAGCGATATACCTATTAGAATCGAAATCAACACATTCGTCACAGAGATGAGCCTAGTGTAAGTATCTAAAATATCAATATTAAAAATAGTCCCAAAATCTACTGAATATTCTAAAATCATTACAGCCGAACCTATAACTACTGCATATAAAACTCCTAGAAAAGTACCTAAATCTTTTAGTTGGTGAATCAATATGTTTTTTAACTTGTATTTTAATGTTTGCGGCATACCTTATTATTAAGAAAGTAAAATTAATATAAATGATGATATAAATCCTGATGGCTGGTAATTTTAGTAATTTTGTAAAAAGAATTAATGCTAAAATAAAAGCATGAGTTTTTTTAAGAATCCATATTTGCATTTTTAAACCTTTTTCAAACAGTAAGCTCAAATGATTTTACAAATAGAAACTCCTGCACTCCTTTTTGGCGCAACATCATTAATATTATTAGCCTACACAAATCGGTTCTTGACCATTGCAACTATTGTTCGCGGACTAAAGAAAACTTATAAAGAAAAAGAAAACAACTTGATTTTACTGGAAATAAAAAACCTCAACTTGCGCCTTACCTTAATTAGAAACATGCAAATGGCTGGTGTTTTAAGTCTTTTTTTGAGCGTATTTGCAATGTTGCTGTTGTTTTTACAACAACAAACAGCAGGTATATACCTATTTGGCCTTAGCTTGCTAGGTTTACTGGTATCCTTGGCTTTATCATTTTGGGAAATCAGTATTTCTGTGAATGCTTTGCGCTTGCATTTAAGTGATTTGGTTCAAAAAGAAACTCCATAAAAAAAGCTGTAACATGATGTACAGCTTTTTAGAAATTGTTTATTGGTTGATTAAACCGCCTTCTTCTTTTTTCTCGTTGTTTAATAAACTCGGATTTTCCTTTGCCAATTTGTTCTTAGTTGGTATTTTGTAGTTCAAACTAAAACCAAATTTTCTTGTGTCTTGCTTACTGCTTATGAGTAAAGGCGTCTCAAAGGAATTGAATGCGTTTCTATTCGTATTCAAAATATCATCAGCAAAAAGAGATACTGTCAACTGATCTTTTAAGAATTTTTTCGAAAAAGTAAAGTCTAATGAATTTCTAAGGGGCTCTACCGCAATAAAGTAAAAATAATTTCCTCTTGGAATAACGTAATTATAATTGGCAACAAATTTTACTTTTTTGGGTAAAAGTATCTGAGACATAAAATTAAACATCCAAAAACCATTTGTATCTACTTTAGGAATTTGATGGTATTGGTAGCCCGCATAGACGTATAAAAAATTCATGGTGTCAGGATTTACGTTCATTTTCATAGTTTCGGCTAGGCCTTTGGTAAACAACATATAGGGAATAGGCATTCCTACACTAAAATTATGAATCTTAACTTCTGGAATATTTTCATTTGTATTAACTACACGATTATTAGTAAGTAAAACTCTATTGATCACTTGGTTTTTTGCCACACTCATGTTGTAGCTTATAAATGCGTAATCAAAAGCACTCAATTTAACTTCATAATTATCAAAAATGGTAGGCTGCAAGTTAGGGTTACCAGAATATGCAACATTAGGGTTTTGATAATTAGTATTATTGGGGTTCAATGCCGATGTGCTTGGTAACGTAATTTTTTTGTTGTAGTTCATATTAAAATTAATGGCATTACTAAAATTGTACTGCGCACTTGCATTGGGGAAAAACCTGAACTGATTAAATTCTGCTAGTTTTGAAACATCAGTATTTCCAGTAATTTTATAATCTTCGGCTCTACCACCTAGAATAAAATTAACTTTATCAAATTTAGTTTGAAATTCTAAGTAAGTTGAAGCGGTTCTGCGCTTGTAATCTAAGTTGGTTACACCTCTATTTGAAGCATCAAACAAAAGCTCTTCATACAAGGCTCCTACATTCAGTTTACCTTCATCAGAGAAAGCAATCGGTTGAGAGTAATCTACTTTTGCATTAAACAACTCTTGTTGTGAAGCATTGTCTAGTAATGGAGTTGTGGAACCGGCTGGAGCCAATTGAAATTCATTTGAATTGCTGTTATAGTTGAATTTAAACTCCAGTTTTTTGGCTGCATTATCAAACTTTTTTTGATAGGTAATTACCGCGTCATGACGAAAACCACCGCTCATTGAAGCATCATCAGTTGTGAAACCCGGACCATTTGAAAGCGTTTGACTGTTGTTATTATTGTGTGTCAGATCATAATTAAGGAGTAATCTATCTTTACCAATATCAAAAGTAAGCGCTGATTTTACATAATTATTTCTCCCCACACGATCAGCTTCTGTTGCTGTTAGTAAAGCACTACCTCCGTTTTCTTCATTTTTTAAGGAAGTCCATAAAGCACTTTCTCTATAATTTTGACCCAAGTTTAATTGCCATCCAAAATATTTATTCTTGGCACTCAATAACACGCTATTGTTCATTCTCCAGCGAACATCATCATAACTGGTAAAACTGCTGCTGTTAGTATATGTAGCACTCAAATAATTTTTCGCGTTTTTGTTGGTAATAATATTAAGGATTGCACCACCGGAAGTAGCCGGAAACTCAGCTCCTGGTTGTGTAATAATTTCAATTTTTTCAATAGCATTTGCTGGCATTCCCTCTAGGAAAGCATTGAGTTCATTAGTAGAAATATTAAGTGGTCTTCCATCCATAAACACATCCAGCTGCTTACCTTGAAACATCATACCGGCAATATCTGATGCTATCAATCCTGGTAATTTCTTGATTCCTTCTAGCACAGAACCAGTATTTAAGCTTGGTTGATCCGAGAAGTTAAAAATGGTTCGGTCTGCTTTTTGCTCCACTGCTTTTTTAGTTTTTACAATGGTTACTTCTTTCAACTCTGTAGTTTTTTCTGTTTCGGTTTCAGGAGTTTTCTCCGGAGTTGTTTGAGCCATACTGCGCGTCATAGAAATCAAACTCAACAAAATAATAAAATGTATCTTTTTCATGTTTTTTATATCAGATACCCCATAAGACATCTTTATAAAGGAAATGTTACAAAATTGACAATTTGATTTTTCTTATTAGTACATTAATGTTGTAAGGTTAAACCTTTTTTAGAACAACATGTCCTACTGTAAATAACTCTCTATGAACGCACAAACACTCTGGTCTTTACGACTTGGTTTTTCCTCAAAGCAAGCCGAAAAAATACAAACTATGGGAATTAATTCATTTCTAGAGGCTTCGTTTGCAACGTTACATGACCATAAAGTTCCTGATTTTATGGCAGACAGCCCAAAATCTATAACCGAATTACAACAATATAGAAAAAAACTTAAAGATGCCAGTCCAGAACAAATAAAGGAATTGCGTAAAAAGGAAGCACAAACTGCACTCGAATTGAAGAGTTGGTGGATTGATAAAATGCAAAACGAAACCTATCCGCTACGCGAAAAAATGACCTGTTTTTGGCACAATCATTTTGTATCAACACTGCAAAAAGTAAAGGTTAATTATTGGGTTTTTCAACACAATCAAATTCTTAGAGAAAACGCATTTGGAAATTTCAAAACTTTAACAAAAACGATTATTCAAAGCAATGCTATGGTGCGCTACCTTGACAATGTAGACAACAGAAAAGGCAAAATAAATGAAAATTTAAGTCGGGAATTACTAGAATTGTTTACTCTAGGTATTGAGAATTATACTGAAGCTGACATAAAAGGTGGCGCTAAAGGGCTTGCAGGGCTTGGACTAGGAGAAGACCAAGCAATATACCGAACCTTTTTTGAAGATAATGAGGCTTTTAGCTATCTAGGCAAAAAAGGAAGTTTTAAAATTGATGCGATGATAGACCTTATTTTTGAACAGTCTCAAATTCCTTATTTGTTGACTCGCAAAATTCTAAAATGGTTTATTTATGACACCCCAAATGAAGACTTAGTTACGTATTATGGAGACTATTTCAGAAAAATGAATTTTGAAATACAGCCCTTACTTTTAAAAATTTTTACCGAAGAGTATCCTAAACAAACGGCGGGCTCCAAAATAAAAAACCCACTAGAATTTAGCCTGCAAATATTTCACGAACTTGGAATCAAAAAGACAAATACAAAAATGATTGCACTTTTTTGTAAGCAACAAGGAATGGATTTGATGGACCAACCCAATGTAAAAGGATGGGATGGCGGAAATTCATGGTTAACATCCCAAGTGTACTTACAACGCAATAATGTAGCAGATTTACTTTGTAACGGAAAAAATTTAAACCGGAATTTTAATGCTGAAATGAAGGGAAATAAAAGTGCTGATAAAACGGTTAACCTCCAATTAAAATGGAATAAAACGGATACTAATAAAATGATCATCAATGCATTTGAAAACCAATTATTATTCCAGAATGATGATGTCATGCAGGCCGATTTTGAAAAAATATTGAAATATGATTTTGATAGTTCAATTGAAGGCTCACAATTTGCAGTACTAAGATTGGTAAATTTCATGATAAAAACTCCAGAATTCCAACTTATCTAAAGCTAGTATTATGAATAGAAGAAATTTTTTGAACTTAACAGGTACACTTACTGCAGGAACTCTGCTTTTACCTGATTTTTTATATTCTTTTGGGAAACAAAAAAGTATAATTACTGGAGAGCAATGTGTAGTTTTTATTCAACTCAACGGCGGTAATGACGGCCTTAACACGTTTATTCCGTATCAGGATATGATGTATTATGACTTTCGTCCAAAAATTGCAATTTCAAAAAATGAAATAATCCAGTCAGCACAAGGAATGGGTTTTCATCCAGCTTTAAAAAACTTTGCACAAATGCAACAAAGCGGAGACTTAGCTGTAATCCAAAATGTTGGGTACCCAAATCCTGTAAAATCTCATTTTAGAAGTCAGGAAATTTGGCAAACAGCTCCTACAAATCAAGAGTTTTTAAATGACGGTTGGCTAGGACGTTTCCTAGATTTACAATGTAAGGATCACCAGCCTACAGCAGGGATAAACATTGATACTATTGACAACTTAGCGCTCAAAGGTGACGAACCTAATTCGATCACGGTAAAAGATCCAAACCGATTTCTTGCTGGAAACAAAATGGAGGTCAACACTAAACTAGCTATAAATCCACAATTAGACTTTGTTAGAAAAATAGCAAATTCTGTAGTTGAAGGTGCCGATGAGATACAAAATGCCCTAAAAAAAGGTGCTCCCGCCGAAGTAGTATACCCCAAAACAGGTTTGTCCAAAAATCTAGAATGGATGGCGCGCTTAATCAAAGGAAATCTAAACTCAAAAGTGTATTATACCTCACTGAACGGTTTTGATACGCATGATAACCAACTTATAATTCACAACAACAAACTTACAGAACTGAATGATGCTGTATTTAGTTTTTACCAAGACTTAAAGAAAGCGGAGTTGTTAGAGAACGTTACTATAGTAGTTTTTTCTGAATTTGGCCGACGCGTCAAAGACAATGGTAAAGGTACAGATCATGGAACTGCTGCACCTCTATTTGTCATTGGCGGAAGCAATAAAGGAAAAATAATTGGTAACAACCCTAATTTACAAGACTTAGACGGAGGAGATTTAAAACATGAAATCGATTTTAGGAGTGTATATGCATCGCTTTTACAACAAAAAATGGAGTTTGATCCCGTTAAAATTGGGATAAGAAACCCTGAATTAAAAGGACTTTTTTAAAAACGCTGTAAATCACTTTAAAAAACTATCTTTGCCCGCTTTTAAAAATTGAACAAAAATGATGAAAAATAGTATTTTAAAGGGAGTATTCCTTGTGGGACTCGGTGCTACTAGCTACGGAATGTTGGCTACGTTTGTAAAAATTGCTTACGGTGAAGGCTTTACAACTCCTGAGGTAACCATTGCACAATTCACCTATGGAATTTTAGGAATGCTACTAATAAATGCTTTTCAAAAATCAAAAAAAGGGACTGAGGTTGTAAAAGCATCTACAAAAAACATTACCCAATTAATGCTTGCCGGAACCTCACTAGGTATGACAAGTGTATTTTATTATTTAGCTGTAAAATACATACCGGTATCAATTGCTATTGTGCTATTGATGCAAACCGTTTGGATGGGTGTTATATTTGAAATGATTTTAGAAAAAAAAGCACCGTCAACACAAAAAATAATATCGGTTTTAATAGTTCTTGCAGGAACCGCCTTGGCTACAAATTTAATTGAAAGTACAGTAGAACTAGACTGGCGTGGTATCGTTTTAGGACTCTTGGCTGCCACTTCCTTCACTACAACTATGTTTACTGCAAATAGAGTTGCTACTCAAATTTCATCCGCACAACGCAGTCTTTATATGCTACTTGGCGGAGCGGTAATTGTAACTGGTTTTGCAATAGCTACACAAACAGGCGCCTTTAACTTTGATATTTTTCTTAAATGGGGTATTGTATTAGCGCTTTTTGGCACTATCATTCCACCTTTATTATTCAATGCTGGATTCCCACTTACAGGTATCGGACTAGGCAGTATTGTATCAGCATTGGAACTTCCTGTCTCTGTACTTATGGCCTATTTCTTATTGAGTGAACAAGTTAATAGCCTGCAATGGTTTGGAATTATTTTGATTATAATTGCTATTGTGATTATGAATATCAACTTCAAAAAGACTTTGTAAAGACTATTTGATTCTAAAGAGCTTTATTTTGAGGTTTTTTTTCTAAATTCGTTCTAAATACTTTTACTATGAATTTACCTTGGCATTTGTACGGAATGGCTTTTATATATTTTATTGCTGGAATAAACCATTTCAGGAATCCTAGATTGTACTTAAAAATCATTCCTCCCTATTTCCCAAACCCAAAAGCCCTTAATGCGATAAGCGGCGTTGCTGAGATTATTCTTGGCATAGCATTATGTATACCCCAGCTGTCAAGCGCAGCGGCATGGGGTGTAATTGCTTTGTTAATTGCCATTTTTCCTACTCATATTTACATGTATTTTGATCCTAAAGCAGGTATGGGATTACCAAAATGGGTATTGTTCCTGAGATTACCTTTGCAGTTTGCATTGATTTTTTGGGCCTACCAATACACCTAAAAGTATGGAATCCTTATTTGAAAATCAGGAACAACTGGTACAATTTCAGGTTCCAGATGCTGACATTACGTATTACCCTGCCTTTTTTAATTTGGCTACAGCCAATGAAATCTTCCTAAGCTTAGTTCAAGATATCCCATGGCAACAAGATGACATTCGCGTTTTCGGAAAAGTTCACCCACAACCACGTTTGACTGCACTTTATGGAAATGAAGGAAAGCCCTACTCCTATTCTAATATTACCATGCTGCCACACCCTTGGAATCCGCTGTTACAAAAACTAAAAAAACAAGTAGAGGCTGCTGCTGATACTATTTTCACAACCGTTCTTTTAAATCAATATCGAGATGGAAAAGACAGTAACGGCTGGCATGCTGATAACGAAAAAGAACTGGGAATCAATCCTATAATTGCCTCATTGAGTTTTGGTGCAATACGTAATTTCCAAATGAAGCACAATCATTTAAAGGATCAAAAACTAAACCTTTTACTAGAACACGGGAGTTTACTGATCATGAAAGGAAGTACACAACATTTCTGGAAACATCAAATTCCAAAAACTGCAAAACCTGTAGAACCTAGAATCAACCTCACTTTTAGGGTAATTATCTAAGTATTATACTCCTTATATTTCATGCATTTGAATCACGCAATTCTTTATACTCTAGTAGTACTAATTTGAGATGATTTAGGAAATACGTAACTACGGATTTGGCGTACAAAGTTTTTGTACTACTCTTGAAATAACATTAAAAAACTAACAACAAATAATACTTTAAAAAAATATTTAGGAAACAAGAAAAAAAATGCAGTTTTGATAAAATCCAATTGATTTTTTTCTTAATATTGATAACAAATTAGAGATTTACATTATTAACCATTTACAACTTATTTGAATTAATTTTCACGTGATGAAAAAGAGTAACCGAAAAGAATTAAACTGGGAGCAAACAGAAAAACTTGTTACAATGGCTTTAGAAGAAAAAAATCCTTTTGAAATCATTAAAAAAGAATTTGGCTTAGCAGAAAAAGAGATTCTCGAAATCATGAAAAAGAAAATGCCTGCTGAAAAATTCGAAATGTGGAAAAAGAAAGCTGTCGCAAATAAACCAAAACCAAAACCTTTGAAAATTGATGATTTTGACGAAGATTTGGATGGTAAATATTATATAAAAAACAAATTAGATTAAAACACGAAACTCCTGATTTACGGGAGTTTTTTTGTTTGCTTACAATTCAAAAAATATGGTAGCAATTACAACAATCAACGAAACCATTTCATTCGAAATCATGGGTTGGCACAAAATATGGTCGCTCCAAAATAAACTAAGTATCCCTAAAGAAAAAATAATAAAGGCGTATCAAGACGAATCAGAATTTACATTTTGGAAAGGTCTCAGAATTCCTGGAACAGAAATTCCTAGATTAATTACAGCGGGTACTTTTTATAAAAACGGAAGGAATTTTTGGGATGTATCCAATAAAAAAAACGCCAGTGTTATCACATTACGAGATCATTATTTCAAAAAATTAATCATTGAAGTAGAAAATCCTGAAGCGGTGCTACAACAAATAAACACACCTTAAATGAAAATCATTTACACTTTTGTTTTTATAACGCTAACGGCATGGTGTCATGCTCAAAATAAAAACTTCACAACCAAAGAAGTTGCTATCAACCCGTTGCTAAAGGGAACGTTATATGCACCTAATGAAAGTTCAAAAAAGAAAACTCTTGTAATAGTTATTGCAGGTTCAGGTCCAACAGATAGGGATGGGAACCAAAGAAATCTTGTCAATAATTCCCTGAAATTTCTGTGCGAAGGTGTAGCCTCCCGTGATATTCATGCTTTTAGCTACGACAAAAGGATGTTTGCTCTGGCTCAAGCAGGAAATCTAAACGAAGCTTCCTTATCTTTTGAAGACTTTATCACTGATGCAAAAGAAGTGGTACAGTTTTTTAAAAATCAAAAAATCTATAAAAAAATATTTGTCATCGGTCACAGTGAAGGAGCATTAATCGGGTTAGTTGCTGCAAGTCAAAACACAGACGCCTACATTTCAATAGCTGGTGCAGGACGGGGTATTGACGCTGTACTTCTGGAACAAATAGCCCTACAAGCACCTTCTTTAAAAGACGAAGTCAAGCAAAATTTAGAAATCCTAAAAACTGGCAAAACATTTGAACTCAAAAACCAAATGCTTGCTTCCATCTTTAGACCAAGCGTGCAACCCTACATGATTTCGTGGTTAAAGTACCAGCCACAAGAAGAAATAAAAAAACTACAAATACCCATATTAATCATCAACGGTACCAAAGATTTACAAGTAAGTGTAGCAGACGCACAACTGCTTCAGCAAGCTAAACCAACTGCTAAACTCGTAATCATAAACAATATGAATCATGTATTTAAAGACATTTCAGGTGATGATTCAGCGAACAAGGCTTCCTATAATAATCCTGAATTACCCAACTCATCTCAACTACTAGATGAAATAATTTCTTTTATTAAAAATTTAAATATGTAACAAATACAGCTGTAAGCCGACTTACTTTAAAATAAAATCTATTCCATGAAAAAAATACTATATTCCTTAGCAGTTGTATCAATGCTGTGGAGTTGTAAAACAACAAGCACAACAGCAACGTCTTCTGTAAAAGAAGAAGTTAATGTAACAATTGACATTAACAATGTAAAAGAGGACAAGGTGTTAGTAACTGTTGTTGCTCCAAAAATAAAAACAAACGAAATCACATACAGTGTCCCAAAAATAATCCCAGGTACCTACTCCATAGATGATTATGGAAAATACATGGAAGATTTCAAAGCATTTGATAGCAAAGGCGGACAACTTACCGTTACTAAAACAGATGACAACACTTGGAACATTCAAAACGCAACTACATTAAGTAAAATAACATACCTTGTTAATGATACTTTTGATACTGAAAAAGGTGGTGGTTTTGGTAAAAATGATGTTTTCTCTCCAGCAGGAACAAATATTGATGCCGGTAAAAACTTCATGCTGAACATGCACGGTTTTGTAGGTTATTTTGAAAATAAAAAAGACATACCATACACCGTTACGGTCTCACATCCTGAAACATTGTGGGGCGCTACATCCATGAAAGATCTTGACGTAAGTACCTCAACAGACGTATTTAGCACCCCTAGATACTCAGAACTTGTAGAAAACCCAATCATGTATGCGAAACCGGATTATACTACATTTACTGTTGATGGGATGGAAATATTGATTAGTGTTTTTTCACCAAATGGAAAAGTGACCGCAGAAAGTATTACTCCGGATATGAAAACCATGATGATTGCTCAAAAAACATTTTTAGGGAAAATAAATGCTACAAAAAAATACACTGTATTGCTGTACTTATCAAGCATGACCCCTACAGATGCAAAAGGTTTTGGCGCATTAGAACATCCTACAGCAACCACGGTAGTACTGCCAGAAGCAATGCCTAAAGCTGAGCTCGTAAATGCAATGAAAGATGTAGTTTCACATGAATTTTTTCACATTGTAACTCCGTTAACAATTCACTCTAAAGAAATTCACTATTTTGATTTTAATAGCCCAAAAATGTCCGAACATTTATGGATGTATGAAGGCATTACAGAATATTTTGCAAACCTTTTCCAAATCAATCAAGGTTTGATTACTGAAGAAGAATTTTACACGCGAATGGCTGAAAAAATTGAAAACTCAAAAAAACTAAACGACACCATGCCTTTCACAACCATGAGTGCCAATGTTTTGACAGAGCCTTACAAAGCACAATACTTAAACGTATATGAAAAAGGAGCACTTATAGGAATGTGTTTGGATATCATCATCAGAGAAAAAAGTAATGGTGAAAGAGGTATTCTAGATTTAATGCAGAAATTATCTGTGGAATATGGCGTTGCAAAACCATTTAATGACAAAGAACTTTTTGACAAAATAACTTCATTTACGTATCCTGAAGTAGGTGATTTCTTAAAGACTTATGTAGCAGGTCCTACTCCTATCCCTTATGAAGCTTTTCTAGCTAAAGTTGGTGTAGTAAAAAGTTCTGAAAAAGTTCCAGCAAATGTATTCCTTAAAGGTCAAGTTCCTTACATTACAGTAGACCAATCAACAAAGGAAATTAGTATCATCCCAAACATAGAACTTAATGTATTTTACAACACTTTAGGACTTGTAGGAGGTGACACCATTCTTGCCATCAATGATAAAGCATACTCACTTGCTAATATTTACGAAATGATAGCCGACAGCCAAAAATGGAAAGAGGACGATGCTGTTGCTGTAAAAATTAAACGCAACGGTGTAGAGCAAGTTATCAAAGGAAAAGTAAAATTACCTTATGAAGACAAAGAAGATCTCAAAGCTACTGATGTTTCTAAAAACGCCCTAAAACAAGCGTGGTTAAAAGGCTAATAATTTTAAATCAATATATAAAATCCTAATTTGAAAAAATTAGGATTTTTTTTGTAAAATAAAAAAAACACAACAGCATTTCAACAATTTTCTTTATTTTGCGCCCCAATAACAATAAAACCAAAACCGCTGTACAACACTTATAAACAGCACTATTTAATTACAATATCAATATGAAAAAAACAATATTTGCTCTTGTTACTCTAGCATTATTATCTTCTTGTAATAAAGAAGACGCAAAAGGCAACCTACACATTACAGGAAACATCAAAGGTTTAAAAAAAGGGACTCTATACTTGCAAAGAATAGTAGATACAACACTAGTTCCATTAGATACTATAAATATCGATGGAAATGCAGCCTTTGAAAGTCATATTAATCTAGAATCACCAGAAATGCTGTATTTATTCCTTGATAGAGGTGTAAGTAATTCATTAGATAACAACCTTTCCTTTTTTGCAGAACCAGGTAACATGACTATTGACACTAGTTTAGACAATTATTTAATGGATGCCAAAGTTACAGGGTCAAAAAACAATGAGGTATTTGAAGAATACAAATTAATAAAAACTCGTTTTAATGAAGAAAACTTGGAGTTAATCCAAAAGAAATTTAGCGCAATTAAAACCAAAAACAACAACAAAATTGACAGTTTAAGTGCTAAGCAAGATTCTAATCTGAAAAGAAGGTATTTATTTGCTACAAATTTTGCTTTAAATAATAGAGATTATGAAGTTGCTCCTTACATTGCCTTATCTGAAATATACGATATCAACTTAAAATACTTAGATACCATCCAAAAATCAATGTCACCTAAAGTTGCTCAATCTCTTTATGGAAAAAAGCTAACAAAATATGTAAGCTCATTGAAAAAACAAGAATAAACACAATCCGTTTTGAAACATTTTAAACTGCCCAAGAAGATATTTTTTGGGCAGTTTTTTTATGCTTTTCTTGAAATGTGTTTTAAAAAACCTCACTTGTAAATACTTAATACTAAAGTTTCCTAAAAAAGTGATGTCTTTATTTAAAGACAATGTTCTGCCTTTAATTGTAGTTGGTTCATAACATATAATGCAAGCTACAATATTGCAAAATGTTTGCTTAAAAGGATGAGAAGAGCCCCATAAACATCATTCCTACAAGAAGCAGTACGTATAATGAAAAAATTACCAAGGTCATAATTCCAATATATTTATAGTGTGATTTCAAATATCTAAATGAAAGGGTTAAAGCAGCCGTGTCACTATTTTTTATGGCCACTTTAGCATTTGAAGCAAATTTATTCAGGTAATAAATCGGAAAAAAATAAAGTGCTCCTATCAAAATATAAACGAATGCAACCCCTAAACCCATTGATGATTCTAAAAACCCCATTGAATTACTAGTACTACCTACAATTGCAAACGTTATTCCTAGAATTAAAGCAATCAAGACAATAAACCCTACGCCTATAAATCCTAGAATAGACAAATAATAAGCCCATTTTGCAGTTTCAGCTAATAAATCTTTGGCGGTTGTAGTAATTTGTAAATCGAAATTTTCAACGGTAGTTTGTTCTTCCATAATTAATCGGTGTTAGTGTTAGTTTTCAAATATAACAATAACAATCAATTTAAAAGAATATTATGTAAGTAATTATTGCCATAAAAAAACCACCTAATAAAAATTAGGTGGTTTATAGAAGAGCCGGCGGAGGGACTCGAACCCACGACCTGCTGATTACAAATCAGCTGCTCTAGCCAACTGAGCTACGCTGGCGACTCATTACGGGTGCAAATATAATGCTGTTTTTTAATTAAACAAATATTTTATTTAAATATATTTCAAATATCTTTCATCCTACTGCAACCTAGACATTTATTTATATTCCAAAAAAAAAAACCACCTAAAAAGGTGGTTTTACAATGAGCCGGCGGAGGGACTCGAACCCACGACCTGCTGATTACAAATCAGCTGCTCTAGCCAACTGAGCTACGCTGGCGTCTCATTTCGAGTGCAAATATAGAGATGAATTTGACTTATCCAAAATAATTTTGCACTTTTTTGTCAATTAATTTGACTACAATTCGTTGATTTTAGTAATCAATTGATTTGCAGTTTGTTCTAATTCTACATTGATTTGCTTGAAATGTGCTTTTTTGTTTTCAACATTTTTAGCATTTACTTTAGTAATCAAAACATCAAAAGCTGCAATAGCCTCATCAATTAAATTATTTGTTTCTGTAGTAGGTTTTCCTGTTGTAGAAATTTCATATAAATAAACTGCTTCAATAATATCACCTAAAACGTAATTGATGTCTTTCTTTAAATTTTTAACGTTTGCCATTTTTATTTTTTTAAAATTTGATTTTTAATTTGCGTTTGCAAAAGTACATATAATCTTTCTATTCCTGACTATTAAATGTAAATTTCTAAAATAGAAGCTTTTCCACTGATTACAAAAGCGCTTATGTATGCAGGAATCAATAGTGTGTCCCCTTTTTTATATTGGTATACTTTTTCATTTAGTTCTAAACTAAAATTGCCATCAACACACATGTATACTGTAAAGGATTCATTTGTTTTACTAATTGAAACCTCACCATCTAACGGCAAAAAATTAGTTGTAAAATAAGGACATCGAACCATTTCATTAGAAAGGTTAACCTCTTTTAAATAGTGTCTTTGAGTATCTACCCTATTGTAATTAATAGCATCCAAAGCTAAATCAACATGAAGCTCTCTTGTGTTTCCAGTAGCATCGACCCTATCAAAATCATAGATGCGATAGGTAATATCAGATGTTTGCTGTATCTCTGCAACCACCATTCCAGCTCCTATAGCATGTACAGTCCCTGTTTCTAAAAAGAAAACATCACCTACAAAAACCTTTTTTTGATCTAAAATAGAAAGCAAAGTTTTATTTTTCAAGCTAGAGACATATTCCCCTGCATTTGAATTATTTTTGAAACCAACAATAATTTTAGCGTCTTCATCAGCCTGCATAACATACCACATCTCTGTTTTTCCAAAAGATTGATGTCTAGCTTGCGCTAAAGCGTCATTAGGATGAACCTGAATGGACAGATCCTCTCGAGCATCTAAATATTTAAAAAGGAGCGGAAATTGAAGTCCGAATTTTTCATAAACTCGTGTTCCAAGAATTTCCTCAGGAAACTCTTCTAATAATGCCATCAACGATTTTCCTTTCCAAAATCCATTCGCAACCACACTTACATCACCAGCAACTGCTGATAGTTCCCAACTTTCACCAGTTATAGTAGACGTAATAGATTTTCCTAAAACGTTTTTTAACTTTTCACCACCCCAAATTCTTTCTTTGAGTATGGGTTCAAATTGTAAAGGATAAAACTGCATAACGAAAGGGTTTAGTTCTTATTAAAAATAACGCCAAAAAAAACTTTAGAAATTGTTCCTAAAGCCTATTTAAATGTAAAAATAAGAAAACTTTAGTTAAGGAACTAGTTTTTTTATCGCCTGTAATGCCTTAGGTATGTGTTTTGTTGCCAATACGCTATCAAAAACCATCTGGACAACACCTTGTTTATCTGTCACATACGTCACTCTTCCTGGTACTAAACCAAAAAGGCCAGTAGGTACTCCAAAACTTTTACGTATTGATTTATCACTATCTGATAGCAATATAAAAGGTAGTTTAAATTGCTTAGAAAATTTCTGGTGAGACGCTGTACTGTCACTACTTATCCCTATAACTTCGGCTCCTAAATCTTTAAAATCTTCATATTGATCTCTAAAACTGCAAGCTTGGGCAGTACATCCAGGTGTATTATCTTTTGGATAAAAATAAATCACTAAAGGCTTATGCCCTACAACACTTGCGCTGTCAAAGGTGTTGCCATCTGTATCAATAGCTGTAAAATGCGGAATTACATCTCCTACTTTTAATTCTTTCATTGTCCTTTATAGGTTACAAAGTTACGCGGTGTTTCATACAATACTACTTCCAAATCAAATTCGGGTTTGATTTTCTTTTTGATTTTATTCCAAATTACAACTACAATATTCTCAGCTGTGGGATTCAAATCTTTAAAATCTGGCACATCTAAATTTAAGTTTTTGTGATCAAATTGATTTTCAACTTCCTCTTTAATTATGTCACTTAAGAATTTTACGTCCATAACATAGCCTGTTTCTGGATCAATTTCACCTGTTACACTTACTATTAAATCGTAATTATGTCCGTGGAAATTGGGGTTATTGCACTTCCCAAACACGGCATCATTCTGTTCGAAAGTCCAATCCTTTCTATACAATCTATGTGCTGCATTAAAATGAGCTTTTCTGGAAATGGTAACTTTCATATTATATAGAAATTAGTTGTTTTTTATGTTGTGCGAAGTTAACGGGCTTTTATGTTCCTCAAGATAATGATAAAACTCGTCAAAAATAATTTTGAACCATACGGTATACAATTCAGGATTAACGACCATGTCTTTTTTCACGTCTTCAATTTTCATCCATTTCCAGCTTTCTACCTCATCCCTATTAATTACCGGAGTCTCATTGTAATACCCTATCATAACATGATCCAGCTCGTGTTCTGTTAACCCATTATCAAAAGGTGCTTTGTATATAAAATGAAACAACTCTTTCAGCTCAGTCACAAAACCCATTTCTTCATGCAATCTTCTTGTTCCAGCTTGAATATTAGTCTCTCCCTCTCTTTGATGACTACAACAGGTATTGGTCCACAATAATGGGGAATGGTATTTTTGATGTGCTCGTTGTTGTAGCATGATTTCATTTTGGCTATTTAAAACAAAAACAGAAAAGGCGCGATGCAAAACAGCTTTTTGATGCGCTTCTAGTTTTGGCATAAGCCCAATTTGTTCGTCGTGTTCATTGACTAAGATTACATTTTCTTCTGGCATGTTTGTATATTATGACTTCAAAAGTACGAAAAAAAATAATGGGATTAAGTGTTTAACATTCTGTTTCGAATTGTTCAATCTCATTTGAAAACATTTCTATTTAATTTAGTTAACAGAAAATTTCAATACTAAATCAAATACTTTATTTCATTTTTACAAATGGAACAAAACCTTATTAAACAAGTCATTGGAGCTGTTGTACAGTTAAATCACCATGCTATGCTATCAAATACCTATTCCATGAAAAACTTTTGTAATTTAAAATCTAAACTTTGTTTTTTAACGTAAATAACAAAAGTTAAATAACTTCTCAAAAGCGTTAATTTGTTAAAAACAAGATCGCTTAAGTCTTAAAATGAATTTATATTTGTAAAAAAGAAATCATGAAAAATACAGTCACTTTTTTTTGCGTCCTGTTCGCAATACCTCTTTTTATGTTTACTGCTTGTGCACAAAACACAGTCAAAAAACAACCTTTAAATAAAACCACTACAAGTGGAACAGTACTTTCAAAACCTGAAAATCCATATTATTCCAATACCGATACGGCAAAACTCAATGTTAGTAATGCCGAATGGAAAAAAGTTTTACCCGAAGATGTTTATGACGTTACGCGAAATGCAGACACCGAAAGACCTTTTACAGGAAAATATTGGAATACTGATGAGAAAGGAACGTATTATTGTGCCGCTTGTGGGAATAAATTGTTCCGATCTGGTGCTAAATTTTCTAGTAATTGCGGCTGGCCAAGTTTTTTTGAACAAGATAATAAGAACAGCGTAGTTTACAAAAATGATAATTCACTGGGAATGGAACGCATCGAAGCCCTTTGCGGACGATGTGATGGTCATTTAGGGCACCTTTTTGATGATGGTCCAGAGCCAACAGGTAAAAGATATTGTATGAACTCTATAGCTCTTGACTTTATTCCTGACAATAAATAAAGGAAAAAATAAAGCCCTATAGATTCTTTACAACCTCAAAAAAACCAGCTTGAAAACATATTTTCAAGCTGGTTTTTTTATTTTGAGCAACGAGAAGTTAAAAGTCAACAATTTGAAAAATATTCATTACTTTTGAAAAAATCCGTTTTAAATTTGATCACTTTAATTCATTTGCTTTAAGCGGTTTACACCTAATATTTACACGAAATGAACACCTATTACTTACTACCTTGTTTACTACTGTTTTCAATTGGAACACAAGCCCAAAATAGCGCATTGAAAAGCAAAATCGCCACAAAAGCAGCTGCTATGGAGTCGAAAGTAGTAGATTGGAGGAGAGATTTTCATCAAAATCCAGAATTAGGAAATCGCGAATTTAAAACTGCCGAAAAAATAGCAACCCATTTGCGAAGCTTAGGAATTGAAGTTCAAACTGGAATTGCCAAAACCGGAGTGGTAGGTATTTTAAAAGGAGGAAAACCAGGACCTGTTGTGGCTTTACGAGCAGATATGGATGCCTTACCTGTAAGCGAACGAGTGAATTTACCCTTTGCCTCAAAAGCTACTGGTGAATATAATGGAACTAATGTGGGCGTAATGCACGCTTGTGGTCATGACACTCACGTAGCCATGTTGATGGGTACTGCCGAAATTTTGGCTTCAGTTAAAAGTGAAATAAAAGGAACTGTAAAATTTATTTTTCAACCCGCTGAAGAAGGACCTCCTGAAGGGGAAGAAGGAGGAGCTGAATTGATGGTTAAAGAAGGCGTTTTGAACAACCCAAAAGTGGATGTTATTTTTGGGCTACACATTAATGCTCAAACCGAAGTCGGCCAAATCAAATACCGCCCAAAAGGAACCATGGCTTCCTCTGACTGGTTTACCATAAAAGTAAACGGCAAACAATCTCATGGCGCATATCCATGGCAATCTGTTGATCCTATAGTTACAGCCTCACAAATTATAATAGGCTTACAAACTATTGTGAGCAGAAATGTAAACCTCTCGCAAAACGCTGCCGTGGTAAGTGTAGGTCAAATTAATGCTGGTGTTCGAAGCAATATTATCCCGGAGTCTCTAACGATGACCGGTACCATTAGAACATTAGATGCAGAAACGCAAGATTTCATTCATGGTAAAATAAAAACGATAGCTACAAATATTGCAACTAGTGCAGGTGGCTTGGCTGAAGTTGCAATTTACAAAAAAACTTTAATCACTTATAACGAGCCCTCACTTACAGAGCAAATGCTGCCTACCTTGCAAGAAGCTGCCGGAAAAGAGAATGTTATTTTAACCGAAGCGGTAACCGGAGCTGAAGATTTTTCTTTCTACCAAGCAAAAATACCGGGTTTGTATTATTTCATTGGAGGCATGCCAAAAGGTAAAAAACCGAGTGATATGCCCTCACACCATACACCCGACTTTTACATTGACGAAGGGAGTTTTGTGCTTGGAATGACCACTATGGCACATCTTACTTTGGATTATATGGATATGAAAACCAAAAAATAATTCAACAATCTAAGTAAGTTTCATTCTAAAATAATTTTGACGCGTTTTTCTAGAACTATAATCAAACTTTATTTTTCAATACTTGAGCAATCATTTGTGCGCATTTTTCACCATCTATTGCAGCCGAAATAATTCCTCCTGCGTATCCCGCTCCTTCGCCACAAGGGTACAAACCTTTTATTTGTACATGTTCATAAGTAATAGGATCTCTTGGTATGCGCACTGGCGATGAAGTTCTGGATTCTGGTGCGTGAAGAATAGCCTCGCTTGTTAAATAACCTCGCATGGATTTTCCAAACTCAGAGAAACCTTCTCGCAAAATGTGCGTCAAATTACTTGGAAATACCTGACCCAACTCAACAGACGTTGTTCCAGGTACATAAGATGTCTTAGGAATATCTGATGATACTTTTTTTTGTGTAAAGTCAATCATGCGTTGTGCTGGCACTTTCTGACTTTCTCCTGCAAGGTGCCAAGAGCGTTGCTCTATACTTTTTTGAAATTCCATTCCAGCCAGCGCTCCAAACTTAGCAAAAGGCTTGAAATCTGCTAACTGCAACTCAATTACAATACCTGAATTTGCTGTTGCTTGATCCCTTTTAGAGGGTGACCAACCATTTGTTACAACTTCGCCCGGACTCGTTGCGCAAGGAGCAATTACGCCTCCTGGACACATACAAAAAGAATACATACCGCGGCCAGCAACTTGCTTTACAATGGAGTACGGCGCTGGTGGTAAATGTTCTCCTCTATAATCACAACTATACTGTATACTATCAATTAAGGTTTGAGGATGTTCTGCACGAACACCTAAAGCAAAAGGCTTAGCTTCTATAAAAATTTGTTTTTTATCCAATAGCTCAAAGATATCACGCGCTGAATGTCCCGTAGCTAATATCAATTTATTAGCAAGAATAGTATCTCCTTTATGCGTAACAATCCCTTGAACTTCATTGTTTTTTACCAAAACATCAGTAACTCTAGTTTCAAACAAAACTTGACCTCCACATTCAATGATTTTTTCACGAATATCCTGAATAATTTGAGGAAGTTTATTGGTGCCAATGTGTGGGTGCGCATCTACGAGTATGTCATGAGAAGCCCCGAAAGCAACAAACAGTTCTAATATTCTATTGACATCACCTCTCTTTTTAGATCTAGTATACAATTTTCCATCAGAATAGGTTCCCGCGCCACCTTCGCCAAAACAATAATTAGAATCTTCATGAACTATATGATCTACATTGATAGCTTTTAAATCTCTTCTTCGTCCGCGAACTTCTTTCCCTCTTTCTATTACAATAGGCTTTAATCCTAATTCTACCAGGTGCAAAGCTGCAAAAAGTCCTGCTGGTCCAGCTCCTACTACCAATACTTCCTGTGCATTTGCTACATTAGGAAAATCAGGCATGGTGAATCTTCTTTCGTCAATTACTTCCCCTTTTATAAAAATCTCTACTTTGAGATTGAATTTTATTGTTTTTTGTCGGGCATCAATAGATCTTTTTAAAATAGAAACATGTTGCACATCTTCAGCTGCAACTTTAATTTGCTTTGCCAAATGGTTTTTGAGCAAATCATTATTTGCAGCTATTTCTGGGGTGACTTGGAGTGAAAGTTCTTGAGGCATTTTTTTAAAATCAACATTGGATGTTACGTGAAATAAAATCCAAAATATTAGGGTACAAAAGTAACATTTTTTTACAGTCAAAAGGACAAGGAATAACCACTATCCACGTTTTGGAAAATAAAAAAATAAATTCATTTTAGAAATAGACTTCGTAACTTTGACATCAAAATAAGTTCAAAAAAAGAATACATGTCTCGTAAAATAAAATTAATCTGGGATTTTCGTGGTCCTAGTGCTGCAAAAACTGCAGAACACCATGAAATTCATCTCAAAGAATATATTGCAATTGAAAAATTACCTTTGCAAATCACAGGATTCGAAATTCAGGGTGAAATGCAAGCTATAGCATTTATGGTGGTTACTGATGAGCACATGATTCAAGTGCGTGATGCCTTAAAACCACATCGCGGAGAATTATATGCCGAATAATACTAGACAATACTGTGAATGGTTTCAAAGAATAACTGACTCAGTTTTTCATCTGATGTACCTGCTATTGCAATAATTTCAGCAATATCAACAGGTTTTAAATTATCCGGATCACATTCATCAGTAATTACACTTACGGCAGCACAAGGCAATTTTAATTGATTGGCTACAATAACCTCGGGCGTTGTACTCATTCCAACCATATCAGCACCAATTCTACCAAGATAACGATACTCTGCCCTAGTTTCTAATTGTGGCCCATAAACTGAAGCATACACTCCTTTTTTTAGTAACAACTCCATTTTGCTAGCTTCGGTTACTAAGATATTATTTAGCTTCTCGTCATAAGGCGCGCTCATATCTGGAAAAATACCACCGTATTCAAAACTATTCAAGCCAGAAAGCGGACTGCCACCTTGTAGATTAATGTGATCGTCTAACAAAACCAAATCGCCTTTTTTGAAGTCTTTATTGATTCCGCCTGCAGCATTGCTCAACAACAAATGCTGGATACCTAATTTTTGTAAAACCCTAATAGGAAAAGTTACTTGCTGTAAACTGTATCCTTCGTATAAATGAAAGCGGCCTTGCATAGCAATTACTTTTTTGGATCCAATAGATCCAAAGAGCAACTTCCCTTTATGAAACTCAACAGTAGAGACTGGAAAATGCGGAATATCAGCATAATCAATTTCTTGTTCTACTACCAAATAATCTAAAAATTTTCCTAAGCCTGTTCCAAGTACTACGCCTACCTCTGGATTTAAAATTCCTTTAGAAATTAAAAAATCAGCTGATTGAGAAATTTGTGCTAAATATGTCATGTTTTAAAAAACTATTGTTGGTAAATTTCGTAAATAATAATAAATTTACAAAAACCCAAGCTATGAAAAACCTATTATTATTACTTTGTTTCACTCAAATACTTATGGCACAGCCTAAAGATTACGTAAAAATATCACAAGACTTTATTGAAGCAGCAAAATTTGGAGAAGGCAATACCGAAGAATTTGTAGCGCTAATTGCAAATGCAAACGAAACGGACCTACTTAATCAACTTACAAATGACGATCTTAAAAAAGCATTCTTCATAAATCTTTACAATGGATTTACAAATTACGCTTTGAAAAAAGATCCCGAAAAATACAAGAGTCGTAGCGCTTTTTTTACATCAAAGCAATTTGTACTTGCTGGAAACGAATTGAGTCTTGACGATATAGAACATGGTTTTTTAAGAAAATCAAGCATTAAGTACACTGTGGGGAAATTGAATAAAATTTTTCCGCCAAAACTTGAGAAAAAATTCCGAGTAGACAAACTAGATTATCGCATCCATTTTAGTTTAAATTGTGGCGCCAAGAGCTGTCCTCCTATATTTTTTTATGATCCAAAAAAAATCAATCAGCAACTTGACGTTGCCACAAAAAGTTATTTAACCGGAGACGCAAGTTATGATAAAGAGAAAAACATCTTGCGAGTTCCTGTTTTGATGAGCTGGTTCCGTGGAGATTTTGGAGATAAAAAAGGAATTTTAAAAATTTGCCAAGATTTAAAAATCATACCCGAAAATGTAAATCCTAAATTAGAGTACAACGAATACGATTGGAGTTTATTTCTAGAAAACTTTAAAAACTAAAAAACACAAATGGACAAAAACTATTACAACTCAGACGATTTAAAAAAATTTGGTAACATAGTCGAATTTCAAAAAGAAATGGGCGAAAAATTCTTTGGCTATTATGGAGAAGTTTTCAAAGAAGGTGAATTAACCGCTAGAGAGAAATCTCTAATTGCACTTGCAGTAGCGCATGCCGTTCAATGTCCGTATTGTATTGATGCTTACAGTTCTGACGCCTATGAAAAAGGATATAGTGAAGGACAAATGATGGAGGCAGTTCATGTTGCAGCAGCTATTCGTGGTGGAGCTAGTTTAGTACATGGAGTTCAAATGATGAATAAAGTCAAGAAAATTAGTTTATGAGCGAGTTTGTAAAAGTTAAATTAAAGTCCCTCAAGGCCAATGAAAATATACTTTCTAAAGCAGCACATCAAATAGCCGTTCTAGAACAAAACCCTGATGTGTTTACGCCTTTTAAAACGCAGTTACAAACCATTGGCTTAAGCCCACTACAACCTACAAGTTTGGAGATTTTTCAAATTAATTTGGGTAAAATGTGCAACCAAGTTTGTACCCATTGTCACGTAGATGCTGGTCCTGATAGAAAAGAAATCATGACCAAAGAAACGATGGAGGTTATTCTGGAAGTTTTGAAAGTCAATCCTAACTTTAAAATAGTAGATATGACCGGTGGTGCACCCGAAATGAATCCTAATTTTAGATGGTTTGTAGAAGAAGTTAGCAAACTAGGAATTCAAATGTACGTGCGTTGTAACTTGACTATCATAACTGCGAATAAAAAATACAACGACTTACCACAATTCTTTAAGCTACACCAAATAGAAGTTATCTCATCATTACCATTTTATTCTAAAAATAGAACCGACAAACAAAGAGGTGATGGTGTTTTTGAAAGCTCTATAAAAGCCTTAAAAATGCTCAATGAGGTGGGTTACGGAAAACCTGATTCTGGTTTAAAACTAAATTTAGTGTACAATCCAGCAGGAGCTTTTTTACCACCTGACCAAAATGCTTTAGAAAAAGAATACAAAACAGCTTTGCAAAAAGATTTTGGAATTGAATTTAACAATCTGTTTGCAATAACGAATCTGCCTGTGAGCCGATACTTAGATTATTTGATTTCGTCAGGTAATTATGAAGATTACATGACCAAACTCATTGATGCTTTTAATCCTTCGGCAGCTCAAAATGTAATGTGTAGAAATACCATCTCTATAGGTTGGGACGGTTATATCTATGATTGCGATTTCAATCAAATGCTAGAGTTAAAAGTTACTTGCAAAGACGCGCAACACATTAGTAATTTTGATTCTAATGCCCTTTTAAATAGGACTATTATTGTAAACAATCATTGTTATGGCTGTACCGCTGGTTCTGGTAGCAGTTGTGGTGGTGCTGTTGCTTAAAACGAAACTATGAGAGAAAATATTTCAGAATTTTTATGTACCTACATACTGGTGTTTTGCGGTACTGGTGCAATTATTATCAATCAAGAAACAAATGGCAGCGTTACTCATGTGGGTATTTGCATCACTTTTGGGTTAATTGTAATGGGGTTAATTTATGGTTTCGGACAAATCTCTGGAGCACACATGAATCCAGCCGTAAGTATTGCATTCGCTTTCTTGAAAATACTTCCAATAAAAAAATTGCCTTTTTATATAATTTCTCAAATTTTAGGCGGATTAGCAGCCAGTACAACACTCCATTTATTGTTCCCAAAAAATAGTGGATTGGGAGGAACAATTCCATCCGGTACTGACGGTCAATCATTTGTATTAGAATTCATTCTGACCTTTATTTTAATGCTTGTCATATTAACAGTAGCATTAGGAAACAAAGAACATGCTCCTTTTGCTGGTATTGCCATTGGAGGCGTTGTATTACTCGAAGCCATGTTTGCTGGACCTATATGTGGCGCCTCTATGAATCCCATTAGATCTCTGGCACCTGCGCTAGTTTCTGGTAATATGAACTCACAATGGTTGTACGTTGTAGCACCTATAACAGCAACTGTTCTTGCCACAATAACATGGAATACCATTTTAAAAGAAAAAAACTAATAGTAACAAATATGGAAAATTATTTAGACGCAACAGTAAATTTATACCGAGATGCAGCACTTACTCCCGATGTGGGACTGTGCTGTACAACAACACCAATATGGAAATTTCCTGGCTTAGAAATTCCAAAAATAATGCAAGAAATGAATTATGGTTGTGGCAGTACCATTTCGGCTCAAGACCTAATCAACAATCCAAAAATATTATATGTAGGTGTAGGTGGTGGTATGGAATTGCTTCAATTCTCTTATTTTTCACGTCAAAAAGGTGGTGTGATTGGTGTAGATGTTGTTGATGAAATGCTGGAAGCATCCAAACAAAATTTTAAAATTGCAGAGCAAGAAAACGACTGGTTTAAAAGTGAATTTGTCGAATTGAAAAAAGGAGATGCATTAAACCTACCGATCGAAAACGAAAGTATTGATATTGCAGCTCAAAATTGCTTGTTCAATATTTTTAAAACTGATGATTTAAGAAAAGCACTTGAAGAAATGTATCGGGTTCTAAAACCTCACGGAAGATTGGTAATGAGTGACCCAACTTGTGAACAAGAAATGAACGAAACTCTTAGAAATGATGACCATTTAAGAGCGCTTTGTTTGAGCGGAAGCATCCCAATCAAGGAGTATATTAAAATGTTGACAGATGTAGGTTTTGGAACTATAGAAATTAGAGGTCGAAGACCGTATCGAATTTTAGACCCTGAAAATTATGCTACCGATGAATTAATTTTCATTGAGAGTATTGAAGTTTGCGCTATAAAAGACCCTATGCCTAGTGATGGTCCATGTGTATTTACCGGAAAAGCAGCTATTTTTTATGGCAAAGACGACTATTTTGATGATAAAAAAGGACATGTCTTGATGAAAAATCAACCTCTAGCAGTTTGTGACAAAACAGCACAAGCACTAGCCGATTTAAACAGAACCGATATTTTTATAAGTGAATCAACTTTTCACTACAACGGAGGCGGATGTTGCTAAAAACTCTAAAGCTGCAGTATTCTTAATGCTGCAGCTTTACTTATTACCTTTATATGCAAAACAAAAAAGCTATCATTCTCTTTACTAAAAATCCTGAACTAGGAAAAGTCAAAACACGACTTGCCAAGACTATTGGCAACGAAAAAGCACTTTACATTTACAAAAAATTATTAGAGCATACCCAGGAAATTGTTACTCCTGTTCGAGCTGACAAATTTGTATTCTATTCGGATTCGATTACAAAAGAGGACCAATGGAATGCGGGTTCGTTTTATAAAAAAGTACAACATGGTGATGATTTAGGTACTAGAATGGCAAAGGCTTTTCAAGAAATTTTTTGTTTAGGATATGAATCGGTTTGTATTATTGGGAGTGATTGCTACGAACTTACTTCTGATATTATTGAAAAAGCATTTTTAGCATTAGAAACAAATGAAACCGTTATAGGCCCCACATTTGATGGCGGCTATTATTTATTGGGAATGAACCAATTTCATGAAACAGTATTCAAGAATAAAACTTGGAGCACTGATAGTGTATATATGGATACGATAACAGATTTTAAAAATCTAAACCTTTCGTTTTCTAATTTGAATAAATTATTGGATATTGACGAAGAAAAAGATTTACCAGAACATTGGAAATAAAGCAATTTGTATACACTATTTAAAATAGCAGCATCTTTAGCATTAAAATTATATTGCAAAAAGACCATAGCCCGTTTTCATGGAAATAGAGGTAAAAAGGAACCAACCCTTATTGCAAGCAACCATCCCAACTCTTTTTTTGATGCTATCATCATAGCGGTTCATTACCCTGAGCCTATTTATTTTTTAGCACGTGGTGATGCCTTTAAAAATCCAATTGTTGCAAATTTTTTACGCGCTTTACACCTAATCCCTATTTATAGATTGAGCGAAGGCAAACAAAATTTGAATAAAAACGAAGATACATTCAAAACTTGTCTCGATTTATTACACGAAAATAAAACCATTTTAATTTTCTCAGAAGGTATTTGTATAAACGAATGGAATTTAAGACCTCTTAAAAAAGGTACGGCGCGATTAGCTTTCATGGCACTGCAAGATGGCTTGTTAAATTTAAGAATTCAACCAACCAATATCAATTACTCTTCGTTTCATAAAAATCCTAAAGAGGTTGAAATCAATTTCAATCTTTGTTTTGGAGTACACCATATTGATCAAGCAAAAGAATCTATTTTTTACAATACATTCAACACCTTGTTAAAGAAGAATATTTTAAATAATATGGTTGTAAAAGAAGATTTATCAGATATAAAATTATTAAAACCGAACCCAAAATGGCATTCACGATTATTGAAAGTTGTAATAGCATTTCCAGCTTTAATTGGATTTCTCTCTAATTATTGGATCTATTGGATCTTAAAAAAAATCACCGGCAAAAAAACAAAAAATTCTGTATTCTATGACTCCATTTTGTTTGGAATGCTGTTACTTTTATATCCTTTAATTGTATTTCTACTTTCAGCAGTAGTAACATTTTGCTTCAACCTACTAATGGGTTTACTCCTTTTCTTTGTAATGCCAATAAGTGCTTGGTTTTACAAAAGCTATAAAAGCTACTAATTACTTAACTTTACTCAAAGCGAGCATTTTTATCATCCAATCTGGCAAGGGTTTTTCTTGATTGCGCTTTCTAAGATCGAGGTACCAACCTATTTTCTTTAAAATGGGAACTTTGTGCGTTTCTACCAGTTCAATTAGTGTTCCATCAGGATCTTCAATATAGCAAAAGCGTCCCGATGCATTATCCATAGCAAAAGTGTTATTGCTGTCTACAGAAAAATGCAATCCCTGCTCTATGACATGCGCTTTCAAAGCATCCATTGCTACTACATCAAAACAAAGATGAATAAATCCACAATCTCCCCAAAATCTATTTTCGTAAATTTTAGGTGCTTTTGTATCTAAAATTTGCACTAATTCTAAGGTTACATCTCCTAATAATTTATTGAAAGCACCTTTACCCGTTGCTTTCTTAGAAAGACCGATTATATGAAACTTTTGATTGTTTTCAACACGTACATCATTATATAACACAGTGTCAATCCCAAGTATATTTTTGTAAAAATCTAACGATTTTTGCATATTACGCACTCCTATAACAGTACCTACAACACCACCTAAATCATACTCTTTCTTTTGAAACCAATCTTCTGATGGAATAATTTTAAAAAGATTATCATCGCTATCGGTAACATAAAAAAAAGACTTTTGGTCAAGTCCAATTTCCATTTTTGAAACCACTAATCCTTCTATTTTTGAAAGACGATTATGGGATTGCAAAATGTTATGAGTTTTTAATATCGCGGCATTAATACCAATGTGTCCAAGTTGTACTTTTACACCTTTTTGAGGAGCTCTATCTTGAAATTGCCAAATCTCAAATCCACCGCCTCCTTGTAAGTTCATCGTCAAGATAGCGCGACGCTTGCGCACTTCATTTCCTGTGTACTGAGTCATCAAACTGGCTTTCGCCTCATCATCAAAAATTAAAACATCCATCCCAAAAAGATGTTTGTAAGTGTGCATAGCCTTTGTAGCATTACAAACACCAATTCCCACTTGTTGAATTCCTGACAAAAATTGATGCATATATGTGATGTTGTTAATTTTCTAGACCTTTGGCATGCGCAATTTTATAGTACAACGATGGAAAAAACCACCACAACCAGAATAAAATTCGTTCTGCCTTAACAATAATTATTGTCTTTTTACCTTTGTATATCCCTCTAATAATTTTCCTAGCACAAACATCTACTTCCATACCTACTTTATTATTGGCATCGGTTGAGCCATATTGCTGTCCGTTACCGATTAAAGCATTTTTAGAAATATTGGTATTTATCCTTCCTGCATATACGATAGAAATGGTAGTTTTGGTTTTATACAACTCGCATTGCAAGGTTTCAAAGTAGCCTTTTACAGCATGTTTTGATGCTGCATAACCCGTCCGCAATGGAAAACCAATAAGTCCTGCAATACTGCTAATCACAGTTATGTTTCCACTATTTTTCATTTTAAAATGTGGCAAAATAGCTTGAGTTATTGCCAAAGGAGCAAAATAATTGATGTCCATTAATTTCTTGTACACCGTAATATCAGTATCTTCTGCCATAGCACGCTGACTTATACCCGCACTTTGAATGACGTAATCAATTGATCCTTCAAAGGCTAAAGCTTGCTCAACTAGAGTTGGAATTCCGTCTAAATCGAACAAATCATAAGGTAAAACATGTACTTTGGTCGAATGTAGTTCCACTCGTAGATGATTTAATAGTATGGCATTTGATGAAGTCAAAATTAAAGTAGCACCAAGATTTGATAATTGGATTGCCAATTCTTTCCCGATTCCTGATGAAGCTCCAGTAATCCATACTATTTTTGAATCAAAACGCATTTTTACGGTAGCTTAAAAGTTGTTTATAAGTAGTAACCATCTCCATTTGTGAAGCACCTCTTTTATACATTCGAACAATTTTTAAATTTGCTAGTTGTACTTTCAGCCATGAATTTTCATCATACTTTCTTGCAGATACTAGAGTGGCTTTCGGAATCAATTTAAACTTTCCTTGCTTCCACAATCGTGCAATAAAATCATAATCTTCCATGATGAACATGTCTTCTTTATAAGTTCCTACTGTATTCCAAAGGTCTTTGGTTACAAAAACACCTTGATCACCTCCGCGAAAAAATAAATAATTAAAACGAGTAAAAAAGGCATTAATTTTTAGTAAAGTACTCGAACAATCAAACTCGGTACGGAAACTTCCGCAGTTATACCCTTGAGAAAGTGCGTGTTTGATCAAATCATAAAAACGAGTCGTAGGTACACAATCCGCATGAAGAAAAAAGTAGATATCTCCTAACGCTTGGCTTGCTCCAAAATTCATTTGACCTGCTCTTCCTTTTTGGGGAGAAACTACAACTTTAGCTCTCATTTTAGTGGCTAAAGTTACCGTATCATCTGAACTACCTCCGTCAGAAATGATTATTTCATATTGCTTTCCAACCAAATTTTCATGCAGCATTTGTATCGTACTTGCGATCACTTGAGCTTCATTGAATGTTGGAATAACAATACTTAACACCATAAATATAGATTAATTGGAGCCATGTCTTCTGAATTTAATTAGCTACTTCACTAATAAATTTAATGCGCATTAATCGTAATTCATCCAAATCATAATCTCCATCAAATTCTTTTAGCGCAGCCTCAATATTATCAGATTCTGATTCCATAAAATAATCGTGAATCTCCTCTTGTTGATCCTCATCAAGCATTTCGTCAATCCAATACTTAATATTCAACTTAGTCCCTGAGTAAACAATCTGCTCCATTTCTTTTAATAAAGCATCCATATTTATCCCCTTGGCAGAGGCAATATCATCTAAGGATAATTTTCTATCTATGTTTTGAATAATGTATAACTTATTTACAGAGTTTACTCCGGTTGATTTAACTACTAAATCTTCTGGTCTTACAATATCGTTGTCTTCAACATAGCGACTTATCAATTCTAAGAAATCTTTTCCGTATTTTTTAGCTTTACCCTCACCCACTCCATGAATGTTTATCATCTCATCTTGTGTTATAGGATACTTTAAAGCCATATCTTCTAGAGAAGGATCTTGAAATACTACAAATGGTGGTACGCCAATTTTTTTGGCCACTTTTTTACGTAAATCTCGTAGCATCCCCATTAAAATCTCATCAGCAACACCAGTTGATTTTGCGGCTGTTACTATAGCTTCATCAACCGTTTCATTGTATTCATGATCTTCAGACATCATGAAAGAGTGCGGATTTTCAAGGTAGCTCAATCCGTTGTTTGTGACTTTTACAATACCGTAGGTTTCAATATCTTTAGACAAAAATCCTGCTACTAAGACCTGTCTTAATAATGCCATCCAGTACTTTTCATCGTGATTTGAACCACAACCAAAAAAAGATTGCGTATCGGTTCTATGTGCTTTAATTACGGCGTTAACACGCCCTATTAATGTAAAAACAACTTCTTTTGATTTATACAAATGTTTGGTGTCCCGAACAACTTGCAAGAGCTGTATAACTTGATCTTTGGCTTCAACTTTTGTTTTAGGATTACGTACATTATCATCCATATCAGCACCTTCGCCGGTTACTTCATCAAACTCTTCCCCAAAATAATGCAATAAAAACCTTCGTCTAGACATAGACGTTTCAGCATAAGCCACAACTTCTTGCAACAATGCAAAACCTATCTCTTGTTCAGCAACAGGTTTTCCAGACATGAATTTCTCGAGTTTTTCTACATCTTTATAAGAATAGTAGGCTAGGCAGTGTCCTTCTCCTCCATCACGACCCGCGCGACCCGTTTCTTGATAATAACTTTCAAGTGATTTAGGGATGTCATGGTGAATTACAAACCGAACATCGGGCTTATCGATACCCATCCCAAAAGCAATAGTAGCCACCACTACATCAACATCTTCCATCAAAAACATGTCTTGGTGTTTGGCTCTAGTTTTAGCATCTAGACCCGCATGGTAGGGAACAGCTGATATACCATTAACCTGCAAAACTTCGGCAATTGCCTCTACTTTTTTACGGCTTAAGCAATAAATAATACCTGATTTTCCTTTGTGTTGTTTTATAAATCGAATGATGTCCGACTCTATATTTTTTGTCTTTGTACGTACTTCGTAATATAAATTAGGTCTGTTGAACGAGGCTTTAAAAGTTGTCGCATCAGACATATCCAAATTTTTCAAGATATCCTCTTGTACTTTTGGCGTAGCCGTAGCCGTAAGTCCTATAATAGGTACATCACCCAATTGCTTGATGATGTGTTTTAGATTTCTATACTCGGGTCTAAAATCATGACCCCATTCTGAAATGCAGTGCGCTTCATCAATGGCAACAAATGAAATGGTGACACTTTTTAAAAAAGTCACATATTCTTCTTTTGTTAAAGACTCGGGAGCCACATACAAAAGCTTGGTTAAGCCTGATGAAATATCTTTTTTTACCTGAGTAATCTCCGTTTTATTTAACGATGAATTCAATACATGCGCAATACCATTCTCTGAAGAAAGGCTTCGTATTGCATCTACTTGGTTCTTCATTAATGCAATAAGAGGCGAAACCACGATTGCAGTTCCCTCTTGAATTAAAGCTGGCAATTGGTAACAAAGTGACTTTCCTCCACCAGTAGGCATAATCACAAATGTATTTTGCTGATTTAGGATGCTCTTAATCACTTGCTCTTGCAATCCCTTAAATTGGCTAAAGCCAAAATGCTTCTTTAATTCTTTGTGTATGTCAATTTCGTTTGAATTCATTCTTTATTACGTGGTATTTTGTATAAATTTGCAATATCTAAAGGTACAAATTTCTTTTACACTTACAAATTTTAATTATTCTGTTTTGAATTCAAAAGAAAATATATTGGCTAGTGCCAAAAAAACCATTTTATCTGAAAGTCAATCAATAGCAAAACTCACTGATTATCTGGACGAAAACTTCGTAAATGCTGTAAACTCAATCTACAATTCAAAAGGGAGATTAGTCGTTACTGGAATAGGGAAAAGCGCTATCATTGCTCAAAAAATGGTAGCTTCATTCAATTCTACAGGGACACCTTCTTTGTTTTTACACGCTGCAGAGGCTATTCATGGAGATTTAGGCATGATACAACATGAAGATGCGATTATTTGTATTTCAAAAAGCGGCAACAGTCCCGAGATAAAAGTGCTCGTTCCGTTATTAAAACGTTTTGGAAACACATTGATTGCAATCACAGGAAATACATCATCATTCTTAGCAAAAGGATCTGATTTTGTATTAAACACCACTATTGATTCCGAGTCTTGTCCTAATAATCTTGCCCCAACAAACAGCACAACCGCACAACTTGTAATGGGAGATGCTCTTGTGGTATGCTTAATGGAATTTAGGAATTTTAAACCGGAGGATTTTGCGGTTTACCATCCTGGAGGTGCACTAGGCAAAAAATTATTACTGCGTGTAAAAGACATGCTGGAACACAGTTTAAAGCCAGCAGTATCCGCAGATGCCTCTATAAAAAAAGTTATTTTTGAAATTTCAGAAAAACGCTTGGGTGTTACAGCTGTTGTAGAGAATGAGATTGTCATAGGAATAATTACTGATGGTGACATACGTAGAATGTTGAACGAAAGGGATACCTTTACGGAACTAACGGCCAGTGACATAATGACTAAAAATCCTAAAATCACGACATCCGAAGCTATGGTAGTAGACGCATTAAACACCATGGAAGATTTTGCTATTACCCAACTTGTAGTAGTTGATCAAGGAGTCTACAAGGGAGTATTGCATTTACATGACATTTTAAAAGAAGGAATCGTATAATGGCAAAAAAAAATCTAAACGAAATGTCGTTTTTGGACCATCTAGAAGAGTTGAGATGGTTGTTGGTGCGCAGCACTATAGCAGTATTGATACTAGCTACGGTTGCATTTTTAATTAGTGATTATATATTTGACGTCATTATTTTTGGCCCTACTAAAGCTGATTTTATAACGTATCGATTCTTTTGTGATTTATCCAGTCAGCTGGGCTATTCCGATTTGATTTGTGTTAAAGAAATGCCGTTTATTATCCAAAACACAAATATGGAGGGACAAATAAATGTACTTATTTGGTCTTGTATCACAGCGGGTTTCATCCTTTCCTTCCCTTTTATTCTTTGGGAAGTCTGGAAATTCATCAGTCCTGCCTTGTATGAATCAGAAAAAAAGCATGCTAAATTGTTTATTTTTTCTTCTTCTATGCTATTTTTTATAGGTGTTCTTTTTGGATATTACGTAATAGTTCCAATGTCTGTTAACTTCTTTGCTACTTTTACAGTAAGTACCGTAGTTATCAACCAGTTTAGCATAGATTCTTATATCGGCATGGTAAAAACAAGTGTCATAGCTTGTGGCCTGTTTTTTGAGTTACCCATAATAATTTATTTCTTAACTAAGGTAGGCCTTGTAACGCCTGAGTTTTTAAGAAAATATTGGAAATACGCCGTCATTATCATTCTTGTTGTGGCAGCAATTGTAACACCTCCAGATGTTGTAAGTCAAATTATAGTTACCATACCTATGCTAATCATTTATGAAGCAAGTATTTTAATATCGAAAATAGTAGTAAAAAATCAAAACAAACAAAATGGCTGATATCATTCAAGAATTCAATGAGTACCGTTCAAAAATGAACGAAAAATTACTAGCAGACAACAATAAAATTGTAAAAAGAATTTTTAATCTTGACACCAATGCTTACGCTGCTGGAGCACTAGATGTAAAAACAAAAGAACTACTAGGTCTTGTAGCATCTGCTGTATTACGTTGCGATGATTGCGTTAAATACCATTTAGAAACAAGTCACAAAGAAGGCGTTACTAAGGAAGAAATGATGGAAGCTATGGGAATTGCTACCCTTGTGGGTGGTACTATTGTTGTTCCTCATTTGCGTAGAGCTTATGAATTTTGGGAAGCACTAGAAGAAAACGATGCTAAATAAAAGCATTAGCAAAACCTAAAGTTGTATATTCAATAAAAAACTATCATTATACCCAATTGTTTGAAAGTGCACATTTCAAATTAAACTACAAACTCATTAAACTGATAACTTAAATGCAATTAAGAGCCGAAAATTTAATTAAAACATACAAAGGAAGAAGTGTTGTAAAAGGGATTTCTGTAGAGGTAAATCAAGGAGAAATTGTAGGCTTACTAGGACCCAATGGAGCTGGAAAAACTACATCTTTTTACATGATAGTAGGATTGGTTAAACCCAATTCGGGAAATATATTTCTAGATGACTTGAACATTACTGACTATCCTATGTACAAGCGTGCACAGCAAGGCATAGGATATCTTGCTCAAGAAGCATCCGTTTTTAGAAAACTAAGTATTGAAGATAACATTCTCAGTGTTTTGCAATTGACTAAACTTTCTAAGGCAGAACAAGAAGCTAAAATGGAAAGTTTAATTGAAGAATTTAGTTTAGAACACATTCGCACAAACCGTGGTGATTTACTTTCGGGTGGAGAACGACGCAGAACCGAAATTGCAAGATGTTTGGCCACCGACCCAAAATTTATTTTGCTTGATGAACCTTTTGCAGGGGTTGATCCAGTAGCGGTAGAGGATATTCAAAGGATAGTAGCGCAATTGAAAAACAAAAATATTGGTATCTTAATAACTGATCACAACGTACAAGAAACTCTTGCTATTACTGACAAAACCTACTTAATGTTTGAAGGCGGTATTCTTAAAGCTGGAATTCCCGAAGAATTAGTAGAGGACGAAATGGTACGTAGAGTGTATCTTGGACAAAATTTTGAATTGAGAAAAAGAAAGTTAGAATTTTAATTTCGGCAATAAAATTAGTGTGCCTTTACTGTTACTCTTCTAGGGTAATGTGTTGTAATTGTTGCAAATCGCCGTTGTAAATATTTACGTCTGCATTCCCTTTTATTCCCGGTACCGAAGCTTTCTCTGTAAATTGCCAAAACAACCAATTGTCTTTCATTTCTTCTCTATAAAAATTGTAATTGGCTATCCAAAAAAGATAGTCACTAAATTCCTCTTTCAAAAAATCATCGTAATAACGTTCTCCCGTGTAAATGATCGGTTTTACTTGATAATGCGCTTCTACGGCCTGTAACCACCTTCTCAAACCAAGTTTTAAATTTTGAATGGATTGGTTTTTTGGAAGTTTTTCAAGGTCAACCACTGGAGGCAAATCTCCCTTTTGTAGGGTGACGGTCTTTATAAAAAGTCGGGCTTGCTCTATAGAATTTTCATTGGGACGGTAATAATGATAGGCTCCTCGGATCATTTTATTTTTTTTGGCACCAGCCCAATTTTGATTAAATTTTCTATCCTTTCGATCTTTTCCTACCGTGGCTCTTATAAATACAAACTGAATCGGATATTGCTGCTCTAACGTATCGACATAAGACCAACTTATTTTTCCTTGGTATTCAGAAACATCTATACCCACACTTTTTCCGTTGCTTTTTTCAAGGACCTGCACATTTCTAATGTCTGAAATTCGTTTTTCTTCGGCAGTTTGGGAATTTATTTTATTGGATTTAAATCCTAAATAATACGCAAGACCTCCTCTGTAATGATAGCCCAGATATAAAATCACACCCAAGAAACAAACAACTAAAAACCACCAAAAAAGATTACTTTTAGAACGCTTCGTTTTTCTAGTCGTCGTTCTATTGTATGAATGCTTTCTTGTGCTGACTTTTTTTCTCATTACAAAAATTACTTTTGTAAAAATTTATTTTGGATTACAGAAAGAAGGATATAGAAAGTAATTAATAACGGAATTCCCAGAAACCCAAAAAATAGCATAAGACAAAGGGAAACTGCTAAGAATAGTATTTGTAATTTATTTTCTTTGAAACTAAATTTTTTAATTTTCAATGAAAACAGTGGAATCTCAGCATTAAGCATGAAAGCACTTAATAGTGTTATTACTAATAAAAACCAATCGTTAGTTAGCAATTCAATTACAATTAAGGAATCGGTATTTGCTAAAACAAGAGGTAAACTTAAAATAAAAAGCGCATTTGCTGGAGTGGGAAGTCCTATAAAAGAATCGGATTGACGGGTGTCTATATTGAAATTAGCCAATCTATAGCAAGAACCTAGTGCAATTATAAAACCTAAATAAGGGAAATACTGCCATGGTGCAGCTGCCGCAGTACTTAAATTACTAATCATCATGTGATACATAACCACTGCTGGTACTACACCGCTCGTAACCATATCTGCCAATGAATCAAGTTGTAAACCTAATGGACTAGAGACATTGAACAAACGGGCAAAAAAACCATCAAAAAAATCTAAAAAAATCCCGAGGCATACAAAAAAGAACGCCATTTTAAAATCTTGATGAAAAGCAAAAACAAGCGCAATACAACCAGAAAAAAGATTGAGTAATGTGATAATATTAGGAATGTGTTTTTTAAGCATCATCTGTGGAGCGTTATAAATTAATAGGACAAATTTAGTACAATAAGTCTATGAAATACACGTTTTTTTTTAATTCATACATTTAAAATTGGCACAAAAGAATTCTATTATATAGCTTTATAATTGGAGAACTATACTTTTACAATCGTTATAGCGTTATAATTCAATTTACTAATAGCATGAAGCTCATTAAAAAATTCTATTTTTGAAAAAAAATAGCACTACATAAAAAACCATATACTTGAAAAAAAGTCTTTTCATAATTACACTTTGCATAAGTACCGTTGCTAGTAGTCAAACTGTTCGGAAATATTCTAACGAGTTCATGAATATTGGAGTAGATGCTGCGGCATTAGGCCGATCAAATACTGTTGTTGCTTCTACAAAAGACGTGAACTCTGGATACTGGAATCCTGCGGGTCTTGTAGCTCTTGAGGATCATCAAGTCTCATTTATGCATGCCAATTATTTTGCCAATATTGCCCAATACGATTATCTAGCCTATGCGAGTCCTATTGATGAGCGCTGTGCATGGGGAGTTTCTTTGATCCGTTTTGGGGTAGATGATATTTTAAACACCACTGAACTTATTGATAGCGAAGGAAATATTGACTACAATAGAATCAGCTTATTTTCAACAGCTGATTATGGTTTTACCTTTTCGTATGCTCGAAAGCTACCCGTGCCCGGATTTCAATATGGGATTAATGCGAAAATAATTCGGCGTATCATAGGAAAATTTGCAAATTCTTGGGGTTTTGGTTTTGATGCTGGAATACAATTTGAAAAAAACAATTGGCAATTTGGCTTAATGCTCCGAGACATTACTACTACTTACAACGTTTGGGATATCAATGAAAAGGAATACCAAAAAATTGCAAATGCTATTCCAGGTGAAAACCAAGAATTACCCGAAAGCGCCGAAATTACCGCACCAAAAATCCAAGTAGGATTGGCTAAAAAATTCATATTTAGATATGATTACAGTATTGAAGCAGCGGTTAATATGAACATGCGATTTGCTAAAACAAATGATTTGATTTCAACAGATGGCATTAGTATAGATCCTGCTGTAGGACTAGAATTTGGCTATACCGATTTGGTTTTTATCAGAACAGGAATGGGGAATTTTCAAAACGTAATGCAACTTGACGGCAGTGAAAAAGTAGGTTTTCAGCCTAATGTGGGATTAGGATTCAAGTACAAAGGCATCCAAATAGATTATGCTTTGACAGATATTGGTAATCAAAGTACCGCGTTATATTCTAATATCTTTTCCTTAAAGGTTGACTTAAGCATTTTTAGAAATTAAAATTTCTTGATAGATTATTAATTTTAAAAAGGTTTTCAAGTTTGTTTTGAACAAAAATAAAGAGGTCAAAGCTTATTATTTTTATATTTGTTTTCTGTTTCATTACTACAAATCCAACTAAACTACATGAACATGCTAGCATCAATGGTTAAAAAAAATGCACTTATACTTTGTTTTTTAATCGTATCGCAATGGGTTTTCAGTCAAAAAACTTTATTATCAAATAGTTCTAAAGTAAGTGTAATTACTTGTGGAACAGGAAATGAATCGTATTCCCTTTTTGGTCACACAGCATTGAGAATACAAGATCCTGCAAACGCATTGGATTTGGTTTACAACTATGGTGCATTTGATTTTCAAACCCCAAATTTTGTTATGAAATTTGTAAAAGGAGACTTGCAATATTTTGCTGCAGTCCATACATTTCCCGAATTTTTATCTCAATATCAGTATGAAGAAAGGGCTGTTATTGAACAAGAATTACAACTTGCTAACGTCCAAAAACAAGATTTGTTTGATGCATTAAACCAGTCTCTTACATCAGGATCTAGTTATTATACTTATAAATTCATAGACAAGAACTGCACCTCAATGGTGGTTGACATGATCAATAAAACGCTCAAAACGAAACTAATTGTAAATAAATCCCACCAAGACGAGACATACAGAGCTATTTTGTTTCCCTATTTTCAAAATCACTTTTATGAAAAACTGGGAACAAGTATCATTTTTGGAACCAAAGTAGATCAGCAAGGCACACAGCTTTTTTTACCCTTTCAATTATTGGAAAGCTTGAAGAAAATTCAATATCAAAATAACCCAATTGTATCAGAAACTAAAACACTGCTTTCACTTAACAAGGAAGCTCCGTTTTCCTACTGGAACAATCCTTACACTTATTTCGCTTTACTTTTTTTTATAGTGTTACTCAACAAGCGATTTATAAATTTATTTTTCTTGAGTATAATGGCTTGTATTGGATTATTTATCACTTTTGCATGGTTCTATTCCTTGCATCTTGAACTAGCAAATAATTATAATATTTTGCTTTTTAATCCTACGCTACTTGGATTTTTATTCTTTTTTTGGAGAAAAAATAAAAGAGGGATCTATAGACTTGCTCTTTTTAACTTCCTTTGCTTACTGGTTTATCTGGTAATAATGATCAACAAAGTTCATCTTATTCTTGTGTTGCCATTACTTGTAACTTCTGGAATCATTTTAGTGAGAATTGCCATCCAAAACAAACGTAGAATTCCAATTATTATCTAAGTGTTCAATGATAAATATAATTTACTGACCGCGATAAAACAAAACGGTTGTAATGGTTTTAAAAACTATATTAAGATCAAGATAGATACTACGGTGTTTGATGTAGTATAAGTCATATTGCAACTTTATAACACTATCTGATATGGTATCGCCATAGGAATAATTAACTTGTGCCCAACCGGTTAGTCCTGGTTTAATAATATGACGAGTATCATAGAAAGGCATGATAGTCCCAATTTCTTTGACAAAAACAGGACGTTCTGGACGTGGACCTATTACTGACATATCGCCTTTGATAATGTTGATAAACTGTGGGAATTCATCAATTCTTGTTTTTCTTAAAAATTTTCCAAAAGCTGTTACTCGACAATCATTTATGGTAGTGAAAACGGCTCCGTCTTTTTCGGCATTTTCAATCATCGTACGGAATTTCAAGATTTGAAAAACAATACCATTTTTGCCCACTCGTTCTTGAAAATAAAACAATCTCCCTTTGTTACCCAAACTATTTCCTATCCATAAAAATGGAATCAAACACAAACCAATAAAAACACCTAACAAAGCAATTGCAATTTCACAGAATCTCACAATTAATAAATACAACTTGTTATGGTTGCTTCGACTAAAAGGAAAACAGCGGTAAAAATCTTTTTCCATGTACTGAATAGGGATACGCTGGGTTTTACTTTCGTAAACTTGAGTGTATTCTCTAATTACTGTTCCCGACTCTAAAACATGAAGTAAATTTTGATACAAGATAGTATCCATGCCCTCTTCATGATGTGTAGACACAACAATTTCGGATACTTTATTTTCTTTGACAAATTGCAATAGATCATTCGCCGTGATTTCAGGCACATAGTTGTAATGTTTACTTTCTGTATCAGGTTGTGAAACATTGACATACCCTAAAATTTTATAATGTGGGTCTATATCTTCAAGACCCTCTATAAGTTCTTGAACTCGTTTTTGGTCACAAATTAAAATTGCATTTTGATAAAATCTAGTAGAGGCTAAAAAAATAACATACAAGATGCGCCAAGAATATAAAGAGAGGAAAGTAACACTGAAAAACAATAAGATTTGAAGCCTACTACTTGGTAAAACAGGCGAGAAAAAAGGTGTTAACAGATATACTAACGCAGTAACAGAGGCGGTAATTAAAGTACTTTTTAAAACTTGAAATTGATTGCTTGCTATCTGCAAGTTGTACATTTCGAAAATGGTACCAAAGAAATTGATGTACACTGCAAGGACTATTGTCCAATAATAATTAGTTGTTGAAATACTAAAATAATCAAACACCAAAAACTGACCCAATAGATATAAGGCTGTTAAAACAAACAGAACGTCAAAAAGTCGTAAAATTAACTTACGTTCCGAAATTTCAAAGTGTATTTTGCCAATGGAAAACATAAGTGGTATTTATGATTGGTACTGCAAGATACTACTTTTAAGAGCAAATAATTTTAGAAAATCCGTATTTTTTTAACAAATATAGTAACTCAAAAAAAGCAAAATAATACTACAACATTAAAGAACAGTATGAAATAGCAACTATGATGTAACACGCACTTTATTGTGTTTCGTCTCTTGACGAAGGACGTAGTTGCACATTTAACAGTGCCAAAGAATAAATAAACGCAGGTGCGGCAGTACGCATGGCTGCGTGATTAATGGTCAGAAACCAAAATACTACAAAACAAATTAAATACATGTTAAACTTGTTTTCTACAAACAAAACAAAGGGTGTGATAATCAAAATTAATAATCCTATGAGTCCTAAGGATCCATGCTCAGCAAGCATTCTAGTTATTTCATCATGAGATACAACTTTAATGCCTATTTCCTGCTCCCTAATCTCCACTCCCTTTCCTACACCTACGCCAAGAATCGGATTTTTAAAAAACATATTGATTTCATTTTGAGCCACATCTTCTCTTCCTGTAAACTGACTTTGTTTTGCTCTTCCTGCAGCATCTTGATTGGCATAACGTTTATCAATAAGTCCACCCGTTTGATAAGAAGAGTAAGACCAAATGGCCATCATAGCGAATGCTATAATAATGAACATATAACTTAATTTAACTTTCCCTGTACTATTTGATTTGAAGTATAAGAACAATAACAACATAACAATCATAAAAAAACCAGTAATCATACCTCCTCTTGAAAAAGTAACCATTCCCCTATACCCAATATTCAAGGCAATTATCAAATTAAGTACAACCAAAAAAGTATTTTTTGATTCTAAAATAATTCTTGAAAAAAAGATAAACATTCCTAAACCTAAAAAAGTAGCAACTTGATTCGGCCCAAATCCCCCCGATGTTTCAAAACTGGATTGGGTTCCTGTTATAACGTCCCGAACATTGGGTGTATAAAAAATAAGATAAACAGTGCAACTCACAATAGGTAATCCAACACAAAGAAGGATTGAATTCATTTGAGCCAAACTTATTCTTCTGCGATAGGTATACAAAGAAGCAAATGCCAAACAAATAGGTCCCGAAATATTAAATCCGATTGCATTTTTTATATTCGTATTGAAATTCAGTACAAAAGTAGACATGATTATACCGGGAATAAGAAGGAATAAAAAAAACCAATACGGGAAAGCAGAACGAGAAAACCCCTTAAAATACATTCCCAAAAACAAAAAAATAATGACCTCATATTTTGAAAATTCATAGGATATATTCCCTCCGGTCATTCTTAAAATTATTTCACTACCTACTACATAAGCAGCAACTTGCAAGCATTCATTATTTGCATTTTGTTTTTTAACAATATAATAAATTCCTAAAAAAAACACAGCGTATCCATACAATTTGGCCACAAAAGGAGCTATAAAAACCAACATACCTAGTACGGCATGCAGGAGAATTAAAAACAAATAGGTCTTATCGTCTTTTTTCATTTATTGTGCTTTTCCAACCAACTTAAATAACGCGAAATAACATGCTCCTCTGAGAAGTTCGTATGAACGGTATTTTTCAGCTTTGAGCCAAATGTAGTTCGTTTTACCTCATCCTGCATCAAAATCAGCAGTTTTTCATAGAATCTTTTTGAATTTTGAACTACGAGATACCCATTTTCACCATCTTTAATTACAGCTCCATTTTCCCCCACATTAGTAACAACGGTAGCCATGCCTACGCTACCATATTCTAACAAAGCAAGAGGTAGCCCTTCTGAAGATGAAGTCAATATCCCAATTGTCGCTTGGTCTAAAACATTTGAAACATCACTTCTAGTTCCATAGATAAAAACGGTTTGCTCAAGATTAAGGGCTACAATATTTTTTTTTAAATCATTCGAATAATTATCATTAAAATCTTTACCTACAAGATGAAAGGTCCAGTCAGGATGGGAATTCTTGACTAATACAGCAACTTCTAAAAGTAGAGCATGGTTTTTTTGAAGCCGCAAATTAGCTAAAGATACTATTCGTTTTCCCACTTCACCATTTAACTCACTTATGCTTTGCTCGAGCTTTTGGGGCGTAGTAAAATTTTCTAAATAAATAACATTATTACTAAACCCTTTAGTTTCTGCCCAATTTTTTAATTTTTGGTTTACTGCGATAATCCCACTAAAAAAGGGCAAGGTTAACCGTAACGCCAATGTGGGTCTAGCCGGTAAAAACTCACTATCTCCATAGTGATCGTGCCAAACCAACTGCAAAGAAGGATGAAGCAGTTTTACAATAAAAGCTAAAAAGAAGGAGGTACTATGCGCATGAATAACTTCAATATTATGTTTAGCAACATATTGGCGCAAAGCCCAAATAGCTTTAAAATCAAGGGTTCTTTTTTTGTTTAAAAAAAAATAAGCGGTTTTAGACTCAATATGCTCTCGCAATGGTCCTTCCTGACGCGTGCATACAATCCCCGAAAAATCAATTCTTGTGTTTAGCGCATTGGCATAATTCACAGCCATTCGTTCAGAGCCTCCAGCAGCAAGTGTATCTATGAGTTGTATGATTCTCATGGTTGTAAAAGCAATTGGATTTCGTTTTCAAAACGCTCTATGGTATATGCTCTGGACCAATCAGCTGCCGCTTTGCGTTGTGTTTCTTGCTTAGTTGCATCTTGTAAAAGAGCAAAAATCTCTTTACCATCCTGCTCTAATTGCATGGTAAGCAAAACTCCTCTTTTGCCAAAATCTAACATATTTGGAACACAAGATACTGCAGTTGCCAGTGGAATACAACCCCAAAACATCCCTTCGGCAATGGCTTTGGGCCAACCCTCACTATTCGAAGGTAATATCACAAAATGACTGGATTGATAGGCATTTTTTACCACTTCACTACTTTGATTTCCCATTACAGTAATCCATTGAGACAAATAATTAGTATTGACATACTCTTCTAAAGAAACTTTTAAAGGTCCGTCACCATAGATTTTTAAAGTAACACTACAATTTTGATGTAATAAATTTTGGATAAGTTTTATGGCGTAAAGAGGATTTTTCCCCGGTACCAATGCACCCACAAAGACAAACGTAAAGACAGCATTTGGACTCCATGGTTCAAGTGGAACTATTTCGTTTTCTGAATAACTTGCCGTAAAAAAAGGTTTGCAATTTAAACTGTTGTTTTTCCATTCACCATACACCAAAACATTCATGTTCTTGGTCCAGAAAGTAGAATTCAAAATCCACTTTTGCAACCTATACGTCCAAGGTTGTTTTGGATTAGGATCCCAATTGCCTGCATACTTAGCTGTTTTTGGGGTGTTAGGAAAAAATATTTGAACAATACAGCCTAGCATTCCTATATTTCCAGGACATCGTAAATGAATATGATCTGCATTTTGCATTGCTTTAAAAAGCTGGATGCAAATTTTTGGAATTTTAAAAAAAGCCTGCAATGTACTCGTAAAATGAAGCACATCAAAACGTGCTACAGGTATAAATTGTAATTTATTGTGTGCATAAAAAGCATCAATTACTTTATGAGCTTGATTTTGTAAAGGAGCAATAATAGTAGCTGTATCACAATGTTTTAACCACAAATTCATTTCTTTAACATAAGGAGCATAGGCATAATAACGCCCGTCTTTATGAACATGAGGAACATGGGTAATAACAAGAAGTCTCATTTTTTTAATTGATAAAACTCCGTTAATAAGTCTTTTGAAGATCGGGGCTGAGAATCTTTTTTAAAAGTAAAAGCATATCCTTTTGGCATTGAAACGGATCGTCTGGTAAGATTAGCTTTCGGGCAATCTAGGTATTTCATCCATCCTAATGTCAATCTAGTGACTAACAACCACGCACTTCTTACCCATCTAGTAGAAGATGTATTGATGAAAAAATTAGATACCGTAACCGCTACATTTGCTGCGTTTCCCTCAGTTATTTCAGAGGTAACAACGGCACATTCCCGAAACAAACTTCGCATACCAGTAAAAGTAAATCTAAAAAAATCATAGGGTTCAGCATGATATGGAAATGATTGTGGAGCTTCTATTTGCAAAAAACCATTTATTTTGGTAACCCTTTGTAACTCTTCACAAAAAAGCCACGGATGCAAAGTATGCTCTATAACTTGTGCCGCCAAAACAAGATCAAAACAAGCATTCTCAAACGGGATATAATGCCCATCAAAAATATAATCTGGTTTGAAAGTAGCATGAACATCTGTGGTTATAACCTCGCAATCAGTAAAAATATTTTTATAATAAGTAGCTTTTTCACCCACACCTACAATAAGCACTTTGCTACCTTTAGCCAACCTTTTTGCTAGTTCAGTATACCGCTGATCCATATTAAAATCAGCACATAAAGCAGGTAACATTTTTCTACGGATGTAATTCTTCAGGTTTGAGGTGTCTAAATGAGCCCCATTTTGAGTAGTCACTTTGGCTTTGCAAATATCCTCGTAACAAAACATAGATTGTGATCCAAAAAGAACTGGAATCCCATTAAAAAAAGGCAACTGACTGCCATCGTCAAAATGAAAAAAATCTTTTGTAGATGATACTAATTTAGCATGTGTATCAGGATGAATAATGTGTTTTTGCATACAGTAGGGTAAATTGCGGCATTCAAATTTAATGCTTTTTTATTCGAAAAGCCAACGGAATTCTTAGCGAATCTTTTGCAATTATATTAAAGGCCTCCATAGTCCTTAATTTGTATTTGCGGCGGAGAAAACAAAACCGATATCCATCCAATAACTCTTCCTATAGTTTCTAAAAATGCGGCTTTTTTATCATTGCCCCTTAAAGAATTTGTACCTCTGATGCACAATAACAAAACGGTAATTAGATGCCATTTGAGCCTATCCTTGATTTTAGGATTTGGGTTCTTCACGCGCCACACGTACCACCCGTTTCGAACAACCATTTTACCATATTTATATTGATTTGGCCGGCCATAAGGTTCGTGATAGTGGTGCAATTGAGCCTTTGTATTGATAGCATTTCTGCCATATTGCAAAACTCTCAAACTGAAATCAGCATCTTCATACAAGCCATATCCTTCAAAATAAGTAGAAAATTGCAACTCCTTAAAAACACTTGCCCGAAAGGACATTGCCATGCCTATTAACAAATCCGCATCATAAGTTTTACCCGTTAGTGGATAACCACAAGTACGACCATGAGAGAAATTAGGCATTTTTCCGGGATGCAATGGAGAGGACAAACCCAGATAATTGCGAACTACATTGCGCAATCCCTCGGGATAAACATAATTTTCCCATTGATAAAAATAATGAGGATGATAAGAAATATTCTGTTTTTTTTCTTGCCATTTATTTTCGTTCATTGCAATACCTCCCACTCCTACAAGGCCTTCATCCTCTTTGAATGTTTTAATGATTTCCAAGCAATAATTAGGAGTAAGTATGGTATCATCGTCCAGAAAACAAATGACTTGGGAACTTCTATCACTTTTTTGAATGCCAAAATTTCTTTGCTTTGTCAAACCTCTTTCTGATTCACTTACTTTGTAATAAGCCACCTTAGCAAAATCATGTTGTGCAATAGCATTTTCCGTATCTTGGTTCTCACTCCCATCAATGATTAGAATTTCATCTGGATAAAGGGACTGCTTCGCAACAGATAGCAACAGTTTTACCACGGCTTGTGGGCGCATGTAAGTACATATAATGAGACTAAACTTCATTTATTTTATTTTTAAAAATACCATAGATAGTACTAAAATAAGCTTCTCGTTCTAAAAAATTCAGCCATAAATTACGGTTGTCAATTTGCATTTGAATAAAATCTTTTGGCGATATAGCCTTATGAAAAGCGACTAACTCTTGTATCATGTTTTCCTCAGATACCATTACGCAATGTTTACTCCAATCAATTTGATCATCTAGAGGCAATCGAATATCCGTGTTAACCACTACTGGAATCCTTCCCATGGCCAACGTTTCATAAAACCTAACCGAAAAATTTCCTGCTCCACGCATGCAAAACGTGTACGGATTAGCAGCAATATTATCAAAAAATTCCTGTCTTGCAATGGCTTTGTCCTGAACTGTTTTTGCACCAGCACTATAATTTTTTCTCAAAATAAAATTAGTTACTACTTTTTCACTTTTTGATAATTGTTTTAAAAAATGATAACGTTTTGTACTAGAAGGATAAAACTTTTGAAAATCAGCTTGTTCCCGCTTTAAAATGATATCTAAATTATTTTTACAATACCCAATTAATTCTTTTAACTGTTTAGTAATTGAATTAGCTGCATGTCCCACAAACCCTATTTGAGGCAACGCAGTTTTAGGAATAGCAGCTACTACTTGATCTTTATTTTGAAAGGGATCATTGATAAAAGACGGCAAAATAAAAGTAGCCCTTGGTAACTTAGAATGAAAACCGCCGTTTCTAAATACTTGAACAGCCGAGTCTAATGTTAGTCCAAAATCTCCACCAGAATACAGCCAAACTATTTTACGCCTTTTTTGGGCCTCAGAAATAAATTGATTTAAATCATTACGGGTACCAAACCGTCGCAAATTTACTGGAACTATTGCTACATCACACGCTTCAAGAGTTGATACGAACTCGTAAAGGGTATGCAAAATACTATTATCTGTATAACACAAATCAAACAACAACGGAAAAACTTCTTTGCGGTTTTCAGGAGTTATAAACAGATGATTGGTATAAATTTTTAGCATTTGTATTATTTGCTTTTCTTAATGAAAATAGTATTGAATGTCAACGTGTTAAAACTCTCCATTTCAATACACTTTTTATTCTCCACATCGTATCGAATAGGTACAAAGTTAAAAGAAAGTAATAATTCAAATATTTGTTGGTTGGTATTACCAAATTTCAAATTAGACGAGTTTAACTCAATAATAATATATTTGAGACTTTCACGCTTTAGTATAGCTGTTGCTCCTTTTAGAACAAAATATTCATAACCTTCAACATCAACTTTCAAAAAAGTTGGGGCAAAATCAGCCAAAATTGTATCGAGTTTTTTTACCTCAACGGTAACATATCCTGACTCCTGCTCTAAAGCAACTGCATTCATGACTCCCTTATGCTGTGTAAAATTCAAAAAGGATTCCTTTTCGCCTATTCCAATATTATATGTTGTGATTTTTTGCGAAAGATTATTTAAATCTATATTTTTTTTCAATTTTACAAAAGTGGATGGTATTGGTTCAAAAGCTATTACATCTGCTTGACATATTCCTGCAGCCAGTAAAGTAAAATGTCCCACATTTGCTCCAACATCAATAAACAGCTCATTCGGTTTTAAATGATGCAACAAAAACATAGAATCTTCGTAATCAAATAGTTTATAATAAATATTTGCCACAATACCTGCATCTCCTTTTTGAGCATAAAACTTCAAACCATCAATCCAATCATATTGTCTTGGTTTAGGATGTAAACTTTGAATACTATTGAATGAAACATATCTAAAAAAAGCTTTCAAAACATCATCTTTTGTTAATGGATGCTGCTTAAAATCATCCCATCTTTTGAGTAATTTAGCATAGGTGTATTTAATTCTCATGTTGCCCCATTTTTAATTTTTGTGCCCAAAAAATGCTTCTTTCCCATTTTTTATTAAAATTACGAACAAAAAGAATACTCTTTAAAATGGGCTCTTTTTTTAGAAGCTTTAAAAAAAGTAATAGCTTAAAACCTTTTAATTGCTCTAAAGTAAAATGTTTTAAATAGACATACAATATAGTAGGTGATGGTTTGGGGTGAATGCAATCTTGTTCCCATAATTGAGGCTGTGGCGTTCTAAAACCTCCCGACGATGCTTTGAGATGCGTGATTTTTAAACTGGGAAAATAAATAATATCACAACCTGAATTTCGTATTTGTAGACCAAAATCAGTATCCTCTCCATAACCAAATTCTAATGCCTTATCAAATCGAATGTTTTTTAAGGATGGCGCAGCTACAAAACTATTTCCCGACCCAAAAATACCGGATTGATGAATGGTATTGAATATTTGAGTTTCACCCTCTTGCAAATAAGCAGTAGTTATAGCTTCTAAGCCATACTTTGTTGCGTTTTGTAACACATCCCGAATCAAATGTTGTCCAAAACGGTTGTCATCATCCCCAAGAAATACCCACTCACTTTCCACTAGATCTAAAGCTAGATTTCGGGCATTGCAAGCTCCCGTTTGATGTGTAAAGACGTGTTTTACAACAAAAGGCCAGTTTTTTTCTTGCAAATATTCTAGTTCTGAAATACTATCAGGAATAGGATTTTGCTCAATCACAATTACATGTACAGGCAAATGAGATTGGGCAGCCAAATCAAGAAGTACATCATATAAATACGCTTTCCTTCCCAAAGTAGGAATGATAACATCAATAGAAGGCAACTCTTGAGCATCTTGGGCAGCATCTGCCATTAAGGACTCAAAAATAAGGTTCAGATACAAGCGACTTTTAAAAAACAAGGCCTTTAAAAGAGGAAAAAAAGCGAATCGTTTTTCATGAATCAACACCATAAAAAATAAAAAGAACACCCATTGCTTTTTAAAATGCTGGCTCACAAACTTAAACACTGTAAACGTACTTACAGGCTTTTCTGGAATTCCATCTTGATTATCAAGTAATAATTGTGGTTCAGCATAACAAAATAGGCCTTTGATCATTCCTGTTTTTGCAATAGAACACAAAAAATAATCCAAATTGACATCTGGTTTAAGCTGTGATTTATAGCGCTCTAGTACCGAGGCGTGTATCACTCCCACGGTTGAACTCATGCACCACGTAGGATAGGTAACGGTGTGATTGACTTTTAAAAAGGGAGACTGCTCTATATAGCCTACTACATTTTGAAAAGGCAAATCTGCTGCTCCTTTGTAACTCAACATCACATTTTTATGCTTTGAAAGCGCATCTAAGGCTGTTAGATTCAGTTTTTTCTTCACGTTTTCATGACACCAAACTATTTTTACATTTGGATTTTCACTAGCAATAAGAAATAATGTGTGCGAAATATTGCTTCTATTTAACTTTGAAAAAAACAAAGGCGAAACTCCATCAACGGCAGTAACTTTACTATTTCTATGATATACTATAATCACTTCTTAAGAATTGATTTATAAAATTGAATATTCTCTACTACAATTTTTTCGATATCAAAATGTTGTTGTACATATATGCTAGCATTCTTACCCATTTCAATACCAAGTTGCGGCTGCTCCAGAACAGTAAGAATACGATTTGCAAATTGTTGATGATCTGCTGGATGCACTAAAAAACCACTTTCAGCATCCACCATCAATTCTTGCGCCCAACCAATATTGGTATTTACCACAGGTTTCTGCAAAGCCATAGACTCAATTGTCACCATTCCTAAGGTCTCTGCATAACTAGGAAAAATGCATACTTGTGCTTGTTTTATGTGTTTTTGGATTTCTTGATACGGTATTTTCCCTAAGTACGTTACGTTTTTTACGTCTTCACTGTCAAAACTTTGCTGCAATAACTCCCAAGTAGATGTTGCTCCCGTTGCTATATCAGATGCATCTCCGCCTATCAAAACCAGTTTGGCCTCTGGGAATTTCGTACGCACGATATTGAAAATAGCAGGCAATTCCAGAACTCCTTTTTTTCTAATAATAGTGCCTATGTACAATAACAGTCCGTTCTCAAATTGTGTTGGATTTGGATTTTGAAAATCTTCTAATGCCAATCCATAATGAATGGTTTTTACAGTTTTGTTTTTAATTCCAAATAATTCTTTAGATACTCTTCCTGCGTAAGCAGTGGGAGCTATAAACGCCTTGGCTTTTTTAACAGCTTGCTTTTCGAACCAAAAATTTTTCCATTTTTGTTTGCGCTTTTCAAGATGACAAAAATAGGTATCACTACCATGAAAACGAATTACCAATGGCGCTTTTAGTTTCATAAAAGCAGTAATCCCTGTCCAATCAGGTGCTTCAAGAATATCAATCTTTTTGGTGATTATCAAATCATTTACATAATCCTGAATGTATTTTCTATGCAAATACCAGCCTAGAAATCGGTATTTTTTTGATTTTAAAATATGTATCGTTACTCCATCTTCGTCAAGTTGAGCATTTTCTGCCTGACCATATACAATCACCGTTACCTTAATCTTTTCTTTAGCTAAAGCTACTACCAAGTTTTTAATACTTGTGCCAATGCCCGCAGCGTGAGCTACTTGCTTATGAGGATATTCTGGCGTAAGAAAAGCAATGTGCATAAGGTATGGATTACAAGTTTAATGGCCAATGTATTATTCTAACCCACCGACGTTTTATTCTGCTCTATTTAATTTTGTGTTCTTTACTGTTAAAAAAAATCCGTAATTACAACTGAGGTAAACTTTCTAGCTCCTGCATCATTCAAATGGCCACAAGATGAAAAATATTGATCTCCAATCACCACATTTTCATAATTATGAATTTCAGGATATAATTTGTTTACTTTTTCAAAATAATTCATGCCTTTGGTATTGCTACACATAGGCGTCATGATAGCAATAAAGTTAATGTTATTCTCTTTACAAAGCTGTTTTATTTCTTCAAAATATTTGTTTTTCAAAGGCTTTAAGTTGGTCAAATCATTCTTCATATTTGCCTTTGGATTTTTGTATAAAGGATAATACCCAGAATTATCTAGTAAAGTCGTAGGCTTTTGTTGCACTACATTAAATAACTCTCTAAAACCTATTTTTGCATCAAATGCTACATACCTATAAAACGGTACATAATACATGGATGCAAAATCAGTTTCATTCGAAAAATGATTTGCTATAGTTTGAGATTGATGCAAAAATGGTAGAAAATGTGATGAAACTCCTTCGTCACGCTTTTCATTGGAGAGATTCAAATCAGCTTCTAAAACTACATTTTTTATAACATACTTTTTTTCAATCATTAATTTTAATAACAAAGAGGCTTCAAAAAGATGTCCACCGCTCATTCCGTAATTAAAAGCGCGCAACCCTTTTTGTTCAAACAATGGAGTTACAAAATGATTATTGGCTCTTGAGGATCCTAAAATAACCACATCAAATTTTTGAGATTTGGAGTTATAAACCTGTTCTATCTTTCCTCTAGTGGAAGATTGCAAATAAACAGAGGTGTACAAAACATCCAAGATCACTACTACACATAGGAGTATCAAGAGTGTTTTGCCAATAAAAATTAAAAACTGCTTCATTTTTCGGGTTTTCGAGGTTGAATTTGAGGTTTCCTTAATCCTATTTATTTTTAAAACTGAAAATAAATAAATTCTTTATAATCAGCGTAAGTGCCTAAAGCTACAATAGCAACAAGACAAAGACTCAGCCTTAGATAACTGTATTTTCCAGAAATAGGTTCTACTTGCTGACGGTTTTTCCATTCTACAAGAACAAAAGCTACTACCAGAACTACAATTTCATAGTTGTACCTTTGATTCTCTAAATACTGTATTTCAAAAATACGATTCGAAAACATTCGTACAATATACTCATAAGCAGCCTCTATAGATTTGGACCTAAAAAATATCCAAGCCAAACAGGTTAAAGCAAAAGTAGTCAGCATGCTAAAGAATACTTTAATACCGCTAAAATTCCAATTTAAACCAACCGTTTCCATATTCGAACGGTTGCGATTTAAAATCAATAATGGCAAAAAGTACAAGGCATTGATAAAACCCCAAGCAACAAAAGTCCAATTGGCTCCATGCCAAAAACCACTAACCAAGAAAATGATAAAAGTATTTCTAATTTTCATAGCCATACCTCCTGAGCTACCTCCTAGCGGAATATACAAATAATCTTTGAACCAAGAAGAAAGCGAAATGTGCCAACGCCTCCAAAACTCAGCTATATCTCTTGAAAAATAGGGGTAATTAAAATTGCGTAACAAATCAATCCCAAACAATTTTGACATTCCCAATGCCATATCAGAGTAACCCGAAAAGTCACCGTAGATTTGGAAGGCAAAATACACAGCACCCAACACGAGCGATAAGGCATTCATAGACGGGTAATTATCAAAAATAGCATTCGCATAAGTTGCGCAAGTATCAGCAATGACCACTTTCTTGACTAATCCCCACACGAACTGAAATACACCTTCTTTAGCTTTTTGATAATCAAAACTGCGCTTTACTTTTACTTGCGGTAATAAATGGGTCGCTCTCTCAATAGGACCAGCTACTAGCAAAGGGAAGTAACTCACAAATAAGGAATAATCTACAAAATTATATTCGGCTTTGATGCGCTTGTAATAAATATCAATTACGTAAGATAAGCCGTGAAAGGTGTAAAAAGATATTCCTACCGGCAACACCACATTAAGTAACAATGGACTAGTTTTAAAACCAAAACCATTTACCAATTGAGAAAACGAATCAGCAAAGAAATTGTAGTACTTAAATACTCCTAAAAATCCTAAATTGATTGCTATACTGAGCCAAAACCAAAATTTGCGAGCCGTTTTACTGCTGCTTTTTTCTATTTGAATCCCCGTGTAATAATCTAAAAACGTGGAAAAAATCAGTAAAAATAAAAAACGCCAGTCCCAACACGAATAAAAATAATAACTCGCAATAATAAGAAGTGCATTTTGATAGGACTTGTTTTTATTACAAACAAACCAATACAAGATAAAAACAATGGGCAAAAATACCGCAAAGGCAAGTGAATTGAAAAACATATTAGTTTTTTAAAATAGTTTCTATGGTATCCCAAATAGTTTTAGACGCAACTGATGGATGATTTGACGCAACAATATCAAACCATTTTTTCCCTACTGAAACATTGGATACTTTTTGTTCTAAAATTTGTTCAACCAAGAATTCTAAATCTTTTTTATGGGTACAAAAAACGGCAGCATCTGGGCTGGGCATACTCCTAAAATGAACATAGTTATAGTTTTGACCTATATCCCGAATGCCTTTTTTCAATTGAGGTTGCTCGTAATTAAAATACAAACAGGATTTATTGTGCAAAACAAAATCAAAAACAGTTGAGGAACACACATTGGCCACAAATTCCGAATGTTCACACACATTATATAACAAACCTAAATCAGCTTTTGTGGGTAAAATTTCATTCCACTGTGTTCCTTTGGAGGTCCACAAAGGATCTATCACAGCAATAACATCTTGGTATTGCTGTATTATTTTTTCATATCTCGTGGTAGTATCCACGGGGCATTTCCTGTAAATTATCCCCAGATTATGTCCTTTACCATTTAAACTTCGTACGGCTTGAGCCAAATCCTCTAAATAAAACTGATCAAGTGGTGAGGTAGTTTCGTCATCGCCCGAAAAACAAATGTACTTTTTATGATAATCCAAATTATGTTGGTTACAAAAATCCATTCTGCTTTGTGCCAAACTCGTATCAAAATGAGGTTCAAACTGTGGAGTCCCAGTTACAAAAACTTGATGTTCTTTGATAAACGGATAATAAGTCAATACTTCTTTTTTCATCAAATCACTCCATACACAATAGAAATCTGTTTCTATGAGCTGCATCGCCTTTGGAACATTATCCCAAGAATAAACAAAACCTAATGTAGGAATTCCTAAATCTTGGGCAGCAAGCAATGCGCTTATAGATTGTGTGGCACGCTGTGTGGTACAAAAAACAAGATCTGGTTTATGGGCTTGCAGCTGGGCTTTGCAATACTGATATTTTCTTGTAGAACGTTCTAAACTATTGATTCGTTTTCGAATGCGAATTATACCTGTCTCAGAGGAGTTCAAGCCAATGAGTATTTGGGTAAAGACACTCTTCAAAATATTTTTGATTCCTTTGTAACTAAAAGGAAATTTATAGGTTGCATAAACGGGGTCCTTGATTTTTTTTTGAGAAACATGGAGTTCAACATGCTTTCTAGCTCGAGTGTACAAAGGTGTTAGTGGATGTATTTTATGATTTTTGAGTGGTAATTCCTCATAACCCAATTCATTTTCAAGTGAAAATACCGTGTTATTCCAGTACACAATGGTATTACCCCGTTCCTCTCCCAATTCCTTAAACTGAGTAAAAGCAAAATTGCGCAACCCTACTCCATCTGGAAAAAAAACAAAAACTTTTTTATTCATGTTACCCATTTACTTCAAAAATTCAAACTTTAAAATGCGATTTGGCATACGCATGCATACCCAACACACGATTTAAGAACAAAACTGTTTATCCTTTTTTATTTTTTAATTTATCTCTTTGCACTTGTTCAATTGGCAAAATATCCGTCGACTTAGTTGTCAACGCTTGGTACACTGCTTTTAAATCTCGCGTCAACTTACGCATACCCATTGGCTCAAGAGAGGCGGCATGATCAGTGCCTTTCCAAGTTCTATCCAGGGTATAATGGCGTTCAATAATAGAGGCGCCTAAGGTATAGGCGGCTACATCCACAGCAATGCCTAAATGATGACCTGAAAAACCAATTTGTTTTACTAGTCCTCCATATTTACTTTGCAAAGCATTAATTTCTAACAAACAAACACTGTCAAAAGGAACTGGGTATCCTGAAGTACAATTGTATAAAACCAAATCTTGATTGCGTTCTTTTTTTACGAAAAAGTCTACAATATCTTTCATTTCATCTTGCGTTGTCATTCCAGTCGAAATATGAATTTCCCCTTTGTAATGGTCGCATAACCATTCGAGCATGGCATAATTATTATTACATGCTGATGGAATTTTTATGAATTCAGGTTTTAAAGAGGCTATTTCTTGAGCCGATGTTACATCCCAAACCGATGTAGAATATACTAATCCTACTGATTCACAATATTCTTTTAACTCAGCATGTTGTTCCACTGTGAATTCTAGATACTCTCGGTGCGCTCCATATGTATCGCCATACGAATTGTCTCTATTGGGATGAGGCGAATTGTACTGCTCTATAGTAAGTAATTCTTTGTTGTTTCTTTTTTGAAATTTTACGGCATCTACGTTACAAAAAATCTTTGCAATATGAATCAATTCCTTAGCAATAACCATATCTCCTTTATGGTTACATCCTATTTCAGCTATTACATAAGGTGCTTTGTATACCTTCATTTTTTTAATTTTAGTAAGCAAAGAAAATTATTTTTTTCCTAAAAACGATTACTTTGCCGTATTAATATTTGGCTAAAAACAACACCTCAACTCTATTGCTTTCGCAACATACATCGAACCTTACAAAAACATCTGGATTTACAAATGCCATCTCATTATTTGTATTTCTTTTCGTATTGTATCATAATGCCGTTTGAGTAGATGCTTATTTTTAAGAGTAGCGCACGTTGTATTTCATAATGCGCTCACACACTTCCCTAATGGCACCTTGAGCAGAAGCTTGGGTCAATACATAATCCGCATGTTGTTTCACAATTTCGGTTCCATTAGCTGGACAAAAAGACCAACCTACACTACAAATGTTGGCCAAGTCATTCACATCATCACCTACATACGCTACTTGTGAGTAAGAAGCTCCCTCATTTTTTAAAAATTGTTCCAGAAATGAATATTTGTCTTTGACTCCCATAAAACAATGTTCTATCTGCAATTTTTTCATGCGGGTTTTTACCAATTCGGAGTTTTCAGAGGTCATAATTACAACTTCTACTTGATTTTGTCTGATTATTTCAAGTCCCATCCCATCACGCATGTCAAAATACTTCATCAATTCCCCATCAGCTCCATAGTATACACCACCATTGGTAAAAACACCATCAACATCCAGAACCAAATAGGATATTTTATCATGCTTTTTACTTTTTTGTAAACGATGCGCTAGCAAGTGGGTTACTATTTCCCAGTCCGAAGTTGAATCAATCTCCGTATAGGACTCTTCGTCCATCTCTACAAGTCCTATGTTGCCACTTATTCTGTTTTTTGAACGTACAAATGCAGCTTTGGTAGTGGCATATATGGCTCCATTTTCAACCAAAAGTCCTTCAAAATCCTGGCGTCTAGGTCTGTTGTAGATGTCATAATTTTGTGGTTGACCCGACGCATCCCAAATAAAACGGTGTGTTTTAACCACTGTAAGAGCTGCATCATAAGATTCCTGTTCTACTTTGGCTAAAACGGTATTAATTGCTACTCGTTGCGTTAAAGGTGACGTTGCCTGAAGCAAGCACAAAACATCATAATCATGATCTAGAAGCTGAGTAAACTCATTCATAACACTTTCGGTTGAGGCCGTATCCGTTGCATTCTCATCAGTTCGCAAGAGTGCTTTTACTTTTGAACTCCAATTGTATTCTTTTTCTATATATTGAATAATTTCTTTATCATCTGTAAACACATATACTTCATCTAAATTTGAAAAAATAGCTTCGCTCAAAACCCAGGAAAACAAGGGTCTCCCTAACATTTTTTTCTTGTTTTTTCCTGGTATTCCTTTAGAGTTTTTGCGTAGCGGAATCAAACCTATTTTTTTCATTTCAGGTAGTTTTTATTTTGTATAAAGGTACTTATTTCATTTGTAAAAACTTGGGCGGCTTTTTGCTGCAAATGGGATTCGTCATGAAAACTAGCTTCCTTTTGATAAATCGTGTTCAGGGTATCGTAAACCATAACATCATGTGCAGGCACCATTTTTAAAAACCGCTTGTAAAATTGTTTGTCGAATGCCCCATAACTGGGAGGGAAAACATAAACTATTTGTATCTTATTTTTGAAACACAATTGTTGTAACGCCTTAAAAGCGGTTATTTTTTCTGTATTTTCTAAGGCACTATTATATTGATGAATCGGATTTTGTTTACCAATAAAAGAAGCTTTTCTGTTATAAAAAGGCATGGAACCCCAAGCATCAATTTTTCCGTCAAGCGGAATAGCTACTTTTGATAACGAAAAATTGGATCGATTGAGACGCGCCAAACAAAAAAACCAAGAAAGCACATTTTTTTCTTTTTGACGGATCAACTCTTGTGTGATATAATTGTATTTAGCTAGTGGATACAAACGATCAAAACGAAAATTAAGTGTTTTTTCATTTACAAATTCATGCGGATTATCAATGGTTAAGACTACCATTTTTGGCTTTTTATTATATTTTAATACTGATTTTAATACAAAATAATGAAACCTAACATCTGATCCAGGATAGGAAAGATTGTATGTACTGTGCCTTGTTTTGCTTTCTATTTGTCCTGCCAAAATATTATTTGCGCCTCTTGAAGACCCTAAAATCAACACCTCTTTGTTCATCTTTCCCTCTAATATTTGTTCTAAACGCGTGTCGTACTCCAGTGTAGGCGCATGATGTAAGAAAAAATAAAACATCTTATCCACCACAAAAAAAGTAGCTAAAAAAAGGACACTATGAAGGATAAAACGCCGCATATTAAAATTGAAAATAGATGAATTGTTGTTCTACAGGACTACTAAACACGAAAATGAGAATTAAAATAAAACTTACAAAAAACCATCTAACTACTCTATTTCCTTGTAAATTAAAGTTTTCTAATGCAAATGCATTCCTACGACCAAACCATTCTACAGTGATACAAAATAAAATAAGTACTAAAACATTGGTCGGGCGTACACTGGGTATTGTAAATAAAGAAATTGAAAAAATACCCGAAATATAATCAATAGCAGCAGACAAAGAATTGGCCCTAAAAAAAATCCACGCTAGGGTTGTCATTAAAAAAGTAGTACCCATTTGACAAACCTCCTTACCACTAGGCCATGTATTTGAAAAAGCTACTATCTCAATATGTTTTCGATTTTTTTGCGCTAGCAGCAAGGGTACAAAATACAAAGCATGTAAAAGTCCCCAAACGATAAAAGTCCAATTGGCTCCATGCCAAAAACCGCTCAATAAAAAAATGATACAAACATTTCGGATTTTTAAAAAACGAGAGCCTGCACTACCTCCCAGTGGGATGTACACATAATCTTTGAACCAAGAGGATAATGATATGTGCCAACGACGCCAAAACTCAGCAATATCTCTGGAAAAATAGGGGAATGAAAAATTTTGAAGCAACTCTATTCCAAAAAGTTTTGAGGTTCCTAAAGCAATATCTGAGTAACCACTAAAGTCGCCATAAATTTGGAAAGCAAAAAATAAAGCTCCCATAAATAAGGTGCTTCCGGATTCCTGTGGTGCATTATTAAAAATTGCATTGGCGTAAAGCGCACATTGATCAGCAATCACAATTTTTTTAAACAATCCCCACACTATTTGATACAATCCATTTACTGCTTGCTGGTATGAAAATGTTCTATTTTTTTTGAGTTGGGGTAATAAATGAGTGGCTCGCTCAATTGGCCCAGCAACCAAAAGGGGAAAATAAGATACAAACAAAGCATAAGCTATGGGGTCTTGCTCTGGAACCAGTCGTTTTTTATAAACATCAATCACGTAAGATAGTCCGTGAAAAGTGTAAAATGAAATGCCTACTGGTAAAATAATTTCCAACACGTACAAATCAATGTCCAAACCCAACACCTGCAGTGCTGACTGCATAGAAACTGCAAAAAAGTTATAATATTTAAAAATTCCGAGGAAAGAAATATTAATTCCGATGCTTGTCCAGAACCATATTTTCCGGATATGTTCTGATTTTGAATTTTGCATTTGTAACGCCGATACATAATCTAAAGCAGTTGAAAACAACAACAATCCAAGAAACCGCACATCCCAACAAGAATAAAAATAGTAACTACACAACAACAAAAAAATATTTTGAGCCTTGCTTGATTTACCCAAAACATACCAATACACCACAAAAACTACGGGTACAAATAAGGCGTACATGAGGGTGTTAAAAAGCATATTAGTAAGGCATATTTTTTAATTTTTGAATAGCTTTAAGTGTTCTATTTTGAATAGGACATCTGTATTTTAAGGTATCAAATAAAGTAAATATCATGTGTCCAACAGCACGCCAGTACAATTTAAAAAAAACAAAATCAGTACAAGCATAACGCTTGAAATTATGAAAAAGCAAGCGCGCTATTACAGGCAAAGGATTAGGATAATAGACTAGATAGAGTTTGAAACTATTGCGTAACTGTCGTTCAAATCGGAAGTAATTCTTGCCTTGCAATTTTCTTTTTTCGATGTCAATTCTATGATTGACTACAATATCATGTGCAAAAAATATAGTATAGCCCGTATCCAGAACCTCAAAAGCCACGCAAGGTTCCTCACCATAAATATCGATCCACGTAGGGAACCCATTGGTAATGGCGTATACTTTTTTGGCTATAGCAAAACCACAACCTACAAAATCTTTAGTGTAAAACGATGTTTTATTCTTTGCTTGAAGCAAAGCTAAATCATCTGTTGGGTAAATTCCTTTAACTTCCTGAAAAGCCAAGATTCCCAGTTGAGTATTAGTCTCAAAATGCTGTTGTACCTTTGGGATAAAATCAGCACTAATAGGATGTGCATCATCATCAAGACCAATGAATAAAGTACCCACAGCTTTTTGATACAAAATAGCTCTTGCCGGAGAAGCACTAATACTATGATCCCAAACGGTCCATTTTACCCAATCAAACTCTGTAACCAATGCCTGAGTAGCCACACACCCATCAATAAATACTAAAACTTCATGCTTATCAATTGTCACAAGATTTTGCAACCGTGATAGCGTATACCGCAATTCATCGGGTCGGTTTTTAGTAACAATTAAAAAGGAGATATCCATAATGTAGCAAAGCTAAACCGTAATTGAGTCGTACAAATGTACTATTTGTGATTGCAATACTGCTCTATCATAGTTTTTAGTACAAAAGGCAACATTGTATTCTTGTGCTTTTTCCCTGAGGGCAGTGTGCTGCAAAGAATTTGTTATATGATGCGCAATCTCCGTAACATCCAACGGATTTTCAATCAAAAGCCCATTTTTTTGATGTTCTATAATTTCAGAGGTAGCTCCGCCAGGATTAGACTGAATAGGAAAAGCGCCCATACCCATAGCCTCAAGTAAACTATTGGGCATACCATCTGACAGGCTGTTACCAAGGTACAATATGCTTTGCCCCATTTGTTTCAACAGAATTTCATTTGGCACAAATTGATTCCTGAGTTGTATTTCAACGTCGTAGTTTTGGAGTTTTTTTGAATTTTTAAAAAACGCCTCCACAACAGCATCAGCACTAAAAACAATAATTTTTTTATCCGAAAGCAACACAGGATCAACCAGTTCTAGTGCTTTACCTATTTCCAGTGCTTTCCCTACCTCATCATCATATCCTTTTATAATAATGCAGTTTCTTTTGTGCCAAGGCAGTATCTCTCTTTTAGGATATGCAATTCCACCATTTCCAGGATAGACTCCTAGAAAAATATTTCGAAACTGATTTTGTAGTGCAAGCGTGTAATCTCTAAGGCAATCCGTGATTAAATAATCCACTCGTTTTAAAAAGCGATGCACGTTTTGTGATGACAGACCCATTTCTTTATGATAAAACAAATCACTCCCCCAGGAACTATAAATCAAGGGAATATGGGAATATTTTTCCATTACTTCAAGAATAGGTATTCCAGCAAGTTGCATTTCAAAACACTGCACTACATCAGGTTTGATTTGCTGCAACTGTTTTTCAAAAACTTCAGCAAGCTTGCGTTCATTAATTTTTTGAATTAGGCTATACCCTTTCGGGAATCGAGACTTGATGAAATGTCTCAATGGAAAATCCCACCTCAACTTCCAACCTTTAATTTGGTGTACCCATTGAATTTTCTCAACTAAACCTCCTCCATCAGTACTATCAAACCAAAATACTTCATACCCACTATCTTTCAATTGGTTTACCCATTGAAAAAAATGATGATTGGGAATGGCTACCATGAGTATTTTCATGAGGTAAAAACTTTGTCTAAAACTCGTAAATATTGATCTGATATTATTTTTTGAGAAAAATAATTTTGATATTTAAGCCTATTTAAAAATCTAATTTCCAAGATTTCTTCAGGAGTCAAACTTTGAAGTCTATTTACCAAATCTAAAAAAGTACTTTCAGAACGAATATCAAACCAAAAATCATTTTTTGTGCTTTTCATTCGTTCCTCCATTGCACCAACTCTTGTTGAAAAAATAATTTTTCCAGCAGCCATTGCTTCAATCCCTACTAATGGACCGGCTTCTTCCATTGAAGGAATAATCAAAACATCGATTTCATCAAAAAAATCAACTATTCCTTTTTGAGAAATCTCTCCTAAAAGCACACAATCCCCTGACATAGAATTTTTAACATTTTTCAATAGTGGACCCGAGCCTGCAATTATCAATTTTGCATCTAATTCTTTAAATATATTTACTAATTCAATAATTCCTTTTTCACTTGAAAATCTTCCCAAATATCCATAAGTAATTTCATTTCTATTGTAAATAGGTATATGTAGTAGTTCCGTCTCCATTAGAGTTGTTTGATCCAAAAAAACAATATTATTATTTGAACTAGTAATAAATTTGCTTAGATAACTTTTTGAATGAATCAATATGGATGAAACTTTCGGCAACAGCAACATTAAACCGTCATTAATCAACTTAATTTCACCTGTTGATCTTATAATAATTGGTTTATTCATTCTATCACAATAAGAAATTATTTCATTTAATAAACTTGATTCTAATACACCATTAAACATTACAATATCAGCATTTGAAATCTCTCTTCTAACTATGTTCCGTTTTTTATCCTCTAATGAAAAAAAGAAATTACTCAATTTGTTGTTTACAAAATAATAATTTGGCTGCTTAGAGTTATTATATGCTCTACTTAATTTACTAAATATTTTAATCATTAAATTAGAGCGGTAAATTTCCTTAAAAACATTACTTGAAATACAATGAAGATCTTTTACAGCCATAGAGTCAGATGACATATTTAGTAAAGAAAAAACCCTAATATCATAATTTTTAATTAATGCTTCTATAATATTACGAACTTCTATTTCACGCCCTCCAAAATTATTTATCAAACCAATAATTAGAACTTTTTTTTTCATTTATATAGTGTTACTAAAAATTATCGATGTGTTGGCTAAAACGATATTTTTCAAATTAGCCTTCTAGCTATATATTGGTTTACTTTAAAATACGATTTTCCTTTAACAGCAATGCCTTTTTCTCTATACCATGCCAAGAAAGAAATCCCAAAATAATTGAAATTAAAATAGAAAACGCCATCAAAGAATACACTTTGGGTTTAAAGAGATGCACCAACACCTGCTGCACCGGAAAGCTGTAAATATAAATCCCATACGATAAGTCTCCATATTTCCCAAATGTACTAAAAAAACGTAGGGGAATAAATCCTAACGATAAAACTACAACCGGAAAAACGAAATGTTTTACAGTGCTATAAACCTCAAAGTAAATGGCTAAAAGTAGTATTACAACACTAATAAACAGTATCACAACAGAAACCTTTTTTTCAAATTGAATAGAAGCCAGCAAACTCCCCATGACAAAAAAAGTTCCTAAATTAAAAAAGTGATATCCTTGCAGGTATAACAATTGCATTCCTGCCACCCGTTCTAAAAAAAAAGTATAAACAAAATAGAGCAGTACCATCACAACCGCAAGTAGAACTGAAATCAATTTTTGATACGCTCGAAAATAAAATAATAGTGCAATCAATACATACAAACTAAACTCATATTGTATGGTCCAAAGTGACCCATTGATGGCGTGGTAAGAATTAGTATCAAAAACACCTTTTACTGTAGATTGAAAACCGTACAACGTCATGTTTCTAGGAACATAGGTATAATAATCGCATTGTGTAAATATCGTAAAGCCTTTAACATGAAGGAACGGAATCAAGAGCAGTGTAACACATAATACGCCAAGCAAACCGGGAAAAATACGTAGAATTCTGTTCTTAAAATACGTTTTTAAACTACTCGCCCGCTGTAAACTTATAAAAATAAAATACCCACTAATAACAAAGAATCCACTTAAACCTATTTGAGAAAAAGACAGTTGTCCCGCAGTAATTTGCCACATCCATTCTTCTGATTCTGGCGTTCCTGATAAGGCGTAAGAGTGCGTTATGACTACAAATAAGGCAAATAGAAATCGTAGAAAATCAAAATTGTTTACGTTTGCTTTCAATTTACTCCATTTTTTTAGGTTTATTACTCCAGAAACGCAATAAAAAAAACAACTTCAAAAAAGTGTACTTTATACTTAGAAAAAAAGATGTGGCACTGGACCACAAACTCCCTAAGAAACTTTTAAAAATCGATTTAAATGTAACATCCTCTCCCCACAATTGATAATTCCCAACCACATCATTTCGGAATCTAAAAAATAACTGTTTGGGTGTTCGTTTGATTTCGTAGGCAAAAACAACAGGAGCAAACTCAATGTCATAGCCTGCTTTCAAAACCCGTTTGGTCCATTCCTTATCCTCAAAAGTAGCTACATCTTCTCTAAAAGGATGTTGTTCCCAGACCGCTTTGCTAAAAGCTGATCCTGCAAAAATTAATCCTGACTTATTAGGATCAACCGAGGCAGAGATAGCGTTGATATAATTTCTATAATCATTGGGTTGATGCAAACATCTTACTCCTGCTAAATTAGGATTTTGGTCAAATTGATTTTGAATAACCTTAAAAAAATCAGTACTTACAGGGTAGGAATGCGCACTAAAAATAACAATGATATCATTTTTAGCTTCAGAAGCACATACATTGGCACTACCGCCAAAACTAAAATTGGTAATCGTTACAAATCGAGCTCCAAAATGCGCTGCTACTGTTTCACTCTCATCAGTCGAGAGATTATCTACAACAATAATCTCATTAAAATCCGTGTAATAACGATTTGTTAAGTTTTTTAACAAAAAAGACAAAGCAGGAGCTTGATTTTTATTTCTAATGACTACTGATATGTTCATGTCTTTTTTGATTTTAAGATCAATTTTGTTAACCATCGGTAGGGTTGTAAAATTAATTTTCCAATTTTATATTCTTGACTGTTTTTATAGGTATCATGACCTGTACGTTGAACTTTTAATTCAAAGAATAGCACTTCCATACAATTCTCAAAATTACGGATGTACAACTCTTTATGCTTGATAAATAAAAATTGTTTGACCTCTTCTGCATGATGTTGGATTGTATTAGTCAGCATTGACTTCTTAGCCTTTCGGTAATAAAATAAAAATTCAGGAATTATTTTGTACGTCCATCCTTGTTTGGTACAACTTAGCCAAAAGTCCCAATCTTCAAATCCTCTTTTCATTGTTTCATCATATCCGCCTACTTGTTCCCAGCACATTTTTCTGAACAAAGAAGTGGCTACTAATTGATTCACAAACAGTAACGAAGTTACATTATCTCCAATAGGTTTCAATTGATTAACAATGTTATTTGTAGTACCCGAGAAAAAAGCACTATAGCAACTTACTATTCCTATTGCTGGGTGATCCCTCAAAACGGGAACTGTTTTGTTTAAATAGTCTGGATGCAATACATCATCAGCATCTAGCGGTAAAATAAATTCTCCCTTGCTATGTTTTATTCCAGTATTACGAGCACTAGACAAACCTGCGTTGTCTTGATATACATACTTAAACCGGGTGTCTTTAGCACACCATTCATGTCCAACAATTGCTGTATTATCAGGACTACCATCATTAACAATAATACACTCCCAATTGATATAGCTTTGGTCTAAAACCGATTGCAAGGAATCTTTTAAAAAATGAGCCTGTTGAAAACAAGGGACAATTATGGAAACTAATGGACTCATCTGGATACTATTTTTTTCAAAAACCGCAGTGGAGCAAGTACTAGTAACCCTATTTGAAACTCTCTAGACTCTTTGGCATTCCTTAAACTATTTCGCAAAATTGAATTTTGACGCAGCAAAGCACTTGCATAAAATTCATAATGAGTCTGATACATTTCTTTATGCTTATTAAAAATATACATGCGTAACTCATAATCATGATGTACAATTGCAGTGCGGTCCCGCGAAGTATTCTTAATTCGGTAGTGAGACAATATTTCGGGAATAATATGCATACGCCAATTATTTTTAGTGATAGCAAGCCAAAACTCCCAATCTTCATAACCTGCTTTCATGTTTTCATCAAATCCACCCACCTTTTCCCAGCATTCTTTTCTAAACATAGCGCTTGCTCTACCATTGTTAATGAACAAAAAATCAGTCATACCTCCACCTAAAGGTCTTACAATAGAGATTGTTTTTTTTTCTGAAAAAGTCCTACAGTAAGAACTAACTACTCCAATAGTGACATCAGTATCTAAAATTTGTATGGCTTTTTCAATAAAATTAGGTTCGTAATAATCATCGGCATCAAGATTAACAATATAGTCTGTTTGCGCTAAACTAATAGCATGATTTCTTGCAACACTAACACCTTGATTTTCTTGGCAAACAAGGTAAACCAATGGATTATTAATTGTAGCTAATTCTTTTTTTGTTTCTGCCTGTGAACCATCATCAACAATGATTATCTTTTCTGGCAATACTGTTTGATTGTATATAGATTCTAATGCTTCCATAATGTATGCCCCGTCATTATAACAGGGTATGATTACGGTAACATTACTAGATGGTTTCATCTTTTTATATTGCTTTTAATTATTTAAACAAAAATGGAAAAAGCATTTGTCTATACCTAATTATTGGAAAGTATTTAATGCTATAAATTTTAAAAAGTAATTGTGGTTGCAAGAAAAAGAATTTTCCCCATGAAGTTATATCTTGATACAATTTATTTTTTTGCTGGTATTTAAGCATCCAAATCCATTTCAAGACATCATCTATAATAACATTACTAACTTGATTTTTACTACACCAAATAGCTACAGCTTCGTGCATTTTTATATTATATATTTTATACAATGCTGTATTATCAAAAATATTTGTATCATGAACACCACGAATAGCTACCGCTTTATTAATAATTCCTGTTATTAAATTGCATTTTATAGCCATTTTCCAAAATAGTTCAGTGTCTTCTGCTACTACCAAACTTTCATTAAATAAACCTGTAACTTCCAAAACACATTTCTTAATAGTTAATCCATTAATATGAAAATGACCGTATTTACCATACAATAAGTTTTTAAACAAATCTTTTGGAGCTACTTTTTGTCTAACTGTATAAAGTTGATCCGTTTCTAATTCCATTGCCGTTGCTTCTCTATAAAAATGATATCCCACAGCATTATATACTCCATCACAATTAGAATTTGTTTCGAATATTATAAAATCATTTGCAAAACGATTGGGTAAATAATAATCATCTGCATCTAAAAAAGCAATGTAAGCGCCGGAGGATTTTTGTATTCCTAAATTGCGCGTGGCAGAGCGCCCTTTGTTAACGCCATTCGTGTGCTGAAACAGTTTAATTCTATTATCTATTTTTTGTAATTGTGAAACTAAAGATAAGGTTGCATCAGTGCTTCCATCATCTACAACGATTACTTCAAATACTTCATGTTGATCCAATACCGAAAGTATCGCTTTTTCAATAAAACGAGCTACATTGAAGGTAGGGATAATTACACTTAAATTGAATACCATTATTGTGTTTTTTTAAATTTGGCAATAATCACTCTTCTAATAAACTTTGCTAAAGCATAAAAAGAGCCATTTTGAACTAATTTCTGAACGATCAAAAAGAATAATTCAAAGTTCAATCGCTGTTGGGCAATAGCAGTAATTCCAAATTCTAAAATCAGCTTTTGCTTTTGAAAATGGGTAAACTTCAAAACATGAGCTTTAATCAGTTTTTCAAAAAATAAAAATTTTGCTTTATCTTTAACTTCAAGATTATTCTGCATCCCAGAAATATTTAGGTCTGAAAAACGAAATACAACAACCGCATCATTTATACTAAAGATCTTTGAATTCCCTGAGAATTCAATCCAAGCCATGTCGTCAGCATACCACGCCAAAGGAAAATCATTAAACTTATAATTTAAATAACTTTCTCTTCTGAAAATATATTCAGAAAGTGAACTCATTGTCAAAAACTGAAACTTTCTAAAATAAGAATCCGATGCTTTTTCCCAAATGGGATGGGTATAGATTTTAGTAAACTCCTTTTTATCTTGATTATAAATTTTTGAAGCAAGTCGAATTACGTTGGTTTTGTTTTTTAAATTATTTAGATTTTTATAGAAATATTCAACCACATTGTGATCCAAATAATCATCGTCTCCAAGTACCATTATCCAAGGTTCGTCATGACTCAGAGCAATACAACGCTCCCATTGTTTAGTTAATGAAATTGAACCTAAATTTTCTTCAAATCGGTGATAGGTAAAATCAAATTTTCCTTTGTATCTATCTAGCAAACAATTTGGTCTTTCAATACTAGCATCATCGCCAATATATACTTTAAAACGCTTATCAGTTTGTTTGGATAATGAATCCAAGGTTTCATCAAAAAAAGTAATTTTGTAGTATGGAATAACAATGCCTAACATTGTTTTTTATTTAATATAGTTTTCCAAAACTCAATATGATATTTTGCTTTTGGTTTTAATTTAAACATTTCGAACCACCAATAAATTGCGTCCCAATGTAATTTATGTTCAATTAACTTTGCAATAAAAATTTGACCAAATTTAAATTCAGTCTTTCTTAATTGTTCATATTTATATTCAGAATTTAATACTATTGGTAAATAATTTTTATACAGTTTATGAAATGAACTGGCCGATTCATACCATGCTTTATTTAAACTACCTTCTGAAAAATGTTCTAATAATATCTTACTAGTCACTAATACTTTTTTATTAAGCATATTATGCTTTAATGAAAGGTAAATATCATAATTATGAAAACCTGTCAATCTTTGATCAAAATTAATGCGATCATCTCTTCGCATCACCATAAAAACACCATCAATTGCAGCAACTTCAACAGTATCTGAATTATCAAAACCTTCACACCAGAGTTCTTTTGGTTTATTTTTGTAATGCTGTACCAATCTTAATGTGTTTTTCCCTCCATCCCACCAAGCTGAAGGCATTTTTGTTTTAATTTCGCCACCAGCTATACCCAATAACCCTGCTCCAGGATTCTCTAAAAAAATTTCTTCTATTACGTTGCCCCAATTTCTAGTTTGTATTAAAACATCGTCATGAATAAAACACAAGAAATCCCCAATACTTTTTACAATTCCTAAATTGTAAGCTTCGAAAATGGAATATTTGTTTTCTGAATTGTTTACAACAATCAATTCATTTTTGCAGCCTACCGTGTTTTTAATATTTTCAACAAAAGAGTCATTAATTGTTTTTGTTCGAGAACATATAATAATAGAAATCATTAGCTATAAATAAATTTAAAAATTTTATTTAACTTCATTTTCATTTTTTTCTTAAGGTTTAATGAACTCATTAGTGATCGTTTTATATTTTTTTGATTATCTCTAAAAAAACTCAAAGCTATCTCATATTTTAAATCCTTTATAATCTGATTATTCGTTTTGATAATAAATAATAGGTTTTTAGGTTTTTCTTTTGAGAAAAAAGAAATCAACTTAATTCTCATCTTGATAACCCGCAAAATAATTAAACGTATATTTTCAGTTTGCACAGAGTTCGCAATTGAACTTTTTTTATGATATCTGAAATTATTTAGGTACTCTGAAATAAATGCAGTTTTATGATTTGAAAGCAATTTTAAATAAAATAACCAATCACCACTATACTTTAAAATTGGATCAAGATCTAAGTTTCCTAATTGCACCACCCTGCTTTTTTTAAAGACAACACCACTGGCATTTGGAATAACATTCTTATAAATCAAGAATTTCTCTATAAATTCATTCCCACCCATTACAAAATTGTTCAAAAACAATTCAGTATCCAAATCATTAGTATGGTTGAGCCAACTTCCTGTAATTTTGCCCATTTCATCAACTCTATTGGATTGGCAATATGACAAAACGACTTCTTTATCGTCTAACATAGGTTTAACAACTTCCTCTAAAAAATTTATTTCACAAAAATCATCTGATTCTGCAATCCAAATATACTCTCCTTTAGCTAATTGAAGTCCTTTACTCCACTGTACAAAGGTATTACCTGAATTATCTTCATTAAAAACACAATGACTCACTTTAGGATGCTGAGCATATTCTAATAGTATAGTCTGACTATTATCAGTACTGCAATCATCCAATAAAATAACTTCATAATTAGTATAACTTTGTTTAAATATACTGTCTAACCTTTGAACTAAGTATTTTTCATGGTTGTAATTAGGGACAATTATAGAAACTAAAGGCTTGTAAAAGTTCATTTTTTATAATTTAAATTAAAAATATTGCTAAAGATTAAAAAGTTTAATTTTAAATACTTTAAAAAATAAAGCATTTAAAAGTATTTTTTCACTTTTAAAATCAAATTCTAATTTTTGTATTTTCCTTACTAAAAGATTATTTTCTTTAACAACATCATCATAATTTGACAATACAAAGTCTAAATGCTTACTATGAACATAATTTTCTGAGAAAATTCTTTGGTTCACATTGAGACTTCTTATCATTGATTCTTTTTTTATCCGGTAATAAAAGCCCAAATAATCTAAACACTTAACTTCTCCTCCTTTTTTTAAAATTGCTATCCAAAAATCCCAATCCTCTAATCCATATATAAGTTGCTCATCATAACCACCCACTCTAGTCCAATCAGATTTTCTAAACATGGCACAACAAAAAATCACATTCCATCGTACCAAAATCGTACGAGAAAAATCAGGCAATAGCCAAAGGCCTTCTTCTTCTCCAAACTTTTCGACTTTACAATAAACTACTTTTAAATTAGTATCTATCTCAAAAGCCTGTATAGAAAGATTCAAATAATCTCTTCCTATCTTATCATCAGCATCTAATGGTAAAATATACGTTCCATTAGCAATTTCAATTCCTGCATTCCTTGCACTACTCAAACCACCATTTTCTTTATAAATATATTTAAATCGAGAATCTTTCTTAGTCCATTCTTTTGCAATAACATCAGTGTTATCTGGACTGCCATCATTCACAATTATACATTCCCAATTGCTATAGGTTTGGTCAAGTACTGATTGCAACGCTTCATCAAGATATTGCGCCTGGTAGTAACACGGAACAATAACACTTACTAAAATAGTATTAATCATTTTTTTTGAAATAACCATAATTGATAAATTTCAATATCTGGAACATTGAACATAGGTGGAATTCCAAATCTTTCTAAACGAAGTGTTGAGAAATGTTTCTTCAATACCAACTCTTCCAATTCCTTTTCAGTAATCCAATCTTCTACAGGTTGATTTGGACCTATATAAGCTTTCCATTGCTCTTCGACTTCTTTTCTTGGCGTAGTAATAATTAGAAATCCTTTTTCATTTAATAATTTACTGATATCTTCAATAAAAGATTCTTTACTATGATCGGGGATGTGTTCGATAACCTCAGAGGTGACGATTAAATCATACTTTTTAAAATTTTTTCCTCTGATTAAGGTTTTAGATGTACCACAAATAAATTTAATATTTGGAAACATTGTTCTAGAATATCCAACAACTGACTTAACCGGCTCAACACCAACAACATTCCCATAATTAGCAAGTAAATTTGTTAACCACCCTCTACCACTACCTAAATCTAAAATATCAACATTTTCATCATCTTTTTTTATGTTACTCAAAAAATCTTTTATAATCTCCCACCTTAAAACTTCTTCCTCATTAGGCTTAGGAGTGTTCCAATGTTCATTTTCAATAAATAATTTTTTATAAAAATTAGACTCTTTTTGTTTTTCTGATACAAAATGGTATTTGATTTTTCTTAAATATTTCTTTATTGTTTTTTTCATGCTATTTACAAATCTAACTATTATACTCCCAATTAATATTTTCATGAAAAACCTTGTTGATTTTAAAATTTAAACTATTTATAACTTCATATTCAAACGACTCTAAAATATTGAATTTAATTGCTTCATAAACTATTTCCAAATCTGTTGTTGAGTCTCCTAAAAATAAATCAATTTTATATATACCAGGAAAAAGATTTAATTCTTTTATAAAAATAGAAACGTAACCTTTATACACATCTTGTTGATTAATTTTATCAGATTGATAATGTCTATTATTGACTCCTATTAACTCAACGTCGTTTATATCTTTTACAACTAATCCCAAAACTAAATTTTTTATTAAATTTTTAGATTCAAAAAAAACATCTAATTTAAAATCTGATTTGTATTTGATGGAGTTATTGGATGTATGAAGTAATGCTCGTTTTATAATATTGTCTCCAATATACTCTGTTTCAATCTCAATACTATTATTTAATTGATACGCATCCAAAGCCCCATCAATACCACCATCAAATTTAACTTTCCCATGCTCCATTACAATTCCCCTTGTACACAAACTTTTGACTGCCGCCATATTATGACTAACAAACAAAACCGTTCGGCCACCAGTTTTAGAAATGTCTTGCATTTTGCCAATGGCTTTTTTTTGGAATTCGGCATCACCTACTGCTAAGACTTCGTCGACAATCAAAATTTCAGGCTCTAAAAATGCTGCTACTGCAAAAGCCAAACGTACGTACATCCCACTGCTGTAACGTTTTACAGGAGTATCAATATACCGCTGGCAACCTGAAAATTCAATTATTTCATCTAACTTGGAGGTAATCTCTTTTTTAGTCATTCCTAAAATAGCACCATTCAAATAGATGTTTTCGCGTCCGGTCATTTCTCCATTAAAACCAGTTCCAACCTCCAATAATGAAGCTACACGACCGCCAAACTTGATGCTCCCGGTTGTTGGTGCCGTTACACGTGATAAAATTTTCAATAAGGTCGATTTTCCAGCGCCATTTTTACCAATAATACCAATTACTTCACCGCGCTCAATTTCAAAATTAATATCCTGGAGCGCCCAAACATAATCACTCTCTGCTTTGGTCGAACGGTCATTGGTATCCCCAATTTTCAAATAAGGATCTTCCTTACCACGAATTTGGTGCCACCAACGATTCAAATCATGAACCAATGAACCCGTTCCAACAGTACCCAAACGGTATTGCTTTGAAATATTTTCTACTTTTAATATAATGTCTTTCATTTTTCTTTCCAGAGATAAATCTTATGTGGTGAATTGCAAATGATGAATGATCCCTATTTACTTCTCCTTTTTACAGTTCACCCTTCTTTGCCCACTATTAACTGTTATCTATTTAATTCTAATTATCGGATTCATCTTTCTCGCTGCATACTTACAACTAGCTGTATACTGAAACTGCACACTATTCACTGCTCACTTTATACGGTATCAATAAACTTTTTCTCTGTATGATTGAACAATAACAATCCAATAAATAAAACTGCGATAGAAAAGAATAACGTATATACTATTCCCCAAAAAGGGAATGCTCCTGTACTGAGAAGCATATAACGTGTTGCTTCAATGCAATATGCCAAAGGGTTATATTGTACAAGCCAAGCATATTTTGGCATTTTAACAGCAATTAAATCCAGCGGAAAAAATACGGCAGAAATATACATCAACAATTGTATACCAAAACCAATTAAATACGTTAAGTCTCTATACTTAGTAACAAGTGCAGAAATAATCATTCCAAAACCCAAACCTAAAATTCCCAAGAGAATAACGACAAGAGGAAAAAAGTAGGTCCATGAATTGAAAGATACTAAAGCATCTTGACTGTAGTAATAAATAAAAAAACAAAGAAAAATAAAGAGTTGGATAAAAAATTTGATCAAATTAGATAGGACGACAGTCAAAGGAGCTATGATCCGTGGAAAATAAACTTTACCAAAAATTCCAGCATTTGAGGCAAAAGTATTAGAAGTACCATTCAAACAAGCAGTAAAATAATTCCAAACAGTTATACTAGCAAGATTAAACAGAAATGGAGGAACAGATCCTGTACTTATTCCTGCTAAATTATTAAAAACAATAGTAAAAGTTAGACTAGTTAACAAGGGCTGAATGAAATACCATAAAGGCCCTAAAATAGTTTGCTTATAAACCGTCACAATATCTCTTTTTACAAAGAGAAACAAAAGATCACGATATACCCACACTTCTTTGAGATGCAGTGAGAAAAATTTATTTTTTGGTGTTATTTCAAACAACCACGTGGCATTGGTTGATTCTTTCAAATTCATTGTAGGAAAAGAATTAAAGTAGGAAAAAAAATATTGGGACAATATCATAAAAAAAAAGGCACATAATAATTCAAATGTCAATTCCCTTAAAAAAACGAATAAAAAATTAACTTGTAAAGTGTACTAGCTTCACAAAAAGGGAAATTAAAAATGAAGAAATAATGATTTCAATCGAGTGTCATCTATTAGAAATCAATCAACGTGAACTCTATTAAAAACTACTTACAATCTACAACTGAAAATTTAAATTTAACTCGATCAAAATCTATAGGCTCTCCTTTTACAAAATAAGTAGCACCCATGGTCGTTTGCATTTTACCATTACCTAGCACTAACGAATCACCACGTTTTAAAAAAGCCATTGGATTTTTAAAAGTAACTTTTGTATTATCTCCTTCAATAAAAGTATAACTTACAAAAATAGTATCGCCACTCGTATTACCAGATACAGTACCTTTTTTTACTGCAGCATTGTTAAAACTCATCACCATATCCCCACTAATCTTCCCATCTTTTAATGAGTTCAGTTGTAAAGTTATAGAATCTTTATCATAAATAGACTTGTAACAGGTAACAGAAATAGGTTTTTCTTGTTTAGCTGCATCATTATTAAGTTTCTTCTCAGATGTTGAGTTTTGACAGCTTTGTAAACCAATACAAGCAAACAGAAAACTCCCAATGATATATTTTTTCATAATAATTTGTTTTTTTTTTAATAGCTTAGCTAAAATACGAATAAAATAAAGAATGAAGGATATAAAAGGAAAAGATATCAATTAATACCAAATTCTCTAAACAAAAAAACTCCAACACGACTGTGTTGGAGTTTCTAAAGTACTCAGAGCGGGACTTGAACCCGCACGAACATTGCTGTTCACTGGATTTTAAGTCCAGCGTGTCTACCAATTTCACCATCCGAGCGATGTTGTGGTACCTCCAGGGATCGAACCAGGGACACATGGATTTTCAG
>NZ_VLKO01000008.1:75452-266688 GCF_007830355.1 Flavobacterium tiangeerense | reverse complement strand
CCAGATGGAGACCAAGAATAAGTATATCCACCAGCACCACCAGAAGGAGTCACCGAAGCAGAACCATTAGATCCTCCATTACAAGATACGTTTGTTTGCGCAGCAGTTGCCGTACTGATAGCAGTTGGCTGTGTGATTACAAAGTTAACAGCAGTAGTGCAACTGTTTGCATCCGTTACAGTACAAGTCCAAGTTCCGGCGCTTAATCCAGTTACTGATCTTGTTCCATCACCTGTTGGGGTACCTGGAGTCCAGTTGTAGGTATATCCACCCGCTCCACCTGTTGGAATATTAATCGAGGCAGCTCCATTAGAACCTCCGTTGCATGAAACATTGGTTTGAGAAGCTGCAGTTGCTACAATAGCAGTTGGTTGTGTTACCGTAAAGTTTTGCGCTCTTGTACAACCGTTTGCATCGGTAACAGTACATGTCCAGATTCCTGCTGTCAAGCCAGTAACAGAAGTAGTTCCGTCACCCGTTGGATTACCCGGCGTCCAGTTGTAGGTATAACCACCAGCTCCTCCTGTTGGCGTATTGATAGCCGCGGCACCATTTGAGCCTCCAAAACAAGAAACATTAGTTTGTGATGCAGGTGTAACGGCAATTGAGGTTGGTTGCGTAATCGTAAAACTTTGCGTAGCGATGCATGAGTTAGCATCGGTAATGGTACAAGTCCAAGTTCCGGATGATAATCCTGTTACTGATCTTGTTCCATCACCTGTTGGGTTGCCTGGCGTCCAGTTGTAGGTATAACCACCAGCTCCACCAGTAGGGGTATTAATTGAAGCCGCTCCGTTAGAACCGCCGAAACAAGACACATTTGTTTGTGCAGCAGCAGTCGCTACAAGAGCAGTTGGTTGTGTAATTATAAAGTTTTGAGTAGTCGAACATAAACTAGCATCTGTTATGGTTACAGTATAACTTCCTGCTGACAATCCTGTAGCGATTGCTCCGGTCCCTCCTGATGGAGACCAGCTATACGTATATGGAGAAACTCCACCTGAGGGAGTAACCATAGCAGATCCGTTAGAACCTCCAAAGCAACTTACATTAGTTTGATTACTAGTTGCAGTTATATTAGAAACTGTTAATGTTCCTGCATTTGATGTAGCGGAACCTGCACCAGTGGCAATACATCGATATAAATAACCATTCATTCCAGCAGTTGCCGCTGTAATAGCTAAAGTAGTTGTAGTAGTCCCAGAATAAGGTGCAGCATTTGAAATATTTGTAAATCCGCTACCTGTATTTACCTGCCATTGGTAGCCAGTAGCATCATTTGCTGAAATAGAAAAGGTAGTATTACTCCCGACACAAATTGTTCTGTTGGGTGGGTTAGCTGTAATGGTTGGCGCTGCACCCAGAAAAGCAGCACCTGAAGGCATTGAAAGCGCTGGAGTAGTATTTGAAAGTGTCCAGTTTGCTTGATTCATAACACCAGCTCTTATTCCTGCAGCGTTAGCAAATGGTGCTCCGGTACCATTAAATTTACCTGATGTCCCTAAAATATTTCCTGCTAAGGTTCCAACATAAAAAGAGCTTGTTCCTCCTACCAGACCTACAGGTATTACAGAAGAGTTTGGTCCGTCTGCACAAGCCAAATCATCCCAGCTTGCCTGAGAAGTCCCGTTAGAACTACAAAAAAAATAATGCAGTCCTGAGATAAAAGTTACAGTACCGCTTTCAGGATTTCCCGTACTTCCCTGAAAAGCGATGATCTGATCCCCTACATTTGATAAAGATAATCCGTTTGTAGGAGTACCCTCTCTTAAAGTTACCGTTCCGTTTGCTGTTAATAAAGTGGAGTTTGGATCATAAGTAGAGGCCGTAAGACCTTTTATCATAATTTCTGTACCAACCGGAATAGCTGTTCCTGATGTCCAAGTTACAGTAGCTTCTGTAGGACCGGCTGCTTGCCATCCAACACCACCACCAAAATAACCGCGGTCTGTAAAACTAATAGCTGTACCTGCCGAAATATTGGTAAGAAGCACAAACGAATAGACATCTCCCTCAAGGGGAGTTGGAGTGGAATCATATCCTGTGAAGATAATATCTCCAGCGGACAGAGTCGTTTGAGAGTTACCCACGTAACTCTGTAAAAATATCCCCAGAAACAAGGCGATATTTATGAAATTTTTAATTTGAGCGTAAAAATGTTTCATAGTTAAATAGTTAATTTATAAAGAGGTGAATTTTTGTCCATTTTTTATACCAAAAGCGAGCAACTTGTGTCCACTCATAAAACCTTCATCTGTATAAAGAGTATGTATACGAAGCTGTGAATTATTGTAACATTGTATAATTAATCCCTTGTTTTCATTTATTTCTAAAATAGTCCCCGGGTAATTTGAATGTTCTGTAATATTTTTGGTTGCTGATACTTCAAGAATGCGCATGTTCCATCCGCTACAGTAAGTGTAGGCTCCTTTATTCCAAGGATTACAAGCATTTACTAATGCCTCTATTGATTTTGCATCCTGAGTTTCCCATCGAATGCATACGTCGCTTGCAGCTACTTTTTTATAGTAATTTGCGACTGTCTCATCTTGAGGCACCACTTTGAAATTGGTTTGCAACAGTGCTACTACTTCGGGCACCATTTGCGCTCCCAGATAAGATAAGTTGGTGCAAAGCATTCCGTGAGTGACATTAGCAGCTATTGGCAGCACACGTTTTAGCACTATATTTCCCGTATCAATCCCTTTTTCGATGGTATGAACAGTAATTCCAGTTTCTTGCTTTTGTTGACGAATCGATTCAAAAACAGGATCACAACCACGCATTTCAGGTAAAAGTCCGTAGTGAAAATTATAAAATAGGTTAGAATATTGTTCTATAATTTTTTCGGATAATTTCCACGGAAACGTCATTGTAAAAACATACTTTACCATACTGCATTCAAGTAATCCCTGTAGCTGATTTTCTACTTTCTCTTTTTCAAGTACTATGAGATTGATCCCTGATTGACTTGCAAAAGCCAAACAAAAAGACAGCACCTCATCGTTACCAACAGGTACTCCAATGGTGTGTAATTTATTCAGTCGATACAAGGTTTGTATCGCAGGAAAAGCCATGCGGTTATTACACAAAATAGCGATGTCGCGTTGCATGCTCATGATTCTAGACAAGCATAGGCATTAAACCATGAATTGGACGTTACATTCTGAACCGCTAGAATATGATATTGCAAACGGCTGCGTTCTTCATCTAGATTTTCGGCTTCTGTAATATCCTCTAACTGACAGTTACCTGTTTCTTTGTTTTTTGCAACTGTGGCGTAATAAATAGGTGCTGAAGAAAAACCGGTAACGGGATTCATATAAACTTTTCCTCTTGGTGAGTGGATCGTAATAGCATCTAGTGATTTTTCATTTGCAGCTTCTATAAACAAAGCAGCTTCCCATCCTAAGAGCGAGAATATATTGGCTTTGTTTTGTCGGATATTTTCCATTGTAGTAACAAAATCTTTATTTTCTTCGCTAACAATTGTTAGTGACCAAGGAATAGAAGAGCTCCAATTATATCCTGGATAAGGTATCTTACTTAGCCAAAATTCTTCTGCTGTAAAACCGCTTCCGTAAATTTTACAGGATATTATACTCTTAAATTTAGATGATTCTCTAAAAAAATCTTCAGCCATATCTCCGCAAAAAGAAGTCAAAAGGGCTGCGTCTTTGTTTTCTTCAAGATAACCCGCCAATGGTTCCAAACTAAAATCGGAGCGCTTCAAAGGCGTAATATGATTGTATGTAATAGATCCTCCTTTATCTTCAACCGAAGTTGAATACGTGTAAGGAGGACGGTAACCTGCATCGTAAAAAGAACAGGTAAAAGCAAAATCCTGTAGCCCTTCTTCTGCGGCTTTACGAACAATCGCACGGGAACACAAATTACCTTCTAAAGAAATAAAATGAGCGTTTGATAATTTTTGTTGAAAGATTGGGAAATGATAACCACTATCTAAAACGATCAGTAACTTTCCGGAATTTTCAAAAAGAGGATGAATAAATTCTGCTGTAATAGGATTTATATAAGCAATAATTATATCTGTATTATTGAGTAATAATTGTTCGCAGCAAATATAAATTTCTTCATTTTTGCCGGCCACACCTATATTTGATGATACGATTTCGTGTTTTCCTTCTACTCCTAATTTTTTTAGAGAAGATTTAAAACCATCCATGATATCAAAAGCCATTGAAGGATAGATTACGGAACGCGTTAAGAGTAAAGCTATTTTCATAAACAATAATTAATGATGTTTTACAACAAGGCAAATAACTTATTGGAAACATCCAATGGGTATATAAAATTAGTTTCTTGAAGGAAAAATTCCCATCAGGCATATTATATAATTCATCCCTAAATACGGCTGCTGAACAGGTATTGGCTGATTGCCTCCATTTATACCGATGGTAATTGATGCATTTATAGGTCTTAAAGAAGTATCAGGTGTTTTTGTAGAATAAAGACCTGCTAAAGCCGCCAAACTATTTCCTGTCGGAGATCCGTTATCTCCCTCGTCTGAATAAGCCAAAATAGTATAAGAACCAGTTCCCACATGGGTATGTGATGGCAAGTTTGCAAGAGTTGCCGTTACATTATTAGCCCCTGAAATTTCACCCAATTGATATTGATCGACAGTTCCTACGCCTGTACCCATTGGAACTCGACCTCGCAAATCAGGCAGTGCAAATGTTTGTACACCATTACCGCCATAGGTTGTTCCTAAAAGACTAAATAGAGCTTGGTTGGTATTTATAGCAAGTAGTTGTCCTGCACAAAACGCCCAATATTTAGGCTCGAAATTGGGAGCAAATAAGCGAATTTCTGACATTGTTCCTTCCATGATTAATGTTTTTAAGGTTAGTTTCTAGTTGGATAAATACCCTCAACGCAAATAATATAATTTGCAGCTGTATAAGGTTGTATAATACTAAATGGCATACCCTGACCCGCAGCTGCCAGATTTACAGTTGAAGTTTCGGGTTTTAAACTGGTATCTGCTGTCTCGGTGGAGTACGCTCCTGTTAAACCAGCTAATTCGGCATTGGTTGGAGAACCCAAACTATCTGGTTGACTGTAAGCTGGAATTGAAATGCTACCTGTTCCAAAATGAGAGTGTGCGGGCATTTGATTACTGGACATTACAGCAGTTTCTGAACCCCCAACCTGACCCAAAATCATTTGCGGTAGACCAGGCCCTTGACCCGTACCAACTGGAATGCGGCTGCGAAGATCAGGAACCTGAAATGTTAGTACTCCGTCGCCCCCATAAGTAGTGCCAATTAGAGTATATAGCGCTTCATTTTCTGAAATACTCAATGTGCTGCCATTACAAAATGACCAATATGATGGTGCGAAATTACCACCAAAAATGCGGATTTCCCCTACAGTTCCTTCCATAATAATGTTTTAAAGTTTATGATGTATTTGTATGTGAGTACTACTGGCGAGAAGGAAATATTCCATACAGGCAAATAATATAATTCAAACCAATTGAAGGTTGATTAATAGGTAGCGGCTGGTTATTTCCAGTTGCACTAACTACCACATTAAATGGAGTTGTTTTCATTGAGGTATCTCCTGCAACTGAACTATACATGGTAGATTTTGCCGCTAAAACATTTCCAGTAGGACTATTTGAATCTCCCGCGTCTGAATAGGCAGGAATTACAACATTACTTACACAAGCATGTGTATGCGGAGCAAGATGATTGTTGTTTAGTGAGACACTATTAAAACCTGATTTTTGACCTAAGGCATAATAAGACAGACCAGATCCTTGTCCTTGTCCAGCCCCTAAAGCGGTACGTCCTTTAAGATCTGGTAAAGCAAATGTGTTTTGCCCATCACCGCCATAATTAGTTCCTAAAATAGAAAAGAGAGCAGTATTGCTTCTTATTTGAATAAGTGACCCATCACAATACGACCAATTTTTAGGTGCAAATGTTGCTGCGAAAAGACGAATTTCTCCTATAGTTCCCTCCATATTTATTTTTTTAAATATTTACATTAATTTTATTAAAAGTAATTTTTGTAACTTTATTTTTATTAAATATATTTTAATTTCTTTTTTACAGAACAAATCTAAGTGAAATAAGCGGTCTAAAAGCAGGTATAAATACCTGTTTTTTTATGTAATGATTGTAATTTTGTCTAAAAATTTAATAAATGTTTTTGCTAATTTAACTAATATTTTGTTAAATAATGATCAATTCGTTAGATTTATATTTTTTAGTGGTGTGAAAAATTAAAAAATGTAGCTTTTTATAGCTCAAAAAAGAAATCTCTTTCATAAAAATGGAATAACCCGCTATATTTGCCAAAAAAGATTTTAATTCATGCACCGCCATTTCATCATTCATAAGCCTTATGGCTATTTAAGTCAGTTTATTTATGAACTCAAACGAAAAAAACGCTTGTTGGGCGAACTCTATGATTTTCCAGACGGCACTATGGCTATTGGTCGATTAGATGAAGATTCGGAAGGGTTATTGCTATTGACAACCGACGGAAAAGAGAGTGAAGCAATTAGGAGTAAGAAAGTCGATAAAGAATACTATGTGCAAGTAGATGGTGTCATCACGCAGCAAGCTATTGATGAAATAAAAGAGGGAGTTGAAATTGGTTTTAATGGAACTAAATATAAAACCAAGCCATGTCAAGCTTTTATTTTGAATGAAATTCCTAATTTTGGCCCACGCGGAAAAAAAATTAGGGATGAAAGACACGGACCTACAACATGGGCTTCAATTATTGTAAATGAGGGTAAATTTCGTCAAGTACGAAAAATGACTGCAGCTGTTGGATTCCCCACCTTACGCTTGGTTCGTGTTCGAGTTGGCAATGTACATCTCAACGATTTACAAGCTGGAGAAGTTATAGAAGTAGAAAATTTTCAAATAGAAAATTAAAAGGTAGTACTAGTTTTTTTAATCTTTTAATTTTCAAATCTTTTAATAAAGTATAAAATGTTAAACATCGTTTTAGTAGAACCTGAAATTCCAAATAATACTGGAAATATTGGCCGATTGTGTGTGGGTACCGAAAGTCGTTTGCACCTGATTCATCCTTTTGGTTTTGTTATCAATGATAAAAACCTCAAACGTTCTGGATTGGATTATTGGGTGCATCTTGATGTTACAGAATACCAAAATGTCGCAGAGTGGATGAAAGTAATTCCAGATACTTCAAGAGTTTTTCTAATGAGTTCACATGCAGAGCATTCTTATTTGAATATCCAGTTTCAAGATGGTGATTGGTTGGTTTTTGGCAAAGAAAGTGTGGGCTTGAGCCAAGAAGTATTGGATTTGTTTGCCAATGAAAATCAACTTAAAATTCCGATGTCACCCTTAATACGTAGTTTTAATATTGCTAATTCTGTTGCTTTTGTAGTAGGAGAGGCGAAAAGGCAAATTGGGTTGATTGTCTAATGTGCATACTGAGTAACAAGGGATTTTTAGTCGGTAAAATTTTGAAAATAGGGGTTAGAGGGCTTGCTAGGAAATCACAAACTTCCCTTTTTCAGCATCAAAAACAATATGTTCGTCTTTAAAAAGGGTATTAAAACTTCCTTTTTTGATCAAGTTACAGGGTTCATCTTGTACTACATTTCCGGGAGTCATGATAATCATTTCGTCGCTCATTTGTATCGCCATATCAATGTCATGAGTAGAGAACAAGATGCATTTACCTGTTTCATGTGTTAGTTTTTTCAGCAATTTTAATAGCGCTACTTTATGCAGTAAATCCAAGTGCGTGGTAGGTTCATCCAGAATGATTAGTGGGGTATCTTGTGCTAATGCTCTTGCAATCAATACTTTTTGCAATTGTCCATCACTTATTTCATAATGCTTTTTATCAGCCAAATGAGAAATTTGCGTTAATTGCATGGCTTCATTGATTTTATCACTATCCTCTGCAGATAATTTACCTATCCAGTTGGTGTACGGTTGACGTCCTAAGGCAATTAGCTCATAAACCGTTAAATTGCTTGGCGGAAGCTTTTCAGTGAGTACAATGCTTAAATTTTTGGCCAAAGCCAAAGAATTGTAGGAAGAAATATTTTTCTGAAGCAATAAAACTTCTCCTGATAGAGGTTTTTGTATGCCTGTAATGGTTTTTAATAAGGTTGATTTTCCAATCCCATTTGAACCAATAAGTGCAATGAGCTTGCCTGTTTTTAATGCAATTGAAACATCAGCGGCAACCACAACCGACTCTTTTTTATGGGAATAACCAATGCTAATTTTTGATGCTTCAAGTAGTATTGCGTGTTCCATTAGCCTATCATTTTTTGTTTTCGAACCAAGAGCCAAATCACCATGGGCGCACCTATAATTGACGTAATGGCATTTATGGGTAAGCTAAGATTCAAGCTTGGGATTTCTGAAAGTAAATCACATATAAGCATGATGCTACCTCCAAAAATTAAAGTACTCCAAAATAGTATGGTATGATTGCTCGTTTGAAAAATCAACTTGGCTAAATGTGGCACAGCAAGTCCTACAAACGCTATTGGTCCAGCAAATGCGGTAATACTACCAGCCAAAACGCTAGTGGCAACTATGATGATCAATCTTGATTTTTGATAATTTAAACCTAAACTGCGGGCATAATTTTCGCCAAGTAATAAAGCATTCAATGGTTTTATGCTTACGACACTTAAAATAAGTCCTATTATTACGCAAACAGCCAGTACAAATACGGATGTCCATGATAAATTACCCAAACTGCCCATAGACCAAAACGTGAATTTTTGTAATTGCTCCGCGGTACTCATGTAAGATAATACTCCAACAATGGCACTGGTAAAGCTGCCAAACATAAGCCCTACAATGAGTATGGCCATGGTATCTCTTAGTTTTTGTGAAACAAATAAAACGGCAAGTAAGACTAATGAACTTCCTATTGTAGAAGCAATAACTACGCCGTACGCCGAAAGTAAAAAAGGAGTTAAGAAAGCTGGAAGTATTCCTGCACCCAGAATTACAAACGCTACCCCCAAACTGGCACCTGAGCTTAAACCTAATACATAAGGTCCTGCTAGAGGATTTCTAAACAAAGTTTGCATTAATAAGCCACTTATGGACAACCCCATACCTGCAAGAATTGCGGTTATGGCTTTTGGCAAGCGGTAATTCATGATGATATATTCCCATGTTGTTTTGCTAGCTTGACCTCCCGTTAGACTCGTTGCCACATCCTTAAACGGAATGGAAATGGATCCAAAACTAATGTTCATAAAAAACAGTAGCACGAGTACAGTTGCAAAAAAAAAGAATAAAATGGTATTTCGTTTGTGTGTATTCAACGTTTATTTTTTAGAGTAAAAACCCTTTAATTTTTTTAATGTAAAATTTCAAATATAGATTTAGTTCTTATTACTTTAATTTTTCGGCAAAAGTAAAAGTATAATTGGGTAATAATTCTGGATGAAATATTTTAATGTAATCTTTTAAAACTAAATCAGGACGGCTTGTTGCTAATTCGTAATAGACAGTTCCTCCTGTTGGTCCCACTTTACTCTCAAAAGTATATACATTTTTTGCTTTCAAGGCGTCAAATTGATTGTAATGCGGGTTGCTGTTTTCAAACTCTTTGTTGGTGTTAAAAGAGCCTGTTGCAATCCAGTATTTAGCAGTTCTTGCTTTTTCTAAAATTTTTTCAAATGGTAGACTTAAACTTCCTGTACCTTTAATGTCGGCCCATAAATAATTTGCTTTAGCATCCATCATAAACTGCGCTACCCAGCTGTTTCCTCTTGCTATATACCATTGTTCTTGGTACATAGAACCATACAATACTGTTGAGGTTGATTTTTTTTGAGCTACCAATTGTTGTGCTTCCTTGTAGTTTTTTACTATGGTATCAAAGATGTTTTTGGCTTCTTTTTCTTTTCCAAATAAGGCGCCATACAATTTCAGCCACTCTGCTTTTCCTAGTGGTGTTTGCTCCATCCAGTCGGCTTGAATAAGTACTTTAAGGCCGCTTTTTTGTAAATTATCAAGTGTAGGATTATTGTTATCTATACCAAAGCTTACAATTAAGTTCGGCTCTAGCTCAATGAGTTGTTCTACGTTTAATTTTTCGTTTTGACCTAAATTTTTAACTAATCCAGCATCAATACGCTTTCTTGTTTTCACAGATGATATATAATTGGTATGCGGAAAACCGGTAAGTTTTTGTTCTACTTGGAGCATTTCTAAGAACGGAATTATTGTTGTTGAGGTCACAACAATAGATTGTAATGGTACTTGTATTACAGGATGTTTCTTTAAACTATCGGGTACAATACTATTTTTTTCTCGCAGTACGTAGGTGAATTTTTTTTTGGCTTCAGGCCAAGGGTTTGACACCGTAACTATGGAGAATCCTTTGTATTTATGTATTGCCAGTCCTGAGGCGTATTCAATGCTGTTTGCAGCAGTGGTGGAATCAATTGCTGTGGTAGTTTCTTTTTTATTACATCCAATAAAAATTGAAATCATCACAATAAAAAGGGTGCGCTCTATGGAAATTCTCATGGCTTAATTTTTCGCTTGACGCAAAGGTAAATTAAAATTATAAAATTTCTTGTTTATTTTTGGTAGTAAAAAATTGAACAAATACTATATTTACATCATGAATAGGCCAACAAATAAAAGTTGTTCAAATTGTGGTTTGCCTTTTTTATGTCAGGTGCAAAACAGTTGTGGCACTTGTTGGTGTTATGATTTTCCTGTGGTACATGTATCAGATGTTAAAAAAGATTGTAAGTGTCCTTCTTGCTTAGAAAGGATTTTGCAATTTCAAAAAGATAATAGTACTGAAAAAGCATCAACAAAAATAGTGACTATCAAAAAGTTAGATTGAAGTGAAAAGGGTCTGGGATACAGTACTGATTTTCCATTAAAAAGTAGAAAAAAGAATTTTATAAAGAAAGAAACAAAGAATGATATATTTAATAACTGGTGGTGAACGTTCAGGAAAAAGTAGTTATGCAGAAAGTTTAGCCAAAGAACGTTCCAGCAATCCTATATATGTAGCAACTGCTAGAAAATGGGATGCTAATTTTCAAGAACGAATTGATAGGCATCAAAAAGACAGAGACGATCGATGGGTCAACATTGAAAAAGAAAAGTTTTTAAGTGAAATTGATTTTACAGGTAAAGTAGCCGTAATAGACTGTGTCACGCTTTGGTTAACTAATTTTTTTGTGGATACTAAAAATGATGTTTCTCAGTGTCTGGAACAAGCAAAAGCTGAAATTGATGCTCTTGCAAAACAACAAAACACTACCATTATCATAGTTACTAATGAAATAGGAATGGGCCTTCATGCTGATACCGCTATAGGTAGAAAATTCACGGAGTTACAAGGATGGATGAACCAGTATATTGCCAAAACGGCAGATACCGTTGTGTTGATGGTATCTGGAATACCCGTTGAAATTAAAAAAGCTCCATGACTCATTTAGAAGAAATTATACAATCTCGCAGAGATACACGTCATTTTACTAACGATGAAGTTCCTGATGAAGTTCTTGAAAAAGCTTTGCAGGCAGGTCATTACGCACCATCTGTAGGACTTACTGATGCGACAAAATATTTCTTGATTAAGTCTCCTAAAATCAAGCAAGCAATTAAAGAATTGTTTTTAGAATACGATAAAAAAGCAATAAACTTAACCGATGATGAAACTCAAAAGGAAACCTACAAGGCCTTAAAGCTAGAAGCTATTGAGGAAGCTCCCGTGGGATTAGTAATAGCTTATGACAGATCTGTACTCAATAATTTTACAATAGGTACAGTAGGAAGTAATGAATCTATAAAGTTTAGTGCCGTGTGTGCGGTTCAAAACATTTGGCTTTCGCTAACAGAACAAGGATTTTCCATGGGCTGGGTGTCTATATTAAACTACCACAAATTCAAAACTATTTTAGGATTACCGGAACACATGGAGCCTTTGGGATATTTTTGTGTTGGCAAACCAGCTACAAATTATGAAAACCAGCCCATGCTGCAACTACTCAATTGGAAACAAAAGTCAAAAACTCCTTTGGTTGAAGAAATTTCAGTTTTACATCATTTTAAATCTGAAACAAATTCATGGCAATCTACAAGTTTTGAAATAGAAATACTAGCCAAACAACTTCAAGAAAAGATCGATTCTAAGACTAAGCCTACCGGTTCATTGGGTATCTTAGAAAAACTGGCTTTGCAAATAGGCACCGTTTTTCAATCTCTTGAACCCCAAATACGAAACCCCAATATAGTAGTTTTTGCTGCTGATCATGGAATAGCAAATCATGGAGTTAGCGCGTATCCTCAAGATGTTACTAGACAAATGGTGACTAATTTTTTAGCGGGTGGAGCAGCAATTAATGTATTTTGCAAGCAGCACAACATTGAACTGTCTATTGTAGATGCTGGCGTAAATTATGATTTTCCTACTAACACAAAACTGATTTCAAACAAAATAGCAATGGGTACTCATTCATTTTTACAAGGACCCGCAATGAGTGCTTCAGAATTAGCGTTGTGTTTTAAAAAAGGGAGTAATGTTGTGGCTGCGATTGCAAAAGACGGCTCAAATTGTATTGGTTTTGGCGAAATGGGAATTGGGAATACCGCTACTGCTTCTCTTTTAATGAGTATTTTGATGAATCTGCCGGTTTCTGAATGTGTGGGTAAAGGCACAGGGATAAATGATGCCCAACTCCAACATAAAATTACAATTCTGGAAAAATGCAGGGAAAATTATAATGGAACACAAGATGTAGACAGTTTACTTGCTTATTTTGGAGGATTCGAAATCATGCAAATGGCAGGCGGAATGCTACAAGCAAAAGTAGAGAATATGCTCATTCTTGTAGATGGATTCATAAGTTCAGTAGCTTTTTTAGTGGCTTACACAAAAAACAAATTGGTTTTAGAAAATGCTATTTTTTGCCACTCTTCAGCAGAGCAAGCACACCAAAAAATTCTTGATTTTTTAAACGTTCGTTCAGTGTTGCAACTTGATTTATGTTTGGGAGAGGGAACGGGTTGTGCTCTGGCTTTTCCCATTTTGGAATCGGCAGTTGCTTTTTTAAACGATATGGCCAGTTTTGAATCGGCTCAAGTAGACTCCAAAAACACTAATTAACTTTATAAATTTGGCTTAGCCAAAAAATAAAAAATGAAAAAAGAAGTTCATATATTTTTTACAGCATTGATGTTTTATACCCGTATTCCGTGTCCTAAAAATATCGATCACAACCCGGATTATTTAAACAAAGCATCCCGATACTTTCCTTTAATTGGTTGGATTGTGGGGGCAATGGCTTTTGGAGTCTATGCTGCGGCCTCTTGGTTGTGGAATGCTGAGATTGGTATTGTCCTTTCGATGATTGCAAGTATATTGATTACTGGTGCTTTTCATGAAGATGGTTTTGCAGATGTGTGTGACGGATTTGGCGGTGGTTGGACCAAAACTAAGATTTTGACCATTATGAAAGATAGCGCTATCGGTGCTTATGGCGCTATTGGTTTGGTGTTGCTTTTTTTGCTAAAGTTCATGAGTCTAGTAACTTTAGTCAAAAGTGAATCGCTATTTACGAACTACCATGCATTTTTCACTTTTTTATTAGTTTTTATAACAGGACATGCTCTTAGTAGATTTGCTGCTATATCAATTGTTTTCACACATGAATATTCTCGTGAGGATGCTTCTAGTAAAAGCAAGCCCATTGCTCAAAGTTTCTCAAGTAAAGAGGTTATTGGAGCAGCATTTTTTGGATTGCTTCCACTGGTTGTGATGTCTTTTTATCAAATAGCATTTCTCTTGGTTCTAGTACCAATATTTCTTACTCGATTTTTTCTAGCCCGTTATTTTCAAAAATGGATTGACGGCTACACCGGAGATTGTCTAGGAGCCACACAACAAGTTTGTGAAGTTATTTTTTATCTTTCAATTAGTGCATTATGGAAATTTATTTAGTTAGACATACCGAGACCGTTTGTGAAAAAGGAATTTGCTACGGCCAATCTGATGTTGAAATTGCGGCTCCTTATGAAGCTGTTTTTGATGCTATTTTAAAGCAATTACCACAGGATGCATTACTTTTTTCAAGTCCTTTACAGCGTTGTACCATTCTGGCTAAGCACATTCAAAATAATTTCGCTATTGCAAATGTGACGCTGGATGAACGCTTGATGGAAATGAATTTTGGCGATTGGGAGTTGAAAAATTGGGACAGCATTCCACCCGAAGTTTTCACCCCATGGATGACTGATTTTGTCAATGTTTCTGTACCAAACGGCGAATCATTTTTAGACCTCTATAATAGAGTATTGGATTTCATGGAAAATACACTGGATTCCGCTACCACAAAACCCGTTATTATTGTGGCCCATGGCGGGATTATTAGGAGCTTTTTGTGTGCAGTTTCTGGCTTGCCCTTACAAGATGCTTTTCAGAATAAAGTAGATTTTGGCGCTGTTGTACGTCTTACTTTATAAAATTATCATTTTTTTTGGTGATTTTCTCATTATAATTTTATCTTTGCAATCGAAATTTGGTTGCGTTCATTACATTCAAGAACGCATTAAAAGGGAATTAGGTTCAAAACCTAAGCTGTACCCGCAACTGTAAGCTATTATGCTTGTTGTTATCTACTATGCCACTGCTCGCGTTGGCGGGTGGGAAGGTCAACAACAAGACGCAAGCCAGGAGACCTGCCTTATTTCATAATCAATAGCGGACTTTCGGGAATAAAGGTTCAGGAAATTATGACACATTTTAAAGTATTCTTCTTATTTTGCTTTTTTGCAAGCCAGGTTATTTTGGGTCAAAACGACTCCATCACGCGTTTACGTGAGGTTATCGTTTCTGATGTTAAACTGCGCAAATTCTCCAGTACTCAAACTATAATTAGTTTGAATGACTCTATTTTGTCAAAAAACACTGGACTACTCACAAATTCACTCAACTATAATACGGTTTTGTATTTTAAAGAATACGGTCGTGGGATGTTGTCTACAGTTGCTTTTAGGGGTACAACTTCCTCACAAACTGCAGTGATTTGGAATGGGATAAATATTAATTCTCAAATGAACGGCAGTACTGATTTTAATACTTTAACGAGTAATGATTATAATTCTGTTCAAGTAAAAGGTGGAGGCGGAAGTGTAATTTATGGCAGTGGTGCTATTGGCGGAACACTACATTTAGGAACTAATTTAAGTTTTACAAATGTAATTTCTAATGAAATAAGATACGACTTCGGTAGCTTTAACACTCAAAACCTATTGTATAAAGGCATTTTTTCAAATGATAAATGGTCAACACAGTTTGGTTTTTCTAGAAATAGTTCGGCTAATAATTATAAGTTTCAGGATAGTTACGATTGGAGGGGAAACCAAAGATTTAATGAAAATGGAGATTATGAAGTTAACACACTAAATGCTACAGTTGGTTATAAATTTAATGAAAAACAGTATTTAAAACTGTATAGTCAATCCTCAAATACCGACCGAAATATTTCCTTGTTATCATCATCTGAGTCACGTACAAAATACAAAAATGATTTTAGTAGAAATTTATTAGAGTACCAAGCTAGTTTTAATAAGTGGACTACTTATTTAAGAACGGCATATATAACAGAAGGCTATCAATATTTTGAAGACAATACAAAGCCTGATTATAGTTTTGGTAATACAAATACATGGATTGTTAAAGCCGATGTCAACCACCAATTTAATAGCAAACTTTTAATAAATGCGCTGTTAGAGTATAATTTAACTAAAGGTGAAGGATCAGGATTTGGTAATCATGAGCGTGAAATTAGCAGTTTTGCGGTTTTGGCAAAATACGAAGCAACTAAAAATTGGCAAAATGAGTTTGGCATTCGTAAAGAAATTACAAACAATTACCAATCACCAGTACTTTTCTCTCTGGGGAGTAGTTGGCACGGTATTTCTTGGTATCAAATCAAGGCTAATGTTTCTCATAATTTTAGAATTCCAACCTATAATGATTTGTACTGGGAAAGTGGTGGCAATCCTAATTTAAAACCAGAAAGTGCTTATCAAGGCGAACTCGCAAATATTTTTAAATATCATAATGTATCGCTTACACAAACGGTTTACTTCAATAAAATAAAAGATTTATTGCGATGGGTACCTGGAAATAACGGAGTATGGGCACCACAAAATACAGATCGAGTTAAAGCATATGGTATTGAGGTTTTACTAAATTGGAATAAAAATATTGGACAAAGCCATTGGCAATTGAATAGTACTTACGCTTACACAATTTCACAAAACGAGGAAACACAAAAACAACTTTTTTTTGTGCCTTTCCATAAAGCTACTACCTCATTAGCATATTCTTATAAAAAATGGAATGTCAATTACCAAGTACTTTATAATGGTTTTGTATACACCCAAGCAGATAATAATCCTGCAGCTGTGATTCCAGCTTATACAGTAAGCAATACTAGCGTTGATTATGATTTACCAATTTTAAATAATATTAAAATTGGTGCTCAAGTTGTTAATATTTGGGGGCACAAATATGTGAGTTTGGAACAAAGAATAATGCCAGGGCGTAATTTTAATATGTACATAATTTTTAAATTTTAATATAATGAAGGTAACTAGAATTTTAGTAGTGGTTTTTTCTTTTGCATTTTTAGCATCATGTAGTACTGATGAAAATGAAAATGTTTCAAAAGGTAGTTATGATGATGGTGTTTTTATTTTGAACGAAGGTAATTCCTCTGGTGGTTCGGTATCATTTTTGGGTGATGACATGACTATTTTTAAACAAGATGTTTATGGCGCTGAAAATGCTGGTGATTTCATTGGTAAATATGTACAAAATATTTTCTTTGATGGAGACAAAGCATATATTATTGCTGGTGGATCTAATGTAATAAATGTAGTAAATCGATATTCATTTAAGTTACTTGCAAAAATAGATTCTGGCTTAGCTAGTCCAAGGTATGGTGTTGTAAAAAACGGCAAAGCTTATGTTACAAACGCTAATAATTATGGAGGAGCACAAGGTAATACAGATGATTATGTTGCTATAATTGATTTAGCGACTAATAAAGTGGAGTCAAAAATTGATTTGAACGCTACAGCTGATCGCATAGTACTTGATGGCGATAAATTATACATCATTGAGCCTTATAATAATGACAAAGTGTTAGTAGTGAATACTAGTACTAAGGCATTAGAATCTTCAGTTACTGTAGGAGCTAGTGCTAACAGTATGGAGATAACAAACGGTACATTATATGTTTTGGCTTCTCCTTTTTCAGGATCAAGTAAAATTGTAAAAGTTAAACTTTCTGACAAATCAGTATCAGAAGTAGTTTTACCAGCGACTTTAAAAGGAGCTAAAAATTTAGATATTTATGGCTCTAAGGTTTTCTTTACTAAAGGGAGTAGTGTTTTTGCTATGGATATTACAGCAAGTCAGGCAAGTGAAACTGCTTTGTTTACCTATACTTCAACTTCTCAATATGGGGTAATGTATGGTTTTGCAGTAGAGAATGATAAAATTTTCATTGCTGATGGAGGAGATTTCGCATCAAACAGTAAAGCGTATGTGTATTCATTAACGGGTAATTTACAAAAGGAATTGACAGTAGGAGTAGGGCCAAATGGCTTTTACTTTAACAAATAATATATATTTATTGATTGCAAAGGTTTTTATTAAAATCGAATGCAACTCCTTTGTAAATATACTATAAGTGATAACATCTCTTTTGCCAGTATTTTACATTTAAGTTAAGTTGTTTCGAAATTAAAAAGAATTCAATTTGCTTCCTCAAAAAAAGAGGTAATGCTACACGCGGAAGAAACTTTAAAATAGGAATGAATTTCTTATTTTAATTGAAAATAATTGTTTGTTAAATTGGAAAAAAAAGCGAGACTCAGCAATGAATGTCTCGCTTTTTTGTTACTATTTGTTTTTATATTATTTTAAATCAGCTACAAATGATAGGATTGTAGTAGCAATTTGATCTTGTTGCTTATCATCAGTCAGGTAGGCTCTGTCAGATGAATTTGAAAGGTAACCTAGTTCAATGAGTACTGCAGGTGACACTGATTTTTTTAAAATTAAAAAAGGAGCTTTTTTAATTTCAGATGGAGCTACCGCATTCCTTTGTAAAAATTTAGTGCGTAATTCATTTGCGATTTCAATTGATTGATCGTTAACTAATGACTCATTAGCCACATAAAACTCCATTCCTGATTTTGATTCATTACGACTTTGGTTAACGTGTAAGGATATGACTAAGTTGGGTTTAATTTTATTGATGAAATCTGCACGGTCGGTTAGAGATACAAATTGGTCATCATTTCGAGTGAAATGAATAATTACATTTTCATTTTTATTTAAGAGCTTAATTTTCTGAGTTATCTGTTCTACAATTTGCTTTTCAGAACTAGTAATTGATCTGGCACCAAAATCAGTTCCGCCATGCCCAGCATCAATAACTACGTGAATTTGCTTGTTGTTCTCTACACTTGGTTTTACAAATGCTAGCGATACCATAGTAGCGCAACCTAAAAAGAAAGGAATAGCTTTTTTCATTGGTTTTCAGTTTTAGAAGTTAATCTATATAAACTTACAAAAACTACTAATTATTGCATGCTTTTAAATTATTTTACATAAAAGATTGTTTAGTAATCATTTTGTAAAATAGATAAAAATAATGCCACAAATTCAAAGGGTTGGATCTTCAAATTTGTGGCAAAAAATTAGGTTCTAAATTTTTTATTCTAATGCTTTTAGCAATCCTTCGGGAGCTTTTTCAATATACATTTGGTTCAATCCGTTTACGGCTTGTGAGCTACTGAATTCTTCATAATCAGCTCTTTGTTTTTGAGTACTGACGCGACCTGTTCCTGTAATTTTTGCAATAGCAGTTTTTAATAATGGCTCATTTTCATCTCCCAAAACGCCCATGGTACTTATAGTTTCTTTTTGCAAGAAATCAGGTTGTAAACCATTTTGATAATCTCCAAAACCAACCGAATTAACAATTTTTAAAACAATAGGTTGCATAGCATATCTGTGTTTTGGATTTCTGTTGTCTGATCCAAATCCTGGAGAGTCATACAAGGTTACTGAACCTACATTTTTCCCCACGGTAACATCACCTATTTGAATCACATTGATGTGTGGTTCTAATCCGTTAATTACTAGCTCACTTGCAGATGCTGAACTTGCACTTGTAAGAATATAAACTTTGGTTAAGTTTAAACTATTGATAGCAGCACTACCTATTTTGTCAGTAAAATAATTATATAAAGCATCAGGATTCTCTGCCTCAAAGTAATCATTTATTTCCTTATTCCATTGTTGTTTTGCAAATACCTTACCCGTAAACTGTCCTGTAATCATACTTGCTAAACGTGTTGCTGTTTGCACAGAACCTCCGCCATTGTATCGTAAATCAAGAACCAATTCTGTAATACCTTGTGCTTTTAACGTACCAAAAGCTTCGTTTAATTTGGTATCAAAATTTGCTGTAAAAGCGTTGTACATCAAATACCCAATTTTGTGAGTACCTGAAATAATTACTTTATTCACTAGAATAGGATTTTCTGTTAAGACTGTTTTTGTAAGGGCTATGTTTTTTCCATTGGTTACAAATGCGCCTCCTGATATATCAGCCATGTTAAGCGTATAATCATTATTAGCCCCAAAAAGTAAAGACTGATAATTACTTACTGTAAGTGGCGTTCCATTCACTGCTGTAAAAACATCTCCTCTTTTAATATCTTTAGTAGCAGCATTAGAACCAGGAATAATATAGCGTACAAATCCGAAAATTTCTGATGAGCCAGTTGATTTTCTGCTTAAACCAAACTCAACTCCGTTATTGTTAGTAGTTCCTTGAAATTGTCCTTCTAGTTCTAAATAATCATCTACGATCCAGCTGAATTTGTCTTTGTTTGCGTCTACACGCAGTGCTGCAAATAAATTTTCAGGAGAATCAAAATCTTTTAAGAAGTTGTTTAAACTAGCTTGATCAGCAAATCTTGTTTCATCTAAATTAGCAACTTCATCTGTCCATAGGTAGTATTGATTCATGCCTTTCCAAACAAAATCTTGTATTTCAAGTGTAGCAGGAGCTGCTACATCGTCATTGTCTTGACAGCCTTGTAGCACAAAAAGTGTAATGAGTAATAGTAGGGGAATTTTAAAGTAGGTCTTCATAGGTTTGGTTTATATCCTTATTAACGTAAAAATACTAACTTTAGTTTTAATTTAATAATTTATGTTACAAAATAACTTTTCAATCGTCTTGTATATATAAGTTGTTAGTAAAACGTGTATGAACCAAAGCGAATTTGTAGTCTTGATCTCTCCATTTAAGGACAAAGTCTTTAGGCTAGCCAAGCGATTATTGCTCAGTAAAGAGGAGGCCGAAGACGCAACGCAGGAGGTTTTGACTAAGTTGTGGTCAAAAAATGATTCTTTAAATAAGTACGGTAGCGTTGAGGCATTTGCAATGACCATGACTAAGAATTTTTGTTTGGATCAACTGAAATCAAAACGAGCTAGTAATGAGCCATTAGTTCATTCTAATTATGTAGATACTGCACCAAGTCTTGAAAAAAAATTAGAAGATCAAGATAGTCTTAAATGGGTTGATACTTGTTTAGCTCAATTGCCTGAACAGCAACGCATGATTGTTCAATTACGAGATGTAGAGCAATACGAGTTTGAAGAAATAGCTTCATTGTTACAAATGAACGAAAGCGCAGTACGAGTTTCACTTTCTAGAGCGCGAAAAATAATTAGGGAATACATTATAAAGTCACACGCCCATGGAAATCAATAAAATAGAAATACTTTTAGAAAAATACTTTGAAGGAGTAACAAGTATTGCCGAAGAGAATGAATTACGTATTTATTTTTCTTCAAGCGATGTTGCACAACATTTAATACAATACCAACATTTTTTTAAGGGTCTTGATCAGTCAAAAAAAGAGCAGTTTACCCGTATCATCCCTTTTTATGAACATAAAAGGACTGTATTATGGCTTTCCATTGCAGCTTCTGTAGTCGTTGCTGTAGGAGTGGGAAGCTATGATTTTTTAAATACTGATACTACGCCACCACAGTCAGATTTAGGAACCTATGAGGATCCCAAAGTTGCCTTTGAAGCTACACAAAAAGCCTTGTCTTTATTATCGAATAATATTAATGTTGGCATAGAAAGTGTACTATATCTAGAGGAGTATCAAATTGCAAAAAATAAAGTATTTAAAAAACCAGTAAGAAAACAAGGCAGTTAAAAAACGCAAGCCTTTTTCAGTTCACATTTAATCATTAATTACCATTTATATCATGAAATCAATCAATCAAAAGGTGCCATTGAGCACAACGAACACAAAAGCTTTTAGCACTATTCAAAAGACATTTACAAAAATTGTGGTAACACTGGCGCTTTTTTTGGCCACAAATTCACTTTTTGCACAAACAGCATTTGACAAATTTGACGGTCAAGTAGAGGTCAAGTCATTTATTGTCAACAAAAAAATGTTTGACTTAATGAGCAAAGTAAAGATGGATGCATCCGATAAAGAAATGCAGCAATACTTAGCTTTAATTAAAAAATTAGACAACTTGAGGGTTTTCACAACCAAGAGTACTCGCGTAGAAGGCGAAATGAAACTAGCAGCTGATAAGTACATTAAAACAGCGGGTTTAGAAGAGTTAATGCGAGTAAATGATAATGGTAGAAATGTAAAAATCCTTGTAAAATCAGGTGCTGGAGATACACAGATACATGAGTTGTTGATGTTTATTGAAGGAGCAAAAAATGAAGATACTGTTTTAATGTCATTGACTGGGGACTTTGATTTGAATGAAATTTCAGTGTTGACCGAAAAAATGCGTATTCCAGGTGGCGACGATTTGAAAAAAGCAAGTAAAGGTAAAAAGTAAGATGAAACTACGATACGGAATTCCCGCACTACTGGCGTTATTTTTGGTAAGTTGCAACAACGAGCCGTCTTTGCAAAAATATTTTGTTGAACATTCTGAAGATAAAAATTTTATTGCCTTAGATGTTTCTCCTGAAATATTAAATGTAGACAAGGCTAAACTTACTTTGGCGCAAACCGAGGCCTTACAATCTTTTGATAAAATGAACATCTTAGCTTTTAATGCTAATGCGACTAATAAAGCCGAATTTGAAGCGGAACGCGCAAAAGTAAATCTAATTTTAAAGGACAAAAAGTACCAGCAATTGATGAAATTTGGCTCAGGTAAAGAAGGAGCTTCAGTAAGTTTTGTGGGTACTGATGAGCATATTGAAGAGTTTATTTTTTTTGCCAATAAAAATGAAAATGGTTTTGCCGTTGTGCGTGTGACCGGTGATGACATGAATCCTACGGCTGTTATGAACATGATAAGTGTGTTACAACAATCAAATATTGATATGGCTCAATTAAAACCTTTACAACAATTGATGAAGTAGTTATAAGTTTAAAAAAAAAGGCGTCATGAACTCTTGTTGATGACGCTTTTTTTTGGCTTCTATTTTTTCTTCAGGAACAAAATTAATCCTAAAGCACTCACTATTAAAATTGCCAGTGCGGCCAAAACCATTGAAGCATCACGCACATTTTTGCCTGCCCAATCTAAAAACAAAAATTTGTGCAGAATAGCAAAGGAATAACCTTCTCTTTTGTCTGCGTTTTCTACTTTAGCGGCTAATCTTGAGGTGGCTGTTTCTATAAAATAATTAGTATTTTCAGGCGTGTTATAAGCAAGTTTCACCACAGGAAGGCGCTTATTTACAAAGCCATATTCCCGACTTTCAAACTCAGTAATAATTTTAGTTTCAACCAACTTTGCGTTTTGTAAAGAAGTTTCAGGTTCATCAGTTTCAGGAATCATTTCGCAACAAGCGGCTTTTGGTGCACCATCTGTAAAATAATGCGCTAAAAATTCAGCATATTTTACATCTAGATTAGGTGTGATTTGATTGGTTTGTGCGTTGATGTAAACTATTTCTAGTGGTTGTTTGTCTTTCTTTGCCCATTTTGATTCAGGTGCGCTGATGGCTGTGTTGGTCTTTGTTACTTGCTTGGGAAGCAGTTGGCAACGGTAGTACAAACTGTCTTGAAAAGCAACTATACTGGCATTTTCAAACCGATTCCAATCTAATTTTAAATCAGTATGTGCAGTTGTTAGTGCTTCGGTTTTAAAGCTAGGTTCGTACACCATTTGCGAGAGTGTGTACGGATCCCATTTGGTAGTGACATGGTATGCACCGCTAAAAGCAAAGGTTAAGGTAAATAATGAAATCCAAATACCGATTTGTCGGTGGTAACGGCGGATACCTTTTTTGGGGGCAAGCGCATCACTTTTTTTGAATTGTTTCCAGAAAAGGCCATAAATCAAGAGTCCGCTTATTGCTGAAAAGGAGATGACAGACAAAAGCAAAATCATGATTATGATGCGCAAACTGTTATTAGAAATCGCATCAATAAAGGACCAATTGTGAAAGGTATCGAAGAACCAAATAAAAATTTGACGCGATTTCGGGTTCAAAGTAGCTAGTTTGCTTGAGGCGGTTTCTACGTAAACATGCATTTCATCGTCACGATCAAAACTCAGTTGGTACACGGGCAAGTAGCGGTTTACGTACTTGTATTGCGTTGTAAATTCAGTGAGAATTTTGCTGTTTGAAATGCGGCTTGTGCTGTCTTGTAAAAAGTAACGCGCCAATACTTCGGCGTATTTTTGATCACCGTTTTCAAGTTTTTGAGCCGTGGTTGCGTCAAAATAGAGTAGGGCTCCTGATTCGGTTTTTACTTGATAATAGGTTTTATCGTTCAAGCTTACAAGGCGAAAGTTTTTGAACGTTTTGAGTTGGTTTTTTTGTAAGACCTCTTTTAACGTCAATGGCAATTGGCTCTGATTGATGGCAGTTTGTTGTAGTTCTTGATTGGCGATTTCGGGTTTGAAAAAATGCGCCATAAACGGATGCATGATGCCTGAAAGTGTCCAAAAGATAACGGGAACAATGGTTATTATGGCCAAAGTTCGGTGCCACGCGTAGACGTGCTGCTTGATTTTTTTGATCCATTTGGAATCTTTTTTTCGTGTAGATGTCTTTTGATTTTCTTTTTTCATTTTGTGTTTTTTTTAGCCCGGATAGGAGCGATATCCTTTTTTGAGGCCTTTTTTTGGCCTCAAAAAAGATAAAGCGTATAGCCGGATAAGCTCCTGATAATTATTTTTTTAACGATAAGTTGTACTGCAATCCCATCATGAAAATGCGAGGTGCGGCAGCGGTATACGTAGCCTGATCGATTGTGGCATTGCCTCGAGAAACATTGGTAGCATACAATTTATCGGTCAAGTTCATGATATTGGTAAAAAATTCAACTTGTTTGTAGCGGTAGCCTAATCGAGTATTAAAGAGGGAGTAACCAGCGTAGGAAACAGTGTTGATTTGGTTTTGAAACCAGCTTGATACGTACTGGCATTCTAGCGCTGCACGGAAGTTAGGGAACCATTTAGGGTAGTAATTGAGCTCAGAATTAGCAATCCATCTCGGTGCGCTCGGCATGTCAAAGCCGTCGAGTTTTTGAACCGCATCGGTGCTTCGTCTGGAAACGGTAAAGTCGATAAATTCGTGGCGCGCATAGGTTCCGCCAAGGCGAAATGCAAGCTGTGAGGACGGATTGTATTGTAGTCCAAGTTCAATTCCTCTATGGCTTGTTTTTCCAGCTGATTGGGTATCGGTTGAATTATCTGGTTGGCGAATGCTCAATAATTCGTTGTGACCATCAAGTAGATACACGGCAAAATCTAGTGTCAATTTGTTTTTTAGCAAACTGTTATAACCACCAATTTCGTAGTTTGAAAAATGCGCTGCATCCAGATCCGTGTAAAATTGTACAAGCGTAACTCCAGGTTTTGGACGGAATAAAGTTGTCACCGAAGGTGGAGAGAATCCTTGAGAATAATTGGCATAAAACCCAACGTTAGTAAGTGGATTGTAATTGATGCCCGCTTTAAAAGTCAACTGATCGTAGGTTTTGGCTCCCGAAGTAGCATTGATGTTATTAATGTAATCAATTTTGATGTAGTCGTAGCGCGCCCCTGTGGTTACCGTTACTTTTGAAAGGGGCTGAAAGTTGTATTGCACATAGCCGGAATTGTTGTAAATGGTAGCATTGTAATTTGAAATGCGTAAGTCTGGTCGAACTTCTAAAATTTGATACTTGTTTACCGTCTTTCCATCTGGATTTCGGTTGGCTTGTAGTTTAATTTGGTGCGAAAAATAATCATTTGGTGACCTATCGTAGGTAGTTCCAGCGATTAGTTTAGAGTTTAAAAACGAAAATCCTTGCGTGTGCTGTGCTACGATTCCGTAACTCTTAAAATCGTTCGAATTGATTTCGCCAGTTGCTTTGGTAGGATCGTTGGTTGCTGACGGTGTAGGATTCCATCGAATGCCGTAGCTTGGGTTTTGTCCTACTTTATTGTCTCGGTGGTAAACTGTTACAACCGTTTGACTGTTCTCATTCCACTCTTTTTCAAGTGTTAGACGGCTGCGTAAAGCCTCTGATTTTCGGTACGTAAAATCGGTTGTGCTTTTGTACGAACGATTATTAAAGTCTTGTTCGTTTACGCTGCCCGTCATGTCCGAGTAATATTGCCCATAAAAAGTACTACTAATCAAGCGGAGACTATTGGTAAAATTGTATTGGAATTTAGCGTTCAAATTGTTCTTGTTGTAATCAGAAAAGGTGAGCCAACTGTTAGTTTGGTCAGTGCTTGCGCCCGCAATGGCAAACGAAAATTTACCTACGGTAGCGCTGCCGAAGGCTTGAAGGTTGCGGTAGCCGTATTGATCTGCTTGAATCCCTACTTTAAACTCGGGGTCGCGGCTTGGTTTTACAGTAATAAAATTTACTGTTCCTCCCACAGCTTCTGGACCGTAAAGCGATGAAGCGGGGCCTTTGATTACTTCTAGATTTTGTAAATTAAACGGATTCATTTCAAGCAAAGCATTGTGGTTAAAAACCCCGAGTGGTCGAATGGGCAAGCCGTCTTCTAAATACAAATAATACGGACTCAAACCCATAGGTTGCCTGATGGACATTCCGTGTTGCTCGTTGCCAAGATTCATCATCATGACGCCAGGCGTTTTATTTACAATTTCGAAAGCAGAAGTCGCTTTGGTTTCTTGAATGAGTTTTGTAGATAGTTTAGAAATTGCCACTGGCACTTCACTTCGTTTGGCTTTGCCACGGTTGGCGGTAATTACGACTTCGTTTAGGTTTTCGACCGCAGCAGTATCTATTTGGATTTTTTGTTGCGCAAATCCAACTTGTAATGCCAAGAGCATTACAAAAAGTATATTTTTCATTTTTTTTGAATGGTAAAAAGGATCTTATTTCAGTGAAATACAAACCTGAATACTAGGCTAATACTTAGTAAATAGGTTGCAATATGGTAAGGAGCTAATAGTACAACTGCACAGTGACCCAGAACCAATAGTTCAGAGTTGTTTGTAGCAAATGCTAAAAAATAGGGCTGTCCTTATGAAATGAAATAAGCGGGAGGGCGAAAAGTGAAGGTCGAAAAGGAAGCTGTTTTTTTTGCTTCGGTGGTACTGATTTTTACAATTGGAAGCATAGGCTCCACAAGTGCATATTCATTGGAGATCAATTCGCGAACATAAACTAAATCTGTTTTTTCTTTCAGATTATTTTGCATGCGTTTCTCATTATCAGTGTAGCGTTTTAAACTTTTTTGCAGTTCGCAACGTCCGTTACAACTATTAAAAACCATTTTGCGTTGCACACAAATGGTTTTGGCAATTTCAACTTGATTCAATTTAAAGTTCACGTACGTGAGAAAGTTACCCAAGGATGGCATTAGAACAATACAAGATAATAGTATGATGCAAACTTTTTTCACTCTGTTTTTTACTACTGCAAAAGTAACGCATAAAGACAAAATAATGAAGGCTTAAACGTTAATATTTTCTTGGTGCATCAAGATGTTGTTTCAGAACTTTAACATGTAATCAAGTCAAGATGTAATACTAGTAATTTCAAAAAACATTTTTTTAAATATCACTAAAAGTGGGTATTGTGTAAGCCTTTTAATACACGTAATATTGTGCCTTAGAAAAAACAAATAATAAATTAAAACCATGAGTACTTTATTCAGTTGCAAACCCGTTCAAAAAAAAAATGAAGGTTTTTACTTTTACTTAGGAGCATTTATATTATCTGTAAAATGCGCGTTGTTGCTATCCCTTATTGTACTTTATATATTTTAATTGAGAGAGACATTGAAGAGTATTTTGGGCATAACGCTCCAGAGACTTTTGAATAACACTTTTAATTTGATTGCGGAAATATTCAGGTCGTGTCATCTCAAGACCATTGCCAAAACCTAGAAAAATACGTGCTAGTTCATAATTTGGAATCACAAATAAGTGAATAATAATGCTCCCATCTTCATTTTGTTTGATCAACCGTTGTGAATTATGCAAGGGTTTAGTAAGCACATAAGGAGCATTTATGACGTCAATCCAGAGTTCAAATCTATGGGGCGCAAACCCGTATTCACAGTCTCTCCCACAACATTTTTGTAATACCTGTCCCCATTAAAATTCTCCTCTAAATGAGGCATGTTAAAATCATAATCAATAGCAATGATTCTATCTAGTGCCACATTAGTTATGGGCTGGTTTTTCTTTCATCTTCCTATCAAGAACCATCTGTTGTTGAATTATTTCAATATAAATCCATGAAAATGAAATACCATTTCTTTCCTTAACAATCATAAGACTTTGTAGTTTAAATTGAGAAAACAGTTTGGGTTATTTTAATTACAAAAACAGGTATTTATACGCTGTTTTTGTAATTTGTTTTTATTATTTTTGAGAAATACCTTATGGAAAATAAAATAGGAGAGAAGTATTCTTGATACTCTATAGAATGTGAGTGGTTTGGGGAGTGGGAAGTGGATGGCGAAGGAGTTCGGTAGGGTTTCTAGGAATGAAATAAATAAATAATTTATGTATCTATCAGAATTAAAACTTTGGAATTTTAGAAAATATGGTTCAGAAAAGCCATTTGATTTGAATGAACCTGATTTAATTGTTCCATTCAATAAAGGATTAAACGTTTTAATTGGGGAAAATGATTCTGGTAAAACAGCAATTCTTGATGCTATTAAATTAGTTTTGAAAACACACGCTTACGAATGGATTAAAGTTGAAGAATCTGATTTTTATCGAGGTTCTGATAAATTAAGAATTGAACTTGAATTTAGAGATTTAAAACCAAATGAAGCTAAAAATTTCATTGAATGGTTGGGATGGGAAGGTATTGGAAAAGAGGCGACACCAATTTTAAGGTTGATATATCAAGTTGAAATAAAGCAGGATAGAATTCAAGTAACAGATGTTAAAGCAGGGATGGATGACACAGGTTATCCATTAAATGCTGAAGCTAGAGAATATTTGAAAACAACATATTTAAAAGCACTAAGAGATGCTGATAATGATTTAACAGCAAAAAAGAATTCAAGATTATCTCAAATTCTCAAAGAACACGAATTCTTTAAAAAGAAATCAAAAACAATTGATCATCCTTTTGAAGCCCAATTTAAAAAATTGAATGTTCAGATTGAAGATTGGTTTAAAACTGCAGGAAATGAAAAACTAAAAAAAATTATAGATGATTTTTTAGTTTCATTTACAGATAAGGATAAAATATCAACTATATCTCTAGGAGATAGCGATATTAAAAGTATTTTAGAAAAAGTTTCACTTGGAGTATTAGATCAACAAAACCTTGGCTTAGGCACAATGAATCGATTGTATATGGCTGCTGAATTGTTACATTTAAAGAAAGATAATTGGGATGGGTTAAAATTGTGTATGATTGAAGAATTAGAAGCACATTTGCATCCACAAGCACAAATGAAAATTATTGAAGCACTCCAAAAAGAAACGGAGGTTCAGTTCATATTATCTACGCATAGTCCAAATTTAGCATCAAAAGTTAAACTTCATAATTTAATACTTTGTAATAACAACTTGGCGTTGCCTTTAGGAGAAGTGCCTAATGAAGAAAACGAAAGAAGTAACAAAGATAAATACACTAAATTAGATAAATACGATTATAAGTTTTTAGAACGATTTCTAGATGTTACAAAAGCAAATTTGTTTTTTGCAAAAGGTGTTATTTTAGTTGAAGGCTGGTCTGAAGAAATTATTTTACCCATTATTGCTAAAAGACTAGGTTATGACTTAACAGAAAAAGAAATATCAATTGTCAATGTTGGTTCTACAGCTTATTTAAAATTCGCAAAAATATTTTTAAGACAAAATCCCATTGAAAAATTAAATATTCCTGTTGCAATAATAACAGATTTAGATAATAGACCGGAAGCTAAAGATAATTCATTTTGCAAAGTTAAAAAAGAAGAAAAAGAAAATAAATTAGATGAATTAGAAAAGAGTTTCAATAATACCAATGTACTTCTATCTTATACAAGTGATTGGACTTTAGAATGGTGTTTATACAAATCAGAAACACTTTCGGAAATTTTTAAAAAATCTGTTTCTGACATTCATTCAGGTACTGAAGAATTTAAAGGAGGAAAGTTTGAAGAAAACAAGTTTATATCGAAATTAAGAAAAGACAAAGGACATAGTCCAATTGATAAAGTAGAGGTTGCTTCTATTTTAGCTGAAAAAATTGAAAATGATTTGTTAATCACGAAAGAGAATATAGAGAAAGACAAGAAATTGGAATACATTGTAAAAGCTATAAAATATGCTTGCAATGAAGATTGAAATAAATAATACCCATATAAATGAAGCTGAAAAGATTTTTATAAACGGAAATGAATTTGATAAAACAGAGAGAATTCCATTTATTAAAAATCTTGAAACTTGTGATTTGTTAGCAGTTCCAGGTAGTGGAAAAACAACAGCATTAATGGCAAAACTTTATTGTTTATCTAAACAACTTCCATTTAAAGATGGTTCAGGTGTTTTGGTTTTAGCTCATACTAATTCAACAGTTGATGAAATTGAGAGAGAACTAAAAAAACATTGCCCTAATTTATTTGAGTATCCAAACTTTATAGGAACAATACAAAGTTTTGTAAATAAGTTTTTAGCCAATCCTGCAAATTTTATAAAATATGGTTCTTATATAGCTAAAAATGATGATGATATATTTAAAAAGGAAGCTTTAGATTATTATTTTTCTTTAAAATGGAAAAAAACAGAACCTAAAAACTTAGTAAATAAACTATATGGAGTTGTAAACATAGGTAAGGATATTGATTTTAAAATAGGCTGTGAAAATATTAAAGAATTTTTACGCTTTTTTGAGTTTGACATAATTAATAGAAAAATTATTTACAACGGAAAAACGATATACACATACAACGGAGCTAGTCAAAGATATTATTTAGAGATTGAACAATGGAAAGAAGGACTTTTAAAAAAAGGAATTCTTACCTATAAAGATTCCTTTAATTTATCAAAGTGGTATTTGCAAAATTTCCCGCGTATAAAAGAACAACTTCAGCATCGTTTTAAATATGTATTTATTGATGAAATGCAAGATTTGGAAGAATATCAAATTGATATCATTGATAATATTTTTTTTAATGAAGAATCACAAACAATAGTTCAAAGAATTGGAGATCCGAATCAGTCAATTTACAATAAGGTTAAAGATGAGTGTGATTGGAAACCAAGAAATATTAAATACTTAAATGGCTCTAAACGTTTAAGTCCTAAAAATGCAGAATTAATAAACTGTTTTACATATAAAAATGAAGAAGATAACTTTAAAGTCATTGGTAAGAGGAAACTTTTAAAAGATGAAAAAGAAATTCATCCTCATTTAGTTTTATTTACTAAAGAAACCAAAGAACAATTAAAAAGTAAATTTGAAGAAATAATAAAAAATTATAATCTTCATAATATTGAAGCAAAGAAAAAGGGATTTAAAATTATAGGTTGGACAGGTGAAAGAACAAACGAAGGTGATGGTAATTTATGTCTTCATACTATTTTTGGTTATAACAAATTAAGTAAAACAAGAAAAGAAGATTTTGATTCATTAAGTAAATATCTTCAACTTTTTAATCACGAAAAAGAAACTTTAGAATCAGTTCGAAAATCAATATTGAACGCTTTGATCTCAATATTGAGATTTGAAGAAAAGAAAGTAGAAAAGAAAATCAGGAATAAAAGTATTGAACGGTTTTTTACTAAAAGCGATTTAATTGAATACATTAAAAACCATTCAGATATTGAAGCTTATGAGAACTTTAAAGATAAATTATTTGGTTGGTGTTTTGATTTAGTTTCAAAAAAAAATCACATGAAAACATTCAACGCGGTTAAAGATTTCATCGAGAATGAATTTAAAGATTGGTTTGAAATAAAACTTAATCCTAAAACACAACATTTTATTTTTGAATATGTTGATGAAAAGAAAATCAAGAATAAAAAAATTGTTGAAGATGATTTAGGTATTGAAATAGCTACTGTTCATTCTGTAAAAGGTCAAACACATTGTGCAACAATGTATGTTGAAACGGCATATAAAAAGCCTATTTATGAAACTTTAAAGTTAAAAGAGGCTAGTTTAAATAAATCAATTAAGAAACAGCAATTAAAAACAATCCCATTATATAAACAAAAACAAAGTTGTGAAACTCCAACAGGTATAGAAGCATTAAAAATGATGTATGTTGGTTTTTCCCGTCCAACACATTTGTTGTGTTTTGCTGTTTTAGAAGAAAATGTGAAAGATGATTTAGATGAATATAAAAGTGCTGATTGGATAATTAATGATGATTTAGCAAAAAAAATAAAATTATGATAACAAAGGAGCAAATAGAAGATTTAGGATTTGTATTTAAACAAAAACTAATTACTAATAATATTGATTTCATAAATAGAGAAATTAAAACAATGGTAACTTTATCGTTAGATGGTACAGTTGACATTACATGTGAGAATTATAAAAAAAATTGGAGTAATATTACTTCAATTGATGAATTAAGAAAAATTATTGTAGATATTTAGAAATTAATTTCTTAATAACACTTTATAAAATTTAATACCCATTCAAAACCTCACACACCTACATCTTATCTTGGTTGAGGTAATTTCAAGAGGTAAATCTTTTGGGCTAAACACAGCAAGCTCTAACATCAATATAAAAGGCTTGCATTAGTTGCCGCTAAATGAGTTTTACAAAAAATTATAGGAAGTAGGTGGTGAAACTAAAGACAATTTATAAATTAAAAAGTTACATAGAATTTAAAACAATGATGCAAAAAGAACAAAGAGTCGAAATTATTGATATGCTTAGAGGTTGGGCACTTTTAATAGTAGTTATTTCAAATTATTTATATTATGCTTACAGCCCAGAGTGGACAATACATGGAGAGGGAATTGTAGCAACAGTAATAAATGGAGTAGAATCCATACTTTTTTCAGCTAAAGGATGGACTTTACTTTTTACTCTTTTTGGTTTTGGTTTTGGAGTTATTTATGCTAAAAAGCAGCAACAAACTTATTTTTTTCTGGTACGCCGCATGCTGGTTTTATTTGTATTCGCTTTTGTAAACAGTTTGTTTTATGATGGTGATATTTTACGGGATTATGCTTTTTTAGGCTTACTGATGTTGTTTTTTATTCATTTCTCTGCTAAAACATTATTGTACATGGCTGGTGTATTGTTTTTATTTGCGCCGTTTCTAGCAGCATACATAAATACGGTTGATACGGCATATGTTACAACGCTGACTACTGGTATTGCACCTTTAAGATATAGCACCCAATTGCTAGAGGTTTTTAAATACAATATTTTGAATTCAATTTATACTGAAGTTCTTAATTTGGCCTATTCTGTAACAGCGCATTATATCATGTTTACGTGTATGATATTGGGATTGGCGATACAAAAGAGTAAGTTCTTGGAAACTGTATTTGAAAGGAAAAGTCAAATAAAAAAATCCTTATTTTTAGTTGTAAGTATCACAATCGTTTTATGGGGAATTTTTATATTTTCTAAGATGTATAAATTACCTTATTTAAAGTATTTCTCATTTCATTACTGGATTGTTTTAACAACCATGCTTTCTACGAGTTTGTTAATCATATTGCTTTATACAAATCAAAAATTTAAAAAAACATTTAAAGCATTTTCATGGGTTGGCAGAATGACTTTTACGAATTACATAACCCAAAATTTAATTGCTTTTTTCGTATTTCAAGGAGTTGGTTTAGGCTTGTTTCATCATATGCCTTTCTATTTTTACTTTTTGTTTGCTATCACTATTTATGTACTTCAAATCGGATTTAGCTATTGGTGGTTAAAAAATCATGTTTACGGACCTTTAGAATGGCTTTGGAGACAATTAAGTGATACAAAAAATGATGTTTTTATGAAATAAATTGCAAACTATTCTATGACCATTCAAGACTTACAATCTCAAAACGGCATCCTTTGCAAAGTTATTTCGGGGAGTAGGTCATTTGGGTTAGGTATACCAACCTCTATGCAGATATAAAAGCCACAAACATAGAATACGATGACTTACTAGAAATGGCTGATGGTTTACTAGCTTCTATTGAAAAATCATATACAACATCAGCTTTACCTGAACGTCTAGATGAACGAAAGGCTACTCAGGCTTTGATACGCATTCGAGAAGAATTGTATCAATAATTATAAAACAGTAGCGCATTTGCATCATGAGGCATCAAAAAACCGCCGCTACTAGCACGATCAGATTGTTTTGCCGTAGTAAATCAGTATGGATGTTTTTTGATAGTGTTCGAGTTTTTTAGGAAGCAAAACGAAAGTTGTGTAAAAATAGATTAAACTAAAAAGGCGAACCTTAACGGATCGCCTTTTTAGTTTAAAAAAGTTACTTACAATTGCGTAGTATCTAAAAATGGGATATACTCTTGTAATTAGACTTTATTTGTGACCACGGTGGGATTTGAACCCACACGCCCTTTCGAGCACCACCCCCTCAAGATGGCAAGTCTACCGTTTCTCCACGTGGCCTAAAAAAATAAAAGGCCAAGTAATAAATTACTCGACCTTTTGTGACCCGACTGGGGCTCGAACCCAGGACCCCATCATTAAAAGTGATGTGCTCTACCAACTGAGCTATCGAGTCAATGCTTTCAAGAAAATTATGTGTTGATCACTAAAATTGTGACCCGACTGGGGCTCGAACCCAGGACCCCATCATTAAAAGTGATGTGCTCTACCAACTGAGCTATCGAGTCATATTCTTTCCTTGAATGCGGGTGCAAATATAAGAACTAATTTCGGATAATTGCAAGCATTTTTATTATAAATTTGTCTTTTTTAAAGAAAAAAACTCAACCCCTTAATTTGTAAGGTTTTATTAAGATGAAAAAAATCATATTATTAGGTTATATGGGCTGCGGGAAGTCCACTATTGCAAATATATTGTCCAAAAGTATTCAAGTCCCTTTCGTAGATTTGGACGAAATGATCGAAAAAAAACTCAATTTATCTATAAATGCTATTTTTGAAAAGCATGGGGAAATATATTTTCGCAAAATAGAACACGAAGTTTTTGCCGATTTGATGCAATCAACAGAGGAAATGATCATCGGTTTGGGCGGAGGAACGCCTTGTTATGCCAATAATCATGAATTTTTTAAAGGGGAAAACGTTTTTTCGATCTATTTAAAAGCTTCGATCGAGACTTTATTTCAAAGATTACATCAAAATAAAAGCAAAAGACCGCTTATTGCGAGTAAAAACGAAGAGGATATGAGAGAGTTTATGGCAAAACATTTGTTCGATAGAAGCTTTTATTACAATCAAGCTCAATATAAGGTAGTGGTTGATGAAAAATCTATCGAACAAACGGTTGCTGATATTATTGCTTTGTTAGCTTAAGTAAGCGTAATTGTCTCCGTTTTCGTCAAACACAACTTGTACATGCTCAAAAAGTGAAGTAGATAGTGAAATACCTTTGAAATCGGCTTTTACAGGGTACTTTTTGTGATTTCGATCCACCAAGACTGCTGTTTTAAATTTTTTCAGTGGTACATCTATAAAGTGTTTGACAGCATATATTAAAGTAGTACCTGAATTTAATACATCATCAACAAGTACTAAACCTTTATTGGTGTACTGTTCTTGGGTTATCGAGGTATGAATAGGGGACTGCGGATGTTGTTTGTTAATTTGTACCTCGCAAAGCGTAACCGTTAATGGCGATATAGTTTCTAGTACTGCTGCTATTTTTTTGGCAAAAGTAAAACCGTTGCTTGCAATTCCAGCAATGACAATTTCTTGTTCATCTACAAAGGTTTCGTAGATTTGATAGGCAATTCGTTTTATTTTATGTTCAATTTCCTGATTGTTCAAGATGATGTTTTTGCTCATTATTTGAAAATTTGTTTTCCCCTCCCCAGCCCTCCCCGAAAGGGAGGGAGCCAAGGCTGGCAAATGTTATTTGATATTTTATCTGATTTTATTTGTCACTTATTCTGCATTCAAATTTTACGGTCGGTTATTAGCTTTACAGAAGTTAACTAATGTTTTATTGTATTACTTACTACTATTCTCCCTCTTCATCATCGGTGATTATTTCATTACCAAATTCATCAATATCACGGCGGTCTTTTTTAGTTGGTCTTCCGGTTCCGTTTTTTCGGTAATGCTCTTTTGATAATTTCAAAAGTTCAAGATGTTGGTAAACTTCGGCGGGTGTATCGTTTCGGCGGTACATGTCTACTAATTTTGCACCTACGCGGTTTTCGGGCACGTCAAGCACCGTAATAATTTGCGTGATTTGATCTTTTCTAAAGGTGATTTTATCAGTAGGGAAAACTTCCTTTGAGGGTTTGGCTACTTGTCCGTTAACGGTTACGTGATTCTTTTTACAGGCTTCGGTAACCATGTTTCTGGTTTTATAATACCGGACACACCATAAATATTTATCTATTCTCATAAAATTTCTAAAATCGGAGTTAAATAGTTTACAAAAATCAATCAATATTGTATCTTGCGCACTTAAAAATTAGCAATAATGAACAAATTTAAGTATTATTTTTTTCTATTAATTACAACTGTGTCTTTATTTTCTTGTTCCAAAGACGAAGTTGCCCCTATTACCCCGCCAAGAGAATATGCGGTTCAGTATGCTACTGATATTGCGGATATTGAAGAGTATTTAAAAACATATTATATAGAGGATACAAACCCTGATGTGGTTACCAAAATCTCAAAAATTCCTACTGGAGGCAATCAGCCATCTATTTGGTCTTATTTGAACAGTTCCACTTTCCCAAAATTACTAAGCAGAGACGTACTTAGAAATGGTGTAACTTATAAGTTGTATTATGTTGTTTTAAGAGCAGGAACTGGGGTTTCACCTACCAATACTGATGGTGTTTTAACTGCCTACAGAGGAGAATATTTATCTCGAACTAAAGTAGCTGAGGTAAATACACTTGGGGCGACTTTCTTTGAGGAATCAAATAATCCACAAACTTTCTTTAACTTATCATCGACAATTGCGGGTTGGGGACAGTCGTTTCCAGAGTTTAAAACTGGAACTTATACGTCAAATCCTGACGGTACTGTTTCATACAGTGATTTTGGAGCTGGAATTCTTTTTATTCCTTCAGGTTTAGGTTACTATGCACAAGGACAAAATAGTATTCCTGCTTATGCCCCGTTAGTGTTTAGTATCAAATTGTATGAAATTAATAGAATAGATTCTGATAACGACGGGATTGCTGATTATCTTGAGGATTTAGATGGTAATAGATATATGACTAATTATAGCAATACTACAACGTATCCAACGCCACCTGCAGATGCTATTCGTTATGCAGATGATACGGATAAGGATGGTATACCTAATTTTCAAGACACAGATGACGATGCTGATGGAATAAGCACACGAACTGAAATTACAGTTAATGGAAAGCTAATTCCATTTGCAGACATACCAAGCTGTGATGGTAATACAACCAATCCAGCAAGAATAAAAAGACATTTAGTTAAATGTAACTAGAAAATAAAAGACATAAAAAAAAAACCAGACCGCCGCGGCGGTCTGGTTTTTTTATTGAATTTACTGAAAAGATTATTTTCTTTTCATTACTCTTTCTACTGCTTCCACAATAGCAAGGTCGTTCAGTTTGTATTTCTCCATTAATTGTTCTGGAGTTCCTGATTCACCAAAACTGTCATTTACCGCAACAAATTCTTGTGGAGCAGGACTGTTTAAGGCCAACACTCTTGAAACGCTTTCGCCAAGACCACCTAAAATGTTATGCTCTTCAGCGGTAACAATACATTTGGTTTTTGCCAATGATTTCAAAATCGCTTCTTCATCTAATGGTTTGATCGTGTGGATATTGATTACTTCAGCAGAGATTCCTTGTTGTTCTAAGGTTTCAGCAGCTTGTAAAGCTTCCCAAACTAAATGTCCGGTAGCTATAATTGTAACATCAGATCCCTCCGTTAAAACAATGGCTTTCCCAATTTCGAACGGTTCGTCAGCTGGCATAAAGTTAGGCACAACTGGACGGCCAAAACGCAAATATGCAGGTCCGTTATGATCTGCTAAAGCTAAAGTAGCCGCTTTGGTTTGGTTGTAATCACAAGTGTTAATTACAGTCATTCCTGGAAGCATTTTCATTAATCCGATATCTTCAAGGATTTGGTGTGTTGCACCGTCTTCTCCTAAAGTTAATCCAGCGTGTGAGGCACAAATTTTTACATTTTTCTCAGAGTACGCTACCGATTGACGAATTTGATCGTACACTCTTCCTGTAGAAAAGTTAGCAAAAGTTCCAGTAAAAGGGATTTTTCCTCCTATAGTTAACCCTGCCGCAATACCGATCATGTTCGCTTCCGCAATTCCAATTTGGAAAAAACGCTCTGGATGGTTTTTCTTAAAATCGTCAAATTTTAGAGAACCTATTAAATCGGCACAAAGTGCTACCACATTTTCGTTTTTTTGACCTAGTTCAGTCATTCCCGCTCCAAAACCTGAGCGCGTATCTTTACTTCCTGTGTTTGTATATTTTTTCATTTTCTTTAATTGAATGATTTAAAAATTGAATGATTAGGCAAAACCCTAAATTCATAATTAATATCTCATAATTCTTTAATAATCGCTTTCTGCTTCTGTATAGTTTTGCCCCAAAGCAATTTCTAGTTGCGTATCATTTGGCGCTTTTCCATGCCATGCATGGCTGTACATCATGAAATCTACACCGTTACCCATTTCTGTGTGCAACAATACGCAAACTGGTTTTCCTTTTCCAGTTCTTGATTTGGCATCGTTCATACCAGCAATAATAGCTTCGATATCGTTTCCTTTTTCGATTTCTAAAACATCCCAGTCAAAAGCTTCAAATTTAGCACGGATACTTCCCATAGCTAAAACTTCGTCAGTTGAACCATCAATTTGTTTTCCGTTTAAATCGATCGTTGCGATAAGATTGTCCACTTTTTTGGCAGACGCGTACATGATGGCTTCCCAGTTTTGACCTTCTTGTAATTCACCATCACCGTGAAGTGTGTAGATGATTTTATTGTCTCCATTTAATTTTTTAGCTTGAGCAGCACCAATCCCTACAGATAATCCTTGTCCAAGAGAACCAGATGCAATACGAACACCAGGAAGATGGTCGTGTGTAGTTGGGTGACCTTGCAATCTGGAGTTGATCAAACGGAAAGTTGCTAGTTCATCAACTGGAAAATAACCGCTTCGTGCCAAAACACTGTACAATACAGGTGAAATATGACCATTTGAAAGAAAGAAAAGATCTTCACCTATTCCGTCCATTTCAAAACCTTCTTTGCGATCCATTATATTTTGATACAATACGACAAGAAATTCAGCACAACCTAACGAACCACCTGGGTGTCCTGAGTTGACTGCGTGTACCATTCGAAGAATATCTCTTCTAACTTGGATTGTTAAATCCTTTAATTGTTGTGTGTTTGGTTTCATTTGTGTGTTAAATTAGACTCGGCAAATATAATCAGATAATTTGATTAATATCAGGTTCCATTTTTAGATTTATCATTAGTTATGAAGGGTAGTGCTGTTTTATTGACAAGATTTTTTTAGTATTATTTCGGTATTTACTATCTTGCCACTATGTTTGACCAATTGTTTAAGAGCTTTCAAGAAAAAGTGACGCTAACTCCAGCTGAAATGGAGTTGTGTAAAACGTTTTTTATTCCAAAAAAGTTACGCAAAAAACAAGTTTTGTTGCAAGAAGGAGACGTGTGTATCTACAATGCTTTTGTTGAAAAAGGAATTCTTCGTTCTTATTTTTTGGATGAAAAAGGAAACGAACATACGGTTCAATTTGCAATCGAAGGGTGGTGGATTACAGATTTGTCTAGTTTTCTCACCAACAGTCATTCCATATATACCATTGAAGCCCTTGAGGATTCGGAGCTACTGTTGTTAACCACGGAGGCCAGAGAAGCCTTGATGAATCAAATCCCCATGTTTGAGCGGTACCAACGCTTACTTTTGCAAAACGCCTACATTGCCAATCAAGCCAGAATCAATTCTACACTCACTGAAACTGCCGAAGAAAAATATATTAAATTAGGTAAAGCCTATCCCGGAATTGTACAACGTGTACCCCAACACATGCTGGCTTCGTACCTCGGATTTGCCGCTGAAACCCTTAGTAGAATTCGAAAACAATTGCGCGAAAAGGAATAAATAATTGATCTACATCAATAGAATTTCTTGCGCTACATCAAGGAATACTGCTTTCATACTGCCGTAAATTTGTACTGTAGAAAAAAAACAATGTCACCAAGAAAAATAGTTGCAGTATTAGGCGTATCAGAAACCCATAGTGTTTTTATGGCCAAGCAAATTGCCAAAACAAATGCTGTTTTGCTGTTTGACCATAATGCTGCGGTGTTGAATAGCGTTTTTTCTGAAATTCAGACAGCACATCCCAATGCAAATGTAGAAATGATGATTTGTCCCACTAACGCCAGTTGGGAGGCTGATGTAATTGTACTTTCAAATGATGCGGTTATTGATGGTAATGGTATCAATAAAATCAAAAATGTAGCTACTGGAAAGTTGGTCCTTTTTTTTGAAAACGCTTTTAGTACTGATGTTGAAAGCTATTCTTATGAGAGAGTTCAAGCTTTGTTCCCATTTTCGAAAGTTGTGCATGTTTGCGAATCAAAAGCTAATCCAAGCGATTCTTTTGACATAAGCGGAAACAATCAGGAAGCCGTGCAGACTGTTTTGAAGCTACTCACAAGCATTGGATTGAAAGCCAGTGCAAAAAAAAATTAAACTAAATAAAAAAATCAAATGAGTAAATCAATTTTATTTCAGCCCTACACTTTAGGAAACAGTACTTTAAAAAACCGAATGGTTATGGCTCCTATGACCCGAAGCCGTTCTAATAACGAAGGAAACGTTCCTACAACACTTACGGCAGAATATTATGCACAAAGAGCAACCGCAGGTTTAATTGTATCTGAGGGAACCTTTGTGAGTACAAAAGCAGTGGGTTTTATCAATGTACCTGGAATTTACAGTGAAGCACAAACCGAAGGGTGGAAGCTGGTTACAAAAGCCGTACACGAAAAAGGAGGGACGATATTTGCACAATTGTGGCATACGGGTCGATTGTCGCATCCTGATTTACATAATGGTGAATTGCCTCACGCTCCGTCAGCGTTGAATCCTTTCGCGAAAGCGTACACCAATGATGGTTTTGTAGATACGGTTGTGCCAAAAGAAATGACAATTGAAGATATCAAACAAACAGTTTTAGATTTTAAAAACGGAGCAAAAAATGCTATCGCTGCAGGATTTGATGGCGTTGAATTACATGCTGCTAACGGGTATTTATTGCAACAGTTTTTTAATGGCTATTCCAACCATCGTACGGATGAATACGGAGGTTCTATTGAAAATAAATCCCGAATCCTATTTGAGATTTTAGATGCTTTGAAAGAAGTTATTGATTTCTCAAAAGTAGGAGTGCGTTTGAATCCTTCATTACACAATGCCCAAGGAATGATGCTTGACGAAGAAACAATTCCAACCTACGAATACATTATTAACAAACTGAATGATTACGGATTAGCGTACATTCATTTAACGGAGCCTTTTACAGATGTATCTGAAGTACCTTTTGCAGTAACTGAAGTAGCGAAGCATTTTAGACCTTTTTACAAAGGAACTTTGATTATTAATAAAGGTTTCAATAAGGAAACAGGTATTAAAGTGCTTGAAGATGGAGATGCTGATTTGGTAGCTTATGGTGTTCCTTTTATTGCCAATCCTGATTTGGTAGCGCGTTATGAAACGGATGCTCCTTTGAACACTCCAGACCAAAGTACATTTTACACCGATACAGTAAAAGGATATACCGATTATCCAGCTTTGAAGGACTAAGTCCTTTTATACTTCAAAAATTTGATTGAGACGATTCAATATAGTACAAGAAAGCCCGCAAGTAGCGGGCTTTTGCATTGTATAATTTTATAGAAGGTAATGATCTTCTTAGTAATTACTCAGCTTGTGCTTGTAAAAAATTTACATCCAGCCAAGAACCGCCGTTATAACATTCGATTCCGTGCGCAGTCAGTAATACCTGTGCTTGACCGCTTCTATTACCAGAAGCACAAAATAGTACTAATGGAGTTGTGAGTTCTTGAATTTCCTGCATTCTGTGTGGTATTTCTTGGAGCGGAATATTTAAAGATCCTGCAACATGACCTCCAGTAAATTCTGCGTAAGAGCGCACATCAATTAGGGTTCCTCTTTTTTCTTTTATAATTTGAGCTATTTCCATTGGGATTATTTTTGTTTCGAATCTAGATTTTATTGATACAAAAATAAAGCTTTATGGGTAACACTTTATGCAGAAAGAAAAGTAGCGTTTGAAATTTCTAAATACTACTAAAGATATAATTCCTGCTTCTTACAATTAGTTGCCACGATATGTGGAATAACCAAAGCTAGAAAGTGTGATAGGAACGTGATAATGGTTTGCATCTTTGATTTGGAATACTACTTCAATAAAAGGATAAAAACTTGCTGTTTTTTTAGTTTTAAAATAATCGTCAACTAAAAAACGAAGTTTATAGATTCCGTTGTTGCTTTCTTTGTTCGGTAAGAAATCGGTAATACGTCCGTTTTTATCTGTAATTTTATCAGTGACATATGACCAAACTTTTGTAGGTTCATCGTATTTTTCTAATACCACAGGAACACCTACTGCGGGATTTCCTGTTGAAATATCTAAGATGTGACTAGATAGTTGATAGGTGTTATTTTGTGCGTAAGATGTAGTTGCTGCAACTAGAAATAGAAAACTAAAAAGTAAATTTTTCATTTTTTTTATTTTTATGTGAATTAATATGTAGTGATTTGAGCACTTGGTAGAGCCCCTGATTTAGCTATAAAATCGTCATTTTCTGGACTTCCTCCGCCGGCAATTCCTATGCTTCCTATGACTTGCCCATTGTGCCATAGCGGATAGCCGCCTGCCAATAATAACAGTTCAGGAAGTGTTGTTAGATTTTGTGTATCTGGGTTGGTTCTCGAGTTTCTAGAAAGGATTAATGTGGGTGTTTTAGTTGATAATGCCGTGTAGGCTTTTCGTCTTGCGGCTTCGGTATTGTGTGGCCCAACCTCTTCACCTCGGGTAATCATCAAGATTTGTCCAGAATGGTCAAGGATGGCAATAGTAACGTTCTTTTGTAATCCCGTAGCTGCTATTCTTGCATTTTCAGTAATAGCAACGGCCGCTTTAAGCGTTAACTGTGTAACTGTTTTAGTGAACTGTTGTTCCTGCTGAAAAGGCAGTTGGTTAATATTATGGTTAGTTTGTGATTTGATTTGTGCTGTTGCAAAGATTGGGATTAACAGCGCATATAAAAAAGCGGTTGTTTTCATAATTAATTTTTTGTCAAAATTAAAAATGAGAAGCGTTATAAAGATTGTCCTATGTCAACGTTTTTTAAAGTTTGGATTTAATGCGGCTCAAGGTTGATGGCGTAATCCCTAAATAGGAGGCAGCCATTTTATTGGATACTCGTAATAAAAATTGAGGTTGATTAGCAATAATCCATTGCACTTTTTCTAAAGCATTAAACCCTTGAAAGCCATATATTCGTTTTTGAGCAGTTATAAAACCTAACTCTAGAATTTCCCTATAAATCATTGCAAAAGCAGGGATGGTAGCTACTAATTGATAAAAATCAGTTCTAGAAATAACAAGTAAATCCGATTTCTCTATGGTTTGTAAGTACTCAAAAGTCGGTTTTTGATCAATAAAACTAGGCAATGCCGTTCCAAAACTTCCTTCGAAAGCAAAAAAACGAGAGGTTTCTATTCCTTCTTTATTGATGGTAAAAAGGCGAATGCATCCTTTGTTTACAAAATAATAGTGTTGGCAAATTTCGTCGTAGCGTACTAAAATTTCATTTCGTTTTGTTTTTAAAGCTGAAAAACGGGAACAAATGAAATCCAATTGTTCTTTTTCTATTGCAGCTCTGCTCTGGAAATACCGTATTAGTGAGTCGTACATCGTACAATAATTTGTTTTTTAATGAAGTAGTAAAGATACAAACAAATCCTGTTTTTGTAAAGTCTTGTTCGTAGCCGTGCTATAGAAATACATTTGAAGATATGGTATTTTGTTTGACAACTAATTAACGACTTTACGTACTAAAATTCATTTCCTATGACTATTTTTTTTGAAACTAAAAAGCTGTGCACCAATTTTTAGAGACCATAAGACTTTGTTAAATACAACTTTATTAAAAGTAGAAAGACTATCTTTATAAGAAGGATAATAATCAGTAGCATACAGCTGAAGTAGAAGGTGTTATAACTTAAACAGTAAAATCATGTCACAGAACAGTAAAAAGCAATTTGGAGTTTGGATGGATTCCCATCACGCTACCATTGTAGGAAGAGAAAATGTAGATTCCGGAGATTTTTTAGTACTAGGTCATGAAACCGTTGACGGACAAGGCTACAATACCAGCGAAAATGCCGCTAACAATGCCGAAAGAGATCAGCTGAGAAAACTTTTTAAAAGCATTACCGCTCACATGCAAAACGTAGATGAATTGCACGTAACAGGAACAGGAACTGCGCAGGAGCAATTCATAAATTATTTGAGTGAAATACCTCAATACAAGAATGTAGTAGCTACAGAATGTACTTCGAATAAAATGACGGATCAAAGTTTAGTTGATCATATAACAGCGCAATTTAATTAATTTAAAAGCTTTTAATTTGAAAATCATTTTGTTTATCAAAAGCTTCTTAAAAGCGGTTCGTATCTTTGATATTAACCGTTTTTTTTGGATTTTAAATCTACCAAAACTAAAAATGACTCTGAATTTAAAGCCCTATTTTAGAAACTTGATAATGGATACGATTTTTTTAAATAGTATATTCGTAAAAAAATACATGATGCGTTTGTTTAAAATCCCTACTGTTTTAATATCAGTTTTTCTGATAACGAGTTGTGCCTCCAAAAAGACTACTAACATTGTTTACCAATCAACTACGGTTGAAAATGCGAGCACAGCACCCAAGCTCAACATTTTTGTTCCTCGAAAAGTAAACAAAGCAGGCGCTAAAGTTTTGATTTTTGTGCATGGTGGAAATTGGAATAGCGGGCGTAAGGAAACTTATAATGTATTAGGTCGCAATTTTGCTCGAAGGGGAATTATCACCGTTATACCAGATTATACACTGAGTCCTGCGGTAAATTACGATGTTATGGCGCAGCAAATTGCAACTGTTATTGAATGGACTAAGAAAAATATTGGTCAATACAACGGCAATACAAACCAAATTTTTGTAACGGGACATTCAGCAGGCGGGCATCTTGGGGCATTGGCAGTGATGAATCCAAAATACGGAGTACAACCTACGAGTGTTGCTGGAATCATTTTAAACGATGCGGCTGGACTGGACATGAAAAACTATCTCGAAAAATATCCTCCTACTAATCAGGATGATTATTTGGCAACATGGACTTCCGATCCTGAGCAATGGAAAGCAGCTTCGCCAATTTACTATGTTAATGCACAAACCCCACCAGTTTTATTGTATGTTGGTACAAAAACATATCCCTCAATTATTGAGGGAAGCCAACGCTTTGAGAAAGCTATCAAAGCTTTTCAACCTGAAATGCAGACTATTCGTTTGAACAAAAAGCACGTTCCTATGGTGGTGCAATTTTTTAAACCTTGGAGTGCTAGATTTGAGGAAATGATCGGTTTTATGAACGAAAATTCAAAAGAGCGTTTATCAAAATAGTTTGATAAACGCTCTTCGTGGTATTGGTATGTCATTTTACATACTAATTTGCTTTTAGGACATCCATTTCTCGATTGTTTCAATTAATTTCTCTTTTGTAATGGGTTTAAGAATGTAATTTACAAATCCTAATCTCAAGAAATTTTTGTTTGCCTCCTTACATTGCATTTACGGTTTGTGCAATTACTTTGGATTTGGGTTTAGTGGCAAGTACCATTCTGGCGGCTAAAACTAACTAGTTGAGGTTTCTAGTCCGTTTTTGGCCTTAGTACTTTTAAAGGAATATCTTTAAGAATCACTTTCAAATACAGAGAATACAGATTTTAAATTGAATTTTTTCTTTAGATAAAAAATTCAATCAAAACTGAACTTACACACGTTACATTTATTAATTAAAACTATGAATATTGAAATGAAAAATGGAGTTTAATTTCAGGTGAATTCTATTCTAAGTTACTCCATTTGAATCTCTGTGATTCATCTTGCAAACTGAATACTTTTTTCGTATTTTTGCACTCCAATAAAAGGATTTATAAAATGTTAGATAGACTTCAAATAGTAAAACAACGTTTTGATGAGATTTCGGATTTGATCATTCAACCTGATGTAATATCAGATCAAAAACGTTATGTGCAATTGAATCAAGAGTACAAAAGCTTAAAAGCCCTTGCTGAGAAACGAGATGAATACGTTCTTATCATGGCAAACATAGAAGAAGCTAATGAAATTATAGCAGACAATAGTGATGCAGACATGACCGAAATGGCCAAAATGCAACTAGAGGAAGCTAAAGAACGTTTGCCACTACTTGAAGAGGAAATAAAATTCATGTTGATTCCTAAAGATCCAGAAGATGCAAAGAATGTTATGGTTGAAATTCGTGCCGGAACCGGTGGGGATGAGGCTAGTATTTTTGCAGGAGATTTATTTCGTATGTATACAAAATATTGCGAAAATCAAGGATGGCGCACTTCAGTAGTAGATATGAATGAAGGAACATCTGGTGGTTTTAAAGAGGTGATTTTTGAAGTTACAGGAGAAGATGTTTATGGGACATTAAAATTTGAAGCAGGTGTTCACCGAGTGCAAAGGGTACCACAAACGGAAACTCAAGGACGTGTACATACCTCTGCTGCTACAGTAATGGTTTTGCCAGAAGCTGAAGAATTTGATGTGCAAATTGATATGAACGATGTACGCGTTGATTTCTTTTGTTCCTCAGGACCTGGTGGACAATCTGTAAATACAACAAAATCTGCAGTGCGATTAACGCATATCCCTACAGGATTAGTAGCGCAATGTCAAGACCAAAAATCACAACATAAGAATAAAGATAAAGCTTTTGGCGTATTAAGATCTCGTTTATACGAACAAGAACTAGCTAAAAAGCAAGCTGAAGATGCTACAAAGCGAACTTCGCAAGTAAGCTCTGGTGACCGTTCGGCTAAGATCCGTACCTATAACTATGCCCAAGGGCGTGTTACAGATCACCGTGTTGGATTAACACTTTATGATCTTGGTAATATCATGAATGGCGACATTCAAAAAATTGTTGACGAACTTGCATTAGTTAACAATATGGAGAAATTAAAAGAAGCTAGCGAGGTTTTTTAAAATTAAATCTATAAATCCAAAAAAGACCTTACTAATAGCTAGTAAGGTCTTTTTTTATAGGTGCTAAATTATATTTAAAAAGAGTTGACTTCAAAAACAGAATTTTAGAATTAATAGAAAAACTAGTAAACTCAAATAAATTGCGTTTAAGTACATCAATGTAGTTTTACCTTTCTAGTCTAGGTAATGATTAATATCTGGGTCAGCATAACCTTTAAAAACTGCTTTTCTATAAATTTCAAACTTATCCGTAGCCGAATCTATCTTGCCTTCAAATTCAGATGCGCCTTCGGAACTATCTATTCTCAGATTCAATGTATTTAATTTTTTCTCAAAATCTTTTTCAATAGTTTTCCAATTTTTTTGAGCTTCTTCCTTTTTATATTCCGTTACCGAATCAACAAAATGGATATAATCATTCGTCGCAATTTCAATTCTTTTTTCACTTTTAGTCTGACACGAAAAACTCATTATTAATACAAGTAACAAGTAGAAGTGTTTCTTTAAATTTTTCATTGGGGGTATTATTAAATCTTATCTTTGAGTTGCATTTTTAGGTAAATTCTGGGGTTGTTTATTGTAGAGACGTAATGTTGTTTTGTAAAATGTAATTTTTTAGCTATAATTGTTATCTCCATACTATAAACGACAAAATCACACTGCTTTTCAACAGTGTGACGCGTTCCGATTATTAAAATTATTTGACTCTGTTTATATCGACTAAGTGGTCAAAATTTGGCTTTTCGTCAGTATTATTTTGTGTCAATACACTCAATATATTTTGAGTTTCAGATTTTAGGGTATCCATAGTTTGGGATATTTTTTCTCCCAATTGGCTAGAAGAATCCGTGATCAAATTTTTCAGATCACTTCCGTTATCTGCTATTTTTTTTCTGGTTTCGCTTCCTTTTGCAGGGGCAAATAAGATACCTATTACTGTTCCAACTGCTAATCCAGCTAGTATTCCTAATGCTACGTCACTATTTTTCATGATGGTGTTTTTATAATTTATATTATCCTTTAATTACTTTTAATAGTATTGCGATCACGGCAATAATCAATAAAAAATGAATCATACTGCCCATATTGTATACAAAAAAACCTAAAGCCCATAGTACCACAAAAAGTACAGCTGCTATATATAAGATGTTTTTCATAATGATCAGTTGAAATTAAAATTTTATTGCTGCATAAATGCTCAATACACTGTTTTTAGAGTCAGGGAAGTTGTATGTTACCCCTCCAGAGGTGCGTTCTTTACCCACGGTACTTAAACCGTAATTGTATCTGGCGCCAATGCCAAAATTGTCAAAATCAAATCCTATACCAGCGGCCAACCCATAATCAAACGTGTTTAGATCTTCTTTATTAATATCTTGTTCAAAGTTGAAAGTATTGTTTGCAGTTTCATTCGTAATTTTTGAGTCCACTAAAAAAGCGGCATATGGTCCAAAATGTACATTGAAATTTTTAGTCAAATTTGCCTTTATCAAAACTGGAATTTCAATGTAATTCAATCTAAACTTCCCCGTTCCAGAGGCAAAAAAAGTATCGTACTGTAGCTCAGCACCTTTTGTAGTGTAATTTATTTCTGGTTGAATAGCCAAACTAGAGCTTATAGGTAATTGAGCAAATAAACCGATATTAAATCCAGTTAAAAGATTGTTGTCATCTACATCCTCAGTGTATAAGTTAGACATATTCAAACCTCCTTTTATTCCTATCGATGCATTATTTTCTTGTGCTTGCAAAGTACTTGTAGCTCCCATTGCAAATACTACTAATGTGAAAATTTTATTTAATTTTTTCATTGTCACTGATTTTTAAAGTTATTTTTCGTTTACAAAGATGCGAAGACCTTTCACAAACTATGTTATATTACTTTTCGGAATTGTTACAGAATTTTTATGTTGAGAGCTTTGAATAGTATAATTCTATAAATAGAAAGGTTACACTGTTGTTGAAATAGCCTTTTTAAAAAAATAAATAACAAAGATTTTTAGGCATAAAAAAAGGTCGTTCTTAAAAAAAAACGACCTTTTATTCAGTTTTCAAATGTATTTATGACACGACAGGAAAGTAAACTGTAAACCTAGCTCCTTCATTTACAATTGCATTTGCGATAATAAAGCCGCGATGATTTTCAACAATTTTTTTACAAATGGCTAAGCCAATACCAGTTCCTGAATATTCATTTTTATTATGTAATCTATTGAAGAGAATAAAAATTTTACTTGCATATTCTTGATCAAAACCTATCCCGTTGTCTTGAAATACTATTTTATAATACAAATTAGAACCTATAATAGTATCAGGAATATTTTCTTCATTCTCAGCAGTGCAAGTAGTAGCGGTAATTTTTATTTCAACTGCACTATTTTCTTTGCTGTATTTCAGAGAATTGCTAATGAGATTGGTAAATAATTGTTGTATTTGAAAAGGTATTGCATCAAATGTAGGCAATACATCACTAGTTATAAGTGCTTTTTTATCCTCTATAGTTGGTGCCAATTCTTGTAAAACATTAGAAAGAACAATGTTTAAATCTGTTTTTTCAAATATTTTTTCACCCTTATTGGTTCTAGAAAACTGTAATAAATCATCTATAAGAACGCGCATTCTTTTTGCAGAAGATTGTATACTAGATACATATTGCTGCCCAGATTGGGATAAATTTGAATAATCTTTAGTCACTAATCGGGATAAAAAAGTTTCTATTTTTCGTAATGGTTCTTGTAAATCATGACTTGCAATATAATTAAAAGCCATAAGTTCTTTATTGCTGCTTTCTAAGTCTCTATTCCGAAGCTCTATCATTTGTTTGGCTTCTACTTCGGCAGTAACATCACTGGTTGTACCTATGTATGTACGCTCACCCGATGATACGGTAACAACTCTACCTAATGCTCTAAAATATCTTATTTCACCATCTTTGCGAATGATTCTATAGGTAAATGGAGCTAGATTAACTTCAGATTGGATATTAATAGAATTCTCCCGAACATAGTTTACATCATCAGGATGAACAAATTTATAAAAAGACTCACTACTTGCAATAAATGATTGCGGTTCACAACCTAATAAACGGTATTCATTGTCAGAAAAAGTAAAAGTTTGTTTGTCAAGATTGTATTGCCAACTACCAAAACCCCCTACAATTTCAGCTAAATTGCTAGCTTCATTAGCAACGGTTAAAGTATTGATAGTTTTTTTTAACAAGACTAAATCTCTATTCATTTTTATAAAAGCTATTGTAATGAGTAATAGTGTTACAATAAGCGTTAAATAAATTAACAATGGCGTATAATTCATGGTCGAAATATACTCTTGCTGTCTGTAGTTTAATAAAACCTTTTCAGTAATCATCATTTCCTCTATCTGAGAGCGAATAGAATCCATAGTTTTTCTACCAATGACTAAATTTTTAGCTAGTTCATTTTTGTCATAATTTTTATCTTCTGTCAAATAAATCGATTTGGATAAATAATTCTGCCTTTTGTTGATGTAGAAAAGTAGTTTCTTTAAGTTGGCTTGTTGGGCTCTACTATTTTCAGTGAGTTTAGAAACTTTATTGAAGGATTTCTTGACAGCGTTTTTAGATTCTAAATAAGGCTTTAAAAAACTTTCATCTCTCGTCAATAAATACCCTCTTTGTCCTGTTTCAGCATCTTTTACAAATGAAATTAAGCGTTCCAGTTCGGTATTAACATCGTGGCTTTTACTCACAAAGTCAGACGATTTTTTTAAAACCGTTATGTGTTTAAAAGTAACTCCACCGATAAAAAATATTATTGCAATTGAAATAATAAAAATTATTTTGAGAAAAAGAGGTGATTTATGTAATTGAATATACCTCATATTACATTCTCATTAAAAAATTATCTTTATTTAAACCTGAGGTATGATACTGCCAGTTAAGAGTGACAACCTCCGAAAGGATTTTTTTTAGTCTCTCAAAATCATTTGGTTTTTTAATATAAATGTTAGCGCCATTGATAAAGGTAAGCTCAATATCCTCCTCAGATGATGAAGTAGAATAAATAGCAACAGCGATATCATTGAATTTTTCATCCTTTTTTATTTCTAGTAAACACTCTTGGCCATTTTTTTTGGGCATGTTCAAATCTAGAAACAAAACATTAGGTAAAATAGAATCGGGATGGTGTAAAAAATCCATTAACTCTACACCGTCATTAAAGGTGCTTACTTTAGTGTTTATTTTTAATTCATCAAACGCATCAGTAAAAAACAATCTATCGTCTTCATCATCATCCGCAAGGCAAATATTTATAAAATCGGTGTTCATATTTATACTTTTTTAATTGTTTTTTTGGGCTACTTCTCTTCTTTTTTGAATGATTTTTTGAAATGCCGATGGCGTCATTCCTGTTGTGTTTTTGAATTGTGTGCTTAAATGTGCCACACTGGAATAATTTAATTGAATCGAAATTTCGGTTAAGTTAAGTGCGGTTTTTATCATCAGGTTCTTTGCTAATTCTATTTTTTGAATAATAATAAAATTCTCAATAGAGGTATAGGTTACTTCTGAAAAAACATTCGATAAATAGGTGTAATTCAAATTTAATTTTTCAGCAATATATACCGAGCTTTTTATATTCAAAGCCTTATCCGTATGAACCATCTCTACAATAGCATCTTTTATTTTTTGTACCAGTACACTTTTTTGATTTTCAACAATATCAATACCGTATTCATTAAAAATGGCGGTAAGCTCTTCCATTTTTGCCAAAGGTACTTTTTCTAAAAAATTAAATTCACCAAAACCTATGATATTGAACTTGTAACCCAAATCAGTTAGTTTTTCTTGGATGATTTTTTTTGTTAATTGTGCGTAATCAAACTTCAAATGTATTTTCATAAACTGTCAATTTAAAGTAAAGATATAAAAAGGAACATTTGTTTTTTTAATACACGGTTTTCAAGATGTTTTTTTAGGTTTTTTTTTAGATCAAATAATATTTATTAATAACATTTTTTCTTAGCTAATGGTATGGTTTTTAAAATATTGGTATGGATGGTAACGACATCTTTATTATTTTAAGTCCATTCTTTTAGATTGAACAATCGTTAATTTTATTTTTTATTTTGTAGGAAATTATTTTATTTAACACAAAGAAATGAAGCAATTATATATTTTTTTCAAAATTAAATTTACCCTTTTATCTCGCAAAACATCTAGTTGTAAAAGAGTAAATTGAGTTTTGTTAACGCTTATTACTTTTGACTTTCCTCTCCATGATTAATTTATAGATTCATCAGTTAAAGATTAAAATTTAATTTTTATTCGAGGGTATGACATTAATTAATATGGATGTTTGTAATTTTGCCACACAACTACTATAATATGACAACACAGCAATTAATCGATCAAATTAGAATTAAAAAATCATTCCTTTGCGTAGGGCTTGATGTAGATTTAGATAAAATTCCAAAACATTTACTTACTCTTGAAGATCCTATTTTTGAGTTCAATAAAGCTATTATTGATGCAACTTATGATTTAGTAGTGTCTTACAAGCCAAATACAGCTTTTTATGAGGCTTATGGTTTAAAGGGTTGGACTTCATTACAAAAAACGATTGACTACATCAATGAAAAATACCCGGATATTTTTACAATTGCCGATGCAAAACGTGGCGATATAGGAAATACATCTTCTATGTATGCTAAGGCCTTCTTTGAAGACTTAAAATTTGATAGTGTAACTGTTGCTCCGTATATGGGTAAAGATTCTGTTGAGCCTTTTCTAGCTTTTGAGAATAAGCATACTATAATGTTAGCACTTACATCAAATGAGGGTGCGTTTGATTTTCAAACGCTACAAACAAACCAGCAAGAATTGTACAAGCAGGTACTGGAAACTTCAAAAACTTGGAAAAATAGTTCTAATTTAATGTATGTGGTAGGCGCTACTAAAGCCGAATACTTTACTGAAGTTAGAAAGATTGTGCCGTATAGTTTTTTGCTCGTGCCTGGAGTTGGTGCGCAGGGTGGAAGCTTATCAGAGGTTTGTAAATACGGAATGAATGACTCCATTGGACTACTCATTAACTCTTCTCGAGGGATTATTTATGCTTCAAACGGAACTGATTTTGCCCTAAAAGCACGCGAAGAAGCTTTAAAAATGCAACAAGAGATGAATGCAATTCTTGATTTAAAGTAGTTAAGGATTGCGTTTGCTTGCTTTTATTCTATTCCATTTTACAAGAATCCATTCATGAAAACATACATTGACCAACTTGGTCGTTCCCATACGTTTGAGTCAGCTCCAAAACGCATTATTTCACTAGTTCCGTCACAAACAGAATTGCTGTATGATTTAGGTCTCGAGGAGAGAATAGTTGGTATTACAAAGTTTTGCGTGCATCCCTATCATTTCAAATTGACTAAGAAATCAGTAGGAGGCACTAAAAAAGTGCATTATGAAAAAATCCGATTGCTGGAACCGGATATTATCATTTGCAATAAAGAGGAAAACACTCAGGAAATGGTAGCCGAGTTGCAAAAAATTGCTCCCGTTTGGGTGACGGATATAATTACCATTGAAGACAATATCCAAATGATTAAAGATTTTGGACAGCTGTTTAACTGCCGTACCGAAGCTCAAAAATGGAGTGACAAATTGATTTTTGCATGGAGCGATTTTAAAAAATTCATAGCCGATAAACCCGTTTTAAGAGTGGCCTATTTTATTTGGAAAAACCCTTATATGGTAGCAGGTTCTGGAACTTTTATTGATGAATTATTACAATTGAATCACTTTGAAAATATATACTCAAACAAAGAGCGATACCCCGAAGTGGATATTACAAAAATTCGTTCTGAGGGTGATCCCCAACTTGTTTTTCTGTCCTCGGAACCGTTTCCTTTTACAGAGGAGCATGCTTTTGAAATAGGAATTCACACCCATCACGGCAAAACAATTTTTGTGGATGGCGAAATGTTTTCATGGCATGGAAGCAGATTAGTCAAAGCTTTTGATTATTTCAAAAAAATCCATAATTCAATAGCAACAGTATAGGCATTAGGTTTATTTTGATTTTACAAACCTATATTAATCAGGTTAGCAGCAAACGGTGTTGAAATTTTAAATTAAAGTTCTATTTTTACAAAAAAAATACGTGATCAATTACACCATTTACGAGAATAAAAATACCGATCAGTGGGTTACTTTTGTCCACGGAGCAGGCGGAAGCTCGTCTATTTGGTTCAAACAAATTCGAGATTTCAAAAAGCAATACAATGTTTTGCTACTCGATTTGCGAGGTCATGGTGAATCAAAAACGACTTTAAAAACCGCTTTCAAACAAAAATATACTTTTTCGGCTTTGGCCAATGATATTCTCGAAGTCTTAGATCATTTGCACATAAAAAAATCCCATTTTGTAGGCATTTCATTAGGAACAATTTTAATCAGGCAATTGGCTGAAATGTATCCAGAACGGGTCCAAAGTATGATTTTGGGTGGTGCCATTCTCAAAATGAATTTTCGCTCGCAAGTGTTAATGCGCTTGGGAAATATGTTTAAATACGTGTTGCCTTATTTGGTTTTATACAAGTTCTTTGCATTTGTAATCATGCCAAAGAAAAGTCACAAACAATCTCGCTTACTATTTATCAACGAAGCTAAAAAGTTATACCAAAAAGAATTCATTAAGTGGTTCAAGCTTACAGCCGAAATCAATCCGGTTCTCAAATGGTTTCGTCAAGTTGAATTGAATATCCCTACTTTATATGTAATGGGTGAGGAAGATTATATGTTTTTACCATCAGTTCGTAAAGTGGTCGAGAGTCATTACAAATCCTCAAAACTTTTTGTTGTTGAAAATTCAGGTCATGTTGTTAATGTCGAGCAACCTAATGTTTTTAATGAGGCTGTTCTTTCTTTCCTAAAAAATAAAAGGTAAAAAAAATGCCCGTACAAGTGTACGAGCAATTCTTTAACTAACCAAAACCAAAATAATAAATAACCAGTTTATTACTCTACAAAGGTCGTGAAGAACTCAAGATATCGTTGTTAAGATTTTGTTATTACTTTGTTGGACTTTAGTTAAGATTTTGGTAATCCAAAAGTATGATTTTTTAAAATGTAAAAATTTGAAAATCAGTATTTTATTACTTTTTTTACACAAACACAATCGTCTTATTATTATACACCATTGTTTTGCGTTCCGCGTGCAATTTTATGGCTCTGGCCAACACCGTTCGTTCTAGGTCACGCCCCTTCATTATATAATCATCAATAGAATGACTGTGAGAAACTCGTGCTATGTCTTGTTCAATAATAGGGCCTTCGTCTAATTCTTCGGTTACATAATGACTTGTAGCACCAATGATTTTTACACCTCGTTTAAAAGCGGAGTGATACGGTTTAGCACCCGGAAAAGCGGGTAAAAAAGAATGATGAATGTTGATGATCTGATTTTTAAATTGTGCAATAAGATTTGGAGTGATAATTTGCATGTAGCGAGCCAAAACAATAAAATCAATTTGGTTTTGAAGGAGCAATTCCAATTGTTGTTTTTCGCCTATATCTTTTATTTCTTTCGTAAAAGGAATATGATAAAAAGGAATTCCAAATTGATGTGCTACTGCTTCTAAATCGTTATGATTACTGATAATTATTGCGATTTCAAGAGGTAATTCGCCCGCTCGATAACGACCCAAAATATCATACAAGCAATGGTCGTATTTGGACACAAACAAAGCCATTTTAGGTTTGTCAGTTTGCAGGTGCATTTCCCATGACATTTGGAATGGTGTAGCTATAACAGTTTGAAAATCGGATTTTATAGCTTCAAGATTCCAATTTTCAGCTTTAAATTCACATTCAATACGCATGAAAAAAACATCTTCATCAGCATCTACATGCTGGTCTAAATAAACGATATTACCATCAATGGCGGCAATATAATTAGTAACAGAGGCAATAATTGCTTTTTGATCTGGGCAGTGAATTAGTATTGTAATTTTTTGCATTCATTTTTCTTTTTAGGCCTTTGAAAAGTAGAGGGCTATTAACTCAAAACTAATGGTATTTGCTGATATAAAAAAATAGGATTTGGCTGTTTCTGTGATATAAAACAGCCAAATTTTTATTTTTTATCCTGCATAGCAAAAACTTTTTGCAGCAATACAGATGTTCTGGAACTCAAATTAGTTCTAATATTCTTTTCCTCTACGGCAACCATTTTAAAAACACCCGTCAGCGCTTGCTTGGTCACATAATCGGTCAAGTCAGGATTTACTTTATTCACCAGCGGAATGCTGTTGTATTTGGTTATAATGTTGGCCCACACTTTATCCGCGCCGACTTTTGTAAATGAGTTTTTAATTACAGGATTAAATTTTCCGTACAAAGCCGTTGATGTACTGTTTTGTAAATATGATGTTGCCGCATTTTGATTGCCTAACAAAATAGTTTTGGCATCCGTAATAGTCATATTTCTCACGGCGTCTACAAATATGGGTGTGGCTTCTTTTACAGCATCTTCGGCAGCGCGATTCAATACTTTCAAACCTTCGTCAGCAAGGGAACTAAGTCCTATTTTGCGCAAACCAGTATCTACTTTTCGCAATTCCTCTGGCAATAAAATTTTTACAGCCTCATTGCGATAAAAACCATCAGTAGCCGTTAGTTTTGTAACTTGTTTCGAAATTCCGTTGTTTAAAGCTTCCTTTAAACCACCAGCAATATCAATGCCTCCAATGCCTTGTGTTTGCGGGAATTGATTCATCACTTGTTGCATTTCGGCACAACCAGAAAGGGAAATCGCCGCGATCAGTACTACAATCTTTTTCATCTTAAATAGGGTATTCGTTAGTGCGCCATTTGGCATTTGTAAAAATACGACTTATTCAAAAATAAAGCCAAACTTTTCATTAGGAGCACCCATTTTGTGCATTCATGAAAATTTGTCCCGCTTTTCGCTGTATCCTCGCTCAAAAAAAGCGAGGGATGCCACTGCAATCGGGGCTAGATTAGAAAATTCTTCTATATATGTGAATAACATCGGTTAACTTCAAATAGCTTTTTTAAAATAAAATTGTAAATTGCAGGCTTAAATTATCATATTCATAAAATGGAACAACAAATACCATATATCCCTAACAATAAAGTAAGAATTGTAACAGCAGCAGCTCTTTTTGACGGTCACGATGCAGCAATCAACATCATGCGTAGGATTATTCAATCTACAGGTGTTGAGGTAATTCACTTAGGTCATGACCGAAGTGTAGAAGAAGTTGTAAATACAGCAATTCAAGAAGATGCTAATGCTATTGCCATCACTTCTTATCAAGGTGGTCATAATGAGTACTTTAAATATATGTATGATTTGCTTCAAGAAAAAGGAGCGGGTCAAATAAAAATTTTTGGTGGTGGAGGCGGAGTGATTTTGCCTACTGAAATTGCTGAACTGCAAGCTTACGGTATTACCCGCATTTACGCTCCAGATGATGGACGCGCGATGGGATTACAAGGAATGATTAACGACTTGGTTCAACAATCTGATTTTCCTACTGGAGATAAATTGACTAATGAAGTAGAGCAATTAGAGGCTAAAAATCCAACAGCTCTAGCCCGAATCATATCTGCAGCAGAAAATTTCCCTGATGTTGCTGCTAAAACATTGGAACTGATCCAAAAAAAGAATGAAAATTGTAAAACACCAGTACTGGGAATTACGGGTACAGGTGGTGCTGGAAAATCATCTTTAGTTGATGAATTAGTACGTCGTTTCTTGATTGATTTTCCTGAAAAAACAATCGGATTAATCTCTGTAGATCCATCTAAAAGAAAAACGGGTGGAGCACTTCTGGGTGATAGAATCCGAATGAATGCCATCAATAATCCTCGTGTATACATGCGTTCATTGGCAACACGTCAGTCCAATTTAGCATTGTCAAAATATGTTGCTGATGCCATTCAAGTAATCAAAGCGGCAAACTATGATATTATTATTTTAGAAACTTCAGGAATCGGTCAGTCTGATACTGAGATTATGGACCACTCTGATGTTTCTTTGTACGTAATGACTCCAGAGTTTGGTGCGGCAACCCAATTGGAAAAAATTGACATGCTTGATTTTGCGGATTTGGTAGCAATAAACAAATTCGACAAACGCGGTTCTCTTGATGCTTTGAGAGACGTGAAAAAACAATACCAGCGCAATCATAACCTCTGGGATGCTGATTTGGATACACTACCTGTTTTCGGGACAATTGCTTCGCAGTTTAATGATCCAGGAATGAATACGCTGTACAAAGCGATTATGGATAAAGTCCATGAAAAAACAAATTCTGATTTGCAATCTACGTTCCAAATCACGCGTGAAATGAGTGAGAAAATCTTTGTAATTCCACCACACAGAACCCGTTATTTATCTGAAATTGCAGAGAGTAACCGCAAATATGATGTGACTGCGTTGAGCCAAGAACAAGTAGCTCAAAAATTATACGGCATTTACAAAACCATTGAAACGGTTGCTAATAAAACACCAGAGTTGAATAAAGCAGGGATCAATGATGATTCCGTTTTGCCAACTGCTATAGAACTTGAAAAAGCAGGTGCTGCCGAAAATAAAATATTCTTAAATCTTTTACTAAATCAGTTTGAAAAAGTAAAAATGGATTTAGATCCCTACAACTGGGAGATTATTTTAAATTGGGACGAAAAAGTAAACAAGTATAAAAATCCGGTTTATACTTTTAAAGTACGTGATCGCGAAATTAAAATGGCTACCCATACCGAGTCATTATCGCATTCTCAAATCCCGAAAATTGCTTTGCCAAAGTACAAAGCATGGGGTGATATTTTACGCTGGTGTTTACAGGAAAATGTTCCTGGAGAATTTCCTTTTACGGCAGGTTTATATCCTTTCAAGCGTGAAGGAGAAGATCCTTCTAGAATGTTTGCTGGTGAAGGTGGGCCAGAAAGAACTAACAAACGTTTTCATTATGTAAGTGCTGGATTGCCAGCCAAACGATTGTCAACAGCATTTGACAGTGTGACCTTATACGGTAATGATCCGCATGTGCGTCCAGATATTTATGGAAAAATTGGTAATGCCGGAGTTTCTATTTGTTGTCTAGATGATGCTAAAAAATTGTACTCAGGTTTTGATTTGGTACATGCAATGACTTCTGTTAGTATGACAATCAACGGACCAGCTCCTATGCTGCTTGGGTTTTTTATGAATGCTGCAATCGATCAACAGTGCGAAATTTACATCAAAGAAAATAATCTTGAAGCTGAAGTTGCTGCTCAAATCAAAGCTATTTACAAGCAAAAAGGGGTAGAAAGACCACAATACCAAGGTGATTTACCTGCAGGAAATAATGGTTTAGGGTTACTTCTTTTGGGAGTTACAGGAGATCAGGTTTTGCCTATGGAAATTTACAATGATATTAAAGCAAGAACCTTATCACAAGTGCGTGGAACGGTTCAGGCTGATATTTTAAAAGAAGATCAAGCTCAAAATACGTGTATTTTCTCTACTGAATTTGCGTTGCGATTGATGGGTGACGTACAGGAATATTTTATTACAAAGAATGTTAGAAACTTCTATTCGGTTTCTATCTCAGGATATCATATTGCCGAGGCTGGTGCAAACCCAATTACACAATTGGCTTTTACCCTTTCTAATGGATTCACTTACGTGGAATATTATTTGAGCCGTGGCATGAACATCAATGATTTTGGACCTAATTTATCGTTCTTCTTTTCGAATGGAGTAGATCCAGAATACGCTGTAATAGGTAGAGTAGCGCGTAAAATTTGGGCGAAAGCCATGAAAACAAAATATGGTGCCAATGAAAGAGCGCAAATGTTGAAATACCACATTCAAACTTCTGGTCGTTCGTTGCATGCACAAGAAATTGATTTCAATGATATTCGTACCACTTTGCAAGCTTTATACGCTATTTATGACAACTGTAACTCATTACATACCAATGCGTATGACGAAGCTATTACGACACCTACGGAAGAAAGTGTGCGTCGTGCCATGGCGATTCAGTTGATTATCAATAAGGAATTAGGTCTAGCTAAAAATGAAAACCCAATTCAAGGTGCTTTTATTATCGAAGAATTAACAGATCTTGTGGAAGCTGCGGTATTACTAGAATTTGATAGAATTACCGAGCGTGGAGGAGTTTTAGGTGCTATGGAAACAATGTATCAGCGTAGTAAAATTCAAGAAGAAAGTTTGTATTATGAAACCTTAAAACATACCGGTGAATTCCCAATTGTGGGTGTGAACACCTTCTTGAGTTCTAAAGGATCGCCAACCGTAATTCCAGCTGAAGTAATTCGTGCTACCGAAGAAGAGAAACAATACCAGATTGATATGTTGAATAATCTTCACCAATCTAATCAAGATAAGGTGAATGCACAACTGAATAGCATTCAAGAAGCGGCTATTAAAAATGAAAATCTATTTGAACACTTGATGGAAGCAACAAAGGTTTGTTCTTTAGGACAAATTACGGCGGCTTTATTTGAAGTGGGTGGTCAATACAGACGAAATATGTAAGTTTTAATTTTTATTATAATGAAAAAGACCTTTCTACGGAAAGGTCTTTTTTTATGGTGTTAAATTATTATAGTGGATTTCACTTGTGGTCTAAGTTTTTTTTAAATTTTATGTCACTAATCGCACAATAAATTAATTTATAAAATATTGTTTTTTAGTTATTTGTATTTTTTTTTAGAAGTGTATTTAAAACTATTTCATTTGTATAATAAATTTTGGCACAGTTCATGAATAGAATTTAAAATAACAACTAAAATTTATATAACTATGAAAAATATTACTCTATTTTTAGCATTCATCGGGATGATGACACTACAAAGTTGCGAAGTTACAGAAGTATATGACGAAGGTCCAAGAACAGAAGTTTTTGAAGTCACAACTTCTTTTGGTCCAGGTAATGGATATAGTAAAATAGTAGATTTTGATCCGCCAATAGGATCATTTGATTCTGTATTAGTGTACCATTTGTTTGATGTAGTTAATGGTCAAGATATCTGGAGATTGATGCCACAGACTTATTATCTGGACAATGGTAGAGAGCTGGATTATAATTTTGATTATACCAGATTTAATGTCGATTTGTTTTTAACTGCTAATTTTAGTTTGAATACCTTATCATCTGATTGGACTCAAAACCAAACGTTTAAAATAGTTATTGTTCCAGATGGTTTTGCAAAAACAGTCAATAAGAATGATATAAATGCAGTGATGTCAGCTTTAAAAGTTCAACAAAGCGATGTTAAAAAGATCACTTTGTAATTTAAATTATATTCATAAAAAAAAGGAAATCGTGAGATTTCCTTTTTTTTGTGGTATAAAATGAATGCTTTACTCTTCAGAATTTTTACTTTTAAATAATGAAACTCCAATACCAAGTAGAAGCGCAACTGCAATAAAAGCAAGTGAAGCCCATTCTGGTAATTTAATAAAGTCGTGCAGTAACATTTTGAGTCCTACAAAGCTTAAAATAGCAATAAGACTGTATTCTAGATAGCTGAATTTAGCTAACATGTTGGCTAAGAAAAAGTACATAGATCGCAATCCTAATATAGCAAAAATGTTAGAACTAAAAACTAGAAAAGGATCATTTGTAATGGCAAGAATAGCAGGTACGCTATCTATTGCAAAAACAACGTCCATAACTTCAATAACAATAAGTGCCACAAACAAGGGGGTTGCAGCAGTAATATGTCTTCTTTTCACAAAAAAATGTTCTTTGTCTATGTGATTAGAAATTGGTATAACTTTTTTTAAAGCCTTGTAAACAAAAGATTTTTTGGGTTGAAATTGTTCGTCCTCACCGCTAAACAACATCTTCATTGCGGTATAAATTAGGAATGCACCAAAAATATAGGTCATCCATGAAAATTTATTAATCAGCATCACACCAAAAAAGATCATCAAGCCTCTAAAAATAATAGCGCCTAAGATACCCCAAAACAAAACGCGGTGTTGGTATTTTTGAGGGATTTTGAAAGCTGCAAAAATAATTGCAATTACAAAAATGTTGTCAATACTTAATGACAACTCTATTAAGTAACCCGTAATAAATTTCATTGCAGCAGCACTTGGTTTTAATGCGTCCGGATTTGCTATGTAATTTGTTGAGTACAACCAGTACACTACTCCAGAAAACAAAAACGACAATGTAACCCATATTGCGGTCCATTTCCCAGCTTCTTTTGAGCTAATGATATGTGGGTTTTTATTAAATACTCCCAAGTCAAATGCTAGAAAAATTAGAACTGCTACTAAGAAAGAGATCCAAACAATCATAAAAGTTATTTTAAAATGTAGCGCAAAGATACTTCTAGAATCTTGAATCAAGAAGATTATTGAAAATAAAGTTGAGGGCAGTAACTCTTTGAAATTGGTGTAAAAAAAATGCCTTCGTTAAGGAAGGCATTTTGATTCAAAAAAATATAGTATTCAAAATTACAAAGCAGAGTTTACTGTTTGTATAATTCTAGCAGCAATTTTATATGGGTCACCGTTTGAAGCTGGTCTGCGATCTTCAAGCCAACCTTTCCATCCTTTTTGAACAGTCATTAAAGGAATACGTATTGAGCAACCTCTATCAGACACTCCGTAAGAGAAATCGTGAATTGAAGCTGTTTCGTGCTTACCTGTTAAACGCAAGTCATTGTAAGCGCCATATACTGCAATGTGTTCAGCTGTTACAGGTCTAAAAGCTTCACATATTTTTTCATAAATTTCTTGAGAACCACATGTTCTTAAAACTTCATTAGAAAAGTTAGCATGCATTCCAGAACCATTCCAATCTGTATCTCCAAGCGGTTTTGGGTGGTATTCAATATAGTACCCGTATTTTTCAGTCAAACGATCCAGTAAGTAACGTGCTACCCAAATTTCGTCTCCTGCTTTTTTAGCACCTTGAGCAAACAATTGAAATTCCCATTGGCCACAAGCCACTTCTTGATTGATTCCCTCAAAGTTGATTCCAGCTGCTATACAAAGGTCTGCATGTTCTTCAACAAGTGCTCTTCCGTGTGTGTTTTTTCCACCTACTGAACAATAGTACATTCCTTGTGGTGCAGGATAACCTCCAATTGGGAAACCCAAAGGCAATAAAGTTTTGGTATCCATGATAAAGTACTCTTGTTCAAAACCAAACCAAAAATCACCATCGTCATCTATAGTTGCTCTTCCGTTTGAAGCATGAGGCGTGCCGTCAGCATTCATAACTTCGGTCATAACAAGATATCCATTAATACGAGTAGGATCAGGATAGATTGCTACTGGTACCAATAAACAATCAGACGAACCACCTTCGGCTTGTCTTGTAGAGGAACCGTCAAATGACCAGTTTCCTATTTCTGCAAGAGTTCCTTGAAAATTTTCGTGCTCTTCAACTTTAGTTTTACTTCTAAGGTTTTGTGTTGGTTCATATCCATCTAACCAAATGTACTCTAATTTAATTTTTGCCATGTCTTTATAGATTTACTTCGTAAAATTGCTGGCACAAAAGTAAAATATTTTTTTAAATACTGTAAAAATGGGGGTGTTTTTTATTTTAAATGGTATAATATTTTTCAAAACGGTATTTTTATAGGGGGTGAATTAAAAAATACGTATTTTTGCAGGGCTTAATTATGTAAATTCATAAAGTACTTCCTTTTATTTTTTATGCAATTATTGAGTATATTTGATTTTGATCTATTGGATTTAAACTAATTTTAAAAAAACGAAACATGCCAACATTACGTTTTCAAGCTTTGAGAGAAGCATCGACTAGAAAGCCCGTTCAATTTGATGAAACAGGTAGAAAATCAATAATTTTTGGTTCAAATGTCTTTAATGAAAAGGCAATGAAGCAATACCTAACTTCGGATGCTTTAAAAGGAATTCAAAGTGCGGTACAACACGGAACCAAAATTGACCGTAAATTAGCAGATTACATTGCGATGGGTATGAAAGAATGGGCACTTGCAAAAGGAGTAACCCATTATACACATTGGTTTCAGCCGCTTACAGGAACAACTGCTGAAAAACACGACGCTTTTTTTGAAACATCTCATGACGGGAGTGATCCTGTTGAAAAATTTGGTGGTGCACAATTAGTTCAACAAGAACCTGATGCTTCTAGTTTTCCAAATGGAGGAATTAGAAATACTTTTGAAGCCAGAGGTTACACGGCTTGGGATCCTACATCACCGGCATTTATCTTTGGAACAACTCTTTGCATACCTACTGTTTTTATTTCGTACACGGGTGAAGCTTTAGATTATAAAACACCACTTTTGCGTGCCCTTATGGTTATGGATGAAGCAGCGACAGAAGTTTGTAAATATTTTGATAAAAATGTGAAAAAAGTGACCGCCACTTTGGGTTGGGAACAAGAATATTTTTTGGTTGATAGTGCATTAGCTAATTCTCGTCCTGATTTAATCATGACCGGAAGAACACTTCTTGGACATACTTCCGCAAAAGGACAACAACTAGATGATCACTATTTTGGATCCATTCCTACACGTGCGCTTACCTATATGAGAGACTTGGAGCAAGAGTGTATGCTCCTTGGAATTCCAGTAAAAACACGTCATAATGAAGTTGCTCCTAATCAATTTGAATTGGCACCAATTTTTGAAGAAACCAACTTAGCAGTTGATCATAATTGTTTGTTGATGGATGTGATGCAAAAAGTAGCCGAACGCCATGACTTAAAAGTATTGTTTCATGAAAAACCTTTTAAAGGAGTAAATGGATCTGGCAAGCACAATAACTGGTCTTTGGCAACAGATACTGGGGTTAACTTGTTGAGTCCAAGTAAAACTCCTATGAGTAATTTACAGTTTTTAACCTTTTTTATCAATACTATTAAAGCCGTTAATGATAATGAGTCTTTACTAAGAGCTGCCATTGCATCGGCTAGTAATGATCATAGGCTTGGTGCCAATGAAGCTCCTCCGGCCATTATATCGGTATTTATTGGAGAACAACTTACAAAAGTATTAGCAGAACTAGAAGGCGTAACAGCAGGAAAATTATCACCAGAGGAAAAAACAGATTTGAAATTGAACGTAGTAGGGAAAATTCCAGACGTACTTCTTGACAATACAGATCGAAATAGAACCTCGCCTTTTGCTTTTACAGGAAATAAATTTGAATTTAGAGCTGTAGGGTCAACAGCCAATTGCTCTAATGCCATGACAACATTAAACGCTATTGTTGCTAAACAATTGAGAGATTTTAAAGTTGAGGTTGATGCCTTAATCGATTCTAAGGATATGAAGAAGGACGATGCAATCTTTAATGTATTGAGAGAATACATTAAGCAATCTAAAAAAATCCTTTTTGAGGGTGATGGTTATAGCGAAGAATGGGAAGTTGAAGCAAAAAAACGCGGTTTAAGTAATTTTAAAACTACGCCTGAAGCTTTAAAAGCTAGAATTTCTAAGCAGTCTTTAGATTTGTTCTCAGAGTTGAATATCATGAATCATGTAGAAGTGGAGGCACGATATGAAATTGAATTAGAGGAATACACTAAAAAAATACAAATAGAAGGTAGAGTTCTAGGAGATATATCTAAGAATCATGTTATACCAACCGCTATTAAGTACCAAAATACGTTGATTGCCAATGTAAAAGGGTTGAAAGATATTTTTGGAGCTGATTTTGAAACGATTGCAAAAGAACAAATTAATCTTATCAAAGAAATTTCGGGACATATTGAAGGGATAAATTCAAAAGTTGAAGAAATGACAGATGAAAGAAGAAAAGCAAATACTCTAACAAATGCTCAAGAAATGGCCGAAGCCTATTGTAATAAAGTAAAACCTTATTTTGAGATTATTAGAAACCACTGTGATAAACTAGAGTTACTAGTTGATAACGAAATTTGGACCTTGACTAAATATCGAGAATTGTTATTTACAAAGTAAATTAAAGTATAGTTTATAACATATTCTTAATTGCAAAGTAAGTACACATTATAAGAAAATGCCTCTCTGTTTTAGAGAGGCATTTTTTTATTCATATGAGGCATAAACCTTTGATATTTTTTTTTCAAGCTGATAATGAAAGAATACAATCAAAAAAGCATTAATTTTTGTTTATGAATAAATTACGATAAATATACTTTTAAATATGTCTATTTCATTTTTTTTAAATTTTGAAACATAAAAAAAAATAATTTTTCAAAAATATCTATGTGTTCTTTTTTAATTGGTGTATTTCATCGATTTATATGAACCCTTAATCGGATTTGTGTTTAAACGTCTGTAAAACAGGTGTTTATACGTGGGTTGATTTTAAAATGCTTCTCTATCTTTGAAATGTGGAAATCAAAAAGTAAAAAAAAGTTTTGAAATTACATTTGATTTCTAAAAAAAGAAGATCCCAAATCACTTTTTTGAACCTACATAATAATTTGTATTAACAACCAATTAAATATATTTATTATGAAAAAAGTAGTTTTAAGCATCTCCGCGATGCTATTAGTAGGAGCAGCATCTTATGCGCAACCAGGTCCAGTAGCTGGAGCTAATTCAAGTTTGGTAGGTCAAACTGGAACTTCTCAAAGTGCGGTAGTACATCAAATTGGAACATCACAAAGTTCTAAAATTAAGCAAGCGACAAGCAACAATGATGCTTTTGTTTATCAAGGAGTACTTCCAGGGCAAATGTTTGTGTCTTCTGCTAACGCTTCAGCAAAGAACATCGCTGATGTTGATCAAAAAGGGGACGACAACCGTGCTTACATCTCTCAAAACAATTGGGATAACAGAGCTACCCAAAAACAAGTTGGAGATAAAAACGATGCCACGATTTGGCAAGATGAAGTTCAAGTAGCAACAGGCTCATTATTTGGGGATGATGATGCTACCCAAACACAAACAGGTAATAATAACAAAGCCACTATTGATCAAGGGACTTCAGGAAATAATCCTATTCCTGCCGTTGGGACTTTTTCACTTATGGTGCCACTTACGTCAGCTATACCAATGACTCCACATGGAGACAACGAAGCTACTCAAACTCAAAACGGCAACTTCAATCTAGCCTATACGAGTCAAGGTGGTGACAAAAACAAATCAACTATTACCCAAAACAGTGTTGGTAAAGCTACGTCTTTAACCGAAAGAAATGTGGCTAATCATTATCAATATGGTAAAGAAAACATTGCGTTAACTACACAAAATGGATTCAAAAATCTAGATAATATTTTGCAAGAGGGAAAATCAAATACCTCTACAACAATGCAAACAGGATTTAGTTCAGGAAACATCAATACCGTTTCTCAGCAAGGGAATTACAATGTATCTAGTGTAACTCAAAGTAACTAATAGATCAATCATGAAGATTGGAGCAGCTTTGTAGCTGCTCCATCTTTTTTTAATTTAAAAGCAATAGTATGAAAATTCGAGTACTGTGTTTTGTCATTGCTGTGTTATTTTCGTTGCAGCTCATTTCTGCTCAAGGAACAGAAACTTCACCAGGTAAAAACTTAGATATAGCTATAATGGGGGATAAAGAAGGTTCTTTATATCTATCTACAACTAACTTATCAGGAAATACAACTGCTAAGCAACAAGCTTTTGATAATACTGTGCAAATGCAACAGATTGGGGAGTATAATACTTTTAATGCGGTATTAAGATCAAATACTACTGCTGTATCAGTGTTTCAAAAAGGAAATAATAATACGATCTTGTTGAATAGTCAAGCGCTCTCAATTGAAAAAAAAGTACTACAGCAAGGTGATAATAATACCATTTACGATTTTGCTTCCTACAGTAGATATGATGTCAAAAATGAATTTGTGCAAAAAGGGAATAATCTAACTATCAATAGTTTTGGTTCCAATTCAATCTCACGAGATTTAAAAATTATTCAGTCAGGAAATGGTGCTACCGTACTATTGATCAATAATTCAAAATTATGAAAATAGTACTCTCTAATTTCTCATTATATATTTTTTTGTTTTTGGGTTGTACATCTTATTCCCAAACAACAAACACAGTTGTAAAAGCAAAAATAGTGATAGATAAAACGGAAACCAATATAAAAATAACTGGCACTGCCGAAAATTTATCGGATGGTGTACAGAGCTTATCCTATAAATTATCAGTAATTAAAAAAAATACTGTAAATGATAATCAATCAAATAATGTTCAAGAAGGATTTTTTTCTTTAAATCCAAGTGAAAATAAAAATCTGTCAACAACAGAAGTTAATTTGGGCAATACAGATGAGGTTATTGTTTTGTTACTTTTTTATAATGAAAATAAGCAGTTAATAGGAAAGGATCGAGTAGTTCTAAATGCTCAAAAAAAAAAGACAACGTAGCTAATATTCCTGCCGACGGTTTTGAAATAATAGGAATTATTTCAAATGAAACGAAGACTAAAGTAGGTAAAGATTTTTACGATTTATATTTTTATCTCTATAATGAGTATAAAATTAATGCCAAGAAAATTGTCGTTTTAACAGAGGAATTTAGTTTTGGTAGAAATACCAAGATAGTAATCACGATAGAGAATGATATTATATATGAATTTTTAGCACGTCCAGATGAAGAATATTTAAATGTAATGGGTGAACAAGCTATTTATGCCACGTATTTACACCTTAAGAATTTAGAAAAACAAAACAAATATTTTACTCAGTATTAATTTTATCTACAAACTTATGAGATTATTATATGTCTTAACAATCGTTTTTTTTGGTTTTCAATCCGTAATAGCACAGGATTTAGTATACAAACCTAAAAATCCTGCTTTTGGGGGTGATACATTTAATTATCAATGGCTGGCAAGTTCGGCGGAGTCCCAAAATAAGTTTACAGACAAATCAATTTCGCAACCTGCTCAAACTGAACTTGAGCGGTTTACATCAAGCTTAAACTCGCTACTTTTAAGTCAAGTTTCGAGCTCCTTGTTTAAGCAACAGTTTGGTAATGATGGTATTAAAATAGGTTCCTACACTTTTGGTAGTCTTTCTGTAGAGGTGTATCCTTCGTCTGGAGGATTAACGGTAGATATCTTAGATACTAAAACAGGTGAACAAACACAAGTAATCATCCCAAATCGATAATATGAATACATTAAAATGCGTACCCTTACTTATTTTTTTTTTAATTTCCAGTTGTGGAGCATATTACAATCAACCTACTGGTGTAGAAAAGGCGGTAATTGGAGAAAATACTCCAGCAACAACACTCTTGAAAGAGTTGCCCAAGCCTAAAGAGCCCATAGTAGTTGGGCTTTATAAATTTCGAGACCAAACTGGACAGTACAAAGCCACTGAAAATGGTAGCAATTTTAGTACAGCCGTAACCCAAGGGGCTACATCAATTTTAATTAAAGCGCTTGAAGATTCAAAATGGTTTATTCCCATCGAAAGAGAAAATATTGGTAATTTATTGCAAGAACGTAATCTTATTCGGTCTACACGGCAAGAATATTCCAAAGATGTTGATCCTAATGTACCGCAAATTACACCTTTATTATACGCGGGTGTTCTACTGGAAGGTGGAATTATTTCCTATGACTCTAATATAATTACTGGCGGGTTTGGAGCGCGTTATTTCGGTACTGGTGGATCTATTAAATACAGACAAGATCGTGTAACTGTTTATTTAAGAATGGTATCTACCGCAAATGGTAAGATTTTAAAATCAGTTTACATTTCAAAAACAATTTTATCGCAAGCAATCGATCAAAGTCTTTTTAAGTATGTCAATTTCAAAAGATTATTAGAAGTAGAAACGGGATATACAACAAACGAGCCTGTGCAAATGGCCGTTACAGAGGCTATTGAAAAAGCAGTTGCGACTTTAGTCTTAGAAGGAATCAAAGAAAAAATTTGGGAATCTGATGTACCTAAACCAGAAGTTGACGCAATCCTAACTAAGTATGAAAAAGAAAATTCAGATGCTGCTACTACGGCAATTTATGGCAGGAAATTACAAGAAAGAAGATCTCGTTTCGCAATGGAATTAACTGGAGGTGTTGCACTAATAGATGGAGATTATCCTAACGCCATGTTTCGCCCAATGGGTCGTGGTGCCTTAAAATATTATTTTACTCCTTCGTTCAATGTCAGTGCTTCTACTAATGTGATGAAATTAGCTAATAAAGATCTTTTAGATGTAGGTTATGCAACATTTGATCTTAATCTTGAATTTATGGTTTTGCCAAAGGATAAGTTTTCACCCTATCTATTTGCGGGTGGTGGCTATGGTGCAAACAAAAAAATTGAAAACAACCATACTAAAGCTCAATATGGACTGGGATTAGAATATATGGTTTCAAATGCCATAGGAATCAAACTTTATGGCGAACATAATCTAAACTTTAGTGACAATATTGACTATCAAATAAGAGGAGTGCGTGATGATTTTTATTATCGTTTTGGTTTTGGACTCACATATTATTTTTTAAATAGCAAAAAAAATACTTTTTCAAAAAAAATAACGAAATAAGAAGATTACTATGAGCTATTCATTCAACTATAATACCTTAACAATGAAAATTAACCATCTTATAAAAGCTCTTTTTTTTGTGTTTTTTTTGAGTTCATGCAGTGAAGAAAAATTAGCTGGAGACGAATTCGGGACTATCGAAGGGAAAATTGTCAATGCCATTGATTTTAAACCTTTAGCTAATGTCAAAGTGTTTTCTAGTCCCAGTACAAGTATCGTTTTTACAGATGAAGCAGGTAAATTTGTTCTTACAAATGTAAAGGTGGGAGATTATTCTCTAGAAGCGCAAAAGGAAGGTTATTTGGCAAAATTTGAACCTGCAACGGTTAACAGGGATCAGATAATAAATATTGTATTTGAGCTAAAGCTATCAACATCCAACAATAAACCTCCAACTGCTGCGGTGTTAACTTCGCCCTTGGATAATGCTGTAGATCAGCCTATAGAATTAAATTTAAATTTCTCAGCTACAGATCTGGATAAAGACGTTCTGAAGTATGAAATTATATTAAGGAAGAACACGAGCAATGAGGTTACGGTATACAAAGACATTACAACTAGTACTTACTTGCTTAAGGATCTAGCGTACAACACGAAGTATTTTTGGCAAGTTGCAGTATCCGATGGAATTAATCCTCCAGTACTAAGTCCGGTCCAAACTTTTACAACGATTGGCTTTCCAAACGCAAGGTTTTTATTTGTTAGAAAAATAAGTGACAATAACGTGATTTTTTCTGGCGATGAGACCGGGAAAAGCGTCCAAATTACAACATCGAATACTAATAGTTGGAGACCAAGAAAAAATATTCCATCAAATAAAATTGCTTTTATACGATCTAGTGGCGCGCAAAATCACTTGTATACTATGAATCCAGATGGATCTGGAATACTTAAAGTCACTAACTCTATTCCTATTGCTGGATTTAACTCGGACTTTATCAATTTCTCATGGAACGCCTCAGGCAGTCAATTAATCTATCCTTATTTTGACAAATTGTATAAAATTAATGCTGATGGCAGTGGCTTGACCAAAATTTATCAAACAACAAATGGAAAATTCATTTCAGAATGTGATTGGAGCAACGACGGAACAAAAATTGCCTTGAAAGTAAATGACGCAAGCGGTTACAATACAGAAATCTTTGTTATCAATGCCATAGGTACAGTTATAAATCAAGTGCTATCTGGTACACAAGGTGCCACTGGAGGGTTGAATTTCTCTATAAATGGGCAGCGATTACTCTTTACCAGAGATGTTTCAGGGTTTGAAGATGCGAATTACAGACAACTGGATACAAAAGTTTTTCAGTGTACATTAAGTTCAAATCTAATAACAGACATTGGTCTAGAAAAACCAATTGGAACCTTAGATTTAGATGTCAGATACGCCCCCAATGAAGCAGAGTTAATTTTGATGAATACCTCAAACGATGGTTTATCGATTAAAAATATTATAAAATATACACCTGCAACAAATAATGTAGGAGGATCTCGAATGCTTTTATTTTCTAATGCAAGTATGCCTGATTGGGAATAAATAAAATTAATGATTTAAAAAAAGCATCTAATTAGTACGAATTAGATGCTTTTTTGCGTTTATTTATAAGTTTTTTAAATCACGTATTTTATTACATTAAAAAAAAATTATCATGAAAACTAGAATCAAAAAGGGTTGCATAAATAGGTATCAAATATTTAACAAAGAATAATGAGGAGTATTGTACTTTTTTTATTGCTGTGTTTCAAAATGAATTCTCAGGAGAAATTTATACTGTATTTTGATTTAGACCAAGATCAACCTAATGTTCATTCGCAAAGAGTTTTTCAAAAATGGTTGGATGAAAATAAAGAAGTAAATGTGATTAAAATTGAAGGATATTGTGACAGTACTGCATCAAATCATTACAATAAGCAATTAGCACTTAGGCGCGCTGTAAACGTGCAAAAGCACTTAATATGCAACAATTTTTTATTAGATAGTACTCTAGTTATTGATAATATTGGAGAAGATTTTATAAGAGCAACACAAGAATTTATCAATAGGAAAGTAATTGTATATTATCAAAAAAAATCTAATTCTAAAATTCAAGAAGTATTCGTAAGTAAATTAAATCAAAGTGGGGTTGCAGATCTATCTAAATCCCCAAAAAAACAATAATGATAACAACACCTTAATTTCACAAATTCAACAAGCTAAAGTAGGTGATTTTGTTACTTTACGAAATATAAATTTTAAATTTAACTCAGAGGTTATGGTCAATTCCTCAATGGTGAATTTGGATGAGCTGTTACAAATTATGAGGAGACAACTCAGTTTAAATATTGAAATTCACGGTCATATTTGTTGTAATCCAGATCCAAATGATGTGAAGTTATCCAATCGTCGCGCAAAAGCGATTCATGATTATTTAATTAAAAACGGAATTCAACAAAGGAGATTGGCATACAAAGGTTATGGTAGCAATAAACCTATCTTTACATTACCAGAAAAAAACGAAATACAACGTGCAGCTAATAGAAGAGTAGAGATTTTAATCCTTCAAAAATAGTGCAATAAATCCTAAAATCAAGTTCCTTATTCCTAAATCAAATTAGTATCTTTGCGCCACAACTAACTGCCTAAAAGCAGGCTTCACAACTAAATTAAATGAGTTCAGATACTTCAAAAAGGTATGCACTTCGCGGTGTTTCGGCATCCAAAGAAGATGTGCACAACGCCATTAAAAACATTGATAAAGGCTTATTTCCACAAGCTTTCTGCAAAATTGTACCCGATTATTTAACACAAGACAAGGACTATTGCCTGATTATGCATGCTGATGGAGCAGGTACTAAATCTTCATTGGCCTACATGTATTGGAAAGAAACCAGTGATCTTTCTGTATGGAAAGGAATTGCTCAAGATGCATTAATAATGAATATTGATGACTTATTGTGTGTAGGAGCAACTGATAATATTTTACTTTCATCAACCATTGGAAGAAATAAAAATCTAATTCCAGCCGAAGTAATTTCAGCAATTATTAATGGTACCGAGGAGTTAATAAAAGAGCTTGATTCTTATGGTGTAACTATTCATTCTACAGGTGGTGAAACGGCTGACGTGGGTGATATTGTTCGCACTATAATTGTAGATTCAACGGTTACAGCGCGCATGAAGCGTTCAAAAGTAATTGATAATGCCAATATTAAAGCAGGCGATGTTATTGTAGGTTTAGCTTCTTTTGGTCAAGCAACTTATGAAAAAAGTTACAATGGCGGAATGGGAAGTAACGGACTTACATCAGCTCGTCATGATGTTTTCGAAAAATACTTAGCGACAAAATATCCTGAAAGTTTTGATGCTGCAGTTCCAGAAGAGCTGATTTATTCGGGTCAAGTTAAATTAACAGATGCAGTTGCAAATTCGCCTATAGATGCAGGACAGTTAGTGCTTTCGCCTACGCGAACGTATGCGCCTATTATCAAGAAAATTTTAGATACATATTCGTCAAATGAAATACATGGTATGGTACACTGCAGCGGTGGTGCCCAAACCAAGATTTTACATTTTGTAGAAAATCTACACATTATAAAGGATAATTTATTTCCTGTACCACCATTGTTTCAATTAATTCAGGAACAATCAAAAACAGATTGGAAAGAGATGTATCAGGTTTTCAACTGCGGCCATCGAATGGAGCTTTATGTTCCTGAGGCAGTTGCACAAGATATTATTGCGATTTCAAAATCGTTCCATGTTGATGCACAAATTGTAGGTAGAGTAGAAGAGTCTGAAACAAAAAAGCTTACCATAAAGAGTGAATATGGAACTTTTGAATATTAAAAATAATTTATGTACGAATTAATCTTTTGGAAATATCAAGAAGGAATTTATTTAAACCACCATTTAGTTTACGAGGCATTGCTTGAGGAGCAATTTGTTGAAGGACTAGAGGAATTGCCTGTGCCTGTAATTTGGAATAGATTGTCATCCGTTTTTTCAGGTTGGGAAAAAGTAGACGAAAACAGCTGGAAGAATCCAAATGGAAAAGGTGCGTTTCAAGTAAAATCAACTTCTCAAAGTATTTTAATTGATTGCTATGGTACCGATGGGAAAACTATGAACTTACTCTCAGACACATTGGAGGAATTTAAATGTTCTTTGTATGACCCACAAGTTCCTGTACGTTATGATGAAATGAATGAGTAGAGAAACCTTTTAGTCTCACCTGATATAAAAATAATTTTTCTGATTCGAAATGCTACTTTTACTTAGCTGGTGAATCAGAAAAATTATTTTTTTGTTTTGTAATACAGCTGATTTATTAATTTGGTTTTGGGCTGTTTATTAATTTGGGTGCGCCAAAACCTAATTGTTCTAATTTTTTCAATTGCGTTTCAGCATCTCCTACAATGAGATAAATCATTTTATTTGGATCTAAATATTTTTTCGCAAGCGTTTTTATATCATCTATTGTAATATTTTTTACAATGTTCTCCTGTTTTTTTGCGTAATCATCCGTGTAATTGTAATTACTAATGTCATAGAGCATTTCAAGTTTTGATGATAATGTTTCAAAAGCTCTAGCATTACTTTTGATCAAATAACTTTTTGTAACATCTAGATCATTTGCATTGAAATTAGCACCATATTTTTGTAATATATCTTTAACTAATGCAACAGATTCAAAAGTAACATTAGAACGAACACCACTCGAAACGGCAAAAAATCCTTTATTTACAGATCCCATAAACATGGAGCTAATACCATATGTGTATCCTTTTCCTTCACGTAATTCTTGTGTTAATTGTGATGCAAAACTTCCTCCTCCCAAACGGTAATTTAAAATTTGAGCTGGATAATAGTCCGTATCTGTAGCTGCAAGAGCGGGATAACCAATTCTTATTACAGATTGTTTAGCTCCTGGAACATCATAAAAATAGACTTGTGAGCTTGAAAAAGCTATTGTATTGGCATTAGTTGGAATAACAATATTTTTAGTACTCCAATTTTTACTTATTATTTTTAAGGAGTTTGAAACACTGTTTTTATTCACGGCCCCAACTACATGAAAATTAACATTTGAAGGAGACATATTCGTAGTGAAATAGTTTTTCAAGTCATCAATGGTGATTGAAATAACGGTTTTTTCAGTTCCAATTCGATTATTAGATAAAATAGATGTGCCAAAAAGTAATTTTTTAAACTCAATTCTCGCAATACTATTAGGATCTGCTTTTTGCTGCATTATTTGACTCAGTGTACTTTGTTTTATAAGTTCAAATTCTTTGGTATCCCATCGTGGTTGCAATAAAATTTCTTGTACTAATGCCATAGTAGCGGTATAGTTTTTTGCTAGTGTGGTACCGTAAATTGAAATAGCTTCATCACTTGCTGTTGCTTTTATGGTAGCGCCAAGACTCTCAATAGCATTTTCTAATTGTTCAGGTGTTTTATTTGCGGTTCCTTTGGTCATAAGCTCAGCAAGCATGTTTGAAACTCCAATTTTTTCTGAATTTTCTAGCAATAAGCCTCCTTTAATTTGCAATTGAAATTGTACTAACGGCACTTCGTAATTTTCAATTCCTAATATAGACATTCCTGATGGCATTTTATCTTTCCAAACAACTGGTAAAATTACATCTGGACTAGCGCCGTATGCTGGTTCAATGCTTCGGTCAAATTCCGAAGGAGTTTTTTCGTAACTAGCTGCTATACTTGCATCAAAAGAGTCTTCTTTGCCTTCAATGATTTTTTCTTCAACTACATCGGCTAGTATTGACCCAGCTAAAATTAAATTTTTTTCACCTTTTGGAACAAAACTAGTTGCTACAAATGGTTTGTTTTGAATGTATTTTTTAAACACGCGCATTACATCAGCACGAGTTACTGCAAGGATATTTTTGACATCTTGATTAATATATTCAGGTGTTCCAGCGAATATTTCATACTGTGCTAACTGAAATCCTTTTCCAAGTACACTTGATAAATTGTTATAAAAAGCAGTTTCTTGTCCTGCTTTAATCCTATCTAAATCTTGTTGCGAAATACCTTCAGTTTCAAATTTTGCAAAAGCTTCGTTGACACCATCCATGACCTCATTTAAATTTGTTTTATCAAAAGCGGTAACACTAAGCATATATTGTCCAGCTATTTCAGAGTTGTACTGAAAAGCATCTGCTGCGTCAGTAACTTTTTTATCTTCTACTAAGGTTTTGTACAAAGGGGCTTTTTTACCTTTTGAAAGATAATTTGCAAGAACTTCTAGGGCATAGCTGTCTGGATGGTATTCATAAACTGATGGCCATGTAAGAGTAAGTTGTGGAAGTTTTGCAAAATTGTCTTCGTAGTAAAGTTTTTTGGTAGCAGGTAACACAACAGCTTGTTTTTCCATTTTTGGGATAGCGACGCCACGTTTTATTTCGCCAAAATATTTTTCTACCCAAATTTTGGTTTGGTTTACATCAATATCTCCTGCAATTGTTAGTGTGACATTGTTAGGGACATACCAGCGCTTGTAAAAATTCTTAACATCATCTAATGTTGCGTTCTGTAAATCTTCAAGAGATCCTATTACATCCCAGTTGTAAGGATGTGTAGGTGGATATAAATTTTTTGAAATCACAGAGAAATTATGACCATAAGGCTTGTTGTCATAACTTTGCCTTTTTTCGTTTTTTACTACTTGTTTTTCTTTTGCTAAAACGGGTTCCGTAACGGTGTTGATAAAAAAACCAAGCTTGTCAGCTTCAGCCCAAATCATTTTTTCAAGTGCATCTTTTGGTACAGTTTGAAAATAATTGGTTCTATCTCGGCTAGTAGATCCATTTGCACCCTCTCCGCCTATGCGAGCACTCATTTTATCAAGCCCTCCTTTTCCTAAATTTTCAGATTCAAGGAAAAGTAAATGTTCAAATAAATGTGCAAATCCAGTTCTTCCTTGTATTTCTCTTGCCGAACCCACATGACTTGTTAGTGCAACAGCAACAACAGGATCTGATTTATCAATATGCAAAATGACTTGTAAGCCATTGTCTAAAGTGAATTTTTCAAAATCAACTTTAAATTCTTTTGAACCTTTTTTTTGGGAGTAGGAATTTATTGCACTAAGAACTACTAAGCAATACAGGAGCAACTTGTTTGTTTTCATAGAGAAAATTTAATTTTAAGATATTGTTTTTTGGAGTTTAAAAGTAAGAAATAAATGAGTACAATGATACGCAACTCTGTTTTATTACTATCTTTATTTGAACAATTCTGTGGAGTAGTATTCCTGTTATTTTAAAAGTTTAAATCTGTATAACTTGATGGCTAAACTTCTTTTTATGGAAATAAATAGAGATTAAAACCTCAATAGTCCTGATTGATTTTCTAATAATGAAGTATCTTTGCCTCACTATTTTAATTTTAAAGTAAAACATAATGAAAATAAATACAAAAAACGGAATTGATAAACTCATTTTTGGAATGAAACAAAATGATGTTACCGCTATTTACGGAAAACCAAACCGAAACTATAAGGACGAGGATGACAATATTATTTATGCATACAACTCTTTAAAAATGCGTTTGACTTTTTATGTTGAAGAAGATTTTAAATTAGGATACATCGTTGCATCAAGCCCAGAACTTGAGCTTTTTGGTAACAAAATCATCAATAAAAAAATTAGTGATGTTAAAAAAGATTTAGTGAGCAAGTCGATAACTAAATTTACTCAAGAAGAATTTGATACTTTTGAGAATTATTTCAATGAAGAAAATTGGATGATTTTTCAAACCGAGTTTGATGAGGTTGTAAAATTTGAATTGGGAGCAATTATCAATCAAAAAGATGAGTTTGATTGGAAATTCGGGAAAAAATAGATTTATAAAAAAAACACCGATGAAATTTAAGATATCATCGGTGTTTTTTTTGATTTTAATTTATTTTACGGGTTCCTTTTCAAGCATTTCTAATTCAAAAATAAGCATGGTATTTGGCGGTATCACACCATTAGCGCCTCGTTCACCATAAGCCAGATTTGAAGGTATAAAAACTACTGCTTTATCACCAAATGACATATTTTCAAGACCTTCAATAAAGCCAGGAATCATACCGTCTTTTTTTCCTGCTACGAAAGGAAATGCTTTGTATCCGTTTTGAGCCGCTCTTCTTTCATCATACTTACCATAGGCTTTATTCACATTCTCATAACTGCTATCAAATAAAGAACCATCTTCAAAATAGCCAGCATAATTAAAATAAAATGTAGCGCCATTGACAGGTTTTACACCTGTTCCTTTTTCAACTATCTTGTAAGCTAATCCAGATGGAGTGGTAGTAGCGGTAGCTTTTATTGTAGATAGGTAAGTTTTCTTTGCAGCTTTAACAGCCTCAATCTTTTTTTGATCTTCAGTTTTGAAATTAAAATAGTCTGATATTACTTTAACGGCATCAAATTTCTTTGCCAATGCTCCTTTTCTAACCACGGTTACTTTTGTAATCACATCATCTTGCGCGATAGCGTTTACAATTTCCATTCCAGAAGTTACATGTCCAAAAACGGTATGTTTACCGTCTAACCAAGGGGTTTCTTTGTGTGTGATAAAAAATTGGCTTCCATTTGTTGCAGGTCCAGAATTTGCCATGGATAAGATACCTGGTTTATTGTGTTTTAAATCAGTAATTTCATCTTTAAAAGCATATCCAGGACCTCCTGATCCATTGCCAGAGGGATCGCCACCTTGGATCATGAAGTCTTTGATAACACGGTGAAATTTTAAACCATCAAAAAAAGGTTTGCCTTTTAGGTTTTCGGGTTTTACAAATGTGTTTTTTCCTTCGGCAAGTGCAATAAAATTTGCTACTGTCACGGGTGTTTTTTGGTACGCAAGTTCTAATTCTATGTTTCCTTTATTAGTAGCAATAGTCACAAATATACCTTCTGTTTCAGTTGGCTTTTTTACAATTGCCTTTGCTGTTGTAGTTGGTTTTTTTACTGGTGTTATTTTTTTTCCGGTTTGAGCTTGGATAGTAATACATCCCAGAAGTAGTAAAAACAGATATTTAAATTTCATCTTCTATAATTTTATGTATATTAATTTTTTTCTAAAAGTTCAATTTCAAAAATAATATTTGCGTTTGGCGGTATAACTCCTCCTGCACCAGCAGCACCATATCCCAAACGGGACGGAATAAAAATTACAGCCTTGTCTCCAAAAGATAATTGTTCTATTCCTTCAATGAAACCAGGAATCATGCCATCTTTTCTTCCTGCTTGAAAAGGAATAGGTTGATACCCATTTTGAGCAGCTCTGTTTTCATCGTATTTTCCAAATGCTTTTGAAACACTTTCAATACTTGCATCAAAAAGCTCTCCATCCTCAAGAAATCCAGCATAATGTATAAATACTGGAGTGCCGTTAGATGGTTTTTTACCTCCGCTTTTTTTAGTAATTATATATTGTAAACCGGAAGGGGTTGTTGTAGCTTTTGCTTTCAATGCAGCAAAACTTGCTACTTTTTGCTCTCTTACCACTTTGTATTTTTCATTATATACGCGCTTATTTTCAGCTTCAATAGCGGCTTTTTTCTTTTGATTTTCAGATTCCACTGCAAAATAGTCGGTAAAAACTTTTACGGCATTAAATTTCTTAGCTGCTTCACCATTTCTAATGATCGTTACAGATTTTATGTAATCATCTTGTTGAATTTTATTGACAATTTCCATGCCTTTTTCTACCACATGACCAAAAATGGTATGCTTCCCGTCTAACCAAGGGGTTGCAAGATGTGTGATAAAAAATTGACTGCTATTTGTCATAGGTCCATTATTGGCCATAGCTAGAACTCCACCTTTGTCAAATCTTAAGTCATTGAATTCATCCTTAAATTTATATCCTGTATCTCCTGATCCAGTTCCTAGTGGGTCCCCAGTTTGTATCATAAAATCAGCAATGACTCTATGAAATTTTAAACCATCAAAAAAAGGCTTCTTTTTTAAATTTTCATTCGTTACAAACTCATTTTTTCCTTCGGCAAGTGCCACATAGTTTGCAACGGTTATTGGCGCTTTTTCAAAATCCAGTTGTACAATAATCTCCCCTTTGTTAGTTTCAATTTGAGCATACAATCCATCAGGTAAATTGGAATGATCATTTTTACAGGAATACAATGAGGCTATCGCTAGGAGCGCAATTACGATCTTTTTTTTCATTTCTAAATTAATTGTTATGGAGTTATAGTATCTTTTTCTTTGGTTACAGGTGTCGAGGCTTTTTTTGCAATAACGTTTGTTGTAGGTGCAATAGTTTGTAGAACTTCTTTTTTATACGCCACTTCGGTTTTAAAATCTCGCAATGTAACGGTACATATAATCGGTTGGTTTGTATTTATTTTTTTATCGTCTCCATGATAACCGTAAGCCATATTTGAGGGGAATAAAAAATTTACTTTCTCATTACGATGCATTAATTTGATTCCGTCACGCAATCCCATCATGATGTTTTGTTTATCAACATAATATACTTGTGGTTTTAGTTCTTCTTGAGAGTAAATCAAAGTTCCTTTTAAATCTTTAATTTCATAGTCAAACAAAGCAACGTCTCCTTTTTTAGGAGTGAGGTTATCAATTGTATTTCTTACTTCATAAGAATACCAATACCCTTTATTAGAAGCCAAGTATACTACACTTGGATTGTTTTTGATAACGTTTTGTATCTGACTTTCCTCTGTTGCAACCAATTTTTTATTGCGCAGAATCGATTTTTTCATAAAACTCCCAGACGATTGGGAGATAGGTCTTCTAGCATCCTGATGCTGTTTGCACCCCGAAAGTACAAGAAATAAAAAGAATATAACTGCAAGTAGGCTGCTGTTTTTCATGGGTTTAGATGCTTATTTTTGTTAGTAAATCTTCAAATTTCTTTTGGGTTTCTTCCATCGTAAGTTCTGATTTTCCTCCAGCTGCATTGCGATGTCCACCGCCGTTAAAATTTTCTCTTGCAAATTGATTAACATCAAAATCACCTTGTGAACGAAACGAAATTTTAATAATTTTTTCTTCTTTATTTTCTATAAAGATAGCTGCAAAATGTATTCCTTGTATGCTTAGACCATAATTTACAATTCCCTCAGTGTCTCCTTTTACATAATTAAACGAGTTCAATTCATCTTGTGTTAGAGTTGTATACGCTGTTTTATGTTCGGGATGAATAATCATGTTTTGAAGCGCTCTACCTAATATTTGGAGTCTTCCATAAGAGCTATTGTCAAATAGTAAACTCGGTATTTCTGTATTTTGTACGCCTAAATCAATTAGTTCAGCTACAATTCTATGTGTTGTTCCAGTGGTTTTTGGAAATTTAAACGAACCTGAATCAGTAAGTATTCCCGTATAGATACAAGTACCTATTGTGAAATCGATGTCATCTTTTTTACCTAATGCGGTAATAAAATTATAAAGCATTTCACAAGTAGATCCAAATGCAGTGTCAGAATAAGTAACAGCAGCGTAGTCATCTGGATTTTGATGATGATCAATCATGATAAATGGAGATTGAAGCTGTGCTAACACATTTTCCATTTCTCCAGTTCTGTGCAAAGCATTAAAATCTAATGTAAAAATTAGTTCAGCTTCTTGTAATAGTGCTGTGCAGTTTTCTCTATCTTTCTCGTAAATTTTAATTTTGTCAGCTCCCGGCATCCAAGCTAGAAAATCAGGGAACTCATTAGGAGAAATTACAGTAGGGTAGTGGTGGTTTTTTAGTAAAAAATGATAAAGTCCTAATGTAGAACCCATCGCATCACCATCTGGACCTCGGTGCGGGATTATTGCAATTTTTTTAGGCGTTGATAACAACTCTTGTACGGCTTGAATGTCTTGTATTTTCATAGATTGCGAAATTACATTTTTTTAATCTAATGTTGAAATCATTTCTACAAATTACCAAATTATATACCTCTTAATAACCGTATTTTTTTCAAGCAAAAAGCATACAACGTATATTTTAGTCCTATTCTTAATTGAGATGTGTAAATCCCCGTAGAACCTGAACAAAAATAGGCCATACTACAAGCAATACATAAAAATAAACCAGCCTCAATCCCAAAAAGTTCTATCCCCATTAAGGTGCAAGCTATAGGTGTATGCGTAGCACCAGATAATAAGGCGACAAATCCCATCCCTGCCAGTAAGCTTACGGGTAAGGGAACTACTAGAGATAAAGCGCTACCCAGAGTTGCTCCTATAAAAAATAACGGAGTAACTTCTCCACCCTTAAAACCACTTCCTAATGTGATTCCGGTTATAATTATTTTTAATAAAAAATCTTTTGGCAAACTAGTAGTTGTAAAGGATTCTGCAATTACGGGTAGTCCTAGTCCTGTATAGCGTGTCATATCAAAACAATAAAAAAGTATAACAAGAAATGAGCCTCCCACAAGCGGTCTCCAAGGAGCAAATGGAAAAGTAACGCTAAACAATCGATTCCAGTAATGAGCACTTTTTGAATAAAGCATTGCGGTCAAGCCAAAAAGAAGTCCAGCAACTAAAACCCATAAAAGTGTTTTAAATGTGATATTTGGAATTTCAAAAATATAATAAACGCTATGTTCTATTTGCCAAAGGTCTACGGTATAATTCGCTATAAAGGCTACTAAAAATACAGATAAGATGCTTTTTAAATTTATTCTTTTAAAACAGACAATTTCTAATGCAAAAATTGCGCCTGCTAGAGGTGTTCCAAAAACCGATGCAAATCCCGCACTAATTCCGAGAAGTATTAATATTTGAGATTCCTTTTTAGAGATTTTTTTTATTTTATTGAATTGATATGCTATTGCTCCTCCCATTTGAACTGCAGTACCTTCTCTACCTGCAGATCCTCCCAAAAGATGAGTTATTAATGTGCCCAAAAAAACCAAAAATCCCATTCGTAAAGGAACTCTTGTTTCAGGATTTTCATAAGCCATCAAAAGTAGATTATTTCCTTTGTAACTTTCGTTGCCTAGGTAGTGGTACAATAATCCTATTGCGAGCCCGCCTATTGGAAGCAACCAAAATAACATTTTGTGCACCGTAAATAATCGTGTAACCCAATCAAGGCTAAACAATAGCAGGGCAGAGGCTGATCCCGAGAATATCCCAATAAGGATACAAATGAGGGACCACAATAATAGGGATGCTATTTTTTGTTGATATTTAGAAAAATCCATCTGTTTAAGAGTTACAGCTTACAAAAGTATTATTTAAAGCCATATTATGATTTCTTGTAACATTTTTTTTGTGATCATTCGTTTCAATTCATGAAAAAAACATTTGACGTGCCTCGTGTAATTCATTTTCATAGCACTTTGGTCTTGATATTTTGAAAAATATTTTAAAACAATTGTAATAATAGTTCTAGGCATGATTTTCTTCAATAGATTAAAATTAAAAGTGTGGCAAAATACTATTTGGATCTATCTAGAGTTATAAATGAAAGTTAAAAATTGGCTTGGTTTTTGAATTTAAAAGTATGGTTTCCTATTTTTAAAACTTAATAGAACTTATAATGATTGCACCACAAATTATGAAAAGGATTTTATTTACAATGATACTAATTGGTTCATTTTACAGTGGTTTTGCTCAGAGTGAATTTAATTCCAAGTTCAAAGCAATTCCGCCTAAAAATAACGCCCCAAAGATAAAGAAAACAATTCCTCCTAAAATTGATATTCCTCCTATCAATTCGCCTAAGCCGAATGTTAAACCACCCGTAACAAACCCAAATCTGACAAGTATTCCCGAAACGAAGCCATTAAAGCCTATTTCGATGATACCAACAAGCGAGTTTATAAACCCGGGAGATGTCTACAGAGATAAATTGAATAAGAAAGAAGATAATCCAGAAGGGATTGTATATCGAAGAAATCAAAACTTAGGGAACTACACCACAGGCTCTGTCTCGGCAAAGATTATGTATCGTGATGCTGCGTATGTTGATGGTGATTTAATACGAGTTTTTCTAAATGATAAAGTCATTCAAAACCAAGTGAATTTAGATAGTAATTTTAAAGGCTTTGAAATAGTTTTAGAAAAAGGTTTTAATAAAATTGATTTTGTAGCATTAAATCAAGGAAGTTCTGGGCCAAACACGGCAGAATTTAAAGTCTATGATGATAAAGGGGCTTTGATATCCGCAAGTCAATGGAACTTAGGAACTGGTTTTAAAGCCACAATAATCCTCATTAAAGAATAGTATAATAAGTTATACAAAAAAACCTCAATCATTGATTGAGGTTTTTTTTATAAGTAAGTAATCTAAATTGAGTTTATAAAACGTTTATTTTACTTTATTAAGTACTGCTTTGAAAGCTTCTGGGTGGTTCATAGCTAAATCTGCAAGAACTTTACGGTTCAATTCGATTCCGTTAGCTTTAACTTTACCCATGAATTGTGAATAAGACATTCCTTCTAATCTAGCTCCAGCGTTGATACGTTGAATCCATAAAGAACGGAAATTTCTTTTGTTCACTTTTCTATCACGGTAAGCGTAGCACATTGCTTTCTCTACCGCATTCTTAGCAACTGTCCAAACGTTTTTACGTCTACCAAAGAAACCTTTGGCTTGCTTCATTATTTTTTTTCTTCTTGCTCTTTTAGCAACTGAATTTACCGATCTTGGCATAATTTTATTGTTTTTTTTGTAGCAGGCGTCCTGAATTGAATCAAAGGAACTTAAAAGCCATACTCCAAGGTTATTTTAAATTGTTTTAACCTAAAGAAATCTTTAGTCAAATGTCAAAAGTCGAATGTCGAAAGTGTGAACTTTTGACTTTAAGACTTTCTAACTTTGGACTTATTAGATAATTCTTAATTGTTGTTTGATGCTTTTCATATCTGTTTTGTGAACTAACGCTGAATGTGTCAAAGCTAATTTACGTTTTTTAGATTTTTTAGTCAAGATGTGACTTTTAAAAGCATGCTTTCTTTTAATCTTTCCAGAACCAGTAACTTTAAAACGTTTCTTGGCGCTAGATTTGGTTTTCATTTTAGGCATTTTTTCCTAGTGTTTTAATTTATTCTTACTTACTTATCTTATATAGTAGTAAAGTCTTTAAAGTCTTAAAGTCGAAAGCTGAATACTTTTGACTTTAAGACTTTTGACTTTAAGACTTATTTTTTCTTCTTAGGAGCAATAAACATGATCATTCTTTTTCCTTCAAGAACAGGCATAGCCTCTACTTTCCCAAATTCTTCAAGATCTGTTGCCAGTCTTAATAATAAAATCTGACCTTGATCTTTGTAAATAATTGAACGCCCTTTAAAGAATACAAATGCTTTCAGCTTTGCGCCTTCTTTTAAGAATTTTTCTGCGTTTTTTCTTTTAAATTCATAATCATGCTCATCAGTTTGAGGACCAAAACGAATTTCTTTCACAACAACTTGTGTAGATTTCGCTTTTAAAACCTTATCACGTTTCTTTTGTTCGTAAACAAATTTCTTGTAATCCATGATTTTACAAACCGGTGGTTCAGCGTTTGGAGAAATTTCAACTAAATCCAATTCAAACTGATCTGCTAACCTCAGGGCTTCTGCAAGTTTAAAAACACCTGGCTCGATGTTTTCACCTACAAGCCTTACTTCTTGTACACCACGAATAAGGTTATTTATCCTGTGGGCATCTTTTTTTTCTACGCGAGGTTGGTAACCTCTGTTGCTTCTTATTGCTATGACTTTATAATTTAAGTTAAACTGTAAATACTTTCAATGTTTTGCTAATTTCTTCGTTTACAATAGCTGCAAATTCTTCTATTGTAACAGTTACATTTCCTTTTCCTTCTTGGCCGTGACGGCGTATAGAAATGGTCCCGTTTTTCTCTTCTTCCTCACCTACAATCAACATAAACGGTGTTTTTTGCATTTCGGCATCTCTAATTTTCTTTCCAATAGTTTCATTTCTATTGTCAATTAGGGCGCGAATTTCGTGATTTTCTAGCAAATCTAAAACTTTTTTCGCATATATTTCATATTTCTCGCTCAATGACAATATTATAGCCTGTTCTGGCATAAGCCAAAGCGGGAAATTTCCTGCTGTGTGTTCTAGCAATATCGCAATGAAACGCTCCATAGAACCAAAAGGTGCTCTGTGAATCATTACCGGACGGTGTAATTCATTATCAGATCCTTTATAGGTTAAATCAAAACGTTCTGGTAGGTTGTAGTCTACTTGTATAGTTCCTAATTGCCATTGTCTTCCAAGGGCATCTTTAACCATGAAATCTAACTTTGGACCGTAAAAAGCAGCTTCACCATATTCTACTACAGTGTTTAAACCTTTATCTGCAGCAGCATTGATGATTGCATTTTCTGCTTTTTCCCAATTTTCATCGGTACCAATGTATTTGTCTCTATTTTCCTTATCTCTTAACGAAATTTGGGCTGTAAAGTTTTCAAATCCTAATGAACCAAATACATAAAGTACTAAGTCAATTACTTTTTTGAATTCTTCGTCTAATTGCTCTGGTGTACAAAAAATGTGAGCATCATCTTGAGTAAAACCTCTTACGCGAGTTAAACCATGTAATTCTCCACTTTGTTCGTAACGATATACAGTTCCAAATTCAGCATAACGTTTTGGTAAGTCTTTGTATGACCACGGACGAACATTGTATATTTCGCAGTGATGCGGACAGTTCATCGGTTTCAATAAAAACTCTTCGCCTTCAGCTGGTGTGTTAATTGGTTGAAAGCTATCAGCTCCATATTTTGCATAATGACCTGACGTTACATACAATTCTTTTTGACCAATATGCGGAGTCACAACTTGCTCGTAACCTGCTTTTTTCTGGGCTTTTTTCAAAAACTGCTCCAATCGATCTCTCAAAGCCGCGCCTTTAGGTAGCCACAATGGCAATCCAGCACCCACTTTCTGTGAAAAGGCAAATAACTCAAGTTCTTTTCCAAGTTTTCTGTGGTCACGACGTTTTGCTTCTTCTAATAATTCTAGATATTCAGTTAATTCTTTTTGTTTTGGGAACGATGTTCCGTAAACGCGAGTCAATTGTTTGTTTTTCTCGTCTCCACGCCAGTATGCACCAGCAACGCTCATTACTTTCATTGCCTTGATTATTCCTGTGTTAGGAATATGACCACCACGGCACAAATCAGTAAAGGTATCGTGATCACAAAACGTAATTGTACCATCTTCAAGATTAGTAATCAACTCTGTTTTGTAAACGTTGTCTTTGTATAATTCTAAAGCATCTGCCTTAGAAACGGGACGCAATTTAAATTCGTGTTTTCCTCTTGAAATTTCAAGAACACGGTCTTCAATTTTTTTGAAATCAGCATCTGTGATTTTATGATCTTCAAAATCTACATCATAGTAAAATCCATTTGAGATTGCGGGTCCTAACGTTAATTTAATTCCAGGGTACATTTCCTCAAGAACTTGCGCCATTACGTGTGAAGTAGAATGCCAAAATGCTTTTTTACCATCGGCGTCATTCCAAGTAAATAATGTAAGGCTACCATCCGTGGTTAGTGGGGTTGTTGTTTCAATTGTAGTACCATTAAAAGAAGCCGAAATTACATTTCTGGCAAATCCTTCACTGATGCTTTTTGCAACATCCATTGGAGTTGCTCCTGGAGCAAACTCTCTAACTGACCCATCGGGTAAAGTAATCTTAATCATTGTTTGTTATTTTAAGAATGCAAATATAGTCCATTACAAAAATACAAACAATAGTTGTGTATGTATTGTTTTATAAATAATTGTTTAATTGAAGGTCAAGCAAGTAAAATTTGCTTGTATTGTTTCTGTTTTATATTATAGTTGATAAATTCAGATTGTAATTTGATTTTTTTTACAAGTCAATTTTTTTTAATTCATTGTAATTTTTGCTCAGTCTGGATAAGAAAGTACCATAAACTAACTTATAAAAGCACCAAATAAAGCCCATTAAAAATAATCCAAAAACAAGTACCACCATAATATTTGAGGTGTCTAAAACGTCCGCATTTGTGTTTGCGTCTTTCATGCCTTCATTGAAACCTTGCAAGCCAACGTAAGTACCTGTTAGTCCACCAAAAATGATATTCCAAAAAATGTAGTACGTAACTACTTTTCTTGTTTTTAATATCTTTTTAATTAAATCTTTGGCCGAATTTAAAGTTGAAATGGATTTGTAATTTTTGTAGAATAGGATTATAAAACCAAAAATCACAACGTAATTAATGATTTCTAGAGTTTTTATTATGGGGTGTGCAATTACAAAAGCATCATATTCTTTGCTACTGATAAAAATAGATATCCCATTTAAAATCAAAAATTCTAAAATGCTAACAATTAGTATCCACTTCACTAATGAAGATGATTTTTTATGAATCATCACATAAATGTCGTTTGTAGAGACTTGTTCAAAAGTATTTCCTTCTTTTTGCCAGTCTTTTTTGAGTAAATCCAGTTCTTTCATGCTTCTAATGGATTTAATATTTTTTTTAATTTACCTTTTATTCTATTCATTTTTACTCTTGCGTTAACTTCGCTAATTCCCAATGTTTCAGATATTTCTTGGTAGTCTTTGTCTTCAAGATACATGAAGATCAATGCTTTTTCAATATCATTCAATTGATAAACCGCTTTGTACATTAATTTTAATTGTTCTTCCTCTTCATAATCATATTCTACATCATTAAGAAAATGTTGTCTGCCTTCAAACTCCACAGTACTTATAGAACGTTTTGTTTTTCGATATAAAGTGATTGCTGTGTTTAAGGCCACGCGATAAGCCCAAGTAGAAAATTTGCTGTCTCCTCTAAATTTAGGGAAAGCTTTCCATAACTGAATCGTAATTTCTTGGAACAAATCTTTATGCGCATCTTCACCATTAGTATACAACCTACAAATCTTGTGGATTATATTCTGGTTTTCTTGCAAAAGTTGCACAAAAGTCTGTTCTAGTTTTTCACTCATAATTACGTTAGTGGAGAGTTAATGGTTTTTGTTACACAAAATATGTTTTTTGTCGTCAAATTTTATACTAGCAATATTGATAAATAATATTCAAGTTTCTATTATTTGTTTTTCTCTGTACATTTGTCACATGTTACTATCTGTTATTATTCTTAATTACAATGTTCGGTACTTTCTAGAGCTTTGTTTAATCAGTGTTCAAAAAGCAATTGAAGGTATTGATGCCGAGATAATTGTGGTTGATAATAATTCTGTCGATGATAGTTGTGCAATGGTATTGCAACGATTTTCAACGGTAAAGTTAATTCAAAACAAATCGAATGAAGGTTTCCCCAAAGGGAATAATATAGGTGTCGACCAAGCCTCGGGAGAGTATGTTTGTATTCTAAATCCAGACACGGTTGTGGCTGAAGATACTTTTTTAAAAATTCTAGAATTTGCTAAAACGCAAGACAAATTAGGTATTGTAGGTTGCAAGCTAATTGATGGTTCTGGTGGTTTTCTTCCAGAGAGTAAGCGCGGAGTTCCCACTCCTTTTGTGGCTTTTACAAAGATTGCGGGTCTCTATAAACTTTTTCCTAAATCTAAAATCTTAGGCAAGTATTATGCAAATCATTTACAGGAGGAGGAAACTGGTAAAGTGGATGTTTTAGTCGGTGCTTTTATGCTTTTAAAACGAAAGTTGTACCTAGAATTAGGTGGATTTGACGAAGCTTGTTTTATGTATTCTGATGATATTGATTTGTCTTACATGGCGCTAAAAGGGGGGTATAATAATTATTACTTTGGTGTAACTACTGTTATTCATTATAAAGGAGAAAGTACTCATAAAGATGGCTTGTATATGAGGCGATTTTCAGAGGCGATGCACTTTTTTTACAAAAAACACTTCAGCGCTTCGAAATCTAAGTTTAAAATTAACGAACTTTTGTTTGCTTTTTTTATGAAAATAGGGGTTTCTCTATTTACAATATACAAGACTATTCAAGGCAATTCATTATTCCAGAAAACAAAAAAGATAATTTCTCCGAAATATATTTTGTTTTCCAATGATCAAAGTTTACTTCAAAAAATGGAACGCTCGTTACAAAAAAAAGTAAAATTTCATGATTTAAAAACAGAAAAAATGCTACTTTCGTCAATAGTGAAAGAGGAAACTAATGTTGAAATTATTCTTGACAATGAATTTATATCATTTAAGGATTGTATCGCTATTCAGGAATCTGCAAAGAAAGAGGGATTTAACCAACGAATAACTTTTAAAATTAAGCCAAAAGCTACCGATTTTTTAATAGGAAGTAATAATAGTACATCACGTGGTGAGGTAGTTAAAATGACGTAAAAAATTATATTTAATGTAATTTATATTTGAAATATTTAGTAATTTCGCAAACTGAAAATCAATATCACCTTTTAGGTTAATAATATGGCAAGATATGAATTAAAACTTCCAAAAATGGGAGAAAGCGTTGCAGAAGCAACTATTACCAACTGGTTAAAAGAAGTTGGAGACAAGATTGAAGCTGATGAAGCGGTACTAGAGATTGCTACTGATAAAGTAGATAGTGAGGTACCAAGTGAGGTTTCAGGAGTTCTTGTAGAACAACTTTTTGGAAAAGATGATTTAGTACAAGTAGGTCAAACCATTGCAATCATTGAAACAGAAGGTACTGATGGTGGAAGTACTGAAGCAGCAGTTGCTACACCTGTGGCAGCTACTTCAATTGAAAAAGAAGTTGAGGCTGTGAAAAATACCATTGCTGCGCCAGTAGATTTTTCTAATTCAGAAAAATTCTTATCGCCGCTTGTTAAAAATATTGCAAAAGAAGAAGGTGTTTCTCTCGTTGAGCTTGAATCTATTACAGGTACTGGAAAAGAAGGTAGAGTTACTAAAAATGATATCCTTGAGTATGTGAAAAATAGAGGAAACCAGTCAGTAGTTGCTACACCTGCCCCAGTTGTAGAGAAAGTTATTCCTGCTGCGGTGCCTGTAGCTCAAAAAGCGGTGCCAGTTTCTGTAAACGGTGGTGATGAAGTGATAGAAATGGATCGTATGCGAAAGTTAATTTCGGGTTATATGGTAGCTTCAGTTCAAACATCAGCGCATGTACAATCTTTTATAGAGGTGGATGTTACGAATATTGTAAAATGGAGAGAGAAAAATAAAAACGTATTTGAAAAACGCGAGGGTGAAAAGCTTACTTATACTCCTATATTTATGGAGGCTGTAGCCAAAGCTTTAAAAGATTTTCCAGGTATGAATATTTCTGTTGATGGCGATTATATCATCAAGAAGAAAAATATTAATCTAGGAATGGCGGCTGCATTACCAAACGGTAACTTAATTGTTCCTGTTATTAAAAATGCTGACCAGTTGAATTTAGTAGGAATGGCAAAAGCGGTAAACGATTTAGGGAACCGTGCAAAAATGGGTAAATTAAAACCAGATGATACTCAAGGAGGAACCTATACGGTTACTAATGTTGGGACTTTTGGAAGTGTTTTTGGTACGCCAATTATAAACCAGCCACAAGTAGGTATTCTTGCCCTTGGAGCTATTCGTAAAGTACCTGCTGTTATTGAAACCCCTGAAGGAGACTTTATAGGAATTCGTCAAAAAATGTTCTTATCACACAGCTATGATCATAGAGTAGTTGATGGTGCATTAGGAGGTAGTTTCGTAAAACGTGTAGCTGAATATTTAGAGGCTTTTGATGCTGATAGAGCTGTTTAAATTACTTAAATCATATTTAAACCCCTGATTGATATAAAAGTCTATCAGGGGTTTTATTTTTTATTCTGCTTTTATTAGTCTTTGTTTAGCTTTGGAATTAACTCCAAATTTTTATATTTGTCACATTCAAAAACAAAAAATGGAACTAAAACTTAATAAACCAATTTGCTTTTTCGATCTTGAAACTACTGGAATTGATATTGGAAAAGACCGAATTGTAGAAATATCAATATTCAAAGTTTTTCCTAATGGGAACAAGGAAAGCAAAACGTGGTTGGTAAATCCTACTATTCCTATTCCGGCACAAACTACAGCGGTTCACGGAATTACTGATGAAAAAGTAGCTAATGAACCAACTTTTAAAGAGCTGGCAACGCAGGTGTACAACATGATTAAGGACAGTGATTTAGCTGGATTTAACTCAGATCGTTTTGATATTCCTTTATTAGCCGAAGAATTACTTCGTGCAGGAGTAGATTTTGACATGAAAAATAGAGTTTCAGTTGATGTTCAAACTGTTTTTCATAAAATGGAAGAGCGCACACTTAGTGCTGCATTGAAGTTTTATTGTGGTAAAAATCTTGAAAATGCCCATTCAGCTGAAGCAGATACGATGGCTACTTATGAGATTTTAAAAGCGCAATTAGATCGTTATCCAGAATTGGAAAATGACATGAAATCGTTGTCTGAATTTACAACTCGCAAGAAAATTGCCGATTTTGCAGGAATGATAGCATTTGACAAGGATAATGAAGAGATTTTTACCTTTGGAAAACATAAAGGTGTCAAAGTAGAAAAGGTGTTAGAAACAGAACCAGGCTATTTTAGTTGGATTCAAAATGCTGACTTTCCTTTATATACCAAGAAAGTTTTAACGGCGATTAAACTTCGAAAACTGAACAATAAATTAAGCTAATTTTTGAATCTTTCAATCATTAAATTTTTTAATTAAGAAATGAAAATAATCTGTATCGGTAGAAATTATACCAATCATATCGCAGAGTTGCATAATGAAAAGCCATCGGAGCCTGTTGTTTTTTTAAAACCAGATTCGGCTATTTTATTAAAACAACATCCTTTTGTTATTCCTGAATTTTCAAATGATGTGCATCATGAAATCGAGTTGATTGTTAAAATTAGTAAAGTAGGTAAGTATATTGAACCTAAGTTTGCTCATAAATATTATGATGAAATAAGTGTTGGAATTGATTTTACAGCACGTGATTTACAGGAGAAATTAAAGTCAAAAGGATTGCCATGGGAAAAAGCAAAGGCATTTGATGGTTCTGCTGTTTTAGGGGATTTTTTACCTAAAAGTCAATTTTCTTCATTAGAAAATATTACATTTGAACTTCTTAAAAATGGAAAATCAGTTCAAAAAGGAGATTCAAGCTTGATGCTTTGGAAGATTGATGAATTGGTGTCTTACGTTTCGCAGTTTTTTACACTTAAAATTGGCGACGTAATTTTTACAGGAACTCCAGAAGGAGTAGCAGCTGTAAATCAAGATGACGTTTTAGAGGGATTTTTAGAAGGACAACAACTATTTAGAATACAAGTAAAATAATGGCTATACATTACAATCTATCAAAAGTGTACGCACTTTCAGATAATGACCCAGAATTTGTCAATGAAATATTGACTTTGTTTGTTACCGAAGTTCCAGAAGATTTATTGCAAATTAAAGAAGGTATCAAAAAGAAAGATCACAAGCATGCTTATGCATATGCACATAAGATAAAGCCAACTCTGGATTTAATGGGAATGAATGTTGCTTTTGAAGAAATTTTACAAATTGAAGCTTGGACAAAAGCCGAAGGGAAAAAGAAGGATATAAAAGAGACTTTTAAAAGTGTTAAAAACCAAGTCAATGATGCGGTGAAAGAAATCAAAAAAGATTTTGATGTGTAAATATTATTATAAAAAAAGTGACCTTTTCGGGTCACTTTTTTTATAAACAATATCTGTAAAGTTGTATTTTTATTCCGAAACAATATAATGATAAATAGTTATTGGTTCTTAAAATCCAATACGATAATTATATAATTAAAATTTACTAATGAAAGCAACCATAGTTACAATAGGTGATGAAATATTAATTGGTCAAATTACAGATACTAATTCGGGATTTATAGCTAAGGCTCTAGATAGAATTGGAATCGAAACAATAGAAATGTTATCTATAAGTGATGATAAAAACCATATTTTACAAACCTTGTCAAGATTGCAAAACACTGTTGATTTTGTCTTGCTTACGGGAGGGTTAGGGCCTACAAAAGATGATATTACAAAGAAAACGTTTTGTGATTACTTTGAAGATGAATTAATAGTCAATCAAGATGTTGAAAAGCATGTTGTAGCGCTTATTGAACGGGTTATGAATAGGCCAGCTTCACAAGTAAACAAAGATCAAGCTCTAGTTCCATCAAAATGTATTGTGTTGCATAATGAGGTAGGTACGGCACCCGGGATGTGGATTAAAAAAGAAAATACAGTTTATGTTTCACTTCCAGGTGTTCCTTATGAAATGAAATATTTGGTTGAAAATCAGCTAATTCCTAAGATTGTGCAAGAATACAAACGTCCTTACATTATGCACAAAACCATTTTGACATATGGACAAGGCGAAAGTGTAGTTGCAGAGCGTATTGAAGCATGGGAAAATGCATTGCCTGCCTTTATAAAATTAGCCTACTTGCCAGCGCCTGGAAGAGTCCGTTTGAGGTTGACAGCACGCGGTGCAGATAAAGAAATTCTAGAAGCAGCTATTCAAGAAAATGTAAATTCAGTAACTGAGATTATCAAGGACATTATTGTGGGTTTTGATGATGATGAAACGCTGGAAGTTGTTCTGGGATCTTTACTTGCAAAGCATAATAAGACAATTGCAACTGCCGAGAGTTGTACCGGAGGTAAGATTGCACAAGTGCTAACGGCAGCAGCTGGAGCATCTAAATACTTTAAAGGTGGCGTGGTTACTTATGATACGCAAGCCAAAATTGATGTTTTGGGAGTTTCAAAACAAGATATAGAAACCCATTCGGTGGTAAGTAAAGAAGTAGTCTCTGCTATGGCTTCAAGTGTAAGAGTCATTATGAAAACAGATTATGCAATTGCTACAACTGGAAACGCTGGACCGTTAAAAGGAGATTCAGATGTTGAAATTGGAACTGTTTTTGTAGCAATTGCTACGCCAAGTGAAATAATTGTTGAGGAATTTAATTTTGGCCAACCCCGTGAAAAAGTGATAGATAGGGCTGTGATAAAAAGTTTAGAGCTAATGTATAAAGAAATTTTGAAAATTGTGTAAAATTATTGTTGGTTAATAGGTTTATTTTTCTTTTCTTTGCACCCTGATTTTGATTAACGATAAAAGATAAGTATAATGTCAAGAGTTTGTGACCTTACAGGTAAAAGAGCGATGGTAGGAAATAACGTTTCTCACGCTATGAACAAAACTAAGAGAAAATTTTCTGTGAACTTAGTTAAAAAGCGTTTTTATCTTCCAGAAGAAGATAGATGGATTACTCTAAGAGTAGCTGCATCTACGATAAAAACAATTAATAAAAATGGAATTGCTGCTGTTTTGAAAAAAGCACAGTCAGAAGGATTTATTAAATAATCCGTTCCACAATAAATATATAGCAAGATGGCAAAGAAAGGTAATAGAATCCAAGTAATTTTAGAATGTACAGAACACAAAACAACTGGTGTTGCGGGTACTTCAAGATACATCACTACTAAGAACAAAAAAAATACACCAGATAGATTAGAGATTAAGAAATTTAATCCAATCCTGAAGCGTGTAACTGTTCACAAAGAAATTAAGTAATAATTACAAATTTTATAAGGTTAAAATGTTTACGTTTCAAACCTAATTAAAATTTAAATAACATTTGAATCATGGCAAAGAAAACCGTAGCATCGTTACAAACATCTTCTAAGAGATTATCAAAAGCCATCAAAATGGTGAAATCTCCAAAAACAGGTGCATATACATTCGTAGAATCTATTATGACTCCTGAAGCTGTTGATGAGTTCTTGAAAAAGAAATAATTAACAGAGATACTATATAGAAAAGCTACTTTCATTCGGAAGTAGCTTTTTTATTTTCTATATTTACCCCGAAAAAAAACCAAGTGTTTTTTAAGACTTATAGTTCATTTTATACCCTACTTACAATGAGTTTTTTTAAAAAGATATTTTCATCAGAGAAAAAAGAGATACTAGATAAAGGTTTAGAAAAGTCAAAAACAAATTTCTTTTCAAAACTTACTAAGGCTGTTGCAGGAAAGTCTAAAGTAGATGATGAAGTTCTAGATAATCTAGAAGAAATTCTTGTTGCCTCTGATGTAGGAGTAAGTACTACGTTGAAAATCATTACTAGAATTGAAAAGCGAGTTGCGTCAGATAAATATTTAGGTATTTCAGAGTTGAACCAAATACTGAGGGAAGAAATAGCTGGTTTACTTTCTGAAACCAATACGGGCGAATCATCAGAGTTTATAATTCCCGTTGATGTTAAACCTTATGTTATTATGGTGGTTGGTGTAAATGGAGTAGGAAAAACGACAACCATTGGTAAATTAGCATATCAATTCAAAAAGCAAGGTTATAAAGTAGTTTTGGGTGCTGCAGATACGTTTCGTGCCGCTGCTATAGATCAATTGCAAATTTGGGCAGATCGTGTAGGCGTTCCAATTGTGAGACAAGAAATGGGAAGTGATCCTGCTTCGGTGGCTTTTGATACTTTGCAATCAGCGGTAGCTCAAAAAGCAGATATTGTTATTATTGATACAGCAGGACGTTTGCATAATAAAATTAATTTGATGAATGAATTGTCTAAGGTGAAGCGTGTAATGCAAAAAGTGGTTGCCGATGCACCACATGATGTTTTATTAGTTCTTGATGGATCTACTGGACAAAATGCTTTTGAACAAGCAAAACAATTTACTGCTGCAACAGAAGTGAGTTGTTTAGCAGTTACTAAACTTGATGGTACTGCAAAAGGTGGTGTTGTTATCGGAATTTCTGATCAGTTTCAAATTCCAGTAAAATACATTGGAGTAGGTGAAGGTATTGAGGATCTTCAAGTTTTTAACAAATTGGAGTTTGTAGATAGTTTTTTCAAATAAATTGTTACTATGAATTTTTCTTCTATCAAAAACATGCCACCGCTATACTTTTATCTGATTAGTGTGTTGTGCTTTGTTGTAGCTAATCTTATTCGGGGGCAGTTCATCAGTTTGTATTATTTTTTGATTTTATTGGGTTTGGCTTTTTTTGTGGCTGGCTTTTTGATTCGAATAAAGTCTAAGTAATACTTGATTTTTATTTGGTGATCGGGAAACTAAAACCTGAATTCAAAACAAGATATGACGGATATATTGCGAGTTTTCTTGTTTTTTAAGCGAATTGAACTAATATCTTTTTATAAGTCTTTGTTGTATTGACAAAGCTATAGATACGTTTTTTTTATTTTTGGTTGGTATTTTACAACCTAATTACACAATTACAATTATAGTAGAATGGTCTAGCCCTGATGGAAGCGGCATCCTTTTTCTTGATACTACTGACGAAGGAAGGTAGCAAGAAAAAGATACAGCGTACAGCAGGAAATAGCTCCTAAAAAAAATAGATATGAAAAAGGTAGTTGGTTTTTTTGTTCTCATCTTGGTATTTTTGGCATGTAAGCAAAATATTAAAACCGAAGATGTTGCTCTGTTAAATGGATATTGGGAGGTTAAAAAAGTTGTTTTTGACTCTATTGAGGATAAAGAGTATAGGATGAATGAGGTTTACGATTATTTTAAGATTGTAAAACATAAAGGGATTAGAAAAAAAGTGATGCCACAACTTGATGGTACCTTTTTAGTGAATGATGTAGAGGAAAAAGTAGCTGTACGTTATGAGGATAAGCGTGTTTTTATAGACTACACAACGCCTTATATGAAATGGAGTGAGGAAATTATAGTCTTGACTAATGAAGAGTTGGTGCTTTTGAATAAAGACAAAACGGAATACCACTATAAAAGAGCAACGGCAATAAACTTGATGGGCGATGGCAAAGAGATTAAATAATCAGAGTACTATAGGGGATGTTTTGAAACAAATAATCCAAGTGAATAAGTTACAACCTGGTATGGATCAAATTGATGTAAAAGATGCTTGGAAAAATCTTATGGGGAATGGTGTGAACAGTTATACGAACAATGTAGTTTTGAAAGGAAGTACGCTGTATGTAGAGTTGACTTCGTCTGTTCTGCGAGAGGAATTAAGTCACGGAAAGTCTAAAATCATCAAAATGATCAATGAGGAATTAAGACGCGATGTGGTGAAAGATGTGGTTTTGAGATAGTGTAAATTCAAAGTGTTTAGTTTTCAATGAGATTGCAAATAAAAAATCCCGTTTCAATTTGAGACGGGATTTTCTGTTTTTATATGTCACTGTTTACTGTGACTGAAAACTGAATACTAGAATTGCTCTCTTCCAGCAAAATGGAAAGCACCTTCAATAGCTGCATTTTCATCGCTATCAGAACCGTGAACTGCATTTTCTCCAATAGAAGTTGCGTATGCTTTACGGATAGTTCCTTCAGCAGCTTCAGCTGGGTTTGTAGCTCCAATTAAAGTTCTGAAATCTTCAACTGCATTGTCTTTTTCTAAAATTGCAGCAACGATTTGTCCTCTTGACATGAATTCAACTAATTCACCGTAAAAAGGTCTTGCAGCGTGAACAGCATAAAATGCTTGAGCATCAGCAACAGTAAGTTGTGTTAACTTTAAAGAAACGATTTTGAAACCTGCATTAGTAATCATAGCAAGTATGTTTCCGATGTGTCCATTAGCAACAGCATCAGGCTTGATCATTGTAAATGTTCTATTAGTAGCCATTTTTTTGTTTTTTTAAGTTTTTCGAATTGGGTGCAAAAGTAAACATTTTTTATGTGTTTATTTTAATAAATCACCAATTAAAAGGAGGTTGTTTAAGATTAATCAGGTCTTTTTTTTAAATTAAACCTTAAAGATTAATTGATGTTTATAAAATAGTCTTAAAATGAAAGACCAAATAGTTACATAGATCAAAGCTCCGGCTAAGGATGCCGTCATAGGATTATTAAAAATGGGTGCAATCCAAAAATGGTACAGATAATTTTGAAGATTGATTTGTTCAGAAGGGATTTCTGGATTTTGAAATTGAATCATTTCTAATGCTTGTGGAATTATTTCCGAAAAGAAGAATACAATCATTGGATTTACTCCCCAAAAAAGAAATAGTTTTGTCCACTTTTTATAGTTAGCAACATCAATTACATAATAGAAAATAGTTAACGAAAGTGTTGCTATGCCAGATGTGTATAAAACAAAAGAGCTCGTCCAAAGTGATTTATTTAAAGGAAATGTAATGCTCCATAAAAGCCCAAGAATAATAAGAATAATTCCAACAATTCCCATTTTTTTTACAATTTCCAGTTTAGGTATTGGACGATTGAGTAATTGACCTATGAGCAAACCTATTATTCCTGAAGCTATTGCAGGAATTGTACTTAGAATTCCTTCTGGATCCCAAGTTTTAGTAACCGCCCATACATGATTTTTTAAAAAGACGCTGTCAATCCATGATGCCAAATTAGTTTCTTTATCAAGATTTGCTAATCCAATTCCTGGGACTGGAATCAATGTCATTATTGCCCAATATCCTAGTAAAATTGTTGATGCTACTATGATTTGCATTTTAAGCGTTGTTTTTAGAAATAAAAGCGATATTACAAAATATACAATTCCAATGCGCTGTAAAACTCCCGGTAGCCTGACGTCTTGATAAGCTTCAATTCCACTATATGCTAAGCATAAAAATATAACAAAAACACCAATAGCTAAATATGTTTTTACTCTTGCATTAAAACTACCCATTAGTGCATAACCTAAGGTAATTGTTATAATTATTCGTCCTATTAATAATGGAATTCCTTCTAGTCCAAAGATTTGTATTTTTCCAAAAAAATTAAAAAACATTCCTAAACAAAACATTCGTAAGGAGCGAATTAGTATTTTATTAAAGGTTATGTCATCAAAATTTTTTGTAGGCATTGCAAATGAAACCGCTACGCCCATTATAAAAATAAAAAAGGGAAAAACTAAATCTGTAGGAGTACAACCATTCCAATCTGAGTGTAATAAAGGAGGATAAACAGTCGCCCAGCTTCCTGGATTATTGACAATAGTCATCAATAAAATAGTAAATCCTCTAAATACATCCAGCGAAATTAGGCGTTCTTTTATCATTTATTTATGGTTTTTCTTAAGGAAATTTAATTATATCAAAATTAGATTTCAATGGTTTTAGCATTTGAATCAATTGCGGAATTAAATTTTCACCATATTCAAGGTAAAATTCTGAAAAATTATTTTGTCGTTCCTGTAAACTATGATTTGGGAAAAGTTCGTTTTGTAAATCGGTAATGCGCTGTAAAACATCACTCAAAGTTCTTTTTTGAGCTCTTAGTAAACGTTTTTCTAGGTTTTCTAATCCTTTTATTTGTTTGGCCTCCTGAGCTTTTAGAGCTCCCATAAAAGATTGATCGGTTTTTGTTGCACGTTGATGAAGAGAATCAAATTGTTGTTTTAATTGCTCTTTTAAATCTTTTAAATCAATTTGAATATCTGATAATTCTTTAGTTTTATTGTTTCTTAAGTCTTTTTGTTTTGAAAACAAGTCGGACCAACTCAAGTTTAATTGATCTGCTTTTTTAGCTTGTTTTTCGGTTGCTAATAAAACAGAATTCCTTAGCAGAAGCATTGGAAAAGTAATTTTTGCAGCAGCAAAAAAAGATTTGAGTTCTAACCAATAGGCAATTTCTCCGCCTCCGCCAATATAGCAAAGATTTGGTGAAATTACTTCTTGATATAGGGGTCTCATGATCACATTTGGACTGAATTTTTCTGGATTATTTTCTAAAAGGGATAGTATTTCTGTTTCAGAAAACTCTAGTTTAGTGTGGTTTATTTTGTATTTATTGTTTTCAAAGATGATGCGTTCCCGGATGTTATCTTCAATATAAAACAGATTTATTTCTCTCGGATTTACCTGAATGGTGTACTCTTTTAATTTTTCAGCGGTTTCGAGTACTAATTTATGAGAAGTTTGCTGCAGTAATTCTTCTTTGATGTATGGAATAAAGCTGCGCTTTAAGTCAGCATTATCGGCATCAATGATTACCAAGCCATAATTCCCAAATAGCGCATTGGCTAAAAACCGAGTAGCATCGGCGAGATTATCGTGTTTGAGATAAGAATCTTCAAATGATTTTTTGAGGGTATTTGCATTTATACTGGAACCTAATTCGAGTGCATATACTTCAAGAAAATCTGCTAAGCCTTCAGTTGATAATCTACCCACAGGTCCTGAGCTTTCTTTGTTCCAACGGAATTTTTTACCTTTAAAATTGAAATAATTGATTTCTTCAAAATCATGATCCTCGGTTGCCATCCAGTAAATAGGGACAAAATTGTATGTTGGATATTTCGCTTTTAATTCTGTTGTTAAATTAATTGTCGAAATGATTTTATACAAAAAATACAAGGGTCCGCTGAATAAATTCAGTTGATGACCAGTTGTAACAGTGAATGTATTTGAATTATTTAAAGATTCAATATTTTGTTTAGTCAAAACGGAAGTTTCAACTTTTAAATATTGTTTTTGTAAAGTAGAAACTAAAATGGATCTGTTGCTATTGTCGAAATTATTTTGCTTTTCAAGAATTTGCTCTTCAAAGTTTTCAAGATTTGGAAATCTATTGTACAGGGTATCTAAATTGTTTTTTTGATCTAAATAATCGTTCATCAAGGTAGAGAAATATCCGGAATTTTGATAGCTGATACAGTCGGTTGGCATGTTTTGAGTTTCTAAATTTGTCGCTAAAGTAATAAAAAGTAAAGTTAGTTAATTTTGGTTTAAGATATGTTTAGGAAAAGTCTATTTTTAAATGACAAAGAATCTATTTTTAACCTTTATTTTTGCAACAAAACAATCTCTCTTTTGAAAACAAAACTTTTTCTAATCACGCCGCCTTTTACGCAATTGAATACGCCCTATCCGGCAACGGCTTATATTAAAGGGTTTTTGAATACCAAAAACATTGTATTAGAGAATAATATAAATTTTAATATCCAAATTGCATATTAAAGGTCTTCTAAGTTTATTTTGAAGACCTTTTTTTATCGTTTTAAGCTAAAGTGACTTTTAAATTCAGAACCGTTTTTTCGAATAACCGTAAACCAATAGTCACTAGCTGGGTGCATATAACCAAGATATGTTCCATCCCAAGAATCATTATTTCTTAATTCTTTGACCAGTTTACCATAGCGATCAAATATTCTAATGGACGAGTTGGGTTCTAAATAATTAAAATCGATTGTCCATGTATCGTTGAAGTTATCATTATTTGGTGTAAAGAATTTTGGATATGGAAGTTCATCTACCAAATTAATACATTCATCATTTGTGGCATCGAGAATAGTAATCAAAATTGAGATTTTGTTACTTTCGCAATTGTTTATAGTTTGGGAGGCGTAATAGGTTATTCGATTAGTTAGTAAAGTGGATTCAGGTAAACTTATCGAAGACGTGAGACTATCGAACCAATTTATGTTTTGTCCTAAAATTGAAATATCACTAATTTTCGCATTTTTTTGAACGCAAAAGGATTGTATTGCTTCTGCTGTTGGAGGAGCAGTATCTTGAATAGTTGGAGTAACCGCTAGTCGTTCACTTTCACAACCATTAATTGTTTGTGTTGCAAAGTAGGTTTTTCCGTTTTGGAGAGGAGTCGTGTTTGATAAAATGTTGCCGCTTACTTGAGTATCATACCACTTGATGGCTGTTCCAGAAATAGTTAAGTTAGAAAGAAGTGGGTTTTCGTAGATACAAAATTGTTGATTGCTTTTAGCTAATGGTAATTGTGTATCCTGAATTCTAATTAGAATTGGAATTCTACTACTTTCACAACCTATGGTTTGAGAAGCATAGTAAGTAGTATTGTTTACTAATATTTTGTCATTAGGGAGAGCAACTGTCGCTATAATACTATCATACCATTTTATATTTTGTCCTGACATTTGGATAGTACCAAGTGTTGCATTTTCATTTTTACAGAAGGATTGAAAGGCATTTGCAGTTGGGCTAGCTGGAGTATCTACAATTGAAACTGTAATTCCTAATCGCGGGCTTTTGCAATTATTAATGGTTTGAGAAGCGTAATAAGTTGTGCCATCAATAAGATTTGTAGTTGCTGCTATGGAAGAACCATTGCTAGATGCATCGTACCATTTTATATTACTTCCAGTTGCTTGAATTGCTTCAATTGTTGGATTTTGATTACTACAAAAGGTTTGATTTGTATTTGCAATTGGTGTGGATGTATTTTGAATATTTATTAAAACAGCAGTTCTCTCACTTTCGCACCCGTTTAAAGTTTGTGATGCATAGTAAGTAATGCCGTTTTGCAAAGAAGTACTATTATCAAGTATATTTCCATTGATTAAAGCATCATACCATTTTACATTTTGCCCAGTGATGGCAATCGAATTTAAAGTTGCATTTTGTTGGATGCAAAAGGTTTGGGGAGAGTTTGAAACAGGCAAAGGTTGAGCATTAATAATTATCTTTTGCTCTTGAGTAACCGAATTTCCATTTCCATCTTGATAGTTCCAAACAATCGTGTAAGTTCCTGGTAAAATATAAGAAAGCGGACTTGAAGAAGTAGCTGTAATTGTTCCTGCACAAGTATCTGTGGCAGTTGGAATTGTTGTAATTGAGGTATTACAGTCTCCTGAAATAGTAGGTAATGTTGTTAAATCGGGGATGGGTGCATCTGTATCTCCAATAAGAACATCTATACTTTTTGTGTCATCACAACCTCCTGTTCCTGTAATGCTACAAAAATACTTGCCACTATTTATGGCAGTAGCACTAGTAATTGTAGGGTTTTGTAGTGATGAAGTAAACCCATTGGGACCAGTCCAGGAATAATTGGTTCCACCTGAGGCCTTAAGTTCAAGAGTAGCTCCTGTGCATATTGGATTATTACTAGTGACGGTAATATTAGAAACACAGTCTTTGAATTTTATCAAAAAAGTATCAATATCTCCATTTTTATTTTTTTGAAAAGCATCTGCTGAAGCAATGTTAGTGTTACTGTATGTCCATCCAGATATATAAAAAACACCATTTTTTTCGTATGCGATGTCTCCAGAATAATCTGCGCGTTCTCCTCCATAGTAGGTTCCCCAAATTCTTTCACCAGTAGGTTTAAACTTTATTAAGTATAAATTTGAATAACCTTTCAAATTTTCTTGGTAAGACCCGACTGTTGAAATGTTATTTTCACTAGTGCCACTACTGAAAAGATAAATTGAATTATTTTCATCGATGTTTATTGTATTATTTCCCAAATTGCCATCAGATCCTGATCCTCCATAAAATGTACTCCAAATTAACTTTCCATTATTTGTAAATTTTGCAAGATAAATGTCCCATTCACCATTATTGTTTTGTGAGTATGAATTAGTGTTTCCAATACCATCAATACTTCTTGTTTGACCAGAAATTATGAAATTATTGTCATTATCTATTTTTAAATCACTATTAAAATCGTAGTCGAGTCCTCCATAATAAGTACCGAATAGTCTTTCTCCCATAGAATTGAATTTTACAACAAATGAATCATGCCATACCGTAGTAGCATAATTGAATTTTTCATTGTAAGCTCCAATTGTAGCTATTCCATTAAAGCTTGTAGTTGTTCCTGAACAGAAAATATTATTGTTTGAATCAACGTCTATAGAAATAATAGCATCATGTCCGTCATTGCCCCCATAATAAGTCGCCCATATTCTTTGTCCATTTGGAGAAAACTTGGCAAGAAATCCATCCGAACCTTGATTTTGACTAGAAGTTGTGGGAGGTACTGAAGGTTTAAAACTGTTGGCAGTAGCTATATTATTAATACTATGAGTTAAACCTGCAATTAATATATCTTGATTATTATCAATTTTTATACTTGTCGCATCTTCGACAAATTCTCCGCCATAATATGTACCCCATATTCTTTGTCCATTTTGATCAAATTTGATTAACATTACATCATACCATTCGTTATAAGTTGTTTGATGTGATCCTGGTGTAGCAATATTTGTTGTACTTCCTGTGTCTCCCAAAGCATAAAGATTATTATTATTATCAAAATCTATTGCTCTAAATATATCTCTATGATTTCCACCATAATATGTGCCCCAAATTCTTTCGCCATTTTCATTGAATTTTGAGATAAAGGCATCAATATATTCAATAAGACTTGATTGATGACTAGTACTAGTTGCTATGTTAGTTGCGCTTGAGGTATGACCGCCTATGTAGACAAACTGATTATTTGTTTTAACAATACCATTAAAAGTGTTTTCTTCTCCTTCACCACCATAATATGTCCCCCATAGCCTAATGGGTACAGGATCAATTACCACAGTTTTGCCAGATATATTTTCAGCACTTTCAAAGCCATAAACATTCTTCTTTATTTTTTTATAACCAACCGCAATCTCTTTTTTAACTTCCCCATCTTCAGTCCAACTGGCAGGTAGGGTTTCCTCCATTTCGCCAAAACGAACGCTCATTTGGATTTTATTGTCAACTAATTCTGTTTCAGCTCCTCTAAACTTTAATTGTATATCTGATATTTTTCCTTTTGGGTGGATTACAAAATTGTACTCTACGGTTTTTGATGTGTCTTTTGGAACCGTGAAAATCACATCAATGTTAGGGTAAATATTTTTATAGGTAATTTGTTGGTATCTATGCACTTTTAAAACACCATTGGGCTTATTGGGAACGTTATAAAAATTATCGTAATCTTTCGATTTTTCTTCTTTTATGAGTTCTACATTAGGATTTGAATTCAGAAAGTCAATGTCTATCCTATGGTAAATGTGTTCTAAAGAATAGTCAGGAATTACTTCTTTATTTTTTTCGGGTTGAAATGATGGATGAATTTTTGCTTTTTGCTTTTCAGTTAATGGATGTTTTTTGGTTTCATAAATATCGTATGAAAAACCATTAGTTTTAATTTGAACATTCAATCCGGATGAGTTTAGAAGATATTTTACTGCATCATTGGGTTTGCCATTTTGGTCTAGAATTTGACCTTTATTCTCTTTAAAACCAATTGTTTTGTTTTTATTTTGAGCAAAAGAAGATGTGATTGTTAAAATAAGTAGTAGGAGTATTTTGTATTTCATTTTTCAAATTTAGCAGGTATAAATGTAGCTAATTATATATAAAAAAAATAATCTATCTTCGAGATTATGTGTTTTTTTTAATCAAAATTTTGGTAATCAATCTTTTTCAAAAAAAACAATTTTTATCCCTTATTTTTGCATCAAAACAATACCGCTTTGAAAACCCAACTCTTCCTCATCACGCCACCCTTTACCCAACTGAATACACCTTATCCGGCAACGGCATATATTAAAGGGTTTCTAAATACCAAAAACATTGAGTCTGTTCAGGCCGATTTAGGGATTGAAGTGATTTTGAAATTATTTTCAAAAGATGGACTTTTAAATTTGTTTCAGGTTTCAAGTTTTAGGTTTCAAGTTCCAAGCGAAACTATCTCAGACAATTCAAAGCGTATTTATGCTTTGCAAGAAGAATATCTTAAAACAATTAATCCTGTTATTGCTTTTTTACAAGGAAAAAATCCAACATTGGCGCTTCAAATTTGTCAAGAAGATTTTTTGCCAGAAGCTTCTCGATTTACACAATTAGAAGAACTCGATTGGGCTTTTGGAACAATGGGAACACAAGATAAAGCCAAACATCTTGCCACCCTGTATCTGGAAGATATTTCGGATTTTATCGTGGAATGTGTTGATGCTAATTTTGGTTTCAGCCGCTATGCGGAACGGTTGGGTCGAAGTGCAAGTTCATTTGACGAGCTGTACGAAGCTTTACAAGGTGAGCCAACTTATATTGACGGAATATTACTTTCAATTCTAAAAGAGCGAATCGAAGCTATTCAACCTACCTTATTCCTGATTTCGGTTCCGTTTCCAGGGAATTTATATGCTGCTTTCCGATCTGCACAATGGGTGAAAAAGAATTATCCCAATATTAAAATTTCAATGGGCGGCGGTTTTCCCAATACGGAATTACGTTCACTCTCGGATGCGCGTGTTTTTGAATTCTTTGATTTTATTACTTTGGATGATGGAGAAATGCCAATTGACGAGTTAATTCATTCCATTGAAAACCCAAATTACAATACTTACAAACGAACTTTTTTATTAGAAAACAGTAAAGTAGTTTATAAAAATAATTCTGCTAAACCTGATTACAAGCAATCACAAGTAGGTACACCTGATTATTCAGATTTACTTTTGGATAAATACATTTCGGTTATTGAAATTGTGAATCCCATGCACCGTATGTGGAGTGATGGTCGCTGGAATAAACTCACCATGGCGCACGGATGTTATTGGGGAAAATGTACGTTTTGTGATATTTCATTAGATTATATCAAAATTTACGAACCTGTTGCTGCTAATTTATTGTGCGATAGAATGGAGGAAATGATAGCCCAAACAGGGGAAACAGGTTTTCATTTCGTTGACGAAGCAGCTCCACCAGCTTTAATGAGAGCCTTAGCATTGGAAATCTTGCGCCGAAAATTAGCGGTCACTTGGTGGACTAATATTCGATTTGAAAAGAGTTTTACTGAGGATTTGTGTTTGCTACTAAAAGCCTCTGGTTGTATAGCGGTATCTGGTGGTCTTGAAGTAGCCTCAGATCGATTATTAAAATTAATTGACAAAGGCGTAACGGTTGAACAAGTGGCTCGTGTAACCCGAAATTTCACCCAAGCCGGTGTCATGGTGCACGCCTATTTAATGTATGGTTACCCTACTCAAACCATTCAGGAAACTATTGATAGCCTTGAAATGGTGCGTCAATTATTTGAAGTTGGTATTTTGCAATCGGGATTTTGGCATCAGTTTGCCATGACAGCACACAGTCCTGTCGGTTTGTACCCAGAGCAATTTGGAGTTAAAAAAAACACAGAAAGCATAGGGACATTTGCTAACAATGATATTGATTATACTGATGCTACTGGAATAAATCACGACAAGTTTAGTTTTGGACTTAAAAAATCACTTTACAATTACATGCACGGAATTTTTTTTGAATACGATCTTCAGGATTGGTTTGAATTTAAGATTCCAAAAACAAAAATTCAATCTGATTTTATTGTTAACGCTATAGAAGATGAAGAAACTTTCAATATAAAACCCACTGCCAAAATTGTTTGGCTAGGAGGAAAGCCGTTAGTGGATCATTTTACTAAATCTAAGAAAGGAAATTCATGGGAGATGACTACACTTACTTTTCATGATAAAAAAGAGCCTTTTAGTATTCTTACTAATAAAAACGAGGGTGAATGGTTGGTGAAAACTTTGGAAAAAATCTCCGTTTTGAATGTTAAAAATTATACTTTTCAGGAATTAAAAGCAGATTTTGAACTAAGTCTGGAAGATTTTGAATTGTTTTGGTACTCAAAGCCTATTAAAACATTAAGAGAATATAAGTTGTTAGTACTTTAAGTTTTTTTCAATAAACTATATCTAATTAGCATAAAACTTTTATTTTTCGATTACGAAAACGTTTTCTTTTACTTATTTTTACAACACTAAAATAAGAAGCAAATGAGTATTGATTATAAAGTTACTGTAAACGACACTTTTCATTTTGATTTGGATAGCGAGCGTGTTGCACAAGTTGATGCTGTAAGTATCGAAAAAAATAATTTTCATATTCTTCATGAAAATGTAGCCTTTAAAGCAGAAATTCTATCTGCTGATTTTCATCAAAAAAAATATACCGTAAAGGTAAATAGCAACACCTATACTGTTGCAATTTCTAGCCCGCTGGATAGTTTGATAAAAGAAATGGGTTTTGAAACAGGACTTTCAAAACAAGTAAATTTTATCAAGGCGCCTATGCCTGGTTTGATTTTAGAAATCAATGTAGTTGTAGGGCAAACAGTGAAAGAAAATGATAATTTGATTATTCTAGGTGCCATGAAAATGGAAAATAGCTTTCTTTCACCACGCGAAGGTGTTATTAAAAGCATTTCTGTACAAACAGGTGATGCTGTAGATAAAGGTCAGTTATTAATTGAATTTGAATAATAAAATACAGCTAGTTTGCAAATTGAAATTACAAGGTTGCTTTACTCAATGCAATACATTTTAAGAGAGTAAAATTTGCGAATCTGCGGTTTAAAAGATATAAAATGAAAAAAATATTAGTTGCCAATAGAGGTGAAATTGCTATTCGAGTGATGAAAACCGCTCAAAAGATGGGGATTAAAACAGTGGCTGTTTTTTCTACAGTTGATAGAAATGCGCCACATGTGAAATTTGCTGACGAAGCGGTTTGTATAGGAGAAGCACCTTCAAGCGAGTCGTATTTGCTTGGAAATAAAATTATTGAAGTTGCCAAAAACCTAAATGTAGATGCTATTCATCCTGGATATGGATTTTTAAGTGAAAATGCTGATTTTGCCGAAGAGTGCGAAAAAAACAACATTATTTTTATTGGTCCAAAGTCTAGAGCCATTAAAATTATGGGAAGTAAACTAGCAGCCAAAGAGGCTGTAAAGCAATACAATATTCCTATGGTACCTGGTTTTGATGAGGCTATTACTGATGTTGAAAAAGCAAAGTTGATAGCAAAGGAAGTTGGTTTTCCAATTCTAATTAAAGCATCTGCTGGAGGCGGAGGAAAAGGAATGCGTGTGGTAGAAAGCGTAGCTGATTTTGAATCTCAAATGGATCGCGCTATCAGTGAAGCAATTGCTGCTTTTGGTGACGGATCTGTATTTATTGAGAAATACGTGGGCTCTCCTAGGCATATTGAAATTCAAGTAATGGCTGACAGTCATGGTAATGTGTTGTATTTGTTTGAAAGAGAATGTAGTATTCAACGCCGCCATCAAAAAGTAATTGAAGAGGCTCCTTCCTCAGTTTTAAGTCCTGAATTGCGACAAAAAATGGGTGAAGCCGCAGTATTAGTCGCAAAGTCTTGCGATTATTTAGGTGCGGGTACTGTCGAATTTTTATTGGATGAAAATAACAATTTTTATTTCCTTGAAATGAACACGCGCTTGCAAGTGGAACACCCTGTGACCGAGATTATAACGGGAACAGATCTTGTAGAATTACAAATAAGAGTTGCTAGGGGCGAAGCATTAGCCATGAAACAAGAAGATCTTAAAATAAAGGGTCATGCCGTAGAATTGCGTGTGTATGCCGAAGACCCTATGAATGATTTTCTACCAAGTGTAGGGCATCTGGATGTATATCAATTGCCTGTTGGCGAAGGTGTTCGTGTAGATAATGGTTTTGAACAAGGTATGGATATCCCCATTTATTACGATCCAATGTTAGCTAAATTGATTGCTTTTGGTGAAACTCGTGAAGAGGCAATTCAAATTATGATCAAGGCTATTGAAAACTATCATGTTGAGGGTGTTCAAACAACCTTAGCTTTCGGAAAATTTGTTTTTGAACATGAGGCTTTTCGTTCTGGGAATTTTGATACTCATTTCGTTAAGAAATATTACAATGCTGAAGTTTTGAAACAACAAATGGAACAAGAAGCTGAAATTGCTGCTATGGTAGCTCTAAAGCACTATTTTGAAGACCAGAAAATCATACGCTTGTTGAATTAAACTATTTTTTATCCATTATTTAGAAATAGCTTAGTCAAGCCTTTTTTTTAATGAAACTCAATTATTCTGGGGTCTTTAATAAAATTAGCGTTTAAAAAAAGAAAAACATGAAAGACAAAATAAATATATTAAACGAAAAAATTGCCGAAGCTCATTTGGGTGGAGGTAAAAATAGAATTGCAAAACAACATTCTAATAAAAAGCTTACGGCAAGAGAGCGAATCGAGTATTTGCTGGATGAAAATTCTTTTGAAGAAATAGGAATGTTAGTGACACATCGTACTACTGATTTCGGAATGGAAAAAGAACAGTATTATGGAGATGGAGTTATTACAGGCTACGGAACCATTAATGAAAGATTAGTATATGTTTTTGCTCAAGATTTTACGGTTTTTGGAGGTTCATTATCTGAGACTCATGCCGAAAAAATATGCAAAGTAATGGATATGGCTGTTAAAATGGGTGCGCCTATGATAGGTCTAAATGATTCAGGAGGTGCGCGTATACAAGAAGGAGTGAGATCATTAGGTGGATATGCTGATATTTTTTATAGAAACGTGCAAGCCAGTGGTGTAATTCCTCAAATATCGGCCATTATGGGCCCTTGTGCTGGTGGAGCGGTATACTCGCCTGCCATGACCGACTTTACGATGATGGTTGAAGATACCAGTTACATGTTTGTTACAGGTCCTAATGTGGTTAAAACAGTGACAAATGAAACGGTAACTTCAGAGGAATTGGGTGGTGCAAGTTCACATTCAACTAAATCTGGTGTGGCTCATATTACATCAACAAATGATGTGGCGTGTTTAGATGATTTAAAAAAATTATTAAGCTATTTGCCACAGTGTAACAAAGAAAAAGCAGCTGATTTGCCTTATACACTTAATGACGAATATCGAGATAAATTGACCTCAATACTTCCTGATAATCCTAATAAACCGTATGATATGCACTCGGTTATAAGCGAAATTATTGATGAAAATTCCTTTTTTGAGATTCATAAAAATTATGCCGAAAATATAATTGTAGGATTTGCTAGATTAGCGGGTCGCAGTATAGGTATTATTGCAAATCAACCTATGGTTCTTGCAGGATGTCTGGATGTGAATAGTTCTAAAAAAGCAGCGCGTTTTACTCGTTTTTGTGATGCTTTTAATATTCCGCTTTTAGTACTTGTAGATGTGCCTGGATTTTTACCAGGAACTGATCAAGAGTGGAACGGAATTATAGTTCATGGTGCAAAATTACTATATGCATTAAGTGAAGCTACGGTTCCAAAAGTTACTGTTATAACCAGAAAAGCTTATGGAGGTGCTTATGATGTGATGAACTCTAAGCACATAGGTGCAGATATGAATTTTGCTTGGCCAACTGCCGAAATTGCTGTTATGGGAGCAAAAGGAGCTTCGGAAATTATTTTCAAAAAGGAAATCAATGAAGCTGATGATCAAGAAGCTAAACTGTTAGAAAAAGAAGCAGAATACGCTGATTTATTTGCAAATCCATACACAGCTGCACAACGAGGTTTTATTGACGAAGTAATTCTTCCACAAGATACTAGGCGAAAGTTGATAAAATCATATAGCATGCTAGAAAATAAGGTGAGTGTTACGCCAGTACGAAAACACGGGAATATTCCTTTGTAATTTTCAATAAATTAAAAAAGTATTAACCACCAGAAATGGTGGTTTTTTTATTTGTAAAAGACATTTAGGTAATAGCTACTTTGTTTTAATTGTATCAAATTATTTTATGTATTGAACAAGATTTTTAAATCAGTCGATTGTTTTCTCAAGAAATTATAGAGTAAACTTTTGGGGCTTTATCTTGAGCGATTAAAATGGGTAATCATTAGGTTACCTAAATATTAGTAAATAGAAATGCTGTGGTTTATCAGCATCAATTTTGATATCAGAGAGCTTTAAAGTTAAAATTGGTATAAAAATTTAGAGTGGGGAAATATTTAAAACTCATTATTTAATATGTCATTTGGAGGTGTAAAAAATATCTTGTAATAGAAAGTAATTAAAAAAAATTACACTACCTGAATTTATGAATAGTAAGTCAATTACTTTAAGATATTGCTTTTCTAATTTTTTTTAAAAAACAACAACTATCAAGAGGCCTACATTGATAAAATAAATTAATTCCTGATTGTTTGTTTAATTCTTGGTGTTGTAAATCAATATGAAAACATTTTTGCTTTTAGATTTTTTGAGTCATACGAAATCATAACTATAAACGGATATCCTTTTGCAGCAGCGTGCTGTTTTAATCTTTTAACAGCTTTATCTTTAAAATCTTGATTTGTTTCTCCTTTAGTTTTACCTAGGAAACTGCTTGTAAATCCAATTTCTTTAAGTCCTTCTGCCTGGTTTGGTTCTAATAATACAACCTTGTTGTAATCTTCTTTGCTACTAAGGATGATTTTGTTTGAAATCATTTTTACATCAGAATTTGATTTTTCTTTAATCTGTGCTATTGCAAATTTACTCATGCTTTTTTCTTCTTGATTTCCTTGACTGTTGAAAAAAACTTGATTGTTAGCAACTTTAATAAAATTTATATCTATTTTTTTACCATCATGTTTTATGAGTTCATGAGTTTGGGCCTTAATAATCATACTCAAAAATAGCGTTAATAGGATAAATATGTTTTTCATTGATATAATTTTTTTGTAATTATTAAAGGGGAAAAATGATAGTACTGTTCTAATATTTTTAAAATATTTTAATAAAATGTCAAGTTTAATAATGTACTCGGAGATTTTAAAATCTTGAATGTCAAGTAAAATGAATTCTCTAATAATTTGATTTTTACGATTTTATTTACTTTTTCAATGATGCCTCTATTGATTACTTCAAGTAATAATAGATGCAATTTTTTAATAATTGAAAGCGCCTATAACGATTTGAAAAATAGACTTCTTAGTTTTGTTTTATTATTTAAAGTTAATAAAAAGGATATGAAATTATTTTAAAATTTTCTTAAAAAAATAGCTTCTTTAGATTAAAGCTCATTTGGTATTTTAAAAATTACATTATTTATTTAAAAATATGCATACCCTTATTTTTAATGGGTTTTTGAATTTTATGATGTTATTTAATTATTTTTTTATTGATTTTTTTAATTTAAAATAGTATTTAATTAAATAAAATAGGGGGTATTGATATTTCTTTTCAATTATTATAAAAATAAAATAATCTATTTTAAATACCAATTAACTATTTAAACAGTTGGATATTTCGATATTCATAATTCTTTCATTTTCAGTTGATAAATGTTCTAATTTATGTTTTGAGTTTGATAAAAGTTAATAAATTCGTCTATGAAAATGAGATTATTGCTATAGAATTAGCAACATATATACTATTAAAAAATGTCTTCATTTTAATTTATGTGTGGCCTAATAATGATGAGTTACATTCGAATATTAACTAAAACCAACCCAATATGAAAAAACAATTTGCTACAATTGCTCTTTTAGTTTCAATGAGTACTATTCTTGCTCAAGAGACACCTACCGTTCCTGTTACTACGTTTGCTGGATCAGCCGACGCTTATTTTAAGTATGATTTCTCTGATGTTGATAATAGTCTTACTAGTTTTACTAATTCTCATAACTCCTTTGAACTTGGAATGGCTTCTATTGAAGCGAGTCATAAGATGGGAAAAGCTTCTGTTTTTGTCGATTTAGGTTTTGGGAATAGAGCTTCGCAGTTTTCATACAATGATGAGGCAACTTCATTTATGATCAAGCAATTAAATTTTACCTATGAATTCACAGATAAATTTAAAGTAATTGCAGGTAGTTTTGGAACCCATATTGGATATGAGTTGTTAGATGCTGTTGATAATAAAAACTATAGTATGTCGTATGCCTTTACCTATGGGCCTTTTTTTAACACTGGAATAAAAGCTCAATATACTGCGGGAAAATTAAGTTTCATGGCAGGAATCACAAATCCAACAGATTTTAAGACTGCTTTAGAGGCTGGTTCTTCTCAAAAAACCTTTATTGGACAGTTTGGTTATTTAGGAGATACTGGAAGTTTGTATTTGAATGCTACTTCGGGAAGTAGTAATCCGTCTTCTGATGAAAACAAAACACAATTTGATGTTGTGGCTACTAAAAAATTAAGTGACACTTTTTCTTTGGGTTTTAATGGAACTTATGCTATAACTAACAACGATATCGATTCTAATTTAGATGGTAAGTGGTTTTCTCTTTTGGGGTATGCCTCTATTGTCCTCAAAGAAAATTTGACTTTAGCTTATAGAATTGAATATCTTGGTGCCAAAGATGCAACGCCTGGTCTAGGTTCTCTTGCTAGTACTAGTGTTTTAGGAAATACATTGTCGTTAAATTTTAAATCGGGTAATTTAACGGTAATTCCAGAAATTCGTTTTGATAAAGCTTCCGAAGATATTTTTACAAATAGTGATGCAGCACCAAAGGGAATGACAGCATTTGCACTACTTGCTACTACGTATTCCTTTTAATTTTTTTTTTTTTTTTTTTTTCTGCCAATATCGTAAAGGTATTGGCAGTTTTTTTATTTAACGCAAGAATCAATACTTTGTTTCTTATTGCTTTTTGTAAATGGAATAGATAGTATTCTTGGTCACTTCATCTAGAATGCTGTTTACTTGATTTTGCATAAAATGTAATTTAAATGCGGTAATAGCTGCTGCTAAATTTTTAGTATCATAACCTATAATTCTCAGTCCTTGCTCAGCATTGAAATCAGCAGGTGCGGTGACTAAAAATTCGTCAGGCCAAACTCCAAAACCATTTTCGGCTAAAATTTTCCAAGGGAAAAAAATGCTAGGATCTTTTTTTCGAGTAGGAGCAATGTCTGCATGCCCAATGATGTTTTGAGCAGGAATATTATGATCTTTTTTTAATTTAGTCAATAAAGCCAGTAAACTATTGATTTGCGGTTCTGTAAAAACTTCGGATCCATTATTGTCTAGTTCAATACCTATAGAGCTTGAATTTATATCTGTGTTTTTACCCCATGATCCATTACCGGCATGCCAAGCTCTTAAATAATCATTAAGCATTTGTACTACTTTACCATCTTCGCCTATAACATAATGTGAACTAACTTGAGTTTCTGTTTTTGTAAAGGTTCGTATAGTTTGTTGAATAGAATCTTGAGCAGTGTGATGAATAATGATAAAATTAGGTTTTCTTAAGTTAAAATTCACAGTACCTATCCATTCTGTACTTAGGCCATTTTGTAATGGTGTAGGTCCCATTTTAAAAAGGGTATCTTTGTAAGTGTGTAATTGTTTTGTGTAAAGAGTGTCAATATTAAGGGTTACATGAGCAATCACAGGTAAGGTTTGTGGATCTTTATTCGCTATGGTTCCTTCTAGTGTTTTTAGCTTAGAATCGTAAATTTTTTCACTTTTTTTATATGGATTGGTACCACATGAAACAGCTAGTGCAGCTATAAAAAAGCAGTAAAAAAAGTTTTTCATAATTTGGCTCAATTGTTTTATTTTAAGATTGTTCTTTAGACTTTTTCTTCTCTTTTTTCTTAGGATTCTTTGCTTCCTCGTTTAGGAGTATAAATTTTTCTTTCTGCTCTTTATTAAGTAACTCCATGATTTTTTTATCTGTAGTTTCAGAGAGGGCTTTAATATTGTTTACTTTGTCCTCATGACTTACTTCTGCCTTGATAAGCATCCCTTGAGATCTAATACTTTCTGTTAGGATATTTGATATTGCAATTACTTGTAACTCATCAAGATTCAGTTCAGGCTTTAAACGTTCTATGACCTTTCCTACGGTAACTTCTACTGGAATTTCTTTAGGCTTTTCTTGACCTCTGTTTTGATCCATGCTAGTATTCATCCTGCGGTTGTTGCCATATCCATTATTACCGTAACCATTGTTGCCATAACCGTTGTTGTTAAACTGAGCATGTGTTATCTTAGGCAAGAGTACAAGAAACATTACAAACAATATTGAAAATTTCATAATAGTGTATTTATAATAAAAATCTTTTAAACAGGTTCACCGTATAAATCAAATTCTGTTGCATCAATAATCTTAATCATGACAAACTCCCCAGTTTTCACATAATGTTTAGAGGCATCTATTAATACTTCATTATCAACATCAGGACTATCAAATTCTGTACGCCCTACAAAGTGTGCACCTTCTTTTCTGTCAATAATACAACGGTATGTTTTTCCAATTTTTTCTTGATTTAAATCCCAAGAAATTTGCGACTGTAATTCCATTATTTCATTGGCACGATCTTGTTTTACCGTATCTGGAACATCATCTTCCAGTAAATAGGCGTGTGTGTTTTCCTCATGTGAGTAAGCAAAGCATCCCATTCTGTCAAATTTCATTTCTTGAACAAACTCTTTCAAAATATTAAAATCTTCTTGAGTTTCTCCAGGGTATCCTACAATTAAAGTGGTGCGAATCGCTATTCCAGGAACGGCTTCTCTAAAATCTTTTAATAATTTTGTAGTTTTTTGTTGGGTAGTCCCACGACGCATAGATTTTAAAACAGAATCTGCAATGTGTTGCAAAGGGATATCTATGTAATTACAAATTTTTGGTTCGCGTTTCATAATCTCAAGAACATCCATAGGAAAACCTGTAGGGAATGCATAGTGCAAACGGATCCATTCTATGCCCTCAACTTTTACTAAAGCTTCAAGTAATTCTCCAAGTGCTCTTTTTTTGTACAAGTCTAAACCATAGTAGGTAAGATCTTGCGCTATCAATATAAGTTCCTTAACGCCATCTTTAGCTAAACCTTCCGCTTCTTTTACTAATTTTTCTATAGTTTGCGAGACATTTTTTCCTCGCATAAGTGGTATTGCACAAAAACTACAAGGTCTGTCACATCCTTCAGAAATTTTTAAATAAGCATAGTTTTTAGGTGTTGTTGTTAATCGCTCACCCAATAATTCGTGCTTATAATCAGCGCCAAGAGCTTTTAACAGCTGAGGTAGTTCAGTAGTTCCGAAAAACTGATCCACATTGGGGATTTCTTTTTCTAAATCAGGTCTGTAACGTTCAGATAAGCATCCAGTTACAAATACTTTGTCTACTAGTCCTCTCTCTTTTTTATCAGCGTATTCCAGAATCATGTTTACTGATTCTGCTTTGGCATTATCAATAAAACCACACGTATTAATGACAATAATATTTCCTTCCTCAGCCTCAGGCGCCTCATGAGTTACCTCTTTTCCATTTGCGCGAAGCTGACCCATAAGGACCTCACTATCATATACATTTTTTGAACACCCAAGGGTGATAACATTTATTTTATTCTTTTTTAAAGACTTCGTTCTCATAGTGGTAGCATCCCGATAATTTGGGAATTTTGCAAAATTACAATTTTTTATTCAAACTGAACTTTTTTCAAAGCCTTTTCAGATTATTAGGAGCTATTTCCTGCTCTTCGCACAAATAAAGTTCACAGAACTCTTATGAAAATTGGTGCTAGGTGAAGTAATCTCCCAAAAAACAACGGGAGGATTTCTCCATGCGCTTCGGGACCATCAGGGTTAAAAAAAATCCGTCTTGTTGGTATAACGAGACGGATTTATATGTTTAATTATTTGATTTACAATTCAAATAATAATGTTAACGACACATTGTTATTGTTATTAGCTATTCTTGCACCATCTGTAAATCCTTGGTTAAAAAAACCTTGTTGGGTATTTCTAGTAGCATTGGCATAAGCCAAATCTAGTTTTGTAGATCCAAAATTATAGCCTAAACCTGCAGAATATCCAGTTAAATCACCCATGATTTCCGTGTTCTTGTATGGGCTTTGTTCGAATCTGTATCCAGCTCTTAGGCTCAAGGCTTTAATTTTGTATTCACCACCTACACGAATTTCGCCTGTATTATCTAGTGTGTTACTGATTGTATTGTTAAGACCCATAAAATAGGCGTCATTTTTGGGTTTAAATGCAGTTGATCCATAATTTTTCATTGCATAATCAACGCTGATTAAGCCTTTTTTACCAAATACATAAGCTAAGCTAAGGGAAGTTTTGCTCGGTGTTTGCAATTTGTATGGCTCATAAACATTAATTACATCTGGACTTACAACATCAGCTGGTAAAGTTTCGGTACTGTTTCTACTAATTGCTACTAAACTTTGTGATAATTCATCTGTTAATCTATACCAAGTAGAAGATTCGTGTGCTAAACCCAAACGCAATTCGTTAGTAAGCTTTGCGATAGCACCCAACTGAAATGAAAATCCAGTTCCATAGGTGTTCAAATCGTTGTTAAATTGAATTTGATTCACTCTAAAATTATTTGTAGTTGCTGCATCGTTTCTTTCGGAAAAGCGAGATGATCTAACGTAATCTGTAAAATGAGAATTCAAGTTTAAACCAAAATAAAACTTATCTTTATATGAAGTTGCAATATTAAAAGATAATTTACCGTTATATCCTGTATTGAAAACTGCGTTTTGTTGAAAATAATTTGCAGCAGGAACATTAGATGAGTAAGGTGAATTTGCATTATTTTCATCAATGGCATCAATTATAAAAGCTTGATACCCTAAGAAAGCTTGTTGTGCATCATATCCACTTAATCCAGGAAACTGGTTGTTAGGAAGGTTGTTACCTAGAAAAGAATACAAATCACTGATAGATTCACCTGGTTCTCTATTTACAAATTGCTGTGGTACAGGAGCTCCATTGTTTCCTCTATTGGCATAAAACAAAAAATAATCAGCTACAGTATTGTTAGTGTTGGTACCAGAGGAAAACAAGTCATTATTAAAATTGTTTGCGTTTTCATAATTTACAGCAATAGCAATTTTAGACCAATTTGAAGTAGCGTTATTTTCAAAAACAAATACTGCTCCAGCTTGATTTAAATCGATGGAATTATTTTTGGTGCTGTTTGTACTTCCAAAATAATTTGAATTGTTTTTGTTGCTAAAGTTTGTTAAGGTAAGACCCATTTGATTGTTAGCAAATATAGCAGAACCTGCCGGATTTACATTTATTGAAGATAAGTCACCACCCAATGCCCCAAATGCACCACTCATAGCTCTAAATCTTGCAGTTCCGTTTAAATTGTCCTGTGAATAGCGCACTGCATCAGATACTTCTTGTGCTTGCAATGCATTTACAGTGAGTCCTATAGCCAATAGCCAAATATATTTTTTCATACGATTTTAAATAATTTTTGTAGTTCAAAATTAGTGATAATTATCCTCTTCCGCCTCTTCCGCCACCTCCAGATGATCTTCCGCCACCTCCACCGCCGTAGCTACCACCGCTTCTAGAAGAACTAGAACTAGAACTAGAACTTGGAGTGTATGATCTTGAGTTTGATTCTCCTCTTGATGGAGTATAAGTACGAGATGGTGTACTGCTTTCTGTACGAGTTGAACCAGATCCTCTTCGGTTTGAATTGTAGGTCGCACTTTCTTGTGTTTGATTTCTAGAAAAAACAGGACTAGTTCTACTCATTCTGCTAGCTGAGCCTCTTCCATAATATGTACCATTTGAATTGGAATAATTAGAATCTGTTCTTCTTGAGCTTACATTGGTGCCACTTCTAGTATAGCTTGACGTTCCTCTATTTGAGTTTGAGGTATTAGCATAACTAGATCCTCTTCTGCTTGAATTGTAACTGTAATTTCTAGGGTTATAATGTTGTACATATCCCCAATTGTTTCCATACCAATTGTTCCAACCATAACCGATGTTTCCGCCCCATCCATAGCCGGTATTCCAACCCCAACCTGGATAACCACCCCATCCAAAACCTGTGTTCCAACCCATGTTATTCCAGCCCCAACCCGGGTAGCCACCCCAGCCTAAGCCAGTGTTCCATCCCCAATTGTTTCTACCCCAGCTGTTATCATAAACATTTATGCTTACGCTTTGCGGATTGCTTCCCCATCCAGCGTAGTCAGTGTAGTTTTGAATGGAGTCATTATCTATATTGTAATTATCAATATCTGTTAAGATTTCAACTGGTTCATTGTTATTTTGTAAGGAATTAAAATAACTAGCATAAGGACTTGCATTGGTCTCAGCCGGTTGGGAGTTTCTAGGTGTACGGTTAGTAGTTCCGCCATAAATACCATCAGAATCGTAATAAGAGCTATTTTGATAGGTGCCACATGAACTAAAAAGAATGCTTATGAATCCAAATAAGTAAAGCATTATTGGTTTCTTGGTGGGTAAGGTATAAGTTTTCATATATATGGAGTTTTTATTGTTGCACATTACAAAAATAGTTAGTTTTGCGGAACTATTTATCAAAATTTATTAATACAATATTTGTGCCAAACTATTCAGTATGAGTAAGAACATAACTACAAGATCAGAAGATTATTCAAAATGGTATAATGAATTGGTTGTCAAGGCCGATCTAGCCGAAAATTCAGGAGTGAGAGGTTGTATGGTTATTAAGCCTTACGGTTATGCAATTTGGGAAAAAATGCAAGCTGAGTTGGATAAAATGTTTAAAGAAACAGGGCACCAAAATGCTTATTTTCCGCTTTTTGTTCCAAAAAGTATGTTTGAAGCTGAAGAGAAAAATGCAGAAGGCTTTGCAAAAGAGTGCGCAATTGTAACACATTATAGATTAAAAAACGATCCAGATAAACCAGGTAAATTAATGGTTGATCCAAATGCTAAACTAGAAGAGGAACTTATTGTGCGCCCTACTAGTGAAGCGATTATTTGGTCTACTTACAAAGGTTGGGTTCAATCCTATAGAGATTTACCATTATTGATAAACCAATGGGCCAATGTGGTACGTTGGGAAATGAGAACCCGTTTGTTTTTACGCACCGCTGAGTTTTTATGGCAAGAAGGACATACCGCTCATGCTACAAGAGCCGAGGCGGTTGAAGAATCTGAAAAAATGATGAACGTGTATGCTGATTTTGCAGAACGATTCATGGCTATACCTGTTATAAAAGGTTTGAAGACAGAAACGGAGCGTTTTGCTGGTGCAGAAGAAACATATTGTATTGAAGCATTAATGCAAGATGGTAAAGCATTACAGGCAGGAACATCTCACTTTTTAGGGCAAAATTTCGCAAAAGCTTTTGATGTTAAATTTGCAAATGCAGAAGGTAAGCAAGAATACGTTTGGGGTACCTCTTGGGGGGTTTCAACACGATTAATGGGTGCACTTGTAATGACGCATTCTGATGATCAAGGTCTAGTTTTGCCTCCTAGCTTAGCGCCAATACAAGTAGTTATTGTACCTATATATAAATCAGACGAACAATTAGCAGCGATTTCTGCAGAGGTGAACGAGCTTATTGCAAGTTTGCGTAAATTGAACGTTTCTGTAAAGTTTGATGATCGAACAACTCAAAAACCAGGATTTAAGTTTGCAGAGTGGGAGTTGAAAGGAGTTCCTGTTCGAATTGCGGTTGGACCTAAAGATCTAGAAAACGGTACTTTTGAAATAGCTCGAAGAGATACATTATCAAAGGAAGTGGTGGCTAAAGAAGGAATAGAAAACTATATTACTTCATTACTGGAGCAAATACAAAATGATTTGTTTGCAAAAGCACTAGAATATAGAAACACGCACGTTACCGAAGTGAATAGTTTTGAGGAGTTTAAAGAAGTCCTAGAAAATAAAGGAGGTTTTGTCTCTGCGCATTGGGATGGTACAGCAGAAACTGAGGGAAAAATTAAAGACCTTACAAAAGCTACCATAAGATGTATACCTTTAAATAGAGTAGAAGAGGCTGGTAATTGTGTATTTACAGGTTCTCCATCAGCGGGGCGTGTACTGTTTGCAAAGGCCTATTAAAAAAAGTAAAAAAAAAATGTACAAGCTATTGCTCGTTTCGAAAATAGTTGTATTTTTGCATCCGCATTAGAGAAGCAAGGCCCGTTCGTCTATCGGTTAGGACGCATGGTTTTCATCCATGTAAGAGCGGTTCGATTCCGCTACGGGCTACTACTTTTTTTGCGCTTCCTAAAGTAATAAGGGAAAAATGGCCCGTTCGTCTATCGGTTAGGACGCATGGTTTTCATCCATGTAAGAGCGGTTCGATTCCGCTACGGGCTACAATTCAATTCACATATTGAAAAAAAACTTAGGAGAATATGGTCCGTTCGTCTAGGGGTTAGGACGCCAAGATTTCGTCTTGGTAACAGGGGTTCGATTCCCTTACGGACTACAAACAAATTAGTAAAAGATAAAAAAGCAATATAATGGCAAATCATAAATCAGCTCTAAAAAGAATTAGAAGTAACGAAAAGAAAAGAGTGTTAAACAGATATCAACACAAAACTACTCGTAATGCTATCAAAGCGTTAAGATTAGCTACTGATAAATCTGAAGCATCTGCAAAATTATCTAATGTTATCTCAATGATTGATAAATTGGCTAAAAAGAATATCATACACAACAATAAAGCTTCAAACTTAAAGTCAAAATTGACTAAACTTGTTGCTAAATTGTAATATTTAAAAATAAATATTTAAAAAAAGAGTTCTCGATTTATCGGGAACTCTTTTTTTATACAACTATTTCTTTTAAATGCTCTAACATTGATTTGCTTATTGGTTTTGGTAAAAAAGCTATAACCATAGGGTAGTTTTGAGCTTTTTTTAAATCGTTAGGATCTATTGTTGACGATAAGACTACAATTTTTGTAGTATGAAAATCTTTGTATTTTGGGTTTTTAAATGCCTCTAAAAACTCCCAACCTCCCATTACAGGCATATTTAGGTCTAGGAATATTAAATCTGGTTTTGATGCGGGAGAGTCTAGTAATGTGTTGAAATAATGAAGTGTTTCTTCTCCATTAGTAGATGTTATAATTTCATTGCAAAACGAAAACCGCTCTACTACTTTTTTGCAAAGCAGGAGTGTTATTGGGTCATCATCTACGCATAAAACTTGATTTAGCATCACTTTGAATTCTTAAAAGTTAATTTTAATGTAGTCCCTTTGTCAATTTCGCTCTCAATTTCTATGGTGCCGCCCATGATTTCTACTTGTGATTTTACTAAATACAATCCTAATCCTTTGCTGTCTGGATATAGGTGGAATCGCTGATACAATCCGAAAATTTTATCTTTATTGCGAATTAAATCGATTCCAATTCCATTATCTTGAATTAGAATTACTGTAGTGTTTTTTACTTTTTGTGAAGTAATTTTTAGTTGTAGTTTTCTTTTTTCGGATTTATATTTTAAGGCATTGGACACTAGGTTTAAAAAAATACTCTCTAAGTATGGTTTGTGTGTGTAAAGTGTATTGGCATTAAAATTTAATTCAATCAAAGGATTCTGATCGGCTATCATTGTTTCCAATTGTTGGAAAACATAGTGAAATATCTCCTCAAGATTTACGTTTTCCTTGATTATAGAAGGCTTGTCTTTTATTGTTATAACTTTTACTAAATCGCTTACAGTATCGTTTAAGAGTTGTGTAGATTGGCTGAATCCGTGTAATATTTCTTGTAATTCAGCATCATGAATTGGAGTTTCTTCTAAAAGTTGTAAAAGACCAGTTAAGTTTGATAACGGTGCTCTTAAATTGTGAGAAGTAATGTATGAAAACTGTTTTAAATCTTTATTATTTTGAGTCAATTCTCTAATGAGTTGCTCTTTTTCTTTTTCTTGTTTTTTTTCAAGTGTAATGTCTCTTAAGATTGAAACCCAGTGCGATAATTCTTTTTCAGAATTAAAAATGGGAACCATTGATAAACGCACCCAATATTCCTTTTTTATTTTGGATAACAATATAGTTTCAATTTGACATTCTTTTTTTTGTTTTATAGCTTTAAATAATTGGTTTAAAGCATCGTCATCAGAATTTAGACTTTTAAATAAATCAGGTGATTTGCCTATTATTTCATGTGATGTGTAACCAGACATTGCACTAAATGCGGGGTTTATATAAATTATATTTGGGATTTTTGATTGTTCTGATTTAGGTTCAGTAATAATTATGGAATCTTTAGATTGAATGATAACGGTTTCAAGTAACTTTAATCTATTTTCTTCCTCTTTTTGTTTGGTAATGTCTTGAATTGCGCCAATCATTCTAATGGCCTTTCCGTTTTTATCTTTTAATAAAAAAGCTCTGTCTAGCACGTATTTATAGGTGTTGTCAGCACATTTAAAACGGTATTGATCCTGCCATTTTTCTGTTTTTTGTTCAATAAAAGAATATAATCGTACTGACATTTTAATACTATCTTCGGGATGAATTTTGTCAAACCACCAATTAGAGTCAACAGTTACGTTATCTTGTGAATAACCAAAAACACTTTCTATTCCTTTGTTCCAAGAAAAATGATCTTCTTCTAATTTCCAATCCCAAATGGTGTCACTAGTTGCTTTTGCAACAATATCATATTTGTCATTTGATTCTCTTATTGCTTCGTTTATTTTTTTTAATTTATTAAAATTTCGAATATTAATTTCTTCGTTTTTTGATAAAATAATTTTTAGAAGCAAGGTTGTGATGACTACAAAAATAATGTCTTTAGTGAAACTATATATAGATATACTTTGTTCAGTAACAAAATGTTGCGTGACTGTATGGTACGTCACAACAACAAAGAGTGTTGCAAGTGAGTAAAGGATGATTACTTTATTAGTTTTGCTTTTCATTACTCAAATATAATTAAATAAAACTTTTAAAATGGGCATGACGAAAAAACTTATTTTTTAAGTTGCTAATCCGTTAAGGATATGTAAACTATTGTATAAATATTTTTTATATCAAAATAAAGTGTACCTTTGCAGCCATTAAAAATCACAGATGGAATCTATTAGAAACATTGCAATTATTGCCCACGTCGATCACGGTAAAACTACATTGGTAGACAAAATTATGTATCACTGTCAACTATTTCGTGACAACGAAAATACAGGTGATTTAATTCTTGATAATAACGACTTAGAGCGTGAAAGAGGTATTACGATTACTTCTAAAAACGTTTCAGTTCAATATAAAGGAACCAAAATCAATATTATTGATACTCCTGGTCACGCCGATTTTGGTGGTGAAGTTGAACGTGTATTGAACATGGCCGATGGTGTATGTTTGCTAGTTGATGCTTTTGAAGGTCCAATGCCTCAAACGCGTTTTGTATTACAAAAAGCGATTGACTTAGGTCTAAAACCTTGTGTAGTTATCAATAAAGTTGACAAGGAAAACTGTACTCCTGAAGAAGTTCATGAAAAAGTTTTTGACTTAATGTTTGAATTAGGAGCTGAAGAATGGCAGTTGGATTTCCCAACGGTTTATGGTTCTGCAAAAAACAACTGGATGTCTGACCACTGGGAAAATGTAACTGATAATGTTGAAGCATTGTTAGACATGGTTGTTGCAAATGTGCCTGCTCCTAAAGTTTCTGAAGGAACGCCACAAATGTTGATTACATCTTTAGATTTCTCAGCTTTTACAGGTCGTATAGCTATTGGTCGTCTTGAAAGAGGTGTTTTGAAAGAAGGTATGCCAATCTCATTAGTAAAAAGAGATGGTACTGTATCTAAATCTCGTATCAAAGAACTTCATACTTTTGAAGGACTTGGTCGTAAAAAAGTAGAACAAGTTATCGCTGGAGATATTTGCGCCATTATTGGTGTTGAAGGTTTTGAAATTGGTGATACTATTGCTGATTTTGAAAATCCAGAAGGTTTAAAAACAATTGATATCGATGAGCCTACAATGAGTATGTTGTTTACAATTAATGACTCTCCTTTCTTTGGTAAAGAGGGTAAATTTGTAACTTCAAGACACATTAGAGAGCGTTTGACAAAAGAATTAGAGAAAAACTTAGCTATGAAGTTAGGTGAAACTGATTCTGCTGATAAATTCATGGTTTTTGGTCGTGGAGTACTTCACTTATCTGTTCTTATTGAAACAATGAGAAGAGAAGGGTATGAATTACAAATTGGTCAACCACAAGTTATTATCAAAGAAATTGATGGTAAAAAATGTGAGCCAATTGAGGAATTGACTATTGATTTACCAGAAAATCTTTCAGGTAGAGCGGTTGAGTTCGTAACTATGCGTAAAGGTGAAATGCTAAGCATGGAAACTAAAGGGGAGCGTATGATTGTTAAATTTAATATTCCATCTCGTGGTATTATTGGATTGCGTAATCAATTGCTTACTGCTACTGCAGGTGAAGCTATTATGGCACACCGTTTTATTGGATATGAGCCTTACAAAGGTGAAATTGCTGGACGTAACAAAGGTTCATTAATTTCTATGGAAAAAGGTAAAGCTATTCCTTATTCTATCGATAAATTACAAGATCGTGGTAAGTTTTTCGTTGAACCTAATGCTGAAATTTACGAAGGTCAGGTTATTGGAGAAAACTCTCGTGGAGATGATATGTGTGTAAACGTAACAAAAGAGAAAAAACAATCTAACGTTCGTTCATCTGGGAATGATGAAAAAGCAAGAATTATTCCTCCAATTATTTTCTCATTAGAGGAAGCTTTAGAATACATTCAAAAAGATGAATATGTTGAGGTTACACCAAAATCTATTCGTTTAAGAAAAATATATTTAACAGAAACAGATAGAAAAAGATTCAAAATCTAATTTATTTGAATTGTATTTAAAACCATCAGCGTAAGTTGATGGTTTTTTTTTGAACCTAATCCTGCTGTACACTATATCTTTTATACCACCCCAAAAAAGGGGTGTTATAAAAGGATGCCGTTCCCATCAGGGGTAAAAGAAAATCTATTTGCAGAAGATAAGTATTGAGAAGAAACTTAAATTATCTTTTGAAATTCTTATTCCTTTTTATTTTGCCACTCGGTTTGTTTTGAATTTTTATGGAGTATGCTTTCATTTTCATGGAATCCCATTGCTATTCCTAGCATTATTGCAGTAAGTATTACAATTATTCTCTTTTTTATTCCAGTAATTATTCTTTTACAAGTAGTTAGACTATTTGTATTTTTAAGTTTACGCATTTTTATTTCGTTAAATTAAACACCTTTTTATTTTCTTAAATCATATAAAAGATTTAAAAATGAATTTCAAACTATGTTTGGAATTAAAGTGTATAACTAGTGAATTCAAATAATGCTTTCAGATATAGTTTTTGATACAGAACAGGTTTCAATATTTGAAACAATTCGCTGTGTAATTTAAATTTGGTATTACATGTAACATCAGCTGGATTAAGATACTTGAGATTAATATCAAAGCTAATTTTGAAGCTTGATTTTACATCATGAATTGTTTCAAAAAGAAGTTTTGTTCCTTTTAGATTTTCTGCTTTAGTACTTTTAGTGAGATTAAAGTCTTGATAATAGGAAGTAGAGCTGATTTCAGAATTAGGGAAACACTCACACGTTATTGATCCTAAGATCAATATAAACATTGCGAGATATTTGATATAATTCTTCATTGATAAATTTTTTTGTAACACCTTTTAAAGTAATAGAACGTCTTTATATAAACAGTTCTATTACTTTACAAAGTGAATAACTTGTAGTTTAAAGCGTTTTAAGCATTATCTTTTTAAACTGAAATGACCTTTCATTTCTCGTCCATCATCAAGTTTTACAGTAAACCAGTAGTCATCTGCTGGCATGGGTTGGCCTGTAAACGTTCCGTCCCATCCTTGGCTTGATGCCGTTATTTGTTTTATTAATTTTCCAAATCTATTAAAAATATATATAATTGAATTTCTATTAAAGACATTATTTACTCCTTTGATATTCCAGTAATCATTAATGTTATCTCCATTTGGTGTGAAAAACTTAGGAGCTCCGGTTACTGCAATTGTTTTGCTTACGGTACCGCAACCATTTTTATCATTAATATACACTTCATGAATTCCTGAAGGAACATTATCAAAAAAGTTAGAATCTTGAAAAGGACCGTTAGGTAAGTCTAAACTGTATTCATAATCACCCTTTCCATTAGCATCAACCGTTACCGTATTATTGTCGGCTAGATCTACTATATCGACGCTTGCTATCGTAGCAATATCTGAAGCGGTTACTTTTATAGTTCTTGTTCTTTCACATCCTAATAATGTTGCCACTTCTACACTATAGTCACCTTCTGTATTTACATCAAGAGTTGGACCAGTTTCGTTAGTAATGATATTGGAATCTTTGTACCAAGTATAGGTATAATCAGCAGGATTAGTCCCATTGGGTAAACCAGTATTTAGTTGAACAAAGAATGTTGGTAAATTAGAACATACTAATTCGTTATCTCCTCCATTGGTGTTTAATTGAATTGGAGGCAATGGATTAACTATAAACGGAATCGTTAAGATTGCTTTACAAGTTGGATTTATTGTATTTTCAACTTCAACTGTTATGTTTTGAGTAAGCGTTACAAATGGATTTGGAAGCGGACTTGTTAAAGGATTTCCATCTTTATCAAAATAATTTACCATCATGCCTGTTTGACCACCTAAAATACTATTTTGAAAGGTAGTTGTATCAAATGAATATTGTCCGTCTTGTAAAAGAGGATCTACTTCGTCATCACATACTGTAGTTAAATTTGTAGGTATAGAGAACGCCTCTGGTAAATCATCAACAATAAATGCAATGGTAACTTCTTCACTACAAGCCAGTGTTGAATTATTTGTAACTACAGCTTTTATGTTTTGAGTTGTAGTGGTGAATGAAGCAGGAAAAGGACTTGAAAGGGCATTGTTGTTCTCGTCAAAGTAGGTAACGTTTACATTAGTTTGTCCATTGAGTACTGTTGCATGTAATGCTGATGTATCAAAAGTAAAAATACCATCTTGGTTATCATCACATTGTCTTGCTATAGTTACTGGATTTGCTACAGGTAGTTTTTCAACAGTTAGTGAAACATAAGGTCCTAAACCAAAACAAGAGTTAGTTACATCGCTATCTACTCGGCCCCAAATTAGTTGCGTGTTTGGATATCCTATGTTTCTATAATTCGAAATATCAGTAATAGCATTCAATTCTGCTAGTGCATCGGCTTGGTTACGATAAAAAGTTACAGTATAATTTCCAGGTGGAAGTAGCGCCTTGATATCCGTGGAGGCACCGCTGAAATCAAAACTACTTATTCCATCTCTCTTATCATTGTTTGCATTATTATTACCATTTATATCCAATAAATCATCACATGCACTATAGGATCTTCTAAAAATAGTTGGGATTTGTGTCGCTGAAACTTGTAATCTAAGCGTTGCTACACTAAAGCAGCCATTTGCATTACTGACTCTTGACCAAACATTCATGGTCACCGGCGTTGTATTAGTAAATGCCGTTGGGTTTGTAATAAGGGTTGTGTTATCAGCTGTTGTAGCTCCATTAAAAGTAGTATAATATGTGAAATTTTCATTTGCCGCATTAGCAGATATTTCATTATTTTTCACCGTTAAATTGAAAGTCGTTACAGCATCTAGATCATCATCACACTGAACAATGGTTACATTATTCACAACGGGTAAGCTTAATATCGTTAAAGTAGTTTCCGCAGAAAGTAAACCACAAGAATTTCCAGTTTTATTTAATTGCACACGGTATTTATAGCCATTCATTGCGTTTTTTACACTTGTAATGGTCAATGTTTTTGTTGTAACTCCAGAGTAAGTTGTGTTATTGGTTAGTGTAGTCCAGGTTGTGCCATCGGTACTCAATTCCCATTGGAAACTTTCAGCATTGGAAACCACTTCAAAAGTAGTATTTTGCAATAAACATTGTGATTTATTGATGGGTTGAGTAGTAATAACAATTGGCGCTCCAATTGTATAATTAACATTTGGAGTGGTGTATCCTGTACCTGATGTAACAACACCCTTGTCATTTACTGTCACGGGACTGTTTCCTAATAATCCATCTGCGTCTCCATCTAGAAATCCAGCCTCGATTACGTCTTTGCAACCATCATCATCGCTGTCTAATTCAAAATAGTTAAAGTTGCCATCCGCATCCGTATCTGCAATAGTGTATTTCAATTTTCCGCTATCTGGAGCGGTTTCCAAAATGTCTAATAAACCATTCAAACCTACATTTCCGTCTACATTTCCATCTTTATTGGCGTCGGTAGTATTGTGTCCAGCTTCAACAAGGTCAAAAATACCATCATTATCGCTATCTAAATCGAGTATATCTTTTACTAGATAAAAGGTTCCATTTATATCTGAGTCAGAATTAATAGCAACTAATCCAGGTTCAAATGCATTATCCAAACCGTCTTTATTGGTATCTACTCCTGAAAATGATTTGAATCCTTTTCCTTGTGCTTCAATAGTATCTGGAATTCCGTCATTGTCGATATCAATATCTAATGCATCAGGAATAGTATCTAGATCCGAATCTTGGTCTATAGTTTGACCTATATAAAAAGCCGCTCGGTTGGCTACTATGTCCGAAAGGTTGTAATGCTTGAAGGTTAAACTATCCACTTTGTAGCCTAGAATTGTGAAACGTGCAGTACCTTGTGTAACTGCTGTTGTACTTTTAAATCGAAAACGAATTTCAAAAGAGGTAAATTCTTTTACACCACTTTCGTAAATACCATCATAATTAGTATCAATTAGAAGATCACCGAATGGATCCTTAATCGTTAAAGTTTGATTCGTAGGCGCACTAACCACAAAATCACCATCACCATTAGCAAAATCATCACTTGGAGTGGTTTGAGCGTTGCCATCAGTTATATAGCGAAAATCAATAGTTTCTGGTTTTGTAAAGGTGATTTTATAAATAGTAGGATTGTTTTTACCCGCTGGAACATCCGAAACAAAACCATAAACGGGATAGCCTGTTATGGTTCCAGAGCCGCTGACTGTCGCGTTAAAGTTACTAGCCGAAAGAGTATTACTATGATTAAAAAAATTAGAGCTACTCTCAACCGTGTTGAGCAATCCATCATTGTCCCAATCAATATCAATGTTGTTATTTGTGCCGTCATTATCGTTGTCTTTGGCACAATCACTTACTGGAATTTTATCCGAAAAGACATCGCTCAAACAACCAGAAATACTCCCTTTAACTTGATAATAACCAGGTGTTATAGGAGTATAGCTATTGGTCGTAGCCAACGGAATAGCAACATCATCTTTGTACCATTGAAACGTATCATAAGCGGATAAACTACTAATTTTTAATACGACATTGGGAATACAAGAGGAGGTACCAACTGCAATTTTATCCGATACAATTTCTGGTTTTATATCAAAACCAGAATAGTAACCGCCATACGTTGCTGCTCCGTTAGTAGCAAAATAGGACACATATACTTGTTTGGTCGATTTAACGGCTATGTTTCCGCTTAGTCCAGAAACAGTGTATTTCACAAACCCAGGATTTCCAATTATTGATTGTGGACTAGCACTAATAGGTGAATTATTAATTAAAACTGTCGCCCCAGTTTCGGTAATAATATTCAATCCACCATCATAGAAAGTGCTTCCAATTTCTTGAATGTTAGGGATGTTATCTACCACATTTGGTGTTGAACAATTCAAAGGCGGAACAAAAAACATATTTTGATTTGCTGGTGAAGCAGTACCACCAATACTTTGATAAGCAAATACTTTTTCAGAAGAGGTGACATATAAACTACCATTTGTGAAATTTGCACCGTCAATTGCAACATATTCTCCTTTGTTTAAGGTAGTAAAAGGAGAAGTATTTCCGTTTAGAAATACTTTGGTCTGGTCCGTATGTGCTACTAGTAAAACACGTTCCAATTCGTCGGTTCCTAGTCCTTTGGCAAATATATATTCAGTTCCTGTACGTTCAATAGGTACAATTTGATCAAATCCTACATCTCGTCCCGTTGGAGTTCCAGCACCACTTACCACTGAACTATTGCTTCCACAAAACGAACCCGCGTTGACCACCACGGCTTTGTCAGATTCAACTAATGCACCAATCATTTTGGCACTATTTGACGGTGTTACGCCTGGGTTAGTATTTTCTAATGCAAGTACGTAACTTTCATTTTTGTTCAGTGTCAATGTTATTGGACCGCTGATTACAGTTCCATCGGTCAAAACAGTTCCTATGGGCAGATTAGAAATCGTAACTTTTGTACCATTTTCGGTAGCTAAAATAGACGCAAAATTCAATAAAGTAGTGTCAAAAAGAGGATTCAACATCGCTCCTAAACGGAATGTTTTTCCCAAAGCACTATTTCCTTTTGAAACCAATCCACCGGCATGATTATAGGCTCCACTATTGGTTCTAGCAGCATTTACGCGAATATTAGCATACACCAAATCCTCCGCTTCAATCACATAGCCTTTGTTCTTTAAAATCCCAATTGTATTTTTAGGAGTAAATAATTGCGTAAAATCTCCCGTTCCTATAAAATAGCGAAATGGAGTTATATTATTCACTACACCCGTAATTACATTACCGCCATTTTCAATTATTTTAAAAGGAACGTCTTTAGTATTTGGAGTAGAAATATAAATGTAATGATCTTCAACCACATTAGATTGAGCCGTAATAGGTGGTATATAGTGCGTTTTACTAAATTGTGCAAAACAACTAATTGAAAGTAGAATCGTTAGTAGTAGTAAAGTTTTTTTCATGCGCTAAAAATAGGAAAATTTAAATTATCTTTTAAAAGTAAATTGATCTTCGGCTTTCAAATAATTGGAGTTGATCTAATAAATTTTGTATAGGGAAAAAATCAAACCCTAATGGTAGGTTTGCAATTAAAATATAAGTTCCAGATATCCCTTAGATCGATATTGTGAATTTAATATAAATTGAGGTCATCTTTTTTTAAACAAAAAATACTAAAGCATTCATACTATTACAAGTAATAGATAAGATTACTTCATATGTTAGAAAAATACTTGTAAATTACTCAAAATAAGAATGTTTTTTTCGCAAAACCGAAAAAGTATCTATTCTCGTTAAAGCTATTTTAGAAGTATATTTCTAAAATTATCTGTACTCTTTGCGAGGCTGTAGAGTATAGTTGTCCATAGTTATCGCTTTAGAACAATTTTAAAAATAAGCAACAATAAAGTAAATCAATACTGAATTTAAACCATTCGTCTTAAATTATAGTTTCTATAAATCCCTGTTTTTTAAAATTTTATAAGAAAAATATATAAAAATAACGGTCCAGCACAATACAATTGCAATTGAAAAAAGGGAAACTCCATAGTCCTTGCTATTCTCTAAACCAATTTGAGTACCAATATTTTTTACAACTGATAAACGTGAAAAAGGCTCAATGATAAGATTAGACATGGATTGTAGTGGTAAAAACTGGGTAATACTGGCTGCAGTAGTACCCTCTGGAAAAACTTTGAATGTTAAAATACCACTTATAATTCCTTCTATAATATTCCAAACCAACAAGAAACCTAAAGCAAATGCAGATCTCTTGATCAAAATTCCAAGAAATAAACAGAAAGAGAAAAAGCCAATTAGTTTTACAAAATAAGCCAATAGATAATCTAAATCTGCAAAAAACAATATCTATTTCAGTAAAGGATGAAAAACTAAATCCAAGTATTAAGGTCAAAATAAAAAGGAACACCGTTGATACCGTAGCAAAAAGAAATACTGTCAAAAATTTTGATTGTATGAATTCTTTTTTGCTCATTCCGTCAATCAAGTTTTGTTTTAAGGTACCATAACTGTACTCATTGGCCATCATTGAAACAATTACAATTGCTAAAAAGAATTTCAAAATAGATGCAATGTAGGTATTGAAGTGCCAGATGTATGGGAAATTGAAAATGCCCATTTCGGCTAAATGAAATTTGAATGGACCTAAATCAAACTTGATTGATGCTATTAATGCAATGAACGTAAGCAAAATGAAGTAGGCTAGTGTTAAAACCCGACTCGCTCTATTTTTCCAGATTTTTTGTAACTCTATCGTAAGAAGTCTTTTCATAAGGTATAATTTTATCTTTGGCTAATTAGCCAAAATTTTAAAAGGTTGTGTTAAGTCAGTAAAATGAAATAGAGATAGACTTATTTATTTGTCAGTTCTAAGAACTGCTCTTCAAGACTATTTCTTCGTTTTACAAGATGATTCAGGATAATATTTTTACTAAATAAAAATTGATTGAGGTCTTTTGCTTCGAGTTCTTTTTGTAGATAAACAATTACTTTATCATTTGTTTTTACTACGTTTTTTACTGCTGGATGCGTTGCTACAAGATCAGCAAGTTGTTGCATATTATCAGCTTGCAATTCAAAGAAACCTTCATTAGAGGACATACCATCAACTAATCCGGTGTATAATATTTTTCCTTTTTGTAGTACTAAAACATGCGTACACACTTTTTCAACTTCGTCTAGTAAATGAGAAGCAAGGAGTATTGTAGTTCCTTGCGCGGCAATGATTTTAATAATATCTCTAATTTGATGTATTCCTTGTGGGTCTAATCCGTTTGTAGGTTCATCAAGTATTAAAATTTCAGGATCGTTTAATAATGCCGATGCTATAGCCAAACGCTGTTTCATACCTAGTGAAAAGGTTCTAAACTTACTGTTTTGTCTATCTGTTAACCCTACTAATTCTAGTTTTTCACTTACTTTGGCATAATTAATACCTTTTATTAGACACACTAGCTCCAAATTTTCCTTGGCAGTCATGTATGGGTAAAAATTAGGTCTTTCAATAATAGCACCTACTTTTTTTAGTGCATCGTGAGTTTGTATCGTACCGCCAAACCAGCTGTAAGAGCCAGAAGTTTTGTTAACAACATTAAGTACAATACCTAACGTTGTTGATTTTCCGCTACCATTTGGTCCTAGAATTCCGTAAACGTTGCCTTTTTGAATATCAAATGATACATCTTTCAAGGCTTGTACTGCGCCGTAACGCTTATTAAGATTTTGTATGGTTAAAATGGTTTCCAAGTGTCAAGTTTTTTTTGGTTTAACTATATGACGTTGGAGAAAAGATTTTGTTACTACTTTTTAGGTTTCTTTGAAATAGCTATAAAATGTTTGATTGCTTCAAGTTTTTCAATGCTTATAGGTTTTTCTATATAATTTTTAACATTAGCGTATTTTTTTGCTTTTTCAATATCGGAAAATTCAATAGAGGAGGTCATTATGAAAACAAAAATATCTTTTTGTATGTTTAATTGTTTTAGTGCGTCTAGAAATTCCCATCCGTTCATTAACGGCATATTGATATCTAGTAATATACAATTAGGAAGATCATGATGGTTTGTGGCATTTTTTTGTAATAATTCAAGAGCAATTTTAGCATTCGAAAAGGATTCTAATGAACTGCTAAAACTTATCCGGTTAGCAAGCATTGTGGTCAGTCGTAGTGTTAAATAGTCATCATCAATAAGGTAAGTTAATTCATTGCTCATAACTGTATCAGTTTAAATTTAGACCCTAAGCATTTGGTTGATTGAAAATTAAGATAGTAAAACAGAGGCTCATTTTTTTATTTTGTTGATACATTTCTACAAGCATATTTAATTTAACTCTAGCACTTGCTTCACCTAAAATTTACGACCATTTTTATATGAATTTTCAACAATATCAAATATAAAGTTTAAATTCTCAATTCCTAGTTTTTTAAAACTTATAATTTGTAATTAATTTCCGTTTATGATAATGTTGAAATTTTAGTTTATTATTTAAAAAATAGTTTCATATTTTTCAAATCAGTCCACTACTTTTAAGAATGTTTTGGTCTTTAAATGCAAGGTATTAGACAAGAATTAAGTTCTTCAGATACATTTTTATTGTATTTTTGAATAAAAAACTCATGAGTGATCCTATTATGGTTTTTAAAAAACCGTCTTATCCAATAAATAATTCTTTACAAGAATATTTAGAACGATTTGATAGGGTTTCAAAAGTAACAGTGTTTTATGATGATTTATTACGTTTTACAGGCTCTGTGACCGTATATGATAAAAATGACCAAGATACTTTGTGGATAAGAGTATATTATAATGAGTTTGAGCGTGAGGAAATTGACTTAAATTTAAAAAAGATATATTCCTTACTGCACTCTGATGGAAATTTAGGAATACTAAAGTTTTTGAATATCGACTCTATTGATTATTGCACTTTTGGAAATTCTAAACCATTTCGAATCAAAGTTAGAAACATTTTAAATGATAATTACACTCATTTTTATGTAAAAAAAGCGGATGCTTCCCGGGTTTATGGGCTAGAATTAGAACATATTCTTTCACCTGATAAAATCAATTTCTTGGTGTATAATGATACTCTTATTGAGGAACATATTATGGGAATCCCGGGAGATATTTTTATAAAAACCTTACTAGCTGATTGTACCGAAACGGAAAAGGCTCAAATAGCAAAAGAGTTTGTAAAGTTTAATGAACGATGCATGATTCGATTGTTGGGGGATATGCGTGCCTATAATTATGTCATTGTTCCCATACATGATTTTGATCACGTAGTTTATAAAATACGGGCTATAGATTTTGATCAGCAGTGTTATGAGGGGAATTTTAAAGTGTACAGACCTCAATTTTTTAAAGAAAATTACCCCATGGTTAAACTGGTTAAAGAAAAGCTTCAAATGAGTTCTATTGAGCAATACAAAGATGAAGAACGCGCAGTGCTAGCCAAAAGAATTTTATCCTCCGAAAACAGAATTAACAGATTACTCGAAATAATGAGTACAGATACTCTTTCTACCGAGATGCATTTGGAACAATTAAAAATGGAGTTGTACCGATATACAAAAGATCTCAATTTTAAAAAAGCAAAATCAATGGGAAGTATTATGGTTGCCGCTTTTGAGTTTATCACAAGGAATTATAAAAACAGTACGGTTTTAAAAAAGTAATTGTTAACTAGAGCGTATTGGTTATATTTGAATTGATTTTTATGGATTATCACATTTATGTATTATGAAAAAATATATTTTTATCAGTCTTTTATTAGCTTCTTGTGAGCAACCATCATCTGCCATAACAGAATTGTATTCTTTACCAAAGAAACTCAAAGAAGTTTCAGGGATCATTTATACACCGCAAGATGAGTCCGTATGGGCAATTGAGGATAGCGGCAATGCTAGCGCATTATATAAAATTAACTCTACAGGTAAAATCACAAAAACAATATCCATAACTGATGCTCAAAACACAGATTGGGAAGATGTTACTATGGATAAAAACGGAAATTTATATCTCGGTGATTTTGGTAATAATGACAATGAACGCAGGGATTTATGTATATATAAATTAGACAAAAATTCTTTATTGAATGCTACTGCTGCACCCGTTTCAAAAATATCATTTTCATATCCTGAACAAAAGCAATTTCCTCCCAATAAAAAAGAGTTATTGTATGATGTTGAAGGTTTTTTTGAGATGAATAACTATTTTTATTTGTTTACCAAAAACAGAAGTAAAGGATTTGATGGGACGTCATTAATTTATAAAATACCGAATCAAGCCGGATATCATCAAGCCAAATTATTGGGTAGTTTTAAAACCTGTGACACCTATAAATCATGTGCTATAACGAGTGCTATTATAAGTCCTGATAAGTCAAAGGTAGCATTTCTAACACATGATAAAATTATTCTTTTCGAAAACTTCAAAGGCGATAATTTTTTGAGCGGTAAGCAAACGGCTCTAGAATTGAACCATTTTTCTCAAAAAGAAGCAGCCACATTTATAGACAATGACAAAATACTACTTGCTGATGAAAAGTACGGTAGTGATGGCGGTAAGGTTTACAAAACTACTTTAACACAACTAAAAACCAAATCCTAAACCAAAGGCAATACGAGCTTCCTCACTTGCACTTTTAAAATAAGTGATGCGCGCTGTAAGTGCATTGAGACCGTTAAGCCAAATACCTCCGCCAATGGATTGATTCCATTTTTCAGAGTTTTCTCCTTTTAGCCAAACGCGCCCATAGTCATAACCACCTAAAATACCAAAAGTCATTGGGATAACGCTTCTTTTTATTTTACCAAGATTCAAACGGATATCACTACTGTGATAAAAAGATTGATTCCCCAAGAAACGTTCATTTCTAAAGCCTCTTAAATCATAATCACCTCCTAAAGTTGCGCCTTGATAAAATTCGAAATTATTATTAAGTACTGCTTTTCCTTTCAGGATTGTGGCAACAACTAGTTTTCCTTTAGCATCTATTTTATGGTTAAAGTTTATTTTACTTTCTAAAGTAGGGAAATTTCTTTTTAAATCTTCTAGATTCATTTTCCAACTTCCGGTAAAACTAATTCCCATTCCCATGGATGGAAATGCAGGGATGTCATAGTTTTCATAACTGTATTTTACACTTGCACCAGCAAAATGCTGATTTTCAAAAACTTTTGGATTTACTTCGGGAGAGGAATCTACAAACCTATTGGTTGTTTCCTCTACTGTAATTCTTTCATAACTAGATTGTATCTGAAACTTGCTACCGTTAAGACCAATTTTATTAATGGATGGCATCACTTTTATCATTCGAATTCGAACACGGTTGTAATCCATGTCAAATAACTCCGAATCATTTTGGGTTTCATTACCATACCCAAAATAATTGATCGTAAAGTTAGGACTTGTAAAACGGGCTTCAAGATCAGCATCCCATTTGCCAAAGAGTTTTGGGAATTTTCCATTGTAAATAGCCTCATACCCACTTGTTGCAAAATAATAATTGGTTTTTAAAGAATGTTTATGAGTAAAAGGATTTTGCTTGTAATCATTTACAATGTAGCCTGCTACTATTCCTATTTTTATACCATCATCGGGGTTAAACCCAATGTTGGGTAAGCCAGTAAAATAATTGTATTTTGGTTTTTTATAATCGTAAAAGCTATTGTCGTAATCGTCCATCAACCTTAACTTTGTTTTTGAGTCAAGAGTGTACGTATTGGTACGGGATTTAAAATCATGAATTTTTACTTGTTTGCCGTTTTCAATAGTGTACAAGTCTTCATTTTGACCGCCTATCAATCTTATTTTAATTCCTGAATTTGATGTTCCTTTTACTATGAATTCATCGTCATCATCTAATCCATAAATCCATATTTTTTTGGTTTTATTGGCAGTAAAATTTCTGGAATACTGCAATTCTTCTCCCGCTTTCTTTACTCGAAATACTTGAATAGTTACTTTGTTTTTTTCTTCATTTAGTACCACAAATTTGTCTTTTTTATCAGTACCTACAAGCATTACAGTGTGTTGCAGTACATCATAATAAGTTGAAGCAGCAATAGTAAGTTCTTTTTTTCTTGCTTTCAATTTTTGTTGTATGTCTGTAATTGTATAATCTAAAACTTCTTTAGGTAGTAATTTAAAGGCGTCGTCTATAGCACTATCTGTCAAGTTTTCTTGAATGTATTTAGCTTGTTTTACCCATTCATCTTTAGTAGTTTTTTTTAAGAAGGCCAAATCCAGTGGATAAGCCTCTCTATTCATTAGTTTTACATTTTTTAAATTATCTTTAAACGACTGCATGTGTCTTAGTTGTACGTTTTTCATTAACACATAAACCAATGCACCATCATATTTACTGAATGCCTGATCTCTATCACGGGGAATAGGTTTGTAAATAACTGTATCATTTTCGTGATATTCGCCCCAGCGCCATTGATCTTCATGCCTATCCCAATCACCTATTAGCATATCAAATAATCTAGCTTTGATGTATTCACTTTCATCTACCGCATATTTTTCATCCTTGCGCATGTTTTTTAAAACATCCTCTGTGCTGACTATTGCTAGTGGTGTTCCAAAACTAGAGGTAGCAATTTGATTTGTAGTTGCGCGTTCTTCTACCATATATAGTTCATTGCCATAAGTACTATTAAAATTTTGAAGCGCTGCGTGTTTGGGTATGTAATATAAAACGGGATTAGTATGTGCAACACCTATTTTTGAGGCCAAGTTACCAACTGCCAAAGGGGTATACGGATGTGCTGTGGTGTAAAAATCAGCCAATAAATTTTCGGCGTAAGTGTCTTCAAATTCATCTTGAATGAATTGTTTTTTGAATGCTACCGCTTGTAAAAATCGAGTAGGACTCTTTTTTAAACTGCGCATCACATATTCTTTTCCATTAGAATCAAAAAGTTGAAGGGAATTAGATTGGTGTCCACCTCCAGCACGTTTGGGTTGTAATCCTCCTAAAAGTGTATCTATAGTTGCTACAGGAACGTTGATGAGTTTGCTGTAATAATTGCGATAGTGATTACCGAAAAAGAACTTGTAAAACCCAGATTTTTTTGTTTGCTCAGGACTGTAAATGCTGGTGTTGGTTGTAGATGGGAACGATTTTGGAAAACCACTAACATCAAAATCTTTTTTCTCTTGTAACACTATTTTTTCATGAATGAGGGACTCTTTTTCTTTGCCAAAGTACATCACTTTTGAAAGTCCGTTTTCAAAAACAATTAACTTTGCAAATCCATTTTTACCATACGAAAAATCCGAATCGAGAATTGCTCTCGCCGCCTCAGATTTTGATCCTGCACCACTAATAATTTGTTTGATATTATCTCTTTCTATATATTGTAAATTGTGATCATGACCAGAAACTACTATTAAATTTTCATGGTTTTGAAGCAAAGTTTTAACGCGTTTGATAAACAGGTCATACTGCTTGTTTTGAATGTCTTGCGGACTTATGCCAGATGTTTTTCGAACTAAATTGATGAGTGATCCTAGTACTGGTAATGGAATTTTTTGCTCTAATGGGAAAAGTTGTTTTTCTAATGAAAATTGTCCACCATGAGAACCATTACTCATCAATGGATGGTGCATAGCTATGATTACGGTTTTATCCTGATTTTTTGACAATATATTTTCAAGTTCAATAAAAAAAGCTTCCCTTGTTTTAATATTACAGTTCTCATTTATAGTGGGGCTTTTGTCCCAGTTTTCTAGAAACCATTGGCTGTCAATTGCGATCAAACTGAGGTTTTTATTGATTTCTAGTTCATCAATACCACAACCATTACTAGGCATAAATGACTTTTTTTCTTTCAAATAATTCGTAACAAATTTACCTTGACGTTCTAACCCTTTCAGGCCACTGTACCAGTCATGATTTCCCGGTATAAAAATGGTTTTTCCTTTAAAATTTTGAGATAATTTTAGTTGATTTAGTAGTTTCTCTTCAGCAATTAAGCGTTCATTTGCCGGATTGGTGTCTGGTAATCCTTTTGGGTAAATATTATCTCCTAAATATAGTAATGTGCTGTTTGCATTTTCTTTTTTTAATTGCTCTTCAAGTAGGCTTAATGTTTCTTTCGCCTTTGGTTCATTTGCGTTTCCTGCATCTCCAATTAAATAAAAAGTATGTGCAATTTTTAAGCTATCTGTTGCGTTCTGAGTTAGGTTTTTTGCATTTTTCCCATATTGTGCATGATGCGTTGCACAGGACGTGAAAAGAATAAAAACTAACAGAATTGAAATTCCAGTTATATAAAAAGGATTAGAAGATTTATCCGAAAATAATTTCATAATTTAGTGGTGTAAAAATATGTCCATGAATTTAATAGAACAAGCCAAGGATTACGTTGAAAAACTCTTCAAAGATAAACTTTCTAACTCATTTACCTATCATAATATACAGCATACTATTCAGGTTGTTGAAGCCATTTCATTACTTGCTAAAATGGAAAATGTAAGTGTAAAGGATTCTGAAACTTTACAAATTGCGGCTTGGTTTCATGATACGGGATATACAAATTGTTATGATAATCATGAAGCAGTTAGTGTATCTCTGATGCGTGATTTTCTATCAGATAAGGTAAAGTCATCTGAGTTTATAGATCAGGTAGCCTCGCTGATAATGTCAACTAAATTTGGATATGAACCTCAAACACTCTTAGAAAAAATCATGAAGGATGGTGATTGTTTTCATCTTTCGGCACCTAATTATGCTACTACTTGTAATGATTTACGAGAAGAATGGGCGTGTTTGGATCAAAAAAAATTCTCAGATAAAGATTGGATTCTCGAAAATATTGATTTCCTTACTAATACTCATCGTTATTACACGGATTATGCCCTCGAACAATGGCAACCTCTAAAAGAAAAAAATATTAAAAAACTTCAAAAGAAAATTAAAAAAATGGGATTGACCAAGGGTAAAGATCTAGAATTTGTTCCAACTAAAAAGGAAAAAGAAGATAAACCAGATCGTGCTGTTGACACACTTTTTAGGGTTACTCTTAATAATCATACTACTTTAAGCGGTATTGCTGATAGCAAAGCCAATATATTATTATCTGTAAATGCAATTATTATATCTATTGCGTTATCCATTTTAATTCCTAAACTAGATAGCCCTAAAAATGTACATCTCATGATACCTACTTTTATCATGCTTATGTCAAGTGTAACAACTATAATTTTTGCAATTTTATCTACTAGGCCCAAAGTAACAAAAGGTGTTTTTTCGCGTCAAGACATTGAAAATCAAAAAGTAAATTTATTGTTTTTTGGTAATTTTTATAAAATGCCTTTGGAGGAATACCAATGGGCTATGAATGAAATGATGAAAGACAAAGAGTATTTGTACAATTCTATGATTAAAGATTTATATTATCTAGGTGTGGTACTCGAAAAAAAATACCGATTGTTGCGATTGACTTATAATTTTTTCATGATTGGAATAATAATTTCTGTAATTGCATTTGTAATTGCTTTCAGAATGGGGTAACATTAATTCCCTTTATCTAAATTATTTTCATAAAAGTCATAACTAGAATTAACTTGAGTTTGGCTCGTATTACTTACTTTAACACGTATTGCTCTTAATCCAGATACACCCTGTAGCTCTTCAACTTCAAATTGTTCGATGCCAGGTTCAAGTATTTTTTTGAATTGCAGAAACTTAATGTAGTTGAGATATTCTGTTTCTTCGTTATTGTGTGAGTATACAATAGTTATTTTCTCTTTTTCGGTAATTCGTTCAGAGGTTCCTTTTATATGCGCTTTATCAATTCGTTTTTTAACTACTTCATATCGGGCATTATAGGTGCCGTCTACATCAAAACGTTTTTCGTCCATTCTAAACCGTATAGAAATAGGAGAGCTAAAAACTAGAATTAGCGATGTTACATCTAGTTCATAAGGCAGTGAATATTTCAATTGATGGTGCTCTTTTTCCATTTCACATAAAGTTTGCAATTGCCACAACCTTAAATTGTGCAAATACAAAGTATCGAAAGTTTTGTTTGGTGCAATGGTAGCGCCTATGTATAAGTTGTGTTCTACGCCATCCGTTTTAAAACGCTCGTAATAATGCGGATAGATTTCTTGCGCTTCAGTTTGTTTTTTGTCAAGGATTGAAGCTAGTTTTTTATTGATAATGGATATTGCATGATCAAATTTTTTCCTAGCATGATAAAACATTCCTGTTTTAGGATCTAGGCTATTAAAATATTTATTTTCTAAAGTGTTGCCATCATTAGCTTGTATAGTATTCTTTAAAATAGGATGAATTTCATTTTCTATATACAGTTGTATTTGTTGTTCTGTATCAGCTTTTAGCGGAGCATCTAGTTGTGTTAATAAAGTTTGCAATTCATAAGTGCGTTGCTCTGATAATACAAGATTAGTGTTTGATTGTTGGTTTTCAAATATTTTAATTAAAGCGCTTAATTGATTCTTCAAATCTTCTTTTACGGTTTCATTTCTGTGATTTGATGATCCCTTGATGTCAATTTGTCCATACAAAGGATAGACTTCTTTGAAAACTATTTCTTTAAAGTTGTAATCTTTAGTTTGAGTTTTAAAATAAGTAACCGCTTCTTTTTTGAATTTCCAGTACACACTTGGGTGAATGGCAGTGTATTCCCGCTGAATTATGGCTTCAATTTGATTTTGCATGTCATCATTATACCGTTCTAAGGTATCAATAACATAGGGTAAAATCATATTTAAATTATTGACATTAATGCTGTTTAACGCTCTAGATTTGCTAGAAACAAGCTCAATAATACCTAATAGTTTACCTTTTTTTGTTACTGGTGCTAGTATGCAACTCTTGATTTCTAGTGATAGCAAATAGTTTCCTAGTTTTTCATTGTTTAAATTCTGAGCAAATTCTTCAACATTTGAAATGATAAAAGGTTTGTTTTGATTTAGAATACTCTCTAATGAACATCCAAATAGGGAATTATTACAATCCACCTCTGGTAAATCTTGGAGTACGAAACTTCCCGTGACATCATAAGGGGGTTTGACAAATTTTTGCTCCTCTTCGTCAAACATTATAAATCCAACTTTTAAGTCTGAGATTTTAAAAATTGAACGAAAGATACCTTCAAAATCTCCTGGATCTTCATTTGGTTCTGTTTTGGTTTTTAAAAGATTACTCTTTAAGTTTGATACCGCATTTTCAATTGTAGCATCAAATAAGGATACAATTCCAAAACCTTTCAGGATCCAACTTTCTTTAGGGAATTTTTGTTTCCATAATGCAATGTCATCAAAGTTATCCATTAACAAATCTATTTCATTAGTAGTTAATGGGATAACATCTGCAGTTGGAATGATTTCCATAAAATCAGCATTGTACAAAATTCGATAATGCTTCATAATCCCATTTTTATCTGGAATATCATAAAACAAAGGCTTATTGTATTCAAAATTTTGTTTGTAAAACGAATTTAAAATTAAAATACAACTCATGACATAAAATTGATCTTCATCAAAATCCCTAATGGTCATGTCAAAGGGTGTTCCTGCATTTTCTATTATTTTTTGAAAACGCTTAGAATAATTAAAAGTGAAATTTTGAAACGGAATAGTTACAGCTTTGATTTCATTTTGAGTCAATACCGTAGGAAATAAATCTGCGAGTATGTTTTCTAATAATTCTTTATTTTTAAAAATCATTTCAAAATCCTCAATCCCTGTTTTAAACTCAGGATATGGTGCCATTTCTTTTAGCAATGCCTTGGCGTAATTAGCTCTATAATCTATAGGGCTATTAGCAATTTCCTCCAGCCCATCAATGAGTTTATGAAACGAAATAAGAGTTTTGAAAGGACTTTCTTTGAAAAAAAATTGTGACATTTAGAACTGATTTTTTAATCTGTAAATTTAGGAATAAAGTAAGTTTCAAAGACTCGTTTTTTTCTTTTATTTCACAAATCAAAAGGCCCACTATTACGGTTGTAATGGCGGACCTTTTTATAAAATTTTACTAATAAATTAATGGGATTAACTTTTCTCCTCTTTGTTAAAGTAAACTAAGTAGTAGTACATTTGTTTCTCTTCATCCCATCCTTTTTCTACAAATTTCTCTGCACTTTCGGGATTAATAAAGTCCATTTTGATTTGGATATGAGTATCTAAATTGATCACATTTTTTATTGATTTTCTGGCATCAGATACTGCTGCATTTGCAATAGGGAAGGAGGTAACATCCTCTATACTGTATTTTTCTCCCTTATCGCTTTTATAGTTTTTGAATTCAGGTATCAAATCTGGATTGTCTAAAACTTCGTTCAAAAAGTTAGTCTCTTCAAACTGATCGTTTTTTGCAAAATAATTCACAGATCGGTTCATGAACATCACTTCTTCTTTTTTATCCTCAGCCGGAAAAACAACATCTTTGGCAAAGTTTTGACAGAATTTCAAATACTTTTTAGTGATGAAATTTTCATCTTCAAAAGCATCTACTGATAAAAAATGCTCTAACCAGTATCTTGCATCGTAACGATTGCTATCAACAGTAAGAATTTTATAACCTTCTTCTTTTTTGTGATTAAAAATAAGACAACCTTTGTCCAATTTGTTTAAGCTCACTCCTTGTTGTAAAATCATTTCAAGCTGTGTAGCTTTTTCTTCAAATTGTAAAAAATCAGCTTGAATTTCACTCTTGAAAATTCCAATAGCATCTACAACATTGTTATCAATGTTTAGGTTCGTCAAGTACGTTACATACACTTCCCCATTTTTAATATGAGGGTGATTAGACTGCTCAAATAAATGTGTAGTGATTTTTTTTGAAACTTCATGAATGCTACTTGGATTGTCAAAAACTTCAGTGGCATATTTAAACATGTCGTTGTAGTCTAAGTCAATCTCATGAGCAAATTGATAATAATTTTCTTCTTTTTCTCGAAAAGGTTTAAAGAAAAATTCTTTCATCAAAGGCACAATTTCATCATTAAGATTAAAGGGCTGCTCTGATAAAAAAATAGCTTCGTTTCTGCTTTTATTTCCCACTCTGTGAATGGATAAATTTTCGATGTGTGTGTTATATAGGTTGATCATTTTTTTTGTGGTGCTAAGTGAAAAGTTGCTGATTTACTGAGGTTTTAATCTCTTTCTTTTATTTTATTGATGAACGAAACCAGCATTCGTTCAATTTCTCGACTATCTTCGTACAACGTAGTGAATTCATCTTCGTTTAAATAGTCTATGTTTTTTGCGATTTCTATTTGTGTTTGTAATTCAAATAATGATCCAATTGCAATATTTAAGAAACGTAAATATTCTTTACTACTGTCTCTTCCAAACCCTTCGGCAATGTTGCTCGGAATTGAAACTGAGCTTCGTCTTATTTGTGATGTTAATGCAAATATTTCTTCTTTTGGAAATTTCTTGGTTGAATTATAAATTTTAGTTGTTAATGACATTGATTTTTGCCAAATCAGTAGGTTTCTAAAATTGCTCATGGTGTGAAATAATAAATTAAATTTATGTAAGAACTTAGTACCTCAGAACCTTAAATGCTTAGAACCTTACTGCAAACTAATTCCAATTCTCTTCAAAACCAAAATCTTCAAAATTGTCATCACCTTCAAACATGTCTAGGTCATCATCATCTAAACCGTCTTCAAATTCATCATTGTAATCATCAGCATTGTCAGATTCAAAGTTTTTTTCCATCGCTTCATCTGGCATTTCTCCATGCGAAAAAATAGTTTCAGGATACGTATTTCCTACCACTTGATCTTCAATGGCTGCTAGCTCTACAAGGAATGTCCACATGTTAATGAAGTCATATACATATAGGATTTTTGTATTTTCTTTATCTAAAATGTCCGATAATATGTAGTCGCTCATGGTTTTTTGTTCGCCAGGAACATCGCCGGTATCAAACATCGGAATTTCTTCTTCTTGATTCCAAGTTTCATCACACGTATAAAAAGAAGCAACCTCCATCCCGTCAAAACCAAAGGAATTGAAAATAGCATTATGCAAATCTTCTAAAGTATCGTCTTCAAGTATTGCAATGTCTCTAAAAACATCATCTTCCGCGTCTAGAATTACCCTAAATTTATAAACCATAATCTTTGTTTTATTGAAAGGTCAAAGGTAAAATTTAATTTCAGTTTTCGATTTTAGTTTTTCGATTTGTTGATAAGATTTTTGTTTACTCTGCTATCTTGGTAGCCAAAGCAACCAGATGGGTACTTTTATTTTTTGGATAAAAACTACTTTTAGTACATGTAAAACCTATAGTTTTAAGGATTGGTTTTAATTCTATTGAAAATTTTAGCGTTAAGCCTCATAAAATTCTAAAGGTAAACCGTCAGGATCTGAAAGAAAGAAAAACTTTTTTAAAGTGTATTGATCTATTCTAATAGTTTCGCATTCAAGACCTTTTATTGTAAAATATACTCGTGTTGCTTCAATATCTTTTACTTCAAAGGCAATATGCCGTAATCCAGCTGCCTCAGGCTGAGACGGTCGTTGAGGTGGATTTTTAAATGAAAACAATTCGAGTACAAAAACTCCGTTTAAGGCTAAGTCCAGTTTGTACGACTCCCTGTCTTCTCGATAGATTTCTTGTACCACAGTGAGTCCAAGAAGGGATGTGTAAAAATGTTTGGATTGCACATAGTCACTGCAAATTACAGCAACATGATGTATTTTTTGAAGTTGTAGCATGTGTGAAAGAAAAAAAGCCTAATCAAATGATTAGGCCTACGGATTATTTTACAGGATCAGAACAGATACCAACAATTTCATGAAATATATCGTGGAGCCCCGTTATTGATTTTACTATTTCATCATCTGCACCTTTATTGGAAACAAGTTGGTGTAAAGATTTACTTTTGGCTTGTAATCGATTTACTAATTCAGTAATGATTTCTGTTCTAAATTCTGCAGGAATATCAGTTTTTTGCACTTTCGTAGCTTTTGCTAATAACTCTGCTGAGCGTGCTTTTATAGGAGCCAATTTCCCCTCCTCGGCAGGATGAAAGGTCTCTGATAATACTCCGTGAAATTCTTTTATGGCAGGCCATTTATCAAAAGTAGATTGTGCTGATACTGAGTTTGCAACAACAATAAACGCCAATATTAAAAATGTTTTAAGATGTTTCATTATGTTTTATTTAAATTTTGGAAACAAAGATAACAAAAAAAATATTTTGAAGAATTCGTATTTTTTTATTTTTACTTATCATTTAATTTTCGTATCACTTTTGCAGGATTTCCCACCGCTAATGAGTGATCCGGAATATCTTTTGTCACAACAGATCCAGCACCTATAACACAACCATCTCCTATACGCACACCAGGACATATCACCGTATTGTCGCCAATCCAGCAATCATCCCCTATGCTTATTGGCAAAGCATTTTCTAGCGTTTTTCTTAATTCAGCATCAAGCGGGTGCGTGGCGGTATACACTTGTACATTGGGTGCAAAAAACACATTCGAACCTATTACAACAGGAGCGCAATCCAGCACCACACAGTTTACGTTAAAGTATACGTTATCACCACACGTTATATTGTATCCATAATCACAATGAAAAGGAGGTTCAATATATAAATTAGAACCCGCATTAGGAATCAATTCCTGAATGATTTCGCGCGCTTTTTTAGTCACGCGGTACTCCGTTACATTAAGTCTGTGCAATAAATTTTTTGCCCTTCGGCGTTCTTTTATCAACAAAGCATCACCAGATAAATAGTATTCGCCAGCAATCATCTTCTCTTTTTCCGTTTTTGGTTCCATCTTATGTTATTTATTTTGGACATGCCCGATAGTCTCGTCCCAAAAAAACGAGACTATCGGTCGGGCTATTCGTTACAATCTTTTATAGCCCTTTTTGCAACGGGCTATAAAAGGATTTTCACTACTATCCCTCATGCATTTCTACTTGTTGTAGCCTTTTGTTAATTTGTAAAAGTACTCCAAAATTAAAAACAGTACAACTCAGCATCCATTTTCAACAGTTCAGTAGGGAATTGTTTTTCAATCTTTTTTTCTCAGATACATTTGCTTCATAAAAACCAATAATTATGAAAACCACAGTCACATTGTTATGCTTATTAGTTACAACACTTCTTTTATCGCAAAGTACAATTTCTGGTAAAGTAGTAGATGAAAAAGGAAAACCCGTTGCGGGAGCTAACATTTTTTTAGAAGGAACCTATGATGGCGCCACAAGTAACGAAACAGGTAGTTTTAGTTTTACAACCACAACAACCGGAAATCAAACATTAGTAGTGAGTTTTTTGATTTACGAAACCTCAAAAACAGTAATTAATGTGGCTGCATTTGTCGATAAAACCATAAAATTAAAGGAAGGTGTGACAGCTCTTGATGCCGTTATTATTACCGCAGGAACATTAGAATCTGGAGACAAAGCAAGAGTTTCGGTTTTAAAACCCTTAGACATTGTTACCACAGCAGGTTCTGCAGGAAATATAATTGCAGCATTACAAACTTTGCCAGGAACGCAAACAGTAGGCGAGGACGGACGATTGTTTGTTCGAGGTGGCGAGGCTAATGAGACACAAACCTTTGTAGATGGGATTCGGGTAGCGCAACCGTATGGTGCAAGTACTAATAATTTACCTACTCGTGGCCGATTTTCTCCATTTTTATTCAACGGAATATCCTTTTCTACAGGTGGCTATTCAGCAGAATATGGTGAAGCTTTATCGAGTGTGTTATTGCTTAATACTCAGGACGAGCCGGACCAAAACAAAACAGAAATTAGTTTGATGACTGTAGGATTGGGAATTGGGAATACCCAAAAATGGAAAAAAAGTTCGTTAAGTGTGAATTCAAATTACATTAATTTAGCTCCATACCAAGCTGCGATTCCTCAAAACGTAGATTGGAACAGTCCATTTCAGTCCTTGTCTGGTGAAACGGTGTATCGCTATAATTTCAACAACGGAATTTTAAAAGTATATGCCGCTTTTGATACTTCCAAATTTGATGTCAATCAGGAAAATATCAATGCTCCTGAGAAAATTAGAGTGGATTTAAACAACAATAATTTTTATTTCAATACGTCTTACAAAGGAGTTTTTGGAAATAACTGGCAGCTTACTTCTGGGTTGAGTTATGGCTACAGCAACAATAAAATTAATTTGAATATTGATAAAGTAGTAAATGATGAAAATGCGGCCCATTTGAAATTCAAATTAAGAAAAAGTTTTTCAGAAAGGATCAAACTTTCCTTTGGGGCTGATTATTTTATGACGCAGTTCAACGAAGATTTTAGAGATAATTCAGGTTCGATTTTCACCAATGGGTACACTTCGAATATAGCTGCTGTTTTTAGTGAGATTGATGTTTTATTTTCAAAAAAATGGGCAGCAAAAGTAGGGTTAAGAGCAGCAAATAATGATTTACTAAATGAAACTACTATTGCACCCCGAATTTCATTTGCTTATAAAATGGCCAAAAACAGCCAGTTTTCATTTGCTTATGGGAATTTTACTCAAACTCCAAGAGCAGATTACGTCAAATATTCGAACAACAATCGATTTGAAAGCGAAAAAGCATCGCATTACATCTTAAATTTTCAGTACAACAAAAACGGAAAAACATTTCGTGCCGAAACCTATTACAAAGAGTATAGCAATTTAGTGAAATTTGATACTGAAACACCTTTGTATAATTCGACTTTCAATAATTCAGGTTTAGGATATGCAAAAGGATTGGACTTGTTTTGGAGAGACGGAAAATCAATTAATAACTTAGAATATTGGGTTTCCTATTCGTACATCGATACGGAGAGAGATTATAAAAATTTTAGCGCTCAAGTGACCCCAAGTTTTGTTGCTGATCACAGTTTGTCTATTGTTACAAAATATTTTATAACAAACTGGAAATCACAAATAGGATTTACGAATTCTTACAGTTCAGGTCGCCCGTACAACAATCCAAATGAAACAAAATTCATGAATGGAAAAACGAAAGTATACAACAGTTTGAGTTTTAACTGGGCCTATTTATTGAGTCCACAAAAGATTTTGTACTTCTCAGTTTCGAATGTTTTAGCTACTCAAAATGTTTTTGGGTATGAGTACGCCAAGAATCCAAACAGTGCTGGAATTTACAACCGTAGAGAAATTACTCCCACAGCAGACCGTTTTTTCTTTGTCGGTTTCTTTTGGACCATTAGCAACGATAAAAAAGACAATCAGTTAAGGAATTTATAAATACAGTCATAATGTCCTAAAGTCAAAGGTCTAAAGTCCTTATAGATATATACGTTTGTTACTTTAAGACTTTCGACTTTAAGGCTTTCGACTAAAATTAATACAACTCATCCATTAAATTCTACAGTTCGGTAGGAATCAATTTTTAAGCTGTTAAAAGCAATCTACTTTTGAAGTGTAATTAAAAACAAAGCGTTTCAAACATCATATCAAATAATCTTAAAATCAAAAATCATGAAAACAACAATGAACCAAAATCCAATTAAAACAACTAAAGTTATGACTAAAATTATCGTTACCATCGTATTGTTTATCAGTTCCTATGTATCGGCTCAAGGCCAATTTGAGCAAGGTATGGGCAAAGCACTTCAATTATGGGGTCAAGGAAAAAGTACCGAAGCATTGGCTTTATTTGAAAGAATTGCTGCCGCCGAAAAATCTAGCTGGTTGCCTAATTATTATGTGGCATTGGTAAACACAAATGCTGCTTTTGCAACAAAAGATAAAGAACAGGTAAGTTTACTACTAAATAAAGCACAGAAAGCAGTAGACATTGAAATGGATAAAAACCCTAATAACGCAGAGTTGCTTGTAGTTCAAGCCATGATTCATACTGCCTGGATTGCATTTGATCCCATGACAAACGGACAAAAATTAGCTGGACCCGTAATGGAATTGTATGGAAAAGCAAAGGCCATTGCTCCTGAAAACCCAAGAGTTGTATTTTGTAAAGCCGAATTTGAAATAGGCGGAGCGAAATTTTGGGGAACCGATACCAAACCAATGTGTGCGCAAATTGAAAAAGCTATTGGACTTTTTGCTACTTTTAAGCCTGAAACAGTTTTTTCACCTTCATGGGGATTAGAGAGAGCTCAAATTGCTCAAAAAAATTGTAAATAAACAACATCAATTGACTTTGCTGAATCTGGCTTGATACAAAACAATACTTAAAATGAACATACTTTATAAACAATTGCAAAAAGTAATTAAACTCACCGTGTTGATATTTGTTATTATGCAAATCATCAACATAGTCATGGGGAGCACTGTAAAACTAGATCACCATTTAGTAACCCAGTTCTTGTTTACCGCCCTGTATACGTTTTCACTTTATGCGGCAAATGCAGTTTTGTTTGTAAAATTAGACTCTTATTTTACGGATCGTTTTTCAATTAAGAGATTAGTGACAGGGTTCATAGGTTCCTTTTTAGTATCGTTGCTGGTTATTTTCTTGATGCATGTTTTTGAAGTTGTAGTTTTCGAAAATCAAACATTTGAATACTTTTTGGCAAACGAAAAACCGTCAAAATATGTATTTGCAATCATTATTACTTTTTTCATCACGCTTTCGGTTCACGCGATTTCGTTTTACAAAGCGTACAATGAGAATAAAGTTAAAGAACAAAAAATTATTGCTGGCACAGCCAATGCCAAATTCGAAAGTTTAAAAAATCAAATTGATCCTCATTTTTTATTCAATAGTTTGAATGTTTTGAGTTCCTTGATTGAAGAAAATCCAGAAAACGCTCAACGATTTACGACCTCATTGTCTAAAATATACCGCTACGTTTTAGAGCAAAAAGACAAAGAATTAGTAAGTGTAGCCGAGGAATTGGCTTTTGCCAAAACGTATATGAATTTATTAAAAATGCGTTTCGAGAACAGCATCACCTTTCATTTACCAACTGATTTTGATAATTCAGATGCTAAAGTAGTGCCATTATCTTTACAGTTATTACTCGAAAACACCATCAAGCACAACGTAGTAAGTGAGAATAAACCCTTGCAAATTACCATATTCATTCAGGATAATTACTTGGTAGTTCAAAATAATTTGCAAAAAAAAGAAGTATTACAAGACCGTCAAGGAGTAGGATTGCAAAACATCGTAAGCCGTTATGCCTTGCTATCAAAAAGAAAAGTTTTAGTAGAACAAACGGAAACAGACTTTAAAGTGCTGATTCCGATTTTAACCAAACAAATAGCCGCTATGGAAATTAACACAATTAGCAACGAAAATTTAGCCTACGCAAGAGCTAAAGAAAGAGTAGAAAGATTAAAAGGATTTTATGGGAACTTAATTTCGTATTGTATCGTGATCCCTGTTTTGATTATTATTAACCTGAGTTCGCCACATCCTTTTCAATGGTTTTGGTTCCCGCTTTTGGGCTGGGGAATGGGATTAACGTTTCATGCACTCGAGACCTTTGGTTACGGCAAAAATTGGGAAGAACAAAAAGTTCAAGAAATTTTAAACAAAAACAAAATAAACAAATGGAACTAAATAAACCAAACAATAGTGAATTTGAGCAATATCAAATCGCTAAAAAGCAAGTTGAAGAGTTAAAAGGGTTTTATTCGCACCTTGCTTCATTTGTACTTGTAAATGGAATTCTAATCTTGATTAATTTTAGATATTCTCCAAACCATATATTTTTTCTTTGGACCTTTGGAAGTTGGGGTATTGGACTTTTATTTCACGCCATCAGAGTCTTTAATTGGCTTCCATTTTTTGGTCGGAATTGGGAAGAAAAAAAACTAAAACAATACATTCAAGAAGAAAACAATAAAACAAATACCTACGAATAATCATGACAACAAACGATCAATTAGCATACGATAATGCACTTAAAAGAGTTCGAAAAATTAAGGGGTTTTATACGCACCTTATAGTTTACATCGTTATCAACATTATGATTGTAGTGTTGAATACACAAAACCTTAAAACTGGCGAAAGCTATTTTCAATGGAATAATTTTGCCACTGCCTTATTTTGGGGAATTGGATTAGCGTCTCATGGTTTATCTGTGTTTTTGCCTGCAATAGTTTTAGGCCGAAATTGGGAAGAACGCAAAATAAAAGAGCTTATGGAAAAAGAGAAAAACAATAAATGGGAGTGAAGCAAGCATTCATTCACAGTTTTCAACCAAACAAAAACCGCAAACGATTCAATTAACAAATTACCAATAGTAAATGACAACAATAATTATAGAAGACGAAAAACCAGCTGCCAGATTACTGCAAAGAAAACTTGAGAAATTAAGTTTAGCGGTTGAGGTAATGCTTCATTCTGTAGAGGAAGCATTAGAGTGGTTTTCTAACAACGAACATCCTGATTTGATTTTTCTGGATATTCAACTATCGGATGGATTGTCATTTGAAATTTTTGAAAAAGTTGAAATTAAAAGTGCTGTAATTTTTACAACGGCTTATGATGAATATGCATTGAGAGCTTTTAAATTGAATAGTATTGACTACTTGTTGAAACCTATTGATGAAGATGATTTAGAAGTGGCTGTTGCCAAATTTAAATCGCTTTTGCCTAAAAAAGAAGTAGCTGTTCAAAACCTTGCTATTGATTTTGAACAAATCAAAAAAATGCTGGCTAACCCTTTTGAAAAAAACTTTAAAAAGCGTTTTACGGTAAAAATAGGGCAACATTTAAAAGTGATTTCTATAGATGAAATTGAATGTTTTTTTAGTGAAAATAAAGGAACCTACATTCACACGTATGATAACAGAAATTATTTAATTGATGTTACGTTAGAAAATTTAGAAGAAGAATTAGATCCAAAAGATTTTTTCAGAATTAGCAGAAAGTTCATAATTCCCATGAAGGCAATCAAAGAAATTGTTCTTTATAGCAATTCCAGATTGAAAGTTATTTTACCAACTTACAAAGAAGATGACGTTATTGTGAGTCGTGAAAAAGTATCTGATTTTAAGACTTGGATAGGATAAATTTGTAGTCCTAAAAAAAGTGTTTATAGTACTGTTTTTAAAAAGAATTCAAATCAAGAATATTTTAAAAATAGTACTGTAAACACTTGTTCATGTAATCAAAAACTAGTCAAGTAAAGATTTAATTTCTTTTTCTGTCTTGCCTAATTTTTGTTGTAATTTACCCCACATAACATCTTCTTTACCCTCTTCGTACAATAAATCATCTTCAGTAAGATCGGCAAATTTTTGTTTCAGTTTTCCTTTTAACTCATTCCAAGTACCCTTAATTTCATTTGAATTTGGCATAATATCTAATTTTAAAATTACTATTTGTTATTCACAAATTTGGTAAAATTAAGCTGTTTGAATGTTATACAATTCTTTAAATGTATTGTATAATTCCAATAGCTAATAGTATTTAATACTTGCTGCCAAAATGCGTTGAATTGAAATAAGTTGTTAAATTATAGCTATAGGTATTTTGTTTTAAAACAATGGTAATGTGATTTTTAATAAATGCATATAGATATTGTCTATAGTGGGTTTATGCCTTAAAAACAAGTTTTCTAATACCGATTAATACCAAAATAAATGCAGTGTAAAAGATAAAGAAGGGAATAATATACTCTATGCAATCAAGAGCAAGTAAAGTAGCAATAATTAACAATTGAAAACCTAATCCGTAAATAGAAAGCAAGGTCATAAACCAGTTTGGAAATGTTTTTACTTTGTATGCATCAGGATCAAGAGCATGAATTATTTTATCAAAAACTCCATAAACTACAGTGTAGATGGTAAATAGAATATCAACTGATTTTTGACTTTCTCCTGGTAATGCACGCGGAGATTTATGTTCAAAAATTTTACTCGTTGTATCTCCTCCTACTGATTTTGTTCGTAAAATAACATAGTAATAATTGTATAATGTGCCTTGTAATTGAATACCAATAAACGCTAAAATTGTAGGAAGTAAAGTAGTTTTAGAGACATAGCAAATAGTCATTAAAAATAAAAAATTCAATATAATATCAAACACACTGTCAAGATATCTACCCGTGTAAGAAGGTGTTTTTTTTAATCTGGCAAGCTCACCATCGGCAGCATCAATTCCTGATTTTAAGATTAAAAAAAAGGCCGCCCAAAAGTAATGTCCTTGCAAAATACTGTAAATGGCAAGTAGTCCAGAAATGCCAAAAAGGAGTGTAACATGAATGGGAGTGAAGCGTGTATCTTTTAATTGGTTGGCAAGAAATCTTCCGAAAAATCTCCCGTAATCTGATAAATCTAAAAATTTATCTTGAGCTGCAAGTTTAGACATTTTAATAATTAGTAAGCAAAAATAGATGTGACAATATAGTCAAGGACGGATTTTAAAGTTGTTTTTTTCTTTGCGAATAAGACTCTAAAACCAGGTAAAATTGAACCCCAAAAAGTAGGGTTGCTATAACGATATGGATAGTTTGTGTACCAAAAGGAAAATCAAAATAATACATACTTATACCAGTAAGAATTTCGACGAAAAGCAAAAACATAACCCAATTTAGTTTGCTCGCATTTAGATTTAATTTCCTGTTTATGTAGAATAAATAACCGTTTAGCGCAAACACAAGTATCGAAAAAGATCTGTGAATGTAGAATATAACAGTTGGATTTTGGAGCCACATGACCTCTGGAGCTCCTGTTTTTGAAATAATATCTACTTGTTCTCTAACATCTGTACCCAATACAATTTGAACAAGAGTAAGAACTAGTGCTAAGAGTAAAAGGGCATTAAATTTGGTATTAAAAGTAACAGTTTTGTCATTTGTTTTCACGCTGTAAATAACCACAAGTTGAATGGCTAGGATTAACAAAGCAGCGAGCATGTGTGTGGTAATTTTATACGGACTAAGTACAGAATCTACCACTGTTTTACCGAGCCAAGCCTGAAATGCCATCAATAAGCAGACTATAAAGGATAAGTAAATAAGGCTCTTTTGTTTTTTTCTATAACCAGAGGAGAGAACTAGTGTTATTATACAAGCTATGCCCGCTAACGCCCCTAGGAGGCGGTTGATGTATTCAACCCAAGTATGAATGGGATTAAAAACTGCATAATCATGTTTTTGATAAGGTACCCAATTGGATGTTTCAAAATTTTCTTTAGCAACAAAATCCTCCTTAGCAACTAATAACGATTCTTCTTTTATGATTACTTGTCCTCTATTATACTCCTTATTCGGTGTAAAAAGAAGCTCTTTTTGGTCTGTTGGTGGAATGTAATACCCAAAACATTTCGGCCAGTCTGGGCAGCCCATTCCTGAACCAGTTAATCGAACAAAGGCACCTGCAAAGATGACTAGATAAACTAAAACGAGAGCTATTTTTGCGGATTTTAGAAAGTATTTTTGCACAGGAATTCTATTTTGTTGTAAAATTATCTCATTTCTATGGAGTAGGTCACTAGACAATAGTTAAACTTTGACTAAACCTAATTTAGATGCTTTTTTTAGCATAAAATCAAAAGCTGCATCATATTCGTTTGGGATTTCACCCTCAAGAATTGCCTCTTTTATGGCTTCTTTTATGAGGCCAATTTCCCTAGAGGGTTTAATGTTAAAATGTTCCATAATTTCCTCACCAGATATTGGCGGTTGAAAATTACGTACTTGATCACGTTCCTCAACTTCCACAATTTTTTTTCGAACTATTTCAAAGTTTTTGTGGTACTTTTTAAATTTGTTTGGGTTTTTTGTTGTGATATCCGCTTCGCACAGTGTCATTAAGTTTTCTACGTCCTCACCAGCATCAAACACCAAGCGGCGCACAGCAGAATCTGTAACCGTGTCTTGTGACAAAACAATTGGACGCGAACTCATCATGACCATTTTTTGAACAAACTTCATTTTATGGTTAAGAGGCATGTGCAAACGTTCAAATATTTTTTTTGCCATTTTTCCTCCTAGGAATTCATGTCCGTGAAATGTCCAACCTTGTTTTTTATTAAAACGTTTTGTTGGAGCTTTTCCTATATCGTGCAACAACGCAGACCAGCGGAGCCAAACGTCATCCGTGTTGGGACAAATATTGTCAACCACTTCCAGCGTGTGGTAGAAATTATTTTTGTGGGTGTGACCTTCTATTTCTTCAACTTGGTTCAAAGCCGTTAACTCGGGAAGAATAATATCCAAAAGCCCTGTTTTGAACAAATGTAAAAATCCGATTGAAGGTTGATCTGTTGAAAGTATTTTATTCAATTCATCCACGATGCGCTCTCCAGATATGATTTTGATTCGCTCTGCGTTCTTTGTGATGGATTGAAACGAATTTTCTTCTATATCAAAGCCCAATTGGTTCGCAAAACGAATGCCTCTCAACATACGCAACGGATCATCAGAAAAAGTAATATCTGGATCCAAGGGTGTTCTAATTATTTTGTTTTTTAAATCTTCAAGACCGTTAAAGGGGTCTAGTAATTCTCCAAAATTATCTTTGTTCAAAGCTAAGGCAAGTGCATTGATTGTGAAATCGCGTCGGTTTTGATCATCTTGAAGCGTACCATTTTCAACAATAGGATTGCGACTATCAGACTGATAGGATTCTTTTCGAGCACCCACAAACTCAATTTCGGTGTCTTCAAACCGCAACATTGCCGTTCCGTATGTTTTGAAAACCTGAACCTTTGGCTTATTTGGAAGTAATTGAGATACTTTTAAAGCCAACTCAATTCCGCTGCCCACGGCAACAATATCTATGTCTTTTTTAAAGTCTCTCTTCAAAAGTAAATCTCTAACAAAACCACCAATTACGTAACTATCTACGTTAAGTTCTTGAGAAGCGTGAGAGATTACCTCGAAAATTTTTTTATTTAAGGCTTCTTTATATGAAGTTTTAATGCTCATTTTAAAAATGTTTAAAGTCTAAAGTCTAAAGTTGTTAAACTGAAAACTAGAAACTGAATACTGCAAACTATTTTCGAATTACTTTCACCTGAGAATCGTTCGTCAGTTTTATAATTGTCGAAGGTTTACCGGCGATTTTTTCGCGATGCAAATTTACAACATAGTCCACACCTTTTATAATTTCTGGACTAATATCTTTAAATGCAATAGGAGTAGGTTGTCCGGAGATATTTGCTGATGTTGAAACCAGTGGCTTTCTCATCTTTTCCATCAATTTGAAGCAAAATGGCTCTTTTACAATGCGGATTCCCAATGAGTTGTCTCCCGAAACTAAATTTGGAGCTACATTTCTTGGTTTGTCTAAGATTATGGTCGTAGGTTTTTCGGACAGATCAATAATTTGCCAGGCTACTTCAGGAATATCCTTAAAAACATTGTACATCATTTTTTCTCCGTTCATCAAAACAATCATGCTTTGTGTCTCAGCTCTTTGTTTGAGTTTGTATATTTTGGCGACAGCTTCTGGATTTGTGGCGTCACAACCTATGCCCCAAACGGTGTCTGTAGGATAAAGGATAATTCCGCCATCTTTAATAATTTCGAAAGCGTTATGTATTTCTTCGTTAAGATTTTCCATTTTTATTTAAAATATGAGTGACAATTTTATACTTTGCAAAGGAACGAATAAAAATTATTATTATACTATAGGTCTCTTCCGCTAATGTATTATAAGTATAACATCATAAAAGGAAATATAAGATTTTCATAAATATAAAACTACTTGGTTAAAATTTTTTGATGTTGATTTAGTAAAATATGTATGGTATTTAATAAAATGTTTACACAGATTTTTTTTAGTTATTATGATAATTTTTAGTAATAGTGATTGAATATTCGCAAGTAGATTAGTTTTTATTAGTTTAAATAGGTATCTTTTTGTTATTTATTAAAATTGTTTCTTTACTAAATAAAACTACATTTGCGTAATTGTTAAATTATTTATTTAGATGAAAATTATTGTTAAATAGATGTTTTAATTTAAAAAAGCATTCTTATAATTTTCTTTAAATTTATTTGACATGATTATTTACGAAACATTATTTGTTTAGTACAATTTCTAAAGTTGCTTGTAATTAATTTTGTGAAATTGAGATTAAATATAGAAATAGCAATAAAAAAATATAAAAATATGAAAGTAGCATTAGTAACAGGTATTACGGGGCAAGACGGTGCATATTTAGCTGAATTATTATTATCTAAAGGTTACATGGTTCACGGTATAAAAAGGAGAAGTTCTTTATTTAATACACAAAGAATTGATCATATTTATGAAGATCCTCATGTGGATAATCAGCATTTTAAATTGCATTATGGTGATTTGAGCGATTCTACAAACTTGATTCGTATTATTCAAGAAACACAACCGGATGAAATATATAATTTGGGTGCAATGAGCCACGTAAAAGTGAGTTTTGATATACCAGAATATACAGCAAATGCTGACGGAATTGGTACTTTAAGAATCCTTGATGCTGTAAGACTACTAGGATTGACTGATAAGACAAAAATATATCAAGCATCAACATCAGAGTTATATGGATTAGTTCAAGAAGTTCCTCAAAAAGAGTCTACACCTTTTTACCCACGTTCTCCGTATGCTGTTGCAAAGCTTTATGCCTATTGGATTACAGTAAATTATCGAGAAGCATATAATATGTTTGCTTGCAACGGTATCTTATTCAATCATGAAAGTCCTTTAAGAGGAGAGACCTTTGTAACTAGAAAAATTACGCGTGGAGTAGCTCAAATGGCATTAGGGATGCAGGATACATTATATATGGGTAATATAGATTCTCAAAGAGATTGGGGGCACGCCAAGGATTATGTAGAGGCTATGTGGTTGATATTACAGCAAGATATGCCTGAGGACTTTGTTATCTCTACAGGTGTAACAACCACAGTTCGAGAGTTTATTACAATGGCCTTTAGGGAAGTTGGAGTAGAATTGGATTTTAATGGAGAAGGTATTAACGAAACGGGTACAGTAAGATCTACTTCTAACCCAGATTATACTTTTAAAGTAGGACAAATTGTAGTTAAAATCGATCCTGTTTATTTCAGGCCAACAGAAGTTGAATTGCTAATTGGAGATAATACAAAAGCAAGAACAAAATTAGGTTGGTCTCCAAAATACACCTTAAATATGTTGGTTAGCGAAATGATGCAATCTGATTTAGAAATTTTTAAAAAAGAAAAATATTTTAAAAATTTTAAACAATAGTTATTCAAAAAAATATGAAACTCAATTCAAAAATATATGTAGCTGGGCATCGTGGGATGGTAGGTAGTGCAATTGTTAAAGATTTAGAAAATAAGGGATTCACTAATATTATTACTAGGACGTCAGTTGAACTAAACTTAATCGATCAAAATGCTGTTGCCCGTTTTTTCGAAATCGAAATGCCGGAGTACGTTTTTCTTGCCGCTGCAAAAGTGGGTGGTATAATCGCTAATAATACGTACAGAGCTGATTTTATTTATGAAAATATTCTCATTCAAAGTAATGTCATTCATCAAAGTTATAAAACAGGTGTAAAGAAATTGCTTTTTCTTGGATCTACCTGTATTTATCCAAAAATGGCACCACAACCTTTGAAAGAAGAGTACCTCTTAACAGGGATTTTAGAAGAAACGAATGAACCGTATGCTATTGCAAAAATTGCAGGTATAAAAATGTGTGACGCTTACCGAGATCAATACGGTTGTAATTTCATATCTGTAATGCCAACCAATTTATACGGATTTAATGATAATTATGACTTGCAAAATTCTCATGTATTACCAGCATTATTGCGAAAATTTCATGAAGCAAAACAAAACAATGAAAAAGAAGTACTTGTTTGGGGGTCAGGAAATCCATTAAGAGAATTTTTACACGCATCAGATATGGCCAATGCTTGTGTGTATTTAATGCAAAATTATAATGATAAAGGATTTGTAAATATTGGCTCGGGTAAAGAAATTTCTATTTCTGATTTAGCCTTTTTAATAAAGGATATTGTTGGTTTTAAAGGTAATGTTGTCTTTGATGTTACAAAGCCTGACGGTACACCTAGAAAGCTTACTGATACGACTAAATTAAATAGTTTGGGTTGGAAATATTCTATCGAACTTAGAGAAGGAATAACGAAAGTTTATAATGAGAAATTTTAATTTAATTCAGATTTAATTTTTAAGATGAGTAAAATATCGATAATTACGGTTAATTATAATGAAAAGGAAGGCTTAGAGAAAACAATTAAAAGTGTTATAAATCAATCTTGGAAAGATTTTGAATTTATTATAATAGACGGAGGAAGTACAGATGGTAGTAAGGATGTTATAAAAAAATATCAAGATAAAATTTCATTTTGGATTAGTGAACCTGATGCAGGAATTTACAATGCAATGAACAAAGGAATAAGAGCTTCTAAAGGGGAGTTTGTTATTTTTATGAATGGAGGTGATTGTTTTAGTAACGACTCTGTTTTAGAGGAGATTACACCAATGCTGAATGATGAGTTTGATGTTTATTATGGGGATAATTATAATTCTAGGCATGATCAACATAAAAAAATAATAAAATATCCTGAAAAATTAGATTTTACTTTTTTTTATTACCGGACTATAAGTCACCAATCTACTTTTATAAGAAAAAAGCTTTTTGACGAGCATTTTTATTATAATGAAAATTTTAAAGTCTCTTCAGACTGGGAATTTTTTGTATATACACATTGCTATAAAAATGTGCCATATAAATATTTAAATAAAGTGGTTTCTGTTTTTGATTGTAATGGGATTTCTTATGATCCAAAATTTGCAAAAATAATTCAAGAGGAAAGAAATCAAACATATCAAAAATATTTCTCTGCTTTTATAAGTCAATATGAAAATAAAATAGATTTTAATTCCAAAAGATTTCAGCATTTTTTACACATCAAGCAACATAAAATTACATGGTTAATTTTAAAAGGAGTAATGAACTTATTGCTATTATTTATCCCTAAGTTAAAGAAAGAATACTAAAATGAGGTCTTTATTTTTATAAAATGACAGGCCTTTTTTGTGTTATATTAGTATTGACTATCTCCCTTTAATTTTAATTTAAGATAAAAAGAACAATAAATTTAATGTTTTATGAATTTAGAAAGTATTAAGTTTATTTACGTTAAAGTTTATTTATTTTCTTTTACAATTCCATTTTCGCACCAAAATGAAGATGTTGACTTATTCTTGTCTAATATAGCATTATTTTGTCCAATGTTGTTTTTATCTTGCTCATTGTGATGTAGATGATATTGAATTCCTGCTAATCTTAATTTTTTTAAACCAACTCCTTTTTTTATTAGTCGTGAAGCAATTTCTGAGTCTTCTCTTCCCCAAGTGGTAAACTGTTCGTCATAGCCGTTAACTTCGAGTAAATCGTTACGCCAAAAGCTCATGTTACACCCTCTAACTTTAAATATTAATTTTTCAATAGGTTCAGTTTTCGAGTCAATAAAATAATTTACTAAAGGAAAATATACGGCATTGAATCTGTTTTTTATTTTTTTTGAAAAAGGATTAAAAAAAATAGTTTCATTTTTTAACGTTTTGATCGTAGTTTCCTTTGAGAGTAATACCCGAGGTCCGGTTAAAAAACTGTTTTTCTTGGCATTTGTTACGTGATCTTTAATATAATTTTTGTGCAAAATAACGTCGCCATCAACTTGTATGATGTATTCAAATTTTGCATTTGCTATGGCTTTGTTTCTTATTTTGGCAAGTCGAAAACCTTGATCTTCATGCCAAATATGAATTACATTTAGTCTTGAATTTTTGCTAAAGGCTGAAATTAAGTTTTTAGTTTCCTCTCTTGATCCATCATCTGCAATCAGGATTTCATTAGGTAAAACAGATTGTTTTTCAATACTTTTCAATACTAAAAGTAGTGCTTCAGGCCAGTTGTAGGTAGCTATTATTAATGAAACTGTCATTTTATTATAATTCGTTAATTCCGTTGGTAGCTTTTTTTTTATTGCTTGAAATCACTTCTTGTATTAAATCATTATGTCCAACTTCATTTTCTCGTGCGCGTTCGGGATGATAGATATGGTTAACAAAACCGTAATGTTTCATTTTAATTTTGTAAACCGAGTTGTTTATCAATCGAGTTGCAAATTCTTCATCTTCATGTCCCCAACCGATAAGATTATTTTCATAACCATTTATTTTTAAAGCATCTTCTCTCCAATAGGCCATATTGCAGCCCAGCATTTTTCTAGAATTTTGCTGAGGTGTTGCAAGTAGTTTAGCAATATAATAGTTTCTAAATCCGTTAAAACGATTTTTGATATCACTATTAAAAAGTGAAAAGTGTATTGATTTTGTTTCTAATAGTTTTTGAGACAAACTAATTCCCATTCTTGTTCTGCTGCCTCTAACAAAATGTTCTTTCTTAGCAAATTTCAGATGATCTTTTATGAAATTTTTGTCTAAAATAAGATCTCCATCAACTTGAATGACGTATTCAAACTGTGCTTTCTTTATTGCTTTGTTTCTAATTTTTGCCAATTGAAAACCATTGTCCTCCTGCCAAACGTGATGTAATGGCACAGGGAATTTTTTTTGGAAAAAGGCAACAACATCTCGAGTTCGTTCACAGGAACCATCATCAGCTATTATAACTTCGTTTGGGAGTACTTTTTGATATAATACACTTGACAAACATAAATAAAGCGCGCTTTCCCAGTTGTAGGTTGAAATAATTAAGCTGATTGTAGGTTGTGGCATATTTTAAATTAAACTCTAGTAAAACACCATCAATTACATTATTGTAACGTGTCTTTTTATTGTTAATAAAGCAAATGTAATTTTAATTTTTAGATAATCAAATCTCTCTGGAATGTCTTTTTTGTATAGAATTGATCTTTTAAGATAAGATTTGAACTTGCTTGAGCATTATTAATATACGAAAGTACTGCGTTTTCTTGATTTAAGTTCGAGTTCAAAAACATTTGAACTCAATAAGAAAAATAATTTATACATTCGGTAATACATTTCAGTTTAATATATTTGTCAAATGGACGAAGAATTACAAGCAATCATTAAAAACTTTTCCCAAACAGGAACAATTTTCTTTGGTGGGAAACGCAATACGATAAAAACTTTTAGCTACAATGGAGAAATTATTAACATTAAATCATTTAAAATCCCCATTATTTTAAATGGTTTTATTTATAAATATTTTCGAAAGTCAAAGGCCAAACGGTCATTTGAAAATGCTTCTATTTTGAGTAAGAAAGGCATTGGTACTCCAAAACCTATTGCTTACAAGGAAAATTTTAAAGGTGTTTTATTACGAGATAGTTATTATGTATCCGAACATTTAAATCACGATTTTACTTTTGAAAGTATTTTTCATGATCTCCCTCATTTAGACAAAGATAAAATGTTGCGAGGTATTGCTCAGTTTACGTTTAAATTGCATGAAGAAGGGATTGAATTTTTAGATCATTCACAAGCAAATACTCTTGTAAAAGTTGATGCTGATGGCAATTATAACTTTTATTTGGTTGATTTAAATAGGATGAAGTTTCATGCTACAATGTCATTTGAAAAAAGAATGCGTAATATGCATAAACTTACACCAGATGAAAAAATGATTCAGGTTATTAGTAATGAATATGCCAAGCTTTATGGACAGCCAGAAGAAAAGGTATTTTCTACAATGATGCAATACACAAAAGAGTTTTACACCCATTTTTACAAAAAACAAGCTTTAAAAAAGCGACTCAAATTTTGGAAAAAATAATTTTATTTTCCTTTTATAGTGCTATCAAATGAACCAAAAGATATCTGTTTTTATCATTACTCTTAACGAGAATCAAAACATTGCAAGGTGTTTAGAAAAGTTGTTTTGGGCTGATGAAATTATAATAGTAGACTCAGGAAGTAGCGATGAAACTGTTCAAATAGGGTTGTTGTACAAAGCAAAAATCATTTTTCATAAGTTTGAGAACTTTGGTAAACAAAAACAATTTGCATTGTCACAAACCAAAAACGATTGGGTGTTATCTATTGATGCTGATGAGGTTCTCTCAGATTCACTTGTAAACGAAATTCAAAATACGGTTTTTACTTCTGAATTTGTTGGGTATACAATACCTAGAACACATGTTTTTTTGGGTAAAGTTTTTAAGTTTGGAACTGAAAATAAACGTCCTGTACTTCGCTTATTTAATAAAAAAAACGGTTTTTTTATTGAAAATAAAGTACATGAAACTGTTATAGCACAAGGAAAAACAAGGAGTTATGAAAATGAAATGCTGCATTACACTAGTGAAGATGTGACAAAAGGAATCAGTAAATGTGTGAATTATGCTTTGTTAAGTGGAGAGTTTATGTTTGAAAAAGGTAAAAGAACATATTTTATCAAACTACTTTTCAAATTCCCTCTTGAATTTATTAAAGTATATTTATTTAACAGAAATTTTTTAAACGGTTACCAAGGATTCGTATGGAGTATGTTTTCAGCAATTGGAAGTTTTTTAAAATATGTAAAACTGTGGGAATTACAACGTAAATCTATTCACTCTCCAGCTCCTGGTATACGTTCATAACTTGACGAGCTATATTTTCATCATTAAATTTTTGCACAAATTCAAAACCTTTTTCTATCATATTGTTACGATGCTCTTTGTCTACCAATAATTTTTGAATGGCATTTTCAAGATCTATTGCATTTGTAGGGTCAATATAGACTGAATTGGGTCCGCCTGCTTCTGGGAAAACCCCACCTTGAGTTGTAATTACTGGAGTTTTTGAATATAATGCTTCAATAATAGGGATTCCAAAGCCTTCATATAGAGATGGATAAACAAAAATCTTAGCTTGTTGATATAGAATAGCCAGCTCTTCAAGAGTTAGTCCTTTTAAGAAGATTACTTTTTGTTCTAAATTGTGTTTCTTGATGTAGCTTTTTACTTCAATGGCATAATCGGTCTCTTTACCTACAATTACTAAACAAGTATTTATATTATGGAGTGTTTTAACAGCTAGTAAAATATTTTTTCTAGTTTCAATAGTACCCACGTTGAGAATAAATTCTTTTGGCAGATTGTATTTTGATACAACCTTTTTTTTATCGCTCTCAGTGAATTCTTTTTTGAAAACAGCGTGGCATCCTTGATAAATTACTTTTATTTTTGAAGCATCAATTTTTAAAAACTCAACAATATCATCTTTTGTTTGTTCACTAATTGCTATAACCACATCTGCTTGATGCGCAGCTTTGTTGAATTTATAAAAGTGAATTTTGCGATCAAAAAAGGAATATAAATTTGGAAATTTTACAAAAATAAGATCGTGAATGGTAACCACACTTTTTATATTAGCGTAGTTTAGTCCAGACGGGATTTCACCAGATAAACCATGAAAAATCGTAATGCCATCTTTTGTTAAATCCTTTACAACTCCTTTTTGTCTCCATAAATTATAAAATTTTTGGTAAAAAGGAGACTGAGGTTTTTTCTCTACAACATTGATGTTATTAGTTTCAAATAATGTTTTTGTTGCCTTTTTTGGATTGTACAAGTTATAGGTATTATCAGGATAATATTGGCTTAGTAAGCGTATCAAATCACGACTATAGTTACCAAGTCCTGTTTTGTTATGAAAGATTCTTTTTGCTTCAAAGCCAATATTCATCTGATACTTATTTAAACTGCTACGTCATATTCACGTAAAGCATTATTTAATGATGTTTTTAAATCTGTTGATGGTTTGCGGGTTCCAATAATTAGGGCACAAGGCACTTGAAAATCACCTGCAGGAAATGATTTTGTATAACTTCCTGGAATTACTACAGAACGAGCTGGAACGTATCCTTTCATTTCAACTGGAGTTTCTCCGGTAACATCAATAATTTTTGTAGATGCGGTTAGGCACACATTAGCACCAAGAACGGCTTCTTTCCCAACATGCACACCCTCAACTACAATACAACGAGAGCCAATAAAAGCCCCATCTTCTATGATTACTGGAGCTGCTTGTAATGGCTCAAGTACACCACCTATTCCTACACCACCACTTAAGTGAACGTTTTTACCAATTTGTGCACAACTTCCTACTGTAGCCCAGGTATCTACCATAGTTCCCTCGTCAACATAAGCGCCAATATTCACATAACTAGGCATCAAAATTACACCGCTTGAAATGTAAGCTCCATAACGCGCTACAGCATTTGGTACTACACGAATTCCTTTTTCGGCATAGTTTCTTTTTAATAGCATTTTATCGTGGTACTCAAAAATTCCAGATTCCCAAGTTTCCATTTTTTGAATAGGGAAATACATTACCACTGCTTTTTTTACCCATTCGTTTACTTGCCATCCTTCAGCAATAGGTTCTGCAACACGTAATTTCCCTGAGTCTAAAAGTTCTATAACTTCTCTAATAGCATCTGTTGTTGGGGTTTCTTGTAACAAGGCACGATTTTCCCAAGCTTGCTCTATAATTGTTTGTAATGGATTCATCTTTTAATGATTTTTTGGCAAAGATAGGATTTTTAGCCTAAAGCAAAACAGTTAAAAACAGACTAAAATGTTACAGATCTAACTTTAATTTGGGGTATTATTTCATGATATTTTTTTTGTGAAGTTAGTTTTTAATGGTGTTTTGGATCTCAATTTTAGTTATAACAACTGTTTTTTAAGTATGATATTCAAAATTCGTACCTTTGAAAAAAAATATAATGCCAAGAATACTCGCTATTGATTACGGACAAAAAAGAACAGGAATTGCAGTTACTGATGAAATGCAAATTATAGCATCAGGTCTGACAACAGTCGCTTCTAGTACTGCAATCGCTTTTTTAAAAGATTATTTTGCTAAAGAAAAAGTAGAAGCCGTTCTAATAGGAGAGCCTAAACAAATGAATGGACTACCCTCTGAAAGTACTTCCATTGTCAAAGGATTTGTGACTCATTTTACCAATCATTTTCCGGATATGAAAGTCATTCGCGTAGACGAACGATTTACATCCAAAATGGCTTTTCAGTCCATGATTGACAACGGAATGAGCAAAAAACAGCGTCAAAATAAAGCACTTATTGATGAAATTGCAGCAACTATAATGTTGCAAGATTACTTAAATAGAAAATCTTTTTAAGGTTCAAGAGAATATGTTGACTTTTTGAAAAAAATCTTTGAAAAATGTAACTTTTTGGTTCAGTTTTATACTTTTTTTTGGAATTTAATAATTTATCTTTGCATTTTAAAATCTTATTATGCCTGATACAACGATACGTACCCACAGTGAAGTAGTTCTAATAGGAGCTGGAATTATGAGCGCCACTCTAGGTTTAATTTTAAAAGAGTTGCAGCCTGATATTACAATTGAAATATACGAACGATTAGATATGGCAGCTGCCGAAAGTTCTGATGCATGGAATAATGCAGGAACTGGTCACTCCGCTTTTTGTGAGCTAAATTACACTCCAGAAGGCGAAGATGGAAGTATAAATCCAAATAAAGCGATAAGTATTGCTGAATCTTTTGAAGTTTCAAGACAATTTTGGGCTTATTTAGTTCAAGAAAATAAAGTTCCCTCTCCTGAAAAATTTATTAAAAGCATTCCCCATCTAAGTTTTGTTTGGGGCGAAAAAAATATAGAATACCTTAAAAAAAGATTTGAAGCCTTGCAAGCCAATCCTCTTTTCAAGGAAATGATTTTTAGCGAAGATTTTTCTGAATTAAAGAAATGGATGCCTCTAGTAATGGAGGGTAGAAACGAGACCGATAAAGTTGCAGCTACTACAATGGCAATTGGTACTGATGTGAATTTTGGAGAGTTAACTCGAAGTATTTTTAATTACCTTACTAGTCTAGATGGTGTTACGATTCATTTTAATCATGAAGTTCTAAAGCTAAGACAGAGAGAGGATAAATCTTGGAGAATTAAAATAAAGGATTTGGCTAACGGCCAAATACGTAAAGCGTATACTAAGTTTGTTTTTATTGGAGCTGGTGGAGGTTCTTTGCCTTTACTTGAAAAAGCTGATGTTCCAGAAGGAAAAGGATATGGAGGATTCCCGGTAAGTGGTCAATGGCTAAAATGTACTAATCCTGATGTGATTGCAAAGCATCAAGCTAAAGTATACGGTAAAGCTAGCGTGGGCGCTCCGCCTATGTCTGTACCACATATTGATTCAAGAGTTATTAATGGCGAAAAACAATTGCTTTTCGGACCATTCGCAGGTTTCTCAACTCGGTTTTTAAAAAATGGTTCTTATTCTGATTTGCCTTTGTCTATAAAGACAGATAATATTATACCTATGATTGCAGCGGGTATCAAAAATATACCGCTTACTAAGTATCTGATAGAACAAGTGCGTCAATCTCAAAAAGACAGAATCAATGCATTACGAGAGTATGTGCCAGGTGCACGATCCAAAGATTGGGTACTAGAACGTGCAGGTCAGCGTGTTCAAGTTATTAAAAAAGACGAGAAGGAAGGTGGAATACTTGAATTTGGTACCGAAGTAATTACAACTGCAGATGGAACATTATCGGTATTATTAGGGGCTTCGCCAGGGGCATCTACTGCTGTATCTATTATGATTGACTTGATTAGTAGGTGTTTTGTAGACGAATATCAAACTGAAGAATGGCAAGATAAACTTAAGGTTATGGTGCCGTCATTTGGAAAAAAATTAAATGAAAATCCAGAACTACTCAAAGAAGTTCGTGAAAATACGGCCAAAGTATTGAAATTAAACTAATATTTAGGCAATTCATATTTACAAAAAAACGCTAGTCCATATTATGTTCTAGCGTTTTTTTAGCTAATACTCTTTAATGTTTGTGTGGTTTGAACTATTTTTTCAGATAAATTTATTAACCACATGAGTTGTTCTATAACCAGTTGTGCCTCTTGCATAACCGAATCAAAATCAGTTTCAATACTGCTTTTATGTATGCTGATTTCTCTTTGTTGAATGTTTTTTAGTTCTGTGAATCGTAGTTTTAATTCGTTTACAGATGCGGGTAAGGTTCCTGAATTTTTATCATTCAAAGTTTCGATAGCATTTTCTAAATTTAGAATTCCTGTGTTTACCACCGCATTAAATGATTCTGATGCTGCGGTAGTTTTGTGGGATTGAATATAAGTACCTAATGAGGCTATCGAGGAAAGTAAAGAGTGGTTTAAAACGGCTAATTCATACACTTGTTCAAGATGTAATTGTTTTGTTTTGGGTTCTTGAACCATTCTTTGATAAGAAGCCATTAGATTGCCTATTTCTATAAATGCATTTTTTCGAGCTAGTTTATAGGAAATGGATAGCGTACCTTTGTTATTGTAATAGGTAGAAATTTCTTTTAAATAATTTTGGTTGGCAAGTACTGCCTTTTTAATCGTTTCGGGAGCACTTAAAAATTCCCAAGTAGGCCATAAAAAATAATTGGCCACAGCTGCTAGTAAAGCTCCTACAAGAGTATCTACAATTCTATACTGTACAAGTTCATTCACGTTTGGAGTTAGAATTCCGTAAATAAAAACCACATACATGGTTACAAATGTTGCCCCGATTTTATAATTAGTTTGTGAAAATGCAAACCCAAGCAGCATACATAGTACAGAAAACATGCTAATTATAAAATTATCTTTAATAAAATATAGGATTCCAAAAGCAATAATTCCACCAAGGATAGTTCCGGTTATTCGTTGAAACGTGCGTTCTTTAGTTAAACCATATCCGGGTTTCATAATCACAATAATGGTTAACAAAATCCAGTAAGCGTTTTGAAAAGGGAAGTAGTTTCCTAGTGCTAATCCTATTATTAAGGTAGCTGTTATTCGTAATGAATGTCTAAAAATGGAGGATGAAAAACTGAGGTTTTCTATTAATGTTGTCCATGGGTAATGTTGTGGGGTTAAAAATTTCTCTATATCCTTGTCAAGACCTTTGTATTCAAGTGTGTTATAATCTCTTGTAAAAGCATGTTCAATAGTCTTGATTTTATCAACTTGTTTGTCAGCATACTGTAACATGGTGGTTAACATAAAAACTCCTTCGGCTGCTTGTTGTTTACCAAGTGTTATCTCGTATTGAGTGATAACAATTTGCAAGGCATTTATGTCTTCCCAAAAGGAAAGTTTATCGAGTTGTGTTTTTCCTTTTTTAATACTTTTTGAAAAATTCTTTAGGCTTGACGCCAAATGGTAAGCCAATTTTTGATAGGTAGCTAAAACTTTTGGATGATCATCAAATTTATCATGTAGTTTTTCATGATCAAATGCTGTTGATAAAGCCAATTCAAGAATTTCAACTAGGCAAATAAAGACAACAAGCATTTTTCTATTTGCAGCAGAGGAGCCATTAATGCTATGATTGGGTATTAATACTTCTCTTATATTCTGATGAATAACATTGAGTTCTACCTGTAAATGAAGCTGCTTTTCGGTAATTGCTTTTCGATCTGCGTTTAAGGACCACAAATCACCCCTAAGTTTTAAATATTTCGCGGTAAGTTTCATACATTCCTGTATTTGCAGTTCTAAATACCTATTTGGTTTTAGATAATGAAACACAAGAGAGACTATCAAATAAAAAATCCCACCAGCAAAAATTAAAAGCGCGTGAAAAAACATGGGCCAACCCGATGTTGTATTAGAAAATGCTAATGCCAGAGCTACCAAGCAAGAAAAAGATAACATACTAGCCCTTTGACCATAGACAGATACAATTGCAATAGAAAAAATTAATAAAGTAATTATGGGGTAGAAAAAGACTTTATAAGGAAAAAATATATTGACAAAAAGTGTAATAATAGAGGTTGATATTGCTGTAAGCACTATGCCATACATTTTTTGGTTTAAGCTACTTGCTATGTCACTAGGATATGCAAATATGGCTCCTAGTGCAAGTACAAAACCTATATTAAACATCTCAAAATAAGTGAAAACAACTACAGGGATTACTGCTGCAATAGTAACTTTAAGAGCGTTTGTAAAGGAAGCTGTGTCTATAAATTTTTGAATCTGTGTAAGCATATCTTTAGGTTGTTACAAAGATAAGATTTGAAAAAGTTATAAGCGTTATAAACAGCGTACTTCTGTCTAAAAGATTTAATTTATTTTAAAAATTGATAGTATAATATTCATTGTTTATTTTTTACTATTTTTGCAAACTGAATAAAAAAGCTGGATACCATATTTTTTAGCTCCTAATTTTAACACTGTACAATGATTTTACCAATTATAGCTTACGGCGATCCCGTTTTAAGAAAAACAGGAGAACTTGTTACTGCAGATTTTCCTAATCTAAAGGAAATCATTTCAAATATGTATGAAACCATGTATAATGCTCATGGTGTGGGTCTTGCAGCTCCTCAGGTAGGTCTTGCTTTACGCATATTTGTAATAGACACAACTCCTTTTAGCGATGACGATGAACTAGATTCTACTGAGCAAAATAAATTGAAAGGGTTTAAAAAAACTTTTATCAATGCTAGAATGGTAAAAGAAGAGGGGGAATTATGGAGTTTTAATGAAGGATGCTTAAGTATTCCTGATGTAAGAGAGGATGTTTACAGAAATCCAACGATTATATTAGAGTATTGCGAAGAAGATTTTGTAATGAAAACTGAAGTATTTGACGGACTCATAGCCCGTGTAATTCAACATGAATACGATCATATTGAAGGCGTTTTATTTACGGATAAAATTTCGTCTTTAAAAAAACGATTGATTCAAAAGAAATTAAAAAACATATTAGAAGGGAAAACTTTTCAGGAGTACCGAATGAAATTTTTCGGAAAAAAGGGAAGATAAGTCAAGCTAAGACAAGCGTGGTACAATTTTTGGGTACCCAAATAAAATTAATTAATCCAATTTTCAATAACAATTACACGAACCATGAATTTAGAAAAAATATTAGCCATTTCAGGAAAACCAGGTTTATACATTTTGAAAGTACAAACTAGATCAGGATTTGTGGCTGAGTCATTAGCTGATGGAAAAAAAATTACAGTAAACTTAAAAAGTAATGTAAGCTTACTTTCTGAAATTTCGATTTATACTTACGAAGGTGAAAAACCATTATCTGAAATCATGCAAACTATTGCAGATAAAGAAAATAAAGGGGAAGCTTTATCACATAAAGCTGAAAACGCAAAATTAATGGAGTATTTCAAAGTTATTTTGCCTAATTATGATGAAGATAGAGTATACCCATCTGATATTAAAAAAATATTAAACTGGTACGGAATTTTACAATCAAAAGGATTGCTTAATGATGATGCACCAGCTACTGCCGAAGAGCCAAGTGCACCGGCTGTTGAAGAAGTTAATGAAGAAGTTAATGAAGAAGTTGCAGAAAAACCAGCTAAAAAAGCAAAAGCTAAAAAAGAATAACAAAAGCTTTAAAATATTTAATCCCATTCAGGACGTTCTTGAATGGGATTTTTTTATTTTTACCAAAACAATTTTGATGAATACTAGAGCCGCACAACTACAAGCATTTGACAGACTACTTACCATAATGGATGATTTGAGGGAAAAATGTCCTTGGGATCAAAAACAAACTATGCAATCCTTGCGTCATCTTACCATTGAAGAAACCTATGAGCTCGGTGATGCTATTTTAGATAATGATTTAAATGAAGTGAAGAAGGAATTGGGAGATCTCTTGTTGCACATTGTTTTTTATGCTAAAATAGGAAGTGAAACTAGTGATTTTGATATTGCTGATGTGTGCCATGAAATTTCTGAAAAATTGATACACCGTCATCCTCATATTTATAGTGATACAATAGTGAAGGACGAAGAAGAAGTCAAGCAAAATTGGGAGAAATTAAAACTTAAAGAAGGTAAGAAATCTGTTTTAGAAGGAGTTCCTACAAGTTTGCCAGCCTTAGTCAAAGCCAGTCGCATTCAGGATAAAGTGAAAGGAGTAGGATTTGACTGGGAAGAGACGCATCAAGTTTGGGATAAAGTGCAAGAGGAATTAGAGGAACTACAAGTTGAAGTGCAATCGGGAGATCAGGACAAGATCGAAGCGGAGTTTGGTGATGTTTTGTTTTCAATGATTAATTATGCCAGATTTTTGAATGTTAACCCCGAAGATGCCTTGGAACGAACCAATAAAAAATTCATTAAACGATTTCAATATTTAGAAAGTAAAGCTTCAGAGTTAGGAAAGCCTTTAATGGATATGACTCTCGCTGAAATGGATATTTTTTGGGAAGAAGCCAAGAAAATGTAATTGTCAGTTTGCAGTATTCAGTATCTTGTAATCAATATTTAGAGTTTAAAGTATAGTTTTATATTAATTTATAATTACCAATGTCAGAAAATAAAACCGAGTTAAAACGTTCTTTAGGATTGATAGATGCAACGAGTTTAGTTGCAGGTTCCATGATAGGATCAGGAATATTTATTGTTACATCGGCAATGGCTAGAGATATAGGATCGGCGGCTTGGTTGCTCGTGATCTGGATTGTGACCGGCTTAATTACCGTTGCAGCAGCCTTAAGTTATGGCGAGTTAGCAGGGATGATGCCTAATGCAGGTGGTCAATTTGTCTATATTCAGCGTGCATACGGTAGGCTTGTATCTTTTTTATATGGCTGGACTGTTTTTACGGTAATTCAAACGGGAGTTATTGCAGCTATAGCAGTAACCTTTGCAAATTATGCTGCTATTTTTTTTCCGGTTTTAGATGAAACGCTTTTTTCTGTCGGATCGAGTTTTGTTTTTTCGTACCAAAAAGTTTTAGCCATTTTTAGTATTGTTTTACTTACTTATATCAATACCAAAGGTGTTCAAAGCGGTAAAATAGTTCAACTTGTTTTTACTTCGGCTAAATTAATTGCGCTATTTGCCTTGATTATTTTAGGATTGTATGTAGGGTTAAAAACGGATGTTTTATCGGATAATTTTGCAAATATGTGGGAAGCTAGCAAAACGGTAGTTAATCCAGATGGAACTGTAACTGTTACAAAACTTGTAGGGACAGCCCTTTTAGGAGCTGCGGGTGCTACTATTATAAACTCTTTATTTTCTAGTGATGCATGGAATAATGTTACCTTTATAGCTGGTGAAATTAAAGATCCTAAAAAAAATATACCTCGCAGTTTGTTTCTAGGAACGGTCATTGTGACTGTAGTTTATGTGTTGGCTAATGTGGCTTATTTAGCGTTACTCCCTATGCAAGGTTCGCCTAGTGCAGGTGATGCCTTGAGTAACGGAATCATGTTTGCTAATAATGACAGAGTAGGTGCGGCAGCAGCAAGTATGATATTGGGAAATGTAAGTGTCTTTGTTATGGCAGGATTAATTATGGTGTCCACTTTTGGTTGTAATAGCGGATTAATCCTCTCTGGTGGCAGATTGTTTTTTGCAATGGCAAAGGATGGTTTGTTTTTTAAACAAGCCACCGAATTAAATAAAAATCAAGTCCCAGCCAAAGCCTTGTGGGTCCAGTGTATTTGGGCTTGTGTGTTGTGTATTTCGGGGAAATTTGGAGATTTATTGACGTATGCTACTTTTGCATCCTTATTGTTTTATATCTTGACTATTTTAGGGGTTTTTATCCTTAGAAAAAAAGAACCCCATGCTGATAGACCTTATAAAGCATTTGGTTACCCCTTTGTTCCTGCACTTTATATTGTAGTCACGGTGGCTATTTGTCTTACCTTATTAATTTACGACACCTTCAATACCGGACTAGGATTAGCTATTGTTGCATTAGGAATCCCTGTTTATTATTTAGCAATGCCTAAAAAATAGTAATATTGAAGTAATTACTCGGCTAGTTTTTTGAGTTTAGAAAGGTCTAGTAGAATAATTTTTTTACCACTAAGTTCAATGAGTCCTAGCTTTTTAAAGTCAGAAAGTAGTCTGATGCAACTTTCTGTTGCAGTGCCTATCATGCTAGCTAAATCATCTCTAGAAAGTTGAACTTTTAGGGATGCATCCCCATTTGTTCCAAAAGTATCATGTAAATAGAGCAAAGTTTCGGCTAGTCTTTCTTTGACGGTTTTTTGAGCTAGGTTAACCATTTGATCATCGGCTTCTTTTAGATCGCCGCAAATAGTTTTCATTACATTCATAGAGAACTTGTTGTTTTTGTCAAAATATCCCATCACTTCTGATTTTGGAATAAAACAAACCTGCATGTCATCAAGCGCTACTGCACTTAAATTAACAGGCTCCTCACTTATCATAGATCTTTGGCCTAGTAATTCACCTTTGGTTACCAGTTTTACAATATGGTCTTTTCCATTGGCGCTAAGCTTGATGAGTTTGCAAACACCATCTTTAATACAGTAAATTCCGTTTACAGTATCTCCTTCCTTAAATATTATTTCTCCTTTTTTTACAATATGAGACGTTTTACAATCAGATAATTGCACGAGCTCTTGTTTAGTAAGGGCTTTCAAGGAACTGAATTCGCGCACGATACATTGTTCACATTTACTCATTGGTATGATATTTTTGTTATACAAAACTAGCCTTTTATTATGATAAATATCATATTTTAATTAACATTCGTTTAGGTTCTTTGCTTCAGGAAAAATGAGCAAAGTTATGGAGAAAAACAACTGTTTCCATTGTGGATTAGATGTCATAAAAGCCGAAGAAATATTTTTTGACGATAAAATTTTTTGTTGCACGGGTTGTAAAACAGTGTATGAAATTTTCAATCAAAATGATTTAACAAGCTATTATGATTTTGAAAAATCACCTGGAGCAACACCGCAAAATACAAATGGTAAATATGATTTTTTAGACAATGAAAGTATTGTATCAAAACTATTGGAATTCAAAGAAAATGAAACAACAATTATTTCACTTAACATACCACACATACATTGTAGCTCGTGTATTTGGATTCTGGAAAATTTACAACGTCTTCAAAAAGGCATAAGCACCTCACAGGTCAACTTTCCTGAAAAGAGAGTACGCATCACCTTTAACTCCGCTACGGTATCTGTCAAAGAAATTGTTTTATTGCTTAGTTCTATAGGCTATGAACCTTATATAAGTTTAGAAAACTACGAATCTGGTAAGGCTGTTGTAGATAGAAGTTTGACCTACAAACTGGGTGTTGCTTTCTTTTGTTTTGGGAATATTATGTTACTTTCTTTTCCAGAATATTTTGAAGTTAAGGAGTATTGGCTTGACCACTATCGAGGTTTTTTTAGATGGTTAATATTTGCTTTATCATTGCCTAGTTTTTTCTACTCGGCAAGCGGTTATTATGTGTCTGCTTACAAAAGTATTAAAACCAAAATGCTCAATATTGATATCCCTATTGCCTTAGGAATCATTGTCATGTTTGTGCGCAGTACTTTTGATATCATCATGGATTATGGTTCTGGTTTTTTTGATAGTTTGACAGGGTTAATCTTTTTTATGCTCCTTGGCAAAATGTTCCAAATAAAAACGTACAGTTTTTTGAGTTTTGAAAGAGATTTCAAATCTTATTTCCCTATTGCAATTACTAAAATTAATCCTGACGGAAGGGAGTTGAGTATTCCTATTTATGAGGTTGAAAAAGGGAATAGATTGCTGATTAGAAACCAAGAACTCATTCCCGTGGACGGTATATTACTGTCTGAAAAAGCAGAGATAGACTATAGTTTTGTAACTGGAGAAGCAGTTCCTATTGTAAAGCATTCTGGAGATAAAGTTTTTGCCGGAGGGAAACAAATTGGGAAGATGATAGAAATGGAAGTTTTGCAAACCGTTTCTCAAAGCTATTTGACGCAGCTGTGGAGTAATGATGTCTTCCAGAAAAATGTGGAGCAAAAACACAAAACAATTACTGACAAAATCAGTCGATATTTTACTCCTATATTGTTGTTAATTGCTTTTGTAGGATTTGGATATTGGATTTTTATTAATGCCAATACTGCTTTTAATGTTTTTACCGCTGTACTTATTGTAGCATGTCCTTGCGCGCTTGCATTGACCGCTCCATTCACTTTTGGGAATGTCTTACGAATTTTAGGAAAACAAAAATTTTACCTTAAAAATGCATTGGTTATAGAACAATTAGCCAAAGTAGATACCATAGTTTTTGACAAAACAGGAACAATCACTACCAATAAAAAATCTAAAATTACGTATGTACCACCCAGCGAAATAATTGGGATAGGAGTTCAAGACGGCGTAATTAATTCAGAAACCAGTACATTAATAAAAAATGCGCTACGAGGTTCAAATCATCCGTTGAGCAGAATGTTATATGATTTTTTACCTGAAACAAAATTGATTAAAGTAGATAATTTTGAAGAACAAGCTGGTAAAGGTATTCAAGCTCTAGTTGCTGGAAGTAGTATAAAAATTGGTTCAAGAGATTTTGTGCTCCATACACATTTTGAGACGGATAATAAAGGTTGTGATAGTGAAGTTGAACTTGAAAATACCGTTGTATACATTACCATTGACGAAGTTTATTATGGGAAATATATTTTCATGAATCAGTATAGAGATGGTTTAGCGAAACTGTTTCAAGATTTGAGTAAGAAGTACGAAATTAAAATTTTATCAGGAGATAATGATGGAGAGAGAGCTACTCTTCAAGCTCTTTTGCCAAAAGGCACAGCATTAATTTTTAATCAAAAACCAGAACAAAAACTAGAGTTCATCAAAGCATTACAGGCCGTGGGTAAGAATGTGATGATGGTAGGTGACGGACTTAATGATGCGGGTGCATTGGCGCAAAGCCATATCGGAATATCCATTTCAGAGAATGTGAATGTATTCTCACCTGCTTGTGATGCTATTTTGGATGCCGAAGAGTTTAAAAAACTAAACTTCTTTTTACGGTATTCTAAAGATGCTATTACAACCATAAAAATGAGCTTTGTAGTGTCATTACTCTACAATGTAGTGGGCTTAGGTTTTGCCATTACAGGAAATTTATTACCACTTATAGCAGCTATTATTATGCCATTGAGTACCATAACTATTGTAAGTTTTGTTACGGTAATGAGTAATTATTATGCTAAAAGAAAACGCTAGTGCATTAAATATTTACAAAGTTCACATTTCATTAACAAATGTTTCAAGTATGATAAATGTCATATTTTACGTGAATGCATCCCAGTAACTTTGTTGAAATAAAAATACAATATGAGTGTCATTTATCTATTAATATCTATCAGTATTCTAGTTGCTATAGGTTTTTTTATAGCATTTATTAGAGCAGTCAAAACAGGACAATATGATGATGATTTTACTCCCTCTGTTCGAATGCTTTTTGAGGATGAGTTAATTCAAAAAGAAACAAAAAATAAGGAAGAGTCTTTAAAAACAGAATATCTAGAAACTCAAAAATAATCAATAAACAACTTTCAAAATAATTACAAATATGGAAATGCAGCAGTTTTATTATGACAACAAAATTGTAAAAAAATTCATTTACGCCACCATAGTTTTTGGGGTAGTAGGAATGTTAGTAGGACTTATTCTTGCTTTTATGTTTCTATTTCCAAATATCACCGATGGAGTTTCGTGGTTGAGTTTTGGTCGATTGAGACCATTACATACTAATGCTGTTATTTTTGCCTTTGTAGGGAATTCTATGTTTGCGGGTATTTATTACTCTATGCAGCGCCTTTTAAAAGCAAGAATGTTTAATGATTTTTTAAGCAACCTGCATTTCTGGGGATGGCAATTAATTATTGTTGCGGCGGCTATTTCCTTACCATTAGGATACAGCACATCTAAGGAATATGCGGAGCTAGAATGGCCTATAGACATTGCAATTGCCTTGATCTGGGTTGTTTTTGGGATCAATATGATTGGTACAATTCTAAAACGTAGGGAACGCCATTTATATGTTGCTATTTGGTTTTATTTGGCCACTTTTGTAACTGTTGCTGTTTTACATATCTTTAATAGTTTGGCATTGCCAGTTTCTGGTTTAAAAAGTTATTCTGTATATGCTGGTGTTCAGGACGCACTAGTTCAATGGTGGTATGGTCATAATGCTGTTGCTTTTTTCTTGACGACACCTTTTTTAGGTTTGATGTATTATTTTATTCCAAAAGCAGCAAACCGTCCGGTGTATTCGTACCGCCTTTCTATTATTCACTTTTGGTCTCTGATTTTTATTTACATCTGGGCAGGCCCACACCATTTATTATATTCGGCATTGCCAAACTGGGCTCAAAATTTAGGTGTTGCTTTCTCAATCATGTTAATTGCTCCATCTTGGGGAGGAATGATCAACGGACTTTTAACGCTAAGAGGAGTTTGGGATAAGGTAAGAGTAGAACCTGTTTTAAAGTTTTTTGTAGTAGCAATTACCGGGTATGGAATGGCCACTTTTGAAGGTCCGATGTTGTCTCTTAAAAATGTTAATGCTATTGCACATTATACAGACTGGATTATTGCACACGTTCACGTAGGCGCTCTAGCTTGGAATGGTTTTATGGCATTTGGTATGATTTATTGGTTAGTTCCTCGAATGACCAAGAGTAATTTGTACTCTACAAAATTAGCTAATTTTCATTTTTGGATAGGTACTCTCGGAATCATCTTGTATACTGTACCAATGTATGTTGCTGGATTTTTACAAGCATCGATGTGGAAGCAATTTAACCCAGATGGAACATTAACCTATGGTAATTTTCTAGAAACGGTTACTCAAATCATGCCTATGTATTGGATGAGAGCCATAGGTGGAACGATGTACTTGGTAGGAATGTTTGTATTAGTGTATAACATTTGGCAAACGGTTCGATTTGGATCAAAAGTAGAAGACGAACACGCCGAAGCTCCTGCGTTACTAAAAATGAGTTCAAGTAGAGTTAAGGGTGAAAAATTCCACCCTTGGTTAGAGCGCAAGCCTATTCAATTGACTATTTTGGCAACAGTAGCTATCTTAATAGGTGGTGTGATTCAAATTGTACCTACTATAATGGTAAAGTCTAATATTCCTACGATAACTAGCGTAAAACCATATTCTCCACTTGAACTAGAAGGACGTGATTTATACATTCGTGAGGGTTGTGTAGGATGTCACTCTCAATCGGTACGACCATTTAGAAGTGAAGTAGAACGTTACGGACCTCAATCAAAAGCGGGAGAATTTGCATACGATCATCCATTTTTATGGGGATCAAAACGTACAGGACCCGATTTATTAAGAGTAGGTGGAAAGTACAATGACAATTGGCATTTCAATCACTTTTGGAATCCACAAAGTATATCTGCGGGCTCTATCATGCCGGGTTACAAATGGCTTTTTGACAATAAAGCTATGGACATTTCTATGACCCAAAAGAAAATGGAAGTGATGTCTACACTAGGAGTTCCTTACACTCCTGTGCAAATTGCTGGTGGACTGGATGATTTACGCAAACAAGCCATTGCTATCGAAGAAAGTTTAAAAAACGACCCTGATTTTGTAAAAAGTTATGAGGAAAGTAAGAAAAAAGCCGAAGCAAGAGGTGAAAAATTTGTGCCAATGAACGAAAGAGAAATTGTGGCTTTAATAGCTTATATGCAACGTTTGGGTACTGATATTAAAGTAAAAAAATAGTAGTTATGTTTGAACAAATTAAACACAATATGGAGACCATTGATGGTGTAGCCATATATCCTATTCTGTCTTTATTAATTTTCTTTTTCTTTTTTGTAGGTCTAGGTCTTTGGGTTTTCTCTTATAAAAAAGAAAAGATTCAAGAGTTAAGCCAGATGCCATTGAGCGATAATTAATTGTAGTATTTAAACCAGTTAGAATGAAAAATAATTTTCCTGTATACGTTAGAGTTCCTGTAATTTTCTTTACTGTTTTTATGGTAATGGAGTATTTCATTGACTCAGGAGATCGACCTGCATTTATAAAATTCCCAATGGTCACCGTGTTTTTATTAGTATTTCTTTTTTTATTGATTGCAGTAGAAATTACTTGGAAAGCTGTTGATACCATTACATACCAATTATTGACGCAAGATCAAAAAGAAGCCTTACTTAAAAAACAAAATATTCGTTTTCAAGATCAGGCGTGGTATAAAAATCTAATGGCAAAACTGACTAAAACGCAGCCTCTTTATAATGAAGGACAGTTGTTATTAGATCATGATTATGATGGTATTAAGGAGTTAGATAATAATTTGCCGCCATGGTGGGTGTATTTGTTTTATGCGTGTATACTTTTTGGAGTAGTTTATATGGTACGATATGAAGTATTGGGAGCAGATAATCAAGAAATGGAACTTCAAAAGGAAGTGGCTCAAGCCAAAATTGAGATTGCTGAATATATGAAAACTGCTCCAGACTTGATGGATGAAAAAACGGTAACCTTATTGACAGAACCGGCTGATCTAGCTGCTGGAAAGGAAATTTTTATCACTAATTGTGCTGCTTGCCATAGAGCTGACGCTGGTGGTCAAATAGGACCAAATTTAACCGATGATCAATGGATTTTGGGTGGTGGTATAAAGAATGTTTTTCACACTCTGGTAAATGGAGGAAGAGACGGAAAAGGAATGATATCCTGGAAAGGGACCTTAAAGCCAAAAGAAATGCAAAAAGTAGCAAGCTATATCTTGTCTTTGAAAGGCAGTAATCCACCTGATGCAAAAGCATCTGAAGGGGAGTTATGGGCTGAAGAAAGTGCAGTAGTCGCTGCTAAATAATTTTCATCCTGGGACGGATGTTTAAACATCTGTTTCAAGTTTTGTAAACTCGTTTTTATAAATTAAAATAATGTCAAATTCATCAGACGAAGCGTTTAGAGACACCATAGGAACTATTGACGAAGAGGGGAATAGAAAATTTATCTATCCTAAAAAACCTTCCGGGAAGTTGTATGAATACCGTAAATGGGTAAGCTATTTGTTATTAATAGTCTTAGTAGCAAATCCATTTGTTAAAGTGAATGGCAACCAGTTCATGATGTTCAACATTCTAGAACGCAGGTTTACTATTTTTGGATTTCCTTTTTGGCCACAAGATTTTTATCTGTTTGTTCTTTTTATGATTATCGGAATTGTTTTCGTTATTCTTTTTACGGTTATTTTTGGACGTATTTTTTGCGGATGGATTTGCCCCCAAACTATTTTTCTCGAAATGGTTTTCCGAAGAATTGAATATTGGATAGAGGGAGATAGAGGCGCTCAAATTCGTTTGCATAAACAGGAATGGAACGCTGAGAAGATTAGAAAGAAAGGGCTAAAATGGTTCCTTTTTTTGATAATATCATTTTTTATTGCCAATGTTTTTTTGGCCTATCTCATCAGCAGTGATGCCCTTTATAAAATGATTGAGGAGGGACCACGTAACCACATCAGCACCTTAGTTTCATTAGGTATTTTTACTGGTGTGTTCTATTTTATATTTGCTTGGTTTAGAGAACAAGTTTGTATTATAGCGTGTCCTTACGGTAGGTTACAAGGTGTTTTATTAGATGATAAATCTATAAATGTAGCTTATGATTTTATTCGAGGTGAAAAAACCGCTGGCAGAGCAAAATTCAATAAGCAAGAGGATAGGAGTGCCACCGGAAAAGGAGACTGTATTGACTGTAAACAATGCGTAAATGTTTGCCCCACAGGAATTGATATTCGAAATGGAACGCAATTAGAATGCATCAATTGTACGGCTTGTATTGATGAATGCAACACCATTATGGATAATGTGGGATTGCCTCAAGGTCTTATTAGATACGCATCTGAAGAGGAAATCGAGAAAGAAAAAAAGTTCAAATTCACCAGTAGAATGAAAGGGTATTCAGCCGTTTTATTCATTTTAACGGGAGTTTTAATTGGCTTGTTGTTCCTTCGTTCAGATGTTGAGGCGGTGATTCTAAGGTTGCCAGGGCAATTGTTTCAACACAAAGGGGATAATATAAGTAATGTGTACACATTTAAGGTGATCAATAAAACTAGTAAAGATCTTGACAGCGTTCATTTTAAATTGGTCGGAATCAAAGGAAGTTTGAAAATTGTAGGGATCCAATACTTAAAAGTGTCTAAGCAAAGCATGGACAGCGGAACACTTTTTATAGAAATCAATCAAAATATTTTAGATACCGATAAAACAAATCTAAAAATTGAAGTGTTTAATGGTATTGATAAAATAGAAACTACCACTACTAGTTTTTTAAGTCCACGTAGTTTTAATTAAAGTGTAACAAGCAAATAGTAAGAACATGAAAATAAATTGGGGAACATGAAAATAAATTGGGGAACAGGAATAGTAATTGCTTTTGGATTGTTTATGACATTCATTTTGTTTTTTGTATTTAAGGTACAGTCTGATTCTAAATATGATAATGAATTGGTTGTAGAGGAGTATTACAAACATGATGCTCATTTTGCTGAGGAGATGACTCGCATACAAAATGCTGTAGATTTGGCTCAAAAGCCAATTATAAACAACAATGCAAACGGAATAGAAGTGGAATTTCCTAACACTTTTGAAACCAATAAAATAAAAGGGAAAGTGTCTCTATACAGGCCGTCTAATAAAAAATTAGATTTTGAAATTCCTATTTCATTATCTAATGCTACAACTTTGCTCATTCCTAAAAAAAGTTTAGCAGGCGGCCGTTGGGACATTAATATGGAATGGCAATACAACGGAAAATCATATTTGTCAAAGGAAACGGTTTACGTGAGGTAAGTACCAGAAATCATTTCAACAAAATGTTCTTCATTATTTCTTAGATCAATAAGAATACAACATGTTTTACACAGCAATTATATTTGGTTTATTAAGCAGTTTTCATTGCATCGGGATGTGTGGTCCTATTGTTATGATGTTGCCTATAGACAGGAATAACTCCTCTAAAAGAGTTTTACAAATAATCACGTATCATTTGGGTAGAATTTCAGCTTACGGTACCATAGGATTTGTATTTGGTTTAGTGGGCAAAGGTTTTTTTATGGCGGGCATACAGCAGCAACTTTCTGTAGGGATAGGAATTGCAATGATTGCAGTGGTACTTATTCCTGAAAAGTTATTTGCTAGATATAATTTTTCTAAGCCTATATTTAAATTCGTGGCTGGTATTAAATCAACTTTAGGAGCACAGTTCAAAAATAAAAGTTACAAGTCATTGTTTACAATAGGTTTACTAAACGGATTTTTACCTTGTGGTATGGTTTACGTTGCCTTATTTGGAGCTATTGCTATGCAAAATGCAGGTTGGGGTGTTGTATACATGATACTTTTTGGGTTAGGTACAGTACCGCTCATGAGTAGTATTGTTTTAATACAGGGATATATTACAATGCCTATGCGAAACCGAATTCAAAAAATGATTCCCTATGTAGCGATAACAATGGGATGCTTGTTTATTTTGCGCGGTTTAGGTTTGGGTATTCCATACGTATCGCCGTCTACAATGAGTTTGTTTATTCAATCTAATGCCACTTGTCATTAATTAACATTTTTTCTCATAAACAATAAAGCATGCCTTGAGCGTACTTTATTTTTTTGTAAAAGTGTGTATCAAATTGTCATCGAAAAAAGAGCGGTTTCTGGCGCTTTTCTTTTCAATCTTAAGTCAAATGCCATTCCTATATTTCGAATATAAGGTTTGCCTTTTTCTGTGATTACAAGACTATTTTCATGTATCACGATAAGAGCGTCTTTTTCCATTTCATGTAGCTGCTCTAGTACTTCTGGCAGTTCTTCAAAATATAATGAAGCATCATGCCAAGAAGTTTCAAATTGGCACATTAAGTTTAAAATGTGTTTTCTAATGATGAGGTCTTCATGAGTTAAGATATGACCTCTAAAAACGGGCAGTCTATCCCATTCAAGCATTTGGTAGTAATCGTCTAAGTTTTTAGCATTTTGAGCAAAACCATACCAGCTGTCACTTATTGAGGATACGCCAAGACCTATCATTAACGGAGTTTTTGAAGCACTATATCCCATAAAATTACGGTGTAAAGTTTTTTCTTGAAAAGCAATGTAAAGTGCATCGGTTTCTAAAGCAAAATGATCCATCCCTATTTCATGATATCCATTCTCATATAATAACTCTTTACCAGTTTCATATAATTGTCTCTTTTTATCATCTTGAGGTAAATCTTCGTCATTAAAACCGCGCTGCCCATTCCCTTTTATCCAAGGCACATGCGCGTAACTGTAAAATGCCAATCGGTCAGGTTTAAGGGATTTTGTCTTTTCAATAGTGTCTATTACATCGTCAATTTCTTGAAACGGTAACCCATAAATAATATCATGACCTATTGATGTATACCCAATAGCTCTTGCCCAAAAGGTTACTTTTGCTACATTATGAAAAGGTTGTACTCTGTGAATGGCTTTCTGAACCTTTTCAGCATAATCTTGCACCCCAAAACTTACTCTTCTAAAACCTAGCTCATATAGTTTTTGTAAGTGAGCATAGGTTGTATTGTTAGGATGCCCTTCGAAACTAAATTCGTGATCCACAGATTTATTGGCATGCATAAAAATGCCGTTTATTAAGTCCTCTAAATTTTGAGTCGAAAAAAAAGTAGGTGTGCCACCGCCTAGATGTATTTCTTTGATTGTAGGTTTTTCGCCCAATAGTTTGCAATATAAAGTCCATTCTTTTAAAACGGCCATAATGTATGGATGTTCTACGGCGTGATTTTTTGTAATTCGCTTATTACACCCACAAAAAGTACATAAGCTTTCGCAAAATGGCAAGTGAATATACAAACTAAGACCTTCTTGAGGACCACTTTTACGAAAAGATTGTTGTAACGTTTGAATCCATAAATCACTTGTAAAATCACTTTCATCCCAGTAAGGAACGGTAGGGTAGCTAGTGTATCTAGGGCCTGGTACATTATATTTTTGAATCAAAGAATTTTTCATAATAGATCATTTTAGCAACTCAAAAGTAGGGCGAGTCTATCAAGATAAAAATGATAATTATCATATAGAATTGTCATAAAAATAAAAAACCCCAATCCTGGTGGATTGGGGTTTACTACCTTATGGGTAAAAATCTATTCTTCTATTTTAATATTTTTTAATTGCTTTAGTTTTTCTTTCCATACATCAAGACTTTCTTTGTGAATGGCAATGTTTTTACGAACTTCTAATACAATTGAATTCTCTTTCTTAGCATTACGAGTATTGGCAAAAAACTGAATGTTGTTTTCCAATTGAAAAATTTCATTTTGAACTTCATCAATTTTACGCATGATGAAAATTTTCTCACTATCTAGTTTTCTAGAATCATTACTTTCAGATAATTGATCCATTCTATTAGCAAAACGCATCATGTCAGTATCCTTTTTACTCAAGCTTAATTTTTCAAAAAGAGCATCTAGAATTTTGTTAAATTTCCCTTCAATATGCCTTCTAGCAAAAGGCACTTTACCAAAACCTTTCCAGTTTTCAATATGAAGTTTTATAGCATCAAGATCGGTTTTATGATCACCTGTAAGTTGAAATTCTCTCAGCGATTCTAGATATGTTTTTTTACCTTCAAATGCAGCAACTTCTTCACTGTTTTCTTCTTTTTTATGCTCTTTAAGGTGTTCAAAATAGTGGTTGCAAGCTTCTCTAAACTCTTTCCATATTTTGTCCGAATACTTTCTAGGAACATGACCTATTTCTTTCCACTCCTCTTGAATTTGCTTCATTATAGGTGTAGTGGTAGCAAAATCAGTACTCTCTTGTAGTGCTTTTGCTTTTGCTACAAGAGCAGTTTTTTTAGCAAGGTTGTCGTTTTGATCTTTTTTAATGTCTTTGTAGAAAGAATTTTTAAAAGAATTAAAATTACGTACAGCATTTTTAAATTGGCTCCAAGTTTCCTCATTAACTTCTGAAGGAACTTTTCCAGCCGCAAAAAATGCAGTGCGCAATGCCTCAACCTTTTCTATTTGGCCTAGCCACTGCGAGTGAGCATTTACTTTTTCAGTAGCCAGAACTTCAATTTGAGCAATTATGGCTTTTTTATTTTCTAGATTAGCCAACTCAACTGCACGCTGATTTTCGAATAAAACTTCACGTTTATCGTGCATTTTTTTAGTCAAATCGCTAAACTGGTTCCAGATAGCATCTCGGTGTTCTCTTGAAACAGGACCAATATCTTCTTTCCAGATTTTATGTAAATCTTGTAATTCTCTAAAAGCTTTATTAACATCTTTTTCAAGAACCAGTTCCTCAACACGGGCAACAATTTTTTGTTTTAATTCTAGGTTGTGCTTAAAATCAAGGTCTCTCGCTTCACGATCAAGGTGTAAATAATCATAAAAATTTTCAACATGAAAATGATAATTATTCCACACATGGTTGTACTTATCCTTAGGAATAGCCCCTGCATTATTCCATCGCTCTCTTAAATCATTAAAATGTTTTAAGGTGTCCTTGATGTTAGCTTGCGGATTTATAAGTTCTTTTAATTCCTCAACAATAGCAAGCCTATTTTCTAGGTTATTTTTTAGGTTAGTTTGTAAACTTTTAAAATGAGCATTCTTTACTTCACGAAATTGTGAATATAATTTATCAAACTGACTTTTTAATGGAGAATGGTATTCAAACTCTTCAGTAGGATCTTGATTTTCAGCAAGGAATTCCTCTTTTTTTTCTTCAACCAAGTGGTTGTATTTAGCTAAAAAAGCTTTCTTTATTTCTTCAATATGATCCTTGTAGGCAAGAGCTTTATCGCTAGAAACAAAACCTTTAAGTTCCTCAACAAGCTCCTCAAGTGCAAGAGCATCATAATCCTTCATAGGAATTTCATGGCGCTCTTTCAACGTTTCATCTTCGCTTTCCTCTGCATTACTAGCAGCAATCGCATCTGTTGCAGTAGTGGCATCAGCTTCAATTAGTACAGCTTCAGGTTGCGTTAGTTCACTTAAATCATCATGAGTTGCAGTAGTAGCATTCAAGATTGTTTCGGTACCATTTCCATCTGTATCTTCTTGATGTTGATCCAGGTTGTCATTCTTTTCTTCTAACATTTTTTTAAATGTATAAGGTTTTTAAATAATATTGAGTCCGAAAGGTAGTAAAGCCTTACCAAAATACAAAATATACAAGCCATTTTATTAATCATACATCAAATGATGGTTTTAATTAGGAGCTTTCTCCAGCTGTACGCTATATCTTTAGGATCCTGAAAAAAAATCAGGACCCTAAAGGATGCCGCTTCCATCTGGGCTAGGGATTAAAGTTTATTTAAGTTTTTTTAATTTGCTCACGCAGTTTTTATTTGATAATGAGACTATATCAATACAAAATTACTGAATCCACAAATGTTGTGAATTGCTTTATCTCACATCGATTTTATTTTTTATAGGTGTTGGATGATTTGTAATTCAAAATTGTATTTTAGCTTATAATTCCCAACT
>NZ_VLKO01000008.1:0-74462 GCF_007830355.1 Flavobacterium tiangeerense | reverse complement strand
AATCGTTTGATATGTTGGTAGTTATGAGCTTATTTTGAAAATAAAAAGAAGTAGTGTTTCTTTGTTGTACTACAGTGAGTTAGTCTTTTTTCTAGTCCTGTTTGTTAGAAAAGTTCTAATTGTTGAGAAGGTTTTTCAGGTTCTATTGGTTTTTTACCGTAAAAAAGTTCCATCATTCCAAATTGTTTATCGGTTATTTGCATTACACCAATTTTTCCATGTTCGGGTAAGTTGTTTTTTATTCGTTTGGTATGTACCTCTGCATTTTCTCTACTGGCACAAAAACGCATATAGATGGAAAATTGGAACATAGAAAAACCATCGTCTAATAATTTCTTTCTAAAAGTACTAGCAATTTTACGCTCTTTGCGTGTTTCGGTGGGCAGATCAAAAAATACTAATATCCACAAACTTCTATATTGGTTTAATCGGGTGTAGTGTTCGTCATACATAAACAGGATATAAAATTTTCCTTGCTGTTCCTTCAAAACATTCATGTAAGGAATGGGTTGTTCTGCTCATGGCAACCATCAACGGACTATTTTTTCCGTCTATTAAGACATCGATGGTTGCAATACTTAACAATTGTTTTTTAATTTCAATAGTCAGTTCGTCATAGCTGTCTTCCGTTTCCATAATGTGACAAACAATAAGATCAACATAGGGACGATAAGGCTCCATAATGTCATCCGCAAGGCAATAAGCATTGTATTTGTTGCGATGAAAGATGCCAAGAGTAGGTAACATTCCAGAGCTAACAAGCGCTCTTGCTGTAATCGCTCTTAAAATTGCATATCCATAATTCAATAAGTTATTGGGAGCAATTCCCTTTTGTCCTCTAGTGAAATTTTCGATTTTGATTAGGTTTTGCCAATAAAATACGGCTGCTCTCGATTCATGATTGAGCGCATCACCCGATGTGACTTCTTTTGACCAAAGTTCCATTTTCCGGCACGGAATTCCTTTTTCTTTGAGCAATCCTGCTTGGTTTGATATTTTAGAGCTAATGGTTTGCTGCCACAAATTCTTTTTGAGCGGAACCGAAGCGTTAATCTGGTTTTTAAAACGCTCCGTTTGTTCGGTATGACCACTAAGCGGCATTAATAGGCCAATGGGCATGTGGTATTGATCACAATTAATTAATGCCACATTATTATTGGTTAATTTTTCCAGTAGACCATTGGTTATCGTGATTTGTTGGTTTTCTAGAACAATTACGCCTATGTCTTCGATGGCCACGGTTTTAGTTTCTTGTTCCTTGTCTGGATAAGAGATTACTATTTGCTCGTTTTTAGTACTCAAATAAGCAGGATTACCGAAGAATAGGGTTCTTTTTATCATTATATCTTTTGGATTAAAAAATGATTATAAAATATTTTGGCTAAAGCCAATTATGATTTAATTTTTTTATTATGAATGGGCTAAAGCCAATCCAATTGATTTTAGGAATGTAAAGCATTTATTTAATTTTCAAATGTATTCTGCTTTTGAATTACAACCCAGATTTTCAATTGATTTTTGTTTTAAATTTCTTTTTCCTATTTAATTGCCTCCTGCTTTTGAATTGCCTCCTGCTTTAGCAGGAGGGATATAATAAAAAAGATTGCATAGCTTTAGCTAAATTCTAGTCTTTTTGAAATTGATATTTAGCTATGAATTCATCATATTCTTCTTGAAAGCTTTGTTTGCTGTGATGTTCCTCTTGTTTCTTAATATAATTCCGCACTTTATCAATCATAGATTCCGAAACCGAAACTGCAAAATATTCGTCTTGCCATTCAAATTTGTCTAAACACAATTTGTTTTTGTTAATCCAAAAGGATGATTCTCCTTTAATGAGTTGCATTGTCTTTTGAATAGTTTGATCAGCCCCTAAAGAAACCAGACAATGACAATGATCAGAATATCCATTCACAAAATCAACAAATATTCCTTTGTCTTTGGCGTTTTCTTTGATGTGATGCCAAACTTTTTGTCTTAATTCTTTGTTGTTCAGAAAAGGAATTCTGTTTTTTGTACTCCAAACAAAATGAATATAGGTTTTGATGTATGGCATAATTTATTGTTTATGTTGTCGATATTTTGGCTAAAGCCAATCTTAAATATTCGATATTCTCGATTGGGTTAAAACCCAATCCTATTGATTGTAATTGAATGTATAAAAACTCATTCTTATTGAATTTAAATCTTCCTGAATTATAAATTTATTCCAAATTTCTCAATTTCTCATTTTTGAATTTCCTCATTTTTGAATTGCCTCCAGCTTTTGAATTGCCTCCAGCTTTTGAATTGCCTCCAGCTTTAGCTGGAGGCGATAAGATTATTTATCTTGAATAGGCTTTAGCCAAAATATATTTGGCTAAAGCCTTATTTGGATTGTTTTATATTATCCAATGGGTTAAAACCCATTCCTATTGATTTTTAAATTAATATTCTCCAACATGAACAATTTTACCTAAATGATTAATTCGGACTTTTATTAAGGTTGATAATTCTTTCGGACTTCTAATTCTTTTGTAGGCAATATTATTTAGTTGAATATTATCTAATAATTGAGTTTCTAAATGATTTCTAAAAGTATAATCTTTTGAACCTAGCTTCTGAACCCTAAACATATTAGGACTAATCAAAACATAATTATTTGGATTCAATAAATCCATTTCGTGAGGATTAAAGCTTTCTGATGGAAAAATAAAAAACTCATTTTGTTTCATAGTAAACAAAAATTCCCAGCCCTTTTGGTGGTTTTTATTGATAACCGATAAACCTAAATTTCTGCGAATTACAGCATCATAAAACGAAACTACTTCTTCTTGCAAATTTCCTTTTTCATCTCTATAAATAGCCACATGATGATTGTTGCCCGTGCTTACAAAATCAACAGGAATTGGTTTGCCGTTTTGGTCTAAAATTTCATTACCCAAATGGTCTTTTTTGGTGTGCAAGGCTTGTGCGTTGCTCACGCCGCTAATGGTTACTCGTTTTATGGCAATACCTTTTTCTTTGTTTTGCCAAATTGGGTTGTCATCTAGGTTTACAAATGCTTTTTTGGGGTCATTGCCATATTCTTTTAATCTGTTTTGAAGAATGATTTTTAATTTTGAATCAATTACTTTATCAATTTTTAAATCAGGAGAAATGTCTTTTCTTATGGTGTAATTGTCTTCAAGCCAAACTGTTTTTACTTTTTCTGGTACTACAAGGTTGTCTTTAAGACTAGTGTAGATAGGTGTTTTTGTCAAAGCATTTTTGCCTGTGAACGCTTTTTTAGGATCGTTTCCGTTTTCTTTCAATCGCTTCAAAAGTGCTTCTCGATATTCTTTTTTGGCCACTTTTTCAATGTATTCTTCGGTGAAATTGGCACCTACTTTTTCTTCTTTGGTAACGTAGTGTTGTAGTTTGCCATAAACGGTTTCTTTGTGCAACTGTCCTCTTGGGGTTAGTTGAATTCTTTGGTTGGTTCCGCCACTTTTTTTGGTTTTATTTTTATTTTTGGTAACTACTTTGTTTTTGGCTTTGTATGAAATTAAAATATTTTCAAGTTGTTTTTTGGCTTCTTCCCTAAAATTAGACATCGGAGCAACAAAACGCAACTTATTATTTTTGTCTCTTTTTAAATATTTCTCTTCAATGCCCACAATTGATCGAGCTTTGTTTTCGCCTTGTGTTTTGGCGTTCAAATTGTTTAAATACTGAATGTAAGCAGGTTTGGTAAAGGCTACCGTAATGGCATCCATAGCATGATGGCGGTGGTCATTTCTTTTGGTCCAATCTTTTATTTTGTACAATCGTTCACCGTTTTTACCTTCCTCAATATGGGTTAAACCCAATTTATCATATTTCTCCCAGTTGAGTTCTTTCATTACATCAACCAATTCCCAATCTTCACGCAATTTATCGGTAACGCTGCCAATTGTTGCCGTTACATTTCTGGAAACTTCCAATAAAATTTCTTTGGCTTTCTTGGCAATGTATTGGGTTTCTCTTAATTGACGGTCAATAAATCCTTCTGGAATTTCATTGTCTGCCATCAAAAGTTTATTTTGCTTGGTACGGCTTATTTTTCCGAACAAACTTTTTACTCTTTTCTCGAATTGGTCAAATTCTTCGGCAGATAATTTTTCTTGTAAAAAGGAATAGGCAGTTTTATTGCTTTTATCAATATTTAATTGGCGTTCGCAAATTGTTTTATTAGCAAAACTATCATCAAACAAACGCGATTTTGGTATAATATGTTCAATGTCATATTCTTTGGTAAAAAGTTTTGAAGCTTCAATTGTTTTTCCGGTATAAATTGATATTCCTTCTGTTTCTTTCCAAAGTTTGTATCTTATAATGTCGTTTCTGGTCACTCTGGGTATTCCAAATTCGGTGCGGAGCAATTGTCTTATTTTGTCATGTTCGGCTGTACTTTTGTTAATAGCCTTAGTCATTTCATTTCGTTGTTCATTGTTTGCTTTCAATTCACGAGCCAATTCTACCCTTATTTCATCAGGTTTGCCCATTGCAGGATCTTTGATAATGGCATTAATCACGTTAATCATTTGATTGAGAATTTTCTCCACCACCGGATTTCGTAAACTATTTTTCTTGAGCAATTCTAAAGTTTCCTTTAAAACTCTATCATTATTTTGTTCTTTGGTCAATGAAGAGGAGTGATTGTAGCCCACCATCAAACAAGCCTTGTCATAAATATGCCCGTCCATCAAATGAGGCAATACTTTTTTTATTGCTTTGGCACTTAAACTACCATAATCAGCTTGTAGATTTATATTTAAAAGAAATGGAATGTGATTTTCTTTGAAACCAAATTTTGTCATTAAGGTTTTTTTCAAAGGTTCGTCTTCCTCTGACGAATAGAGTAAATGCCATAATTGGTAATACCCTTGTTTGTCAAAATCATCGCCTTGAATAGTTGGGTCAAAATCAAGAATAGCCGTATTGATTTCCAAATCTTTAAAAGCTGATTTGAAAATTTGTTTGATATCTATTGCATCCAATTTAGAAAAATCCAATTCGTCATAGCCTTCAAGGATTAAAATTTTCTCAAAAGCCTTAAAAATTTCAGTATTGGTTCTATTGCCTTCAATTTTTTTGAAATTAGCAGTATGGTTTCCTTTCTTCAAATCACAAAAAGCCATCATTTGGGCATCGGTCATACTTTCTTTAAAAAATAACTCTTGCGCAATCACGTTTTTTAATTCTTCGCTTAAAACAAAAGGCTCTTTGGTCGTTTCATTTTTGATAACAATGTTATTCAAATTCTGCCAAATCCTAAATTCCTGAAACAAAGGCGATGATTTTGGAATGGCTTTATGGCCTTTTTCAAATTCACAAAAACTAACCAAATGCTTTTGAGATTTCAATTTTCGTTGGTAAAAAATCGTAATATCTCTAACTTCTGATTTCAATTTTTCATTTAATTCGGAATGGAATTTTGCTTGAGTTTCCCAAATTTTTTCAAATTCATCCAAATAATCCTGACGGTAAAAAACTTGATTTTTTAGTTTGGTGTGTCTGTTTTCTTGAAGTTGTTTGTATTGAAATTGCCCAACTGTTTCTTGATTAAAGTACAATTCTTTACTTCGGTCGCTAATGGCGCCAAGATAACCGCTAGATTGATTAATTTGATTGTTGATTTCGGTAATAATAAAGGCCAAAACTTTCAAATCAAGTTCAATTGTCAATGCCTCATTTCTCCATTTGTAATGTTGTAATTTGGTTTCTTCTCTAGTTCCTTTATTTTCGGCAAGCGGAATATTTAATGTTTTTGAAAAATATTGAGAAGTTACCGTTCTAGCTTTGCCTTGAATATTTTCTAATAATTTTTCATTCATTTGTTCCGAATGAAATTGATTTTGAAAACGCACAATCTTTTCTAATTCCTTTTGCAAATCAGAACGATAAAAATCAGGAATGAATTTTCCACCTTTTGATAACGAATTATAAACCCATTGGCCTGGAGTCAAATTGTTTTCAAAAATTTCTTTAGCAATTTTCATTCCGTCAACCGCATCGCCTTCATCGGCAGTTTTGGATTTTCGGCTGCTTTTGTAACCTCGTTTTTTGTTGAGCATTAATAAAACTTGAACTAATTCTTCTTTGCTAACAGCTTTGGTTGCTGCTTTAGCTCTTAATTGATAGGATGAAAAAGTAGTTGCAGTTCCATTTTCTGCATAAACAAAATTGGCAGGAATGAATTTTATTTTGCTGAAAATTTCTAATAAAGCATTTCTTCTTAGCTTAAAACGTTGCAAACTTCTTCTCGCTCCACGCTTTAGGGTTCTATCTGCGTTTATAGAAATTGTATTTCCTTTTTTGAAGTCAGCTTCTTCATCTGTTGTAAGCGGTACAATCCGAACCCCAGTATTTATTATTAATGATGTTTCATTTTCATTTTCTGCTTCGTTAATAAAAGACCAACCAATTGATGTTGTCCCTAAATCCAACCCTAATATTTTCTTCATGTTTCATCCTATTTATTATAGTTATAAACTTACGAAAAATAAACTATTGATTTTACGAAAAATCTTATTTGCATTAAAAAAATATTTCGTAATATTGTAAGACAATTTTGAAGCAATTCACAATAAGGATTATTCCGTTGTGAAAACATTTAAAGCGGCCTCACAAGGGTCGCTTTTTCAATGGTATAATTTTAAAATTTATTGGTTTACTTAAGCAGTAGTTTCAAGGAATAAAAAATCCCTCAAATGAATTGTTTATTTGAGGGATTTTGCAATTATTTTCAAGGTTTACTTATTCCATATTTTCCACGCTTTTTCAGCTTGAAAAATAAGCATATCTAAACCATTTTTTGTTTGAGCGCCTTGTGCGGCAGCTTTTTTCAAAAATTGTGTTTCTGCGGGGTTGTAAATCAAATCGTAGGCAATGTGCTTCTCGGTAAAAAACGAATAGGGAAGTAGCGGGAAAGCGTCAGTATTTGGGCTTGTACCTACTGGCGTAGCATTAATTATGATTTGGTAATTATCAAATGTTGTAGCATTAATTCGATCATAACTTATACTTGTTTCAGTAGCTTCTCTTGATACAAATACATACGGAATGTCAAGCTCATCAAGAGCAAAAGCAACACCTTTAGAAGCTCCACCTGTGCCTAAAATTAAGGCTTTCTTGTGATGAGGTTGCAGTAAGGGTATCAGGGATTTTTTAAAGCCAAAATAATCTGTATTGTATCCTTTTAGTTTGCCTTTTTTTGTAACTCGAATGGTATTTACGGCACCTATCAGCGCAGCTTTTTTGGATAAGGAATCTAGATAAGGAATAACCGTTTCTTTGTACGGAATGGTTACATTAAGTCCTTGTATATCTTTGTTTTCAAACTTAATTGTTGGAAAATCTTGAATGTCTTGAATGTCAAAATTTTCATAAGTACAACCTTCAAAACCTGCAGCTGCAAATTTCTCAGTAAAATATTTTTTAGAAAAAGAATAACTGATGTTACGTCCTACTAACCCAAAACGTCTTGTATTACTCTCCGTCATTTGTACCCGTATATTTTTTGATGTGGTTTTGCACTGATTTTTTCTCCCAAACAGATGGGAAAGAATTTTTTAATAACTTTGAATTGGCTGCATTGAGACGTAAGGCATTACTCAAATGAAATTTTGCCTTCGTTGTATCGTTTAGTAAATAATATAAACCAGCTAATCGGTATTCAATTTCGTTTTCTTCAGGATAATATTCGGTAGCCTGCAAAAGTGTTTGAACAGCTGCCATAAACTCTCCTTGAAATTGTAAAATATCTACCCAAAAAAGCCAAACATCAAGGCTTGTTTCTCCATATTCAACTGCTTTTTTGTAGCCGAAGGTTGCTTCTTCAAAAAATCCCATTTTTTTGTTGATGCTTGCAAATCGTTTCCAATACAGTTTGTTTTGATTGTCAATAGCAAGGGCTTTGTTTACAAAATAGAGTGCTTTTTGATAGTTTTTTTGACGTACATAAAAATCGGTTATGGCAATCCAGCCTTTATCTAGTAAAGGATCTTCATGCACGGTTTGATTATAATATTTGAGAGCTAGAGCGGTATTGCCAAGTTTTTCATGACATTTTCCCATTCGCAACAGCGCATAAGAAGTTGCATCATCTAACTCAATAGTTCTGCTGTAACTTTCAACGGCTTTTTCATAATTTTTAAGACGTTCGTATGCCTTTGCTTTTTCCATAAAAGCACCTACAAATTCGTCGTCTATCAGCGTTGCGTATTCATAAGCACGTATAGCTTCTTCATATTCTTTTACGCTGTAATGTAAACGCCCAAGTTGGTGCCAAGCAATTTCACTATAAGGATTTTTATCAATGTATTCTTTTAAAAATTGAATTGCATCTTGATTTTGATCTAAAAATTCAAAGCAATATACCACGTTATACAACGCTGATTGATCTTCAAGATCTTCTTCAAGACAATTGATGAAATTGGTTTTTGCCAATTCAAAATTGTCCATAAACAAATACTCCATGCCTATTAAATTATACACATCGGCAAGATCATCTGTATATTTAAGTGCAATTTTTAAGAGTTCAACAGCTTTTTCATGTTGGTCTCTTTTAGAGCATATATTTGCTTTTTGAATGTATATTTCTTCATTATTGGGTTCAATAGCATACAACTCATTCAATATTTTTTCAGCGAGTTCTAATTTATCATCATACACAAGCATCTCGACTTGCACGAGTTTAAGCCCTGTTGCTTTAGGATGTTGTTCTAAAGCTAATTTGAGGGCTTTTTTTGCCAAAGTGGCTTTGCCCATATCCAGATAGTGAAGGATAATTTCTTCAAATTCTTCGGAGTCGAAAAAGAATACCTTGTTGGTTTTCAACATGGACTCAAATTTTGATAAGGATAAGTTATAATCTTCTTCTTCGTTGCTTAATTGCATACTTTGTGTTTTTAATTTAGCCTAACTAAAATTAGGTAATCGTGGGTGTACTGTGAGGGTAATTTAGAATTGTTGTGAACAATTTAATTAACAAAAAATACTTTAGTTAAAACGGAAAAAAGGAGTAGATCCTAATCGTGCATTTAAAGATTAATTCGTTCTCATCATTTCATCCATTACTTCTAGAATAATGCTACAACCTTCTCGTATTTCTTCCTCCGAAATGGTTAACGGGGGCGTAATCCTGATGGCGCATCCTTCAAAAAGGAGCCAGAATAAGATAAGTCCTCTATCTTGACATTTTAAAATAACCTCGTTTGTGATATCAGGGCTTTTAGTCATGGCGGCTAGCATCAATCCTTTACCTCTTATTTCTTTTATCAAAGGATGTACCAAAAGCGATCTAAATAATTTTTCTTTCTCAAGGGCTTCCTGTATGATATTAGTTTCTGTAATTTCTTGCAAAGTAGCTAAACAGGCTGCCGCTATGACAGGATGTCCACCAAAGGTAGTTATGTGTCCTAACTTTGGATTGTCACTCAACAAATCCATTTGTGCTGCTGAAGCTGTAAAAGCACCAACAGGCATTCCGCCACCCATGCCTTTTCCCATGACAACAATATCAGGGACCACATCGTAATTTTGGAACCCAAAAAGTTTTCCGGTTCTACCAAAACCCGGTTGAATTTCATCCAGAATCATCATGGCACCTACTTCATTACAGCGTTCTCTCACTTTTTTGAGATAGTCATTGTGGGGCTGAATGAATCCCGCTCCACCTTGAATGGTTTCTAATAATACTCCTGCTGTTTTGTGCGTTATTTTAAGTAAATCAGCTTCGTTATTGAAGGTAATAAACTCCACATCAGGGATCAACGGGCGAAAGACTTGTTTGCGCTCTTCAAATCCCATGACACTCATAGAACCCATGGTATTGCCGTGATACGCGTTGTGACACGAAATCAATTGACTTCTTCCGGTGGTTCTTCGGGCTAGTTTTAAGGCTCCTTCAATGGCCTCTGTACCTGAATTAACCAGATAGGTTTTGTCTAAAGGTGCTGGCAATAATGAGGCTAATAATTTACAATATTCTACAGCTGGACTTTGAGAATATTCGCCGTATACCATTACGTGTGAATATTTATCTAATTGATCTTTTATGGCTTGGTTGACTCTAGGATGCTGGTGGCCTAAGGCACAGGCTGATACGCCTGCTACAAAATCTAGGTATTTGCTAGAATCTGTTGCGTAGATGTAAGACCCTATAGCGTGTGACACCTCCATGCCTAGCGGATAGGGTGAAGTTTGTGCCTGGTATTTTAAAAAATCTGTATTCACAAATTATTGTTTAATCGTTTATTGGATACTTTTTTGTAATAGGTAACTTTTAATGAAACTATTTACTGAAAACTGATACTGTTCACTGTGACTGTAAACTGTGACTGTAAACTTTAGACTACTTCTTTGCTTTCTTTTTATCGTAATTCAGCGTTTCTTTCCTAATTTTCATGGGAATATTCCCTTTGCCTTGAGCTGATTTAGTGGCTTTGGCAATTTTTTCATTGTCTTCATTTTCTTCGGGAGGAAAAATATCGTCCTTTGATTTTATACGTTCATCGCCTCGCCATACTAAGCCTCGTAGTTTTCTAGCATTTTCGGGTAGTTCGTCTTCCGGGAAAATATCACCATCTACATCTTGAAAAAAAGTAATGTTTTCGATCTCATTATCAGCCAATACTAAATTTATTTTACTGCTTTTATTTTTGTTAATACCTATTAATTCTTGTGCTTCATTACGCATGTAGTAAATGACTTCTGCGTTTTTGATAATATCAACATCATGTAATTTTCCTTCTAGAAATTTCCCATATAGATTTTGTCCCTTGACTTGATTGTATCCTGTTCCCAAGGTGTCTTTTGAGAGAATAAAAGTATTTTCGAGTACTTTAAGAGAGTCTAATTTTTGAGTAGTTTTATCTCCTATCAAATGCATAATGTCGCCTGTAATTTGGTTTTCTGCGTTCCAAAGTATTGGATTTCCTATCATTTTTGTAAGTCCCATTTTGGTACTAGAATGTATCGAATCACATTTTCCACTCATATCCTTTTTGAAAAATCGGACGTTATTAAAGGCTCTTATGATTCTGTTTCCTTCTTTTCCAGTGACCATTAGTTTTTTTCCGTGAATATAAACCGAGTCATTTTCGACAAAATTTACTGCTACGGCTCTTTTAGTAACATACATAGAATCTTGTTTTTTAAACACTTCGGCATAATGTCCTTTGACAATACCGCGGTTTATAGAATCTGTTATTTTTACATTTCGAGTCGCCGATGCAAATTCTCTATTTCTATCATAATACAAACTGTCACCCTTAATCACTCTATCGTCATATTTGATATAAGATTTGTTTAGAAAGTGTGCTAGGTTCTTTTTGGTGTCATAAAATCCTTTTTCGGTGTAAATGTAATTGGCTTTACTGGTAATTGTTGAGGGTCCTAAAAGATACGAATGTCCTGAATTACTAAAATAATCCAAATGATTCGATTTGATCACATACGTAGGATTGGTAATCGTGACCGATGTCAAAAATCGAAACTTCTTTTCTTTTACATAATACCTACCTGAATTACTCTTAAGTGTATTGTCTTTATTGGTAATAGTTCCCGGTGTATCGTAATACGCTTCCTGAATATTTCGGTCAAAGTTGATTACATCTGTTACTAAGGTTGCGTCTGGCGAACTCATAATTGCGTCACCAGAAGCATATGCTTTTTTAACATTTGCATTATACTCGGCATATTTACTATTCAAAAACAAAGTATCTCCTTGTACCATTTGTACATTTCCAAAAGCTTTGATGTATTTTTCTTTTTTAAAATAATAAGCTTTGTTACAGGTAAGTACAATACCGTCGTGACTTGCTCGAACGTTTCCCATCAATAAAACCGCGTCTGGAACTTCTATGTCATTAACTTCTTCAAAATCGACATTTTCTATAACTATAACTTTTGAGGCTTGCGCCAAAACAAACTGCGAAATCAATAAAATTGCTAGTTGAGTAAGGAAAAAAAGTGTTTTTTTCAATGGATCTAATTTTTGTCAAATTTATGAAAAAGGAAACAATCCTAATCCATATTAGGATTTATTTATAATTTGTCAAAAACGGACTTTAAAGGATAGGTTTAGCTGCTAAAAGTTATCAACAAATAAAACTACTCTTTCGTTGTAGTTTGTTCACTAGCACTTAGAATGGTATAATTTTAATTGTTTTTCACTTCATCTAGTATAAAAAATATTAAATTTAAAATCTGATGTCCATTTGGTGTAAGACCTATTGATATCAGCATTAATGATAACTATGATGAAAAAAAGAACTATTGTTGCGGGTGTAGGCATGGGATTATTGGCAATAGCCTGCAAAACAACTGATTTAAAAATGAATACAACTCAAAAAGAACCTGTTGCACGTAAAAAAGAAGTCGTGTATCAAGTTTTTACGCGATTATTTGGAAATAAAAATACCACCAACAAACCTTGGGGAACTATTGAAGAAAATGGAGTAGGGAAGTTCAACGATTTTACAACAACAGCCTTGCAAGAAATAAAGGATTTGGGCGTAAGTCATATTTGGTACACAGGAGTGCCGCATCATGCTTTAATTCGGGATTATACCGCTATCGGAATTTCTAATGATGACCCAGAAGTTGTGAAAGGTAGAGCAGGATCGCCTTATGCTGTAAAAGATTATTACAATGTTAACCCAGATTTAGCAGTAAATCCTGAAAACCGATTGCAAGAATTTGAAGCCCTTATTAATAGAACGCATCAAGCGGGATTAAAAGTGATTATTGATATTGTACCAAATCACATAGCCCGCAAGTACGAGGGTAAAAACAATCCAGAAGGGGTTCGGGATTTTGGCGCTGATGATGATACTACTGTTGAATATAAAAGAGATAACAACTTTTATTATATTCCAAATACTAAATTTGAAGTTCCTGATACTAATGCACCATTAAACGGAGAAGTTCATCCGTTAATTGATGGAAAATTTGAAGAAAATCCAGCAAAATGGACTGGAAATGGCTCCCGAAAGGCAAAACCAGATAAAAATGATTGGTACGAGACCGTAAAAGTAAATTATGGTATTCGTCCGGATGGGTCCAAAGATTTTCCAGAACTTCCAGCAAGATATGACAAAAAAACAGTTCAGGAACATTTTGAATTTTGGAAAAATAAAAATGTACCCAATTCGTGGTTGAAATTCAAAGACATAGCTTTGTATTGGACAGCAAAAGGGGTAGATGGTTTCCGATTTGATATGGCCGAAATGGTACCTTATGAATTTTGGAGTTATATGAATTCAGCCATAAAAATGAAAAATCCAGAAGCTTTTCTATTAGCCGAAGTTTACAACCCAAAAGAGTATAGAAATTACATTCATCTTGGTAAAATGGATTATTTGTATGACAAAGTGGAGACGTATGACGCCTTGAAAGCCATCGTGAAAGGTCAAGGTACACCAAATAGTCTTGTAGAAATCCAGAATGGTTTAAAAGACATTGAAAACCACATGCTTCATTTTCTGGACAATCATGATGAGCAGCGCTTAGCAAGTCCAGAATTTGCCGGATCAGCTGACAAAGGAAAACCATTGATGGTAGTTTCAACAACAATAAGTTCAGCTCCTACTATGGTTTATTTTGGTCAAGAAGTTGGTGAAGCTGGCAACGAGAATGCTGGATTTGGAACACATTCCAGAACATCAATTTTTGATTATGTTGGTGTGCCAAATCACCAGCGCTGGATGAATAATGGCAAATTTGATGGAGCGTTATTAACAGCAAACGAAAAAGAGTTACGAGATTTTTATAAAAGACTTCTTAACTTTTCATTGAATAGTCCTGCATTGATGGGTGAATATCAGGAGTTGCATACTCAAAATCGTCAATTTACAAAAGGTTATGACGAAAGTATTTTTTCATTTGCCCGTTGGTCTATAGAGCAAAAATTAATTGTTGTTACTAATTTTTCATCAGTGACCACAAGTACTTTTGAACTTAATATCCCAAAAGACCTTATTAAAAAGTGGCAATTAATAGATGGTTCATATACTGTAAAAGATCAATTGTATCAGATGTATACTTCAAAACTAAACGTTTTTCAAAGAGAAGGAACCTTGCAAATAAAGATAAATCCATTAGAATCTTTCATATTACAACTGTAAGGATAAAAAAAAGCTGCTAAAATTTTTAGCAGCTTTTTTTCTTTTTACGAGAACTATTTAATGGCTACAGCCGTATAATTTTCTTCAATTTTATTCCAGTTGATAATATTAAAAAAATTATCAACATAGTTTTTTCTTCGGTATTGATAATCCATATAATAGGCATGTTCCCATAAGTCAAGTGCAAGAATTGGTGTTCCTGGAACAATGGCATTTCGCATCAAAGGATTGTCTTGATTTGTAGTTGTTGTAACTTGTAATTTACCCGTTTTATCTACTATAAGCCAAACCCAACCTGATCCAAAATGTTTTGTAGCTTCATCTTTAAAAAGAGACATAAAATTACCGTAAGATCCAAAATCAGTTATCATTGCACTAGCTAAAGTGTTTTTTGGTTCACCGCCAGCTTTTGCTCCCATACATTTCCAAAACAAACTGTGGTTGTAATATCCTCCAGCATTGTTACGTAGCCCTGCATCATTAGGATCCAGTTTTGCAAGCACTTCTTCGATAGTTAAATTTTCAAGAGGTGTTCCTTTTATGGAGCTGTTTAGATTGTTTGTGTAATTTAGATAATGTTTAGAGTAATGCAACTCCATTGTAGTAGCTGATATGCTCGGAGCTAGCGCATCATAAGCATACGGCAGTTTTTCTAATTGAAAAGAACCTTCATCAGCTTTTACATTATCAGGTGATCCCATAACTGTTTTTTGCTCTGTAGCAGAAGGCAAAGGGACTTCAACAACTTCAATTAATTTTTTCTCATTACAGGATACTATAAAAACTGTTGCACAAACTAATGGCAACACATAAAATGCTTTTTTCATGGGTAAATTATGATTTTATTAGTGAGTCAATGATTTCAATATAATATTGTTTGGCTTCATCAGGAGATAAATGACTTATTTGCATCCAAGCGTTTGTTTTAAATGCATCTCTCAAGTGAAACGATGAATTTTGTCTTAAATCAACAGTGCCATAAGTAGCTTGTTTGTAAAAAGCGTACAACCGCAATTGTACATCCTGTGGTAAGGATGCTTGCGTCATATCGGCTGCCTTAGCTACAGCTTCTAGGAATAAAGTATCTAAATCCTTTTTGGTCATTATGCCTTGGTTGCAATAATAGTTTTTCCTCCAATAGCCTTTTGGTTCAATTCCACATTAATAGGAGTTCCCAAAGGTAAAAATATATCAACTCTTGATCCAAATTTTATAAATCCAGCATCGGTACCTTGAGTTACTTGAGTTCCTTCTACTGCATAATTTACAATTCTACGTGCCAGTGCGCCAGCAATTTGACGGTACAAAACGCCACCAAAAGTACTGTTTTCTACAACAATTGTTGTTCTTTCATTTTCTTCACTTGCCTTAGGGTGCCAAGCAACAAGAAATTTACCAGGATGGTATTTACTAAACTTTACAATACCGCTTAAGGCATATCGAGTAACGTGAACATTTATTGGCGACATGAAAATAGATACTTGAAGTCTTTTGTCTTTAAAATATTCTCCTTCATATACCTCTTCTATAACGACAACTTTACCATCAACAGGTGCAATTATATGATTCTCATTAATGATAACAGTTCTTTTAGGATTTCTAAAAAATTGTAAAATGATGATCAACAGCAAAAGAGCTAGTATTTGAACAGCCATTTTGAGCCAGTTGGTCTCAATTAAATTGTCAGACAATAAAAGGACAACCGCAGTAAAAATGGTGCCTAGTAAAATAGATTGGGTTCCTTCTTTATGAAACATAATTTAAAATTTGATAGAATAAAAATATTAATGGTGCTACAAATATAACACTATCTAGTCGATCTAGTATACCTCCATGACCCGGCATGATGTTTCCGCTGTCTTTTACGTTTGCAATGCGCTTGAATTTAGATTCAATTAAATCCCCAATTGTGCCTGCAACCCCCACAATAACTGCTATTGAAGTCCAAATTAGTATGGAACGATCACTAAACTCGGGTTTGGCTTTGATGTAATATTTTGATATTAAATATCCTGCAACAACCGCAAAGAGAAGTCCACCTAGAAAACCTTCAACTGTTTTTTTAGGAGATATTTTTTCTAGTAATTTTGTTTTTCCAATGGATTTCCCAACAATGTACGCAAAGGTATCGTTAGTCCAAATGAGTATAAATAGGCCAATGATAATTTTAGGATTATAATCAATAACTCCAAAAGAGATTTTAGTAATAAATACAAAAGGAAGGATTATGTAACCTAATAGATATAGATATTTTGACGAAGTATTAATTTTTTGGATAGAATCATAAAATAAAAAAAGAATACATTTTAAAGTTACAACAAGAGCAATGACCAGTAGAACAATATTTAATTGCTGAATATTGATGTTTAAGTCTATATCTAAGTCAAAATTAGTCTTTAAAAAAGAAACAGTTTCTTGATTATAATGGCTCACAAGTGCCACTGTAGAGTACAATGAAAAACCAAAAATGATTGGAAACACTTTATGAATTTGTACCAGATTACAAAATTCATATATGGCAATGAGCAAAAATATACCAAAAAGTATAAAAAAAGTTTCAGTCGAATATAATATAGATGTAAGTAGTAAAACTATGTAAACTACTCCGGATATTCCTCGTTTTAGAGTTTCATTCATCTTAAAGATCTTCTAAAAGCAATAAATACAGATTCTTTGCGGAACTTCCATATTGAGTGAAGTCCTCTTCTTTGGCTTTTTCGAAATACTTTATAGTTGAAATATTAGTTGGATAATCTCTTTCGTATTTTTTCTTAATGGCACTTAAACCATCGCTTTTGGTTCCCATGATTTGGCTGGCTTTAGCCATAATAATCATGTTTGTAGGAAGATCGTTTGGTTTGTGTTGTTTGATTTGTTTGGATGAAAACAAGATAGAACCCTCTTCGGCAATCAAACTTTCACAACTAGACAGCAAAAATTTAGGATTTTCAGGTTTGTCATAAGTAAGTTTATTATCATCAAGTAACTTAAAAAGTTCGGAATCGTAACAAAGAACTTCACTTTCAAACCAGTCGTTTTCTTCAAGTATGTTTTCAAACTGCTCCGTAATTTCTAAGTTGTTTTCACAGTATAAAAATTTACCACCGTTTTTTTTGAAATTAAAAATAAATTGCTCGTCTATAGACACAGTTGGTTCCTTATAGTAAGTACTAAATTCACTTTCTTTTTGCTCTTCAGCAGCCGGATGACTTGAACCAAAAATTTTTCTAAAAAGACTCATATTTATTTTTGAAAACAATAATTAAAGGTATAAAAACCGTTCAAAGATAAAAAAATCTTAATTCAAAAATTGTTTTTGAATTAAGATTTTAAAAATAATTGATATTATGTATTATTTACGATACTACTTCTTCAAGATTTTTGTCAAATGTTCTTTTGCCAAAAATTGCCTCAAGATCATCTTTAAATATTACTTCTTTCTCTATTAAGATGTTGGCAAGTTGATTTAGCTTGTCTTTGTTGTCTTCTAGAATTTGAATCGCTCTTTGGTATTGGCTTTCAATTAATAACGAGATCTCCTCATCAATAACTTTTGCAGTCTCTTCAGAGTATGGTTTTGAGAAGTTATACTCACTTTGTCCTGTTGAATCATAATAGGTAACGTTACCTATTTTGTCATTCAAACCATAAACGGTAACCATAGCGCGAGCTTGTTTGGTTACTTTCTCTAAGTCACTTAATGCTCCAGTAGAGATTCTATCAAATGTTACTTTTTCAGCAGCTCTACCACCCATTGTAGCACACATTTCATCAAGCATTTGGTCTGGACGTACAATTAGTCTTTCCTCTGGTAAATACCATGCTGCACCTAAACTTTGACCTCTAGGTACTATTGTTACTTTTATTAATGGAGCAGCGTGCTCTAGCATCCAGCTAACAGTTGCGTGACCCGCTTCGTGTATTGCAATTGCTTTTTTCTCTTCAGGTGTAACAATTTTGTTTTTCTTTTCTAAACCACCAACAATTCTATCGACAGCATCTAAGAAATCTTGTTTATCTACTGCAGATTTGTTATTTCTTGCTGCTATTAAAGCCGCTTCGTTACATACATTTGCAATATCTGCACCTGAAAAACCTGGAGTTTGTTTAGCTAAAAAGTCAGTATCAAGACCTTCAATTTTTTTCAAAGGAGCTAAATGAACTTTAAATATTTCGGCTCTTTCACGAATGTCTGGTAAGTCAACAAAAATTTGTCTATCAAAACGACCAGCACGCATTAAAGCTTTATCCAGTACGTCAGCTCTGTTTGTTGCAGCAAGAACAATAACATTTGAGTTGGTACCAAAACCATCCATTTCTGTCAATAATTGGTTCAACGTATTTTCACGCTCGTCGTTACCTCCTGACATGTTACTTTTGCCTCTTGCTCTACCTACAGCATCAATCTCGTCAATAAAAATGATGGCAGGTGATTTTTCTTTAGCTTGTTTAAATAAGTCTCTTACACGTGATGCACCTACACCAACAAACATTTCCACAAAATCAGATCCTGATAAAGAGAAAAATGGTACTTGAGCTTCACCGGCAACAGCTTTGGCTAATAATGTTTTTCCTGTTCCTGGAGGTCCTACAAGTAAGGCGCCTTTTGGTATTTTACCACCCAAATTAGTGTATTTTTCAGGGTTTTTAAGAAATTCTACAATTTCTTGTATTTCTTCTTTTGCACCTTCAAGACCCGCTACATCTTTAAATGTAGTTTTGATATCCGTTTTTTCATCAAAAAGTTTGGCTTTTGATTTTCCAATGTTAAAAATTTGTCCACCACCGCCAGCACCGCCACCAGACATTTTGCGCATAATAAATATCCATACCGCGATAATTATGATGATAGGAAGTAAACTGATTAATATATCAGACCAATTGTTTTTTGGTAAAAAACTAAAATCTTTTAATTTTCCCTCAGCAACTGCTTTTTCTAACTTGTTTTGAAAAATTTGATCGTTACCAATGTCAAATGTATAATGAGGACCTTTATTTTCTCTATCAAAAACATCTTTAGATACTTTTTTATGAGCTACTTCCTTGATGGCATTGGCATTCAAGAAAACTTCTGCTTCGGTTTTATTATAAACAATAACTTTTTCAATTTGTCCTTTTTGTAAGTATTCGTTGAATTTTGAAGCAGTCAATTGTCCCGGCTCATTTAGCCCATTTCCTTGGAAAGTTATGCTGATGAACAAAAGAATTAAAATTACTGAAGTGTAAACAAGCCACGGGCTTACTTTAAACTTATTCGGGTTTGGATTATTTTCTTTAGCCATTACTACGGATATGTGTCTTTAGTATTTGTTTTCTATGGTTGTTATTTTAGCATCGCCCCATAAACTTTCGATGTTGTAATATTCTCGAATGTGTTTTTGAAATACATGAACTACGATATTTACATAGTCCATCAATACCCATTCTGCATTATCAGTACCCTCTACATGCCAAGGTTTGTCTTTTAATTCTTTAGATACTGTTTTTTGAATTGAATTTACAATTGCATTAACTTGGGTGTTTGAATTTCCATTTGAGATTACAAAATAGTCACATACTGCAGTATCAATTTCTCTTAAATCGAGGATGGTAATATCATTTCCTTTTACTTCTTCTATTCCTTTAATGATATTTGCCAGAAGGATATCATTGTTTATAGTCTTTTTCGCCATGAATTATTTTTATATAAGTTTGTAAAGTTACCATTTTTTGTGATTATTTTTGAACCTTAACACAATATTAAATTCTGTTTCACAAAAAACTACATATGAAACTAATCAAACTCGATGCCATAGATTCAACAAACGACTTCCTGAAAGGACTTGCGAGTAAACAAGACTTAGAAAATTTTACTGTAGTTACTGCTGAAAGTCAATCAAAAGGGAAAGGTCAAATGGGCGCTGTGTGGACTTCTGAAAAAAGTAAGAATCTAATAATGAGTGTTTTGATTAAAAATATTCTTTACAATATAGATTCTATTTTTAATTTGAATATCGCTGTTTCGTTGGCTGTAATATCTGTTTTAGAAAAGTATCAAATCCCTAAACTAAGTATTAAATGGCCTAACGACATAATGTCAGATAATAAAAAAATAGGTGGCATCTTGATTGAAAATAGTATAAAAAGTGATGGTTCTATTTTTTCAATTGTAGGTTTAGGCTTGAATGTGAACCAAACTAACTTTGAAAATTTACCCAAAGCTTCCTCTCTTGCATGTGTGAGTGCAACATCATTTAACATTTCAATACTAATTCAGGAAATTGTTAGTGAGATGAAAGAAAAAACAAATAATTGGCCAGATTCCAATTCCTTACATACTAAATTATACACTCAATATTTGTTTAAAAAAGAGGTTCCTACTGCTTTTAGTTTACCAAATGGATCGGCTTTTATGGGAATTATTCAAGGGGTGTCAAGTACAGGAAAACTTAAAGTTTTATTGGAAGATGACACTATACAAGAATTTGATATTAAAGAAATTCAAATGCTATATTAAAAAAAAAAGTCTTTAAGCTATTGCTCAAAGACTTTTTATGATTGGAGAATAAAAAATTATAGTTTATTCATATTTGTAGCTAGTGTTTCAATGAACTTTCCTATTGGGCCTTTAATCATCATTGCCATCATTGGGTTAAAATCGCCTTCAAAATCAAGCTTTACACTACTGCTAGCCTCTGATATAGACTCAATATTTGCAACAAGTGTAAATGGAAGTTTGTCACTAGCAGCACCCAAAACAACTTTGTTCGGTGCTATTTTTTCTTTCATTTTTAATTTAATTTCTGGCATTCCTTTTAGTCCAAAAATGAAAGCATCTTCGCTAATTACTTCAAATTTAGCAATATTGTCTGGCATTAACTTTTCAAAATTCTTGACGTCACTTAATAAATTAAACATTTCAAGATCAGATTTTTCTACTGTAACTTTTGGGCTTTCTAAGTTCATATTTTGGGTTGTTAATTTTTAGTTAAACATTTGTATTCCAAGTTGATGGAGATACGTTCCATTCTCTTAAAGTTTGTTCTTCTTCTTCAGTAATATATCTTTTGGCTACAGCCAAATTTAAAAGATTTTGATAGTTACTTAAGGTGAACAAATCAACATTTGCGTTTTTGAAATTTTCTTCGGCCACGTTAAAACCATAGGTAAATATAGCTGCCATTCCTTTTACATTGGCTCCAGCTTCTTTCAAGGCTTCAACAGCTTGTAAACTGCTGTTTCCTGTACTAATTAAGTCTTCAACTACAACAACATTTTGACCTTTTTGTAAAAATCCCTCTACTTGATTTTGTCTGCCATGTTTTTTTGGTTCAGGTCTTACGTATACAAATGGTAGACCCATACTTTCTGCTACAAGCATTCCTATGCCTATTGCTCCTGTAGCAACTCCTGCAATTACATCAGGTTTTCCAAATTGTTTCTCAATATTTTTAGAAAATTCATCGCGAACGTAATTTCTAACTGCTGGAAATGAAAGGATTAAACGGTTGTCACAATAAATTGGGGATTGCCATCCAGAAGCCCATGTAAAAGGATTTCTTGGATTCAATTTAATTGCATTTATTTGCAATAGAAATTCGGCTGTTTTTTCGGCTGTATCTTTATTAAAAATCATACCACAAATGTATAAAGTTTTTGTTAACGACAAACCACTTTTTTTGACAAATCATATTTCAAAGGAAACAGATTTTCAATTGTTCCTCTTAGAAAGTATTGATATTGAACAGCTTATAGTGAAAATTTTTCAAAATAAAATAAATAAAGCCTATTTATATCATCCAGATGAAACCTTGATTATGAAGACTTTGAAGGCCAAAATTCCAGTATGTAAAGCTGGTGGCGGACTGGTTTATAATAAAAAGGGAGAGGTTTTATTTATTTTTAGAAATGGAAAATGGGATTTACCTAAGGGCGGAATTGAAAAAGGGGAGGATATTGAGGATACCGCAATGCGTGAAGTAGAAGAGGAAACAGGTGTAAATGGGTTGTCAATTTCTCACAAATTACAAAAAACGTATCATGTCTTTAAAAGAAATGGCAAGTATAAGCTTAAAGTGACACACTGGTTTGAAATGCAATCTGATTTTGAAGGAACTCCTCAAGGACAATTAGAAGAGGGAATTGAAAAAGTAGCTTGGATGAATGCAGAACAAATAAAAGAGGCATTGAAAAATTCCTATGAAAATATAAAATTATTGTTTGAAGAAGAGAAGCTACTGAAATAGTCCTATTTTTCGAAAACATATAAAGGTGATTGAGCAGTTTTATACTGACGTATTAAATTAAACACGAATTTCACGAATTTCCACTAAATAATTAGTGTAAATGCGTGAAATTCGTGTTTTATATATAATTCAACTGGAACTTTTTTTATTTTAAAACACGATAAACAGGATATTGTAAATGTGCCTTTTCATAGTAAACCGAATGTTTGTATATCCACTCTAGTTGCTCTTCCGGATTTTTTAAAAAGGCTTCGTCGTTTTGTTTTTTTGTTTCAAATTCTGCTTTCAAAGATGGGTTTTCTTTAAAAATTTGAGTTGCAGTATCTTCAAAAACATAATCAGAATAGCCTTCTTTTTGTTGGAGTAGTGTATCAAAGAAGTTCCAATTGAAAAAAGAATCCACTGCCTCCGGCTCTAATGTTTCTAAGATATATTTAATACCTTTTTGTTGCGTAGGTATCAAATAATCACCTTTGGCGAAAGCCCTCTTCTCAATTGTAGCGTTTACGGTTGTATTTCGATGTAGATAATGTCCTTCGTAGGCTGAGCTGCTAGTTTTAAAATCAGCTATTTTATAACTTTCTACTTCAATAATAGTATCGTTTTTAAGTTGTGAATAGGATATGGTATTGCTTTTTAATAAGTCAATTACAGGCCAAAAACCTTTTGGGACGATATAAGCCTGAGGAATTACAATTTCTTTTACAGATTTGTATTCTTTGTTATATGGAATGTTTTTTTGAAATGGCTTTTTTTGATCGTAATAAAGTCGATTTCCTGTAGTGACATCACTTTTTTTATAGCTAGCCTCAAAACCTCTAAAAAAGAATGATTCGGTTTTAGTGGTGTCAATTTCCCATTTTAAGGTGTATTTTTTCTTTGGAGCATATTGGTTTTCGTTTTTTAACCTGAGTTCTTTGATGGTTTTGTAATTTTCATCGGTGTAATCAATCGTTGATTTCATGTATTCATAGGTAACTTTTACACGATCAGCATATTTTTTTAGCATGTGTGTTTCTACAACAAAGCCGAGTGTATTAAACAAGGAAGTGTATCCAGTAGCATATCTTGGACTTTCAAAAAACTGTGCAAATCCCTTATCAGGAGTGTCTTGAAAAGCGTTTACATAGGGTGTGGTTTCAATTTTCTTTTTTTGTAAATCAGCTACAATTGACGGCATCATTTTAGCATTTAAAAAATCGCCTAAGACAGTTCCTAATTTATTGTGTTGAGTCATGATATAAGTGAGCTTATACTGGTAATCCGAGCCATTACTAACATGGTTGTCAATAAAAACATCAGCATTTATTTTATGAAAAATGTCCACAAAACTTTTTGTATTTCGGGTATCTGATTTGATGTAATCTCTATTTAAATCGTAGTTGCGTGCGTTTCCACGAAAACCATACACTTCGGGTCCGTCTTGATTGGCTCTTGAGGTCGAATTTCTATTCAAAGCTCCTCCAATATTATAAACAGGTATACAAACAATTACCGTATTTTTGGGTGCTTTTATTTTACCCAAAGCTAAATCTCTAAATAGTTGCATACTAGCATCAATTCCGTCTGGTTCACCGGCATGAATACCGTTATTAATCAAGATTACGGCTTTGTTTTTTTGGATTTCTCCAAAATCAAATTGCTTTTCAGGATTAAAAACAACCATATGCAGCGGTTCTCCGCTATCTGTTAACCCCATTTCTTGCATGTTGATGGTTGGGAAATCTTTTGCTAATAATTTGTAATACGCAATAGTTTCTGGGTAGGATGCCGATTGATTTCCGTTGCCTTTTTCAAAAAAAGTATCGTATTTATTTTGATTTTGTGCCAAAGAACAAATGGTACATAAAAGAAAAAAGTAGTGTAAATATTTCATGGTTACGTAAATATAAGAGCTTCAAATTTAGCTTTTTTTATAGAATCTTTAAAAGGAATATTTAATAATAGGGCAGATGTATGAAATTATCGAAATTTTAAACGACAAAATTCATTAGTCGCAATTTAAAATTACCTTTGCACAAACGAATAAAATGAATACGAAGCACCACTCCAACAATATACTTTTGAATTTAGGTATAGAAAGCCTAAATGAAATGCAAGAAGTAGCACAAGATGCTATCCTGAATGACAATAATATTTTATTACTGTCTCCTACAGGTTCAGGGAAAACACTCGCTTTTTTACTACCAATATTTGAAATACTACAGCCCGAAATACTTTCGGTGCAATGTTTAATTTTAGTTCCCTCACGTGAGTTGGGACTCCAAATAGAACAAGTTTGGAAAAAAATGGGTACTGATTATAAAGTAAATGTATGCTACGGTGGGCACTCCATAGATACTGAAATTAAAAACTTAAGCAATCCACCAGCTGTTTTGATAGGAACTCCAGGTAGAATTGCAGATCATATTGATAGAGGAACTTTTAGGGTTGATAAAATTCAAACCTTAATTTTAGATGAATTTGATAAATCATTACAGCTTGGTTTTCATGAGCAAATGTCATTTATCATTGGGAAATTAACCAAATTGAATAAACGAGTGTTGGTTTCGGCTACTTCAGATATTGAAATACCTAAATATACACGTGTACTTAATCCTACTATTTTAGATTTTATTCCTGAGCATGTTGTAGAAACCAATCTTTCTATGCGAATGGTTGTTTCTAAAGACAAGGATAAAATGGGTAGTTTATTTAATTTAATTTGTTCTTTGAAGTCACAGGCTGCAATCGTATTTTGTAATCATAGAGACGCTGCAGAACGTATTAGTGATACTTTGAATGCAAAAGGCATTTATGCTACGTATTACCATGGCGGCATGGATCAAGAGGAGCGGGAGCGTGCGCTTATACAGTTTAGAAATGGCAGTATGACTTATTTAATAACCACTGATCTTGCTGCTCGTGGACTTGATATTCCAGAGATGAAGCATGTTATTCACTATCATTTACCATCTAAAGAAGATGAGTTTACACATAGAAACGGACGTACTGCGAGGATGCAAAACTCAGGTACCGCATACATTATTTTCAATGAAAGCGAGAAAAAGCTAGATTATATTGATTACTCCATGACGGAATTAAAAGTGGAGAATACTGTTAGTTTACCAAAACCGCCTGAATTTCAAACTATATACATCAGTGGTGGGAAGAAAAATAAATTGAATAAAATAGATATCGTAGGCTTCTTTTCTCAGAAAGGAAAATTAGAAAAAGGGGATTTAGGTCTTATCGAAGTCAAAGATTTTATTTCATTTGCAGCAGTAAAATTCAACAAAGTAAAAGATTTATTGCACGCCATCAAGGATGAAAAAATGAAGGGTAAAAAATATAAAATTGAAGTTGCTCGAAAGGTGATCAAGAAAGAGGAGGAGTAGCCTCGAAGTTTCGGTATCAGTCTCAGTCTCAGTTTTCAGTAAAAAAAATCGTTAAGAGTAAATTTTGTTTTACTGTTAACGATTTTTAGTTTAATGTATATTTTTTTCTGTTCTCTTTTTTCTGCAAACTGATTACTAAAAACTATGTTTTCTTTACATACTGAGTGATAATTACAATGGTTTGACCATCTACCTTTCCCTCAATATATTCGGCATTTTCATGATCCAGTCTAATGTTACGTACAGCAGTTCCTTGCTTTGCAACCATGCTAGAGCCTTTTACTTTTAAATCTTTGATTAATACAACCGAGTCTCCTGTTTCTAGTATTACTCCATTACTATCGCGGTGTATGATTTTGTTTTCGTCTTCCTCGCCTTCGCCTGTAGCTTGCGCCCAAGCTAAAACTTCTTCATCAAGATACATTTGGTCTAATAATTCCTGAGGCCATCCCGCATTGCGCATACGACTTAACATTCTCCATGCGACAACTTGTACGGCAGTATGTTCACTCCACATGCTATCATTTAAACATCTCCAGTGATTTAAATCTACGTTATCTGGATTTTCAATTTGGTCAATGCACGTCGTACAAGCCATAATACTTTCGTCAAGTCCGCCTTTTTTGGTAGGTAAAACTTGATATACTTTTAGGTTCTCAGTTGAACCGCATAGTTCACATTTTGACCCGCTGCGTTTGCTTAATTCTCTTTCTATACTCATGTTTGATGGCTTTTATTTTTATGGAAAATTATGTATTTCTACTTTTAGAACACTTGTTTTTGTGACTTTTTAACGAATTATATCGATATCAGAAGTATTATTTTATCCTAACCGCATCTGGAACTAACATTTCATATTGCCCGTTGTTGCGAATCACATCTCTTACTATACTGGAACTGATATACGACGTTTTTGCTGCGGTCAATAAAAACACCGTTTCTATTTTTGATAACCTACGATTGGTGTGCGCAATAGCTTTTTCAAATTCAAAATCGGCTGGATTTCGTAAACCACGAAGGATGAAATCTGCTTTTAATTTTTTACAAAGATCAGTGGTTAACCCTTCATAGGTAATGACTGAAACTTTAGTTTCATCCTTAAAAGTCTCCTCAATAAATCTTTTTCTTTCTTCTAGAGAGAACATGTATTTTTTTTCGGCATTGACACCAATCGCAATAACTATTTCATCAAATAAGGGTAAGCTTCTTTTGATGATGTCTTCATGTCCTAAAGTTATTGGGTCAAATGAACCCGGGAATATGGCTTTTCTCATTGTAAAAGTTATAATTAAATCAAAATGATTTTCTTTGGGTTGAACTAGGTTTTTCGGATTGTTTGTATGGCCTCAACCCATTCAGACTTTGTGCAAATACTGCATAGGGCATTACCTGGTTTATGACTTTCTGTGTTGCCGCAAAACGTACAGGAATACATACCTTCTATTGGGATTTTTTTACTTTTTAATTTGAATAAAAAAGGCAAAATTGGTAATCCTGGCTGGACTTCGTGGTCTTCGTAATAGAAAACACTAATCTCTCCACTTGTTTCCATAAATGCATTCTTAACCTGTCCTAAATGCTCTATTGATTTCAATCGAAGTTCCGAAAAGAATTCATCTTGTGCCAGGCTCTCTTTTTTGAAAGTAGCGATTGAGAATTTCCCTTCGCTGATGATACATTCGGTTTTTCCTTCTATAAACTCTTCAAAGCGTTTACTTTTTCCGGTGAGCGAAGTTACTAATCGGTACAAAAGGATAATAACCAGAAATACGGTTATGGGTGGAATGATACCAACTTCTTCATAAAACATAGGATCTCCCGCTGCTGATCCTAAGGCAATAATGATTACCGTTTCAAATACGGATAATTGTTTCACACCCCGTTTACCAGCTATTTTTAATGTCAATAGCAAAACGGAAAACATTATGGTAGAACGGAAAATGACCTCTAAAAGAAAGGATTCTGGTAGATTATTGTATAATAATCGGTTCCATTCAAAGATTTCTGTCATAATGGAAAGTTAGTTATTTAAAGCTAATTCTATCGCATTAGTAAACAAATCTTCCAATGAAATTCCTGCAGCTTTGGCTTGTTGCGGAATTAAACTTTCGGTGGTTAAACCTGGAATAGTATTCATTTCAAGCATGTGTGGTTCTTCATTTACAATAATAAATTCGCTTCTGGAGAAACCTTTCATTTTGAGTACTTCGTAAGCGCGTTTGGCTATATCACTTACTTTTTGCGTCATTTCATCTGAGATTCTTGCTGGTGTGATTTCTTGAGACTTTCCTAAATATTTGGCTTCATAATCAAAAAAATCATTTTCTGAAACGATTTCGGTTATCGGTAAAACGGTCACTGTTCCTTTATAATTGATAACACCTACAGAAACCTCAGTTCCGTCAAGAAAACTTTCTATTATTATTTCGTTGTCTTCTTTGTAAGCAACTTCAATCGCGATAGGCAATTCGGCAGCAGTTTTTACTTTTGAAATTCCGAAGCTAGAACCCGCTTTATTGGGTTTTACAAAGCAAGGCAAACCAACTTTAGCAACAATTTCAGCGGTATTGATAATATCTCCTTTGTTTAAATAGTAAGAAGTAGCGGTTTTTATACCGTATGGTTTTAAAACCGACAGTAAATCGCGTTTGTTGAACGTTAATGCGGCTTGGTAATAATCGCAAGAAGTTTGCGGGATGTGCAATAGTTCAAAGTAGGCCTGCATTAATCCATCTTCCCCGGGTGTACCGTGAATGGCATTGAAAACACAATCGAAAGTAATCTTGTTACCTGCAACAGTTACTGAAAAATCATTCTTATCTATTGGAAATTCAGCATCATTTGCGTCAACGTAAACCCATTTTTCTTTAAAAATATGGATGCGAAAGCCATTGTATTTTGTCTTGTCAAGGTATTGATAGACAACGTTTCCGCTGATGAGTGATATTTTATATTCGCTTGAATACCCGCCCATGATGATGGCAATATTTTTCATTTTATTCAGTTTTAAGTGATGTGTTTTTTGTTTAAAAAAGGTAAGACAGCTTATGATTTGTTTTAGCCCCGATAGCAGCGGTATCCTTTGTTTTTTTTCTTTAAAAAAGCAAAGATACAAGCGGATAGCGGGAATAAGCTCCAAAAAAATAGCGCGTATAATTCCTAAAAACGATTAAACAAAATTATCATTTTTTTTGAAACGAAATAGCTTTATCTTTGCCACAATTAAAAATTATTTTATGAGTTTACGTAAGTATCTTACCAGTCGTGTTTTTGTAGTTCAAGTAATTTTAGCACTTGGGATTCTTGTTGCTTTAGTGTATTTATTCATGCACTGGCTTACATTTACCACAGATCACGGTAATGAAATTTCGGTTCCAGATTTAAGAAAATTAACCGAGGAACAAGTAGAAGAAAAACTCGATGAGCTTGATCTAGACTATGAACTCTTAGACAGTGTTGATTATAGAAGTGATTTTCCTCAGTTTAGTGTTGTGGAACAAGATCCTACACCAGGTACTAAGGTGAAAGTAGGTAGAAAAATATATATAAAAATTAATACCTCAGGATATTCATCTGTACGAATTCCAGATTTAGTTAATAAAACGTATCGTGAAGCTGTTCCTACTTTAAAAGCACTTGGACTTGATGAAGGGAGTGTTACTTATGTGCCAAACTTAGGGAAAGATATGGTGCTGGAGATGCGTTATAAAGGAAGAAATTTAAAACCAGGTGATAGAGTGCTTAAATCGTCCAAAATTGACTTGGTCTTGGGAGATGGAAAAATGAGTTTTGAAGAAGAAGAAAGCGCAGCAGATACCCTTGCGGCACCAATAGAAGAAATACCAGTTGATGAACAATAATATAGATACAATAGATTTAGAAGACGAATTATTTGAACATTTTAGGTTTGAAGTTCCAAAAGGTCAAGCCTCTTTAAGGATTGACAAATACTTGATGGGTTTAATACAAAATGCAACCCGAAATAAAATTCAAACAGCAGCCAGTGAAGGTAATATTTTTGTAAATGATGCCACGGTTAAGTCAAATTATAAAGTTAAAGCGCATGATATAGTGCGGGTTATGCTTTCGCATCCTCCTTATGAAAATCATATTATTCCAGAGGATATTCCGCTTGATATTGTTTATGAAGATGATACCTTATTATTGATTAATAAATTACCTGGAATGGTAGTGCATCCTGGTCATGGGAATTATACTGGAACCTTAGTTCATGCATTAGCCCATCATTTTGATAATTTGCCTATGAATAGTAGTGAACGTCCTGGACTAGTTCACCGAATAGATAAAGACACATCAGGCTTGTTAGTCATTGCAAAGACTGAGGCTGCCATGACGCATCTTGCCAAGCAATTTGAAGCAAAAACATCAGAAAGAGAATATGTTGCTCTTGTTTGGGGTAATGTGGCTGATGATAGCGGCACGATAGAAGGAAATTTAGCTAGACATTTGAAAGATCGAATGCAAATGGCTGTTTTTGCAGATCCTGAAATAGGGAAACCAGCTGTGACACATTATAAAGTTTTAGAACGTTTTGGGTATGTAACTTTAATATCATGTCAGCTAGAAACTGGACGAACACATCAAATTCGGGCCCATATGAAACACATTGGGCATCCTTTATTTAATGATGAGCGTTATGGAGGTCACTTGATCTTGAAAGGAACTACATTTACAAAATACAAACAGTTTATTGACAACTGTTTTAAAGCGTTACCAAGGCAAGCACTTCACGCAAAAACACTCGGATTCATACATCCTACAACTGGTGAAATGATGCGTTTTGATACTGAGTTGCCTCAAGATTTTCAAGATTGTATAGAAAAATGGCGAGGTTACTCTAAATCACACTTTACAGACGAAGAGAATTAATAAAAAAAAAAACTCCAATTTCTAATTTAGAAATTGGAGTTTTTTTTGTGCTATAAGCTTTTAATATTATTCTTTACGTTCTAGAAGCGCCATGTAAAAGCCATCAAACCCTGACTCTGACGCTAGGATTTTATGATCTTTAACAAAAGTAAACTGTTTTCCAATTTCGGTAGTTAAAAAACGTTTCACTTGATCTTGGTTTTCAGAAGGTAAAATAGAGCAAGTCGCATAAACTAATTTCCCTCCTGGTTTTACAATTTTGGAATAACTTTCTAAAACTTCAGATTGTACTTTACGAATGTTATCAATGAACTCCGGTTTCAATTTCCATTTAGCATCAGGATTTCTTTTTAAAACTCCTAAACCGCTACAAGGAGCATCAATTAAAACTCTGTCAGCTCTCTCGTGTAATTTTTTTATAATTTTAGTGGAGTCGATAATGCGGTACTCAATATTAAAAGCACCATCTCTTTTAGCTCTAATTTTTAATTGCTTTAATTTACTTTCATATAAATCCATTGCAATTAATTGTCCTTTATTTTCCATCAAAGAGGCAATGTGAAGTGTTTTTCCACCCGCACCTGCACATGTATCAACTACTCTCATTCCTGGTTTTACATCCAAAAATGCTGCAACTAGTTGAGAATTTGCATCTTGTACCTCAAAAAATCCTTGTTTAAAAGCATCTGTCAAAAACACGTTGGCTCTTTCTTTTAAAACAAGTGCATCTGGTTGCTCTTTAAGAGTATCTGTTTCAATGTTTAAATCCATCAAAATAGCACGCAAAGCTTCTCGCGTTGTTTTTAATGTGTTTACTCTAAGGATTACTTTTGCAGGTTGGTTTTGAGCAGTGATTTCTTTAGACCAAACTTTTTCTCCAAGTTCACTTACACCCAGCTCATCCATCCAGTCTGGTATAGATTCTTTTAAAGCTCTTACTTTTGATAATTCATCAAAACGACCTTTTATTTTTCGTTCAGGAGTACCTTCAAGCTGGCGCCAATCAGGGATTGGGTAGCCTCTTAAAACGGCCCATACAGAGAACATTCTCCATAAATTATCTCTATCGTACGGCTCTTTAACCTCTGCTATTTCAGAGTATAATCGTTTCCAACGCACAATTTCATAAATGGTTTCGGCTACAAACTTCCTGTCTGAACTTCCCCAACGTTTGTCTTTTTTTAAGGATCTTGCTACTACTTTATCGGCGTATTCGCCTTCATTAAAAATAGCGTTTAAAGCATCTATTGTTGTGTAAACTAAATTTCTGTGTAATCTCATTTTAAATAATTGAGGTGCAAAGGTACTATTAATTGATTTGAATGTTAAATTTTAGTACTGAATGTTGTTTAAAAAATTTTCATAAAAAAAGCACTGTATTGCTACAATGCTTTTTTTAAAGGATTCTTAATTTATTTTACTCGCGTGAGCCCTATGTTTTCTGGTGCATGAAGTACCATTGGGAATTTTTCAATTTTTACAGAACTACTATCTAAACCAAAAGCGCGTTCTTCTGAAAGACTTAGTTTTTTGATAAAAAAGTATGAATTCATGATTAATTTTTCATGCCATCTTAAATCACTATCGTTTGAAAGGAATTTTTCGGATAATACGAATTTAAAATCTCCAATAATATTGTTTTTGTTTAGAGATTCGTACCTACTTGTGATATCTACTTCGCCCTTCTTAACCATGTCTCTGATAACTTCACGGAACATAAGATTGATTTTAGTAGGTTCTCTAAAACCAAGGTTAAAGTCAACACGGTATAAATCGTCTTTTACAATTTCGGTAACTTTGTATTCGGTTTTGTAAGGTTCTGTAAGAATATTGACATGAACAAACCAATATATGTCAGCTCTTTTAGGTCTTTTTTGTAAGATAGAATACATTACTTTTTCCTCTATTTCATCAACTCGTCCAGCATTAGTCATGTAAACTAAATGTGTTGCATATTTTGGTATTGATAAATCGGCACTTAATTCAACAAGTACTTTCTTGTAATCTTCAATTTTAACCAGTTTAGTGTAACTTTTATTAATTTTCTTAGCCAAATACCAAATTGTCATTACTGATATTAATGCTATAGCGATAAAAAGTGTTACATAACCACCTTCGGCAAATTTTGTAATATTAGCAGCTAAAAAACTGAATTCGATTACTAAATAAATGGTGATTAAGGGAACTATAAAATATAATTTTACCCTTTTCATAATCAAGTAGTAATTCAATAGAATGGTGGTCATGATCATACATAGAATAATAGCTAGTCCGTAAGCATGCTCCATGTTGCTAGACTCTTCAAAATGCAATACAATACCTACGCATCCTATAAATAACAACCAATTAATTGACGGAATGTACAATTGTCCTTTTAATTCTGTCGGATATTTTATTTTTACTTTTGGCCAGAAATTAAGTCTCATTGCTTCATTTATTAACGTAAATGAACCACTAATCAAAGCTTGAGATGCAATAACAGCAGCAAGTGTAGCTATTACAATCCCTATTGGTTGAAACCAATCTGGCATAATTAAGTAAAACGGATTCCCATTTTTTCCACCAATACTTTGTAAAGTTTCGCCCTCATGTTGTAATAAGTAAGCAGCTTGTCCAAAATAATTTAGTACCAATGCTAGTTTTACAAAAACCCAACTAATTCGGATATTTTTACGACCACAGTGTCCCATATCAGAATATAATGCCTCAGCACCAGTAGTACATAAGAAAACAAAACCAAGTACAAAAAATCCTTCAGGATGAATGGATAATAAGTGGTATGCATAATACGGGTTTACAGCTTTTAATACTTCGGTATTTTGAGTAATTTGAGAAATCCCCAAAATAGCTAGCATCCCGAACCAAATAAGCATCATGGGAGCAAAGAATTTACCGACTAATTTTGTTCCAAATTGTTGTATCATGAACAAAATGAATAAAATGGTAATAACAATTGGGATGGTATTAATTTCAGGATAATAGGTTCTTATTCCTTCAACAGCTGAGGAAACCGATATGGGAGGTGTAATGATACCATCTGCTAGTAAAGCACTTCCTCCAATTATTGCTGGAACGATTAACCATTGAATTTTAGTTTTCTTAACCAATGCGTACAGTGCAAAAATTCCTCCTTCACCATGATTGTCTGCGCTAAGTGTGATAATCACATATTTAATGGTTGTTTGTAGCGTAAGAGTCCAAAAAACACAGGAGATACCTCCCAAAACGATATCTGATACTATTAAATGAGTGCCAAGTATGGCTTTCATCACATACAAAGGTGAGGTTCCTATATCTCCGTAAATGATTCCTAATGAAATTAATAACCCGCCTAATGTCCATTTAGTATGGAGGTCTTTGTGTGAAGCGTTCATGAAATTTTTTTTTAAAAACGTTTCAAATTTACACTTTTATAATATATTAGGTGCTTTTTGTGTAAAAAAAAACACGACTAAAATTGTCGTGTTTTTCAAGTATTTTAATCAAATCTAAGATCTTCTATTTTCTGATCGTTCAGAACTTCCTCTTTGATTGCTATTTCCTCTTGTTTCAGATCCTCTACCAGAATTACCCCTAGAACTTGATTCTTGTCTTTGAGGTGCAGCTTGTGGTGCTGAACTTGATCTGTTTTGCGAATAATCTCTCGGTGAACTTTCTCTTCTTGATGGTATACTGTTTTCAGAATTTGATCTACTTTGAGTTGTTGCAGTTTGGTTTTCGCTTCTTTGCATAACTCTTTCGTTACTTGTATTGCCTCTATTTTGAGAGTAGCTTCTATCAGATCGCCCGTTAGCAGTGGTTGTCTCTCCACTAGTTCTTGTGCTATATCTGTTGTTTTCAGTTCTTGTTGGTATTGGATTTGAATTGTTGCTATTTTCTGTGCGAGATCTTCCTTTTGATTCATATCTACCAGAAGTACTGTTTTGTGCCGTACGGTTTTCTCTGCTACTATTTGTAGAGTATCTATTAGCATCATTGGTGGTGCGTCTACCATAAGTGTTTTCTACTCTTGAGCTTGTTCTTCTTTGGTCTAGTTCATATCGGTTTGATACAGCCACATTACGTCTTGAAAAAGCATAGTTTGGATATTGTCTTTCATACCCATTAGAGCGTCTTGAGTTATAAAGAACAACCGCTCTACTGCTTGTTCTATAATTTACATAATTGTAACTGTTATAGCTATTTAAACAAATTGAAATATTATTTCTATATCTAAACACAGGGAAAGGATTCCAAGTATAGTAGTACGATGGGTAATATCCCCAGTTCCATCTAGAAGTATAGGCACGGTAGGAAGGTCTCCAGAATGATGCGTAAATTACAGGAGTAGTATAGTAAACTGGCTCATAAATATAATTATCACCATACATGTAAACATCCCCTATTACTTGTACCTGAACTTTATTGTTTCTATCTCTTTCAACATCAATTGTAGCTACATCTTGGTATAGATCTCTGTCTAGTACAGCTTGAACAACAATTAGGTGTGTGTTGCTCTCTACCGATTCTACAACTCTTAAATAATCAACTTGATTGTCGTTGTTTAAATCTAGATTAGATATCTGAGCTTTCGGGTCGTTTAATCTTCTTTCAAAATCATCAAGATCTCTGGAATCACCAAAAATGGAAGCTATTGCTCTCAAATCTAGATTATCGCTTATTTCAGAATTCATGGCGTTTACTGATGTTCTATCTTGTGCCTGAGAAGTTGTGACTAATAAGGTAGTCATAACACTGAATAGGAGTAGTTTAGTTTTCATATATAATGGAATTAGTTTCACATTTATGTAGTAACCAATTACTATGCCAGTTTCTTTTAGACTGTAACTCTAGATTTTTATTTGTACTTTGGCCTAAAATAAATAGTATATGAATTACCGTTTTTTTCTTTTATTGATAGTAGTTGTAATAGCATCATGTAAAAGTCAAGCAGATGTTAATCAAACATTTGATGATTCAGCAATTTTCAAGAATATTGCTATAGATACTTTATTTCAGGATAAAGTTAGTATTCGCTCCTTAGTGGTTGATGAGACCAAAATTTGGTATGTGGCTGATAAAAATCGATATGGCTACTTTGATTTGGCAACAAATAAAAAAACTGAAAACAAAATTGTTAAGGATACATTGCAATTAGAATTTAGAAGTAATGCACAAACTAGAGATTACGTTTATGTTTTGAGTGTATCGAACCCTGCAATGCTATATCAAATTTCTAAAAAAGATTTAACTACTAAATTGGTCTATCAAGAAAATCATGAGAAAGTATTTTTTGATAGTATGCAATTTTGGAATAATAAAGAAGGTATAGCCATGGGTGACCCTGTTTCTACTGGTTTAAATGTTATCATTACTCGTGATGGCGGAGCTTCATGGAAAAAAGTTCCTGACATACTCATGCCTACAACAAGTGCAGGAGAGGCTGCTTTTGCAGCAAGCAACACTAATATTGTATTAAAAGGTTCTTCTACTTGGATTGTCTCTGGTGGAGTTAAGTCAAGAGTTTTTTATTCGCCAAATAAAGGAAAGTCTTGGACAGTTTATGAAACGCCTATTGTACAAGGTAAAAGCATGACAGGAATATTTACTGCTGATTTTTACAATGAAAAAATAGGGTTTGTATCTGGTGGAGATTATGAAAATAGAGATCAAAATCATTCAAATAAAGCCATAACTGTTGATGGAGGAAAAACTTGGAAACTAGTAGCTGAGAATATGGCTTTTGGTTATGCATCTTGTGTGCAATATGTGCCTAATAGTAAAGGGAAAGGTATTGTTACGGTGGGTTACTCTGGAATATTTTATTCTGGGGATGGAGGTGTTTCTTGGAAACAATTAGCAACTGATTCAAAATTGAATACCATTCGCTTTATTAATGCAACTACGGCTATTGCAGCTGGCCAAAATAAAATGATTCGGTTACAATTTAAATAAAAAAACTACCCTCAATATGCTAGACACTGAGGGTAGTTCTTGAATTAATAAAAAAGGAAATTAATTTTTTTGTCCGTTATTGCGGTATTGTTGGAGTAATTTTTTATTGAAATCTTCTTCGGCCTTTTTTAATTTTACAATCTTTACAGCTGGTAAAAACGTTCTCAAATTTTGTAAAAAGCGTTTGCGAACTAAGAATAATTCTTCTTCTGTGCCCTCAATTTGAGCTAAAAAAAGTTTGGCTTCTTTCTCATTAATTTTATCAAGAGAACCATCGCTCATTCGTTTTACATAGGATTTCATTTTTTGATGTCTTAACTCAAATTGTTTATCATCATAAGTATTGTAAACAGGCCAAAACTTTTCGGCTTCGGTAGTTGTAAATCCTATTTCTGTGGTAAAAAAAGCAGCTTTCAAAACTTTTATTTGCTCTCTTTTTTCTTTCATACTTTCGCCTTGAGCGTAAAAATTAAAAGAAACAAATAATAAAGCAAGGAGTATTATTTTGGAATTATTCATTGTATTTTTTTTAAATCTATTATTCTAAAATTAAATTTTCTAAGTTGGTATTTGTTGAAAAATGTTCTTCAATTGTCTCATCTTCTAGGGCAATTGGAGTTTTCATATTTTCAATTTCTTCATAATTCAAACCATTAATTAAATCGTATTGATTTACATTTGTTTGATAAGTAATATAATTTTCTAATGCAGCTGTTTCTAGCTCATTTTCTTTATTGTTTTGTTGTTGTACCACTAAAGGAACCATCAGCGCTAAAACTAATACGGCAGCTACAGCAGAGAATATTAAAGTTTTCTTTCGTTGAAAAATAGAAATAACGGGTGGTTCATTTTGCTCTAATTGCTGCATCATCTTTGCAGAAAAAGTGTCAAAATAATGATCAGGAACTTTAAATCCAGGTTCTATTTTTGGTTCGTTTTCTAATTTAAATGTCTTCATAATAGTGTTTAGACAATGTTAATACTAAAAGGTTTAAGTGGAAGAAACAAAAGCTTCAATTTTTTTTACGGCTAGGTGATAGGAGGCTTTCAATCCGCCTACTGTGGTGCCTAAAATTTCAGATATTTCTTCGTATTTCAGTTCTTGAAAGTATTTCATTTTAAAAACCAGTTGCTGTTTCTCTGGTAGTAACGCAATTGCGCGTTGTAGCTTTAATTGCATTTCATTTCCATCAAAAAATACATCGGCTTCTAGATTATCGAGTGTTTTATTTTGCAAAGCCTCAGATGAGATATTATTAGCACGGGCTTTTTGTTTTAAGAAAGTCAAGGCCTCATTTGTAGCAATACGGTACATCCAAGAAAAAAGTTTGCTATCTCCTTTAAAACTTTTAAGATGTTGAAAAATTTTAATGAAACAATTTTGCAAAACATCATCTGTATCATCGTGATTTAAAACAATGGTGCGGATATGGTTATACAATGGTTTTTGATATTCCAATATCAACCTCTGAAACGCTTGATTTTGCGTTTTGGGGTTTAATAATTGGTTTATAAATTCCTGTTCTTCCTGCACAATGTTTTTTTAGTTTAAGATGATTTTTGAATAATAAGGTTTAATACCAAAAGGTGTTTTTTTAAAATTCAGAATCTTCTTCTTTGATTTCTGTTGGAGTTGGTTGATTGCCAGGAGTTACTGGAGTAGCAGTCGTAGGTTTTACAGGAGCAGTTACGGGAATCACTTTTGGCGGAAGCGGCACATAAACCTCAGTTTCCCATTTTGATGGGTTTTTTACGTCTGATTTATTAATTTTAAAAACTTCTAAATGGCTAAAATTAGGACTTACAACAACCTTATTTTTAGCTATGTACGCATTAGATTGTTGAATAGCCTTGCTTATGTGAGTATAATCGCCTGTTAAATTTGTTTTTATGGCTTCAAATGGCTCTAATGTACCTGATAAAATATCACTACCTGAGCTAGTCAAAATTCGGTTTTTAGTAGGAATACAAAAAGAAATTTGTGCTAATCCTGTTGTTGCATTGTAATTGTGAAACAATAAAAATGGTTTTCCATTTGTTTCAACGCCATTATTGGTACAAAAAGCAGTTAATTTATTAAATACGATATTAGCATTTTTAGAAACGCTAGTAAGCTTGCTTGTAAAGGTTTGTTTTAAGTAATTTGTTCCTGATTTTGTGCTTAGACCAATGACTTTTATATTGAAAGTATTGGTTTCAAAAACCAATGTTTTTTCGAGTTTCTCTAAACTTTTTTCGTAAACGCGACCCATTATTTTATCTATTCCGCCTTGCATTGCAGCCATTACTTTCATGGTAAAGCTCATTTTTCCTTGAGATTTCCAAGTCACTTTAGTCCCATTTAAAGTATCTTTAAAACGCAATACTACTGATGATTCACTGCCATCAAAATCCATTTTTTGTGAAATACTATCGTTTTCTTGTGATGAAAGTGTTGCAATTGATCCTGAACTTGTTTGGTTATCCCAAGTCATCGTAGCGCCGTTGCCTATTGATTTTTCTGAAAAAGAAAGGTTTGAAGCTGCATCTTTAGATATCCAGGCTGCAAAATCTTCCCAGTTTCTTAAATCATTAACAAACTGGTATACAGTATTCTTAGGCGCTTTAATAATATGACTTCTTTCTACAGTGAAATCTCCTTTTTGAGTGGCAATAAATATAGTCAAAGCCACTAGGCTTAGTAGAAGTAGAAGGAAAATATATTTTAAAATTCGCATAACGGGTTGGTTTCTTGATTTTGTAAAGTTATAGATTTTATTTAAAAGTTTTTCAATGCTCAAATTTTTATAAATTGTTCTTGAAATCCTATATTGTAAAATTGTAAAAGCTTGATTATTATTGTTGTATTTTTTTGTAAATACTTAGATTAAAGGTAGTGTTGAAATAAAATAAATAAAAAAGCCCACAAGAAGTGGACTAATAATCAGGTGAAAACTACCTTTTAAAGAAAACTTTTATCAAAAAAAGAATAGCAATAAAACCAATAAATCCCAATAGGATTTTATAATTGCCTTTATAAAATGTTTTATGAACTTGAATGTCTTTTCTGTAGGAGTATACTGCGGATATAACAAAAGCGATAAAAAATAAGATACCAAAAATGATTTGACCTTGACTAAACATGTTTTACAATTTTTTGTAAATTTACTCAATAGTTTAGAAATAGTTGCTATTTTGTCATCTCAATTAATAAAAAGAATATGAAAAAACAAATTGACGCTGTAAAACAATTTCATTCTGCTTTTAACTTAGGATTTCATGATGCACCTGTTGCTGATTTGGGAGAAAAGAGACATTTGTTACGATACAATTTAATGAAAGAAGAAAATGAAGAGTATCTAGAAGCAGTGCAAAATAATGATTTGGTTGAAATAGCTGATGCTCTTGGGGATATGTTGTATATATTGTGTGGAACTATTATAGCCCATGGATTACAAGATAAAATGGAAGCAGTATTTGAAGCCATTCAGCTTAGTAACATGAGCAAATTAAATACTGATGGAACACCTATTTATAGAGAAGATGGTAAGGTTATGAAAGGACCTCATTATTTTAAACCTGATTTTTCAAACATATTAAACGAAAAATAAAAAAAGTGATTTTCACAGTAGAAAATCACTTTTTAAAATTTAAGTTCCTGAAATAATTATACTTTCACTGTCCAGCCAAAAGTATCTTCGTCAAGTTTATTTTGAATGTTTGTTAATTTTTCTTTTAGTTGAATGGCAATTGAATGATCAACCTTTGGAAGATCATAATACACATCTTGGAAAGAAAATCCTGAAATAGGACTAATTACTGCTGCTGTTCCAGCACCAAATATTTCTTTTAGAGTACCGTTTTTTGCTGCTTCAACTAATTCTGATACTAGTACAGAACGAACTTCAACATCAATACCTTCACTTTTTGCTAAGTCAATAAGTGTTTTTCTAGTTACACCATCAAGAATACGTTCACTCACAGGAGCTGTGAATAAGGTATCGTTGATTCTAAAAAACACATTCATAGTTCCCGCTTCTTCAAGTTTAGTGTGGGTAGCATCGTCTGTCCAAATAACTTGTTGAAAACCTTCTTTATTTGCTAAAGTTGTAGGGTAAAATTGTGCAGCATAGTTACCCGCAGCTTTTGCAGCACCTATTCCTCCATTTGCAGCTCTACTGTAGTGTTCAGCAATAAGAACCTTAACATCTCCAGCATAATAAGAGGTAACTGGGGATAAGATAATCATGAATTTATATTCGTTTGATGGATTTGCTATTACTCCTGTACCTGTAGCAATCATAAATGGTCTTATGTACATCGAGTTTCCGTTCCCTTTTTTAATCCAGGCTTCGTCTAGTTGTAATAATTGGTGAAGTCCAGACATGAAAATATCTTCTGGAACCTCTGGCATTGCCATACGTACCGCTGATTTATTAAAACGATTGTAATTTTCATCAGGTCTAAAAAGCCAAATAGAGTCATTTGTATCTTTATAGGCTTTCATTCCTTCAAATATTGCTTGGCCATAATGAAAAACCCTTGTTGATGGATCTATCAAAAAAGGAGCGTATGGCTTGATAGTAGGATTTTGCCATTCACCGTTTTTGAAATCGCATTCAAATAAATGATCAGTAAAAACAGAACCGAAGCTTAAGTTTTCAAAATCTACATCGTTTATTTTTGATGTGGTGGCTTTTATAGTTTCAATTTTAGTAGTTAGAGTGTTACTCATAATAGTGTACTGTTTGTTTATTTTTTGTTCAAACAAAAAAAACAATTCATGTGAATCAAGTATTGCTTTTTGTTTAATGCGTGCAAAATTAAATAAAAAACAATGAATACTTTTATTCATTTCGTTTAATTATAGCATAAAAGTGTGATTTGTTTGTTATTTAAAAAAATATACTTATAATGTTTAATTTTGAGGGTATCTATTAAATAATAATGACAGGAAGTAAAAAAAAAACTTTTAGTTTTCACTAATTTTGGTAAAAAAGCTATTACTATTAATTTATACCTAAATATATATTTTGAAAAGAGAAATAATTCAAACCCTAGATGGTTCTACAACCATTCATTTACCAGAATGGGATGAGTGTTATCATTCTAAACACGGTGCCATACAAGAGGCCGAACATGTTTTTATAAAAAACGGATTGGCACTTTTTCCAAATTCAAAAGTATCAATTTTAGAAATCGGTTTTGGAACAGGTCTTAATGCGTTCATTACTTTGTTAGAGTCTATTAAAAGAAATCAATCCATAAATTATGTAGGAGTAGAGGCATACCCTGTATCTGCGACAGAAGTCTTAGCTATGAATTATGTAGCTGAACTAGAGGCTGAGGAATATAAAGCTGTTTTTGAGACGATGCATACCAGCAATTGGGAAGAAAAAAACATCCTGGCTCCTCATTTTGAAATCACAAAAAGGAAACAGTTTTTTGAGCAAATAGAGGATGTTGACGCCTTTGATTTAATTTATTTTGACGCTTTTGGGTATCGAGTACAACCAGATTTATGGAGTACGGAAATTTTTCGAAAAATGTATACAGCGCTGAAAACAGATGGAGTTTTAGTAACTTATGCAGCAAGAGGCGTAGTCAAACGTAGTATGATTGAAGTAGGTTTTACTGTAGAAAAATTACCTGGACCACCAGGAAAACGAGAAATGTTTAGAGCCTTTAAAAAGTAATTTTTTTAATAGGCTTTCAACCCTTTGTTTTGGTTTGAAAACTAAAAACTAAGTTAAATAATAGTGAAACATTTTTATTTTTAGTTTAAATTTACGCTGTCTCAAATAAAAAAATAAATTGCACTATGTCGAAAATAATGTATGACTATACCAAATCAATTTTAGAGAGGGTAAGTTTTGATCCAGCTTTGTTCTGTAAAGAGTTAGAAAAAGCAATAAAAACATTGTTGCCATACGAAATGGAGCTTTTAAGAGAATGGCTTTTAAGTTATACCGTAACTAAGCCAGAATTAAAACAATGTTTAATATTAGTAAATTCATAAAAAAAATAAGGAACGCTCAAGTTCCTTATTTTTTTGACATAGAACTAATAATTTGAACGTTTTGAAATACTATTGCTCCTTTAATTACTCCTGCAATTGTAGTTCTTAGCGCATCTATAATTTGAATTTTTAATTCACTTTTAGGAAAAATTAAACTTACTTCTCTAGCAGGTTTCGGTTCTTTGAAATGTCTAAGTTTTAAGGCATCACTTTCTTTAAGGTCTAAGGTGTGTAGGTAAGGCAACAAGGTTGTTCCGAGGCCTTCATCGGCTAGTTTTATAAGGGTTTCAAAACTCCCACTTTCAATCTGGAAATGGCTCGCTTCATTTCTATCTCCACTTTTACAAAGATTCAAGATCCCATCTCTAAAGCAGTGTCCATCTTGCAGTAATAAAATTTCATCTAAATTCAAATCAGATACTTCAATTTCATTTTTTTGAAAATGGTGATGACTCTCCGGGATGTAAGCAACAAAAGGTTCATAGTACAATACTATTTCTTTTATTTTTTCTTCTAATAAAGGTGTAGCAGCAATACCCGCATCTAGATGACCGTTGTTGAGTTTAGTGATTATTTCATTCGTGTTTAATTCTTCTATTATCAGTCTAACTTTAGGATATTTTTTTATAAAGTTGTTCAAAAACATTGGCAATAACGTAGGCATAATAGTAGGGATGATTCCAAGCCTGAATTCGCCACCAATAAACCCTTTTTGTTGTTCTACAATATCTTGAATACGATCAGCCTCAACAACTATATTTTTTGCTTGGTTTACAATTTTTTGTCCAATATCTGTAAGCTGTATAGGTTTTTTTGTACGATCAAAAATTTGAATACTCAATTCCTCTTCAATTTTTTGAATTTGCATACTCAATGTGGGTTGTGTTACAAAACATTTTTCGGCTGCAAGTGTAAAATTTTTATGTTCTGCTACTGCCAAAACATATTTTAGTTGTGTAATTGTCATGTATAGTATTTTATGATGCAAAGATAAAAACAATCAATTTACTTTATGATTAATTTGCAGATATTATGAGCAATATTAACGTTAATCGGTTTTTTTGAATAAATAAATTAAATGCTACCTATATAAAATATTTATTACCTTTATAGCATTAATGCATGTAGTTCATTTATTGTTTTTTTATTTTTAAGCAATTTTGTAGTTCTATTTGCTGGAATTTATTACTTAATCAATGAAAGTGTTTGCGCGTTTTTTTTTATTTTTATTCTTAGCTTTTCTAGCTGCGCCAACTATTGTTGTTATTATTAAAAAGAGCTGTGATATATCTGTTTTCTTTGACTTTTCTGAGGAGGAAGAAGACTCTCAAAAGAATATCAAGAATTTTGTTCATCAAGAATTGGTAAATATTGAGCTTATAAACGTTTGTTTTGAAGAAATTGAGCTTATTTTTTCAAACACGATAGGTGAACATGACAATGTAATATCTTTTATTTTCGCACCTCCTCCTAACTTGGGGTAATGTTATTTTGTAGAAAAACAATCGTCTGTGTCTTTTTGATATGGACTATGCTTTGTATATTAATTATCATTATCTTATGAAAAATAAAAGTAATCTTTTTGCGCACCTCAAGTCTGATTTTGCTTCAGGTCTTGTTGTTTTTTTAGTGGCGCTACCTTTGTGTCTAGGTATTGCAATGGCCTCTGGTGCACCATTGTTTTCGGGTATTATTGCAGGAGTTGTAGGCGGAATTGTGGTAGGGTATTTTAGTTCTTCCAGTTTAAGTGTTTCCGGCCCAGCAGCTGGTTTAACAGCAATTGTTTTAACAGCAATTACCGATTTAGGGGCGTTTGATGTTTTTTTAACCGCTGTTTTTATTGCAGGTTTGATTCAGTTAATTTTGGGTTTTGCAAAGGCAGGTAGTATTTCAAATTATTTCCCTACAAATGTTATCGAAGGAATGTTAGCAGGAATTGGGATTATAATAATTTTGAAACAATTACCTCATGCATTTGGATATGATAAAGATTTTGAAGGCGATCAAGCTTTTTTACAAAATGACGGAGGTAATACATTTACTGCTTTATTCGATATTTTTAATTATTTACAACTTGGAGCTATAGTTATTACTTTAATATCTATGAGTATACTAATAGCTTGGGACAAAGTACCTTTTTTAAAAAGAATGAAATTGATTCCGGGCGCTTTGATTGCCGTTGTTCTAGGGGTAGTACTTAATGAAATTTTTATGATTTCAGGAAGTAAATTAGCCATTGGAAATGAGCATTTGGTTTCATTGCCTATTCCATCTACTTTTCAAGAGTTCAAATCCATAATTGTAACACCAAATTTTGCAGCAGTTACTAATACTAAAGTATGGATTGTCGCCTTTACAATTGCCATTGTAGCATCAATAGAAACTTTATTGAGTATTGAAGCTGCTGATAGAATGGACGTTCAAAAGCGTTATACAGATACTAATATAGAATTAAAAGCGCAAGGAATAGGGAATGTTGTGAGTTCTTTATTAGGCGGTTTACCTTTAACCTCTGTTATTGTTCGTACATCAGCGAATAGTAACTCTGGTGCTAAATCTAAAATGTCTACCATAATTCATGGCTTTTTGTTACTTGTTAGTGTTCTAGCTATTCCTTTTGTTCTCAATAAAATTCCATTAGCTACGTTAGCGGCAGTGCTTATTCTTGTAGGGTATAAATTAGCAAAACCTAGTATTTTTATACATTTTTGGAATAAAGGGAAATACCAATTTATTCCTTTTATTGCAACACTTTTAGCTGTTGTTTTTTTAGACTTACTCAAAGGTGTTGCACTTGGAATCTTTATTAGTATCATTTTTATACTAAAGGGAAATTTAAAACGAGCTTACAACTTTCGAAAAGAGAATTATGAATCAGGTGACGTTATTCACATTGATTTGGCTCAAGAAGTTTCATTTTTAAATAAAGCTGCCATCAAGCAAACTTTAAATGATATTCCCGAAAAGTCAAAAGTAATTATTGATGCAAAAGACACCGTTTATATTGCTCATGACATCTTAGATCTTATTCATGAGTTCAAAACAATTAAAGCTGTAGATAAAAAAATAAAAGTAAAATTGAAAGGATTTAAAGATGCTTACGAATTAGAAAACTCCGATGATTCTAACAATCATGTTACTTTTGAACACTATTATGACGCAGCTAAACGGGTTATGGTTAAAAAACCAATTGGAGACGAAATAGATTTTTAAGGTTGAAAGTATTACAAAAGAGATTAAAATAATTAACAAACATTAAATTAAAATATAATGAGCGATTTTTATAAAAAAATATTAGACAATAATAAAAAATGGGTTGAAACATCGCTGGCTAGTGACCCTAATTTTTTTGCAGATTTAGCTAAAGGTCAAACACCTCCTTTATTATGGATTGGCTGTTCTGATAGCCGTGTGCCAGCAAATGAAATTGTGGGTGCAAAGCCGGGTGAGGTTTTTGTACACCGTAATATTGCTAATATGGTGGTGCATACTGATATGAATATGCTTAGCGTACTAGATTATGCTGTTAATGTCCTAAAAGTAAAGCACGTAATAGTGTGCGGGCATTATGGTTGTGGTGGTATAAAGGCAGCTATGGGCAATCAATCTATTGGGATTATCGACAACTGGATTCGTCATATTAAAGATGTTTATCGCTTGCACAATACCTATTTAGATAGTATTCAAGACGAAACAGAGCGTTTCAATACCTTTGTAGAACTCAATGTAAAGGAACAAGTTTTTGATCTTGCAAAAACATCAATCGTTCAGGGAGCATGGCGAAACAATCAAGATCTAACTTTGCACGGATGGGTATATGGATTAAATTCAGGTTTTGTAACAGATTTAAATGTAAACATAAGCTCAGAAGATGACCTTGATGAAGTATATCAATTAAAATTCTAAATTATTAAAGGCCCAAAGAGCATATTGCTTTTTGGGTTTTTTTTATTCTTCGTCCAGGTTTTCGTTGAATGCCGTTGGAAGTAGGGTAGGAATGAATTTTATCAAAATAGGCAGTAATAAACTACCGCCTGGTAGTAAAAAAATTGTCAGAGAAGGTATGGTTTTACAAATTTCTAACAATTGTTTTTTAACTTTTTTCTTTTCTTTTTCATCAAGATCTCTTCTTGTGGAATAAGCAAGCAAAACCATTAATTCCTTACTTTGATAGAGTTCTTTTAATAGCCGGTTTTTATTTCGGCTTATTAAGGTAACCACACTTTGCGTAGTTTGATCGTAAAAATGTTTTACTGGATTTGAATAATTAAAATATGGAATGTCTTTTTTGTGTTGTGCAATAAATGTATTTGTACAGCTTAAGCTTTGAAGTACAAATTCATCATTAATGTTTAGAATAGTGGCAAGTGAGTGTAAAAAATAATTTTCTTCATTTTCTATTTCTCCATCGCTCCATAACGCCATACAGGCTAGATCAATTAAGTAGTATTTTTCAAGATCATTTGTAAAATAATCTAGTTGCAGTGTATCTAAGTTTTGTGTTGTTCCTTTTGAAAACTTACTGTAACGTATTGATGCTTCAAAGAGTTTAATTAAAAGATCATCATACTGTGATTTTTTAGTCTTTATTTTTAATGCTAATGTGACTACGTTTACAATAGTTTCTTCTATTTTTTTTAAATATTTATCTGGTATTTCACCTTGAATCAAGTATTGCTGGTACGCAATGATATCTATGAATAATAAAGCATTAGTAACTAAGTGTGAAAAGTTTTTATTAATGATACTTTCGTTAGTTTGTACCCGATTATCGATAATTTTTTCAAGTGTAAGCGCCAGTGAATCTTTGGGTAATATTTTTTTAAACAAATTAAATCCCTGAGGATTCATTTGGTTATAAAAAGCTACCGTTTCTTTTATGAAAAGATTACTTTGATTTTCTCCTTTTGTCAAACAAAAAATATCATAGAGTAGTGTAAGTAATGCTACCTTTGATATTTCATCTTTAAACCAGCCTTTGGTTTGAATTTGAGTAGGAGTGTTAAAGGAAATGATATGACCATAAATAAAACCAGTTGCTCTTACTTTTTCATAAAAAGCACCAGTGGTAATGGCAACAGATTTTGTAGAAAAATCTTGCTCATTAAAAAATTTATCTATCCAACCTGTAGCTGATGGGTTAATCATTGTTTTAATTTCAAAGTACAAAGCTATTCTTTTTTGAGCAAGTTTGTCAGCCAAAAAAATAGTTTAACAAAAGAATTACATTAATAATAATATAATTGATGGGTATGAAGATAATTAGATTTTATTCTAAAATTTAGAGTTAAATAGCGGTTTACTTTAATTCTTTACTACTTAATTTCAATTTATTATTTGCTCTTTTCAGAGTGAAGTAGTTTTATTGTTTTTAAAAAAACGTTTTATCGGGGTTTATAAACTCAAAATCAATTGAGAATTTCAAAAAACTAAAAATGCCTCAAAATTTAAAGTGTTGAGGCATTTTTTTATTAAAATTTACAATTTTAAAATTAGGAATTAAAAAGTTGTTCAGCTTTTTCCCAGTTAATTACATTCCAAAAAGAGTTGATGTAATCAGCTCTTCGGTTTTGATTTTTGAAGTAATAAGCATGTTCCCAAACATCTAAAGCCATGACCGGTTTGCCTTTAAGACCTTTTCCTTTCAAACGCATTAATGGATTATCTTGATTAGCTGTGGAACCAATTACGAGTTGACCATCTTTAACTACTAGCCATGCCCAACCTGAACCAAAACGTTTCATGGAAGCGTCAGCAAATTGTTTTTTGAATTCATCAAATGAACCAAAACTACTAGTAATTGCTTGGGCTAGTTTCCCTTTAGGCAAACCTCCACCATTAGGAGAGAGTAACTCCCAAAATAGGGTGTGATTGTAATGGCCTCCCGCATTATTACGTATTGAATCTGGAAACTGTGACATTTTTTTAAATATAGTTTCGAGTGAGCTAGAAGATTCGACCAGTTTTTTATCAAGAGTTCCTATCGCCTTATTCAAGTTGGTTACGTACGCTTGATGGTGTTTTCCATGATGAATTTCCATAGTAGCTTTATCAATATGAGGCTCAAGAGCATCAGTAGAATAAGGTAATTTTGGTAATACAAATGTTCCTTCTTCAATGCTATTAGTAAATATATCGCTCCCAGTTTCTTCGAGTAGGGGCTGAGTAGTATTTGCAAAAGCGTCCTGTAATAAAGAACTCCCTATTAAGGTTCCTGTTGAAAGTATTGCTGTTTGCTTTAAAAAACTTCTTCTGCTAGTATTATTTTCCATTTGTTTTGTGTTTTGATATGCCTTAACATTTGATTTATAAAATTATGTAAATACATTTCAAATGGGGTTAAGAAAGACTTAAATTTTAGGATTTTTATTTTTATTGGTTGTTTAAAAATATTTTCACTTGAATTATGTAAAATTCATTTCAATTTGGTATGTTACTTCTTCGTAATTTTGAAAATTCATTCTTAGTTGAAACCAAATATTAGAATTGGATTCAAATGGAGTACTCATACCTATATTTTATTTTAAATGAAAAAGAGAAAGTTAGCTAAAGATGGCTGGAGCCTTTTGAAACGAACCTATGAAGAGTTTGAAAATGATAACGCAATCAAATTGAGTGCCTCATTGTCGTATTTCACTATTTTTTCATTACCCCCATTACTAATTATTATACTATCTATTTTTAGTTTTATATTCGGAAAAGAGGCTGTTACAGGCCGATTTTTTGGGCAAATAAATGGTATGGTTGGTAATGAAGCTGCTTTGCAAATACAAGAAACTATAAAAAACATTGAATTGTCAGATAGCAATACTTTTGCAGCCATCTTTGGTGGAATAATGCTACTTATTGGAGCGTCTGGAGTTTTTGCCGAAATTCAAAGTTCTATTAATTTTATTTGGGGTTTAAGGGCAAAACCAAATAAAGGTATCATGAAGTTTATCAAAAATAGATTGATGTCTTTTTCAATGATTGCTTCTGTTGGTTTTTTATTAATGGTAAGTTTAATGTTAAATACGGTTATGGATGTTATCAATTCACGTCTGATAGTTTACTTTCCAGATACAACGGTATATATTTTTTATGTTCTCAATATTGTTATACTATTTATAACAACAACCATTTTGTTTTCAGTGATTTTTAAAACATTACCCGATGGAGAAATTGTATGGAAAGACGCCTTAATTGGATCTAGTTTTACCTCTTTCTTTTTTATGATAGGGAAATTTGCAATAGGTTTTTACTTAGGAAGCTCAACGGTTGCCACTGTTTATGGTGCAGCAGGCTCTATTGTAATTATTTTAGTTTGGGTTTATTATTCGGCAATTATATTATATTTTGGAGCTGAGTTTACTAAAGTTTATGCGAATGCTCATGGCAATAAAATTGTACCAAATGACTATGCAGTTGCTATTAAAGTAGAAGTACTAGAGGTTAAAGAGGTGAAATAATTTTTTTGAAATATTTATGAGAGCTTACTATATTTTAATATCATTTTTAGGAAGTTGAGCACTGTTTAAAAAATAGTTTACATAAAAAAACCGCCTTGTTTTTTTCAGGTACAAGGCGGTTAAAAAAAAAACTAAAAACTAATTTTTATTAGAAACAATATTCATTTTCTGCTACTAGTTTAGCAGTAATTATTTCTCTTAATGCCACTACATTTGGCATATTTGTGTATTTTGTAAAACGACGTAATCCCATTAACATCATACGTTGCTCATCACCTTCAGCAAAAGAAATAATGCTTTCTTTTCCTTTTTGGTTTACAATATCAACGGCTTTGTATAAGTAAAGTTTAGCCATTGCAATTTGTTCTTGAACTTTATCTTCTCCTTCTTTTTTAGCTAATTTCTCAGTTCTTAAGATAGTACTTTCTGCCATGTAAACTTCAATAAGCATATCCGAAGCAGCCATTAATAATTGTTGGTGTGCATCTAAGTCAGCTCCAAATTTTTTAACAGCACTACCAGCAACCATCAAGAAAGATTTCTTTAAGTTTTTGATGATTTCTTTTTCCTCTGCAAATAATTCTGAGTAGTCTGGTGTGTCAAATGATGGAATTCCCATCAACTCTTCAGATACTTTCATAGCAGGTCCTAATAAATCAACGTGCCCTTTCATTGCTTTTTTAATTAACATACCTACTGAAAGCATTCTGTTAATCTCATTTGTACCTTCGTAAATACGAGCAATTCTTGCATCTCTCCAAGCACTTTCCATTGGAGTATCTTCAGAGAATCCCATACCTCCAAAAATTTGAATTCCTTCATCAGAACAGTTTTGAACGTCTTCTGATACAGCAACTTTCAAGATTGAACATTCGATCGCATATTCTTCAACTCCTTTTAATTCAGCTTCTTGATGAGAAGTTCCTTCTGCTTCACGAGCAATGATTCTGTCTTCAATATCTTTTGCTGCACGGTAAGAAGCACTTTCTCCTGCGTAGCAAGAAGTTGCCATCTCAGCTAATTTAGAACGAATTGCACCAAATTGAGAAATAGCTGTATTAAATTGGATTCTTTCATTAGCATATTTTACAGATCCTGTAATTACTCTACGTTGTGCATCAAGACAAGCAGCTGCCAATTTAATTCTTCCTACGTTAAGTGCGTTCATCGCTATTTTAAAACCATTACCTCTTTCAGATAACATGTTTTCAACAGGAACTTTAGTTTCGTTAAAGAAAACTTGACGAGTAGATGAAGCACGAATTCCTAGTTTATGCTCTTCTTCACCCATTGAGATTCCGTTGTTATCTGTATTTTCAACTATGAAACCTGTAATGTTTTTATCATCACCAATTCTAGCAAAAACAATAAACAAACTACAGAAACCTGCATTTGAGATCCACATTTTTTGACCAGTGATAGAATAGTGCGTTCCATCTTCAGATAAAACTGCTTTAGTTTTTCCTGAATTAGCATCAGATCCAGCTCCTGGCTCCGTTAGGCAATAAGCACCAAACCACTCTCCCGAAGCAAGTTTAGGAACGTATTTTAATTTTTGCTCCTCAGATCCATATAATGTGATTGGCATAGTACCAATTCCTGTATGAGCTCCAAAAGCAGTTGAGAACGATCCAGTTGCTCCAGAAATGTAATCACAAACTAACATAGTTGATACAAACCCCATTCCTAATCCACCATAAGCTTCAGGTACTGCAACTCCTAAAAGTCCTAGCTCACCAGCTTTTCTCATGGATTCTTCCGTGTAAGCATAATCCTTTTTTTCAAAACGATCTTTGTGTGCCCACAACTCTTTGTCTACAAACTCTTTCACAGAGTCACGCATCATTAATTGCTCTTCTGTAAAATCTTCAGGTGTGAAAATATCTTCACATTTTGTTTCTTTAACTAAAAACTGACCTCCACGGGTTACGTTTTTTTCAATTGTATCTGCCATTTTTTTATTTTTTAATATGTTTTTTATTTAAAATCTAAGCTTACAAAAGTTCGTAAACACCTGCAGAGCCTTGTCCAGTACCTACACACATACTTACAATTCCGTATTTGCTTCCTCTGCGTTTCATTTCATCAAACAATTGTACTGATAGTTTTGCTCCAGTACATCCTAGTGGATGACCTAGTGCAATAGCACCTCCATTTACATTAATGATTTCTGGATTTAAGTTTAATTCACGGGTTACAGCTAATGCTTGAGAAGCAAAAGCTTCGTTTAACTCTATTAAATCAATATCATTAATTGTTAAACCTGCTTGTTTTAGTACTTTTGGTATTGCTTTTACAGGTCCTATTCCCATGATTCTTGGTTCAACTCCTGCCGAAGCGAAATTTACCAAACGAGCAATAGGCTCTAAGTTGTACTCTTTTACCATTTCTTCGCTCATGATCAACACAAAAGCAGCACCATCACTCATTTGTGATGAGTTACCTGCAGTTACACTTCCATTTGCTTCAAAAACAGGACGTAATCCAGCCAAAGCTTCTTTTGATGTACCAGCTCTTGGACCTTCGTCTTTATTTACAACGTATGATTTGGTTTCTTTTTTTCCGTTTTCATTAAGGAATGTTTGTTCCACCGTAATAGGAACAATTTGCTTGTCAAATTTACCATCAGCTTGTGCTTGCAAAGCTTTCATGTGAGAGTGGTATGCAAATTCATCTTGATCCTCACGAGATACTTTAAATTGTTGTGCTACTGCTTCAGCAGTAAGACCCATTCCCCAGTAGTAATCCTCGTTTCCAGCTTTTGCAACAGCATAATCCGGAGTTGGTTTGTAACCTCCCATTGGGATAAAACTCATGCTTTCAGCTCCACCTGCAATAATACAATGTGCCATACCTGATTGAATTTTAGCCGTAGCCATACCAATAGTTTCCAAACCAGAAGCACAATATCTGTTTACAGTAACACCAGGAACATCTTCTACTTTTAAACCCATTAACGAAATAAGTCTCGCAACGTTTAGTCCTTGTTCTGCCTCTGGCATTGCATTTCCTACCATAACGTCATCAATGCGTGTTTTATCAAAACTTGGCAACTCATTCATCATAAACTCGATGGTTTCTGCTGCTAATTCATCAGGACGTTTAAATCTGAACACTCCTTTTGGGGCTTTCCCCACGGCTGTTCTGTATGCTTTTACTATATAGGCTGTTTTCATAACTAGTATTTTGAATTTTGAATTATAAATTTGAAATGAAAATCATTTGAACTTTATAAGTCATCATTTATAATTTAAAATTAATTTCTCAACGGTTTCCCTTTGGTCAACATAAATTGGATTCTTTCTAATGTTTTTCTCTCTGTACATAACGATAAGAAAGCTTCTCTTTCAATGTCCAATAAATATTGTTCGCTTACTAGTGTTGGCTCAGATAAGTCACCACCTGCCATAACGTAAGCTAGTTTATTAGCTATTTTTTTATCATGTTCAGAGATGTATTTTCCAGCTTCCATTTGATCTGTACCTACTAAGAACATCCCAAGAGCTTGTTTTCCTAGTACTTTTACATCCGTTCTACGTATCGGTTGTGTGTAACCAGCTTCGGCCATCAAGAGTGCATGTTTTTTTGCTTCTGCAATCTGTCTGTCTTTATTGATTACAATGATATCTTTACCGTGCTGTAATAATCCAGTGTCAAATGCCTCGTATCCTGATGTAGATACTTTTGCCATTGCTATAGTCAAGAAATATTCTTGCAATACATTTAACTCAACATCATTTTTATGGAATAAATCAGAGGCACGCATAGCCAATTCTTTAGATCCACCACCGCCAGGAATAACCCCAACACCAAATTCAACTAATCCCATATAGGTTTCTGCTGCAGCAACAACTTTGTCAGCATGCAAACTCATTTCGCAACCACCTCCAAAAGTCATTCCGTGTGGTGCTACCACAACTGGAATTCCAGAGTAACGTACGCGCATCATCGTGTCTTGGAACATTTTGATAGCCATATTCAACTCATCATACTCTTGCTCCACGGCCATCATGAAAATCATTCCAATATTGGCACCCACAGAGAAGTTCGCTGCTTGATTTCCAATAACCAATCCTTGATATTCTTTCTCAGATAAATCAATTGCTTTATTGATAGCTTGTAAAACATCGCCACCAATAGTATTCATTTTAGATTGGAATTCTAAATTCAAAATTCCGTCTCCTAAATCTTGGATGATTGCACCACTATTACTCCATACTTTTTTGCTTTCGCGAATGTTATTTAGGATAATAAAGGCGTCTTGACCCGGAACTTTAATTTGCGCTTTACTTGGAATATTGTAGAAAAACGTTGCTCCTTCTTTTACTGAATAAAAACTAGTATTTCCAGAAGCTAACATATCATTTACCCATGCAGCAGGAGCTAAACCTTCTGCCTTCATGATCTCAATTCCTTTTTCAACACCTATAGCGTCCCAAATTTCAAATGGTCCATTTTCCCATCCAAAACCGGCTTTCATAGCATCGTCTATCTTGTAAAATTCATCTGAAATTTCAGGAACTCTGTTAGATACATAAGCAAATAAACCAGCAAAACTTTTTCTGTAAAATTCACCTGCTTTATCTTTTCCTTTTACAAGAACTTTAAAACGGTTGATTGGTTTATCAATAGTTTTGGTCAGTTCAAGTGTTGCAAAAGATGCTTTTTTAGCAGCTCTGTATTCTAACGTATCTAGATCTAAGGTTAAGATGTCTTTACCTTCTTTTTTATAAAATCCTTGTCCTGTTTTGCTACCCAACCATTTGTTTTCCATCATTGTGTTTACAAATGCAGGAAGTTTAAATAAGTCATGTTGTTCATCATTTGGACAGTTTTCATAAATACCATTGGCAACATGAACCAAAGTATCTAAACCTACAACATCAACAGTTCTGAAAGTAGCCGATTTTGGACGACCAATAACAGGTCCAGTTAATTTATCAACTTCTTCAATAGTAAGTCCCATTTCTTTTACCAAGTGAAACAAACTTTGAATTCCGTAAATTCCAATTCGGTTTCCAATAAACGCTGGAGTATCTTTGGCCAAAACCGAAGTTTTTCCTAAAAATTTCTCACCATAAACCGTAAGGAAATCTAAAACCTCTGTACTTGTTTGTGGACCAGGAATAATTTCAAATAATTTCAGGTAACGTGCTGGGTTAAAAAAGTGAGTCCCGCAAAAATGCTTTTGAAAATCTTCACTTCTTCCTTCACTCATAAAATGAATAGGAATACCAGAAGTGTTAGAAGTTACCAGTGTTCCAGGTTTTCTAAATTTTTCTATTTGTTCAAAAACTAATTTTTTAATATCAAGTCTTTCTACAACAACCTCAATAATCCAATCTACACCAGCAATCTTTGCCATGTCATCTGTTGTATTACCAGTTGTGATGCGGTTCGCAAATTTTTGACTGTAAATAGGGGATGGTTTTGATTTCAAAGAATTGGCTAAATGCTCATTTACCAATCGATTTCTAACAATTTTACTCTCTAGTGTGAGTCCTTTTTTTGCTTCGGCATCAGTCAATTCTCTTGGGATAATGTCCAAAAGCAATACTTCAACTCCAATGTTAGCAAAATGACAAGCAATTCCAGATCCCATAATTCCGGATCCTATTACTGCAACTTTTTTGATGGTGCGTTTCATACTTCGTTTATGTTTGTTTTTTTTAATTTGTAATGGTTTATCTGTCAAATGATATATTAGATCCTAATTAAACGGTTTCCTTAGTTTCTAATTTTTCAACAGGTATATCAAGCGTGTGGGTGTTGTTAAAAATATTCTTTTCTACAATTAATTCGTTAATAACATCCGCAACTTCAACAAAATGTTGTAGTTTTTCTTCAGAAATTGATTTGCGTACAGCATCATTAAATTTTAGCACTGTATTTTTTGAAAGTTCTCTTTTTTCTTTTCCAAATTCTGTCAAATAAATCAATACTCCACGACCATCTTCAGGATTTTTCTTTCGAATAATCAATCCTTTTTCCTCCATTGATTTAAGAGTTCTTGTCAAGCTTGTGGCTTCCATTCCCATTTTAGGTCCTAAAGAAGTTGATGGAGTTCCACCTTCTTTATCGATACTCAACAAAGCAAATCCTGTTGCCATACTAGCATCATATTTTGATGCTTCTTCGTTATACATTCTGGCGACTGCTTGCCATGTTGCTCTTAATATGTAATCTATTGTTTTATCTTTCATGGGAAACTATATCGATTTCAAATATAATAAAAAAAATACTATGCACGCATAATAAAAGTGTTTTTTTTATTAAAAATTTATTAAATATAAAAAAACATTCTTGAATATGAGAACTTTATAAGGTAAAGTATCTTGTGGTGGGTTGTAGTCCATATGTTGTTATAACCAGACAAAGCCATATTTTTAGACCAAAAAAAAAGCCACAAGTAAAACTTATGGCTGATAATGGATAACATTATATTTTAATTTAAAATCCTTGAGAAGGTTTTAAGACATTATATTAATTGTAAATTTTATTAAATAAGTCAGCATATTTTTGTAAAACTATTTTTCGTTTTAATTTTAGAGTAGGAGTGAGTTCTCCTCCTTCTATAGACCATATATTTGGCGTAAGTTCAAAACGTTTTATTTTTTCCCAATTTCCAAATTTTTCATTCAAAGTATCAACTTCTTGCTGAATGCGTTCTATTACTTTTTCATTGGCTACAATAGCTTCATTGCTGCTACCTAATTCAATTTTATGAATTAAAGCCCATTCTTTAATAAATTCAAAACTAGGTTGAATGAAGGCTCCAGGCATTTTTTGTCCATCACCTATAACCATGATTTGCTCAATAAAGCGAGATTGTTTCATGGTATTTTCAATTAGTTGCGGAGCAATATATTTACCTCCTGAGGTTTTAAACATTTCTTTTTTACGATCTGTTATCTTCAAGAATCCTTCTTTGTCAAATTCTCCTATGTCACCTGTATGAAAGTAATTATCTGTAATAACCTCACTGGTTAATTGTGGGTCTTTGTAATATCCCATCATTACATTGGGTCCTTTACAAAGAATTTCACCATCTTCGGCAATTACTACAGATACGTTATCAATCACTTTTCCAACTGTACCTACTCTAAAACCTTTGTTTCTAAGATCGTTTACAGAAATAACAGGAGAAGTTTCCGTCAGTCCGTATCCTTCCATAACAGGAATTTCTGCAGCAGCAAATATTCTGGCTAATCTAGGTTGCAAAGCAGCACTTCCAGATACCATCAAGTCTAATTTTCCGCCTAAACCTTCTTTCCATTTGCTAAAAATTAGTTTTCGTGCAATTTTAAGTTGGAACTCATACCAAAATCCGTTTTTGCCATAAGGCTCATATACAAGACCTAAATCGATTGCCCAGAAAAAAAGTTTTTTCTTTATTCCAGTAAGCTCCGTTCCTTTAGCATATATTTTATCATATACTTTTTCAAGAAGTCTAGGAACAGCAGTAATTACAGTAGGTTGTACTTCTTTAATGTTGTCACTAATTCGCTCAATTGATTCTCCAAAATAGATGGAAACACCATAATATTGGTATAAATAGAGAATCATGCGTTCAAAAATGTGGCAAATAGGCAAGAAGCTCAACGCTCTACTTTTTCCTGCTTCAAAAGGAATTCTTTTGGCGCTGTCTAAAACATTAGAAACTATATTTTGGTGCGATAACATTACTCCTTTTGGTCTTCCTGTTGTCCCAGAAGTGTAAATAATAGTAGCTAAATCCTCTGATTTTACATCATTTTTGCGTTGCTCTACTGTATCTTGATGACTCATATCCTGACCTAGAACTAGTAATTCCTTCCAGTTTGTACATCCTTCTATTTCATTAAAAGAGTAAATCCCTCTTAAAGTTGGAACATTTTTTTGAACCAAACGTAATTTTCGTAACACTTCGGTATCTGATACAAAACAATAAATAGATTCAGAGTGATTTAAAATGTATTCGTAATCATCCTCGGCAATAGTTGGATAAATAGGCACAGTTTGTGCACCTGTTTGTAATACACCAATATCCATTACATTCCATTCAGTTCTATTATTAGTGGATATGATAGCAATTTTATCATTTTTTTGAACTCCTAGTTTGATCAATGCACGAGATATAGCATTGGCATTAGCAATGTATTCTTGCGTAGAGGTTTTAATCCATTCTCCATTTTGTTTGGTAACCAACGCATCCGGAATAGATGTATATTTTTCTTGTTGGTAGTAAGGGAAATCAAAGAGGCGGGTGATATTTATCATTATGGAAATATTGGTTTGAATTGCAAATTAAAAAAAAATTAGTGATTAATTTTTATAATTAGAAATTTTATAGTGAAAATTAATATTTATTGGTGTTTTCAACTTAGATATTCAAGTTTTCTACTACTTTGTTTATTTGTTTTAAATGCATAAAAATAGTGGTTATATCTTTTTGATATTAAATGTAAGTATTAAAAAAAAAGTGGTTTTTCATAGTAGTTTCTTACTAAAGGAATTATTTCGCTTAATTATCATTGGAGAAGTAATTAAGCGAATATAATTCAAACAAAAATAATGGCGTTGCTGTATTTGGGTACTAATTCAAAATATCAGAAAACGAACTACTACAGTTTAATTTAACTTTATTGAAGTACTAATTCCTAATAGAAATGTTTCTTAATTAAATTTAGAGCTAAGATAATAGATGGGATACATTAATTTTTATTTATATTTGTAATGATTACTATAAATTATATATATGAACTACACACTCCATCAACTTCAAATATTTCTTAAAGTAGTTCAAACCAAAAGTGTTACTAAAGCAGCCGAGGAGTTGCATCTTACACAACCCGCTGTATCTATACAATTAAAAAACTTCCAAGATCAGTTTGATATTCCGCTAACAGAAGTGGTTGGTAGACGTTTGTATATCAGTGATTTTGGTCAGGAAATTGCTGATGTAGCTCAAAATATAATCAACCAAGTGGAGACGATAAACTACAAAACGATGGCCTTCAAGGGGCAATTGAGTGGTAGATTGAAAGTGTCAGTTGTGTCTACCGGTAAATATGTTATGCCTTATTTTTTGTCTCATTTCATGAAACTGCATTCTAGTATTGAACTACAAATGGATGTAACCAATAAAAGTAAAGTTTTGAGTAGTCTTGAAAAGAATGAAATAGATTTTGCTTTGGTATCGGTGTTGCCTACTAATATGAATGTGGAACGATTGGATCTTTTGCAAAATAAATTATATCTCGTTGCAAATTCAAATTTAGACAAAGCAAACCTTCAAAATCAGGATACTATTTTTAATAATGTCCCTCTTATATTTAGAGAAAAAGGATCAGGTACACGCCAATTAATGGAAAATTTTATAAATAAAAATGCTGTAACAATTCCCAAAAAAATGGAATTAACCTCAAATGAAGCGGTAAAACAAGCTGTAATTGCAGGACTAGGATGTTCAATAATGCCACTTATTGGAATAAAAAATGAATTGGCTAATAAAGAGCTTCAGATTATTCCTTTCAAAGGATTACCTATTACCACAACGTGGAGTATTATTTGGTTAAAAGGTAAAAAACACGCGCCTGTTGCGGCTGCATTCTTAGCACATTTGGCTCAAGAAAAAGCAACTATTATTGAAGAAAAATTCAATTGGTCTGAAGGATATTGAATCTTTTTTTGGCTACAGCCAAAAAAAATAGTCTTACCATTAAGTAAAACTATTTTTTTATAATTTTTTCTGAATTTTTATGGTAGTAAAACTCTATCAATGATATGTACCACACCATTACTACATTGGATATCAGGAATAACCATGTTAGCAGGAATAGTATTCCCATTACTTTTAACTGTAAATACTCCATTTAAGAACGGGCTGTATGTTAAAGTACCACCACCAGCTGTTGTAGCTGTTGTTGCAGTTTGCTCAGAAGTAAATTTACCACCGCTAATAGCATGGTTTAATAGAACTTGTTGTAAAACTGCTTGAGGAGCGTTAGCTACATCTTGAATCGTTGCAAAACCAGCAGCTTTAAATGCAGCATCTGTTGGCGCATAAATAGTGAAATTGTTTGCTGGATTTGATAATGTAGGTGCTAATCCAGATGAAATAACTGCTTGGACTAGAAATGTAAGTTCTGGTGATTTAAAAACTTTAGAATCTTTAAGTAATATTGCTGAGTCTACAATGTTTACTCCGGTAGCAATCATTACTTTATCTATAGCGTGAACTGTTCCGTTACTTGCTGCTACATCTGTAAGAATTATTTTTGATCCGTTAATATACAAATCACTTCCTCTACTAATAAAACGTCTGTTTATGCTTAATGCAGATGCAGATGTTCCTCCAGCCATAATTTGGTTTGCCATTAAACTTCCGTTAGAAACGTGGTATAATAAAGTATTCGTTAAAAAACTGTTTTGCAAAACCCCAAGGCTTCCGCTATTTACAAGTCCTAATTTTGCGAAAGCATCATTTGTTGGTGCAAAAACTGTATATTTTCCTGATGGATCGTTTGGGTTACTGTTACTCAATACACCAGCAACTCCACCTTGAATAGCAGCTCCTTCTAGAGTACTAAAATTTGCATTTGCTACTGCAATTGCTGCAATACTTGGTTTCTCATCTTGGTAATCATTCTCACATGATGACAATGTAGCTAGTAATGATAGCGCTACTACTACGCTTTTTATGTTTACGTTTTTCATTTTGTTGACTGTTTTTTTATTAAAATTTGTATACTAAACCACCGTATAAACCAGTTGCTTTACCAACGTTTCTACCTTCAATTACAGTGCTTGCACCTGCTGAAATACCTACTTCTTTTGTAATCGGGGTGTAAAGATTCAATCCTATTTTAGTATAATTTACTTGTGTACTTGGGAAAAAACCAGTGAATCCTTCTCCAAGAATATCAACACCACTTGTAGATGTTTGGTTGGCAATAAAAGCATCAGCGTAGAATAAAGATGCTGCATATCCTAATTTTACTTCACTTGAGTAAGAATTTGGAACTTCATTAGAAGCAAAGTTTCCAGCAAATTGTGCGGATGCAAAAACTCCCGAATTCATTTTATACATGGCCATACCGGTTGTACTAAATGTTGTAGAACGGTTTCCAATAGCGATGATGGATTGTAATCCCTCATTAACGTTGTAATCTCCTAGCGGTGTTTTAAGTCCCAAAGCTCCTATAAGACGTAGCGATGATTTTCCGAAATCAAAATAAAACGGACTGTACTTTACAAAAACTGAAACATCTTGAAGACCTTTTCTCTCATTTTCAAAGTTATTGTTTGTCAATACTTCTTGTGATGCATTACCAGTTGCTGTTATGTATGGTAAAACCATTACAACATCAACTTGATCCGAGATTCCGTAAACACCATAAATAGATGCGCTAGTAATTTTTACGTCATTAAAAACAGGAACGCTCTCAACTTCTTGTGGAACAAGAAAAACATTATCATATTTCTCAAAACTATAAGAAAGCGCAACATTTCCCTTTCCTTTTCCTTGCATAAAACCGCTAATTGGGCTTTGTGAAAATGCAGTGGTAACACATCCTAGTGTAGTTACTGCAAGTAATAGTACTATTTGTTTTTTAATCATAATGGTTGTTGTTTATTATTTAACTTTGTTTTTGTCATTTACGGAGATACTTCTCTTTTGGTTTTATTTTTTTTGAAAAAAAATCAATTTATTTATAAGTATCCATTTTTCAATGAGTTATATTTGCTAAATTAAGAATTACACACCTCATTGTAAAGTCTCTTTCTTAATTTTTATTTATTTTAAATAAATGCTGTAGGGTATTATTATTAGTAATTAAATTCCATGAAATACTGTATTAACCCAAGTTTAATTCACATTCATTACTATTTACCGCATAAAATACTGAGTAACATCAAAGTACTATATAAAAAAAGGCGCTTTTGTAAAAAAGCGCCTTTTAAAAAGTTAGTTTCACTAAAATAATATACCTTATTTTTTATTTTCTATCCAAGTTCTAGCATTTACAAACGCTTCTAACCAAGGCGACACTTCGTCTTTCACACTTCTTTCTGGATAATTAGCCCAGTTCCAAGGGAAAGTAGAACGTTCAATATGTGGCATCATTACTAAATGTCTTCCTGTTGTGTCGCACATCATGGCCGTGTTGTATTCCGATCCATTTGGATTAGCTGGATAATCTTCATAACCATATTTGGCAACGATGTTATAATTTTCTTCTGCTAATGGCAAATTGAATTTTCCTTCACCATGAGAAATCCAAACCCCTAAAGTAGCTCCTTCTAAAGTAGAAAGCATTACCGAATTGTTTTTCTGAATTTTTACTGAGGTAAAGCCGCTTTCATGTTTATGTGAATCGTTGTGTTTCATCTTTCCATGTATTTCATGTTCTGGATTGATTAATTCAAGTTCCATCATCAACTGACAACCATTACAAATACCAACAGAAAGTGTGTTTTCTCTTTTAAAGAAGTTTTTTAAGGCCGTATTCGCTTTTTCATTGTATAAAAACGCTCCAGCCCAGCCTTTTGCTGATCCTAAAACATCTGAATTAGAGAATCCACCAACCGCTCCAATAAATTGAATGTCTTCTAAAGTTTCTCTTCCCGAAATTAAATCCGTCATGTGAACGTCTTTAACATCAAAACCTGCTAAATACATAGCATTTGCCATTTCGCGCTCAGAATTACTTCCTTTTTCACGAATAATCGCCGCTTTTGGTCGGTTTATGTTTGAAACTACTGGTAATTTTCCATCAAAATGAGATGGGAAAGTAAACGTTAAAGGCTGATTGGCGAAATTTTCATAGCGCTCTAACGATTTACCATTTTTAGTTTGTTTTTGATCTAATAAGAAAGAGGTTTCAAACCAAATTTCTCTATATTTTTTTGAAGAAAATTCAAAGGAATCTTCATGATTTACAATAGAAATTGTATCCGAATTCGTTACCGTTCCAATATTGAAAATTTCAACGCCATTGGCTTTAAATATTGCTTCTACTTCAGCATCCGCTTGGAAAACAACCGCAATATTTTCTGAAAACAATAATTTAGTAGAATCGATTTCATTGATAGCAGTTAAGTCGAAATTCGCACCTAAATTCACATCAGCAAAACACATTTCTAATAAAGTTGTGATTAAACCACCACTTCCGATATCATGCCCGGCTTTGATTTTTCTTTCTTTGATTAAATCTTGTAACGTATTAAATGCATTTTTGAAGAAAGCCGCATTTTTGATAGTTGGCGTTTCATTTCCAATTTTATTTTGCGTTTGATTAAATGAAGAACCTCCTAATTTAAAACTATCTTGCGATAAGTTTAAGTAGTAAATGTTCCCATCATTTCGTTGTAAAACAGGTTCTACAACCTTAGTAATGTTTGAACAATTTCCAGCAGCAGAAATAATCACTGTTCCTGGTGCAATTACTTCATCATTCGGATATTTTTGTTTCATCGAAAGCGAATCCTTTCCTGTTGGAATGTTGATTCCTAATTCGATAGCGAAATCTGAACAAGCTTGAACCGCTTCATATAAACGAGCATCTTCACCTTCGTTTTTACAAGCCCACATCCAGTTTGCCGATAAGGAAACAGAATCTAAACCGTCTTTCAATGGCGCCCAAACTAAATTAGAAAGTGACTCAGCAATAGCATTTCTTGTACCAGCAACTGGATCAATTAAAGACGAAATAGGAGCGTGGCCAATTGAAGTCGCAATTCCTTCTTTTCCTTTGAAATCTAAAGCCATTACACCTACATTGTTTAAAGGCAATTGTAACGGTCCAGCACATTGTTGTTTGGCCACTTTTCCACCTACACAGCGGTCGACTTTGTTCGTTAACCAATCTTTACAAGCCACAGCTTCAAGTTGTAAAACTTGCTCTAAATAGGTTGGGATTTCTTTTGAGTTATATTCTGAATTGCTGTAATTTCTAGCAATTGTTTTGTCATTCATAATTGTTTTTGGTGAACTTCCGAAAAAGTCTTCCAAAGAATAATCCATAGGTTTTAAACCTGTAGATTTCGATTCGAATGTAAATCTGTGGTCATTAGTAACTACACCAACTTCATACATTGGAGAACGTTCTCTATCTGCAATTAGTTGTAAGATGTCCATGTCTTTCGCACCAATTACTAATCCCATTCTTTCTTGAGATTCATTTCCGATGATTTCTTTAGCGGAAAGTGTTGGATCTCCAACTGGTAATTTATCTAAATCAATTAATCCACCTGTTTCTTCGACTAATTCTGACAAACAATTTAAATGTCCACCCGCACCATGATCGTGAATTGAAACAATTGGATTGTGATCACTTTCCACTAAACCACGAATAGCATTTGCGGCACGTTTTTGCATTTCTGGATTAGAACGTTGGATGGCATTTAATTCAATTCCTGAACCAAAAGCTCCTGTATCTGCTGAGGAAACAGCAGCTCCACCCATTCCAATTCTATAATTTTCTCCACCAAGAATGACAATTTTATCGCCTTCTTGTGGTTTCTTTTTAATCGCTTGATCTAATTTTCCGTAACCAATTCCACCCGCTTGCATGATTACTTTATCGTAACCAATTTTGCGATTTTCTTCTTCGTGTTCGAAAGTTAAAACCGAACCAGTAATTAGCGGTTGCCCAAATTTATTTCCGAAATCCGAAGCTCCATTTGAGGCTTTAATTAAAATATCCATTGGCGTTTGATACAACCAAGGACGTTCTTCCATGGCGCCTTCATACTTGCGATTGTTTGTTAATCTTGAATAAGAAGTCATATAAACAGCGGTTCCTGCTAAGGGTAATGAACCTTGTCCGCCAGCCAATCGGTCACGAATTTCTCCTCCAGAACCTGTTGCAGCTCCGTTGAAAGGCTCAACTGTTGTTGGAAAATTGTGCGTTTCTGCTTTTAAAGAAAGTACAGAATCAAATTCTTTTTCTTCGTAAAAATCAGGTTTGTCTGCGCTTTTTGGTGCGAATTGAGTTACTTTCGGTCCTTTAACAAAAGCGACGTTATCTTTATATGCCGAAACGATATCGTTAGGGTTTTCTAGAGATGTTTTTTTGATTAACTTAAATAGGGAAGTTGGTTTTTCTTCTCCATCAACCACAAAAGTTCCATTAAAAATTTTATGACGACAATGTTCTGAATTGGCTTGTGAGAAAGCAAAAATTTCAGAATCCGTAAGTTTTCTTTCTAGTTTAGTAGCTAAATTATCTAGATATTCTACTTCTTCTAAACTTAAAGCTAAACCTTCTTGTTTGTTGTAAGCATCAATATCATCAATTTCTAAAATGGCTTCAGGTTCAATATTTATCGTAAAAATGTCTTGATGTAATTCCGTGTATTTTTGAAGTAACATCGGATCAAAATCATTGAAATCGGCAGCTACTTTTTCGAATTCTTCAATTCTAATAATTCCAGAAATCCCCATATTTTGGGTTATTTCTACAGCATTGGTACTCCATGGCGTAACCATAGAGGCACGTGGTCCAACAAAAAAATCCGTAAGTACGGATTTTTCTAGGATATGTGCGTCGGCAAAAAGCCAATTGAGTTTTGAAATGTCTTGAGCTGAGATTTCGTTTTGCGTTTGTACTGCAAAAACGGTTTTACTTTGGTTTTCAAAGAAATGAATCATTGTTGTGTAGTTTGTTGTATTGCGGTACAAATTTAAGCAATTAAGATTAAATTCTAAGCATAAAAAAAGCGGCAATTTTGCCGCTTTTAGTATTATTGAATAATGAGTTTTTTTACAATCTCGTTTGAGTCAATTTGTAATCTTACGAGATAAGTTCCTGGTGTGCTATTCGGGATCGTTATTTCAGATTGAGTGGTGTTTTCCAAACTGTAAATTTTTTGACCAAGGATGGAATAAATCGCAATTGAATAAGTAGTATTAGCATTGGTAATATTAAACGTTCCTCGAGATGGATTCGGATAAATCTCTACCGTATTTGTTGCTGTATTTATACTATTTTTTGGAGTTTTACTCGCAGTTTTACTTCCTAAGTTGGAGCAAGTGTCTAATGCAAATACATCCCATTGTGTGGCTTTATTAAAAGTAGTTGAAGGTGCAGTTACGGTAGTTTTTCTGCGGATGGTTTCATCTATAGAGAAATTGGCAGTTCCACCATTAAAAGTTCCAATAATGTCAATAAGAACCCCGTTTTTAAACAAACCAACAGCGTCATTTCCGTTAAAAGTCATCTCGGTTGCCGAAGTAGACAAGTTCGCTGAACTTGTAGCATAGCAACTAGAAGCCATTAAACTATTCACAATAGTATATTTTGCTCCATTTACTAGGGTTCCAGATAAAGTTAAACCTGTGCTCCACGCTCCAGCTCCATTGGTTTGTCTCTTGATACTATAGATTGACAAATTTACTGATGTACCTGTTGCATTTGAAATCTCTAAGGCTTTGTTGTTTGAAGAACCTTCAATGTATTCAGAGAAAAGTAAATCAGTTGCGGTGTTGTTCGAATTAGTTACCACAGTCACTGTATTACTCACACCAGAAAGATTTCCTGCTGCATCTTTTGCTCTTACAGTAAAGGCATAACTAGTAGCTGCAGTCAATCCTGTTACAGCTGTATTTAAGGTAGTAACTGTAGTTCTTAGTACGTTGTTTACATATACATTATATCCTGTAACACCAATATTATCTGTTGCGGCTGACCAAGCTAGAGTAACAGAGGTAGTCGTTTTACTTGAAGAGATTAGGTTTAATGGTGTACTAGGCGCAGTAGTATCTGTAGTTCCGCCGCCTGTAGTTCCACCCCAAATAGCTGCTACATAAGATGGATTGTCAATAAAAGGATTTCTATTACCTTGTCGTGCATAAATAGCATTGTTTCGTTCTATTTCTCTGGCACTTACGGGATCATTTGTATGCCAAGAAAGGAGTAAGTTTAAAAAGGCAGTAGTAAATACCTGGTTGCTGCTCCCATCAAACATAGCAAAAGGATAGCCAGCTACCGTATTTTCATAACGTGTAGCAAAATAAAAATACATACGAGCTATATCGCCTTTGAAAGCCGCTGCAGGTTCAAAAACAGTTCCAGTATATCCAGAAACAGCACTTGTGCCTAATTTACTTCCATTTAAAGTAGTTGTTGAAGCTGTTGCCACATTTCCGTGCGGGAAATTAGATCGTAAACCGTTTACTTTTCCATCAGTTGGCGGAATAAAATGGGCATCAGATACCATAGGTGCTGCCGAGTTAAATACTGATTGCGGAATCATGTGTTCTCTATTGTAGCAGTCGCCCTCTACAGCGTAGGTACCACATTGCCCTGTTGTAAGGGTAAATGTATATGGATCAGTTCCATTTTGATTCTCAGAATACAAGTCGAAAATAGTGTTGTCATTTTCATTTTGATGGTCCCTATCCGATGTTGCATAAGTAGTCCATAATCCGGCGTACCCTTGATCAGTATGGCCTTTTATTACATTGTATAGTTGGGTTTTTAAAGTGTATCCGGTTCCCGTTGCTGTACTGTAATAGCCGCTTGGTGCTTGTGCTGATGCAACAGATAAGAATAAAAATAATAATGCAGTGTAGATGTGTTTCATAATTGCCTTTTAAATTAGTTTGCTTTGTGTTTGTTTTAAATACCTTACAAGTTGTTTATGAGGGTTTTAAGACGGTGCAAATTTATAATTTTAAATAGCTTTAATGTTATGAAATTGTAAAGATATATAGCATTTTGTTATATAATAGGGTTTAAAATTATCAAAAGTAAAATCATTCTTACTTTAATGTGCGAATTTTGTATTTTTAATCCGCTAGCATATTTTATAAATTTTTTTTAGAATTCATTCTAAAAGAATATTTCTTACATCCTCTATTTTTAAATCTTATACGATATTATAGTAGTACTTTAATTCTTGTTAAATTAAAAAATATGGATATAAAAAAAGCGGCACTCAGTGCCGCTTGGTATCTTCTAGATTGCTCTTAATTTACAATCAATTTTTTTGTAAATGTTTTGCTTGAAGAAGTAATTTTAACAATGTAAATTCCTCTTTCAAGCCCATTTAAAATTGCTGTGTTACTATTGTTAAAGTTTTCTTCAAATACTTTTTGTCCTATAATTGAATACACTTGAACAGAATATTTTTCGTTTTCACTTGGGAAATTAATCTTTACAGAACCATTTGAAGGGTTTGGATAAAGCAAAATTCCGTTGCTTTCAAAATCTTCGCTAGATAATGTTGTAACTGTATGAGTACCTATTCCATCGCAAGTATTGTTTGCAAATGAATCCCACTCTGCAGTTTTATCAAAAGTTGTATTTGGAGCAGTGATGCTTGGTTTTCTACGTAAGGTAACATCAGCAGCAAAATTAGCTGTTCCTCCATTGAAAGTTCCAATAATATCAATCAATACACCGTTTTTGAACAATCCCATTGGGTCATTGCCATTAAATGCCTCTTGGGCTGATGATAAATTGGCATTAGCTACTGGATAACATGTTGTTGCCATTTGTGGATCAACTAAAACAAATACTGCACCGGAGTTTAATGTCCCAGTTAAATTTAATCCTGTTGTCCATGCTCCAGCACCATTAGATTGTTTTTTAATGGAATATCCAGTTAAATCTACAGCAGCTCCAGTAAAGTTGGCAATTTCTAATGCTTTGTTAAAACTACTTCCTTCAACGTACTCAGAAAAGAATAGTTCTATTGCTCCAGCACCGCCTGTTGGCGCAGCAGTAGTTGTTCCTGTTACTGATCCACTTGCCGCAGATGAGTTTCTAGCATCATCTCTTGCTATGATGTAAAAGATATAACCAGTTGATGGTAATAAGCCCGTTACTGTAGTTGTTAATCCAGTTTGACTTGACTTTAACGTTCCGTTCATATAAATATCATATCCAGTTACAGCAACATTATCAGTAGCAGCGTTCCATGTAAGTGTCATTGTATTAGCAGTAGTGTTACTAACCGTTAAGTTTGTAACTACTGATGGAGCTTCTGTATCTGCAGGTTCTGTAGTCCAAACAGCAGCAACATAATTTGGATTATCTATGTAAGGATTTCGATTATTTTGACGTGCATAAATGGCATTGTTTCTTTCTATTTCGCGTGGACTTACTGGATCTAGATTGTGCCAAGAAATAAGTTGTGCTAAAAAGGCATCTGTGAATACTTTTCCAGTTGAGTTATTAAACATAGCGTAACTATAACCAGCAACAGTGTTTTCATAACGCGTTGCAAAATAGAAATACATACGGGCAATATCACCTTTAAATTCATCAATAGGTTCAAAAACAGGTCCACTATATCCTGCAGTTGTACTAGCTCCTAGTTTACTTCCATTCAAAGTTGTTTCTGAAGCAACTGCAACATTAGCATGAGGATAATTGGAACGTAGACCATTTACTTTTCCATCTGTTGGAGTAATAAAGTGTGCATCAGATACCATAGGCGACTGTTCGTTGAATACCGATTGTGGTATAATATGTTCTCTGTTATAGCAATCTCCTTCTTTTACGTAATTTCCACATCTTTGTGTTGATGCGATGCTATATGTATAAGGGTCAGTTCCTGCAGGGTTTTCGGAGTACATGTCTAATACCGTTCCATCTTTTTCAAAAAAATTATCTATGTCAGATGTAGAATAAGTTACATATAAGTCCCCGTATGATAATGTGGTATGCCCTTTTATGATATTGTACAATTGTGTTTTGAGGGTGTATCCTGATCCTGTAGCGGTACTGTAGTATCCTGCAGGTGCTTGTGCAAAAACAGCAGTAAAAAATAATAAAAAGAACAAAGAGTAAATTTGTTTCATAATCTGATTTAAAGTTAGTTGAATTAAATTTGATTTGTTTTTGGTTTTATAAATCGCCCAAAACTACTACTTATTTCTTAAATGTAGGTTTCCAAATCTTTAATTCAAATAAACTTTATTTTTTCAGAGCAGTAAAAAGCGTATGTGTTTGACTTGTAATATTTTATTTGGGGAAAACTTTGTTTTGAAATGCACCTAAATCCGGCGGAAGTGTTCTCGTATTACCAATAATATCTTGATTTATAAGAAAAGACGCATTTCCTTTTGCGAAAGCCGCCGAAGTATCGTCAATATTCAATTTGTTTTTTGATACGTTCAAAAATTTAGGGTCTTTATTGAGTAGTATGGCTTTGTAATGTAAAGGATCTATATCAAATTGATACAAAGGATTTGTACTAGCAGTGCTGGAGCGGTTATCAAACTTAATCAAGCAGTTGTTAAATTGGTATTCAAATGCAGCTGTTGTTTTTTTACTCAATGTCATTTCAGTTGCATATGATCCGTAAATAATACAATTATTAAATTGAGCTCCTGTAAGGTCTTTTGACTCTGGAACAGCACCAGTAATAAAATTGCTTACAATCAAAGCTTGTTGCTGTGAACTATTCCAGTTGTTGTTAAAAGTACTATGTGTAAAAGTGTAATTACCTCCATAAGTACAAGCTAGGGTTGCTTGTCCTGCTGCATTTATTACAATGTTTTGACCTTCAATTTTTGCGGTCTGCGCCAATATTCCGTAGTTGCTGCTGTTGTAAATTTGGGTATTCTTAATTTGAACTGTGGATCCGTCATTGTTTTGAATCAACAAGCCTATGCTGGCATTTTTTATGGTTAAGTTTTCAAAACTGTTGTTGGTACTGCCGCTGCTAAGCCATACAGTTCCCCATTGTCCGGGCACATCAGCAAATGCGGGTTCTAGTCTATCACCTTCAAAAACAACTTCGTTTTCCATTTTAGGTGTTAAAGATTGTTTTCCTTTGACTTGAATAGATCCTTTATTGGCTACTACAATCCCCGAATTTGCATGAAAATAGACACGAGCGCCAGCTTCAAAAATAGCTGTCTTCTCTGGAGGCACTGCCGCGTATCCATAAATTACATAGGGTTTTGTTTTGGTGAAAACCAATTCGTTTCCATGTACAGGATCATTTTCGTTGAGGTAAAAACCATTTATTTTTTCGTTACCCACCGGAAGTGTTTCAGTTGTTCCATCAGAAAAGCGTTCTGGATATAAAAAGATAGCATCTTGAACAAGCGTAACGAGTGCCACATTTTGTTGATTACTCCCACTGTCAAATTCAATTTGATCAGTGTATAAAAAGGTATCCGAACTGACGTCAGTAATCGCTGCGGTAGTTTCTATAAAAATAAATAAGCTGTCGCGCGCAAGTATGGGAACATTACTAAAAATTTTCCCATTGTTTCCTTGTAAACCGTCTACTGTCATTCGGTATTTAGAATTCAAGCCTTTACCAAGTTTTATGGTAGGTATTGAAATATCATTTTTACTTCGGTTGTATACCTTTAGCATATAGGTGCTTGAGCTGATATTTGAAAAAACAGTATCCAGATAAACGGTATCTTTTGAAAATTTTAAATAACCAGTACTCGGTATTGTTTCAAAATCAGATCGGCAAGAACTGAAAGCAATTGTTAGTACACCAAGTAGGATAAGTATTTTGAAACGCATGGTAATTTTTTTGTAAAAATAACAAAAATCTATTTTGTAAAACATATTAACAATTGTATTTGCGCATTGCTATTGTTACTTTATTTATTTTTACATTTTTAAACCAACAATTATGACTTTCGATAAAGAGAAAATTTTAAACTACTGCAATCATGTTTCTAAAAACACTTTAATGCAAACTTTGCAGATTGAGTATGTGGATGCTGGAGAAGATTTCTTAGTAGCTACCATGCCAGTTAATGCTACCGTTCATCAACCTATGGGATTGTTGCATGGAGGTGCATCTGTAGCATTAGCTGAAAGTGTAGGTAGTGCTGCATCTATGATTTATGTTAATTCGGATGTTAGCGAAGTACGCGGAATTGAAATATCTGCCAATCATCTTAAAGCTAAAAGAGAGGGAATTGTTACCGCAACAGCCCGCATCATTCACCGTGGTAAGAGCATTCACTTGTGGGAAATTAAAATTACGGATGAAAATAACGCTCTTATTTCGCTTTGTAAATTAACTAATATGGTGCTTCCTAAACGTAAAACTACCGATAAGTAATGGAGGAAATGATCCAGAAAGTACAAGGTCATTTGCTTGACAAGCTGCCCTTTGTTTTGTACCGGAAACCCAATCAAAAAGAAATTACGGGTTATTTACAAAAAGAGGATACTTTATATTCTATTAATGATTTTAAAGAAAAAGGATTCGTTATTTCTTCATTTGATGGAGCAAATACGTACTATATCCCTGAAGAAAAAGCCGAAAAATTCCAATGGAAGTACCAAGAATCATTTATTCAAAAGGAAGAAAAAAACCTTCCTTTTTTTGAAAGTAATGATAAGGAAGTATTTGTAAGCTTGGTTAGTAAAGGTGTTCAAGCTATTAATAATAAGGAGTTTGAGAAAGTAGTATTGTCTCGAAATGAAATTATAGCTCTAGAAAATAAAAGTGTATTTGAGATTTATGAATCATTGGTGTATAGTTATCCTACCGCTTTTGTTTATTGTTTTTATCACCCAAAAATAGGCACTTGGCTGGGTGCTACTCCAGAATTACTTCTAAATGTAAAAGAGGATGTTTTAAAAACCATTTCGCTGGCAGGAACTCAAAAAGATGTTGGTACTCCAGCTGTTTATTGGCAAAACAAAGAAATTGAGGAACAGCAATTTGTGACTGATTTTATTGTTTCAAAATTGCAGAACGAGTTGGAAGCAGTTACAGTGTCTAAACCCTACGGCACTCAAGCGGGTTCTTTGTGGCATATTAGGACAGATATCTCAGGTACAATTACACCAGTAACATCATTTGAAAAGATAATTCAAGTTTTACATCCTACACCAGCTGTATGTGGTTTACCAAAGGAAAGTGCCAAAAAATTTATTCTTGAAAACGAAAATTACGACAGGCAATTTTATACGGGTTTTTTAGGTGAGTTGAATTGTGATGTGGATAGCGGTCAACAAAACGCTGATTTATATGTTAATTTGAGATGCATGCAAATTAAAGCTAATGTACAGGATATGGTAAATAAGCAAAGTATAAAACAAGTACATTTGTACATGGGTTGCGGTGTAACAAAAGACAGTTTTCCTGAAAAAGAGTGGGAGGAAAGTGTTAATAAATCCATGACCATGAAAAAAGTATTGCAATCATTATCATAGAAAATTAATAATAACAAAAAAGTATGAAACTAGACATATTAGCCTTTGGCGCTCATCCAGATGATGTAGAGTTAGGATGTGCAGGAACTATTTTAAAAGAGATCTCACTGGGTAAAAAAGTAGGTATTATTGATTTAACTCGTGGAGAGTTAGGTACGCGTGGCTCTGCAAGTATTAGAGATCAAGAAGCGGCAGCTGCAGCAAAAATACTTGGCGTAACTGTACGAGAAAACTTGGAGATGCGTGATGGTTTTTTTGTAAATGACGAAACACACCAATTAGAGATTATAAAAATGATACGGAAATACAAACCTGAAATAGTGTTATGTAATGCTGTAGACGACCGTCATATTGATCATGCTAAAGGAAGTAAATTGGTATCTGATGCTTGTTTTTTATCTGGTTTAGTTAAAATTGAAACTAGTCTAGAAGGAGAATTACAAACGGCTTGGCGCCCAAAACTGGTATATCATTACATACAATGGAAAAATATCGTTCCGGATTTTGTGGTAGATATTACAGGTTTTACAGATTTAAAAGTTGCATCTATATTGGCATATAGTTCTCAATTTTATGATCCTAATTCTAAAGAACCGGAGTCGCCAATTTCAAGTAAAAACTTCCTAGAAAGTTTAAATTACCGTTCTAGGGATTTGGGTAGGATCACGGGCGTAGATCATGCTGAAGGTTTTACAGTAGAAAGATATTTGGCTGTCAATAGTTTAGGTGATTTGATCTAAAAATGATGCAAATTTTTTAAAAAAAGTTTTGAAAAACGTTTGCAAAAGTAAACTTTAGTTGTATCTTTGCCACCGCTAAGCAAATGGTGGTTGTAGCTCAGCTGGTTAGAGCATCGGTTTGTGGTACCGAGGGTCGCCGGTTCGAACCCGGTCATCCACCCAAAAAAGCAAAAGCCTCGAAGAAATTCGAGGCTTTTTTTGTATCTATAATTCAAATACATTTTGTGAGATTTAAAAAGATTATAGAAGGTGTTTTTCTGGATCAAGTCTGAAAGTTGTGGGGAAATATTAAAAACCGGTTATTTGTATTTTAAAAAATACAGAAATGCAGGATTCTTTTAAAGAACTTATCAAGTTGTTGTTACCAGAGATTATTGTGGATTATTTTGAGTTAACTTCTTATGAAAAAGACCAAGAAATACTTCATCTATACTTAAAAGAAATCAATTCTATTCCTAAAGAATATCGGGAGAGTAAATTAAGCTCAAAAGGTTTTTTTGACCAGATAACAGTTCAAGACTTTCCCATTCGAGGTCATCAAGTTTATCTGCATATCACACGCCGAAGATGGCTCAACGAA